>NZ_SNWR01000001.1:2110000-3325000 GCF_004362215.1 Paractinoplanes brasiliensis | reverse complement strand
TTGATATTCCCGTACCCGCAAAAGAACGCCCAAGACGAATGTTCAGGTGCTAACTACGCGAGCTGCCGGCGGTCTTCGGACCTATGGTGGGGAGTCTAGGACCCTCTGGGCTAGTAGTTTAGTGATGGGGTGACGCAGGAAGGTAGCTGGTCCCAGGCGGTGGTTGTCCTGGGGTAAGCGTGTAGCCCGGACTATAGGCAAATCCGTAGTCCATTGAGGGTGAGACGTGATGCCGAGCCGTTTCAGGTGAAGTCAGTGATCCTATGCTGCCGAGAAAAGCCTCTAGCGATGTTCTGAGCGGCCCGTACCCTAAACCGACACAGGTGGTCAGGTAGAGAATACTAAGGCGACGGGTGAACTGTGGTTAAGGAACTCGGCAAATTGCCCCCGTAACTTAGGGAGAAGGGGGGCCGGACGCGTGAAGCCACTTGCTGGTGGAGCGTGGTATGGCCGCAGAGAGCAGGGGGAAGCGACTGTTTACTAAAAACACAGGTCCATGCCAAGTCGTAAGACGATGTATATGGACTGACGCCTGCCCGGTGCTGGAACGTTAAGGGGACCTGTTAGCTCTTTCGGGGGCGAGGCGGAGAACTTAAGCGCCAGTAAACGGCGGTGGTAACTATAACCATCCTAAGGTAGCGAAATTCCTTGTCGGGTAAGTTCCGACCTGCACGAATGGCGTAACGACTTCCCCACTGTCTCAACCACAGGCCCGGCGAAATTGCAGTACGAGTAAAGATGCTCGTTACGCGCGGCAGGACGGAAAGACCCCGGGACCTTTACTATAGCTTGACATTGGTATCCGAATTTAATTGTGTAGGATAGGTGGGAGCCGGTGAAGCTCGGACGCCAGTTCGGGTGGAGGCAATCTTGAAATACCACTCTGTTGGGTTTGGGTATCTAACTTGCGGCCCTGATCGGGTCGAGGGACAGTGTCTGGTGGGTAGTTTAACTGGGGCGGTTGCCTCCTAAAGGGTAACGGAGGCGCCCAAAGGTTCCCTCAGCCTGGTTGGCAATCAGGTGTTGAGTGTAAGTGCACAAGGGAGCTTGACTGTGAGACTGACGGGTCGAGCAGGGACGAAAGTCGGGACTAGTGATCCGGCACTTGCGTGTGGAAGCGGTGTCGCTCAACGGATAAAAGGTACCCCGGGGATAACAGGCTGATCTTCCCCAAGAGTCCATATCGACGGGATGGTTTGGCACCTCGATGTCGGCTCGTCGCATCCTGGGGCTGTAGCAGGTCCCAAGGGTTGGGCTGTTCGCCCATTAAAGCGGTACGCGAGCTGGGTTTAGAACGTCGTGAGACAGTTCGGTCCCTATCCGCCGTGCGCGTTGGATACTTGAGAAGGGCTGTCCCTAGTACGAGAGGACCGGGACGGACGAACCTCTGGTGTGCCAGTTGTCCCGCCAGGGGCACGGCTGGTTGGCTACGTTCGGAAGGGATAACCGCTGAAAGCATCTAAGCGGGAAGCTCGCTTCGAGATGAGGTATCCCACCACCTTGAGTGGGTAAGGCTCCCAAGAGACTATTGGGTTGATAGGCCGGAGATGTAAGCCAGGTAACTGGTTCAGTTGACCGGTACTAATAGGCCGAGGGCTTAACCACCCTAAACATATGAGCGCGTCCACTGTGTGATTCACAGCAAACGAACAACCAGAAGCACCAGCCCCCAATTGCGTCGGGGTGTGGGTTGCTGACACTGGTTTGTTCTGCTGATAGCTGTTTCGGTGGTCATAGCGGAGGGGAAACGCCCGGTCTCATTCCGAACCCGGAAGCTAAGCCCTCCAGCGCCGATGGTACTGCACTCGGGAGGGTGTGGGAGAGTAGGACGCCGCCGGACTCAACGTGAAACAGTAGGCCCACCCCGAACGGGGTGGGCCTACTGCCGTTTCCAGGGGTATAAAGGCAGTTCAACCGGCGGCCACCCGAGCGCCAGGTTTATCGGGGAGTGTCACTGGCTATGCGTCGTACCGTGGGTATCGTTGCCCTTGTCGCTCTGAGCACTGCCGTCGCCGCGCCCGCACAGGCCGGCGAGCGGCCCTCAGAGATGCAGCTCCGAGAGATCACCGCGTCCGTGGAGACGCCCGCGCTCTTCGACGACGCGGCGGGCGGTGACGCGGACGCGGACGACCCGGCGATCTGGGTCAACCGGGCCGACAAGTCCCGCAGCCGGGTCATCGGAACCGCCAAGAACGGTGGGCTCCGCGTCTACGACCTGGCCGGCCGTGAGGTGCAGACGATTCAGCCACCCGAGGGCGGCCGGTTCAACAACGTCGACCTGATCACCGGCTTCGGCCGGAAACGCCACGACTACGCCGTTGTCACCGACCGTGGACTCGACAAGCTGCGTATCTACCGCATCGAGGCGTCGGGGCGGCTCACCGATGTGACCGCGGCCGACGCCCCGCGGTTGTTCTCGCGGGACGACGCCGAGGTGGAGACCCAGGCGACCGGGTACGGCCTGGCCACGTACGGGAAATATGCCGTTGTCAGCCGGCGCCACACCACGCGTCTCGGCATTTTCCGGCTTGAGGAACGTGCGGACGCCCGGCGAGATGTTGTGAGCTATCGCGTCACCGACACGCTCGACCTGCCCAAAGAGTTCCGCCTCGCCAACGGCGCCATGTGGACGCCGTGCCTCGAGCCGGGTGAGGAACCGCAGATCGAGGGCATGGTCGTCGACGCCGAGGCGGGCGTGCTCTACGCCGCGCAGGAAGACGTAGCGCTCTGGAAGATCCGGCTCGATCGGGACCGGTTCGTCGGTGTGCCCCGGGTGGTCGAGCGCGTCGCCGAATACGGTGCGGAAGGAACTTACGATCCGGAGACCGAGGAATGCGCCCTCGGTGAGCCGGCGGCGGAGGCCGGTCGTATCCGGGCCGACGTCGAGGGCGCGACGATCTATCCGACCGGCAAGCGCGATGGCTACCTGATTGTGTCCAGCCAGGGCGACAGCAAGTTCTACGTGTACGACCGTAGGAGCAATCGGCCGGTCCAGAGCTTCCAGGTGGGCGACGGTCAGCGCACCGACGGCGTGGAGCACTCGGACGGTGCCGCCGCGACCAGCGTGCCGCTGCCCGGATACCCGAAGGGTTTGCTCGTGCTGCACGACGGTGAGAACAAGCCGGACGACAGCCGGGTCAGCACCAACTTCAAGTACGTGGACTGGCGCGAGGTCTTCTGAGCCGGGGTCGGTCGTAAGTCGGCCGGACGAGTCAGGAGCGTTCGACCGTGACCGTGGCCACCCCGGACGTGGCGTTCACGTCGTAGCGGGCGGCCGCTTGCTCCCAGCCGTCCTGGGCCCAGACGGAGCCGCCCGGCACACCCGTGTGCACTTCCCCGTCGATGGTGACGCTGCCCGCTCCGCTCAGGGCTGAGACACGTACGGGCGCAGAGCCGGCCAACCGTACGGAAAGAAGGCTTGCACCGCCGCCGAGAGTGACCTTCTGGGTGCCGTCGGCAGCCGGCAGCGTCACGGCGGCGCGGGCGGCGCCGGCACTGAAGTCGACGTGGCCGCCGGGGCCGCCCGTCAGGTCGACCGATTCGTTCGGGGCGCCGCCCGCGAGCCTGATCTGCCACCGCACGTCGTCACTGAGCACCACCGTCAGCACAGCCGGACCGTGCTGCCCGGTGTCGCGCAGGCTCGCGATCAGGTCGGAGCCCTCGACGGCGGCGGTCGGGGCGGCCTTGGAGCCGTCGGGTGTGGACAGCTCGTACAGGTCGCCGTCCAGGTCACCGAGCCGGACGTGGACGGCGTCGGCCCCGCCGAACAGCTGGAACGACGTCACGTCACCGTCGCCGCGGATGCGGTGCGGCGTGCCCTCACGTTCGCCGAGGACGTAGCCGGGCCTGTTCTCCGGGTTGCGGTCGCGGCCGTCGCCGCCGGCCCAGTCGCACCCGCTGACCAGGCCGATCACGAGCACCAGCGTTACTGTCCGGACTCTCACGGCGGCAACTTACCCGGGCGCCGCTCCTCGTAGTCGTCGATCAGCGGTGGGATGCGGACATCGACGACGCTCATCGGCTTGCCGACCGTCGATGTGTTTTAACCGCTTTTCGTGTGACCGAAACGTATTAGTGGCACTCGTCTTTTCGGCTATCAATCGTCCGGGTTACTTGGCGTGTTGAATGCACCATTTGTCCGCCTCGGGATGCTTTCCTGATCATGCAACACCGAATGAGAAAGCGTTCCGATTGGAAGGGGAAATAGGCATGAACAAGATGACGCAGCTCCTGATGACGGCAGGTCTCGGCCTGCTCGCCGGGGTGTCCTTCGGCATCGGACCGGCGCAGGCGGCGGATGCCTCGCCGACGGCCGCGGCCAAGTCCGAGCCCAGCCGGACGGCGCAGTTCGACCGGCACCGCGACCGTGACGTGGTGGTCGGCTACTACCGCTCGTACCGCGCTTGTGATCTGGCCGGGCGGGTCGGCGAGCGGTTCGGCCGGTGGAAGGACTACGACTGCGACTACCAGCGCCGAGGCTTCCACCGGGGCACGTTCGCCCTCGAGGTCGAGCGGGGCTGGGGCTGGGGCTGGAACCGGCCGGGTCACCACGGTGGCCACAACGGGCCGCGCGGGCACCGCTGATCCCGCCGGGCCGATCGGGTCACGCGAATCTTGCTGATCCACCGAACCGGCCGGGTCGCGCGAATCCCGCTGATCCACCGGAATTGACCTTCGGCTGATTTTCTTACGGGAGGCGCCCGAGAACGAACGCTGAATGAATCCCCGCAGGTCCCCGTCGGGTGCCGGACGCATTCTCATGCGACCGGCACCCGATCTGCGTGCCTATTCGACCGGTTCCAGCAGGGCTGCCTCAGCGGCCATGGCTTGCCGGTAAAGCGTCATCCAGGACGCCGCCTGAGCGGCCGCGTTCTCCTGCTCGGCCAGCCAGTCAGCCCGCGCGTTCTGCGAGGAGGCGGCGATCGTCAACCAGTTCGTGCTGGTCGAGCTGGCCGCGGCCTGGGACACCAGCAGCCACGTCTCGGCCTGGCGCAGCGCCACCTGCTCGGCATCGGCCCACGCCACCCGGGCCGGACCGGTCTGAGCGCCGACCAGCCCCCAGGCACGTGCCGCAGCCTCCATCATCTGCTTCTTCGCCTCGCCGGCGGTCTCGCGCGCGTCGTGCTCGGCCTTCTGCGCAGCGAGGACCAGTTCGCGGGACTTCAGGTGCCAGCGGCGGTCCTCGTCGGCGAGCCGGGTGCGGTACGTCTGCATGTCCAGTCCGGACGCGCTGACCCAGCCGTAGCGGAAGAACTCGACGACGTCGGCGTCGGTGGTGCCGGGGGCGACGGCCCGCGCGGCCCACGCGCGTACCTGGTCGCCCGGGTCCTCCGTGCTCAGCAGCGTCACGTAGTTGCGGTCGTCCTGCCGGATCGCCTCGGCTTGGTCGTTGTCGTCGTCGATGTCCTTGCGGTCGAGCTCCAGCGCCTTCGCATAGCCCTTCGCCACGAAGTCGGCCAGTTCGGCTTCGGTGCCGGCCAGAGCGCGCCGCCCGGCCGCGTTGACCCGCGGATAGAACTGGGCCGGATGCGTGTTGATCATGCGGGTGGTGAAGTCGACGTTTCGAGTGCGGGTCTGCTCGGCCCGTGAGATGGCCGCGTCCCAGCCGGTGGCGAGGAAGGCGGCGATCGCCGCGGGACCGCCCGGCAGCGCGCTGCGGGCGGCACTGCGCACCGCGAGACGCGGCTCGTTGACTGACAACCACTGCACGAAGAGCCGGTCGGCCTCGGCCGGATCCCACTCGTCGGCGGCCGTGATTGAGGCGATCGGTGACACCGCCGCCCACGACGCGGCCGGAACAGCCACGACACTCATGGTCGCGGCCAGCGCGAGCGCTGCTGCACGCGTACGCATATTCAGTTTCCCCCGTGAACACTGTTATTGATCGATCGCTATGCGGTCGCGGCCATCTAAGCACGAAACCCGTTGACGCGGGGGTGCGGTCCAACGACGTTGGTCACAGCGTTGCGGCCTTGTGCCGGAGGGTGACTGAGGGTTAACGTACCGCCCGACATCGACCTCCATGTCTCCTCCGTGACCGCTCCTGTGCCCAAAACCGCAGGTCGAGGCCGCGCCGGTGGGGTGGAGCACTCGAACGATGCACGGGGGAAAAATTCATGAGTTTGATCAACCGCGCCCGCTGGGCGCGGTCATTGCTGGTCGCCGGTGTCACGGTGACCGTTCTGACCGCGACCACAGCGGCCACCGCGCAAGCCGCACCCGCGCCCGCTCCCCCCGCCCAGCTCTCGGCGCTCGCCGAGGGCAGCCTCGCAACGTACGAGCAGAAACTCGCCGTCGCGGTGAAGTTCGGGCTCGGCGACGACTTCGCCCTGCTCGAAAAGGCCGACCGCGATTTCGTCATCGCGATCTGGAACCACGTCAAGGGCAACCCGGCTCAGGTCGAGGTGCGGGTGGCGGCCGAGACGGCGTTCACCAGCGACCCCGACCTCTCCTACGAGTTCATCACGGCCGAGGTGTTCGCCGCGTTCGACCGGGATGTCGAGCGCGAGCGGGTGGAAGCGGCGACCAAGCGGGCGAGCGACCTGGCCCGATCGGCGGCCGCGGCCAGCATCGACGTGGTGGCCGACGCGGCGCTGCTCAACGGGAGCGACCTGGACTTCGTTCGGCTGATCTGGGAAAGGGTCGCCGACGACGCCAAGTGGCCCAAGGTCAAGGCGGCCGCGCGGGCGGCTCGTGACGGCAGCGACGCGGACCGCAGCACGTTCATCGCGACCGGGATGGCCGAGGCCGCAAGGCAGGACATCGACGACCGGATCGCGGCCGACGAGGCCAAGACCGAGGCGGAGAAGGCTGCGGAAAGGGCGCGGGCGTCGAAGAAGCTGGCGGCCAACCGGATCGGGATGGCCGTCACCGACGAGCTGCTCAACCTGCCCGACCGCGACTTCATCATCCGGGTCTGGAACTTCACCGCCGACGGCAGCGAGGTGCAGGCAGCCGCGATCGCCGCGACCCGCAGCCTCGACCCGGTGGTGTGGAAGGCGTACATCGACACCGGCCTGCACCAGGCGGTCGACAGGGACATCCAGATCGCGCTCGACCGCAAATACCAGGCCGACCGGGCCCTGGCCCAGCAGATCAAGGCGACGGCGACCAAGAACAAGGACCTGAACCTCGTCCACTGGACCGACAAGGCGCTGGCCGGTTCCGCGACCCAGCTGGACGACTTCCTCCGCGTCGGACAGTACGACCTTGACCTGGCGACCAGCTTTGCCGCCGGTGAGGTGCTGCCGAGCTGGTCCGACACGGTGGCGTGGACCAACGGGATCGTCAACGTGGCCGGCATCTGCTGCAAGCTGGCAGGTCCCGAGCTCGGGGTGCGGACGGAGGCGGGGCACACCGGCGGGACCTCGTTGATGTACTCCGGTCTGGACAACAACGCGACCAAGTCGTATGCGTACCTGAAGTCCATGGCCCTGAGCCGGATCACGGTGAAGCCGTCGACGAAGCTGACCTACTGGATCCATCCGCAGGCGAACACGGTGCGGCCCGAGGTCAAGGCGGCGAACAGCACCTGCGTGGCGATCGACCTGCTCTTCAGCGACGGTAAGAACCTGCGCGACAGCGGGCAGAAGGACACGCGGGGCAACCGGGCCCACCCGGCCCACCAGTGCAACAAGCTGACGGTCGGCAAGTGGAACGAGGTCGTCGTCCCGCTGGGGGCACTGGCCGGCAAGCAGATCACGACGCTGGTCGTGGCCTACGACCAGCCGGCCGCCACGGGCGGTTACCGGGGCCTGGTCGACGACCTCACCATTACCGACTGAGCTGCGGTTTTACGGGGCGCGGGACTGCGGTTCCGCGCCCCGATCCCGTTGTACCGGATACCTGCGAGGCATCTCGGCCGGCCACAGGTACTCTATGATCGCGGGCCGCTAGCTCAATGGCAGAGCTGTGGACTTTTAATCCATAGGTTCGGGGTTCGAGTCCCCGGCGGCCCACCAACCCCACCATTGCGCGAACCCCGGGTTCCATTCCTTCCGGCACCACCCCTGGTAACGGCTTGATCGAGATCCTCGATCAAGCCGTTTTCGGCTTCCTCAACCGGGACGGGCAGCCGGGATGACGGCACTTCGCCACCAACGCGGGACGCCGTTCCCGTCGACCACCACGAGGTCGCCGGCTCCGTCATAGCGGGCGGCGAAGGCGTGTCCGACCGTGCGCAGGACCGCGCCCGTGGTGGTATCGACCTCGGTGGTGGTTCCCGCGACGGCGACCGCCACCCGGGCGCCGGCCGGGTCGGCCGTCACCCGCGCGGTGCCACGGCTGTCCGCCCGCCAGACGACCGTGCCGTCCGCGTCGAAGACCCGGATCCGGAAGGCGGGCCCGCCGCTGTCCTGCCGGTACGTTCCGACGATGCCGCCCGAGGCCGCGAGGCCGCAGTCGCTCGCGTAGTCCAGGTCGGTCACGAGCCGGCGGGCGCCGTCGCGTGACCGCAGCGCGGGCCGGGTACCGAGCAACATCGCCGAGGCTCCGTCCGGGGCCAGGCAGGCGGCGGAACCGGCGACCAGCGTCGGCCGGGGATCCGGTTGCCAGCCTGCCGTCGTACGGGTGAACCACACCGCCGCCGCGCGGGCCGGATCCGCACCGGTGGCGACCGCGATACCGTGGCGCCCGTCGGCGGTCGCCGCCCAGGAGAGGCGCGGCCCGGGCACCGGGACGCGCACCGGGGCGGCGCCGGGCCGGACGACGTCCAGGGTCCAGCGGCCCGGCCCGCCGGCGGTGACGACGTAGTCACGCGGGCTGGAGGCGGTGAGCACGGTGCGTTTGACGCGGCCGGTCAGCGCTGTGCCGCCGACCATCTCGCGGCGGCCGTCGCGGATCAGCTCGGCGGGTGGATCGGGTACGTCATCGGTGTTCCACGCGGCGGCGTTGCCGGACAGGAGCGCGTCTGGGCACCGCGTCGCGCACTCGGCCGCGTCGGGGGCGGCGCCGGACTGCGGCGCCCGCCATACGACCCGGCCGTCCCGAGCGACTCCCAGGAACTCGGCGCGGCGCATGTCGCCGATGATCGCCCCGTGTGCGTCGGCGTCGATGAGGACGAACTCGATCGGTCGTACGGGTCGCTCGCCGGCGGCCGAGCAGCCGGCGATCAGGAGCAACGCGAGGACGGCAGGCAACGACCGGGGCATGGCACTCCTCCAAGGATGGGGGGCGACGGCCGGGCCCGGGGGCCGGCCGTCGCCTGGTTGTCACACGAAGGGGGTGTACGCCTCGCAGTTGATGTCCGGAATGCCGTGCGGCAGATCGAAAATCGTGTCGAACTTGACGTAGATGCTCTCGCTGAGCGGCACGTTCGTGTTGATGGGCACCGTGTAGGAGGTGTTCGGGCGCAAGGCGTCGGGCGAGTCGTTGAAGAAGTACGTCTTGTGGCTGGTGCTGTGTGTGCCGTCGGGCGACTGGCGCAGCCGGAAGTTGACGTTGCTCTTGTTGCCGACCTGCGGGCCCGCGAAGCTGTACGTGGCCGAAGCCCATCTCTGCGTGGCACCCTGCACGGTGAACTGGGCGGAAGCGGCGGAGCTGTAGATGCCCAGGGCGACACTGCAGTTCGCCTGCGTGGTATCGGCGTGGGCGGGCGTGGCACCGGCGATCAGCGCCAGGCCCGCGATCCCCGCCACCGCGGCGGCGGTGCGGAACTTGATCATGGATGGTCCCTTCTGAAGCTTGACGGATGTCGGCGGCCGCGCTGTCCACGATCGCGTCCGGAGGCGATCGTGGGCGAGGTACCGGGGCGGCACTTGACCGGCACTTCGCCGGTGTCGGCTGGGCGCTAGCCGGGCGGTGGCCCGGCTGGCAGATTGGTCCGGGATCGCCGGCCGAGCGATCGCGGACGGGGGCACGGATGCTGGGCGATCTCGTACGGGCGCACCGCCGGCGACTGGGCTGGTCGCAGGAGGACCTGGCCGGCCGCACCGGGGTCAGCGTGCGTGGCATCCGCAAGATCGAGGCGCAGCACACCGGCACGCCCCGCCCGGTCACCGTGCGCCTGCTCGCCGACGCGTTCGGGCTGCAGGGCACCGACCGGGACCGCTTCTGCCAGACGGCGCTCGGCGACCCGTCAGGGCACGCGCACGTCCCGGCACAGCTTCCGTCGGCCCCGGCCGCTTTCGTCGGCCGTACCCTCGAACTCGCCGGCCTGGACCACCTCCTCGCCGACGCCGCAGCACCCGCCGCGGCGGTCATCTCGGCGGTGTCCGGCACCGCCGGCATCGGCAAGACCACCCTGGCGGTGCACTGGGCCCACCGGGCCGCACGGCATTTCCCCGGCGGACAGCTCTACGTGAACCTGCGCGGCTACGACCCCACCGGCTCGGTCGTCGACCCGGCCGAGGCCCTGTGCGTCTTCCTCGACGCGCTGGACGTCCCCGCCGACCGCATCCCGTCCGGACTGGACGCCCGGGCCGCCCTCTACCGCAGCGTGTTGGCCGGCCGGCGGGTCCTGGTCGTGCTCGACAACGCCCGCGACGCCGCCCAGGTGCGCCCGCTGCTGCCCGGCACCGCCGGCTGCTTCGCCGTGGTCACCAGCCGCGACCAGCTCACCGGCCTCACGGCCACCGAGGCCGCGCACCCGTTCACTCTCCAACTGCTCACCGCCGACGAGGCCCACGGCCTGCTCACCAGCCGCCTCGGCGCCGCCCGCACCACCGCCGAGCCGGAGGCGGTGCGCGACATCATTGCCCGCTGCGCCCGCCTACCCCTCGCCCTGGCCGTCGTCGCCGCCCGCGCGGCCGCCCGCCCCGCCTTCCCGCTCGCCGCGCTCGCCGCCGACCTCCGCACCGCGACGACCACCCTCGACGGCCTCGCCGGCGGCGACCCGGCGACCGACCTCCGCGCGGTGTTCTCCTGGTCGCAGCGCACCCTCAGCCCGGACGCCGACCGCCTCTTTCGCCTCCTCGGCCTGCACCCGGGCCCGGACATCACCGCCGCGGCCGCCGCGAGCCTCGCCGCGACCGGCGCCGCCCAGGCCCGCAGCCTCCTCGACGAGCTCGCCCAGGCGCATCTGATCCTCGAACACGTCCCGGGCCGGTACGCCCTGCATGATCTGCTCCGGGCCTTCGCCGCCGAACAGGCCCGCTCCGAGGACGCCCCGGCCACCCACCGTCTCCTCGACCACTACCTGTGGACCGCGAACGCGGCCGCACGGTGGATGCACCCGATGTGGGAGCGCCTGACGCTCCCCGAACCGCAGCCGGGTGTCGCCCCGGAGAGCCTCGACAACCAACCGGCCGCGATGGCGTGGTTCACCGCTGAGCAGCCGGTGCTGCAGGCTGTCGTGGAACAGGCCGCGACGGCGGGCTTCGACGGACATATCTGGCAACTCGCGTGGGCCTGCACGGCGTACCTGATGCGCCGCGCGTACCTGGACGAACTGACCGCGATGCAGTCGCTCGCGCTGCACGCGGCACACCGCCTCGGAGACCCGGCGGGGCAGGGCTATGCGCTGCGTGGCCTGGGGATGAGCCTCGGCCGGGCGGGGCGTCACGAGGAGGCCGAGTCATATTACGAACGGGCGCTGGGCACGTACACGCGGGTGGGTGACCTCCTCGGCCAGGCCCGGGCGCACATCGGGCTGGCGAAGGCCGTCCTCGGGCAGGGGCGGCCGGCGGAGGCGCTCCGCGTGACCGAGCGGGCGCTGGCGCTGTTCCGCACGGCAGGGGACCGGGCGGGGGAGGCACGCAGCCTGAATGGGATCGGCTGGTGCCTGGCTCAGCTCGGCGACCATGAACGAGGGCTGTCGTACTGCGGTCGCGCCCTCGTGCTGTTCCGGGAGGTCGGCGATGGCGACGGGCTCGCCGTCACCTGGGACAGCATCGGCCACATCTATTGCCGGTTGGGCGAATACGGGCAGGCTGTGGCGTCCTATCAGCACGCTGTGGAGCTGCTCCATCGGCTTGACGACTGCTCCTTGCTGGGCGTGACGCTGGCCGACCTCGGCGATGTCCACCATGCCGCGGGCAGCCGCCAGGCGGCGGCGCTGGCCTGGAAGGAGGCCCTGGACGTCCTGGATGAGGTGGGGCATCCCCGCGCGGAGCCAGTCCGCGCCAAGCTCGCCGCCGGTTAGCGCCGGGCCGGGAGGGCCGGGAGCACAACGACCCCTCGCCCCGCTGAGCGAGGGGTTCGGCGACCAACTTCCAGGCCGGCCGCGGCGACATCGACACGGTGCGGACCCTGTTCGGGCGCGGAGCCGCGGCGGATCGAGGTCATCCCCGGCCATCCGTTGGCTCCGGGAGCCGCTGTGCTCCGTCGCCCGGAGGCCCGTCTCCGTCGGAGGTAGTAAGCCCGGGTTCCGGCCTCCGCCGGATGTGCCCGGATCGGTTCGGGCGGCACGCTCGGTGATGTCGAGAGCGACGCCGAATCTGGGGGGAACACGATGAAGCTGAAGAGGGTGGCCGTGCTGGCCGCGGCCGTGCTGGCGATCGGTGCGGCGCCGCCGGCCCGGGCCCAGGCGACTGAGCGACCGGGTAGCGACTGGACCGGGATCGCGCGTGAAGAGGTGACCATCCCGATGGAGGGCGGGTGGAGCGCGAAGGGCGAGCTCACCTATCCGAAGGGCGCCAAGGGCCGCCTACCGGTGGTGGTGCTGCTGCACGGCAGCGGGCGCAACGACATGGATCAGACGCTGGCGCCGGGCGTCACCACGTTCAAGACGGTCGCGCAGTCGGTGAGCCGGAGCGGGTCCGCCGTGCTGCGCTTCAACAAACGCGGCGTGGTCGGGGTCGGGCCGGTGTTGAGCGACGCCCCGAGCATCCCTGACCCCGGCAAACCCTACGAGCAGATCGTCCGCGACGCGGCCACCGTCGTCCGGTTCGCCGCGGCCTCGAAGCGCGTCGACCCGGCCCGGGTCTTCCTGCTCGGGCACAGCGAGGGCACCCAGGTCGCCGGAAACCTGGCCGCCGACCCGCGCGGGTACGGCATCCGCAAGCCGGCCGGCGTGGTTGTCATGGGCGTGGTGCACGGGACCCCGCGCGAGGTGATCTACTACCAGGCCGTGGGCCGTACGCTCGGTCAGTTGCACGAGGAGTTCGACCTCGACGGGGACGGTCACCTGACCCCGGTCGAGGTCACCGGCGGCCTGATCGGGCAGCCGGGCGCGGCGCAGTACCGGGCCATCCTGACCGACCCGGCGACCGACACGAACCACGACGGGAGGCTCGCCATCGACAGCGAGATCGAGCCGGTCGTCCGCGCGGCCGTCGGCTTCGACAAGTTCCCGAACCTGCCCAGCTTTCCCGAGGGCCTCGCCTCGTACCTGGTCGACTTCGGCAGGTTCCGGTCCCCGGCCCAGGACCTGCCCCGCTACGACGGGCCGGTGCTGCTGCTGAACGGACAGACCGATGTCCAGACCGTGGTCCGCGGGGCCATCGTCACCGACGACGCGCTGGCCAAGGCCGGCAACCGGGATCACCGGCTGATCACCTACCCGGGCATGAGTCACCTGATGAACGTCACCGCGGAGTACCAGCCGGTGCCCGGCAACCCGGACCCGGTGGTGCTGCGTGACATCAGCACCTGGCTGGCCGCGCACCGCTGACGCTCGATGCGGACGAAACTGATCCAGGACGGTGCGCTGGCCCTCGCCGGCGCGCCGTTCATGGCCGCGGTCCTCTGGCTGGCGGACCGGGAGTTCCGGCTCGGCCCGGTCGTGGTGGCCCTGATGGCGGTGCAGACGCTGCTGATCGTGATCCGCCGGATCAGCCCGGTGACCTGCCTGGTGCTGATGCTGGTGCTGCAGACCGCGATCTCGGCCGCCGCGCCGCACGGCACCGGGATGCGCGGCATCGGGCCGGCCATCGCGGTCTACACGTGCGGCACTCTGCTGGTTTCGCGCACGGCGATCACCCTGGCGGTGCTCACCGCGGTGGTTGAGATCAGTGGGTACGCGGTGCTCAGCCTGCCGCCGTACGAGAACCCGGCCGAGGACCTGACCAAGATCGTGGGCCACCTCGCCCTCTCGCTACTGCTCTACGTGGGCGCGGCGCTGCTCGGCGCGCATTTCGCCATGCGGCGCCGCTACACCGCGGTCGTCGAGGCGCGGATCGCCGCCGACGCGGAGGCGCACCAGGCCCGGACCGAGGCGGTGCTGGCCGCCGAGCGTGCCCGGACCGCCCGCGAGCTGCACGACGTCGCCGCCCACCACCTGACGTCGCTGATCGTGCAGGCCACGCTGGTCGAGCGGTTGCTCGACCAGGACCCGGAGGCGGCCCGGAAGCACGCCGCCACGATCCGCGAGGAGGGCCGGAGCACGCTGCACAACTTGAGGCAGATCGTCGGCGCGCTGCGGGACGGTGGCACCGACCCGGACCTGCCGGACGGCAGTGGGCTTGCGATGATCGAACGGCTTGTGTCCGGCGGCGACGCCGCATTCATCGTCGACGGAACGCCAGGCGTCCAGGATCCGGCGGTGGAGCTGGCGCTTTACCGGGTGGCGCAGGAGGCGCTGACCAACGCTCGCGACCACGCGCCCGGCGCGCCGGTGACGGTCGCGCTCAGCTATCGGGAGTCGGAGACGACGATGGAGATCCGCAACGGGCCGTCCACCGGCGTACCCGCGCGCAGGGACGGCGCGCACCGCGGTTTCGGCCTGATCGGCATGCGGGAACGTGCCTCGCTGATCGGCGGCGAGCTGAACGCCGGGCCTACCGCCGACGGCGGCTGGCGGGTGCGGCTCACGGTCCCGGAGGATCCCGCATGATCACCGTGTTGCTGGCCGACGACCAGCCGATGCTGCGGGCCGGGTTTCGATCGCTGATCGAGCTGGCCGGTGACATCGCCGTGGTCGGCGAGGCGGCCGACGGTCCGGAGGCGGTCCGGATGGCCCGTCTGCTGAAGCCGGACGTGGTCTGCATGGATGTGCGGATGCCGGGCGGCGACGGCCTGACCGCCACCCGCGAGATCGCCGGCACCCTCGACCCGGCGCCAGCGGTGCTGGTGCTGACCACCTACGAGCTGGACGAGTACGTCTTCGGCGCGCTCGAGGCCGGCGCCAGCGGCTTCCTGCTCAAGGACGTCGAGGTGGACACGCTGGTCGATGCGATCCGCCGGCTCGCCGCCGGGCAGGGGATGGTCGACCAGGCGGTCACCCGGCGCGTGATCGTCGAGTTCGCCCGTCGGCGCCGGGCCACCGCACCGGCCGGCGCCGGACCGGACCTGCTCACGGCGCGCGAGGCGGAGATCGTCCGGCTGCTGGCCGGTGGTCTGTCCAACGCGGAGATCGCCGCCGAGCTGGTGGTCGAGGTCAGTACCGTGAAGAGTCACCTGAGCCGGGCGATGACCAAGATCGGGGTTCGCGACCGGGTGCAGACGGTCGTCTGGGCCTACCGATCCGGCCTGCTTCCCCTGACCTGAGGGCCGCGGCGCCTCCATGTCCCTGGCCGATCGTTCTGCCGACGTCGGCAGCGAAGTGCAGCAGTAAACCCTCTGCGGGTCAGTGGTCGAGCGACCGGCCCAGAGCGGTGCCCCATGTGTGCAAGCGCGGTGTTTCTCAGCCGCCGCCCCGGGCGTGTTCTCCACCCGGATCTCCACCCTCCGCAGGTGCCGGCTCCACCCCGTTCGTTCGTAGCGTTTCCTCCATGAAGGAACGCAGAAACGTGGTCGAAGCGGCCGGTTATCTGCTCCGCGGGAATCGGCGCAGCCGGACCGCGCGGATCGCCGGGATCGTTCTGGGCAGGGTGCTCGATCAGGAGGGTGGAAAGGTGACCGGCCGTGTGGTTGTCGCGATTCTCGTTGTTCTGGCCGTGGTCGGCATCGCCTTTGTCGCCTACCGTTTGCTGGTGCTCGACCTGATCCTGACCGTGCTGCGGGAACAGAACTGATGCTGCGCCGGCTGGCCCGTCAGGGTTTGCGGCTGTTACGGGCCGACGACCCGGAAACGGGCTGGCTGGTGCGCATCGTCCTCACCGCTCTCTTCGTCTGGGCGTTGACGCTCTGGCCCGCGATTTCCTTCCCCGTACGCCCGGTGCTGGCTCTCGGCTTCATCGGCTGGGTCTTCTGGATGGCAGCCGAGCAACGCCACCCCGTCCCCGCCCGCGCCGCCTTGGCCGTGTCCGCCCTGTTGCCGGCCGCCGTTTCCGCGCTTCCCCACAATGGGGCGGCACACCTTTTCCTGTACGGGGCCCTGTTCACCTTTGTGCTGTTGCCGCGCATGCCGTTGTGGGCGATCCTGTCGCTGACCGGCGCCCTGATCGTGGTGCTGCTCGTGGCCTTGCGCGTGGCCGGCGCCGGCCCGAGTGCGCTGCTGACCCAGCCCGGCATGGTCACGCTCGTGGTGCTGCTCAGCCTGCACCGGCGTGAGCACCGGCTGCGCGCCGAGCAGACCGCGCAACTGCTCGAACAGACCTCACGCGCGCAGCAGGCACAGGCCCGCGCGGCGGCGCTGGACGAGCGGGCCCGGATTGCGCGGGAACTGCACGACGTGCTCGCCCACTCGCTCGGCGCCCTGGGTGTGCAGCTGGAGGTGGCCGAGGCCCAGCTCACCGAGCGCGGTGACATCGAGGCAGCGGCCGAGCGGGTGCGCCGGGCGAGGCGGCTCGCGGCAGACGGCATGGTCGAGGCCCGTTCGGCGGTGGCGGCCCTGCGATCCGACGCGCCGCCGCTGGCCCGTGCCCTCGACAGCCTGACGGCCGTGCACCGGGAGAACCACGCGAGCGAGGTCACCCTGCGGATCGACGGCGCCCCGCGGATTCTTCCGTCGGCGGCCGAGGTCGCGCTGCTGCGAACCGCGCGCGAGACGTTGACGAACGCGGCCAAACACGCGCCGGGTGAGCCGGTCACAGTGCTGCTGGTTTTTGCCGAGTCCTCCGTCCGGCTCGTCGTGGAAAATCCGGCAACTTCCTCCCGTACGGGGGAAGGTGGTTTTGGTTTGGTCGGAGCGCGCGAGCGGATCGCGTTGGCCGGCGGCTCGCTGGACGCGGGCTTCGCCGGGGACGCGTGGCGAGTCACCGCGGAGGTGCCCGGATGACCGAGGGGCCGGTGCGTGTGCTGGTGGTGGACGATCAGCAGCTCGTACGGGAAGGTTTGACCGCTCTGCTCGAACTGACCGACGGCGTCGAGGTGGTCGGGTCGGCGGGCGACGGCGCACGGGCGCTCCAGCTGGTGGCGGAGCAGCGTCCCGACGTGGTGCTGATGGACCTGAAGATGCCTGTTCTCGACGGAACCGCCGCGACCGCGCAGATTCACGCACAGTTCCCGGAGGTCGCGGTGGTCGTGCTGACCACGTACGCCGACGACGACTCGATCGCCGGCGCGCTCGCCGCCGGGGCGCGCGGCTACCTGACCAAGGACGCCGGACGAGCCGAGATCGCCATGGCGCTACGGGCCGCCGCCGCCAACCAGGCGCTGTTCGACCCGGCGGTGGCCGCCCGCCTGGCCGAGGCCATGAACCGTTCGGCGCCGCCGTGCGAGTCCCTGCCCGACGGGCTCACCCAGCGCGAGGCCGAGGTGCTCGGTCACATCGCGAGAGGCCACACGAACGCCGAGATCGCCGCGACGCTCTTCGTGGCGGAAACAACCGTGAAGACCCATATCAACAACGCCTTCGCCAAAATCGGCGCCCGGAACCGCACCGAGGCCGCCATGTACGCGCGGCGGAAAGGCCTGATGTGAAAGGGCCGCCCCGCGTGGATGCGGGGCGGCCCTGACGATCGCGGCGGTCAGCAGGACAGGTTGCCGCCCGGTGCCACGCCCAGGATGCTGGTGAACCGGTTGTACGCGTTGATGCGGCTCTGCACCTGGGCCGGGTTGCCGCCGTTGCACTCCAGCGAGCCGTTGATGCTGCGGATGGTCTCACCGAAACCGCGGCCGTTGACCATGGCGTCGTGCGGCGTCATCGTGCCCGGGCCGCGCTGGGTCATCCAGTACCAGATCGCGGTCTGGTAGGCGACCGACGCCTCGTTCTTGACCCGGTCCGGGTTGTTGAGCAGGTCGATGCCGAGCGCGTCGCCCGCCGCCTTGTAGTTGAAGTTCCAGCTCAGCTGGATGGGACCGCGACCGTGGTAGGCGCTCTGCCCGGCCGGGCAGCCGTACGACTGGTTCCGGTCACAGTAGAGCGGCCAGTTCGCCTGGTTGATCTCCTCGACGTAGACCAGGCCACCCGACTCGTGGTTGACGTTCGCGAGGAAGGCCGCCGCTTCCTGCTTCTTGACCGTGTCGCTGCCGGTCTTGGTGAACGCCGGGAACTTCTTCATGGCGTCGACCAGGCCCGCGTACGAGTAGAACGGGATCCGGCTCGGGAACATCTGGTTGAACTGCGCCTCGCTGACCGGGAACCCGCCGGAGCCGCCGCCGGTGGGCGGGGGTGTCGTGGCGCCGCCACCGCCGCCGGTGCAGCTGAACGGCGACCAGTACCAGGTGCTGATGATCGGGTCGTAGCCCGGGTTGGCGTTGGTCGCCTTGTAGTACTGCCCGTTGGTGTAGCGCACGACCGCGCCGGCGTCGTACCACTGACCCGCGACCCAGTTCGGGTGGTTGCAGGTCGTGCCGCCACCGTTGCCCGGCGGGGGTGTCGTGGTGCCACCACCGCAGGCGCCGTTGTCGGTCCACACGCCGGAGCCGCCGGTGCTGGGCGTCTCACCCTGCGTCCACCACTTGGCGGTCCAGTTGCGCCCGTTGTGTGACGCCCGCGTGCCCCCGGTGTAGACCGCCGAGCTGCTGTACGCGGCCACGCAGGCCTCGGCCGCATTCGACGCCGCCATGGGCAGAATGGCGGCGGCCGCACCCGCCACCCCGACGCTCACAACAGCCAAGATCGACAACAACCGTTTTCTGGACATGGTTCACCGTTCCGCACGTCGGGGAAACGCGCTGGTGCAAGGGGATTGAGAGGGCAGAACAGACTCAACTGCACGCGCCCGCACGCCGTCAAGACATCAGTAAAGAAAGTTCAATGTTTCTGACCGAACGGGAAGCAGAACCGTTACCCCCCCAGCGCGCCGTTGGCGTCCCCTACAGCGTTGGTGCCCAGAAACCGGCGAGGCGGCAAACTACGCACAGCAGCAGGGCCCGACCTGAAAGGCGAAGCCATGGCGACGTGCAACCTGTGCCACGAAGACGTTCCCGATTCCGACCTGGCCGACCACGTACGCAATACCCACCCGCACGCGGCCGACGAGGGAATCTACGAGTCCGACGGAAGCGTCATCGTGCAGGACGCCTCACTGGAGCCGCTGGCCGAGTACGACCCGAAACACGGCACCTGGCAGCGTGACTGACCTGCGACGCCAGGTGCAGTGGTCAGCTGCCGTCAGCGGTTTGCCCGACGATCTTGTCAGACGCCTCTCAGCGACATGACAGTTGCGCGACTCATCCGACGGCGGCGGGTGCGGGCTGCCTACTGGAGTGCGGCGAGGCGGCGGTGGCGCTTGGCTGCCTCGGCCGAGCGGCGGGTGTGGCCGTTGGCGTCGTCGAGCACCGTAGCCTGCTGTTCGAGGTCGGTCAGCAGGGTGCGGGCCGTCGTCAGGTCGCCACGGTCGAGGGCCACGTCGGTGGCGCTGCGAAGGGCGAAGAAGCACGCGTACGGGGATCCGAGCCGCTCGGCGAGCTCGAGGTAACGGCTCGCGGCGGTGGTGGCGGCGTCGAGGTCGCGGGCGGCTCGATGCGCGGCGACCAGGGCGTGCAGGGGCAACCGGAGCGCTTCGTCGCCCAGGGGCGCCGATTCCCGTACGGCGTCGACCGCATGCCGGACGGCAGCGCGCGGATGGTGCCGGCGGAGCGCGCAGTTGGCCAGCCCGACGTGCGCCTTGTAACGGCCGGGGCCGGGGTCGTCGAGGACCGCGCGGAAATGCCGGACCGCGTCGAAGTGCCGGCCCGCGCCGAGCAGGATGTCGCCCAGCCGGTAACGCAGGGTGGCCAGGCTCGTCCCGGGTGCGTTTTCGACGTACGCGGCCAGCGCGTCCTCGGCCGCGGTGGTTGCCTCGTCCCATTCGGCCAGCTCCCGGTGGGTGGCGGCGCGCTGGATGAGGACGCCGCTGCGCCATTCGGGGCGGCCGATCGACTCGAGGTAGCGCTCGGCCGCGTCGAGCACCGGGAACAGCGACCGCAGCGGGACGCCGGTGAAGCGCGCCGACTCGACCCAGCGGATGTGGGCCGTGGCCACCTCCCACGTCTGGCGGGCCGAGCCCGCGGCCGCCCGGGTCAGCACGCGTGTGTAGCAGGCGAGAGCCGCGCCGTGATCGCCCACGCCGGCTCGGGCCGCGCCCTCGGCGATCAGGGCGCGGACGTCGGGCTGGGTGTCGGTCACCACGGTGCCAAGTGTGAACGACCCGCGCCCGGCCGGGAAAGGCGAGCGTCGGGTGCCGCCGGGGTTGAGCAGTGCGGCGGCGCGGGAGACGGTGAAGGTGAACCCGGAGGGATTAGCCGGGAACGGCAGAAGACGTGGGGGTAACGGGCAAAACGGGCTTCTGCGTGGTTTTGGGGTGGCCGGTGGGGTGGCGCAGGGGGCAGGATGCCCGGGGGTCGCAGAACGTGGCCGGCAAGAGTGGGGATCTGACGTGACCGAGTACGACGCCGAGCAGATGGCGGCGGGTTTTCGTTCCATGACGATGCTGACGGCGCTGGTGCGGCGTGGTGGGCGGCCCGCGGCGGTGGCGCCGACCATTGCGTTGCGTGCGGCCGAGAAGCAGTACGGCTGGCTGCCGGTGACGGTGAACGGCGGCCGGCGGGAGATCGCGGTCGTCACCAACCTGCGTCTGATCGTCGGCGGGCACGAGATCCCGCTCCGGGCGATCACAGCGGTCCGGCCCGGCGCCGTGCCGTGGTCGGTGGCGCTGGAGTTCCGCGGGCCGGGCCGGTCGGTGTGCCCTACCGAGGACGGCGGGTCGAGCGGTGGGCCGGCCGAGGGCCTGACCCGCGGTGGGCCGGCCGAGCCGTTGACCCGCGGTGGGCCGGGTGGGGTGTTGACGCTCAGCGGGCCGTGGGTGCCGTGGATGAGCGTGGTTGTCTGCGCCGAGCTCTACGGGACGGCCTGGCCGCCCGCGTTCGCCCCGGTGACCTCGGTGCCTTCGCCACGGCGCACGAGGGAAAAGGTTTGCATGGCCGGAGGTTGAAGGACACAAAAAAGAACTGGACCCGGTGGACCGGAAGGCCGCGCGCTGCGACGCTAAGCAGCGTGTATGACTACGACCTGTTGGTGCTGGGCTCCGGGCCCAGCGGTCAGAAGGCCGCGATCGCTGCCTCGAAACTCGGACGCCGGGTCGGCATCGTCGACCGGCGGGACATGATCGGCGGCGTGTGCATCAACACCGGCACCGTCCCGTCCAAGACGCTGCGTGAGGCCGTTCTCTATCTCACCGGCCTGAGCCAGCGTGACCTCTATGGAAGCAGTTACCGGGTCAAGGACGAGATCACCGTCAGTGACCTCGCCGCCCACACTCAGCATGTGATCAGCCGGCAGACCGACGTCATCCGCAACCAGCTCGCCCGCAACAAGGTCACCATGATCACCGGGACGGGCCGGTTCGCCGACGCGCACTCGGTGTGGATCGACGGCGGCAGCGGCCGGGAGACCAAGGTCAGCGCCGACAAGATCATCATCGCGGCCGGGACGAGGCCCGCGCGGCCCGAGAGCGTCGACTTCGACGACCGTACGATCGTCGACTCCGACGGCGTGATCAACCTGCAGTCCGTGCCGCGCAGCATGGTCGTGGTCGGCGCCGGGGTCATCGGCATGGAGTACGCGTCGATGTTCGCCGCGCTCGGCACCAAGGTGACAGTGGTGGAACGGCGCGAGAAAATGCTCGACTTCTGCGACGAAGAGATCGTCGAGTCGCTCAAATACCATCTGCGCGACCTGAGCGTCACGTTCCGTTTCGGCGAGGAAGTAGCAGCGGTCGAGCGTCACCAGACGGCTGCGCTGTGCATTCTCAAGAGCGGCAAAAAGATCGTCGCCGACACGGTGATGTATTCGGCCGGACGCCAGGGTCAGACCGACGATCTGGCGCTTGAGGCGGCTGGGCTGCAGGCCGACCGGCGCGGCCGCATCGAGGTCGACTCCGATTTCCGTACGGCGATCGACAACATCTACGCCGTGGGCGACGTGATCGGTTTCCCGGCGCTGGCCTCGACCTCGATGGAGCAGGGACGCCTGGCCGCGCATCACGCGTGCGGAGAGCCGGCCCGCGAGATGCACCAGTTGCAGCCGATCGGCATCTACACGATTCCCGAGATCAGCTTCGTCGGGAAGACGGAGGACGAGCTGACCGACTCCGCCACGCCGTTCGAGGTGGGTATCGCCCGATATCGGGAACTGGCGCGCGGGCAGATCGTCGGGGACTCGTACGGGATGCTCAAGCTGCTGGTCGCACCGGAGACGGGCAAATTGCTCGGGGTGCACGTCTTCGGCACGGGCGCCACCGAGATCGTCCACATCGGGCAGGCCGTGATGGGCTGCGGCGGCACGGTGGACTACCTGGTCGACACGGTCTTCAACTATCCGACGCTGTCCGAGGCGTACAAGGTGGCCGCCCTGGACGCGTCGAACAAGATCCGCAACATCACGCGAATCGACGGCTGAGTCCCGCTCATTGAGACGATGATTACTCGGGATTTCTGTCATCGGGCCCCGGGGGTGACTGCCCGCACTGTGGCGAATCGGCACAAGTGGACCATCCCACAACGATGAAAATCTGATCTCTTAAGAGGAACCAAAGCCGAGGTGGGAGCGGTGGTGAAAAAGAATCAAGTACGCTTCGGCTATGTCATGGATGGCCAGCGCGCGGCACGGTGTGCGGGAGGCGCCCGGCGGTTTGGCGCTTCTTCAGGAGCTGCTGAACACGCGCGCCCCGATGGCGTACGGCACCGACCTGCTGGTCACGGCCGATGACGCCCAGCCGTGGCTGACCGAGGCGCTCAACACGTGGTCGCGGGTCTCGGGGCTGCCCGCGCCGACGCTGCTGATCTCGTCGTCCGACCTGCGCTCGCTGCGCAGGTTGCGCACCACCTTTGAAAACGTGACGTTGGCCGGCGGCAACCAGGGCCCCGAGGGAGCCCTCCCGCCGGCCGACGTGCCGGTGAGCCTGGTGCCCGACGCCGACGGCTGGGTCCGGATCGTGCCGACCGGCCGGGGCACCCGCTGGCTGGCGTCGGCGCTGTGGGCCGAGGCCCTGCTCGCCCAGCAGGCGGGCATCTGGCCGCGGCTCAAGCTGTGCAACAACTTCGAGTGCCGGGCCGCGTTCTTCGACACGTCGCGGAACAACAGCGGGGTTTGGCATGACGTCAGCACCTGCGGTAACACGGCCAATCTGCGCGCTTTCCGGGAACGTCGCCGCCTGATGGGCGGAAGCGGAGCGCTGCCCCCGCGGCCGACCGTGCAGGGCCCGCCCAGCCTGATCTGATGTGCCCGGCCGGTGGGCGCCGCCGCCGTTCTGCGTCGTCTCGGCCCCCTGAGCCCATGACCCTCGGCGGGCTTCATGCGGGCCGCCCTCGACACGGCCGCGCCGACCTGCTCTGACCTGGGCCGTCGGCCGGCCTCACCTTGCTCGGGCCGTCAGTTCGGGCCGGCCGGGTGGGAACTCCCGGGGATGCGCGGGCGACTATAGAGCTATGGCTTGTGAGCGGTGGCGCGAGATGCTTTCGGCCCAGCTGGACGGCGAGGACGTTCCGGCTGAGCGGGCGGCGGTCGAAGCGCATCTGGCGGGCTGCGCCGGGTGCCGGGAGTGGCTGGACCAGGCCGCGGCGGTCAACCGGCTGACCAGCACGGGCATGGCCACGCCGCCCGACCTCACGGCGGCGATCCTGGCCGCGCTGCCGGGGGCCGCCGAGGGCGTGCGCCGCGCGGCTGCCGGCGACCCGGCGCGGGCAACCGAAACCGGGGGCGCTGCCGATCGACCCCGGGCAGCCGAAGGTGGGGGCGCTGCCGATCGATTCCGGGCAGCCGAAGGTGGGGGCGCTGCCGACCGGCCCCGACCAGGCGAAACCGGTGGCTCGGCCGGTCGGCCGCGGGCTGTTTCGGGTGGTCTTGTGCTGATGCCCACGGGTGGCGCCGGCAGTGGGTGGCGGCTCCGGAGATTCCCGGTGGCCGGTGCGCTGCTCGTGGCGCTGGCGGCCGTCGGGGCGGTGCAGCTCATCCTCGGGCTCGACCAGATCGGCGGCGGAGTGGTCGGGGCCCACGCGCACGCCGGGCTCGATGCCACGCCGGGGCATCTCTGGCACGAGTCGGCGGCCTGGAACGTCGCCGTGGGGGCCGGTTACCTGTTCATCGCGTTGCGGCGTGTCCGGCCGTCGGGGCTCGTGCCCATGCTCACTGCGTTCGTCGGGATGCTGCTGCTGCTCTCGGTCAACGACCTCACGGCGGCCCGGGTCGACGCGGCCCGGCTGATCAGCCACGGGTTCGTGATCTTGGGCTATCTGCTGATCGTGGCGCTCTCCCGGATCCCGGGCGGCTTCGCGAGCACTCCGCCGGGAGCGCGGGCGGCCGGCGGGATGTGGCGGGCCAGCTTCGCCGGCGCCGACGACGAGGAGCCGGTGGGTGAGGCCGTCCGGCCGGGGCTGCGGCTGGTGCCGCGCGGGCCGATGACGGCCGAGCACCCCGAGCGCCACCACGCGGCCTGATCACGGCATGGCGGCGGAGCGACGGATCACGCACGACGGCAAAGCGGGACCGCTGCCAGGCGGGGAGCCGCGGTGACGAAGCGGCGGCCGAGTGGGAACGTTGCCGGGCGGGGCCGCGGTGACGAAGCGGCGGCCGAGTGGGAACGTTGCCGGGTGGGGCCGCGGTGACGAAGCAGCGGCGGAGCGGGAGCGCTGCCGGGCGGCCTGAGCCGCGGTGACGGAGCAGGCCGCGGTCAGCGGGACGGCGGGCGGACGGAGAGCTCACGCCAGTCGCCAGGGGCGGCGAGCAGCATCCGTACGGTGTTCAGGGCGTCCTCCTCCGACGAGTACTCGAAGAAGTGGGAGACCCCCTCGGCCCCGCCGGCGCGCTGCTCCACGTACCACTGGTCGCCGCTGACCCGCAAGTAGACGTCCTTGCGGGCCGCGCGGCCCCACTTGCCGTTCCACCAGTGTTTACGCTGCTCCATCCGGGCAGCGTATCGAACATCTGTTCGACTGTTGCGGACCGGGGATGATCTTTTCGAGAAAAGTCACTGCTGGTGGCGGCCGGGAGTGTCGCCGTAACCCCGCTGGGCCACCAGCGCGTCCCGGATCTGGGTGAGCAGCACGATGTCCTCGGCGGGGGCCTTCGGCGGCGGCTCCTCGCCCCGGCGGCGACGCTCGGCCAGGATGTTGAGCGGCAGCACCACGAAGAAGTAGAGCACCGCTGCGGTGATCAGGAACGTGATCAGCGAGTTGAGGAAGGTCGCGTAGTCGAAGTCGACCCCACGCACCTTGAACTTGCCCGCGTCGAGGCCCGAGCCGCCGCCCATGAGCTGGATCAGCGGCTTGATGAAGCCGTTGGTGAAGCCGGTCACGACGCCGGTGAACGCGGCGCCGATCACGACGCCGACCGCGAGGTCGACGACGTTGCCCCGCATGATGAAGTCTTTGAAGCCTTGGAAGATCTTGTTCACGAAGCTCTCCTGCGTACCGGAATTTACGGCCGCAGGTGCCCACGACCGATCGGCGACAAACTACGCCGACCGGGACGACTCCGGAAAGGCTCCGTCAGTCGAGGGCAGGCTCCTGCGCGGTGACCGCCTCGTCGACCGTGGGATAGGTGCGCAGCACCTCGACCAGACCACTGACCTCGAGGATGCGCAGCACGCCCCGCTGCGGGGCCGCCAGGCGGACGGTGCCGCCGGCGTCGTCGGTGCTGTTCTTGGCGCGGACGAAGACAGAGAGCCCGGTGGAGTCGCAGAACGACACCTCGGCCAGATCGAAGACCAGACGGGTGCGCCCTTTCTCCAGCAGGTCGCTGATCTGGTCCTGAAGCTGGGGGGCGGTAGCCATGTCGAGCTCGCCCGCCACCGACACGACGACCATGTCGGCGCGCTGTTCCGTTTGTACCGTCAGAGACATTCAGGACCTCCAGTTATGAGCTGAACGGTACTCCAAGACGTGTGCCGCGCGTAGAACGGGGAACCCCTCACCCGGTTATTTGGCTCAGAGCAACGATCGGACTCCGCGATGGTAAAGTCCCGCCCGTTGCAGGCTGAATGCAGGTGAGAGGGAGGCAGCGGTGACGCTGAGCGCGGATGAGGCGGCCCGCTTCGCCACACTGCTCGAGGAGCATCAGGAGACCCTGGTCGCGGCCTGGACGGACCAGGTGGCTTCGTCGCTGCGCGGCCGGCTGAGCCACGCGGAGCTGCAGCGCCAGACCTCCGAGCTGCGACGCGGCTTCCAGCAGGCGATGGCAGGCTCCGCACCCGATCTGGGCGTCGAGGCGGCGGGCGAGTTGCGCGCCCAGCTTGCGGAGCTCTCGTCGACCCGCGCCCGCCAGGGTTTCAGCGCCACCGAGACAGCTGTCAGCGTGTTCGCCTTCAAGGACGCGGTGCTGCCCATCCTCGCCGGCTCCGGCCAGACCGACGACACCACCAAGCTCCGGGACTACGCCGCCATCTCCTCCTTCGTCGACGAGGCGGCGCTGTTCACCTTCGACAGCTACGTACGCGTCCGCGAGGAGCTCATCGCCGACCAGGCCGAGCAGCTGCTCGAGTTGTCGACGCCGGTGGTCAAGCTCTGGGAGGGCGTGGTCGCTGTCCCGCTCGTCGGCACGCTCGACTCGGCCCGCGCCCAGGTGGTCATGGAACGGCTGCTGCAGACCCTGGTCGAGACCGGCTCGCCGTACGCGATCATCGACATCACCGGCGTGCCGGCCGTCGACACCCAGGTCGCGCAGCACATCCTCAAGACCGTGGTGGCCGCCCGGCTGATGGGCGCCGACTGCATCATCTCCGGCATCCGCCCCCAGATCGCGCAGACGATCGTCGCCCTCGGCATCGAGTTCGGCGACATCGCGACCAAGTCCTCGCTGGCCGACGCGTTGCGTTACGTCCTGGCCCAGGCGACCAGGAAGGGCCGCTGACATGGAGCGGGTTCCGATCCTCAAGATCGGTGACATCCTCCTCGTCTCCATCCAGATCGACATGGAGGACCAAACCGCCCTGCAGCTGCAGGAGGACCTCGCCGATCGGATCGTGGCGACCGGCTGCCACGGCGTGGTCATCGACATCAGCGCGCTCGACATCGTCGACTCGTTCGTCGGCCGTACGCTCGCCTCGATCGCCTCGATCTCGAAGGTGCTCGACGCCGACACCGTGGTGGTGGGCATGCGTCCGGCCGTCGCGATCACGCTGGTCGAGCTGGGGCTGTCGCTGCCCGGCATCCGCACCGCCCTCAACGTCGAGCTCGGTATGGAGCTGCTGGCCCGGCAGCGCAGCGAGGACGTCGACGACCCGTTCGGTGAGGACGAGGACGACCCTGAGACGCCCGTGGTGCCCACACCGTGAGCGATCAGGCCCAGCGCATCGAGGTCGTCTCCGACCAGGACGTCGTTCGGGTCCGGCAGCTCGTCCGTACGCTCGCCGTCGCCGTGAAGCTGTCGCTGGTCGACCAGACGAAGCTGGTCACCGCGGCGAGTGAGCTGGCCCGCAACACCCTGGTCTACGGTGGGGGCGGCTCGGTCGAGGTCAGCTCGGTCGACAACGGCCGCCGTAAGGGCATCCGGATTGTTTTCGCCGACCAGGGACCGGGCATCGCAGATCTGGACCTGGCCTTCACCGACGGCTACACCACCGGCGGGGGCTTGGGGCTGGGTCTGAGCGGCGCCCGCCGGCTGGTCGACGAGTTCGACATCGTGACCGCAGTCGGCGAGGGTACGACCATTACCGTGACCAAGTGGTGCCGATGAGCGGAGGCGCGGTGGCGTCGCTACCCGAGGGGCTTCTCGACGGAGGAGTCTGGTTCCGGGTGGAGGCCGCCCCGACCGCCTCGTCCGTACGCCGGAACGCCGAACGCCTGGCCGTCGAGCTGGCGCTGCCCGAGCGCCGCATCGCCGATCTCTCGATCGTGGCCGCCGAGGCCGCCGGAAACCTGGCCAAGCACGCCGACCAGGGTGTGCTGCTGCTGCGCGCGGTCCGGGCGGCCGGGCAGGCCGGCGTCGAGATCGTCGCGCTCGACAGCGGGCCCGGCATGGCGGACCTGGCGCAGTCCTTCGGCGACGGGCACTCCACGGCGGGCACCCTGGGCATCGGGCTGGGGGCGATCTCGCGGCAGTCCACGTGGTGCGACATGCATTCCGTACCGGGGAAGGGCACCGTGCTCGCCGCTCAGGTCTGGCCCTCCGGCGTGCCCGCGGGGACGTGGGCGGCGGGACTGACCCGTCCGCTCACCGGGGAGCAGCTCAGCGGCGACGCGTACGCGGTCCGCGAGGCCGACGGCCGCCGTCAGGTGATGATGTGCGACGGGCTGGGACACGGCGGCCTGGCCGCGGCCGCCGCGCAGGAGGCGGTCCGCGCGTTCACGGACGCCCCGGCCGTTCCGCCCGCGGCCGTGCTCGAGATCCTGCACCGCAAGCTGAACCACACCCGGGGAGCGGCTGTGGCCGTCGCCGAGCTCGACGCCGACGAGGGCCTGGTCCGCTACGCCGGCCTCGGCAACATCACCGGCACCGTTCTCTCGACGGCCGGGCCGCGGCGGGGCATGGTCTCGCTGCCTGGGATCGCCGGTCACCAGCGGCGTCAGATCCGGGAGTACGACTACCCGATCACCCCGGACGCGATCGTGGTCCTGCACTCCGACGGGGTCGCCGACCGGTGGAAGGTGGCCGACTATCCCGGCCTGCTCACCCACTCGCCGCTGGTGATCGCGGCGACGGTGCTGCGCGACGCGGGGGTGCGCCGCGACGACGCCGGCGTTCTCGTGGCCCGGTTGCCATGACCGGCCCGCAGCCGCTGCTCACGATGCGCCTGCGCGTGGCCCAGGACGTGTTCCTGATCCGCCAGCTGGCCCGCGAGGTGGCCCGCGAGGTCGGCCTCGAGCAGCAGGACCAGACCCGCATCGCCACCGCCCTCAGCGAGGTGAGCCGGGTGGTGCTGGGTGGGTACACCGATGCCGAGGTGACGTTCGCGATCCGCCCGGACGGGGTATCCACGATCTTGCGGGTGTCGGTCGAGCGCCTGACGCTCGGGGCGGCCCGGCTCCGGGCGGAACTCGGACATGTCGGCCGCCTGGTGGACAAGATGGAGGTCGAGGACGGTGAGACCGGTACGGTCGTGTGGATGGCTCGACGTCTGTCGGCAAGCGCGCCGCGGTTGACCCCGGAACGGCTGGAGGAAATCCGCGCCGGGTTGTCCGCCCACGTGCCGGGCAGCCCGCTGGACGAGCTGAACGTCCAGAACCAGCAGCTCGTCACCGCGCTGAACGAGGTGCGGGCGCAACGCGACGAGCTGGCCCGGCTCAACGAGGAGCTCGAGGAGACCAACCGGGGCGTCATGGCGCTCTATCACCAGCTCTCCGAGGAGCTGGAGGAGACCAACCGCGGTGTCGTGGCGCTCTACGCCGAGCTCGACGAGAAGTCCGAGCAGCTCGCCGCGGCCAGCGAGGCCAAGAGCCGGTTCCTGGCCAACGTCAGCCACGAGCTGCGCGCGCCGGTGACCGCGATCATCGGGCTGAGCCGGCTGCTCGGCGACGAGTCGTCCGACCCGCTGACCACCGAGCAGCGGCGTCAGGTCGAGCTGATCCGCGGTTCCGCCAGCGACCTGCTGACGCTGGTCAACGACCTGCTCGACCTGGCCAAGGCCGAGGCGGGCCGGATCGAGCCGACCTGGGGGCAGGTCGACCTCAAGGCGATGTTCGGGCAGCTCAGGGGCACGCTGCGTCCGCTGGCGACCCGTGACGAGGTCACCTTCAGCGTCGACGAGCCGGCCGTGTCCTCGATCCGCTCCGACGAGGTGCTGCTGGCCCGGGTGCTGCGCAACCTGCTGACCAACGCGCTCAAGTTCACCGCCGAGGGCGAGGTCCGCCTGACGGTCCGCGCGATCGGTGACGACGTCGAGTTCGTCGTGTCCGACACCGGCTCCGGCATCGCCCCGGAGCTGCACGAGCGGATCTTCGAAGAGTTCTATCAGGTGCCGGGGAGCAAGGCGCTCAGCGGCAAGGGCACCGGCCTCGGGCTTCCGTACGCCCGCCGTCTGGCCGGTATCCTGGGTGGAGCCCTGCGGGTCGACTCCACTCCCGGCGAGGGGAGCACCTTCACACTGAGGCTGCCGTCGTCATGAAGAAAGAGATCGTCCTCGTCGTCGACGACAGCGCGACCAAGCGTTACCTGCTGGTCAGCTGGCTCACCCGCGCCGGTTACACGGTCCGGCAGGCCGAGACCGGTGGCGAGGCCCTGAGCCTGCTGCCGGGCTCCGACGTCGACCTGGTGGTGCTCGACGTCAAGCTGCCCGACATGAGCGGCTTCGACGTCTGCGAAAAGATCAAGACCGATCCCGCGTACGGGTCCTTGCCTGTGGTGCATGTGTCGGCGCACGCCGTCGACGTGGTCGACCGCACCCAGGGCCTCAACCGCGGCGCCGACGCGTACCTCGTGGAGCCGATCGAGCCCGACGAGCTGATCGCCACCGCCCAGGCCGTGCTGCGGTACTACTCCGCGCGCCGGCGGGCCGAGTCGCTGGCCGCGCGGATGGTCCGGCTTGCCGAGGCCACACTGGCCATCAACACCGCGGCTACCCTGCCCGACCTGCTCGAGGCGGCCGCTGCGGGCGCCATCGAGATCTTCGGCGGCCCGGCGGTGGTGCTGACCGAGGGCACGGACGGCGAGGGCATCGCCGCGGCGGGCTCACCTCCGGCCGTACGGGCGTGGGGCTTGCCGGAGGAAACGGTCGCTGTCGGATCTGTGGTGCGCAACGACGACGCCGCCAGGTGGGACGGTGTGCCGTGGCCCGAGGGCGAGTCGGTGGCGGTGGCCGCGGCCCGGCTGCGCAACGACCGCCCGCCGGTTTACGTGGCCGTGCCCGCGAGCAGCCAAAATCCGGGCTTTCCGGTGCTGCGGCAGCTCTCCCAGACGGTGGCGGCGGCGGTCGAGGCCCAGCGTTCCTACGACGAGGAACACCGGATCGCTGTCACCCTGCAGCGCAGCCTGCTGCAGTCGCGCCTGCCCGACGTGCCCGGCATCGAGCTGGCCATGCGTTACGAGCCGGCCGGCGCGCAGACCGAGGTGGGTGGCGACTTCTACGAGCTCACCATGCTCGACGGCCGGCTGCTGGTGGCCATCGGCGACGTGGCCGGGCACTCCCTGCACGCCGCCACGGTGATGGCCGAGGTGCGGCACGCCGTACGCGCGTACGCCGTCGAGGGGCACCCGCCGGGAACTGTGCTGACGCTCGTCAACAACTTCATGCGGGCCGTGCTGCCCACCGACTCGGCGACGATCTGCCTGATGACCCTCGAACCCGCGACGGGCCGGGTGCGGATGGCCAGCGCCGGTCACCTGCCACCGCTGCTGCACACCGCCGACGGCGTCCGGTTCGTCGAGCCGCACGGGCCGCTGCTCGGCATCAACGCGCCCCGCCCGGACGACCTCGAGTTCGTGCTGCCGCCGGACGGGACGCTCGTGCTCTACACCGACGGCCTGGTCGAGCGGCGCGACGCGGACATCGACGTGGGGCTGGCCGCGCTGGCCACCGCGGCCGCGACGGTCGAGCCCAGCCTGGACGCGTTCTGCCGGCGCCTGATGATGCAGCTCGGCGGCGCCGGGCAACAGGCCGATGACATCGCCGTGGTCGCCCTGCGCCGCCGATAGCCGACGACGCCTCAGGCGAGGTGCAGCACGTCCAGGACCCAGGACAGGACGAACGCCTCCTCGCGCCAGGAGTCGTAGCGTCCGCTGGGGCCGGAGTGGCCCGCGCCCATCTCGGTCTTGAGCAGGTAATCGCCGTCAGGGGCGACGGCACGCAGCCGCGCGACCCACTTGGCCGGCTCGTGATAGAGCACGCGGGTGTCGTTCAGGCCGGCCATGACGAGCAGCCGCGGATACTTCAGCTTCGCGACGTTCTCGTACGGGCTGTACCCCTTCATGTAGGCGTAGACCTCGGCCGACTCGAGCGGGTTGCCCCACTCCTCCCACTCCGTGACCGTCAGCGGCAGCGACGGGTCGAGGATGCTGGTCAGCGGGTCGACGAACGGCACCTCGGCCACGATGCCGGCGAACGCCTCGGGGGCCAGGTTGGCGACGGCGCCCATCAGCAGGCCGCCGGCCGACGCGCCCCGGGCCACCAGCAGCTCGGGCGTCGTCCAGCCGTCGCGGCTCAGCGACTGGGCACACGCCACGAAGTCGGTGAACGTGTTGCGCTTGGTGAGGATCTTGCCCTGCTCGTACCAGCGGCGGCCCATCTCGCCACCGCCGCGGATGTGGGCGATCGCGTAGACCACGCCACGGTCGAGCAGTGAGAGGCGGGCGACCGAGAAATACGGGTCGATGCTGGCCTCGTACGACCCGTAGCCGTACAGGAGCAGCGGCGCCGGGCCCCGTTCGCGGACACCCCGGCGCGCGACGATCGAAATCGGGACCCGGGTGCCGTCGGGGGCGGTCGCCCACTCGCGGAACTGCTCGTAATCGGCCGGGTCGTAACCGCCCAGCACCGGTTTCTGCTTGCGCAGCACCATCGAGCGGGTGGTCAGGTCGACGTCGAACACCGAGCTCGGCGTGATCATCGAGGTGTAGCCGATGCGGACGGTCGCCGTGTCGTACTCCGGGTTGCCGCTCAGGCCCACCGCGTACAGGGGCTCGGGGAACTCCATCTCGTACGAGTCGGTGCTGCCGTCGGTGATCACGCGCAGCCCGGTCAGCCCGTCACGCCGCTGCGAGATCACGATGTGCCGGGCGAACGCGTCGATCGACTCGAGGCGGGTGCCGGGCTCGTGCGGGATCAGCTCGACCCACTCGCCCGGCGCGTCGGCCGACGTCCACGACACCGCGAAGTCCTCGGCGCCGCGGTTGTGCAGGATGAGGAACCGGTGGCCGTGGTGCTCGATCGAATACTCCACGCCCTGCTCGCGGGGAGCGATCACGACCGGCTCGGACTCGGGCGCGTCGGCGGACAGGACGCGGACCTCGGAGGTGATCTTGCTGCCGGAGTCGATGACGATGAACTTCTCGCTGCGGGTCAGGCCCACCCCGACCCAGAAGCGCTCGTCCGCCTCCTCGTAGACGATCACGTCTTCGCTGCTGGGACGGCCGAGCTTGTGCCGCCAGATGCGGTGGGGGCGCCACGCCTCGTCGACGGTGACGTAGAACAGCGCGCTGCCGTCCGAGGACCAAGCCGTGCCGTACGACGTGTCGGGCACCTCGTCGGGGTAGAGCTCACCGGTGCGCAGATCCTTGATCCGGAGGGTGAAGCGCTCGTCGCCGGTGTGGTCGGTCGAGTAGGCCAGCAGGTTGCCGTCGACGCTGACGTCGAACGTGCCCAGGGCGAAGAAGTCGTGGCCGGCGGCGAGCTCGTTGCCGTCGAGGAGCACCTGCTCACCGGGCTGGTCGGTGGTGGACGGCGGGTCTGTCCGGCCGGGCTGGACGGCGACCCGGCAGTGGATGCCGTACTGCTTGCCCTCGACCGTGCGCGTGTAATACCAGTAGCCGCCCTTACGCGACGGCACGCTGAGGTCGGTCTCGAGCGTACGGCCCTTGATCTCGTTGAAGATCGTGTCGCGCAGGCCTGCCAGGTGGGCCGTCGCCGTCTCTGTCCACGTGTTCTCCGCCTCGAGATAGGCGGTGGTCCGCGGATCCTCCTTCTCTGCCAGCCACGCGTATTCGTCGGTCACGGTGTCGCCGTGGAAGGTGCGCTCGCTGGGCACCTGGGTGGCCGAGGGCGGGCTGTCCGGAGTCTGGATCGTCACCTGCCCTAGGTTACCGGTCCGGTTTCCCCGGCTTCCGGAGTTCTTGCGCCGGTCGACCGCGGTCATTCGAACACGTGTACGATATGCCAGAGTGGACGATCTTCGGAGCGTTCGATCAGCCGCCGTCGACGTTGGGGAATCGGGCTGTGTCATTGCCATCGCGAGATTCGGTGCTCAGCGCGCTGACAGACATCTGCGGCCCTGACTATGCGCGTGCCGCCCGGTCGATCGACGCGGTCGGCGGTCGCCGGGCCGGCCACGTCGCGGTGCCGGCCACGGCGCCCGCGGTGGCCGACATCCTGCGGCTGGTGGCCGACCTGGGCCTGAGCAGCCTTCCGCGGGGCAGCGGCTCCAAAATCGATTGGGGTACGCCTCGTCCCGGCGTCGACGTGCTCATCGACACCGGTCGGCTCAACGGCATGTGGAATCACGACGTCGAGCGCGGCACGGCCGAGGTTGCGACCGGCACTCCCGTACGCGCTCTTCAAGCGGCCCTGGCTCTGCAGGGCCAGCGGCTTCCGGTCGATCCGCCGTCGCGCACGGCCACGGTCGGCGGCATGCTCGCGGTCAACGAGTCGGGGCCGCTGCGCCACCGGTTCGGCACCCCGGCGGAATACGTGCGGAGCGTGACCTACGTGGACAGCCTCGGCCGCCCCGGCGAGTCCGACGGTGAGGACGGCCGTCCCGGACTGGCCGAGATCGACGGCGTGATCACCGCGGCCACGCTGCGTCTCGAGCCGTTGCCGCAGGCCCGCCGCTGGGTCGGCATCGCCGTGCCCACCCCGTCGCAACTCGGCAAGCTGGTCGGCGCGGCTGGTGAGTTCGAGCCCAGCGCGATCGAGACCGACCTGCCGGCCGGCGGTCAGGGCGGCACGCTGGCCGTGCTCTTCGAGGGCGCTGAGGCCGCGGCGGTCGAGCGGGCCGAGCGCCTGGCCGCCACGTGGGGCTCGGGCGCTGTGGTCACCCCGATCGCGCCGCCCTGGTGGGGTGTCTATCCGTTCCGCCGCGACGATGTCGCCCTGCGGCTCTCGGTCTCGGCGGCCGACCTGCACGCCGTGCTCTACGCGCTGGGCGACGTCGTGGGCGGGCCGGTGCCGGTGCGCGGCTCGGCCGGGTTGGGCACCGTGCACGCCGTGCTGCCGGGCACGCTGTCGCCACCGCGCCTCGCCGGCATCCTCGACAGCGTCCGCCACGTGCTGCTGGCCCGAAACGGCCGCGCAGCGATCGTCGCGGCGCCGCCCGAACTGGCCCACGAGGTCGAAATGGCGAACCGCACAGAGTTCTTCTGACGGCCCGGCCGGGACGCTGTCAGTGGAGGACCGCGTGGCGGTGTTCGGTCGCGGCGGGGTGGCGTCCGGGGACGGGCTCGCTGCCGACGGCGTACGTCAGGTAGGCGAAACGGCCGATCTGCGCCGTGCCGGTCAAAGCCAGGTGGCGAGCCGTCAGGTGGCGGGGCAGCAGGGGAGAGCCGCCGCCCAGCACGACCGGGGCAATGCCCAGGATGATCTCGTCGAGCAGGCCCTGGTCGACGAACTGGCCGACCAGGTCACCGCCGCCGACGAGCCAGACGTTCTTGCCCTTGGCCGCGACCAGCATCGCCTCGTGGACGCGCTTCACGTCGCCGCTGACCATGAAGACGTTGGCGTCGGGCACAAGCGGCAGCTCACGGTTGGCGAAAACCCAGCACGGGACGTCGCCGTACAGGTCGTGCCAGTTCTGCGGCTCGGCCAGCACGTTGTCGTTCTCGAGCACCCACTCGTAGGTGGTCGCGCCCATGGCGAACGCGCCGACGCCCGCGAAGAAGCCGCCGAACGGGTTCTCGTTGCCGCCGTCGACGTCGAAGAGCCACTCCAGCGAGTTGTTCTCGTCGGCGATGTAACCGTCGATGCTCGTCGCCGTGTAGTACTGAGTTTTCGCCATGACAAACACCATGCCATGAAATAAACGCAGAAAAGGGGCAAATACGAGGGCTCGATCGTGCTCACAGCCGCGCCGGTCAGACGTATGCCGGGGGCGGTCAGGCGTCGTTGCGGAGGACCAGGATGGCGATGTCGTCGCGCGGTTCCTCGACGGAGAAGTTGATCGTCGTGGAGCGCAGGCGGGCCGCCATCACCTCGGCCGGGTAGCCGGCCAGCGGGCCCGCGGCGTCGCGCAGACGGCCGGTGCCGAAGAGTTCGCGGCCGCGGCGGCGTTCGGTCACGCCGTCGGTGTAGAAGATCAGGGAATCGCCCGGCTGCAGCCGCACGTCGACGTCGGGGGACGTGATCGATTCGAGCAGGCCGAGCGCCGTGCCGCCCTCACCCACGAAGGACGTCTTGCCGTCCGCGTTGACCCGCACCGCCCGGTCGTGCCCGGCCAGATGCAGGCAGACGTCGAGCACCCCGTCGGGCGAGCGGGTCACCGAGGCCATGGCCAGCGTGCAGTAGCGCCCGCCACCTCGCTGCACCAGCGTCTTGTTGACCCGGCAGAGGATCTCGCCCATCGGCTTGCCGTCGTCGACCAGGATGCGGATCACGTCGCGGACAAGGCCCGTCACCGTGGCCGCCTGCACACCCTTGCCGGAGACGTCGCCGACGACCACGATCCAGCTGTCCGGCCCGGAGGGCACCACGTCGTAGAAGTCGCCGCCCACCTCCGAGCCGGTCGGCACGTACTCCGCGGCGAACCCCACCCCCTCGACCTTGGGCAGCGCCGGCGGCAGCAGGGAGGCCTGGAGCGTACGGGCGACCTTGTGCCTTTCGTCGTGAATGCGGGCGTTGTCGATGGCCAGGGCCGCCCGCCGGGCCACGTCCTCCAGCACGTTCACCTCGTCGGCGTCGTGCCGGATGCGGTGGTGGCGGCCGACGGCCAGGGTGCCGAGCCGGGTGCCGCGGGCGACCAGCGGCACCGCGAACCCCTCGGTCGGCGCCCCCAGCATCACCTGGGTGCCGAGGCGGGACGCTTCCTCGAGCCGGGTCAGGATCGAGTCGGGCCCGGTCTCGGCCAGGGTGTCGTGCAGCTGCGGCAGCGCGGACTCGTCGGCGTGCGTGACCGCGGCCAGTTGCAGCCGGCCCCACGCGTCGGTCGTGTGCACCGCACACCACTGGCCCAGCCGCGGCACCACCAGCTGCGGGATCAGCGCCATCGTGAGGTTGACGTCGAGCGACTGGGCGAGCAGTTCGCTGGCCTCGGCCAGGAACGTCAGCCACGTCTGCCGGCGCAGGTCGGTGCGGCGCAGCCGGTCGTTCTCCAGGTGCAGCGAGAAGCGTTCGGCGACCAGCGTGGCCAGCGGCTGGGCGAACCCGATGGGGGAGGCGTCGAGCTCGAGCTCGCCCGAGTACGGCCGCTGGACGCTCAGCGGCACCCGGATCGTGTCGGCGTCGTCGCGCGGCGCCCGGCCGTAGCGGGCCAGCAGCTGACGGCCGCCGCCGTCGCCCCGGTCGAGCCGGATCACCCCGCCCGCCGCGCCGGTCAGCCGGGCGAGCTGGGCCAGCAGGTCGGCGGCGAACTCGGCCATGCCTTCCTCGGACTGACGCTCGGGATTGACCTGCAGCAACATCGTGAGCGCGCCGACGCTGGGGGTGTCGTCCTCCACCGCGTTGGCGACGGCGGGCACCACCGCGGCGGGCCGGTCGGAGGGCGCTGCCTCGAGCCGGAACCACACGCCCTTGCCCGTGCCCTCGTGCACCGTGCCCCACCGGCTCGCGAAGTGGTCGACCAGCAGCAGGCCACGCCCGCGCTCGGCCACCTCGCCGATGTCCACGCTCTCGTTGCGGGGGCCGACAGCCAGCTGCTCGACCGGGCCCGGCGCGAAGTCGGTGACAGTCACCGTGAGCCCGGTGGTGTCGGCGCGGACCTCGATGTCGAGCTCGGTGTTGGCGTGGACCACCGCGTTGGTGGAAAGCTCGGTGGTCAGCAGCAGCGCCTCGTTGAGCAGGGACACCAGCCCCGCTTCCTCGAGGACCGAGCGCACCAGGGCGCGCGCAGCCGCCGGCGTACGCCGGTCGTTGGGCAGCCGGACGCGCCGGACGAGCCCACCCGCCGGGGTGTCCGAGATCGCATCGGCCTCCACTGACACGCCTGCATCCTCTCCTGTAGGTGGGCCCGTGCACAAAGTCGTCTCTCGCATTGACCCGGTCGGGCGAGAGAGGATAGGGGGCCCACGCCAGATGGACAGCGAGTGAGGACAGCATGACCACGGCCAAGGAAGCCAGCGTCGGCCTGCCCGACGACACTGCCGTGCTCGGTGAACTCGCCGAGGCCCTGCGGCGCGTTCGCCGTGGCGATCTCAAGGTGCGGCTGCCCCGCCGAAGCGGGACGGCCGGTGAGGTCGCCGATGCGTTCAACGAGGTGGTGTCGCTGCAGGAGCGGCAAAATCTCGACCTGCGCCGGATCAGCCGGATCGTCGGACGGGACGGCCGGCTCACCGAGCGTCTCGACGACGAGGGCCTCGACGGGTCGTGGGCGGACAGCGTTCGATCGGTGAACTCCCTGATCGACGACCTGGGCCGGCCCACCACGGAGATCTCCCGGGTCATCGTGGCGGTCGCCGAGGGTGACCTCTCTCAGCACATGGCGCTGGAAATGGACGGGCGTCCCCTCCGGGGTGAATTCCTGCGCATCGGCCGCACGGTGAACACGATGGTCGACCAGCTGTCGAGCTTCGCCGACGAGGTGACCCGGGTGGCCCGCGAGGTGGGCACCGAGGGTGAGCTGGGTGGGCAGGCCGACGTACGGGGTGTGGCCGGCACCTGGAAGGACCTGACCGACTCGGTCAACACGATGGCGTCCAACCTGACCCACCAGGTGCGATCCATCTCACAGGTCGCGACGGCGATGGCCCGGGGCGACCTGTCGCAAAAGATCACGGTTTCGGCCCGCGGCGAGGTCGCCGAGCTGGCCGACACCATGAACGGCGTGACCGACACGCTGCGGCTCTTCGCCGAGCAGGTCACCCGGGTGGCGCGCGAGGTGGGCACCGAGGGCAAGCTGGGCGGCCAGGCCGAGGTTCCCAACGTGGCGGGCACGTGGAAGGACCTCACCGACTCGGTGAACTCGATGGCCTCCAACCTGACGAGCCAGGTGCGCAACATCGCCCAGGTGTCGACGGCGGTGGCCAAGGGCGACCTGTCGCAAAAGATCACGGTGGCCGCGCAGGGCGAGATCCTGGAGCTCAAGGACACCGTGAACACGATGGTCGACCAGCTGTCGAGCTTCGCCGACGAGGTGACCCGGGTGGCCCGTGAGGTGGGCACCGAGGGCCGGCTGGGCGGTCAGGCCCAGGTGCGCGGCGTCTCGGGCACCTGGCGTGACCTGACCGAGAACGTGAACCAGCTCGCCGCCAACCTGACCGACCAGGTGCGCAACATCTCGCAGGTGTCGACGGCGGTGGCCAAGGGTGACCTGTCGCAAAAGATCACCGTTGACGCCCGGGGTGAGATCCTCGAGCTCAAGAGCACGATGAACACGATGGTCGATCAGCTGTCGAGCTTCGCCGACGAGGTGACCCGGGTGGCCCGCGAGGTGGGCTCGGAGGGCAAGCTGGGGGGTCAGGCGCAGGTCAAGGGCGTCTCCGGTACGTGGCGCGACCTGACCGACAACGTGAACTACATGGCGTCCAACCTGACGAGCCAGGTGCGCAACATCGCCTCCGTCACCACGGCCGTGGCGAAGGGTGACCTGTCGCAAAAGATCACCGTTGACGCCCGCGGCGAGATCCTGGAGCTGAAGTCGACCGTGAACACGATGGTCGACCAGCTGTCGAGCTTCGCCGACGAGGTGACCCGGGTGGCCCGCGAGGTGGGCACGGAGGGCAAGCTCGGCGGTCAGGCCCAGGTGCGGGGCGTGGCCGGCACGTGGCGCGACCTGACCGACAACGTGAACTCGATGGCCTCGAACCTCACCGGCCAGGTGCGCAACATCGCGCAGGTCTCGACGGCGGTGGCCAAGGGTGACCTGTCGCAAAAGATCACGGTCGACGCGCAGGGCGAGATCCTGGAGCTCAAGAACACCGTGAACACGATGGTCGACCAGCTGTCCAGCTTCGCCGACGAGGTGACGCGAGTTGCCCGCGAGGTGGGTTCCGAGGGCAAGCTCGGCGGCCAGGCCCAGGTGCGCGGTGTGGCCGGCACATGGCGCGACCTCACCGACAACGTGAACTACATGGCCTCCAACCTGACCGCCCAGGTGCGCAACATCGCCTCGGTGACCACGGCGGTGGCCAAGGGTGACCTGTCGCAAAAGATCACGGTCGACGCCCGCGGCGAGATCCTGGAGCTCAAGGACACCGTGAACACGATGGTCGACCAGCTCTCCAGCTTTGCCACCGAGGTCACCCGGGTCGGCCGCGAGGTCGGCGTCGAGGGCAAGCTCGGCGGTCAGGCCCAGGTCAAGGGCGTTTCCGGTACGTGGCAGGACCTCACCGACAACGTCAACCAGCTCGCCTCGACGCTGACGATCCAGCTGCGCGCGATCGCCGAGGTGTCCACGGCCGTGACCCGCGGCGACCTGACCCAGAGCATCGCCGTCGAGGCGCAGGGCGAGGTCGCCGAGCTGAAGGACAACATCAACCAGATGATCGTCACGCTGCGCGAGACGACCAAGGCCAACGCCGAGCAGGGCTGGCTCGACTCCAACCTGGCCCGCATCGGTGGCCTGCTGCAGGGCCAGCGTGATCTCGGCGAGGTCTGCCGCATGATCATGACCGAGGTGACGCCTCTGGTCGACGCCCAGCTCGGCGCGTTCTTCCTGGTCGACAACGAGCAGGCGGTCATGCGGCTGCGGCTGGCCGCCTCGTACGGCTACGTCGCCCGTAACCACGAGGTGACCTTCGGCCCCGGCGAGGGACTGGTCGGCCAGGCCGCGGTCTCGCGCCGCACGATCCGGGTGCGGGCCACCCACGACGGCATCCTGACGATGCGTTCGGGCCTCATGTCGATGCCGCCGAACGATTTGGTCGTGCTGCCGGTGCTGTTCGAGGGCGAGATGCTGGGCGTGATCGAGTTCGCGTCGGTGGCGGCGTTCTCGGGCCTGCACCTGACGTTCCTCGAGCGGCTCGTGTCGACGATCGGCGTCGCCCTCAACACCATCCAGGCCAACCGCCGTACGGAGGAACTGCTCTCGCAGTCGCAGCGTCTGGCTCGCGAGATGCAGGACCAGTCGGCCGAGCTGCAGCGCACCAACGCCGAACTGGAGGACAAGGCCCAGCTGCTCAGCGAGCAGAAGGCCAACATCGAGACCAAGAACCGCGAGATCGAGCAGGCCCGCCGCGGTCTGGAGGAGAAGGCGCAGCAGCTCAGCCGGGCCAGCGCGTACAAGTCGGAGTTCCTGGCCAACATGAGCCACGAGCTGCGCACCCCGCTGAACTCGCTGCTGCTGCTGGCCCGGCTGCTGGCCGACAACAACGATGCCAACCTGACCGAGAAGCAGATCGAGTTCGCCCGTACGATCCACAGCGCCGGCTCCGACCTGCTCTCGCTGATCGACGACATCCTCGACCTTGCCAAGATCGAGGCGGGCCGGATGGACGTCGAGCCCGACCAGGTCGACTTCGAGGGCGTCCGCAGCTACGTCGAGCAGGCGTTCGCGCCGCAGGCCAACGAGAAGAACCTGGAGTTCCGGGTCTGGCTGCAGCCGGGCCTGCCCGACTCGATCCTCACCGACCCGCAACGCCTCCAGCAGATCCTGCGCAACCTGCTCTCCAACGCGGTCAAGTTCACCGACAGCGGCTCGGTCACGCTGAGCATCTTCGGCGCCCCGCCCGAGACAGACTTCGACGTCCCGGCGCTGGCCGCGGCCCGTCAGGTGATCGCGTTCGCGGTGACCGACACCGGCATCGGGATCAGCGACGAGAAGCTGGCGATCATCTTCGAGCCGTTCCAGCAGGCCGACGGCACGACCACCCGCAAGTACGGCGGCACCGGCCTGGGCCTGTCGATCAGCCGCGACCTGGCCGCCCTGCTCGGCGGCACGATCGTGGTCTCGTCCCGCCCGGGCGAGGGCTCGACGTTCACGCTCTACATGCCGGACGCGCTCAGCGCCGAGGCCATCCCGCCGCTGAGCCTGCCCACGCTGCCGTCGACCACGGTGGTGGTGCAGCCCGCGCCGGCGCCGATCGACATGCCGCTCATGGAGTTGCCGGTGCTGCATCAGCGGGCCGAGCTGGAGGGCCACGTGGTGAGCCCGGCCGGCCGGCAGCTCGACGGCGCCACCGTGCTGATCGTCGACGACGACGTCCGTAACGTGTTCGCCCTGACCAGCGCGCTCGAGATGCACGGGCTGAACGTCCTGTACTCCGACAACGGGGTCGACGGCGTACGGCTGCTGGCCGAGCACCCCGAGGTCGACATCGTGCTGATGGACGCGATGATGCCCGACCAGGACGGGTACGAGACCACCCGGGGAATCCGGCGCAACCAGCGCTTCCAGGATCTACCGGTAGTCTTCCTCACGGCGAAGGCGATGCCCGGCGACCGGGAGTCGGCGCTCGCGGCCGGCGCCAGCGACTACATCACCAAGCCCGTCGATCTCGACGAGTTGATCGAGCTGATGGCCCGCTGGGTGAACGCCGACAAGACCACGGAGCGGGATCTGGGCTGAGGATCCACGGAGGGGAGCACAGTGGCGGAGCGCGCTAAGGCCCTGCTGGTCGACGACCGCAAGGACAACCTGCTCGCCCTGGAGGCCATCCTCCAGGGCCTGCCGGTGACGGCGGTGGCGGTGGAGAGCGGCGAGGCGGCCCTCAAACAGCTGCTCACCGACGATTTCGCGGTGATCCTGCTGGACGCGCAGATGCCCAACATGGACGGGTTCGAGACCGCCAGTCACATCAAGCGGCGAGAACGCACCCGGCACGTGCCGATCCTGTTCCTCACCGCCGCCGACCGTGATGCCCAGCTCGCTCTGCGGGGCTATGCGGTCGGCGCGGTGGATTACCTCACCAAGCCGTTCGACCCGTGGGTGCTGCGGGCCAAGGTCTCCATCTTCGTCGATCTGTGGAACAAGACGCAGCAGCTCAAGGCGCAGGCCGAGCAGACCCGCGAGCGTGACGCCCAGTGGCAGCGGCTCACCGACACGGTCGACGAGGCGGCCCGGGTGCTGCGTTCCGGCGGTGACGACGCCGCCGCCGAGGCGCTGGCCCTGCTCGAGAAGGCCCGTTGGGGAAACTGAGCCCTCAACCCGTCAGGCTGTGCTGCTGATCATGAGGGCGCTGCGCAGACCCGTGATGTCGAGCACGCGCAGCAGGAAGTCGCCGACGTTGGCCAGAGCCAGGACAGATCGGGCATGTTGGGCTTTGCGACTGAGCACAACGAGGGTGCCGAGACCCTGGGAATCGCAGAAGGTGACGCCGGCCATGTCCAGCATGATCCGGGCCGGAGGATCGCCCAGCACCTCGTTGACCAGCGTCGACAAGTTCGTCACGGTGAGCACGTCGATCTCCCCGGCGAGGTGGAAGATGACCTCGTCGGGTGCGTGCTCGACTGTGATCGACAGCTCGGGTCGCTCCACCCCGTCAGCCTATCGCCTGTACGCGTGTTCGGCCTGTTGGGCTCGGCCGTATCGGGGCGAAGCCGACATCCCCGGTTGTCGCTCCGGGCCATCCTCGGGTGACGTGAGGAACCCTCTTGAGATTCTTGACGGACCCCGCTGACACAATGGGAGTCGCTGTGACCACCTCATACCGCGCCGAGGGCCTCCCCTACCCGGAGGACGCCCCGGTCTCTCAGGCCCTGTTCGACCGTGCCAAGGCCATCGTGCCCGGCGGGGTCAATTCACCCGTGCGTGCGTTCCGAGCCGTCGGCGGCACGCCCCGGTTCATGGCGCGCGGCAAGGGCCCGTGGCTCACCGACGCCGACGGCCGGCGTTACGTCGACCTGGTCTGCTCGTGGGGCCCGCTCATCCACGGCCACGCGCACCCCGAGGTCATCGCGGCGATCCAGGCCGCCGCCGCCCACGGCACCAGCTTCGGCACCCCCACGGCGGGCGAGGTCGACCTGGCCGAGGAAATCGTCCGGCGCACCCCGGTCGACGAGGTCCGCCTGGTCAACTCGGGGACCGAGGCGACGATGACGGCGATCCGGCTGGCCCGGGGCTTCACCGGCCGTTCCAAGATCGTGAAGTTCGCCGGGTGCTATCACGGCCACGTCGACGCGCTGCTGGTCGCGGCCGGCTCCGGGGTCGCGACGCTGGGCCTGCCCGATTCGCCCGGCGTCACCGGCGCGGCGGCGAGCGAGACCATCGTGCTGCCCTACAACGACGTCGCCGCCGTCGAACAGGCCTTCCGCGAGCAGGGCAGCGACATCGCCGCGATCATCACCGAGGCCGCGGCCGGCAACATGGGCGTGATCCCGCCGCGCGACGGCTTCAACCAGCGGATCGCCGAGATCGCGCACGCAGCCGGCGCCCTGCTCGTCGTCGACGAGGTGATGACCGGTTTCCGTGTCTCGGCCGGTGGCTGGGCCGGGCTCGAGCCGGTCGGCGCCGACCTGTTCACCTTCGGCAAAGTGATGGGCGGCGGGCTGCCCGCGGCGGCGTTCGGCGGGCGGCGCGAGATCATGTCGAGGCTCGCGCCGGCCGGTCCGGTCTACCAAGCCGGCACGCTCTCGGGCAACCCGCTGGCATGTGCGGCTGGGCTCGCCTCGCTGCGGCTGGCCGACGACGCGACGTACAAGCGGCTCGACGAGCTCTCGGCCACCGTGGGCGCGCTCGCCTCCGATGCGCTGACCACCGAGGGCGTACCGCACCGGCTCTCGTTCGCGGGCAACATGTTCTCGATCTTCTTCACCGAGTCCGATGTGGTCGACTACGAGTCGGCCAAGACCCAGGACGCGGGCGCGTTCAAGGCGTTCTTCCACACCATGCTGGCGCGCGGCGTCTATCTGCCGCCGAGCGCCTTCGAGTCGTGGTTCGTCTCGACAGCGATCGACGAGGAAGCGCTCGAGCAGATCGCCGCCGCGCTGCCCCATGCGGCGCGGGCGGCAGCGGGGGGAGCATCACAGGTATGACCGACGGCACCGGAACGAGCGAAGCGATTGCAGGGCCAGGAGGGCATGCCCGTCAGACTCGGGGCGAGCCGACCAGGACCACGGTGCACGTGCTGCGGCACGGCGAGGTCTTCAACCCCAACAAGATCCTGTACGGCCGGTTGCCCGACTTCCACCTGTCGGAGCTCGGCGTGCAGATGGCCAAGGCGGCCGCCGAGGTGCTGTCCGATCGCGACATCACGCACGTCGTGGCCAGCCCGCTCGACCGTGCGCAGGAAACCGCCGTCCCGATCGCGGCGGAGTTCGAGCTCGACATCGCCACCGACTCGCGGCTGATCGAGAGCGCCAACTACTTCGAGGGCAAAAAGGTGTCGGTCGGCGACGGCGCGCTCACCAACCCCCGGCACTGGTGGGTGCTGCGCGATCCGATCACCCCGTCCTGGGGCGAGGCCTACCTGGTCATCGCGCAGCGCATGTTCGCCGCAGTGCAGGCCGCCAGGGTCGCCGCCGAGGGGCACGAGGCCGTCTGCGTCTCGCATCAACTGCCGATCTGGACGCTGAGGCGATATATAGAGAAGAAGCGCCTCTGGCACGACCCGCGCCGCCGGCAGTGCGGCCTGGCCAGCCTCACCTCGTTCCGTTTCGAGGACTCGAAGGTCGTCGGAATCGACTACTCCGAGCCCGCCGCCCACCTCGTGGCCCTCTCCGCGACGGCCAAGACCGCCAAGGGAGCTTGACCATGCGCCGCCTCACCGCAGTCCTGGCCACCGCCGCCGTCACGGCCGGTGTCCTCGGCGGCTGCGGGGGCGAGACGTGGACCGACAAGTGCACCACGGCCGCCGGTGTGGTGGAGTGCGCGCCCGACCAGCGCACACAGGTCAAGCCGGTCAGCGGCGAACTGCTCGACGGCGGCGCGTACAACCTGAGCCAGGACCGCGGCAAGGTCGTGGTGGTCAATTTCTGGGGCTCGTGGTGTGCGCCCTGCCGGGCGGAGGCCGACGACCTCGAGAACACGTTCCAGGCCACCAAGGACAAGGGCGTCACGTTCCTCGGGGTCAACTCCCGCGACGACAAGGACGCCGCCCGCGAGTTCGAGCGTGGCCGGGTGACGTACCCGAGCCTCTACGACTTCGAGGGCAAGGTCGGCCTGCAGTTCGACGTGACCAACACGGCCATGCCGTCCACGCTGATCATCGACCGGCAGGGACGTATCGCCGTCGCGATCCGCCAGGCCACCACCGAGACCCAGCTCCGGCCGCTGGTGGAAAAGGTGGCCGCGGAGGGCACGGGCTGATGGGCGAGAGCTTCGCCGGGATAGCCGGCACCGGCCCGTTGCTGCTGGCGATCGGGGTCGCCGCGCTGGCCGGCCTGGTCAGCATCCTGTCGCCGTGTGTGCTGCCGCTGCTGCCGGGCTATCTCTCCTACGTCACCGGGCTGGCCGGCTCCGACCTCGACGACCGTCCCGAACAGCCGCAGTCGTCGGCGGGTGGCGGCGTACAGACCCTCACCCGGCCGCGGCTGGCCGGCAAGGGCCGGGTGCTCGCCGGCACCAGCCTGTTCGTGCTCGGCTTCACGGTCGTCTTCACGCTGCTCACGACGGCCGTGGCCAACCTGACCTTCCTCGTACGCCATACCGACGTGCTCAACATGGTGCTCGGTGTCCTGATCATCGGGCTGGGCGTGGCGTACCTGGGCTGGATCCCGGGACTGCAGCGCGAGGCCCGGATCACCCGGCTCCCGGCCGCGGGCCTGCTCGGCGCGCCGGTCTTCGGGGCGATCTTCGCGTTCTCGTGGATCCCGTGTGTGGGCCCGACCCTGGGCGCGGTCATGCTGCTCGCCTCGACGACCGGGCAGACCGACCGGGCGGTGATCCTAGCGGTGGCGTACAGCTTGGGTCTGGGTCTTCCGTTCGTGCTCTTCGGCCTGTTCTTCCGCAAGCTGCTCGGGGTCTTCCGCGCGGTCCGCCGCAACAGCCGCTGGGTCACCCGGGTCGGCGGGGTGCTGCTCATCCTGGTCGGGCTGGCGCTGGTCACGGGCGGGTGGGACCACTTCATGGTGTGGCTCAAGGTCACCTTCAACTTCGGGGAGACCCTGCTGTGACCGTCACCGAGCAGCGCGAGGCGCCCGCGTCGGCGCCGCCGCCCCGCAGGCCCAACCGGCTGTGGGCGCTGCTGCGCAACTCGTGGCGGCAACTGACCAGCATGCGTACGGCGTTGGTCCTGCTCTTCCTGCTGGCCGTCGCGGCCATCCCGGGCTCGGTCTTCCCGCAGCGCTCGGTCAACGCGGAAAAGGTCACGCAGTACTACCAGGCGCACCCCGACCTGGCCCCCTGGGTCGACCGGCTGGGCGGTTTCGCGGTCTACGCCTCGCCCTGGTTCGCCTCGATCTATCTGCTGTTGTTCACGTCGCTGATCGGTTGCGTCCTGCCGCGGCTGGCCGATCACGTACGCGCTCTGCGCCAGGCCCCGCCCGACGCGCCCAAGCGGCTCGAACGGCTGCCGCAGAGCACCGAGCCGTGGTCGCGCCCCGGCGGGCCGGCCGAGGTGGCCGAGGGCATCGCTGCCGGTCTGCGCCGCCGCCGGTTCCGCACCAAGCTGCGCGAGCGCGCTGACGGCAGTTACACGGTGTCGGCCGAGAAGGGCTACCTCAAGGAAACCGGCAACCTGCTGTTCCACACCGCGCTGCTGGCCGTGCTGATCGGCGTCGGCTTCGGGCACTGGTACGGCTGGCACGCCAACCGCATCCTGATCGCCGGCAACGAACTCGGCTTCTGCAACACGCTCACCCAGTACGACGATTCCTCGCTCGGCCCCCGTGTGCGACCGGCCGACCTGCCCAGCTTTTGCCTGCGGCTGAGCGACTTCGACGCGTCGTTCCAGGACACCGGCCAGCCCAAGAGCTTCTCGGCGACGGTGCAGGTCAGCCAGGGCGACAGCCCGTACGAGACCCGCAAGTTCACGGTCAACGACCCGCTACGGCTCGACGGCGCGAACGTCTATCTGCTCGGCCACGGTTACGCGCCGGTTCTCAAGTACACCGACCGGTTCGGCGTCTCGCAGACCAAGGTGGTGCCGTTCCTGCCCATCGACGGCATGCAGACCAGCGAGGGTGTCGCGCAGTTCCCCGACGTCAACATCGACCCCGAGACCGACAAGCGCGACCCGACGCTGCAGATGGGCTTCGAGGGGTTGTTCCTGCCCACCGCCCCGACCGACGGCACCGCGCGGTCGATCTTCCCGGCCGCGAACAACCCGATGCTCTACCTCAGCGCGTACCGCGGCGACCTCGGGCTCGACGTCGGCACCCCCGGCTCGGTCTACTCGCTCAACCAGGCGCAGATCGCGAGCGGCGACCTCAAGAAGGTCAGCGACTCCAGGCCGTACGCGCTGAAACTGGGCGACACGTGGACGCTCGACGACGGCACCAAGCTGGAGTTCGTCGGCACCCGCCCGTTCGCCACGCTCTCGATCCGGCACGACCCGACGCAGACGCTCGCCCTGGCCGGCGCGGTGCTCGGGCTGCTCGGCCTGATGCTCTCGCTGAGCGGCCGCCGCCGCCGGGTGTGGTTCACCGTGCGGCCGAGTGCCGACCTGCCAGGTTCGCCCGCTGCCTCTGGCGGTACTTTGGTGACGGCCGGTGGCCTGCCCCGCACCGACTACCCCGGTTTCGAAGACGAGTTCAAGGCTCTGGTGAAGGCCGCCGAGGAAGGGACGCCCTGATGGCGGAGTTGTCGAATCAGCTGATGGCGGCGGCCGTGCTGCTCTATCTGGCGGCGATGGTGGCCTACGCCGGGGAGTACGCGTTCGGCAAGCGCAGCCGTGTCGGCCGCGCCGCCGCCCGCCCGGCCAAGCAGCTGGTGGGCGCGGGCGCCCCCGTGGAGCCCCCGGTGGCGGACGACGTCACTCCCGCACCCGTGCGGCGCGACCGCGGCGAGCTGGTCGGCAAGGTCGCGGTCGGCCTCAACGTCGTCGCCGTGCTGCTGCACCTCGGCGGCCTGGTCACCCGCGGTGTCGCGGCCGACCGGATGCCGTGGGGCAACATGTACGAGTACATCCTGGCCACCACGTTCATCGCCTCGGCGGTGTGGATCGGCATCGTGCTCGCCCGCCCGGCCGTGCGGCACCTGGGCCTGTTCGCCGCGCTGGCGCTCGTGGTCATGCTCGGGGCGGCCAGCATGATCGCCTACACCCCGGTCGGCCCGCTGGTCCCGGCCCTGAAGTCGTACTGGTTCATCATCCACGTGTCGACGATCATCATCGGCACCGGCATCTTCCTGGTCGGCGCCGTGCCGGCCGCGATGTTCCTGATCCGCGACGGCTACGACAACGGCAAGCGCAGCTTCCCGTACACGCTGGGCAAGAACGTGCCCGAGGCGGGAGCGCTCGAGCGGCTGACGTTCCGCCTGCACGCGTTCGCGTTCCCGCTGTTCACCTTCGGCGCGCTGATCGCGGGTCCGATCTGGGCCGAGGCGTCGTGGGGGCGTTACTGGGGCTGGGACCCCAAGGAGGTCTGGGCGTTCATCTCCTGGATCGTCTACGCCGGTTACCTGCACGCCCGGGCCACGCCGAGCGTCAAGCGCACGGTGGCGACCTGGATCGCGCTGCTCGGCTTCGTGACCATGCTGATGAACCTGTTCGGCATCAACCTGTTCTTCGAGGGCCTGCACTCGTACGCGAACGCCGGCTAACCGCGGCCGCAGTTCCCGGCCGTCCACGTGTCGTAACGGGTCAGCCAGTCGAGGCAGAACCCGCCGCTGAGCTCGCGGCGGGACGGGTCGGAGCCGGTCAGCGTGGGCACGTCGTCGCGCCAGAAGCGTGCCTGCCCGCCGCCACCCGGCTGCAGTCGTACGTTGTCGACGGTCACCGGGGGCACGTCGATGCGGCCGGGCCGTCCCGAGTCCACGTGCACCTCGACGTACTGCTCGATCGTCGCGGCCAGGCCCAGCGGCAGGCGCTGGGCGGTGAGCAGGTTCCACCGGTTGCCCCACCACAGCCACGCGCTCCACACCCCGTCGGAGTCGGCGTGCAGGTCGAGCCACACCTTGTCGCCGGGCCGCAGTGTGTACTGGTCGTAGAACTGCCAGGTCTTGGTGTTGGTGTTGAACGTGTAGATCTTCTGCCGGCCGGGGCCGGCCCAACCGGTCTCGGCCCAGCCCGCCTCGAGCCAGGCGATGACGCCGCGGCCCAGGTTGCGCTTGACCATGAACCGGCCGGCGACGAAGTCGTAGGAGCGGGGGCGGATCGAGCCGTCGACCACCGACATCCGGCCGGAGACGCCGGCCCACTCGCCGCCGGTGTTGGCGCCGAGGTGGTGGTAGCCGCTCGGGGTGAAGCCGGGCTCGCCGCGACGCGCGATCCTGACGCCGGACTCAAGGATGTGACCTGTGGCACGGCAGGCCCCGGCGCTCTTCGGGCCGGCCGGCTGACTGGGAGGACGCGTGGACTTTCCCGATGCCGGGCAGGCGGGCAGGGCCGGCTTGCCAACCGCGGGGTTTGTCCCGGCCAGGGCGGCGACGAGCCCCGCCAGCGCGCACCACAGCGCCACGTTACGGATCTTCACCTGCACCTCGCCCGAGTTCAGTTCGACAATCGCCCACTCAACTCGAATCGGACATCGCGGGTGACGGTGATCGCCCGGACGCGGAACTGTCGGAGCCGTGCGCCAGACTGGTTGTCATGGCGCCTCGTGGGTTTCCCTATGAAGATCTGCAGAGCTTCCTCGACGCCCTCGAGGCGGCCGGCGAGCTGCGGCGGGTGACCGTCCCGGTCGACCCGACGCTCGAGATCAGCGAGGTGGTGACCCGTACGGTCCGCGAGGGCGGCCCGGCTCTGCTGTTCGAGCGGCCGACCCGTGGCTCGATGCCGCTGGCGATCAACCTCTTCGGCACCGAGAAGCGGATGGCCATGGCCCTCGGGGTCGAAAGTCTTGACGAGGTGGGCGACCGCATCGGGGGGATGATCAAGCCGGAGCTTCCGGTCGGCTGGTCCGGTATCCGCGAGGGCATCGGCAAGGTGCTTCAGCTCAAGTCGCTGCCGCCGCGCAAGGTCAAGACGGCCCCGTGCCAAGAGGTGGTGCTCAAGGGCGACGAGGTCGATCTCGGCCTGCTGCCCGGCCTGCAGGTCTGGCCCGGTGACGGCGGCATCTTCCACAACTTCGGCCTCACCCACACCAAGCACCCCGAGACCGGCAAGCGCAACCTCGGGCTCTATCGCCTGCAGCAGCACTCGAGGAACACGCTCGGCATGCACTGGCAGATCCATAAGGACTCCACCGCCCACCACGCGGTCGCCGAGCGCCTCGGTCAGCGCCTGCCGGTGGCCATCGCGATCGGCTGCGACCCCGTGGTCAGCTATTCGGCGTCCGCGCCGCTGCCCTCCGACATCGACGAATACCTGTTCGCGGGCTTCCTGCGTGGCGAGCGGGTCGAGATGGTCGACTGCCTGACCGTCCCGCTGCAGGTGCCGGCCGAGGCCCAGATCATCCTCGAGGGCTATCTCGAGCCCGGCGAACGGCTGCCCGAGGGCCCGTTCGGCGACCACACCGGTTTCTACACCCCGGTCGAGCCGTTCCCGGTGCTGCACATCGAGTGCATGACGATGCGCAAGAAGCCGATCTACCACTCGATCATCACGTCGAAGCCGCCGCAGGAGGACCACGGCCTCGGCAAGGCGACCGAGCGCCTCTTCCGGCCGCTGCTCAAGATGCTGATCCCCGACATCGTCGACTACGACCTGCCCTCGGCCGGCGTCTTCCACAACTGCGCGATCGTCTCGATCCGCAAGCGCTACCCGAAACACGCGCAAAAGATCATGAACGCGATCTGGGGCGCCCACTCGATGTCGTTCACCAAGCTGATCGTCATCGTCGACGAGGACTGCGACGTCCACGACTACAACGAGGTCGCCTTCCGCGCGCTCGGCAACGTCGACTACAGCCGCGACCTGCTGCTCACCGAGGGCCCTGTCGACCACCTCGACCACGCGTCCTACCAGCAGTTCTGGGGCGGCAAGGCGGGCATCGACGCCACCCGTAAGCTGCCGTCGGAGGGCTACTCACGAGGCTGGCCCGAGGAAATGGTGATGTCCGGTGAGGTCAGCAGCCTGGTGGACAAGCGCTGGAAGGAGTACGGCATATGACGGCGGTCGCGGCGACGCCCGAGAAACCCGGCAAGGTCAAGGCGTTCCTGCGCCTGGTCGCCATCGAGCACTCGGTGTTCGCGCTGCCGTTCGCCTACCTGTCCGCGGCCGTGGCGCTCGACCGCCTCGGCACCGGCGTTCACTGGCTCGACCTGCTTCTCGTCACCGTGGCCATGGTCGCCGGCCGCACCTTCGCGATGGCGGCCAACCGCATCCTCGACCGCAAGATCGACGCCCTCAACCCCCGTACGCAGAACCGCGAGCTCGTCACCGGCGCGGTGTCGCTCCGTACGGCCTGGACCGGCGCCGCCGTCTCGCTGGTGGTCCTGTTCGCGGCGGCAGCCCTGCTCAATCCGCTCTGCCTCGTGCTGTCGCCGCTCGCCGTGATCCCGCTGGTGGTCTACCCGTACGCCAAGAGGTTCACGAACTTCCCGCACTACGTGCTCGCGCTGGCCCAGGCAGTGGCCCCGGTCGGCGCCTGGCTGGCGATCACCGGCACGTTCGACGGCTCGGGCCCGGCCTGGGTGCTGGGCCTCGCGGTCGGGCTCTGGATCGGCGGCTTCGACATCATCTACGCCTGCCAGGACGTCGAGGTCGACCGCAGGATCGGCGTGCACTCGACCCCGGCCCGTTTCGGCGTGCGCACGGCCCTGCACATCTCCACCGTCACCCACGTGGTGACGTTCGCGGCGTTCGTCTGGTTCGGCCAGCTCGTGGGTCTCGGGTGGCTCTGGTGGATCGGCCTGCTCCTGACCGCGGCCGCGTTCGTCTACCAGCACGTCGTCGTCACCGCGGACGACCTGTCCAAGGTCAACCGGGCGTTCTTCACCGCCAACGGCTTCGTCGGCATCGCCCTGTTCCTCTTCGCCCTGCTCGACCTGCTCCTCCTGTGACCATGGCCGGCCGGTGTGCCGTTCCCCCGGCGGCTCCGTCCGGCGAGAGCGGCCAGAACAGGGCCGAGTCGTTCCCCACTTCCGCCCGGACGGCGCGCGACTGGCGGGCACACTTGAGGCATGCGTGAACCGTGGGTCGTCGGTGTCTCGGGTGCCTCGGGCACGCCCTACGCCAGGGCGGTGCTGAGCGGGCTGCTCGACGCGGGCGAGGCGGTCGACCTGGTGATCTCGAAGGCGGCCCGGCTCACCATCCTCGACGAGACCGGCGCGACCGTCCGCGACGCCCACTGGAAGGACGACGTCGGCGCCTGGCTGGGCCGCGACCTGGGCGACCTGACGTACTGGCCGGCCGGTGACCTGGCCGCCGGACCGAGCAGCGGGTCATACCCGGCCAAGGGCATGATCGTGGTGCCGGCCAGCACGGCGGCGTGCGCGGGCATCGCCATCGGCCTGTCCAAGGATCTGCTGCAGCGCGCGGCCGAGGTCAACCTCAAGGAGCGACGGCGTACGGTCGTGGTGCCCCGGGAAACGCCGGTTACACGCAGTCACCTGGAGCACCTGATCGCCCTGCACGATGCCGGGGCGGTCGTGCTGCCGGCCAGCCCCGGTTTCTACGGCTCCGGGGCGCAGGCCACGGCGCAGCAGCTCATCGATTTCGTGGCGGGCAAGGCGCTGGACGCCATGGGTGTGGCGCACACGCTCCTGACCCGGTGGAAAGGCGAGCTGAACGCTCAGCGCAACCCGTTGGGCGGGCCGTAGCCCATGCCCGGGTTCGTCGGACCCGCGTTGCGTGGGCGGTTGGCGGCGTCGTCCTCGCGCATCTCCTCGACCACGCCGTCGCCTTCCAGCAACGCGCGGACCTCGGACTCGCGGAACCGACGATGGCCACCCGGTGTGCGAATGCTGCCGATGCGTCCGGCTGCGGCCCATCGCGTGACTGTCTTCGGGTCGACGCGGAACAGCGCGGCCACCTCGCCTGGTGTGAGCAAGCGATCTCCAGTGTCCACAGCCCCCTCCTCGCGTCGGTCATTTGGAGCGGCCGTGATCACGGTGAGTGTCGGCGTGCTCGATCGGGACGTAAAGCCATTAGAGCATTGCCCCGGAACCGAGTCCCTGGAATGCGGAAAAAGCCCTAATTGCGACAGTGATCGTTATCCTGCCGCCGAATCGTCGCTACCGGGCGTGAGTGACGTTCTGCCACCCGTTTAGGGTCATCACCATGGACTCCATCGACCTACGGCTGATCGACCTGCTACGGGACAATGCCCGCTCGTCGTATGCCGAGCTCGCACGCAAGGTCGGGCTCTCCGCGCCGGCCGTGCACGAGCGGGTGGGCAAGCTCGAGGCGGCCGGCACCATCCGCGGCTACCGCGCCGAGGTCGACCACGAGGCGCTGGGCCTGGGCGTGACCGCGCTGATCGGCATCATCGAGGACTCCGGGGCCGACACCGACGACGTGCTGGCCGCCGTGCGAGCCATGCCCGAGGTGGAGAGCTGCTACTTCATGGCCGGCGTGGAGTCGTACCAGCTGACCGTCCGGGTCGGCACGATCGCCGAGCTCGAGCAGCTCATCGTGCGCATCAACCGCACACCGGGCGTCGCCTCCACCCGTACGGCCATCGCCTTGTCCACGAAGTGGGAGAACCGTCCACAGCCCGGCATCGGGTGATTCCCGGGTTCCCGCCCGCGGGCGGCGCGCATCGGGCAGGCTGACGATCAAAGGCCGATCAGAGCACCCGTACGCCCTCAGCCGGCGCTCTGGAGGTGCGGGTCACCAGCCCGCGCCGCCAGCCCCGGATAGTCCACGACAAAGCCGTCCTCGTCGATCGACAGGTCGGCGCTGAACGTCTCGCTCGCGAACCGGACCCGGCCCTCCCCGAGCGCGGTGTAGATCTGGTCGGCCTGCACCACCTCGAGACTGGGCAGCAGCACCCAGGCCACGCTGAGCCGATGCGCGGTGCCGTCGGCGGCCGCCCGGTGCAGGCCGAGCCGGCGGATGGGCAACGTGTTGGTCAGCGGCGAGCCACCCAGGTCGACGTCGAACGCGCCGTACAGCAGATCGGGATCCTCCGTGCCGGGCAGGCCCGCGCCCGCGTGCCCGGCCGACGACAGCACCGAGTCGAGGCTGCCCCGCTCGGCCGTCGTGACCCGCCAGCGGCCGGCCGCCAGGTCGAGGCGCACACTGCGGCTCCAACCCGCGCCCTCGACGGCCACGTCGAAGAAGCCGGTGACCCACTCCGGGTCGGTGCGCAGCTCGTAACGGCAGGTGTAGGGGATCGGGTCGACCGCGAGCGCCGTGCCGCGGGCGTAAAGGCCGTCGGCGGTGTCGGCCAGCACGTGCTCGGAGCCGGCGGTGTCCTTGCGTTGCCAGAACAACGAGGAGGGCAGCATCCCTCCTGTCTACCCCCGCGGCCGCCCCGGGGAAAGCCGAACGCCCGGCACCTCCCCTGGGGAGATGCCGGGCGTCCGGTGAGTTCAGGCGCGCGTCAGTAGGAGCGCGCCGGGCGGGCAGCGCCGAAGCGGCCCGAGGGCCCCTCGCGGCGGTCGTTCCGCTGGTTGTTGTCGCGCCGGAAGCCACCGGCCCGCTCGCCGTTGCGGCCGTAGCCACGCTCGCCGCTCGGGCGGTCACTCGATCCCGACCGGTCACCGTAGCCAGGCCGGTCACCCGAGCCAGGCCGGTCACCCGAGCCGCTCCGGTAGCCGTAGCCACCCCGGTCGCCGGAACCGGCCCGGTCGCCGTATCCGCCGCGGTCGCTCGAACCGGTGCGGTCGCCGTATCCGCCGCGCTCGGGGCGGTCGCCGAACGAGCGCTGCGGACGGTCGCCGCGGGAGCGGTCGCCGTAGCCGCCACGCTCCGGCCGGTCGCCCGACGGACGGTCACCGTAGGACCGCTGCGGACGGTCACCGGCGGGCCGGTCGTCGTAGGACCGCTGCGGGCGGTCACCGTACGAGCGCTGCGGACGGTCACCACGCGGGCGGTCACCGTACGAGCCGCGCGGACGGTCGCCGAAGCGGCCCCGCGGCCGGTCGCCACGATCGCGGCGGGGCTCCGGCTCGTCGACCACGGGCACGCCGCTGGGCTCGCGGGCGCCGGTGATCTCGATCAGCTTCTCGTCGCCGTTACGCACCCGAGTCTCGGCCGGCGCGACACCGGCCTTGGACATCATGGCCTGCGTGCTGCGGCGCTGCTTGGGCAGCACCAGGGTGACGACCGCGCCCGACTCGCCGGCCCGCGCCGTGCGACCGGCCCGGTGCAGGTAGTCCTTCGGGTCCTTGGGCGGGTCGACGTGCATGACCAGCGAGATGCCGTCGACGTGGATGCCGCGGGCGGCCACGTCCGTCGCCACGAGGACGCTGGTGCGGCCCTCCTTGAACTCGGCGAGCGTACGGGTGCGGACCCGCTGGGTCTTGCCGCCGTGCAGCCCGCCGGCCCGGACGCCGACCTGCCGCAGCTGCTCGACCAGCCGGTCGACGCCCATCTGCGTACGGGCGAAGACGATCGTCTTGCCGGCCCGGTTCGCGATCGACGCGGCGATCGGGAACTTGTCGTGCGGCGGGATCAGCAGCAGGTGGTGGTCCATGGTGGACACGCTGGCCTCGGCCGGGGCGGTCGAGTGCGTCACCGGGTCGTGCATGAACCGCTTGACCAGCGCGTCGACGTCACCGTCGAGAGTGGCCGAGAAGAGCAGGCGCTGCGCCTTCTGCGGGGTCTTGGCCAGCAGCTCGGTGACCTCGGGCAGGAAGCCCATGTCGGCCATCTGGTCGGCCTCGTCGAGGACGGTGATCTCGATGTCGTCGAGCTTGCAGGCGCCGCGCTCGATCAGGTCGCCGAGCCGGCCCGGGGTGGCCACCATGACCTCGACGCCGCGACGGAGCGCGTCCATCTGACGGTCGTACGGCACGCCGCCGACGGCGGTCTTGAGGAAGACACCGACCGAGCGGCCCAGGGGCATCAGCGCGTCGGCGACCTGCATCGCCAGCTCGCGCGTCGGCACCAGGATCAGGGCCTTGGGGTGGTGCGGGCGGGCCCGGCCCCCCTGCGCGACGCGGGCCAGCAGCGGCAGGCCGAACGCCAGCGTCTTGCCGGAACCGGTCTGGCCGCGGCCGAGAACGTCGCGGCCGGACAGAGCGTCGGGCATGGTCGCGGCCTGGATCTCGAACGGCGTGGTGATGCCCTCACGGCTGAGGACGCGCACCAGCTCCTGCGGCAGGCCGAGCTCGGCGAAGGTGGGAACGGCGACCGCGGCCTCGACGGGCTCCTCGATCGCGATCGGCGCCTCGATGGCCGCTGCCGGCTGCTCGGGCGTCTCGACCGTGACGACGGTCTCCTCGACGGGTACCGCGTCGGTCTCGGCCGTTGCGGCGGCCGCGGTCTCGACGGTCACAGCGTCGGCCTCGACGTTCACGGCGTCGGTGTCGATGGCCTCGGTGTCGACGGCCTCGGTGTCGACGGCCTCGGGGGTCTGCTCATCGGTGGAACGGTCTTCGAAGACGGACGGGAACGTGCTGGGATCAGCGAAAGTGGTCAAGAGAACCTCTCTACGGGGGCGCATGCTCGCGAATGGCCCGCCGCGGCTGTCGAAAGCCGGCCGCTGTAATCCCCGCAAGAACGCCCGTGGCGTGCACCGGATGGGCACGCCGCGTCAATAACTGTCATAAGTGTACGGCGCAACGTTTTGCGCGCCGACTGCATTCCGCTCCGGTAGTGGGCAGGCTCACCGCACAAGTGACACACGGCACGACGCCCCGGACGCGCAAACCCGACCAGCTTAGGGTCACACAGCGCCACAATCCAAATTTCCCGTACGCGGCACAGCGCGCCCCTGCTACGAGAAGACCCCGCCGATCCAGTCGCTGAACGAGCTCCCGGCGGTCAGCAGGAACACGATGCTCACCGTCACCAGCAGGCCCAACACCACCAGCATGGCGATGGCGACCTTGAGGTTGCTGCGCTTGCGGTCGACGACCTCGTCGTGCCAGCCCTGGGCCAGAATGTGTCCGGTAAGCGACCCGGAATTCTCCACCGCGTTGGTGGAAACGGGCATGGTGGCGTCGATCGTCTCGTAGCCGCCGGTGCCGTACAGGGTGCCGGGTTGCATCTGCCGCGGGACTGCCGCCGTCGGCTCCGGATCGAAGCCCGGAGGGTACGCGGGGACGTCGTCGGCTCGAGCGGCCGGCGTCGCCTCCGCACCGGACGGCCGAGGCGAAGTCGCGCCGAACGGCGTGGTCCTGGCCTCCGGCCCGACGACCCCGAACGGAGTGGTGGCGGCCGGCGAGCGTCCACCGGTGGCCGGCGGCACGGTGTACGACGGCAGCCCACTCTGAATCATCGGCGGCGGTGGAACGACCGGCTGCGGCGGCCCCGGCACCGGGCTCGGACCGGGCGGCGGTGGCACCGGGCTGGGCGACGGCCCGGGCGGACCCGGGAACGGCCCGGGGACGGGCGGCACGGGCGAGGGACCCGGACCCGGCGGCACCGGTGACGGCCCTGGACCGGGCGGAACCGGGCCGGGCGGGGTCGGGCTGGGTGCGGGCGGGCTGGGCGCGGGCGGCGTCGGCGCGGGACCGGGCGGCGTCGGCGCCGGGCCGGGGGCCGGGCTCGGGAACGGACCCGGGGTGGGCGCAGGGAACGGCCCGGGTGACGGCGGGGCCGGGAACGGATCCGGCGGGCGGATCGGTTCCGGCCGGCCGGGCGCCGGGCTGGTCGGCTCGGGCCGTTCGGGCTGCGGACGCTTCGGCGGGGCCGGGACCGGCGCGGGACGCTCCGGCTCGGGCTCACCGGGCTCCGGTTCACCCGGGTGCGGGTCACCAGGCTCCGGCTTACCCGGTTCGGGCCGGCCTGGCTCCGGCTTATCCGGGTGCGGGTCGCCTGGCTTCGAGGGGTCGGGCCGATTCGGCTGCGGATCGCCGGGCTGCGGCTGACCGGGCTCCGGATCTGATGGCCGCGGATCGCCCGGCTCAGGGGTGGGCTCCCCGGCGCGCGCCGGCTTCGACCCGCTCGGCGGCGGCGTGACCCGGGCCCGAGCCATAACCGATCGGCTCTCGTGTCCAACCTCGCCCCGTGCCCCGGGGCGGACCGCGGCGGACCCCGTCGAAGCCCCCACGGCGGCCGTCCCCGATGGCCGGGCTGAGGAGGCCGTTCCGGCGGCGGACGAGGTGCCTGTTGCGGATCCGGACGTAGGAGACGGCGGATCGGACCCGGGGTTGGAAGCTACTACCGGGGCAGCGGGGGCCGCGGAGACCGGGGTGGAGGCGACGACGGTGGGCTTGACCACCTTGGCGCCGGCCTCATCGGGGGTCTTGCTGCCGTAGAGCTTGGCTTCGCCGGTGCCCCAGCCGGCCGCGCGGGCCGCGCCGACCGAGTCGGGACTGATCGAACCGGGCACGGTGGCCCGGGCCGCGCCGCTGCCCAACGTGGTCGGCAGGCGGCGGCTGACACCGTCGACCCGCTCGGGGGCCATCTCGGACGCCGGGCTGACCGGTCGCGCCGACCCGACGGCCTTCGCACCAGAGTCAGGGGCCCCCGCGGACGGTGCAGCGCCCGAGGACGCAGCGCTGGAGGGGGTGGCACCCGGGGGTGTGGCGCTGGAGGTTGGGGTGCCTGGGGTCGTGGGGCTGGGCGGGGTGGCACCCGAGGATGTCGCGCCGGACGGTGAAGTGCCTGGCGTCGACGCGCCGGACGGGGAAGCGCCCGACGTCGAGGGGCCCGCAGCCGAGGTTCGCGACGCCGATCCAGTCGCGCCGGAAGCAGGGGCGCCTGAGGTGGGAGAGCCGGAGGCCGGGCTGCCGGAGGCGGGGGCATCGAAGATGGGGCCGCCCGGGGAGCCGGGCACGGGGGCGCCCGAAGTGGGAGCGCCGCCGGGCGTGGATGCGGCGGGAAGGGAAGCGCCCGGCGCGCGGGCGGGCGAGGCCTTGACCGTGTCGGGGGCCGGCTGCTTGGCCGCCCAGAGGGCGCCCGGGGCCGGCGGTGGCGGCGGAGCGTATCCGTCCTGGTCGCCCGCCGGCGTCCGCGCAGCCGGCGGCTTCATGCCGTCGCTGTCCGGTGTCGCCTGCCGCTCGTCCATGGATCCTCCCGACCGCCGCGTGCCGACGGATTCGGTCGTCGGGCGCTGCACATAACCGTGCCATATCCGTGCGCGTCAGCACACCCGGCATCAACCGGACCAGGCCCCCGGCTCGGCACTGACCACCGGAAAGGCGAAATTCGAACACCTCGAGGTTGATCACCCGACGGGACGGGAAGACCGAAAAGGACTACGGGCGCCGGACCGGTCGTCAGGAGCCGGAAGGGGACGCCGTGCCCGCCCGGCTGCTCGCCGACTCGGCGGCGTTGGCCGAACTGGTCGAGCTCGTCGGCGACTTCGAGCCGGCGCTGGAAGAGCTGCTCGAAGAGGAACTGCTGCCTGAGGAGCTGCCGCCGGAAGAGTTGCCGCCGGAAGAGTTGCCGCCAGAGGAGTTGCCGCCGGAAGAGCTGCCGCCCGAGGAACCGCCGCCCGACGGGCTGCTCTCGCCGCCACCGTTGGACGGCGGGTTGTCCGGCGTCGGGTTGGTCGCCGGCGGGGTCGTGGCCGGTGTGGTGGCCGGTGGTGTGGTCGGCGGCGTCGTCGGCGGTGTGGTGGGCGGCGTTGTCGGCGGTGTGGTGGGCGGCGTCGTCGGGGTGGTCGGCGGCGTCGTCGGGGTCCTCGGCGGGGTCGACGGGCTCTTGGGCGGCGTCGTGGGGCTCTTCGGCGGGGTTGTCGGGATGGTCGGCAGCGTCGGCCGGGTCGGCGGGATGCCCGTCGTCGGGTCGGGGTCGGGCGCGCCCAGCTCGGGGCCGGGAACGATGCCCTCGATCGAGCCGAAGATCCGGGTGGCCTGGAACAGGCGTGACCACCGTACGGGCACCAGGCGCACGTTGAGACCGCTGCGCGGAGCCTCGACCATCATGCCGTCACCCGCGTACATGGCGACGTGGTGAATGCCCCGCCAGCTGTTGGAGGAGCTGAAGAACAGCAGGTCGCCCGGGAGCAGCGAATAGCGCGAGACCACCTTGTTGCGGGTCTGCCAGTACTGGTCGCGGGAGACCCGGGTCAGCTGGAAACCCACCGAGCGGTACGCCGCGTACATGAGCCCGGAGCAGTCGTACTCGTCCGGGCCTTCCTCGGACCAGACGTACGGGTCGCCGCGCTGGGCGAGCGCGAACCGCACCGCCTGCATGGCCCGCGCGTCCGCGCCACGGCCCGCCTCGGCGCCGGCCAGATAGCCCTGGCCGAGGGCGTTGTCGACCCCGGCCTGGGTGGCCTCGGCGGCGGCCAGCTCGTCGGCGTGCGCGAGCTCAAGGCGCTGCTGGGCGGCCTGCTTCTGGGTCAGGTTGGCGTTGATCTTGTTGTACTTCGCCTCGAGCTCGGTGTGCCGCTTGGTGCTCAGCGCCTGCTCGTCGAGCGCGAGCTGAGTGGTGACCTGGGCCAGCTCGATCTGCCGGGCGATGGCCTGCTGGGTGTCGTCGCCACGCTGCAGGCGGGCGAGGTCGCCGAGGTCGGACAGCCCGCCGAGCCCGCCGGGCGGGGCGGCGGCCGCGTCGATGATGGCCTGGGCGGCCGCCTCGGCCGCGGCGGCCTGAGCCTGCTGCAGCACCTCGGACGCCTGTTTCACCTTGAGGTCGGCCGCGGTGCGCTGGTCACGGGCCAGGTCACGATCCTGCCCGGCCTGGATCAGCTCGTCGCCCAGGGCCGCGATGGCGTTGCGGCCCTTCTCGATCTGCTGCAGGGCGGGGCTGGTGGCGGCGCCGGTCAACGTGGCGGTCGGGGTGGGGTTCGGCGTTTTCTGACCCGGGAGCATCAGCGTGCCGAGGGGCATCGGGCGGGCGCCGACGTCGGGCACGGCCACGTTGAAGGTGTCCTGCGGAGCAGCCGCCGGGTCGGCCAGGGCGGGGACGGGATGAAACAGTACGGCGATGCCGGCGGCGACAGCAGAGATCACCACAGGACGCCACCATGGGCGCGCTCTGAGTGATCGCCGGGCCCCGACTCGTGCTGTCGTCATCTGCTCCCCGTCCGCCGCGACGCAGGGCGCCGCACGCCGTTCCCCCTAAAGGCATACATCACGCTGAACATGCCTGTCGATTGATCGAAGATGAAAGAAGCCTGGGAATCGGGCGAACAGGCGCGTGACCTGCGCCTCCGGGACGAGCTGCCAAATCGGGATCGTTATCGGCGGGACGTAGGCTCGACGGCGGAGACGGCCGCGCGTGGGAAGGGTTGCGACTGATGGATGCCGGACGCAGGGGCGAGCTCGAGGCCAAGGTGTACGCGGGCGAGCGGTTGAGCCGTGCGGACGGCGAGGCGCTGTTCGCGAGCGACGACCTGGCGTGGCTCGGCCGGCTGGCCCACCACCGGCGCACCGAGCTCAACGGCGACCGGGTGCTGTTCACGACAGACCTCGACCCGGCCGGCGAGATCAATGGTGAGTCGGCGGCCGCGGCCCTCCTCCCGTACGGGGGGAACGACGACCACGGGCAGCGCCTTGATCACTTGATGCGGGTGCGTGAGCAGCAGGACGCGACCGGCGGCTTCAAGGTTCTGATCCCGCTGCTGCACCAGCCCGAGTCGCGTGATCACACCGAGACCGCCGCGCCCGCCGAGTCGCTCAAGACGTTCGCCGTGGCCCGCTTGCTGGTCGACAACGTGCCGCACGTCAAGTCGCTGTGGGCCAACCATGGCCTGTCGGTCGCCCAGCTCACGCTCAACTTCGGCGCCGACGACCTGGACGGCTCGCTCACCGACGGCATCACCGGTGACGACCTGCTCGATCTCATCTGGGACGCGGGTTTCCGGCCTGCCGAGCGCGACGCGAACTACGAGGTCGTCCGCGAGCACGACCCGGCACCGTCGCTGGCCGGACGCCGCAGCGAGCCGCAGCAGGTCTGGGCCTGAGCCGGGCGCGTAGTCTGCACATGTCATGACGGACACGAAGAGCGAGCGCCGGCCGCGCCGCGACCCCAGTGGACGCCTGGCCACCATCGGTGACCTCATCGGCACCGCCCTGGCCGGGCTGGTGACGGGCGCCGTTCTGCTGCTGATCCTCGAGGCGATCCTGTCGCTGACCCACGTCTCCGAGTTCGGCGACACCAGCGGCTGGCTGGCCATCATCCTTCCGGTGTGGCTGTTCGTCGAGGAGTTCCGGGCCGAGGGCTTCGGCGCCTCGCGAGTGGTGGTCGCGCTGCTGGGCGCCGGTTTCGCGGTGGCCGGCGGGATGACGGTGGCGGGCCTGGCCGCAAGCCAGTTCCCCACGCTGGTCAGCGGGCTGGTCGGCGCTGCCGGCTTCACCGTCGTCTATTGCCTGGTGTGGTTCTACGGCCTGCGGTGGCTGAACGACCGCGCGGGCTGAGGCTGAGAAGAGGGTGAGATGAGTCCCGCCATCAAGTACACGCTCGGGCGGGTCGGCCTGTTCGCCGTCGTCCTCGGGCTGCTGTCGTTCTTCCCGCTCAACCTGCTGGTCGCGGGCATGATCGCGATTGTTGTGTCGGCCGTCGCGTCGTACTTCCTGCTCGCCAAGTGGCGTAATGAGATGAACGAGCAACTGGTGAGCGTGGCGGCCCGCCGCTCGGCCGAAAAGGCGCGGCTGCGTGCCGCCCTGGCGGGCGACGAGGAAGCGGCCGCCGAGGGTGACCGAGTGGCGCCGGACGCCGAGGGTGATCGCGTGCCGGACGCCGAGGGCCGGCCCGCTGTGCCGGACGTAACGAAGGGCAAGCCCGCCGATCGCACGTGACGGCGTGGTGGGTTAGCGTCTGAGGGACCGCGTTCAGCGAAGCCGGTGCAAGTCCGGCGCTGTCCCGCAACTGTATGGCCCTCCGGGGCCGAGCCAGGTCGCCTGGACGACGGTCGCGAAGCAGCGCTCCCGGGGAGGGGCGCCTCGCGGACGGACCGCCCCCCGAGGCCTCGTCGGCGAAGCACCCGGCCGACGCCCGTCGGCACAGCACCCGGCCGACCGGAGGACCTCATGAAACGCGTGCTCACAGCGGCCCTTGCGGCCACCACCCTGCTCCTGGCCGGCGCCTGCGGCGACGCCGCCGAACCGGCGACCACGGCGCCTACCAGCGCGGGCGCGGCGGCGTACCCGGTGACCGTCGGCGACCTCACTCTCGACAGCAAGCCCGAAAAGATCGTCTCGCTGAGCTCGACCGCCACCGAGGTCCTTTTCGCGATCGGGGCCGGCCCACAGGTCACCGCGGTTGACGATCAGTCCACCTATCCGGCCGACGCGCCGCGGACCGACCTGTCCGGGTACAAGCCGAACGCCGAGGCGATCGCGGCCAAGGACCCCGACCTCGTGATCCTGGCCAACGACATCGACAAGATCGTTTCGCAGCTCGACCAGCTGAAGATCCCGGTGTTCCTGGCGCCGGCCACGGCCGACCTCGACGGCACGTACCAGCAGATCGGACAGCTGGGGACGCTGACCGGGCACAAGACCGAGGCGGACGCGCTCAACACCCGGATGGCCGCGGACATTGACAAGATCGTCAAGGACGTGCCGGCGCGCGCCACCCCGCTCAGCTACTACTACGAGCTCGACCCGACCTTCTACAGCGTCACGTCGAAGACGTTCATCGGCTCGATCTTCGCCAAGTTCGGCATGACCAACGTGGCCGACGCCGCCGACCCGGACGGTGCGAAGGGCGGCTATCCCCAGCTCTCGCAGGAGGCGCTGGTCAAGTCCGACCCCGACATGATCTTCCTGGCCGACAGCAAGTGCTGCAAGCAGACGCCGCAGACGGTGGCCGCGCGTACGGGGTGGAGCACCATCACCGCGGTCAAGAGCAACCAGATCCACGCCCTCGACGACGACATCGCCTCCCGCTGGGGCCCGCGCACGGTTGACCTGGTGCGCGCCATCGCCGACGCGGTGGCCAAGGTACCCGCATGACACCAACGCTCCGGGCCACCCGGAGCGTGACGCTCAAGCCGGCCGGCCTGCGGGCCGGCTGGCTGGCCGGCGGCGTCGTCGCGGTGCTGGTCGCGTTGATCGCGGGCCTGGCCCTCGGCTCGGTGCCGTTGCCGCCGGGCGGGGTCGCGATCGAACTGCTCAACCTGATTCCCGGGGTCGACCTGCACAGCGGCCTGACCGAGCGCGAGGCGGCCATCCTCACCGAGCTGCGGCTGCCCCGGGTTGTGCTCGGCCTGCTGGTCGGTGGCCTGCTGGCCCTGGCCGGCGCCGCCTACCAGGGCGTCTTCCGCAACCCCCTGGCCGACCCGCACCTGCTCGGGGTGGCGGCCGGCGCGGGCCTGGGAGTGACCGCGGTGATCGCGCTGCGGGCGGGCGCCCCCGGCGACGCGACGGCCAACCTGCCGGTCGGGGTGCCGGCGGCGGCGTTCGCGGGCGCCCTGCTGGCGGTCGCACTGACCTGGCTGCTCGGGGCGGCCGGTGGGCGTGACCGGTCGCCCGCCACCCTTATCCTGGCCGGCGTCGCGGTGTCGTCGTTCCTGGCGGCCGGGCAGACCTACCTCATGCAGCAGAACGTCGAGACGCTGCGCGAGGTCTATTCCTGGCTGCTCGGCCGGTTGGCCACCGCCGGCTGGCACGACGTTTTGATCGTTCTCCCGTACGCCGTGGTGACCGCGGTCATCGTGCTCGCCCAACGCCGTGAACTGGACGTGCTGACCGTGGGTGACGAGGAGGCGAGCGGTCTCGGACTGCACCCGCAGCGCAGCCGATACCTGCTGATCGTGGCCGCCTCGCTGGGCACCGCGGCCGCCGTCTCGGTGTCGGGGCTGATCGGTTTCGTCGGCATCATCGTCCCGCACACGATGCGCCTGCTGGCCGGGCCCAGCTACCGCTCGATCCTGCCGCTCTCGGTGCTGTTCGGGGGCGCCTTCCTGGCCCTGGCCGACCTGCTCGCCCGTACGGCGGGTGGCCAGGCCGAGATCCCGATCGGCGTGGTCACGGCGTTCTTCGGCGCGCCGTTCTTCATCGTGGTGCTGCGCCGCAGCCGGGCGAGCACCTCATGATCAGAGCGCGTGACCTTCGCGTACGGCTCGACGGGACCTTGATCGTCGACGGCGTGGACCTGGACGTGGCCCGCGGCGAGTGGGTGATGGTGATCGGGCCCAACGGCGCCGGCAAATCCACGGCGTTGCGCGCGATCGGCGGGCTGCTGCCGTACACCGGCGTCGTCGAGCTCAACGGCCGGCCGGTCGACTCGCTGCAGCGGCGGGAACGCGCCAAGACGATCGCCATGGTCAACCAGACCCCCACTGTCCCGCCGGGCATGCGGGTTCTCGACTACGCGCTGCTCGGCCGTACGCCCTACATCGCCCCGCTCGGCCGGGAGTCCGCCGCCGACGTGGCCGCCGTTGAGGAGGTGCTGGAGTCGCTGGACGTCGCGCAGTTCGCCGGGCGGAGGCTCGAAACGCTCTCGGGAGGCGAACGGCAGCGGGTGTTCCTGGCCCGCGCGCTCGCCCAGGGCGCCGGTATCCTGCTGCTCGACGAGCCGACCAGCGCGCTCGACATCGGCCATCAGCAGGAGGTCCTCGAACTGATCGACCGGCTGCGCGCCGAGCGGGGTCTGACGGTGCTGGCCACCATGCATGACTTGTCCGTTGCCGGGGAGTACGCCGATCGCCTGGTGCTGCTGTCGTCGGGGGCGGTGGCCGCCGCCGGGACGGCCCGGGAGGTGCTGACCGAGGAGAACCTGGCCAAGCACTACCGGGTGCGGGTGCGGGTGATCGAGGGCGAGCACGGTCCGCTGGTCGTTCCCGTACGCGGGTAAGTGCCCGGCCGGCCGATCAGCGGCTGCCCGCCAGCACGGCGAACCACCCGCCCTGCGGGTCGGCCAGCACCGCGTACCGGCCGATCGGAAGGGTTGTCGGCGGGCGCACGACGGAACCGCCCAGCGCCACCGCCCGGTCCGTCGCGGCGTCGCAGTCGGGCATCGCGAAGTAAACCGTCCAATGCGGACCCACGTCGTCGTGCCACTCCTCGGGAAGCATCGGCTGCATGCCGCAGACCGGGGTCTCGTGCACCTTGGCCACCACGTACGGCAGGCCGGACATCGAGCTGTTGCGGAACTGCCAGCCGAACACCGCTTGGTAGAAGGCCATCGATGCGTCCAGGTCGCGGGTGTTCAGCTCGTTCCAGGTCAGCGCCCCGGGCACGTCGAACAGCTCGGCGCCCCGCATGGTGCCCGGCTGCCACACGCTGAACGGCGCGCCGCCCGGGTCGAGAAAGGCGGCCATCCGGCCCTGATCCTGCACGTCGAACGGGGGCACCAGCACCTTGCCCCCGTTCGCGGCGACCCGGGACGCGACCCCGTCGGCGTCGTCGGTGCCGATGTACGTGCTCCAGGCCGTCGGCTGGCCGACTCCGTAGAGCGGGCCGGCCCCGGCCACCGGACGGCCGTTGAGCAGGAAGGTCGTGTAGTCGCCGGCGACGTCGGAGGTCCATCCGAACAGGGCGGTGTAGAACCTCTCCGCGTCGACCGGATCGGCGGTGCCGAGATCGACCCACGCAGGGGATCCCGGAGTCGAAGGGGTCATGGCGGGAATCGTCGCACCGTGCGCCTTTGGGCAGGCTTAAGTGTCGTGGTTCTAGCTGAACCGCCGGCCCTCGTCGCGCCGATAAGCCCACACAGCCGCCCAACCCAGGACAATCGTCCAGCCGGCCAGCGCCGTGATCGAGCTCACGTCGTACGGGAAATCACCGACCGCCGCCCACATGAGCCGGACCGCGCCGCCGGTCGGCAGGTAAGGCGCGAGGTTTTCGACGAAGCCGGGGGCCATGCCGGGGCCGGTCATCAGGCCGCCCAGGAACGCCAGCGGGAAGAACAACAGTTGCGCGACGACGATCGCGGCCTTCTGCGGCATCGAGTAGCCGATCGCGAGTCCCATGAGGATGAACGGGACGGCGATGGCGACGACCGTGCCCGCCGTGACCAGGAACGCGGGCGCCGTCAGGGTGGCCTCGGTCAGGAATGCCGCGATCAGGACGACCGGGATCAACGAGACGAACATCAGGGCGAGACCGGCAAGGATGCGACCGGCGAAGCGCGGCGCGGCCCCGGCGGGCAGGGTGCGCACGTACGGGTCCCAGGGCTGGGCCCGATCCTCGGCGACCCCCACCCCGTACTGGAAGAGGTTCGTCGACATCACCGAGAACGTGATCATCGAGGCGGTCGCGGCGGTGGCGTACTCGGGGTTGCCGCCGACGAACGGCACCACGAAGGCGAGCATCGCCGCGGCCGGGAAGAACGCGCTGCCGAACAGGGCGATCGGGATCCGGGCGGTTTCGAGCAGCTGGAAACGGGCGTGGGTGAGCGCGAGCGACGTCATGGGGCTCCTCAGGCTGCGGCGGGCACGCTGTCCCGGGTGATGGTCAGGAACGCCTCCTCGAGCGAAGTCGGGCGCACCTCCAGATCGGTGAAGGGCACCTCGTACGCGACCAGGTCGCGCACCAGGCGGTCGGCGTCGGCGGTCAGCAGGTGCAGCCGGTCGCCGTCACGCTCGACGCTCGCAACGCCGGCCAGGTCGGGCAGCACGCCGCTCGGGTGCTCGGGCAGCGCGTCGCTGAGTCGCCCGGGGAGCGCGTTGCTCAAGCTCTCGGGGAGCGCGTTGCTCAAGCTGAGGCTGACCCGGCGGACGGCGACCAGGCCGCGCACGGCGTCGACAGTGTCGTCGGCGAGCACCCGGCCACCCCCGATCACCACCACCCGCCGGGCCAGGGCCTCGATCTCCTCCAGGTAGTGGCTGGTCAGCACGACCGTGCCGCCGTCGGCCTGGAAGGAGCGGATGCCGTCCCACAGGAAGCGACGGGCTTGGACGTCGAGACCGGTGGTCGGCTCGTCGAGGAACACGATGCGGGGCCGGCCGGCGAACGCCAGCGCGACCGCGACACGGCGTTTCTCACCGCCGGACAGCCCGCCGGTCTGCCGCCGTACGAGCTCCGAAAGCCCGAACCGGTCGAGCAGCTCAGCCTTGGGCAACGGGCGCTCGTAGTGGGCCGAGACGAAGTCGACGACTTCGCCCACCCGCAGCGACGAGGGCAGCCCGGTCTCTTGTGGAGTGACGCCGAGATGCCGGCGGTTGTGCGGGAGCCGGGGGTCGCCGCCGAACAACTCGACAGTGCCCGAGGTGGGCCGCCGGATGCCGGTCAGCAGGTTGACCAGGGTGCTCTTGCCGGCGCCGTTGGGACCGAGCAGGCCGACCAGCTCGCCCGGCTCGACCGAGAAGGAAACGCCGTCGAGGGCGAGCTTGTCGCCGTAGCGGCGGGTGACGTCGACGGCACGGGCCAGGGTCACAACTGACTCCTCACGGGTTGAGCAGCGCGCGCAGCGCCGCGGTGTAGTCGTCGAACGCGAGCCGGCCACGGCGGGTGAGCCGGACCAGGGTGGCCGGGGTGCGGCCCTGATGCGTCTTGGTGACCTCGACGTATCCCGCGTCCTCGAGTTTGCGCAGGTGGACCGAGAGGTTGCCGGCCGTCATCCGCAGCGATTCCTGCAGCTGGGGGAAGGTGATGCGGTCGTCCTCGCGCAGGACCGAGAGCGCGGAGACGACGCGCAGCCGGGCCTGGGCGTGGATCACGGGGTCGAGCTCGGTGACCAGGCGTTCGTTGTTGTCGCTCATCGCAGCCGCAGCCACCCGATCAAGCCGGCCGCGATCATGCCGCCGCCCCCGGCCACCGCCACGATCAGCGAGTGCCAGCCGGGGCCGGCCAGGATGCCGATGATGTTGATCGCGCTGGTCCAGGCGCCGAGCGTGAACAACGCGCGGTCGTCCCAGATCGCGCCGCCGGCCATGTGCAGCGCGCCGGTCAGCGCGACCATGCCGCCGGCCCACAGCAGGCCCGCCTTGTCCTCCGGCAGCACGTTGCCGAACTGGGCGAACAGGATCGAGAAGGCGGTGAAGGCGACCGACCAGCTGACCCCGTACATGATGCCCTGGCGGCTGCTGGGGCCGGAGATGCGACGGCTGACCCGGCTGCCGGCGACGCCGGTGACGATGCCCGCCGTGATCATCAGCAGCGCGAGGACTGAGAGCGGGATCCACTCGGGCAGGTCGACGAAGACCCGGCCGTCGGGGCCGAAGCGCAGGAAGAACAGGGCAAAGCCGACGAGCCATGCCAGGCCCCACGGCCAGAACATCATGCGGGGGTCGGGCGCCAGGTCGCGGCCCAGGTTGTGACGCTCGCGCTCGATCAGGGCCAGGGACTCGGCCGGGTCGAGCGGGGGAGCGTCGTCGTCGATCGGGGTCATGTAAAGAACTTTACAACACAAAGTCAAAGAAGTTTGTGCCATAAAGTTAGCCGGCTGCGGGTTGGTCCGGGGTTCTCGGTTGCGGCTCGCGCTGGTTCAGGCTTCCGCTGCCAGGGGGCCCGGCAGGGGCTTCGCGTGGACGACCGACAGGCGCGACACCGCGCGGGTCAGCACGACGTACAGCCGGTTCAGGCCGCGCGGCTCGGCGGCGACGATGTCGGCCGGCTCGTGCACCACCACGTGGTCGTACTCCAGGCCCTTGACCATGGTGGCCGGCACCACGGTCACCCGCGCCTCGGAGTCGACGTCGTCGGCCGTGGCGTGCTCGACGCCCGCCGCCGTCAGGTGCGCGCGCAGCCGCTCGACCGCCGCGTCGGCCGCGATCACCGCCACCGAGCCCTCGTGGGCCAGCGCCGCCGTCACCTCCACGAGGGTCTCGCCGTCCAGGTCGGACGGTCCGGCCACCGGCACGATCGCCAGGTCGCCGTCGCGGCGCAGCGACACCGCCTCGGGCACGTCGACGCCGAGCGCCGGCAGCAGGCGGTTGGCCAGCTCGACCACCGAGGCCGGCACCCGGAACCCGACCGTCAGCGGCACCACCGAAGCCTCCGGTTTGCCCAGGTGGCCCAGCGTTTCCGACCATTGGGCCGCGGCCCACGGCGCGGTGCCCTGGGCCAGGTCGCCCAGCACCGTGATCGACCCGTGTTCGCTGCGCCGGGCAATCGCGCGAGCCTGCATCGGGGACAGGTCCTGCGCCTCGTCGACCACCACGTGCCCGAAACTCGTCTCCCGTTCCAGCAGGCCGGCCGCCTCGTCGATCAGCAGCAGGTCGGCCGCGCTGAACTTGGCCGACTTCACGGTCTTGGGCGGCTTGGCCCAGCGGATCGCGGCACGTTCCTCGTCGGTCAGCACACCCTCGGGTGGGTCCGTGAGCACCTCGGCCACCAGCTGCTCGGGCGTCACCGCGGGCCAGGCGGAGTCCAGGAAGCCCGTCACCGGGGCGACCTTGCTCATCTTGCGCAGCCACCCCTCGCTGGGCGAGTTCCCGGTGCGATATTCGGACTGCCGCTGCAGAAGACCCACAACCCTTGCCCGTACGCGGTCACGACCCACCCCGTACGGAAGGCCCTCGCGCCGCGCCTCGTCGACGATGCGCCGCAGCGGTTCGGCGTCGATCCGCCACCGGTACGAGCCGTCCGACACCATGATCGGGTCACTGGGTTCGGTGAGCTTGCGCCACAGGGCCTTGCGCAGCACCTCGGCCATCCGTACGTCGTTCTTCACCAGGGCCGCGGCAGGAGTGTCGACCGCGCGTACGGGCACCCGGCCGACCAGCTCCTCGACCGTGGCCTGCTGCACCTCCACCTCGCCGAGGGCGGGCAGCACGGCCGAGATGTACGACAGGAAGGCCGTGTTCGGGCCGACGATCAGCACGCCCGAGCGCCGCAGCCGCTCCCGGTGCAGATAGAGCAGGAAGGCTGCCCGGTGCAGGCCGACGGCGGTCTTGCCCGTGCCGGGGGCGCCCTGCACGCAGATCGAGTCGGCCAGCTCGGCCCGTACGAGCTCGTCCTGCTCGGGCTGGATGGTGGCCACGATGTCGCGCATCGGCCCGACGCGCGGCCGCTCGATCTCGGCGGTCAGGATGCGGCTGCTGGTGCCCAGCTCCTCGCCGCGGTCCAGGTGCTCGTCCTCGAAGCTGGTCAGCTCGCCCTTGACGAAACCGAACCGGCGCCTGGTCGCGACCCCCTGCGGGTCACGCACGCTGGCCCGATAGAACGAGCGGGACAGCGGCGCCCGCCAGTCGAGCACCATCGGCTCGCCGGCGTCGTCGGTGACGTGCCGGCGGCCCACGTGGTATGCGGCTTCCTCGATGTCGAGGCGGCCGAAGAAGAGCGGGGTGCTCGGGTCGTCGGCCAGCTCCTTGACCCGGCGGGCCATGTGCCGGCCGAGCTGCTCGGCGGTGTACGCGTCACCGGCGACCTTGTCGCCGGTCGAGAACAGGGCCTCGGCCCGTCCTCGCATGCGGGCGAGCGCGGCGCGCGACTCGGCCAGGTGGTGTCGTTCGGCGGTGAGTTCGGTGTCCAGGTCGAATGCGGGCACGGTGCATCCTCGGGCCGGTGTTACCTCGTCTGCTCGCGTGTCCGACGGACTTCGTGTCGCCCGTCGGCGCGGGAACGACGTCCGCTGCGGTGCATGCTCACCACGGCCGTCAAGCGGCCGTCCACGTTACGCCACCCCCGCCGCCACCTCCACCGAATTAAGTGGCATGGCACTGAGCATCCCAGAGCGGTACCGTTTTGGTATGTCAATTCAGATTGCCGTACGCCTGCCGGACGACCTCGTCGACTTTCTGGATGGCGAGGTGAACGCCGGGTCCGCCGCCAGCCGCGCCGCTGTCGTCGTACGTGCGCTCGAACGCGAGCGTCGGCGTGCGGTGGCCGAGCGCGACGCGGCCATCTATGCCACCGCAAATGGCCACGACGACCTCGACGACCTCGCCGCCTGGGCCGGTGGTCAGTCGCTGGACCTCGACTGATGCGGCCCATTCACCTGGCCACGCTCGACAAGACCCGTCCCGTGCTGATCCTTACTCGCGAGCAGGTCCGCCCCTATCTGAAGTCAATCACCGTCGCGCCGATCACCAGCACCGTGCGAGGCCTGTCGACTGAGGTGCCGGTCGGTCGGGCCAATGGCCTCGACCACGATTCCGTCGTGTCGTGCGACAACATCACGACCATCCCGCGCTCTTCCATCGGTCGTCGGGTGGGTTACCTCTTGCCCGCGCAGGAGTCCGACCTCGCCGCGGCGATCATGACGGCCTACGACTTGGATGGCTGAGGATGCCAGGGACCCAGCGCCCGCGAGAGTCGGGCGAGACATCGGGTGGTGGGGTTCGGATCACGGATCCGCGGGTTATGCGGGCCCTGGCTCATCCGGCTCGGATTGCGATCGTCGAATATCTCAACAGCACCGGGGCTGTGGTGACGGCGACCGAGTGTGCCGAGCTGGTCGGGCTGTCGCCCAGCGCGACCAGTTACCACCTGCGTGAGTTGGCGCGTTACGGGCTGGTTGAGCACGCGCCCAGCCGAGGGGACGGACGCGAGCGGGTCTGGCAGGGCACCGGCACGGGGTTGCGCATCGACGCAGACCAGGGCGACCCGGAGACGGTGTCGGCGCGCTCTGCTCTGGTCGACGTGCTTCTCGAGCGTGATGTGCAGCGCGCCCGGCAATACCTGGCGCGGGCGGCGGGGGAGCCGGAGGAGTGGCGCGAGACGGCCACCCTCAGCAGCCGTCAGGTGCTGCTCACGGCCGATGAGCTGCGCGAACTCAACGAGAAGGTGAGCGCGCTGGTTGAGCCGTACCGGGTGCGGCGGCGTCAGGGCGACCCGCCGGCGGGGGCGCGGCGGGTCCAGATCAACTACACGGCCTACCCGGACGACGTGCCAGAAAGCTGACCGGCCCTGGCGCGGAAGAGATGTGAATGCTGGTCGCGCCCGCGCTGGCCGGCGTTCTGGTGGGCCGTTCGGGGGCCCAGTTGCCGCTGCTGCTCGACGCGGCGAGTTACCTGGCGCTTGTGGTTGCGGGGCTCTCCCTGCGTACGCGCAGAAAGGGGTTGAAAGAGCGCAAAGCGCAACTCGTTCCCTGGCGGCTGCGTGACGACCGGACCCTCGCGATCCTGGTCGGTGTGCTGGCCGCCGGCATCGCGGGGGTCAGCATGGTGCAGGTCGTCGAGGTGTTCTTCATCCGGGACACGCTCGCCGCCTCGACGACCCTGCTGATCCCGCTGTGGGTTGCCGGGGGCGTGTGCAACGGCGGCATCAACGTCTTCACCATGGTGATGGTCGCGGGCCGCACCCCGCCGGCGGCCCGGGACGGGCTTTCGCCTCGCTGAACGCGGCGGTGCAGGGCGCGGGCATGATCGGGCTGCTCGTCGCGGGGCCGCTGGTCGAGGCCGCCGAACCCCGGGTGCTGATGGCGGTGTCCGGGGCGTTCGGCCTGATCATGTCACTGGCCGGGCTGCCGTTGGTGCGACGTGAACCACCTTCGCCCGCGCGCACGGGCGAAGCCTCGCCGGCGCGGGATAGCGTCGAGGCATGAGCGACAGCGCCGGTCGGCCCCGGGTCGGGCACATCCAGTTCCTCAACTGCCTCCCGATCTACTGGGGCCTGATGCGCTCCGGCGCGCTGCTCGACGTCGACCTGCGCAAGGACACGCCTGAGCTGCTCAGCGCCCAGCTCGTCGCGGGTGATCTCGACATCGGCCCGATCACGCTGGTCGAATACCTGCGGCATGCCGACGATCTGCTCCTGCTGCCCAACCTGGCGGTCGGCAGCGACGGGCCGGTGCTCAGCGTCAACCTGATCTCGACCCGCCCACCGGCCGAGCTCGACGGGCGGCCGGTGGCGCTCGGCTCCACGTCGCGTACGGGGGTGATGCTCGCCCAGATGCTGCTGTCGGAGAAGTACGGCGCCGAGCCGGAGTACTTCCGTTGCCCGCCCGAGCTCACCCAGATGCTGATCGAGGCGGACGCCGGGGTGCTGATCGGCGACCCCGCCCTGCGCGCCATGTACGAGGCGCCCCGCTCCGGCCTGCAGGTCATCGACCTGGGCGAGGCCTGGCGCGAATGGACGGGCCTGCCGATGGTCTTCGCCGTCTGGGCCGTCCGCAAGGACTTCGCGGCCGCCCACCCCGGCGTGGTCAAGGACGTGCACGAGGCGTTCCAGCGCTCCCGCGACCTGTGCCTGGGCGAGCTCGACGAGGTCGCGGCCGCGGCCGCCCGCTGGGAGCCGTTCGACGCCGAAACCCTCGCCACGTACTTCCGCGCGCTCGACTTCTCGCTCGGTGAGCGCCAGATCGCCGGCGTGCGCGAGTTCGCCCGGCGTGCGGCGGCTCGGGGTGAGGTGCCCGTCTTGCCCGCCGAAGGACCGCATTTCGCCGAAGTTTGATCTCCAAAGGCGCAGGTCCTACGCTCCCGGAACCTCTCGAAGAGGTTCACAGGACACGGGGACTTCGATGCGTCGACTCGCACTTCCGGCTGCGCTGGCAGCTCTCGCTCTGGGCGGACTTGCCGCGCCGGCCCAGGCCGCGCCAGAACCGGCCGAGCCGATGGTCGGGGTGATCCTGCCCGAGCAGGTGGCCGTGATCGCCGGCCAGACCAAGACCGTACGGGCCGAGGTGTTCAACGCGGGCACGGCGGCGGCCAAGAACGTGGTCGTGAACTTCACCGGCGTCGACACGTCACTCGCCCTCACGCTGCCGGCGGGCTGTGACGCCACGTCCTGCAAGGTCGGCGACCTCGCACCCCGCGCGACCAAGGTTCTGACCCTCAAGCTCGCCGTGACCGGAAACAAGCTTGCCTCCACCTTCCAGGTCTCGACCGGCGCCTTCGAGACCGAGGTGGCCGTCGTGCGTTCCACGGGCGGCGTCGACCTCGAGATCGAGCCGATCGGCGACCTGAAGCCGGCCCGCGGCCAGGCGGCCCAACTGCCGGTCGTCGTGCACAACGCGGGCACCGAGGCGGTCGACTCGGTCGGCCTCGTCGTGCTCGGCGAGGAGGGCCTGACCGCGCTGGGCAACTACCGCAACTGCCTCGGCCTCGACGAGCTCTCCGATGAAGACGTGCTGGGCAACGGCATCATCTGCAAGTTCGACGAGACGTTCGAACCGGGAGCCACCTTCGAGGTGCCGGCGACGACGCCGCTGTCGATCAAGCTCGACAAGGACGCGGGCGGCCCCTACACGTACGCCGGGGCCGTGCTGGCCATCGGCGTCAACGACAGCGACGCGGCGCTGCTCGCGAAGAAGAAATCCGGCAAGATGCTCACCCTCGACTCGCTGCGCAAGAAGTCGGGCATCACCGACGGCGACGCTCCCGAGGACCTCAACTCCGAGGACAACGAGGCCTACTTCGGCGTCTCGGTCGGCAAGTCGGTCGCCGACACCGCCGCGCTGGGCTCGACCGCCGACGGCCACGAGGGTGACCGCCTGACCATGAAGGTCGGCATGCAGAACAAGGGCCCGACCACCCTCATCCCCGGCAACGACGACTTCACCTGGTTCCCGAGCGTCCGGGTCACCGTGCCCGCCACCCTGAAGCTGACCGAGGTCGACTTCGAATGCGTGCCGGGCGCCGACGCGGTCGAATGGGACTTCCTGACCGCCGGAACCGTCGACGGCCGGGTTTACACCTGCTTCCCCGAGTACGGCGCGGCGGTCGGCGAGACCACCACGTTCGCCTTCACCGGCACGGTCACCGGCAGCAGCGAGGGCACGGTCGTCGTCGACGGCGGCGTGCAGGACAGCAACAGCGCGAACAACGAGGCGGCGATCGTCCTGACCGCGTCCTCGGGCGGATCGGGCGGCGGCCTCCCCGTCACCGGCGCGCCCACCGGGTGGCTTGCGCTGGGCGGCGCGCTCCTGCTCCTCGCGGGCGCGGCGGCAGCCTTCGCCTTCCGTCGGCGGCGCGTGGTGACGACGCTCTAGGCAGGACTTTTGCCGGTTTGCTCGTGGTTGCTAGCCTCCGACGGGTCATGAAGAGTCCCGAGTTCGACGGCCACGAGCGGGCCCGGTGGTCCGGCCGGGCCGTCGCCTATGACCGCAGCTTCGCTCGCCTCTGCGCGCATCCGGCCGAGGCCCTGCTGGATGCCGCCGGGGTCGACAAGGGACACCGCCTGCTCGATGTCGGCACCGGTACGGGCACGGTGGCCGCGCTCGCCTGGGCGCGTGGCGTCTCGGTCACGGCCGTCGACGCCGAGCCGTCGATGTTGGACCTGGCCGCGACGCGGTTGCCGCACGGGGCCACGGTGCTGGCGACCCTGCCGGTGCTGCCCTTCCCGGCCCGTTCGTTCGACGCGGCAGTGGGCAACTTCGTGATCAACCACGTCGGCAACCCGGCGGCCGGGGTCTCCGAGATGGCGCGGGTGACCCGGCCCGGCGGGCGGGTGGCGGTCACCGTCTGGCCCTCGCCGGCGCCGACGGCTCAACGGCTGTGGGGCGATGTGTTCGACGCGGCCGGCGCGGAACGGCCCGCGGCGCTGCCCCGGCTCGAGGCGGCCAACGACTTCCCCCGTACGGGATCGGGCCTGTCGGCGCTGCTCGAAGGGGCCGGCCTGACCGGGGTCACGTGCGAAGTGGTGTCGTGGACGCTGCGCATCGACCCGGACGACTGGTGGGCCGGGCCGGCCGCCGGGCTGAGCACCGCGGGACTGATCCTCGAACACCAGCCGCCGTCGGTCGTCCCCGAGGTGCGAGCCGCATTCGACGAGGTCACGGCGCCTTATCGGACGGACGACGGAAGGCTTGCCCTGCCCGCTTCGGCGTTGCTGGCGTCGGGATCACGGCACTGACAGGGCGAGCTCGGCGGCGCGCAGGAGCGCGGCGTCACGGCTCGGGGGGAGGCCGAACTGGCGGCGGTACTCCCGGCTGAACTGCGACGGGCTGTCGTAGCCGACCCGGTGGCCGACCCCGGTGACGTCGTTGGGCCGGGTGGCCAGCATCAGCCGGGCCTCCTGCAGCCGGATCTGTTTCTGGAACTGGATCGGGCTCATCGCGGTGACCGCCTGGAAGTTGCGGTAGAAAGCGGACACGCTCATGCCGGCCAGCCGCGCCACCTCCTCGACCCGGAACGCCTCGCGATAGTGGCTGCGGATCCACTGCACAGCGCGGGCCACGTGCGCGAGGCTGCTGTCGGCCAGGCCCAGATGCCGTACGGTGGCGCCCTGCTCGCCGGTGATCAGCCGCCACAGGATCTCGCGCCGGATCAGCGGGGCCATCACGGGGATGTCACGTGGCGTCTCCAGCAGGCGCAGCATGCGGACGGCGGCGTCGATCAGCTCGGGCGGGGCGTCACTGACAGCGATGGCCGAGGGCGCGCCGACCACCGGGGGCAGCGAGCCCGCGGGCGCCCGGAGTAACAGCTCGGCGATCTCGGCCGGGTCGAGCAGCAGCCCGAACCCCAGCGCCGGCGCCTCGGTGTAATAGCCGCTCACCGGCACGTCGACCGAGGCCACCAGGTATTGCCCGGCGCGATACTCGAAGACGCGTTCGCCGAGCGCCAGCGTCTTGGCTCCCTGCCCGACGAGCGCCAGCACGGTTCCCGACATCGAGGCGTGGTTCTCGTACGCCCGGGTCGCCTTCCCGATCATCACGCCGTCGATCGCCGTCGTCCCGTCGCTACGGGCATGACGGTCCAGCAGTTCGCGCAGTTCCTCCAGGGGCACCACCTCATTCAAGCCGTATCGAGAGGAATAGGCAAGTAGCGAGGAGGCTCGTTCTACTCCTCCGCACGTCCGGCTGGTGACATTGAGAGGAGAGGTTTCCCCGTACGGACGGAAGGGTTGAATCATGCGAATCGCGCTGGTTGTTGGGGGCAGTTCGGGCATCGGGCAGGCAGCGGCGGTCGAGCTGGCGCGGCGTGGGGCGGGCGTGATCGTCACCTACAGTGGCAACCCGGCGGGCGCCAAGGAAACCGTCGCCGCGGTCGAGCGTGAGGGTGGGACGGCGGTCGCGTTCCGGCTCGACGTCGGGCGCACCGAGGAGTTCCCGGCGTTCCGTGACCAGGTGGCGGCGGCGCTGCGCGAGACGTGGCAGCGTGACACCTTCGACTACCTGGTCAACAGCGCCGGGTTCGGCGGCATGGCGATGTTCACCGACGTGACCGAGGAGTTGTTCGACCGGTTCCTGCGCGTGCTGCTCAAGGGGCCGTACTTCCTCACCCAGACGTTGCTGCCGCTGCTCGCCGACGGCGGGGCGATCGTCAACGTGAGCAGCAGTTCGGCACTCCCGAGCGGGTCGGCCGACGCCGGATACACGGCCTACGCGGCGATGAAGGGCGGGCTCAACGTGTGGACCCGGGTGCTGGCCAAGGAACTCGCCGTGCGCGGGATCCGGGTCAACGCGGTCTCGCCCGGCCCGACCCGCACCCGGCTGGCGGACGCCGACGGCGTGGTCGGGTTCGAGGCGCACCCGGAGGTCATCCCGATGCTGGCCGCGCAGACGGCGCTGGGCCGGGTCGGCGAGCCCGAGGACGTGGGTGTCGCGATCGCGGCGCTGCTCGGCGACGAGAGCCGGTGGATCACCGCGCAGAACATCGAGGTGTCGGGCGGTTTCGGCCTCTGATCAGAGGGCCTCTTCCAACGCTGCGACGTCGTCGGCCGTGAGTTCCCACGCGCCGGCGGCGGCGTTCGCGTGCACCTGCTCGGCTGTCGTGGCGCCCGCGATCACGCTGCTCACGGCGGGCCGTGCGGCCAGGCCGGCGATCGCCACCTCGAGCAGGCTGTGCCCGCGCTCGGCCCCGAACGCGGCGAGCGCCTCGATCGTGTCCCAGTCGGCGTTCTCGAGCCAGCTGCGGTAGCGCGCCTGGGACAGGCGGGTGCCGGCGGCCGGCTGCTCGCCGCGCCTGTACTTGCCACTGAGCAGGCCCGAGTCGAGCGGGAAGAACGGCAGCAGGCCCAGGCCGAACTGCTCGCAGGCCGGCACCACCTCCTGCTCGGCGTCGCGGTGCAACAGGCTGTACCTGTTCTGCGCGCTGATGAACGGGGTGAGGCCCCCGGCGCGTGCTGTCCAGTCGGCGTCCGCGATCTGCCAGCCGGCGAAGTTGGAGTTGCCCAGGTAGCGCACCTTGCCCGAGCGCACGAGATCGTCGAGGGCGGCCAGGGTCTCGTCGATCGGCGTCCGCGGGTCGGGCTCATGCATTTGGTAGAGGTCGATGTAGTCGGTTTCGAGGCGCCGCAATGACGACTCGACCGCGCGCACGATGTATCGCCGGGAGCCGCGGGCGCCGAAGTCGTTGCCGTTGAGCCGGCCCACGTCCATCCCGAACTTGGTGGCCAGGATGACCTCGTCGCGCCGGCCCTTGAGCGCCGCGCCCAGACACTGCTCGGAGGCGCCGCTCGGGTCGCCGTACCGGTCGGCCGTGTCGAACAACGTGATCCCGGCGTCGAACGCGGCGTCGACGACCTCGCGGGTGCCGTCGGCGTCCAGCTTGCGGCCGAAGTTGTTGCACCCGAGGCCGACGACGGAGACAACCAGGCCCGAGGTGCCCAGCCGGCGGTAGCTCATCTCGCTCATGGTGCCGACCCTATGCCCGTTCGGGCCGACGTTTGCCCGCGAGGCCATCACATCGGCGTATGTCTATTGACATGGGTCCGAAACCGAACGGACTCTTTTCTGAGAGCGCTCTCCCCGTTCCGTTCCCCCATGCAGCGGAAGGTGTCCCCAGTGCGTACCCTGCTCCGAGCCTTAACGGCGCTGGCCCTGACCGTTCCGGTCGCCGCCGCGGTGTCCCCGCCCGCGGCCCAAGCCATCGGCCCGAACCTGCTCCCCGTCACCGTCTCGAACAACACCGGCCGCGGCGACGCGGTCTACCTCTACGTCATCGGCATCCAGCTGTCGTCCGGCCGCCTCGGGTACGTCAACCAGGCCGGCACCTTCAATCCGTGGACCGGCGGCGCCATCCCACCGGCGCCCGCCCCCGACGTCGCGATCAACGCGGCAGGCAACGGCGGCTCGACGACGATCAACTTCCCGCGCGGCTTCTCCGGACGCGTCTACTTCTCGCTCGGCCAGAAACTCAAGTTCTTCCTCACCCCGGACGGCCTGGTGCAGCCCGCGCCGTGGGCCGGCGGCGACGCCAACCGCGACATCCTGTTCGACTGGAGCGAATTCACCTACAACGACTCGGGGCTGTGGCTCAACAGCTCACAGGTCGACATGTTCGCCGTGCCCCACGCCGTTTCGGTGACCGGGGCCAACGGCGCCACCAAACGTACGGGGGACCTGGTCGCCAACGGGCGCGACAACATCATCAACGGGATCCGCAACGCGGGCCTGGGCAGCACGGTCCACAGCCGCTCGGACGGCACGGTGCTGCGGGTGCTCGCGCCGGGCAAGGCGGCCGGTGCGGGGCTGATGAGCAGCACGTACCTCGACTCGTACATCGCGTCGGCGTGGAACGCGTACACCGGCAAGAACCTGACCGTGGTGCCGTTCGCCGACCAGCCCACCATCCGCTACACCGGGCGGACCTCGGGCAACGTCATGCGGTTCACCAACTCGTCGGGCGCGCAGGTGGCGTCGTTCAACCGGCCGTCGTCGGCGTCGGTGTGGGGCTGCGACGGCGATCTGCCGGCTCCTAACGACCAGGTTGTCGGCCCGATTTCCCGTACGCTGTGCGCCGCTCTCAACCGGGGCACGCTCGGCACCATCGACACCCAGCCCAGCACCAACGCGGCCGACTTCTACCGCAACAACCCGACCAACGTGTACGCCAAGGTGGTGCACGCGAACATGCAGGACGGCAAGGCGTACGCGTTCGCCTTCGACGACGTCGGCGCGTTCGAGTCCCTGGTGCACGACGGCGACCCCCGCTCGGCCGGCATCCACCTGACGCCGTTCACCGGTGGCGGCGGCCCCGACCCGCAGCCCACGGGCGTCTCCGTGATCAGCTCGCTGAACAACAAGTGCATCGACGTGCCGAGCGCCAACTTCGTCGACAGCGCGCCGCTGCAGATGTGGACCTGCAACAACACGAGCGCCCAGAAGTGGACCTTCACCGGCGGCACGTTGCAGGCCGGCGGCAAGTGCATGGACGTGCAGGCCGCGGGGACCGCCAACGGCACACCGATCCAGCTCTACACCTGCAACGGCACGGCCGCGCAGCAGTTCGTGCTGACCGGTTCGGGTGACCTGGTGAACCCGCAGGCCAACCGCTGCGTCGACATCAAAGAGGTGAACAGCGCGGACGGCGCCCGCCTCCACCTGTGGGACTGCATTGGCGCGGCCAACCAGAAGTGGCGCAAGGGCTGACCCCACCGTCACCTCTCGCGGCGGCGGCTCCCGCAAACCCAGCGGGACCGCCGCCGCGCCAGTTGGGCCGGCTCCGATGCTGGACCGGCTCCGGCTCCCGCGTTGGGCCGGCGCGAGCGTGACCTGTCAAGCCGGCGCCGACTGGTCACTGTCGCAGGTGAAAAGCGCCGGAACATAGGCGCGTCAAGGCTGGTCAACTGTCCGGTGGAGGGGCGGCCAAGTCGCGGTAGGCGGGACGGAGCAGGTCGACCAGCGGGATGTGCCGGACCCTCACCTGGGGTGCTTCGAGGGCACGCAACAGCAATTCCGGAGGGGCCGTGACGCGGGCCGGCCGTTCACGGAGGCGGCTCAAGCTGATCGCGGGCGTGTAGAAGTCAGCGAGATGAGCCTCCAGAGAGGATTCCTCGACAGCCAGCGGGTCGACCGCCGGTGTCGGTTCGGCCGTTCCGCGCAAGGCGTCGAGCAGGGCATCGCGTGCGCGACCCCGCCACGCCAGCACCAGGAACGGGTCGTCGTCGAAAGCCTCGGCCAGCACGTACAGCACCGCGGAGCCGTGTTTGCAGGGCACGCTCCAATCAGGACAACTGCAGCGGATGTCCAGCCTGTCGGGGAAGAGTGGCGCCTCGTGCGCGGCGAACACGTCGACTATCTCGTGCGGCATCTCGCCCGCCAGCAGCGCCGCGCGGTACAGCGCCTGGGATCCGAGGGCCTCGGTCAGCCGTGTCCACTGTGTGTCGTCGAACGCCGCGATCTCGATCGTGACCTCGTACGGCTGTGGCCGTGAACCCTGCACCCGCCCGGTGACCCGGCCCGAGGTCAGCGCGAAGTCCATCACTTGTCCCTTGCGCGCATAGGTCCGCCCGCGCGCGAGCCGGCCGCCGTCGCAGATCTGCTCGAGCACGTCGACGAACCGGCGCGACCACCAGCTGTCCCCGATCTTGCCGCGTTTGGCGCGTACCGCGATGCCGCCCTCGACCTGGATCGGCCGAGCGGTCTCGAAGAACCGTCCCTCGGGATCAATCGGCATGTCAGCGCACCGCCGCGGGGTCGAGCGCGAAGAGTTCGCGCAGCTGTTCTGTGCTCAGATCGGTGATCCAGTCTTCGCCGGTGCCGACGACCGACGAGGCCAGCGCCTTCTTTCGCTCGATCATGCCGTCGATCTTTTCCTCCAGCGTCCCCGTGCAGATGAACTTGCGCACCTGCACATTGCGCGACTGTCCGATGCGGAACGCACGGTCGGTGGCCTGATCCTCGACCGCCGGATTCCACCAACGGTCAAAGTGGACGACGTGGTTGGCGGCGGTCAGGTTGAGGCCCGTGCCGGCCGCCTTGAGGGAGAGAAGGAACAGCATCGGCTCGTCGTCGGTCTGGAACCGCTCGACCAGTTCGTCGCGCTTGGCCTTCGTCAGTCCACCGTGGAGCCACAGCACCGGGCGGTCGAGATGGGCTGCCAGGTAGGGCTGCAGCACCGTGCCCCACTCCGCGTACTGCGTGAAGATCAGTGCCTTGTCGCCGTCCTCGATGATCTCTTCGGCGAGTTCCTCGAGCCGGGCCAGTTTGCCCGAGCGCCCCGGCAGCCGGGAGCCGTCCTTGAGCAGGTGGGTGGGGTGGTTGCAGACCTGCTTGAGCTTGGTCATCGCGGCCAGCACGTTGCCGCGCCGCTGGATGCCCTCGCTGCCCGAGATCGCCTCCATCATGTCCTCGACGACGGCCTGATAGAGCGTGGCCTGCTCGGCGGTGAGCGTGCACCAGACCTTCATCTCGTTCTTCTCGGGCAGATCCGAGATGATCGTCTTGTCGGTCTTGAGCCGGCGCAGCACAAACGGTCCGGTAGCCCGTTTCAGCGCGTTGGCCGCGTCCTCGTCCTGCCGGACCTCGATGGGTTCCTGGAAGCGCCGGCGGAACCGCTTGATCGGACCGAGCAGCCCCGGATTGCAGAAGTCCATGATGGACCACAACTCGGCCAGGTGGTTTTCGACGGGCGTGCCGGTGAGGGCGAGACGCGTGCGGGCCGGGACCGATCGCACGGCCTGGGCCTGCCGGGTGCCGCTGTTCTTGATGGCCTGCGCCTCGTCGCACGCCACTCGTCCCCATTGGACGTCGCGGAGCGCCTCGAGGTCGCGAACCGCCGTGCCGTAGGTGGTGAGCACCAGATCGGCGTCGCGGACCGCGGCGTCGAAGTTCTCGCCGCGCTGCCGGGTGCCGCCGTGGTGGACGTAGACCCGCAGGCTGGGCGCGAACCGCGCGGCCTCCTTCTGCCAGTTGCTGACCAGCGACATCGGACAGATGAGCAGGGTCGGCGCGACGGGCGCGGCCGGGTCGGCGCGCTCGGTCAGCAGCAGCGAGAGGGTCTGCGCCGTCTTGCCGAGGCCCATGTCGTCGGCCAGGATGCCGCCGAGACCCAGCCGCGACAGGAAATGCAGCCAGGAGAGTCCGCGCTCTTGATACGGCCGGAGCGCACCCTGGAAGGCGGCCGGCGTCGGCACCGGCGCCAGGCGTTCGGCAGCCTGCCCGGAGAGCAGGTCACCCAGCATGCCGTCGGCGTCGACGTCGACCAGCGGCAGATCCTCTTCCCCGCCGTCCACCACCTGCTGCAGGACCTCGGCCGCGGTGAGTTCGCCCTCGCGCCGCTTGCCGACGGCCCTGAGAGCGGCCTTGAGCTGGCGGTCGTCGAGCTCGACCCACTGACCGCGGACGCGCACCAGCGGCACCTTGAGCCGGGCCAGCTCGGCCAGTTCCTCCGCGCTCACCACCCCGTCGCCGATGACCAGCTCGAGTTTGAAGTCGACCAGCTCGTCGAGCCCGAACCCGGAATCGGCCACGGCCCGCGACGTGCTGCCGCGTGACTTCGAGCGGGTGGTCAGCTTGAGCCCGACCCCCTTGCGTCCCGCCCAGGCCGGCAACTGCACGCCGAACCCGGCGGCCTGCAGCAGCGGCGCTGCCTGCCGAAGGAACTCGTGCGCCTCGCCGGTGTCGATCTCGAGGCCGACCGGCTGCTGATCTTGCAGGGCGAGGTGCAGCAGTGGGAACAGCCGCATGGCTCGCCCGAGCCCGGCCAGCAGGGTCTCGTCGGGGCGCGGCGGCAACCCGGGGAATCGTCCGCCCTCCCACAGGTCGGCGGCGGGCAGGTAAAGGCTCGGGTCCTCGGACGACTGGAGCGCGAACTCCAGGCCCCAAGCGTCCGATCCAGGCTCGGGCTCACTGAGCCGGAAGCTGACCCGGATCGGCCCGTTCGCCTCGTAAGCCGCCCGGAGCCACGCGCCGAGCGCCTCCCGGAGCTCGCGTTCCTCGGCCGGTTTGGCCCCCGGCAGGGCGGGGTCGGCCGCGGTGAGCGCCGCGATCCACCGATCCGGAAGAGGCGCCTTGGGTCCGGGCCGGTGCCCCAGCAGGATCCGCTCCGGCATGACGGCGCGGGCCGCCGCGTCCAGCAGGGTGGCCAGCGCATCTTGCAGCGTGGCGGCGACACCGGCCTCGGCGGGCCCGGACGCCCGGACGACCGCGGGCATGGCGGCGGCGAAGTCGCGATAGGTGGCGGCGTCGGCGCCGGTGAGGACCGCTCGCCAGCGGGCGGTCGCCACCCCGGACTCGGTGACCAGTTGCGGCAGCATGCGACCCCGGCGGGCCAGGTCGCAGGCGTGTCCGGCCAGCACGCTGAGATATCGCAGCGACGACCCCGGCAGCCACGGCCCGCCCGGGTCGGGGTCGGACAGCGCGGCGAGGGCCGGCAGGGCGGCGTCGCCCGGCAGCAGCAGGGCCGGCACCGACCACTCGGACAACCGGACGCCGCGGCCTGTCACCTCGACGCCGGTGTCGGGGGAGGGGAGCGGGCCCCGGGCGGAGCTCGGCAGCCGGAGCGTCATCGACTCGGTCACGGCCTTGCCCAGCGCGTCCCGAATGTCGTCGGAGGTCCCGGTCAGCTCGGCCAGCAACGCCTCGGCCGCGGCGGCGAAGGGATGAGGTCGCAGCTGTGCCCGCGACCGGGTCACCGACGGAAGATCCGGATCTTCGGCCCAGAGCGCGAGCTGACCCGGCCGGTCTGCGCCCGGCACCCAGCCGCCATGCACGACGAGCACATCCCACCCCCTGAAAGAACGCATCGAGACTAACGACCCGGGACCGGCGGGACGACTCACGACCCGGTGGAACGTGTCCTCGACGGGGGAGTGCTCATCGCCACCCAACGTGCCGACTGACGCCGGGCGAGCCGGGGACGTAATCTCGACAACGTGACGGCGAACCCGGAGATCGACAGCATCCTGCAGCGAGCCGCCGACGGCGGGCGGATCACGCCCGAGGAGGCGCTGCTCATCTACACGGAGGCGCCGTTCCACGCGCTCGCCGAGGCCGCCGACACGGTGCGCCGTCGCCGTTATCCCGACGGCATCGTCACGTACCTCATCGATCGCAACATCAACTACACGAACGTCTGCGTCACAGCGTGCAAGTTCTGCGCCTTCTTCCGGGCGCCGAAGCACAGGGAGGGCTGGGCGCACCCGAGGGAGGAGATCCTGCACCGCTGCGGCGAGGCGGTCGATCTCGGCGCCACCCAGGTGATGCTGCAGGGCGGTCACCACCCCGACTTCGGGGTGGAGTACTACGAGGAGCTCTTCTCCTCCGTCAAGCAGGCGTATCCGCAGCTGGCGATCCACTCGATCGGCCCCAGTGAGATCCTGCACATGGCCAAGGTCTCGGGCGTCTCGATCGAGGACGCGGTCGTCCGGATCAAGGCCGCCGGCCTCGACTCGATCGCCGGCGCGGGGGCCGAGATGCTGCCCGAGCGGCCGCGCAAGGCGATCGCCCCGCTCAAAGAGAGCGGCGCCCGCTGGCTCGAGGTGATGGCGGTCGCCCACCGGCACGGCCTCTCGTCGACCGCCACCATGATGATGGGCACCGGCGAGACGCACGCCGAGCGCATCGAGCACATCCGGATGATCCGCGAGGTGCAGGACCTCGCCGTGGCCAACGGTTACCGCGACGACGCCGTCGAGACCGGCCACGAGGTCGGCGGCTTCCGCGCGTTCATCCCGTGGACCTATCAGCCCGAGAACAACCACCTCAAGGGCCGTACGCAGGCCACCACCATGGAATACCTGCGCTTCCTGGCCATGTCGCGGCTCTTCTTCGACAACGTCGCGCACCTGCAGGCGTCCTGGCTGACCACCGGCAAGGACGTCGGTCAGCTCTCGCTGCACCTGGGCGTGGACGACCTGGGCTCGATCATGCTCGAGGAGAACGTGATCTCCTCGGCGGGCGCCCGGCACCGGTCGAACCTGCACGAGCTGATCTGGATGATCCGCACAGCCGACCGCACCCCGGCCCAGCGCGACACCCTCTACCGCCACCTGGCGGTGCACCACACCCCGGCCGACGACCCGACCGACGAGCGGGTGGTCTCGCACTTCTCCTCGATCGCGATGCCCGGCGGCGGTGCCGGCCGCGCGCAGCTCCCACTGGTCGACGCCAAATAGACGTACCGCCATTGCCCGTTCGGTCAGGCGCCCCTCCCCGAACTGCGGAGGGCGTGTTGCTCCTTCGTAACGAGCCCTGTGAACCTCTGTTGCGGGTGTTCCACAGGCAGTTACGTTGCCTGCGTAGGGCCTGAGAACTTCCTGATCCAGAGCCGGTTCGCCGGTGATGGTCGCGGACCCGACCGATGGCGGTCGTATATATAACGCACAAGGAGCGGGCGGGATGGGTGACCATCCCGCCCGCTCTGTTTGCGTGATTCTGCCTTCAGTCCGGTAGTGGGTGATGGGCGGGGCGGTTGGATGGGGCAGAGTTGTCAGGGTGACGCGCGCAGATCTGGACAAGCAGCCGCACGAGGTCGCCGAGATGTTCGACGGCGTGGCCGAGCGGTACGACCTGACCAACACGGTGCTTTCCTTCGGGCAGGACCGTGGCTGGCGTCGCTCCACCCGCGCGGCCCTGGGCCTGCGGCCGGGGGAGCGGGTGCTCGACGTGGGCGCCGGCACCGGCATCTCCACCGAGGAACTGAGCCGCTCCGGTGCGTTCGCGGTGGGCGCCGACCTCTCCACCGGCATGCTGCAGGCCGGTCGCCGTGTACGCCCCCACGTGCCGCTGGTCGCCGGTGACGCGCTCAAGCTGCCGTTCGCCGACGAGACGTTCGACGCGGTCACCATCTCGTTCGCGCTGCGCAACGTCGTCGACGTCGAGGGCGCGCTGCGGGAGCTGGCCCGCATCACCCGTCCCGGCGGCCGGTTGGTGATCTGCGAGTTCAGCAGTCCGACGTTCACGCCGTTCCGCACCGTCTACATGCAGTACCTGATGCGTTCGCTGCCCGCGGTCGCGCGTGCCGTGTCGAGCAACCCCGACGCGTACGTCTATCTCGCCGAGTCGATCCGCGCCTGGCCCGACCAGGCGGCCCTGTCGGCGCGCATCGCGGCGGCCGGGCCGTGGACGCGAATCGGCTGGCGCAACCTGACGGGCGGCGTGGTCGCCCTGCACCGCGCCACAAAAGCCTAACGGGGGATAAAAACGGCTTTCGCCCCGAAGTGTTGATTTGCCTGTTTGGCTCGGCTCATGACGACCTTCGGGCATCTCGAAGACACGGACATCGACATCGCGATCGACGAGCGCGAAGCGGGCGAGCGCCGCGGCATGGAGCTGGCGACCCGGCTCAGGATGGTCGCCGCCGAGGACCCTGATCTGGCGCAGGAACTCGTCGACAACCTGATCGTCGCACTCGACAAGGCGATGGGCGGGAACTTCCGCGACTACCTCGACGGAGACGCGCGGGCAGCCGCGGACAGGGTGCTTGCTCCGGGCAATTCACCCAGTTGAAACAGTTAGGGTTCCCTAACCAGAACGACCTTCAATGGCCGTCCTAGACTCCGATCTGGGCATGCTTGTGAACTGTTTCACGAGCTGCTGCGAGACGGAGGTGTGGTGTGAGCAACCAAGTACCATCCGGACGAATAGCCGACGAGGCTGATGTCATCGTCGTCGGCGCGGGTCCGGGCGGATCGGCGGCGGCCTATCACATGGCGCGGCACGGCCTCAGGGTCCTGCTGCTGGAGAAAACCGAGTTCCCGCGCGAGAAGGTCTGCGGCGACGGGCTCACCCCGCGTGCCGTCCGCCAGCTGGTACGCATGGGCATCGACACCTCGGAAAAGGCCGGCTGGCTGCAGAACAAGGGCCTGCGGGTCATCGGCGGCGGCGTACGGCTGGAACTGGACTGGCCCGATCTCGCCAGCTTCCCCAACTACGGCCTGGTGCGGACCCGTCTGGACTTCGACGACATGCTCGCCAAGCGGGCCGTCGAGGCGGGCGTCGTGCTGCACACGAACACCAATGTCACCGGCCCGGTGCTGGACGACGACGGCCACGCGATCGGCGTCACGGCCAAGTCCGGTCCCGGCAAGGAGCCCGTCGAGTTCCGCGCTCCGCTGGTGATCGCCGCGGACGGCGTCTCGGGCAAGCTGCCGATCGCGATGGGCCTGACCAAGCGCGACGACCGCCCGCTCGGCGTGGCCGTCCGGCGCTATTACCACTCGCCGGTGCGCGCCAACGACGATTACCTCGAATCCTGGCTCGAACTGCGCAGCGCGACCGACCGCGACCGCCTTCTCCCTGGATACGGCTGGATCTTCGGCATGGGAGATGGCAGGGTGAACGTGGGCCTCGGCATTCTCAACAGCTCGAGCGCGTTCGGGAAGACCAACTACCGCGCGATGCTGACCGACTGGCTGGCCGGGACGCCGGCCGACTGGGGCATGCGCGACGAGTCCAACGCGGACGGGCCGATCCTGGGCGCCGCGCTGCCGATGGGCTTCAACCGGGTGCCGCACTACACGCGCGGCCTCATGCTCGTCGGCGACTCCGGCGGCATGGTCAACCCCATGAACGGCGAGGGCATCGCGTACGCCATGGAGAGCGGCGAGCTGGCGGCCGAGGTCGCAGTTCAGGCGCTCGCCCGGCCCGCGGGCGCTGACCGTGAGCGCGCGCTCCGGGCCTATCCGTCGGAACTCAGTCTCAGGTTCGGCGGTTATTACCGGCTTGGTGGCGTATTCGTGAAGTTGATCGGTAATCCTCAGGTCATGCGGATTGCCACGAAACACGGCATGCCGCATCCGACGCTGATGCGGTTCGTTCTGAAGCTGCTGGCCAACCTCACGGACCCGCGCGGCGGCGACAGCATGGACCGGATCATCAACGGCCTGACCAAGGTCGCGCCGGCCGTATGAGCACCCCGCGGCTGACACGAACAATTCGGACTAATAGTGTTAAGCGGCTAATAGTCGAGCAGGAGAGACAATGACGATCAACCCATATGTCCCGATCGTCGGGTTACTGATCCTCGGCGCGCTCTTCGCGTTGTTCTCGGTGTCGATCGCGCCGATCGTCGGCCCGCATCGCTACAACCGCGCCAAACTCGACGCGTACGAGTGCGGCATCGAGCCGGCGCCGCAGCCGGTCGGTGGCGGGCGGTTCCCGGTGAAGTTCTACCTCACCGCGATGCTCTTCATCATCTTCGACATCGAGACCATCTTCCTGTACCCGTGGGCCGTCTCCTTCGGGGCGCTCGGCCTGTTCGGGTTCGTCGAGATGGTCCTCTTCATCGTCACCGTCTTCATCGCCTACACGTACGTGTGGCGGCGTGGCGGACTCAACTGGGACTGATGCGTCATGGGTATCGAAGAGAAACTCCCTGCGGGGATCCTGCTCACCTCCGTCGAGAAGGTCTCGAACTGGGCGCGTAAGTCCTCGTTCTGGGGTGCCACGTTCGGCCTGGCCTGCTGCGCGATCGAGATGATGGCGGCCGGCGGCCCGCACTACGACCTGGGCCGCTGGGGCATGGAGGTCTTCCGCGCCTCGCCCCGGCAGGCCGACCTGATGATCGTCGCGGGCCGGGTGAGCCAGAAGATGGCGCCCGTCGTCCGCCAGATCTACGACCAGATGCCCGAGCCGCGCTCGGTGATCTCGATGGGCGTCTGCGCCTCGTCCGGCGGCATGTTCAACAACTACGCGATCGTCCAGGGTGTGGACCACATCGTCCCGGTCGACATCTATCTGCCCGGCTGCCCGCCGCGGCCCGAGATGCTGATCGACGCGATCCTCAAGATGCGCGAGAAGGTCATGGCCGCCCCGCTCGGCCCGAACGGCAAGAAGATGCTGGAGGCCCGCAAGGCCGAGGGCAAGGTGCCGATCGTCGCGCCGGGCGCGATGCCGTCGTCGTACCGGGTGGACAAGGCCCGGCGTGCGGAGTGGACCCAGGCGGTCAAGGAAGGCCGCGAGGAGCAGCTGCGCATCGAGAACTGGATGAAGTTGCAGCCGCACCTGCGGGAAGGTGGCAAGTGAGTACCCAGCCCGAGTCCGACGGCGGCGTGCCGGCCACTCAGCGCGCCGGCGCGAACATCGACGCGCCGGCGCAGACCCCGCCCAGCCCTCACAAGGGCATGTTCGGCGTCCAGGGCACCGGTGACGTCTCCGGTTTCGGTGGCCTGGCCCGCCGCACTCCGACCGTCGCGGGCAGCGAGCCGCCGTTCGGCGGCTACTTCGACGAGGTGCACGACTCGCTGCAGGAGGCGTACCCGGGGTTCTCCGACGCGATCCTCAAGGTCGTCGTCGACCGGGACGAGCTGACCCTGCACGTCAAGCCGGAGCGCATCGCCGAGGTCTGCCTGATCATGCGCGACGACGAGGCGCTGCGCTTCGAGCTCTGCTCCTCGGTCGACGGCGTGGACTACCTGGGCAGCGACCCGGCGCGGTTCCACATCTCCTACCAGCTGACGTCGATGACCTATCGTCGCCGCGTACGGCTGGAGGTCGCCGTGCCCGAGGGCGTGCCGGTGCCGTCGGTGACCAGCGTCTACCCGACCGCCGACTGGCAGGAACGGGAGGCGTACGACATGTTCGGTGTCGTCTTCACCGGTCACCCCAACCTCACCCGGATCCTCATGCCGGACGACTGGGAGGGGCACCCCCAGCGCAAGGACTACCCGCTCGGCGGCGTGCCCGTCGAGTACAAGGGCGCCCAGATTCCGCCTCCTGACCAGCGGAGGGTCTACCAATGACACAGTCCGGATACGCGAGCGAGCGCGAGACCACCGAGGGCCGCGTCTTCACGGTCACCGGTGGCGACTGGGACACGATCACCAACTCGGTCGACCCGCTCAGCAACGAGAAGATCGTCGTCAACATGGGCCCGCAGCACCCGTCGACGCACGGCGTGCTCCGGCTCGTGCTCGAGCTCGAGGGCGAGACGGTCACCGAGGTGCGGCCGGTCGTGGGCTACCTGCACACGGGCATCGAGAAGAACCTGGAGTACCGCAACTGGACCCAGGGCGTCACGTTCGTGACCCGCATGGACTACCTGGCCAACATGTTCAACGAGGCGGGCTACTGCCTGGCCGTCGAGAAGCTGCTCGGTATCACCGACGAGATCACCGAGCGCGCCACCACCATCCGCGTCATGTTCATGGAGTTGCAGCGGATCGCGTCGCACCTGGTCTGGCTCGGGACGACGGGTTTGGAGCTCGGCGCCATCTCGATGATGCTGTACGGCTTCCGCGAGCGGGAGTACATCCTCGACATCTTCGAGGAGACCTCCGGCCTGCGGATGAACAACGGGTACATCCGGCCGGGCGGCCTCTCGCAGGACCTCCCGGAGTCCGCGATCAAGAAGATCCGCGACTTCCTCAAGTACCTGCCGAAGAAGCTCAAGGAATACGAGGCCATGCTCTCCGGCCAGGTCATCTGGCATGAGCGCACTCAGGGCGTCGCGGTGCTCGACGTCACGGGTTGCCTGTCGCTGGGCATCACCGGCCCGGTGCTCCGCTCGGCCGGCCTGGCCTGGGACCTGCGCAAGACCATGCCGTACTGCGGTTACGAGACCTACGAGTTCGACGTGCCGACGGCGACGACCGCGGACGTCTGGGGTCGCTACCAGGTCCGGCTGGCCGAGATCCGCGAGTCGCTCAAGATCATTGAGCAGGCCTTGGACCGGCTGCGCCCGGGGCCGATCTGGATCTCCGACAAGAAGATCGCGTGGCCCTCACAGCTCGCCCTCGGTGTCGACGGCCTCGGCAACTCGCTGGAGCACGTCGCCAAGATCATGGGCCAGTCCATGGAGGCCCTGATCCACCACTTCAAGCTGGTGACCGAGGGCTTCCGGGTCCCGCCCGGCCAGGTCTACGTCGGCATCGAGCACCCGCGCGGTGAACTTGGTGTCCACGCGGTCTCGGACGGCGGCACCCACCCGTATCGGGTGCACTACCGCGACCCGAGCTTCGTGAACCTCCAGGCCATCCCCGCGATGGCCGAAGGCGCGCTGCTGGCCGACGTGATCGCCGGCGGCGCCTCCCTGGACCCCGTGATGGGTGGGTGTGACCGCTAAATGTCCGAAACCACGGTGGACTTCTCCCCCGCCGCAGCCCCGCTGGCCGAGAAGCTGCTGGCCCCGGCGCTCGAGATCATTGCCCGTTACCCGGCCGACCGCAGCCGGTCGGCGCTGCTGCCGCTGCTGCACCTCGTACAGACCGAAGAGGGGTTCGTCAGCCCGAACGGGGTGGCCTTCTGCGCCGAGGTCCTGGGCATCAACAAGGCCCAGGTCGGCGCGGTCGCCACGTTCTACACCATGTACAAGCGCCGGCCGACGGGCGAATACCTGGTCAGCGTCTGCACCAACACGCTGTGCAACACGCTGGGCGGCCAGCAGGTCTACGACGAGCTCTCCGAGCACCTCGGGGTCGGGCACGACGAGACCACGGCCGACGGCCAGATCACGCTTGAGCACGCCGAGTGCCTGGCCGCCTGTGACTACGCACCGGTCGTGACGGTCAACTACGACTTCGCGATCGACGAGGCCACCCCGGAAGCGGCGGTGACCCTGGTCGAGCAGCTTCGCAACGGCGAGCGGCCCACCCCGAGCCGGGGCGCGCGCATCTGCTCGCTCAAGGAGATGCAGTTCCAGCTGGCCGGGTTCGCCGAGCCGCGCGAGGGCGCCGTCGCCGACGGTGTGGCGGGAGCGCCGACCCTGCGTGGCGTGACGCTGGCCCAGGAACACGGCATCGCGGTCGCGAACTTCAACCCCGACGCTCCGATCACCAAGACCAAGCCGGCCCCGCGCGAGGAAAAGCACGAGGAGGGCCGCGGCAAGGTCGCCACGGTGGTCGAGAAGGCCACCGGAGCCGTCCGTGCCGCCGCCGGGAAGGTCGAGGAGAAGGTCGCCGAGCGGCGTACGGCCCGATCGCAGGCCACCGACAACGCGGGCAAGCCGGTGCAGACCACCGACGCCAAAGACCCCGAGACCCGTACGGCCGAGCAGCGTAACCCCACGATGAGCACGCCCGACAAGACGGGGGACGCGCAGGCTCAGCAGCCCGTGCCGAGCAACCCGGCCGAGGCGTCCGGGGTCGCGGGGAACGCCGCGGCGGGCGACGGCAAGCCGGCCGGAGACACGCAGCGCGGCGAGAGCATCGTCAGCGAGCAGACGGCCGGGCAGAAGCCGGAAGGCACCGACCCCAACCCGGGATGGCAGAACGTGCCGCGCGGTAACGAGGAGGAGAAGTGACTCAGCCACGGCGTGAGGTTCTGCAGAAGCTGACTCCGGTCCTCACCAAGCGCTGGCTCTCGCCGGACGCCTGGAAGATCGGCACGTACGAGCGGCTCGACGGCTACGCTGCCCTCCGCAAGGCCCTCGACGTCCACCCCGACGACCTGATCCAGCTGATCAAGGACTCGGGTCTGCGCGGTCGCGGCGGCGCGGGCTTCCCGACCGGCCTGAAGTGGGGCTTCATCCCGCAGGGCGACGGCAAGCCGCACTACCTCGTGATCAACGCGGACGAGGGTGAGCCGGGCACCTGCAAGGACCTGCCCCTGATGACGTACGACCCGCACTCGCTGATCGAAGGCGCGATCATCGCCTCGTACGCGATCCGCGCGAACCGGGCGTTCATCTACATCCGCGGCGAGGCCGTCCACGCCGCGCGCCGCCTGCGCAACGCGGTCGAGGAGGCGAAGGCCAAGGGCTATCTCGGCACGAACATCCTCGGCTCGGGCTTCGACCTGGAACTGGTCGTGCACAGCGGCGCCGGCGCGTACATCTGCGGCGAGGAGACGGCGCTGCTCGACTCGCTGGAGGGCTTCCGCGGCCAGCCCCGGCTCCGCCCGCCCTTCCCGGCCATCGCGGGCCTGTACGCCAGCCCCACGGTGGTCAACAACGTCGGCACCATCGCGAGCGTGCCGTACATCGTGCTCGGCGGCGCCGACTGGTGGAAGAGCATGGGCACGGAGAAGTCGTCCGGCCCGATGATCTATTCGCTCTCCGGCCGCATCGCCAACCCCGGCCAGTACGAATGCGGCCTCGGCATCACGCTGCGCGAGCTGATCGAGCTGGCCGGTGGGATGAAGCCCGGCCACAACCTGAAGTTCTGGACCCCGGGCGGATCGTCCACCCCGCTGCTCACGGCCGAGCACATCGACACCCCGATGGACTTCGAGGGCGTGGCCGCGGCCGGGTCGATCCTGGGCACCACCGCGATGCAGATCTTCAGCGACCAGGACTGCCCGGTCTACTCGACGTGGCGGTGGCTGGAGTTCTACCACCACGAGTCGTGCGGCAAGTGCACCCCGTGCCGCGAGGGCAACTACTGGATGGTGCGGACCTATCGCCGGATCCTCTCCGGCGAGGGCACGTACGCCGACCTCGACACCCTGCAGGACACCGCCGACAACATCTTCGGCCGCTCGTTCTGCGGTCTCGGTGACGGCGCCGCGACACCGGTGGTGTCGACGCTCAAGTACTTCCGCCAGGACTACCTGGACTACATCGAGGGCCGGACAGCTCCGCGGCTGTCCGGCAAGGCCCTGGTTGGAGCGCACTGATGACGGACGTGGCCAAGCAGACTGACACCGTCACGCTCACCATCGACGGCATCGAGGTCACCGCTGAGAAGGGCGAGCTGGTCATCCGGGTCGCCGAGCGGATGGGCATCGCGATTCCCCGGTTCTGCGACCACCCGCTGCTCGCGCCGGCCGGCGCCTGCCGCCAGTGCCTGGTCGAGGTCGAGGGCCAGCGCAAGCCGGTCGCCTCGTGCACCCAGACGGTGGCCGAGGGCATGGTGGTCAAGACCCAGCTCACCTCGCCGGTGGCCGCCAAGGCCCAGGGCGGCGTGATGGAGCTGCTGCTCGCGAACCACCCGCTGGACTGCCCGACCTGCGACAAGGGCGGCGAGTGCCCCCTGCAGAACCAGGCGATGAGCAACGGGCGGGCCGACTCGCGCTTCAAGGAGCACAAGCGCGAGTACGAGAAGCCGATCCACATCTCCAGCCAGGTGCTGCTCGACCGCGAGCGCTGCATCCTCTGCCAGCGCTGCACGCGGTTCTCCGAGGAGATCGCCGGCGACAAGTTCATCGACCTGATGGACCGCTCGTCCGGTGAGCAGATCAACGTCTACCGCGACGACTTCTTCGGCGGCGAGGGCACCGGCGACGGCCAGGTCGGCGAGGGCGAGGGCGACGTCCCGTTCAACTCGTACTTCTCCGGCAACACGATCCAGATCTGCCCGGTCGGCGCGCTCACCGGCGAGCAGTACAGGTTCCGGGCCCGCCCGTTCGACCTGGTCTCCACGCCGACGGCCTGTGAGCACTGCGCGGCCGGCTGCTCGATGCGGGCCGACCACCGCCGGGGCAAGGTGCTGCGCCGCCTGGCCGGTGACGACCCGGCGGTGAACGAGGAGTGGAACTGCGACAAGGGCCGCTGGGGCTTCCAATACCAAGTGGCCAACGACCGGATCCTGAACCCGCTGCTGCGCGACCCCGAGACCGGTGAGCTGCGCGAGGTGTCCTGGAGCGAGGCCCTGCTGGCGGCGGCCGAGGGCCTGGCCGCGGCCAAGGGCAAGGGCGTCGGGGTGCTGACCGGTGGCCGGCTCACGGTGGAGGACGCGTACGCGTACGCGAAGTTCGCCCGGGTCGCCCTCGGCACCAACGACATCGACTTCCGCGCCCGGCCGCTGAGCGCCGAGGAGGCCGACTTCCTGGCCGCCTCGGTCGCCGGAGTTTCCGACGTCACGTACGCCGACGTCGAGAACGCCCCGTCGGCCGTGATCGTGGGGCTCGAGCCGGAAGAGGAGTGCCCGATCCTCTTCCTGCGGCTCCGCAAGGCCCACAGCCGCAAGAAGCTGCAGGTCACCGCGGTCGCGCCGTTCTTGTCGCGGGGATTCGAGAAGCTCGGCGCCACGCTGGTCGAGGCGGTGCCCGGTGACGAGGCCCGGCTGCTGGCCGACGATCCCGCGCTGGTCGCCGCGCTGTCGGTCCCCGGCGCCCTGCTGTTCGTCGGCGAGCGTCTGGCCACCGTGCCCGGTGGGCTGTCGGCCGCTGCCGCCCTGGCCGCCCGTACGGGCGCCCGCCTCGCGTGGGTGCCCCGCCGGGCCGGTGACCGCGGCGCGGTCGATGCCGGCTGCCTGCCAAACCTGCTGCCCGGTGGTCGTCCGGTGGCCGACCCGGCGGCGCGGGCTGAGCTCTCGCTGGCCTGGGACGTCGAGGCCGGAGCGCTGCCGAGCAAGCCGGGCCGCGACACCGACGCGATCATCGCGGCGGCTGCCGCGGGCGAGCTCGGCGGCCTGCTGGTCGCCGGCGTCGACCCGGCCGACCTTTCCGACCCGCGGCTGGCCGAGCAGGCGCTCGACAACGCCGGCTTCGTGGTCAGCCTCGAGATCCGGCACAGCGCGGTCACCCGCCGCGCCGACGTGGTGTTCCCGGTCGCCCCGGCGGCCGAGAAGTCCGGCACCTACCTGAACTGGGAGGGCCGGCTGCGGTCCTTCGGCACGGTCCTGCCGAGCACGACGATGACCGACGGCCGCGTGCTCGAGGCCATCGCCGCGCTGACCGATGTCCCGCTGGCCACGGGCGACGTGATGGCGATCCGCCGCGAGCTGGGCGCGATGCCGGTCAGCAAGTCGGTCCGCCCGGCAGTCCCCACGGTCGCGGCGGTGGCGCTGCCGGCGCTCGGCGAGCACGAGGCCGTGCTGGCCACCTGGCGCCACGCGATCGACCAGGGCTCGCTGCTCGAGGGTGACACGGCGCTGGCCGGCACCGCCCGGCCGCCGGTCGCGCGGATCGGCAAGGCGCTGGCCGAGTCGCTCGGCGTGGTCGACGGCGACGCGGTCACCGTCGGCACCGACCGTGGCGCGATCACCCTGCCGGCCGCCATCACCGACCTGCCGTCCGGCGTCGTGTGGCTGCCCACCAACTCGCCCGGCTCGACCGTCGGTCGCAGCCTCGGCGTCACCGCGGGTGCGGTTGTCCGGCTCTCGGCCGGCCGCAGCGGCCCGATCCTCGCGTCCTCGTCGGAGGTCAACCCATGAACACGTCGATTCTCGCGGCGAACGCCGTGGACCCGACGCTGCAGACGTTCGAGAACGACGTCTGGTGGATCACGCTGATCAAGCTGCTCGGCCTTTTCGTCCTGCTGCTCCTGCTGACGCTCTTCACGATCAACTATGAGCGCAAGGTAGTGGCCCGGATGGCGGTACGGCCCGGCCCCAACCAGGTCGGGCCCAAGGGCTGGCTGCAGAGCCTCACGGACGGCGTCAAGCTGCCGTTCAAGGAGGAGATCATCCCGAAGACGGCCGACAAGGTCGTCTACTTCATTGCCCCGGTGATCTCGGCGACGGTCGCCTTCACGGCGTTCTCGGTCATCCCGTTCGGCGGCGTGGTCAACATGTTCGGCCACCAGACCGCGCTGCAGCTCACCGACGTGCCGGTCTCGGTGCTGGTGCTGCTCGCCTGCTCGTCGATGGCGGTCTACGGCGTCGTGCTGGCCGGATGGGCCTCCGGTTCGACCTACCCGTTGCTGGGTGGTCTGCGGTCGAGCGCCCAGATGATCTCGTACGAGGTCGCCATGGGTCTGTCGATCGTGGCGGTCTTCATGACGGCCGGCTCGATGAGCACCTCGCAGATCGTCGCCGCCCAGGCCCACGGCAACCCGGTCAACCTCTTCGGCTGGGAGGTGACGACTCCGAGCTGGTACGCGGTCCTGCTGCTGCCCAGCTTCGTCATCTACTGCATCGCGGCAGTCGGCGAGACCAACCGCGCCCCGTTCGACCTGCCCGAGGCGGAGTCCGAGCTGGTCGGCGGCTTCCACACCGAGTACTCGTCGTTCAAGTTCGCGCTGTTCTTCCTGGCCGAGTACATCAACATGATCACCGTCTCGGCGTTCGCCACCACGCTGTTCCTCGGCGGCTGGCGGGCCCCGTGGCCGATCACGTGGTTCTGGGAGGGCGCTAACTCCGGCTACTTCGCGTTGATCTGGTTCTTCGCCAAGGTGCTGCTGCTGCTCTTCGGCTTCATCTGGCTGCGGGCGACCCTGCCCCGGATGCGCTACGACCAGTTCATGCGGTTCGGGTGGAAGGTCCTCATCCCGGTCAACCTGGTGTGGATCCTGTTCCTGAGCTACGTCAAGGTCGCCAACAACGAGCTGTCGCAGCAGGCCAAGTGGTTCTCGATCGTCGGCATCGTGGTCGTGGTCCTGCTGATCGCCATGCTCTGGCCGGCCGCGCGCAAGCCGAGGCAGCTCTCCATCGAGGAGGAGCTGGCGTCCAGACCGCCGGGCAGTTTCCCGGTGCCACCGATGGACCTGCAGGTTCCGCCCAGTCCACGTGCCCGCCGGGCAGTGGCCGAACGCACTCCGGCCACGGTCGGGTCTCCTGAAGAAAACAAGGAGGTGTGACGTGGGTACGTTCACCGGCTCCTTCAAGGGCTTCGGGGTGACCTTCGCGCACATGTTCCGCAAGGTCATCACGACCGACTATCCGTTCTCGCCGCCCACACCGGCGCCGCGCTACCACGGGCGGCACATCCTCAACCGGCACCCGGACGGCCTGGAGAAGTGCATCGGCTGCGAGCTCTGCGCCTGGGCCTGCCCGGCCGACGCGATCTACGTCGAGGGTGCGAACAACACCGATGAGCAGCGGTTCTCGCCGGGTGAGCGCTACGCCGGGATCTACCAGATCAACTACGCCCGTTGCATCTTCTGCGGGCTCTGCATCGAGGCCTGCCCGACCCGTTCGCTGACCATGAGCAACGAGTACGAGCTGGCCCGCGACAGCCGGCAGGACCTGATCTTCACGAAGAAGGAACTTCTGGCCCCGCTGCTGCCCGGCATGGAGCAGCCGCCGCACCCGATGCGCCTGGGCGAGACCGACAAGGACTACTACGTCGGTGCTCTCACCAACCCGGGCACCTCGGCCGGAGCGGAGCGGGCGCCGTGGTCGGACGCGGGCACGGAGGACGCGGCGTCCACCGCCGGCGCCGCCGACGCCCGTGCCGAGACCGCGGGCACGCTGCACAACCCGGGCAAGAGCGCGAAGGAGGCCGTGTGATGGACCACGTGTCCACCGGTGAAGCGGTCGCCTTCTGGATCCTCGGCTCGCTGGCCGTCATCGGCGCCCTCGGCATGGTGATCGCCCGCAACGCGGTGCACTCGGCGCTGTGGCTGGTCGTCACGATGCTCTGCCTGGGCTTCCTGTACGTGGTCAACTCGGCGCCGTTCCTGGGCGCGGTACAGATCATCGTGTACACCGGCGCGATCATGATGCTGTTCCTGTTCGTGCTCATGCTGGTCGGCCGGGACGCCTCGGACTCGCTGATCGAGACGCTACGCGGACAGCGGATCGCCGCGATCCTGCTCGGTGTCGGCCTGGCCGCGCTGATGGGCGCCGGGCTGGCCCGCTCGATGGGCGACATCCCGGCCGTCGGGCTCGACGAGGCGAACGCCGGCGGCAACGTCCAGGGCCTCGCCTCCCTGCTGTTCACCCGGTACGTCTTCGGCTTCGAGATCACCTCGGCGCTGCTGATCACCGCCGCGGTCGGCGCGATGATCATGGCGCACGTCGAGAAGGCCAAGGAGGACGTGGTCGACCAGGTGACCCGGATGAAGCAGCGGTTCCGTCCCGGCAACCACCCCGGTCCCAAGGCCGGCCCCGGCGTCTACGCCAACACCATGTCGGTCGCCGCGCCCGCACGGCTGCCCGACGGCAACGGCGCCGAGCGGAGCATCTCCCCGATCCTGCCGATCCGTGAGCTCACCGCGGACGAGGCGGCACCGAAGGGAACTGAGAAGTGACTCCCGACTACTACCTGGTGCTGGCGGCGATCCTGTTCACCATCGGCGCCACCGGGGTGCTCATCCGCCGCAACGCGATCGTGCTGTTCATGTGCATCGAGCTCATGCTCAACGCGGCAAACCTGGCCCTGGTCACCTTCAGCCGGATCAACGGCAACCTGGACGGCCAGATCATCTCGTTCTTCGTGATGGTCGTCGCGGCCGCCGAGGTCGTGGTGGGCCTCGCGATCATCATGTCGATCTTCCGTACGCGGCGCTCGGCGAGCGTCGACGACGCAAACCTTCTGAAGTACTAAAGGGGCCTTCACGTGGAACCAACAGTGGAGTACGCCCACGCGACGGGGGCGCTGAGCGGAATCTGGCTGCTTGTCGCCATTCCGCTGGTCAGCGCCGCGATCCTGCTGCTCCTCGGCAAGCGGGCCGACAAGTGGGGGCACTGGCTCGGCGTCCTCTCGGTGGCTGCCTCCTTCGTGCTTGGGTTGATCTTCTTCTTCAGCCTGCGCGGTCTCGACCCGGAACAGCGGTCGGCCGAGCTGAGCCTGTGGGACTTCATCGCCGTCGGGAATCTGCACGTCGACTTCGGGTTGCTGTTCGACCCGCTGGCCGGCGTGTTCGTCCTGCTGATCACGGGTGTCGGATCGCTGATCCACCTGTACGCCGTCGGCTACATGGAGCACGACCCGGGCCGGCGGAAGTTCTTCGCCTACTTCAACCTCTTCGTCGCCGCGATGTTGCTGCTGGTTCTCGGCAACAACTACGTGATGCTGTACTTCGGCTGGGAGGGCGTGGGTCTTGCGTCGTACCTGCTGATCTCGTTCTGGTACACCCGGCCGTCCGCGGCCACCGCCGGCAAGAAGGCGTTCCTGATGAACCGGGTCGGCGACGCCGGCCTCGCCATTGGCATCTTCCTGATGTTCGCCACGCTCGGCACCACCCAGTACGACGAGGTCTTCGGCAACGTCAGCGCGCTCAGCTCCACCACGGTGCTGATCCTGGGTCTGCTGCTCCTGCTGGGCGCGGCCGGTAAGTCCGGCCAGTTCCCGCTGCAGGCGTGGTTGCCCGACGCCATGGAGGGCCCGACCCCGGTCTCGGCCCTGATCCACGCGGCGACGATGGTCACCGCGGGCGTCTACCTGATCGCCCGCTCCAACGCGATCTTCACCGCCAACACCACGCTGCAGACGGTCGTGGTCAGCGTCGGCGCGCTCACGCTGCTGATGGGCTGCATCATCGGCGCCGCCAAGGACGACATCAAGCGGGTGCTGGCCTGGTCGACCGTGAGCCAGATCGGCTACATGTTCCTCGGCGTCGGGCTCGGCGGCGGGGCGTACGCGCTGGCGATCATCCACCTGCTGGCGCACGGCTTCTTCAAGGCCAACATGTTCCTCGGCGCCGGGTCGGTCATGCACGGCATGCACGACCAGGTGGACATCCGGCGCTTCGGTGGCCTGCGCAAGTACATGAAGTGGACGTGGCTCACCTTCATGATGGGCTGGCTCGCGATCATCGGCATCCCGCCGCTGTCCGGCTACTTCTCCAAGGAGCCGATCATCGCGGCGGCCTTCGAGCGCGGCGACTGGACCTCCTGGCTGTACGGCATGGCGGCCCTGCTCGGCGCGGGTCTGACCGCGTTCTACATGACCCGCCTGTTCGTGCTCACCTTCCACGGTCCCGAGCGCTACACCGAGGACAACAAGCACCCGCACGAGTCGCCGTTCATCATGACCGTGCCGCTGATGCTGCTGGCCCTCGGCTCGATCGGCGCGGGCTGGCTGATGTCGACCTCGGTGCCGGACTGGCTCGAACCGGTCTTCGGCGCGGAGGAGGGGCACCACGAGGCGGTCCTGTCGCACACGCTGATCACCATCCTCAGCCTGGTGGTGACGGTGATCGGCGCAGGCCTGGCCTGGGCGCTGTTCCGCAACGGGACGGCACTGCAGGAGCAGCCGGCCGGGGTCGTGGTGACCGCGGCCCGCCGCAACCTCTACACCGACGCGTTCAACGAGGCGGTGTTCGAGCGGCCCGGCATCTATCTGACCCGGGCGCTGGTCTTCCTCGACAACAAGGGCATCGACGGGCTGGTCAACGGAATCGCGGCCGGTGTCGGCGGCAGCTCCGGGCGCCTCCGGAGACTCCAGACCGGCTTCGTCCGCTCGTACGCCCTCTCCATGCTCACCGGTGCCGTCGTGGTCGTCGGCGCCTTCCTCGCGATCCAGCTTGGGTGGTTGGCGTGAAAGATTTCCCGTTTCTCTCCATCCTGACCCTGCTGCCCCTGGTGGGCGCCATCGCGGTGGCGCTCATCCCGCGGGCGAAGGCCGAGCTGGCCAAGACCGTGGCGCTCGCCTGGTCACTGGTCGTCCTGGTGCTCAGCATCTTCATGTGGATCGCCTTCCAGGTCGACGGCGACCGCTTCCAGTTCCGCGAGTCGTACGCCTGGATCCCGTCCTGGGACGCCCGGTTCACCTTCGCGGCGGACGGCATCGCGCTCGTCATGCTGATGCTGATCGCGATCCTGTTCCCGGTCGTGATCCTGGCGTCCTGGCACGACGTGGACAAGAGCAACCGCTCCGCCCCGACGTACTTCGCTCTGCTGCTGGCCTTCGAGTTCACGATGATCGGCGTCTTCGCGGCCGCCGACATCTTCCTGTTCTACGTGTTCTTCGAGGTCATGCTCATCCCGATGTACTTCATCATCGGGTCGTTCGGCGGGCCGCGCCGCCAGTACGCGGCGGTCAAGTTCTTTCTCTACAGCCTGGTCGGCGGTCTGTTCATGCTGGCCGCGGTCATCGGGCTGTGGGTGGTCGGCGGGCACACCTTCGACTGGACCAAGCTCACCGAGGCCGCCTCGTCGATCGACCAGAACACGGCCCGCTGGCTGTTCCTCGGCTTCTTCGTCGCGTTCGCGATCAAGGCGCCGTTCTTCCCGTTCCACACCTGGCTGCCGGACGCCGGTGGCGCGGCCCCGGCCGGCGCCGCCGCACTGCTCGTCGGCGTGATGGACAAGGTCGGCACGTTCGGGATCCTGCGGTACTGCCTCTCGCTGTTCCCCGAGGCGTCGCGCTGGTTCGCCCCGGCCGCCCTGGTCCTCGGCGTCATCGGGATCATCTACGCCGCGCTGCTCGCGGTCGGCCAGAACGATCTCAAGCGCCTGGTGTCGTACACGTCGATCGCGCACTTCGGCTTCATCGGCATCGGCATCTTCGCCTTCACCACCCAGGCCGGCACCGGCTCGGTGCTCTACATGGTCAACCACGGCCTCGCCACCGGCCTGCTGTTCATCGTGGTGGGCATGTTCGTCGCCCGCCGCGGCTCCAACCTGATCAGCGACTTCGGCGGCGCCGGTAAGCTCGTCCCGGTCCTGGCCGGGGTGTTCTTCTTCGCCGGTCTCGCCTCGCTGGCGCTGCCCGGCACGGCCCCGTTCATCAGCGAGTTCCTCGTGCTGATCGGCACCTTCACGGTGCACCCGGCATACGCGGTGGTAGCGACGGCCGGCATCATCCTGGCCGCCGCCTACGTGCTCTGGATGGTGCAGCGCACCACGCAGGGCACCCTCAACCCGGCCCTCACCGAGGTGCCGGAGATGAAGAAGGACATCACGCTTCGCGAGAAGGTCGTGGTGGCCCCGCTGATCCTGTTGATCATCCTGCTCGGCTTCTATCCCAAGCCGGTCACAGACGTGATCAACCCCGCGGTGCAGGCGACCATGCAGGACGTCGGCGTCGAGGATCCGGGGCCGACGGCGGTCGTCGCTAACGAAAGGGTGGCGCGCTAGCCATGGAGGACCTGAAACTACCCGGCATCGACTACGGCGCGCTGTTGCCGATGCTGATCCTCTTCGGAGCGGCGTGCCTCGGCATCCTCGTCGAGGTGTTGACGCCCCGCCGGTCGCGCCACTCGATCCAGCTGACCCTCGGGTTCCTGGCCATCACTGTGGCGTTCGTGGCGGTGATCGTCCAGCACAGCACCCGGAAGATCACGATTGGTGGCGCGGTCGCCGTCGACGGTCCCACGGTCTTCCTGCAGGGCGCGATCCTGGTCCTCGGCCTGGTGTCGCTGATGCTGATCGGTGAGCGCTCGATCGAGCGGGGCGGCCCGTTCGTCTCGCAGGCCGCGATCACGGTGGGCTCGCAGAAGGACCTCAAGCAGGCCGGCGACCAGCCCGGCCTGACCGAGGTCTACCCGCTCACCCTGTTCGCCCTCGGCGGCATGACGCTGTTCGTTGCCGCGAACGACCTGCTCACGATGTTCATCGCGCTCGAGGTCTTCTCGCTGCCGCTGTACCTGCTGTGCGCGTTGGCTCGCCGGCGTCGACTGCTCAGCCAGGAGGCCGCGCTCAAGTACTTCCTGCTCGGCTCGTACGCCTCGGCGTTCTTCCTGTTCGGCGTGGCGCTCATCTACGGCTTCGCCGGCGGCGTCTCGCTCGCCCAGGTGCACGCGTCCGTCGCCAACCCGGAGCGCAGCCAGGTCCTGCTCTACGCCGGGCTCGCCCTGATCTCGATCGGTCTGCTCTTCAAGGCGGCCCTCGCGCCGTTCCACGTGTGGACGCCCGACGTCTACCAGGGCGCCCCGACGCCGATCACCGCGCTGATGGCGGCCTGCACCAAGGTCGCCGCGTTCGGCGCGCTGCTGCGCATCCTGTACGTCGCCTTCGACGGCGTGCGCTGGGACTTCCAGCCCGTGCTCGGCGCGATCGCGGCGCTCACGATGCTGGTCGGCGCCGTCCTGGCGGTCACCCAGACCGACATGAAGCGCCTGCTGGCCTACTCGTCGGTCGCGAACGCCGGCTACCTGCTGGTCGGCGTCCTCGCACTCAACGAGGAGGGTCTCAGCAGCACGATGTTCTACCTGGTGGCGTACGGCTTCTCGGTCCTCGCCGCCTTCGGCATGGTGACCCTGGTGCGCGACGCCGACGGGGAGGCCACCCACCTCGCCCGCTGGGCCGGGCTGGGGCGCAAGAGCCCGCTGTTCGCCGCGACCTTCACCTTCATCCTGCTGGCCTTCGCCGGTATCCCGCTGACCAGCGGCTTCACCAGCAAGTTCGCGGTCTTCGGGGCGGCCGTCGAGGGCGGCCAGACCTGGCTGGTCATCTTCGGCGTGATCACCAGCATGCTGCTGGCGTTCCCCTACCTGCGGGTGGTCGTCATGCTGTGGCTCTCCGAGCCCGGCGATTCGACGCCGACGGTCTCGATCCCGGGGTTCCTCACCTCGGCCGCCCTGGTCATCGGCGTCGCGGCGACGATCGCCCTGGGTGTCGTGCCTGCCCCGCTGATCGATCTGACCAGGGATGCAGCACAGTACGTCCGCTGATCACCAACGGCAAGGCCCCGGCCGGAATCGGTCGGGGCCTTGCCGTTGCCCCGGCCGACGCCGCGCAGCGAGCGCGCCAAGCTCAGCTGCCCGTGGCGCCAAGCGCGGTCAAGCTCTGCTCCCGTGGCGCCAAGCGCGGTCAAGCTCAACTCACGCGGCGCCAGCGCGGCTCACGCGGCGCTGCTGCGCCAACGCGGTCGAGCTTCAGCTCGTGCGGTCGGCGATGAAGTCGCAGAGGCCCTCAAGTGCTCGCTTGGCGTCGCCGTCGGGCAACGGCGCCAGCTCGGCCCGCGCCTCCTCGGCGTAGGTCCGCACGGTCTCGCGCGCCTTTTTCATCGCAACCGATTCCCGCAGCAGCGTCAGCGCCTCGGCGTGCAGATCGTCGTCGGTGAGCGGCCCGCTGGCGAGCAACTCGCGCAGCCGTACCGCGGAGGCGTCGGTGTCGTCGCCCGCCAGCGCATAGAGCACCGGCAGCGTCGGCACGCCCTCACGCAGGTCGGTGCCCGGGGTCTTGCCCGACTGCACCGACTCGGACGCGATGTCGAGCAGGTCGTCGGAGAGCTGGAACGCGATGCCGATCGTCGCGCCGTAACCCGCCAGGGCCTCGACGTGTTCGGCCGGGGCGCCCGAGAACAGGCCGCCGAACCGCGCCGACGTGGCGATCAACGAGGCCGTCTTCTCCGTGATCACGTGCAGGTAGTGCTCGATCGGGTCGCTGCCGCGCGGGCCCACCGTCTCGGCGATCTGCCCGTGCACGAGCCGCGCGAACGTGCGCGCCTGCAGATGCACCGCCTCGGGCCCGAGCGAGGCGGCCAGATCGGCTGCCTGAGCGAACAGGTAGTCGCCGACCAGGATCGCCACCGAGTTGCCCCAGCGGGAATTCGCACTCGGGGCGCCGCGCCGCACGGGCGCCTCATCCATGACGTCGTCGTGATAGAGCGTCGCCAGGTGGGTGAGCTCGACCACATTGGCCGCCGCCACGATCTCGGGGGCGCCCGGGTCGCCGAACTGCGCCCCCAACGCCACCAGCATCGGCCGGAACCGCTTGCCACCCGCATCAGCGAGATGCCGCGCAGCCTCGGCCACCAGCGGGTCGGCGCTGGCCACATAGCCCCTCAGCGCCTCCTCGACAGCGGTCAGCGTCGCCGACACCGACGCATCGACCGCGGGATCGATGTCGAGGCCGAGCGACGAGAGCGTCATATCACCGGTGCTCACCACGCTTTCACGATGCCACATGGGTCCGACGACTTCGGCCTCAGGGGTCGCGGCAACAAGATCAAAATCAAGATCTGGCACACGTACGCCACGTCGCCTCCCACACCCGCACCCAGGGCAGTCCCGGGGGCGCCTCGCGACGTGCGTGAGACACTGGGCCGCTGCGCGTGCTCCGGCCGTGGTGGTGGGTAACGCGCCCGCAGCGCGGGCTCAGGCTGTGGCGGCCACTGAGCCGCAGTGGGAGCTTGGCTGGGCAAATACCCGCCTTGCACTGCGCTTCACCTGTGGGTGGTCATTGGGCCGCAACGCGAGGCCGACTGTGTTGTGGTCGTCAGCCCGCAGCGCAGGCTCCAACCGTGAGCTGTGGGGGTGGGTCACGCGCCCGTAGTCGCGGTGACCGGCTCCGGGGCATGGCGCCGCAGCAGGTGGCTGCCCAGCAGCATCGCGCCCGCCGCGGCCAGCATGGCCCCCGCGGCGACGAACCACATCGTCGGGTAGTCCGTGGCCGTGGCCAGGGTGCCCAGACCGAGCGGGCCGAGGCAGCCCCCGGCGTACACCCCGGTCTGGGTTATCGACGTCGCCGCGGCGGGCGCCTGGGGGTGCAGCCGGACGACCGCGAAGTTCATCAGCCCCGGCCATGACCAGCCGAAACCGAAGCCGAGCACCACCCCCGCGACCAGCGACAGGTTTCCCGGCACGGCGAGCAGGGCCAGGCCGCCTGCCCCGGTGAGCAGCAGGCCGGCGATCACCGCGATGGTCCGGTCCGGCCGGCGGTCAGCCAGCCAGCCGCCGAGGATGCGCGCGGTCACGCAGACAGCACTACCCAGCGTGAGGGACAGACCGGCCGGACCCGGAGATATACCGCGCGCTACCGCACTGTCTACGAGGAACGTGCCCAGCGCGTTGGCCGCCGCGGCGGCGAGTGTGGCGGCCACGCCGACGACGATCAGCGCGCCCGTGGCGCGTTTGGCCGGCTTGGGCGTCCTGCGGCGGCCGACCCTCGGTTCGGCCGGGACGAGCAGCAGAGCGGACGCCGCAAGCACGGCGATGAAGACGAACGCCCACCGCCAGCCCAGGGTCAGCGCGATGGCCGGCACCGCGGCCCCGGAAAGCAGGGTCGCCACCGGGATGGCAGCCTGTTTGATGCCGAACGAGAGGCCCTGCCGGCGGGGCGGCACGTGCCGGGACAGGGTCGCGTTGCCGGCGAGCTGCCCCATCGCGTTGGCGGCGGCGCCGAGTGCCAGGATCGCGATGAGACTCCACAATGTATTCGCGAAGGCCGCTACGCCCAGCAACGACGCCGCCGCGAGGGTGATACCGGCGCGCGACATCCGCGTGGCGCCGTAGCGCTCGACCAGATAGCCGGCCGGGATCGAGGCGAGCGCGCTCGCGCCGAAGTACGCCGACACGGCGAGGCCGAGCCCGGCCGGCGAGAAGTCGAGTTCGTCGCCGATCTGCACGGCGAGCCCGCCGACGAGGAACACCGGAATGCTGACCGCGATCGTCGTCGTCAGCGCGCCGGTGGAGGCGCGAAACGCGCTGGTCGGCGTGCTCGGCGAGGAAAGAACTCTGAGCTTCGCCATCTCTCGCAGACTAGGCGGACAGAATGCATCCGTGCGCTCAGAGTGCTAATGACCACACGCGTCGTGCAAATCGATCGTGATCCACATGGTTTTGGCATTCCCTCGGAGGAAGATTATTCATATGGTGTAAGTCCCTGGCGTCGGAGGTAGCTGTGCGCGACCCCCTGGCGGAGCCGTCCGACCTGATTCGGAGCGTGTCACGCGCCTTGCGCGTGCTCGAGTCGGTCGGCCGGGCGCCCCGCGGACTCACCGTGAAGCAGATAGCGCGACGGTGCGAATTGACCGTCGCGACGACGTACCACCTTGTGCGCACTCTGGCCTACGAGGGTTACGTGATCCGCCGTGAGGACGGCACGTACATCGTGGGTCTGGAGATCGCGGACAGGTATCGGGAACTGGTCTCCGCCTTCCGGGGTCCCCCCGCGGTGGGGGAGGCGTTGCGCCGTGCGTCGCTCGACAGCGGTTACAGCCACTACCTGGGCCGCTTCGTCGGCGGCCGGATAGCGGTGACCGCGTCGGCCGAGGGCGCCCGTTCGCCGTTCATCGACGACATGTCGCCCGGCTTCGACGAGGGCGGTCACGCGACGGCGCTCGGCAAGGCCCTGCTCGCCACGCTCACCCCCGACCAGCGTGCGCGCTATCTGCGTGACTACGGCATGCGAGCGTTCACCCCGGCCACGTTGACGACCCCGGAAGCCCTCGAGGCCGACCTCGCCGCGGGGGAGCGGCGCGGCATGCAACTCGAGATGGGCCAGTTCCGGCAGGGCCTGGCCTGTGCGTCGGTGCTGGTCATCGCGGATCGGGACATCGAACGGCGCCTCGTGCTGGCGTGTGCTTTGCCGGCCGCCGAGATGCTCACCTCGGCACGGGTCGTACGGGCGAAACTGACCGCGGCGGCCCGCAACGTCGCCGAGGCGCTTTCCGCGGGCGAGTCGGCCACGGCCTGACTTGCAGACCTAAGGCTCCGTTGAACCTCCGGCGGCTCCCTCCCGTAAAACACCTTGCAAGGGGGACATCGTCGGAGGGTGGTGACGGGTGCACTGCGAGCACGAGCACGATGACGGGGCGTACGTGCTGGGCGCCCTGTCGCCGGCGGAACGGGCTGCGTACGAGGGGCATCTCGCCACGTGCTCGTTCTGCCGCGAGGCCGTCGCCGACATCTCGGCCCTGCCCGACCTGCTGTCCCGGCTCGACGCCAAGGAGTTCGCGAAGCTTCTCGACCCGTCGCTGACCAGTGGGGACGGTCACCCCGGAGCCGCCTTCCGCGACTGGGCGACCAGCGAATGGCAAACATTGGCGCCGGATGCCAAGCGTCGCAAAAAGGGCAAAGCATTCCGCGTGCGGGTGATGAGCACCGCCGCCGCCGCAGTGCTGGTGGCGCTCATCGGCGTCGGCGTCTTCGCCTGGACGAGGGACAACGCCGCTCCGGCCGCCCCGCCCACCGGTCCCGCCGTCGCGATGACCGCGGTGCAAAGTTCGTCCCCGGTGACCGCCTCCGTACGCCTGACCAGCACGTCCGGCGGCACGAAGGTCGACCTGACCTGCTCCTACAGCGCCTCCGCGGCCCGGCCGTACACGTTCCGCATGATCGCCTACGGCCCCGACGAGCAGCAGGAACAGATCGGCTCCTGGCAGGCGGCGCCCGGCGCGGAGTTCACGATGAACAGCGTCACCCACTTCGGCCGGGACAGCCTGTCCCGGCTTGAACTGGTGCAGTACGACGGAAAGGTGCTGCTCGCCTACGACGTCCCCTGACCTTTTGATTCCAGGTCAGCGGGGTGGCAGGGTGGTGGCCGGCTCGACGGTGGCGGCCGTCGGGTCGGCCGCCGTCTCTCCTCGGCGGGGGCGGCGGCGCAGCGCGTCGGCCGTAAAGATGATCAGGGCCACCCACACGAGAGCGAACCCGGCGAGGCGGGCCGGCGGCATCGGCTCGTGATAGATGAACAACCCGACGGCGAGCTGCAGGATCGGCGCCACGTACTGCAAAATCCCGATCCCCACCATCGGCACCCGGTTGGCCGCCGCCGCGAAGAGCAGCAGAGGCAGCGCCGTGGCCAGCCCCGAAAAGATCATCAGCGTGGTGTGCAGAGCCGAAACGTGCCCGAACTTCGCATCCCCGGCGGCGCTCAGCCACCCGATGTAGGCCAGGGCGGGAAGCGCCAGCACCGACGACTCGACGAACAGACCCTCGGCCGGCGGCAGCGACATGCGCTTCTTGACCAGGCTGTAGGTGCCGAAACTGGCTGCCAGCAGCAGGGCGATGTACGGCAGGTGGCCGTAGTCGACGGTCAGCACGGCCACCGCGATCGCGCCGAAGCCGACCGCGACCCACTGCAGGGGCCTCATCCGCTCCCGCAGCACGGTCACACCGAGCAGCATGATCACCAGCGGCGTGATGAAGTAGCCGAGCGCCGTCTCGACCACCCGGCCGGAGTTGACGCCGTAGATGTACGAGCCCCAGTTGACCCCGATGAGCACCGCCGCGAGCGTCAGCCCGCCGAGCAGCCGGGGCGAGCGGACCAGGCGCTTGATGAAGGCCCAGTTCCGCATGGCCGCAAGCAGCAGGCTGACGAACACAACCGACCAGACGACCCGATGCGCGAGAATCTCGAGCGGCGACGCCGGCTGCAAGTGCTTGAAGTAGATCGGGAAAAAGCCCCACAGCCCGTACGCCGCGAGGCCGTAGAGGTATCCGCGCCGTTCGTCGCTCATGCCCTCACCGTAAGGTCTCGACGAGGTTCCGGTCCTTGCCTATGGCCGACCTCACCGCAGGGCCCGCAGGTCACACTCCATCCAGCGCCCCGGCTCCACCGCGGCAAACCCGTGTGGGGCGTACACGTCATGCGCATCCCGGGTGACCAGCAGAAACCGGTTGAGCCCCCGCGCCGCATAGTGATCGCGCAGGTGCCGGACGAGCCACCCGCCAATCCCGCGCCCACGATGCGCCGGGTCGACGTAGACGTCACAGAGATAGGCAAAGACGGCCCCGTCCGTCACCACCCGAGCCACAGCGACCTGATTGCCGTCCCGGTCATAGACCCCGTACGGCTCGGACCCGTCCAGGGCGGCACGCATCTGCTCGAGGGGCCGTCCCAAGGCCCAGTACGCATCGGTGGAAAGCCAACGATGCACGGTGTCCAGATCAACCCGCTCCCGCGCGGCGCTCAGCTCATACCCGTCCACACGAATTTCGTCCGACATCCCGCCGAGTCAAGCCGCAAGATCCTCCATCCGCCAGCGCTTTCCCACCCCGCCACCGGCAGATGTGCCCCCGCCCCAGCGGCCTGGTGTCCCGGTGGCGGTCGGCCTCACCCGTCCGCAGGCGCCCTACCCTCCGCGCTCGCCGGAGACAGGCCGTCACGGGCCAGTCGCCGACGGGACGTAGCGTCGGCCGTGATGGGGTGTCCGCCGACGATCAGCAGGGGGTGCTGGTCGCCGGCGGCTCTGGGCTGCCGCCTGTCGGCGGAGGGGAAGGTCAGTCGTCGCCGTCGGGGATGAGCATGTTGAGCAGCCAGCTGACGATGCCGACGAGCAGCGCGCCGAGTACGGCGCTCGGCCAGAACTCGTCGACGTGGAACGGCAGGTCGAACTGCCCGGCGATCCAACTCGTCAGCAGGAACAGCGCGCCGTTGACCACCAGCGCGATCAAGCCCAGCGTGAGCACGTAGAAGCCGCAGCCCACAACCTTGATGATCGGCCGAAGCACCGCATTGATCACGCCGAAGATGACCGCCACGATCAACAACGTGATGATCTTCTCCGACACCTTGTCGGTGGTGAGTTCGATGCCGTCGATCAAGACGGTGGCCAGCCACAACGAGAACGCCGTGATCAGAAGCCGAATGATGAGGCCCATGGCCCGGAATGGTGCCACGATCACGCCACTCACGGCCGCAACACTCCCCGATCTTGCCCATCTTGCGACCAAGGCCGCACATATCGACGATCACTGGGCGGGACCTCAGCGGCTGCAGGGCTTCAGCGGCCGGGTGGGCCTGTCAGCTGGATTTCGATGGGGGTGTGGGCCAGGGCGGCCCAGCGGACAGCGCGGCGGTTGACGACGCCGACCATGTCGGGGCGGATGCGGGTCATCCACTGGGCCACCTCGCCGAGGCCGAGGGCGCCGCCGATCAGCGTGGCCTCCTCGGGGCGCAGCGGCTGGAGGATAAGCAGGTCGGCCCGGGACGCCACGTCGACGTCGGCGGCGGAGAACTCGTCGCGGACCACGAGCGTGGCCTGCCAGCCCTCACCGGGGCGGTTGTCGGCGCCGACCGGGCCGATGTCGACCACGATGAGAAGGGGGTGCAGGGCCGAGCCGGGGGCGATCTCGATCGGGCGGCCCGGGGGCACCACCGCGATCGACTCGCCGGGGACGGCCGCTCCGCGGACGAACGGCTCCCAGGCCCTGGGCCGAGCCGTCTGCACCACCACCCGGGCACCGAGGGCCATCGCCCGCAGAGCCACCAGCTGGGCCGCCCTGACGCCGCCCACCAGCAGCGCTCTCGTCAGCTCGGGCCGGAACAGGCGGATCACGACGGGGCTGCCATGGCGGTTGCGCCCGAGCATCAGACCCGACGTGCCGACCGGCAGGTGGAGCCCTTCGAGCAGTTCGGCCGGTTGCACCCCGTCGGCCGGAAGCCCGGGCACCGCGCACGGCAGGCCGCCCAGCGGCAGCGTCGCGAAGAGGCCCTGCAGGTGTTCGCCGTCGAGGCGTGGCGCGCTCGCCCGCTCGCCGGAGAGCAGCTTTTGCAGCGCTTGAGTGGCGACCGCCAGCGAAGTCGCCTCGGGCGCGGCCAGCCGCACCGTCATGTCGAGCGGGGTGACGGCGTGCGCGGCCTGGGGCCCGGCGGTCATCGACACGGTCGTGGCGGCAGCGGGCAGCGTGAGCAGTCGGGACACCAACCGCCGGGACGTTTCGACCTGCGGGTCGGGCCAGCGCCGCAACCGGAACGTGGTCTGAGTCAGCCCGCCGACCCGCAGGGCGGGCCACGCCTCCTGCGCCGGCTCGGTGCCGTCGTCGTGGGCCAGTTCGGCGATGACCCGCAGGGCGGCCGGCTCGCCGAGCGGACGGGCGGGCACCGCCGACAACCGGCGCACCAGCTTGCGGGCCAGGCCGGACAGGGAGCGGCGCAGCTCGTCCTCGGACCACCCCTCGGCCCGCAGCACCCGCACGGCGAGCAGCGCCCGGCTGTGCCCGAGCAGGCGGCCCTCGGTGAGCTGACGATAGGAGTTGGCCGGCGTGCCCATGCCGGCGCGCAGGGACGGGGCCGGAGCCCCGGTCAGCAACAGCTGGATCATGACCGGTGGCAGTTCTGCCTCGGCCGAGGGCAGCAGGGTGGCGGGGGAGGGCACGTCGGATGCTTCCTCGGCCAGCAGACCGGCCGGGTCGCCGAGCTCGAGGACGGCGGTGAGGCCGTGCCCGTCGACGACGACCGCCGCCGGATCGCCGGCCAGCTCGGTCTGCTCGACGCGGGCGCCCGGAGCGAGGAACCGCAGAAGCGCCATCGGGTCGGAGTCGACCGCGGTGGAGTGGCGACGGGCGCCGAAACGAAGAGCGACGCCGAGCCACTCGAACGCCCAGCGACGGCGCAGCCGCAGCCAGGTCAGCCCGAGAACGGACAGGCCCAGGACGACTCCGGCGACCAGCCCGATCGGACCGCTGACCCAACCGAGCGCCACTGCGACGGCGGCGACCTGGGTGGCCACCAGCTGGCCGGCCCGGACGCCGAACAACCGTCCACGTCGGAGCGGACGTGGGCTGACCTCGGGTCGTGGCCGCGCGGGACCGGAGAGCTCGCGGTAGTCCCGATCGCCCGCCACGCCGACCGTCACCGTCCACCGCCCTTCGCCGCATCGTCCTCGTGCGGCGCCCATCGTATGGGCTCAGGACCATCGTGGGGCACCCTGTGGACAAGTGCCAGAGTTATCCACAGCCCCCGATTCGGGGGTGTCGCGGCTTGACGACTTTCGCTACGGTCGGCGACGTCAGGAAACGAGTAGTCGGCCGGTCACGGCCCGCCCCCCGAGGCTTGTGGTCAGGGGTTAGCCTGGTGGCCAACGTCGATGTGTCGCAGGTGAATGATCACCGTCCGTCCACTGCGGATCATGACATGACCGGCGAACCGAACGAGAAAGCGGGGTGACTTCCGGGTGGCCGGATCAACGCAAGTAACGACGGAAGAGATGGCAGCTGCTGCCACCAACTTCGACAACGTCAACCAGGGCCTGCAGCAGATGCTGTCCACGTTGATGAACGAGCTGTCGCAGCTCAGTGGTGCCTGGAAGGGCATGGGCGCCGCGGCGTTCGAGCAGGTCAAGCTGCAGTACGAGACCGACCTGAAGAAGCTGAACGCGGCGCTGGCCGACACCGCCGAGTCGATCCGGGTGTCCGGCACCGGGTACAGCTCGACCGACACCGACGCTGCCAGCCGTGTGACCGGCTCCGGTGGCAACTTCTCGCTGCCGCTCTGACCCGGGGGAGGACAAAGACATGGCTAACGACGGAGTGCTTCTCGTCAACTTCGAGTCGCTGCGAGGCGCGGGCGCCAACATCGCCAAGGCGATCAGCTCGTTGCAGCAGCAGCTCAGTGACCTCGAGCGCGACTCGAAACGGCTCGTCGAGTCGTGGGACGGCGAGGCGCAGGCGGCCTACTACGCACGGCAGGAGGTCTGGCGCTCGTCGGCCAACGACCTGACCAACATCCTGCAGAACATCAAGTCCGCCGTCGACCAGTCGGCCGACGACTACGTCAACACCGAGAAGCAGGCGACCGCGCGCTTCCAGTAAGACGCCCGTACTTGGACGGCCGGACCAGTCATGTGACTGTCCCGGCCGTTTCGCCTTTCCGTGCCCGACAGCACGCCCTTTAAGTCCGTTCTTGCGAAGCTTGTTGTCGCCCGAACGCGTACTGGCCCATCTGGGCGATCCGACTACGATCAGTTGTTGTTTGATCGCTGGCAGCGACTGAAACGGCGTGCCGGAGTGCGTTCGGACGCATACTTAGGGCTTCGACCACCTGCTTTACTTATCTGCGTACCGCCGCCCATTGTGATCGTGGCCTGACCTTGTAGGTTGTACGCGTTGAGATGGCCTCGTCGCGCGTGGGGAGAGGTGGACGTGTCCGAGTGGGAGCCGGCTACGGACGCCGAGGTCGCTATGCGCGATGCTTTGCGCACAGACGACCAGGAGTCGTACTTCCGTATTCTCTCCGGTGTTGACCTGCTCTTGCCGGTCTCCGCCGATGCATTGGCGGGCCTGGCCCCGCTCGGTTGGGGCACCTGGAGCACGGGTGGCCGCACGCACGTGCTGGCCTTCACGTCGACGGCGGCGTTGCAGTCCTGCCTGGCGGACTACACGGGTTCGGCCCGTCGGGTTCCCTACGCGGAGCTTGCGAACACCTGGCCCAACCTCGAGTGGTGGCTGGCCGTCAACCCGGGTCTGCCGATCGAAGGTTATCTTCCGGCTTGGTTCGTGGCGCAGCTCTCCCGCGGCGACCTGAGGCTGCCGACCCGCGGCCCGGGTCGTGCCGAGTCGGCCAGCACGTCCGGCAAGATGCAGGATCTGCAGGCCGCGGCGCTGGCGGCGAACGCGGCCGCCGCCCGTAAGGACGCGGAGCCGGCCCGGCCGGGTGGTCCCACCCACGACGACGCCCCGATGACCGCGGCCACGGGCTCTTATCCGCGGTATCCCGGCACCGTCGCGTCCGGTTACGGCCAGGCGCCGGCCGCCTATGGACAGGCCGCCGCGAACACCTACGGCGGCGCCTACGCCCACACGCCGGGTGAGCCGCCCGCGAGCGAGCTTCCCAGTCGCACGCCGGAGCAGCCCGCACGCCCTGGGACCCCCGCCCTGCCCGCTCGAACATCCGCCGTGGAACAGGCGCCCGCCACCGGACTGCCCACCCGCGCGCCGGCCTACGGCCAGCCGGCGGAGCCGACGCCCGCTCGCCCGCCGGCCTATGGTCAGCCCGCCGGACAGGCCCCGGCTTACGGCCAGACCGCAGATCAGGCCGGCGGCCTGCCGACCCGCTCCCCGGCGGCGACCTTCGGCCAGGCCGCTGGGCAGGCGCCCAGTGGCGGCTTGCCCTCGCGTGAGCCCGCCGCCGACTACGGCCGCCCCGCTGCGGCCGCGTCTGCCAGCGCCCCGCCCGCGGTCTACGGCCGCCCTGCGAGCGCCCCTCCCGCTTACGGTCAGCCCGCGAGCGCCCCTCCCGCTTACGGTCAGCCCGCGAGCGCCCCTCCCGCTTACGGTCAGCCCGCGAGCGCGCCTCCGGCTTACGGTCAGCCTGCGAGCGCCCCTCCGGCTTACGGTCAGCCCGCGAGCGCCCCTCCCGCCTACGGGCAGCCCGCGAGCGCGCCCGCCCCCTATGGCCAGCCTGCCGGCACCCCCACGGCCTATGGGCAGCCGACGAGTCCGCCTCCGGCCTACGGCCAGCCAGCCGGCCCGCCCTCTGCGAACGGCCAGCCCACCAGCCCGGCCGCCGCCGGCCACGCCCCCATCCGCCCGGGTGGCCTCGGCCAGCCCACGGCTACGCCCGGCTTCGGTCAGCCCACGGCCACGCCGGGCGCTTACGGCCGGCCCGCAGCCGCACCTGGCGGCGCCGCACAGCCCACCCCCGGCAGCTACGGTCAGCCCACGGCCACGCCCGGTGGTTACGGACAACCCTCCGCCGCTCCGGGCGGCTACGGCAGGCCTCCGGCGGACACGGGCGGTCTCGGCCGGCCCTCGGCCCCGCCGGCGTCCCCCGACTCGCCCGGCGCGCAGCCCGGGCAGGTCGGCCCCGGCGGTCTTCCGGTTCGCACGCCCGGCACAGTTCTGCCGAGCGGCCTGCCCGCCCGCGCCCCGAGCGCGTCGACCGCCCCGGCAAGCGCGCCGCCCGCCCTCGGCCAGTCCCCGGCCTCCTTCGGCCGGCCGATGAGCGGCCCGCCCTCGTCCGGGTCGGCCCGACAGGCCAGTGCCCCTCCCGCGCAGAGCCCTGTGGTGCCCACGGCCTATCAATCGCCGGCTGTTCCGCCCGCGCAGCCGCCGGCCGTCGGTGGTCGTCCCGCGCCCGCGGGCGGAGACCCTCGCGGCCCCTTGCCGGCCCCGGACGCGCCGCTGCCGGTCCGCACCCCCATGGCGCAGACGCCGCCGGTGCCCGACAACTTCAGCCCGCACAACCCGGACGAGACGCCGTTCAATCCGAGCTGGTCGGCGTCGGCTCCGCCCGCCACGCCCTCGCGTTCCGGTCCTAGTGCCCTGAGCGAGCTGCCGCGCCGCCAGCCCTCGACCAGCGGTGGTTTTCCGCAGGGCCCGGCCTCGCCGCAGGCGGCCTCGGCGCAGCCGTCCGCGTTGCCGCCCATCTCGGCCCCGCCGGCCCCCTCGAACCCGGCGCCCGGCCTGTCGCGGGCGGGCACGCCCGGATTGCCCACCGAGCCCAATCCCGGCTTTGGCACTCCGTTGCCCCGCCGCCAGGCTTCCTCGTCGACGGAAGCCCCCGCCGGCATGACGTCGTTCCCGGCGTTCCAGACCAAGTCCGACGCCGCCGCGCAGCAGTCGCCGCCGATGACCCCGCCGGTCATCCCCGGCTCGCCCGGTAGCGACCGCCCGGCCCGCCTCGGTGCTCAGCCGCCGCTGGACAGCCGGCCGTCCTCTCCCGCGCCGCAGGCGCCGCCTCGTCCGGAGTTCGTGCCGGCCAACGAGGTCGAGCAGGATCTGTTCGACGCCGCGAACGCGCACAACACCGACTCCTACCTGTCCACGCTTCTGCTGGCCACGATCCTGGTGCCGGTGGCCGACCATTCGCGCCCGGGTAGTTCGCCCGGCGAGTCCGGGTTCGTCTTCCGCACCGAGCAGGTCGACGACGAGACCTTCCTGGTCGTGTTCACCAGCCGCGACAGGCTTGCCGAGCACTTCTCCGAGCCCACCCGTACGGTCGGTGTGCGCTTCGTCGAGCTGATCCGTAACTGGCCCGACCCGGCCTGGTCGTTCGCGGTCAACCCGGACGGCCCGATCGGCGCGAAGTATCCCGGCCCGCAGGTCATCGCCCTGGCGAACTGGGCCGCCGAGTCGGGCCTGGGCAACGACGCGGACGGCCCGCTCGAGGACGTGGCGCCGGTGCCCCCGCCCGAGCCGGCCAGCGACGACAAGCAGCACGCCACCGTCATGCAGAAGACGGTGCCGCCGGACCAGGTCGACTACTACCTCGAACGCGGCTACGACCGGGTGGCCGGTTTCGTGCATCGCGCCACCGAGGTCGAGCACCTGCGTACACCGGCTGAGCTCCTGGGCGCCCTCGGCTTGAGTTACGACGCCTCGCCGCATCAGCAGGACGCCAAGGAGGCGTACGTGTTGAGGTGGCCGGCGTATCGCCCGAGCCTCTACCGCATCCCCTACGGCGGGCAGAACGAGCAGGCCCTGCGCGCGATGGACGGCTGGGTCATCGAGCGCCCGCCGTTCCGGGGCAACGGGTTCGCGCCCGGTGAGGGCCGTGACGTGATCGCCGAGTTCAAGGTGGACAGTGTGCGGCTGCCGCACGGCGCGCAGCTGTGGCGTATCGACGCGGACGGCAACGAACGCATGGTTGCCATCTTCGACAACGACGGTCCGCTCTGGCGCAGGGTGGGTGAGCAGTGATGCGTGACGGCTACGTGGTCGCCTGGCAGGGCCGGGAGTACGACGCCTCGCCCGACGGCGACAACGTGCGGATCTACCGGTCGGATGCGGCCGACGGCTTCGAAGAGGTGCGTCCGGGCCGCTATGTGAGGGTGCTGACCCCGGAGGACTACGACGAGCTGGTGTACGTCCGCACCACGTGCACGTGGCGTGGCGCCCCGTTCATCGTGCTCGCCGAGGCCAATTCGTGGCTGCGTCTGGAATACACGGGGGGCCGCGCGCCGATCGCCCGTCAGCTGGGCCTCGAGGAGTTCGACTTCGGCGTCTATCAGGGCTGGGCGCCGATGCACGAGGTCTCGGACCTCAGCGAGCAGCGCATCTAGCCTGCTGTCCTAGTTGGACTTCAACCAGCGCAGCACCTCGCCGGTGACCACGTCGGTCGCTTCCTGGTGCAGGAAATGCCCCACCTCGGGGATCAGGCGCCACTCGTACGGCGCCAGCACGTAACGCCCGGAACCCTGCGCTGTGCGGGGCAGGGTGGCCGTGTCGAGCCCGCCGTGCAGCTGCAGCGTGGGTGTGATCAAGGGCTTCTGCATCAGCTTGACGAACCGGTATCCCTGCAGCCGCAGGGCGCTGCGGAACACCCAGCGGTACGCCTCCAAGGCGCAGAACGCCGCCTGCGGGATCTGCATGGCTTCCCGGCAGCGGGCCACGTAGTCGTCGAACTCGGGTGTTTCCCTCCACTGAGGACCTGTCCAGCGGGTCATCAGTTCGGCCACCATCGCGGCGTTGTCGCGGGTGAGGACGTGTTCGTAGCGCGGCACCTGGAAGCGCAGCGCGGCCGACGACGCCGCGAATTGCCCGCGCGGGTCGGCGAACAGCGCCGCCCGCAGCCGCAACGGGTGGGCCGCGCCGAGCACAACGAGCTTGTTGACCAGTTTGGGATGGAACGCGGCGGCCGCCCAGCCGATCATGCCGCCGGCGCCGGCCCCGACGATCGTCGCGTTGCGTTCGCCGAGAGCCCGGATCAACCCGGTGATGTCGGCGGCCATCGTGTAACCGTCGTAGCCCCGTGGCGGTTTGTCGCTCGCCCCGTAGCCGCGCAGGTCGATCGCGACGGCCCGGAAGCCTGAGTCGGCGATGCGGGGCAGCACGTCGTGCCAGGCCCACCAGAACTCGGGGAAGCCGTGCAGGAACAGCACCAGCGGGCCGGTTCCCGCCTCGACGACGTGGAAACGGCTGCCGTTGGCGCCGACGAAGCGATGGGTCCAGGGCCCGTCCACCAGTACGCATGACTCGTCCACCCGACTGCCCATGGCCTCAGCCTAGGCGTTGGGGTCGACAACGAGCGCGTGGCGGCCGCAACCAGCCCGCGACAACCCCGTGGCGGGGGTAACCGACAGGAAACTCAGTCAGTGCCGATCATGATGCGGTCGAGCGTGGCCGGTCGGCCGGAGCCGCAGTCGACCGGGGTTTTGCCGGGTGTGATGCGGGCCTGCACGTGGTCGCCCTTGGCGATCGGCACCGACTTCTTGGAGTAGACCGACCATGCCACGCCGTCCTCGCTCAGCAGCCCGTAGCAGGGGCCGCCGCCACCCTTGGTGACGGTGGCGGTGATGGAGCCGACACGCAGCGCGGAGAGATCGGGCGAGGCGATGGCCGCGGGGCGGCTGGGCGGCGGCAGGGGAGAGGCCTCGCTGTCGGCGGGCTGGCCGGCCGGTACGGGATTGTCGGCAGCGCCGGGCGGCGTGGCACCGGGCTCGGCCGAGGGCGCGGAGCCGGGGAGGACGATGCCGTTCGCCGCAGCGGGTTCGTCGTCAGAACAGCCGCTGACCAGCAGCAACACCAGCACCAGCGCGCCGGTGGCGCCTGCGGTGGACCTGAACATGACGTGTACCCCCGTGACCCGATCTCACGGCCGTACACGACCGCGGCGCAAAGCGTAACGGTTTCACGTCCCGTACGGGGGTCCGGAGCCCGGCGAAAGCCGCCGGGCCCCGTCATGACGTCGTCAGTCCTCGGACTTGCCGGTGTTCATGCCCTTCGAGATCAGCTCCATCACCGCGGAGTCCTGCAGCGTGGTGACGTCACCGAGCGAGCGGTTCTCGGCCACGTCCTTGAGCAGGCGGCGCATGATCTTGCCGGAGCGGGTCTTGGGCAGCTCGGGCACGAGCATGATCTGGCGGGGCTTGGCGATCGGCCCGAGCGTCTTGGACACGTGATTGCGCAGGTCGACGGTGAGCTGCTCGCCCGCGTCGCCCTCGGTGTCCACGCTGCCGCGCGGGATCACGAACGCCACGATCGCCTGACCGGTCGTGGGGTCGGTCGCGCCGACCACGGCTGCCTCGGCCACCGACGGGTGCGAGACCAGCGCCGACTCCACCTCGGTGGTCGAGATGTTGTGACCCGAGACCAGCATGACGTCGTCGACCCGGCCGAGCAGCCAGAGCGCGCCGTCCTCGTCCTTCTTGGCGCCGTCGCCGGCGAAGTAGATCCAGTCGTCGCCCGTGCCGGCGCCCGCGCCGAAGCGGGACCAGTACGTGTCGATGAAGCGCTTGTCGTCGCCCCAGATGGTGCGGAGCATCGACGGCCACGGGTCACGCAGCACCAGGAACCCGCCGCCGCCGTTTGGCACCGACTGCGCCTGGTCGTCCACGACGTCGGCGGCGATGCCCGGCAGCGCCGTCATGGCGGAGCCGGGCTTGGTCGCTGTCACACCGGGCAGCGGCGAGATCATCACGCCACCGGTCTCGGTCTGCCACCAGGTGTCGACGATCGGGGTGCGGTTGCGGCCGATGTTCTCCCGGTACCACATCCAGGCCTCGGGGTTGATCGGCTCGCCGACGCTGCCCAGCACGCGCAGCGAGGACAGGTCGTACCCGGCAGGGATGTCGTCGCCCCACTTCATCATCGTGCGGATCAGGGTTGGCGCGGTGTAGAGGATCGACACCTTGTACTTGTCGACGATCTGCCAGAAGCGGTCGCGGCCGGGCGTGTCCGGCGTGCCCTCGTACATGATCTGGGTGGCGCCGTTGGAGAGCGGGCCGTAGACGATGTAGGAGTGGCCGGTGACCCAGCCGATGTCGGCCGTGCACCAGTAGACGTCGGTCTCGGGCTTGAGGTCGAAGACCGCGTTGTGCGTGTACGAGACCTGGGTCAGGTAACCGCCGGTGGTGTGCAGGATGCCCTTGGGCTTACCGGTCGTGCCCGAGGTGTAGAGGATGAACAGCGGGTGCTCGGCGTCGAACGGCTGCGCCTTGTGTTCCGTGCCGGCCTGCTCGACCGTCTCGTGCCACCACTTGTCCTTGTCGGTCCACGCGACTTCCTGGCCGGTGCGGCGCACGACGAGCACGTTCTCGATCGTCGGGCACTGCGCGACGGCCTCGTCGACGGTGGGCTTGAGCGCCGACGGCTTGCCGCGCCGATAACCGCCGTCGGCCGTGATGACGAGCTTGGCGTCAGCGTCCTGGATACGGGTTGAAAGCGCCGCGACGGAGAAGCCGCCGAAGACGACGCTGTGGGTGGCGCCGATGCGGGCACAAGCCAGCATCGCGACCGCGGCCTCGGGAATCATCGGCATGTAGATGGCGACCCGGTCGCCGGCGCCGACACCCAGCTCGGTCAGAGTGTTGGCGGCCTGGCTGACCAGCTTGAGCAGCTCGGCGTAGGTGATCGTGCGGGTGTCGCCGGGCTCGCCCTCCCAGTGGATGGCGACCTTGTCACCGAGGCCGGCCTCGACGTGCCGGTCGACGCAGTTGTAGGCGACGTTGAGCTCGCCGCCGACGAACCACTTCGCGAACGGCGGGTTGGACCAGTCGAGGACCTGGTCCCACGTCTTGCTCCAGGTGAGCCGTTCGGCCTGTTTCGCCCAGAACCCGAGACGGTCGGCGGCCGCCTCGTCGTAGGCCTCCGCCTTGACGTTGGCGGCCGCGGCCAGTGCTTCAGGCGGCGGGAACTGTCGGGTCTCCGTTGACAGGTTCGCCAATGTCTCGCTCATGAGGGCGGCTCCTCTTCACTGCTGACCGGGGCTTCTTTGTTGCACACTAGTTGCGGCGATGGGCACCGGCGAGGCCTGTGGACAACAGAACGCCAGATGGCGTCGTGGCCGCGCCGGATGACCAATACGTGCTTGATGCTGCGCGAATCTTGCCAGTTCCAAGCCGATCTGTGCAGCCCATGTTTCGCTCGGTTTACCGGCTACGGTGTTCCCGTGGATCCTCTAGCGCCCCTTCTTGATCTCGCCGACGTCGCTCCCGCCCTGGCCGAGGCCCGTGAGCGCGTCGACACGGCGATGCGGCACCGGGCTCTGCGCCGGCACGGCGGTCAAGTGGCGGCCGAGGCGAGCCTGCGCGCGGCCGTGGCCAGTGCCGCGCTCGAGGGCAGCGTTCACGACCTCGACGACGTACGCGGGGGTACAGTCACCGATCCGGTCATGCAGGGCGCCCTGCGAGTGGCCGAGGGCGTCGGCGCTCTGGTCGACCTCTGGCCCCGTGCGCCGCGTCAGGTGCTCGCCAAGCTGCACGTGCTGGCCGCCCGGGGCGTGGTGCCCGCGAGCGACCTCGGCCGGCTGACCGGAGAGGCCGAACGGGTCGACATGCTCGCCGGCCTGGTCGCGGGCAACGACAGTACGCCGCCGTTGCTGCTCGCCGCGATCGTGCACGCCGAGCTGATCACCCTGCGCCCGTTCGCCGGTCCGGCCGGGGTGGTGGCCCGGGCCGCCGCCCGCCTGACCCTGATCAGCCGCGGGTTCGACCCCCGGGGTTTGGTCGCCGTCGAAGTGGGGCACCGGGAGCGCGAGCCGGAGTACGTGGGCTCGGCCGGCGCGTACGCCACCGGCACGCCCGACGGGGTGCGTTCCTGGCTGCGGCACTACGCCGAGGCCGTGTCCTTCGGGGCCGGCGAGATCACCGCCATCGGTGACAACGTGCTGGCGACCGTATGACCGATCGTTGACCTGTGCGTCTGTGCGAACAGCCGGGGAACGGAAGGTTCGCTTCTAGACTTCTGTGTTGTGGAGACGTGGGAGCGGCCCTACTCGCCCGGCGCGGGACGTTGGCTGGTCATCGGCTGGGAAGCGTTCGCCCTGGGCCTGCTCGCCTGGAGCTCGGTCGAGACGTTCGAGCTCGGCTGGCACGGCGTGCGCCTGGTGACCTGCGCGCTGGCCGTGATCTGGGTGCTGGGGGCGTACCGGATCATGCAGATGGGCGCCTACGTGAGCCCCGAGGGCCTGCGCCTGCACGGGCTGCTGCGCTCGCGAACCATTCCGTGGGACGCCATCGCCCAGGTGCACCTGCACGAGGCGAGCCATCGGATCGGGCCGTGGAAGGTGCCGGGCGGGTTGACCGTGTTGATCGAGCGGCGTGACGGCTCGACGGTCAACACCGAGCTGTGGGCCCAGGGGGTCGACTTCCACTCACGGCCCAAGCTTTTTCGCGCCGTGTACCACGAACTGCGCAAGCGGCACCTGGCCGCACAGGGCGCCTGACGGCTGATCAGCGGGCGGAAAGGCTAGAGCCGGCGTCCCGCGATGGGGCGCCGGCTGCTGCACGTCCGAGCCGGGTTATCAAGCGTGCACCTGGGTCGTTGTCGACAGTCCGCAAGCCTCGCGGCTCCTCAAATGGAGCCCAGGGGGCCGCGGTCCCGCCGCAACGTGCCTGCCGTGGCTGATCGCGCGTGGGTTCCCGGTGGCCGTGCACGAAATCCGTCGCCTCGTGACCGGAAATCCGGCCTCTCCGCTTCGAACCTCGCCTGTTCTTTCTACGCCCGTCGCCACATGATCGCCAGGGATTCGACCCGGCAAATCTGGCTTTCGGCAGTAGTCAGACCAAAGCCATCCGCGCAGGTCACTGGCACCACGGGACCTTTACTGACCCCGTACGGAATCTCAGGCCGGCGTGCGGGCGCGTCGGTGGCGCGCGTAGATGGCCAGGCCGATGGCGGCGCCCACGCCCACCCCGAGCGCGGCGGCGGCGACCGGCACCGCGGGCCGATCACGCAGGCGCCGGCCCAGCGGGATCGGGTGGCGGAACTCGAGGATGGGCCACTCGTTCTCGGTGGCGGCGCGGCGCAGGCTCCGGTCGGGGTTGACCACGCTCGGGTGCCCGACCGATTCGAGCAGTGGAAGATCGCTGCTGGAGTCGGAATAGGCGTAACAGTCGGCCAGGTCGTAACCGCGTTCGGCGGCCAGCTCCCGCACGCCGATGACCTTGCTCGGGCCGGCCGCGTAGAACTCGACCTCGCCGCTGTAGCGCCCGTCCACGATGCTCATCCGTGTGGCGATGATGTCGGTGATGCCGAGCAGGGCGCCGATCGGACGGACCATCTCATCACCGGAGGCGGAGACCAGCACGACGTCGCGCCCGGCCGCCTGATGCTCGGCGATCAGCGTCGCCGCCTCGGCATAGACGTACGGATTGATCAGTTCTTCGAGCGTCTCGGCCACGATCTGCTGCACCTGCTCGACGCGCCAGCCCTTGCAGAGCGCGGCGAGATAGTCGCGGGTGCGCGCCATCGCCTGCTCGTCTGTCCCGCCGCCCAGCCGGAACATCAGCTGTGCGTAAGCGGATTTGACCATGTCGCGGCGGCTGATCAAGCCGTCACGGTAGAACGGCCGGCCGAAGGCCAGCGCGCTGGACTTGGCGATGACCGTCTTGTCGAGGTCGAAAAACGCGGCACTGAGGCCCACGGGCGGCAAGTGTAGTCGCAAGTGGTTCATCGTCGCCCACCCCGGGATGCCCGGCGGGCGCGCCCGTGACAGCCCGTGAAATCGGTCAGACGGGCAGCAGTATCTCAGTCGGCGACAATCGGTACTCGACTGCGCTGCTTCTGTGAGGCATGCTTGTGCTGTTGCGATCGGGATTCATGTTGTGACGATCGCACTTGGCCGCTCAAAAACCCTCGGTGATTGCGCCCCCCGCGATCACCGAGTCGATTCGGCTCGACCCCCCCGGAGCCGAATCCTCGGACGGCCCCCGTCTCCCCCGACGGGGGTCGTTCCCTATCTCTGCGCGCTGTCAGGCCCCGGTGGCCTGTGCCTGCCCGAGCGGGTCGGCGGCGACCGGGTCACTCAGCCCGAAGAATGCGCACAGACCGGTGACGTCGAGGACGCGGCGGAACGTCGGCGTCGGGTTGACCACGAGGAATCGAGACCCGATCGCGGTGGTCGCCCGATAGCCCTCGATCAGGGCGCCCAAGCCGGTGGAGTCGATGAAGGTCGCCTGCCGCAGGTCGACCCGCACGACCCGGGGGGCAGTAGCGGCGACGGCCTCGCGCAGAAAGCCGGCCAACTCGTCCGCATTCGAGAAATCGATCTCGCCCGCGACGACCACGCTGACATTGCCGTCGGCGTCGAGCGAACGGCTGATCGAGCTTTCCATGCCAACCCCATTGGTCCGTGTCGGACCAACATACCCAACCGAGGCTCCTTCCACTCCCGGCGAAGGACCCGGGTTCTATAGCAGATCAATCAGACGAAACCGCGCTATCCACAGGCCCGGAAGTTGTCCACAGGCCCGGACATCCGTCGTGGACCCACCCGGCTCAGGCCGCGAAGGTGTGCCGCACAACCGCCGCCCCGCGCTGGAGACCGCAGATGCCCGCTGCCCGCCTGCCCCTTGTCGTCACCTCCGACCCCGACTTGCTCGACGACCTGCTGCGTCTCGCCGCCGCCGGTGGCACCGAGATCGACGTGGCGCCCGACCCGGCCGCGGCCCGTCCGCGCTACGGCACCGCACCACTGGTGATGATCGGCGCCGATCAGCTCGACGCGTGCCTGCGCGCCCGACTGGCCCGCCGTTCGCGGGTCGCGGTCGTGAGCCGGGGTGAGGTCACCGAGACGATGTGGACGGCGGCGAACGCGCACGGCGTCGAACACATCGCCGAACTGCCGACCGCCGAGACGTGGGTCGTCGACCGCTTCGCCGAGCAGCTCGACCAGCCGACCGGCCGGGTGCTGGCCGTGATCGGTGGCCGTGGCGGTGCGGGCGCGAGCACGCTGGCGGCCGGGCTGGCCACCACCGCGAGCGGCGCGCGCCGCCGCACCCTGCTGATCGACGCCGACCCCCTCGGCGGCGGGCTCGACCTGGTGTTCGGGTGGGAACGTCGCGACGGTTTGCGCTGGTCGGCGCTGGCGGAAGCCGGTGGCCGGGTCGATCCGCCCACCCTGCTGGAGGCGTTGCCGCATCACGGCGACCTGGTCGTGCTCTCGTTCGACCGCGAGGGGACGCCGCTCGTGCCGCCCGAGGCGATGGGCGCGACGATCGACGCCGGCCGTCGCGCCCGTGAAGTGATCGTGGTCGACCTGCCTCGCCGGCTCGACGACGCCGGCGTGCTGGCGCTCGAGTGCGCCGACCAGGCCGTGCTGCTGGTGCCGGCCGAGGTGCGTGCGGCGGCCGCGGCGGCTCGGATAGCCCGCACGGTGCAGACCCATCGCCGGGAGCTGTCGCTCGTGGTGCGCGGGCCCGCACCGGGCAAGCTGCGGCCGCGCGAGATCTCCGCCGCGCTCGGGCTGCCGCTGATCGGCACGCTGCGACCCGAACCGGCGATCAGCCAGGGCGCCGAACGCGGGTTGCCGCCGGCCGCCGAGGGCAAAGGGCCGCTGGCCGACCTGTGCCGGCGACTGATCGGCGACCTGCTGGGTGACACGTCCTCGGCGGTGGCGGCGTGACGGCGTACCCGGGGCTGGGTAGCCGGCTCGCGGCCTCGGCCCCGGCGGTGGCCGACCGGGTGCGCCACCGGTTTGCCGTCGACGGTGGGGAGGCGACACCCGCGGCGGTGGTGCACGCCGTACGCAGCGAGTCCGACGCCGCGGCCCTGGGCGACACGGCCGTGCTGCGCCTGGCCGACCGCGTGCACGACCAGCTGGTGGGCGCGGGCCCGCTGGCGCCGCTGCTCGCCGATCAGCAGGTGACCGACGTGCTGGTCAACGGGCTGGCAGTGTGGGTCGACCGGGGCGCCGGGCTGCGGCGGGCGCCGATCGTGCTGGGGACCCTCGAGGAGGTGCGCCGGCTGGCCCAGCGGCTCGCGGCGGCCTGCGGGCGGCGGCTCGACGACGGCCAGCCGTATGCGGACGCCCGCCTGCCCGACGGCACTCGCCTGCACGCGGTCCTGCCGCCGGTCGCGACCGACGGGCCCTACCTGTCGCTGCGTACCTTCCGTCAGCGGCCGTTCCGCCTGGACGACCTGGTCGAGCAGGGCACCGTTCCGCCGACGGTCGCGCCGGTGCTCGAGGCCGTGGTCGCGGCCCGGCTCGCCTACCTGGTCGTCGGGGGCACCGGCAGCGGCAAGACCACCCTGCTGGCCACGCTGCTGGGAATGGTGCCGGCGACCGAGCGGATCGTGCTCGTCGAGGACGCGGCCGAGCTCCGGCCCCTGCATCCGCACGTGGTCGCCCTGCAGGCCCGCACCGCGAACGTCGAGGGGGCGGGCGCGATCGGGCTGACCGACCTGGTGCGGCAGGCGCTGCGCATGCGACCCGACCGGTTGGTGGTGGGGGAGTGCCGCGGAGCCGAGATCGTCGACCTGCTCGGCGCGCTCAACACCGGCCACGACGGCGGGGCGGGCACGCTGCACGCCAACACTCCGGGCGACGTGCCGGCCCGGCTCGAGGCGCTCGGGCTGCTCGGAGGACTGCCGCGGGCCGCGCTGCACGCCCAGGTGGTGGCGGCATTGCAGGTCGTGCTGCAGGTCCGGCGTACGGATCGGGGACGCGTGCTCGAATCGGTGAGCGTGTTGCTGCCCTCGGGGGAGCAACGGCTCGCCACCGTGGTGCCGGCCTGGCAGCGGCTGCGCGGGGCAGGGCCGGGCTCGGGGGCGCTGGCCCGGATGCTGGCCGTACGCGGGGTGGCCGTGCCCGCGGTACTCACCCCGCCGGTGGTCGCACCGCTTGCCCCGCCGCTCGTTCCGCCGCTCGTCCCGCCGGTGGTGGCGCCATGAACTGGGGGCCGGTGCTGTTTGTCGCCGGGGCGTTGGCCGTCGTGCTGCCGCTCGGACGGGTGCGGGTTCCGCGGATGTCCTTTGTAGCCGTCGCGCGCCGTGCGGTCGTCGTCGCCGGGCAGTCGCCACGGCAAGCGCTGATCGCCGGCGTGGTGGCATCGGCGGTGCTCGGGCTGCTCGTGGGCGGGCCGGTCGCCGCGGCGATGATCGGGGCCTACGCGGCGCTCGGCGGGCGCGCGCTGCTGCGACGTTCACAGCGTCGCCGGGCCGCGTTGGAACGAACTGCGGCATTGGATGCGCTGGGCGCGCTCGCCGCCGATCTGCGGGCCGGGTTGCCGCCCGTCGCCTCGCAACCGGTCGGCCAGGGGCACCGGCTGCGACGGTTGACGGCCTCGGTGTGGCGCCTCGCCGAGCGGACGGGCGCCCCGGCCGCCGACCTCGTGGAGCGGATCGAGGCCGACGGGCGCGCTGCCGACCGCGCGGGGGCCTCGGCCTCGGCCCAGGCAGCCGGGGCTCAGGCGACGGCCCTGTTGCTGGCGGCGCTGCCGGCGGCGGGCATCGGGATGGGCGCGATGATGGGCGCCGATCCGCTGCGGGTGCTGCTGCACACGCCTCTCGGCGCGGCCTGTGGGCTCGTGGCGGTGGTGTTGCAGACGGCCGGCCTGCTCTGGGCGGAACGTCTCATCGGCGGGGTCACCCAATGATCGCCCGGTTTGATGTGCGGCGTGGCCCGGTGGTCGCCTGGGTTGATGTGCGGGGTCACCCAACGATCGCCCGGTTTGATGTGCGGCGTGGCCCGGTGGTCGCCTGGGTTGATGTGCGGGGTGGCCCGGTGGTCCCCGGGCTTGACCGGCGGGGTGGCCCGGGGGTCGCGCTGGTGATCGGCGGGGTGGCTCGATGACCGCGTTGCTGATCGTGGCGGCGGCGCTGGCCCTGGTGGTGACGCCGGTGGCAGGTCGGCGGCGGCTGAGTTTCCTGCGTCCGGCTGTGCCCGAGCGGTCGGCTTCCGGCGGGCGGCGGATGCGGATCCTGCTGGCGGTTGGGGCCGGGGTGGCCGTCACCGGGTTCTTCGGCACCTGGTGGGGCGCGGTGCTCGGGATCGTCGGGGGCGTCGGGGCCGAGCGCTACCTGCGACGGCGCGAGCCCGCCCGGGTCCGGCACGAACGCCGGGCCGCCGCGGCCGACTTGCCTCTGGGAGCCGACCTGCTGGCTGCGGCGTTGCGGGCGGGAGCGCCCGTCGACGGGGCGGCGGCCGCTGTCGCGGACGCGCTCGACGGGCCGTTGGGGACGCGACTGCGCCGGACGGCTCGATCGCTGGCGCTCGGTGCGGCCCCGGCCGAGGCGTGGGGGCACCTCGACGGCGTTCCGGGGGCCGAGCGGCTGGTGGCGGCGGCCGTGCGCACCAGCACCAGCGGCGGCGCGCTGGCCAAGGCGCTGGGTCGGCTCGCCGATGACCTGCGGGCCGACCGGGCGGTCGCGGTAGAGGCGGCGGCGCAGCGGGCCGCCGTGCTGATCGTGTTGCCGCTCGGGCTGTGCTTCCTGCCCGCCTTCCTGCTTGCCGGGCTCGTCCCGGTGCTGATCGCGGTCCTCGGGGATGTGCTCTGACCCGGGACCACCGGACCGGCCGCGGGCCGGTCGTCCATCACAACTGAAGGAGAACCACGTGCGCAAACTGATCGCGAACTTCGCCCGGCTGCGGGCCGAGGCGGCGGACGCCGGCATGAACACGGCCGAGTACGCCGTCGGGACCCTGGCGGCGGTCGCGTTCGCCGGTGTCCTCTACAAGGTGCTGACGGGCGCGAGCGTGACGGCCGCGCTGACCGGCATCGTCGCCCGGGCGCTGAAGTGAGCCCGCGCCGGCGGCCCGGCCGTGACCGGGGAGCGTTCACCGCCGAACTCGCGGTCGGGTTGCCGGCGCTCATCCTGCTGCTCATGGCCGGCCTGGCGGCGGTGTCTGCCGTGGCGGCCAAGGGCCAATGCCTGGATGCCGCCCGCGAAGCCGCCCTGGCCGAGGCCCGTGGGGACTCGGGGGCCGAGGCGGGCGCCCGGGTTGCCCCGCCTGGCGCCGCCGTCGAGGTGAGCGGCGATGCCGACATCGTGAGGGTGCGCGTGCGGGCACGCCTCCAGCTGCTAGGCACGCAGCTACCGGCGGTCGCCGTCGAGGGTTCGGCCACCGCCGCCCGCGAGCCGGAGCCGGTGTTGTGAGGGGAGCTTCGGCGAGGGATCGCGGAGCGGCCACGATCCTTGTGCTGGCCATCGGCTTGACCTTGGTGGCGGCGGGTGTCTTCGGCGCGGGCGTCGGCGCCGCCCGGGTGGGCCGTCACCAGGCTCGAGCGGCCGCCGACCTGGGGGCGCTGGCCGGTGGAGCGAAGGCCGTCTTCGGCGCCGAGGTCGCGTGCCCCCGGGCGGCCCAGTTCGTCGGGGCCAACCGCGGCCGCCTGACGTCCTGCGTCGTCGAGGGCCTGGAGATCGTCGTCCGAGTTGAGGTCGACGTCCGCGTCGCTCTTGGCTTGACCCTCACGGCCGTGGCCACCGCCCGAGCCGGTCCGGTCTACGCCCTACCGCTCTGACCTTCGGCCGAACAGGGGAGCGGGCTGGCCACTCTGCCCGGCGGTCGGGCGGGGTGCCGGTGGGCTGCTTCCGCCCGGCGGTCGGGTGGGGGTGCCGGTGGGCTGCTTCTGTCCGGCGGTCGGGTTGGGGTGCCCGCAGGCTGCTTCTGTCCGGCGGTCGGGTGGGGGTGCCCGTGGGCTGCTTCTGCACGGTGGTCGGGAGGGGTGCCGGCGCTGCGCTCTGCGAGGCGGGCGGGTTGGGGGCGCGTCAAGGGGCGAGATGCCCGTGACAGTGAGGGGTCACCGGGGCAGGGCTGAGGCTTCGCCGGCGTGGGTGGTGAGGGCGGTCAGGACGGTGTCGAGGACCTGGACGGCGCCGGGCTTGTGGAGGGGGTTGTTGCCGTTGCCGCACTTGGGGGACTGGACGCACGCCGGGCAGCCGGCTTCGCAGGCGCACGCGGCGATGGCCTCCCGCGTTGCTGCGAGCCAGGCGGCGGCGACGGCGTAGGCGCGTTCGGCGAAACCTGCGCCTCCGGGGTGGCCGTCGTAGACGAAGACGGTCGGGGCCTCGGTGTCGACGTGGTTGGCCGTGGACAGGCCGCCGATGTCCCAGCGGTCGCAGGTGGCCATCAGCGGGAGCAGGCCGATCGCGGCGTGTTCGGCGGCGTGCAGGGCGCCGGGGACGTCGGGTGGTTCGACGCCGGCCTGGTCGAGGGAGCGCGGCGCGATCGTGAACCAGACCGCCACAGTGCGGAGGGTGCGTACGGGCAGGTCCAGGGGTTTGGTGTCGATCACCTCGCCGGTGGTGATGCGGCGGCGCTGGTAGGAGACGACCTGGCTGGTCACCTCGACCTCGCCGAGGAACAGGCCTACCGGGCCCGCGTCCACGTGCTCGCGGACGCCCAGCACCTCCACGTCGGTGACGTCGCGGGCCTGGGTCGTCCAGTCCGGCTCCTCGTGGTGCACCAGGGCGATCGCATCGTCCAGGTCGAGCTCGTCGACCAGGTACGTCACGCCCTGGTGCAGGTAGACAGCGCCCGTGTGCAGCATGACGTGGGATGACGTCTGGTCGACAGTGCCCAGCAGGCGGCCGGTCGACGACTCCACGACCGAGACCGGGGCGCCGCCCGCTCCGCGCAGGTCGACGTCGGGGCGGCCGGGATGGGTCCAGTACCAGCCCGACGGCCTTTTCCGCAGCGCGCCCGAGGCGGTCAACCCGTCCACGGCCGCGCGGGACGAGTCGCCGAACAGGGACAGGTCGTCGACCGTCAAGGGAGCTTCCGAGGCGGCGCAACACAGCTGTGGGCCCAGCACGTACGGGTTGGTCGGGTCGAGCACTGTCATCTCGACCGGCCGGCCGAACAGCGCCGACGGGTGGTGCACGAGGTAGGTGTCGAGCGGATCGTCCCGCGCGATCAGCACCGCCAGCGCCGAGCCGCCGTCACGCCCGGCCCGCCCGGCCTGCTGCCAGAGCGACGCCCGGGTGCCCGGGTAGCCGCAGATCAGCACCGCGTCCAGCCCGACCAGGTCGACACCCAGTTCCAGCGCGTTGGTGGAGGCCAGCGCGAGCAGCTCACCCGAGAGCAGTGACTGCTCGATGCGCCGGCGGTCCTCCTTGAGGTAACCGGCCCGGTAAGCCGCGACGCGGTCGCCCAGGCCCGGCACCGCCTCGTCGAGCGAGCGCCGGGTCATCGTCGCGACCACCTCGGCCCCGCGGCGCGAGCGGACGAAGGCCAGGGTGCGCGTGCCCGCCACCACGGCGTCGGCGAGCAGGTCGGACGTCTCGCTCAGGGCGGACCGGCGTACGGGGGGAAGGTCTGGCTCCTCGGGGGGAAGCAGGGGCGGCTCCCACAGCGCGAACGTGGTCGCACCCCGCGGCGATGTGTCCTCGGTCACGGCGGTCACGGGCAGGCCGATCAGGCGCGAGGCGGCGTCGGCGGGATCACCGGACGTGGCCGAGGCCAGCACGAAGGTAGGGGAACCGCCGTATCGGGCCGCCAGCCGCCGCAGCCGGCGCAGCACGTGCGAGACGTGCGAGCCGAACACGCCCCGGTAGGCGTGGCACTCGTCGATCACCACGTACGCCAGGCGGCGCAGGAACGTGGCACAGCGCGCGTGGCCGGGCAGCATGCCGTGGTGCAGCATGTCGGGGTTCGTGAGCACCAGCCGGGAGTGCTGCCGGATCCACTCGCGTTCCTCGCGGGAGGTGTCGCCGTCGTACGTGGCCGGCCGGACCCCGTCGAGACCGAGCTTGACCACCGCGCGCAGCTGGTCGGCGGCCAGGGCCTTGGTCGGCGAGAGGTAGAGCGCCGTCGCGCGCGGGTCGTCGAGCAGCCTGGTCAGCACCGGCAGCTGATAGGCCAGCGACTTGCCCGAGGCGGTGCCGGTCGCCACCACGACATGGGTGCCCTGTGCGGCCAGCGACGCAGCAGTGGCCTGGTGTTCCCAGGGCTGGGCGATCCCGTGCGCGCCGAGGGCGGTGACCACGTCCGGCGAGACCCACGCGGGCCAGGGAGCGGTTTTCCCCGTACGGGCGGGAATCTCCTCGATGTGGGTAATGGGGGAGTCGTCCGCCGTGGTGCGGGCCCGCAGCCGGTGCAGCAGTTCGGCGGGGCTGTGGGCGGTCGACGTCACGCGGGCCACTGTGACACCTGAATGGCGGGAACCTCAAACGGGTAGCACGGTGGAGCCGGACGGCGGCCGATTGCCGGTCGATGGTTAGATTCGCTGGGGAGATCGGCCGTCAGTCAGCGGGCCCCGGCAGGGAGGAGGAGCGATGGAGCTGTCCCTTGCGACCCGTACCGTCGCCGAGCACACGGTGCTCGAGGTGGGCGGCGAGGTCGACGTCTACACCGCCCCGAGGCTGCGCGAGCGCCTCGTGGAGCTGGTCGACTCCGGGGTGCGCAGCGTCGTCGTCGACCTCGGCGGGGTGGAGTTTCTCGACTCCACCGGCCTCGGCGTGCTGGTCGGCGCGATGAAGCGGCTGCGTGTGGCGAACGGACGGTTCAGCCTCGTGTGCTCGAAGGAGGCTCTCCTCAAGATCTTCCGGATCACGGCCCTCGATCAGGTGTTCCCGATCTTCCCCACGATCGAGGCGGCCACCGCAGACAGCGACGGCAGCGCGAATTCGTGATGGCGACAGTTCGGCTGTCCTTCTCCCCGGCCCCCGTGCATGTGCGCACCGCCCGGCTGGTCGGTGTCGCCGTGGCCCGGCGCGCCGGAGTCGCCGAGGAACTGCTCGACGAGGTCCGGCTGGCGATCGGCGAGGCCTGCACGCGCGCCGTCGCCCTCCACAACCAGTACGGCCTCCCCGACCTGGTGACCGTCGAGATGTCTGATTCGGACTCTTATTCCGTACGGGTCATCGATCACGCCCCGATCGAGGCGAGCGTGGGCCTGACCAAATTGCCGCCGGACGAGCTGGCCGACGAGTCGCTGACGGACGAGGCGCTCACCACCGGCGTGGGGTTCGCGCTTCTCGCCGGATTTGTCGATGACCTGCAGGTACGCCCGGTTGAGGACGGCCCGGGCACCGAGGTCCGCATGGTGTGGCCGGTCCGCCGACGCTGAACCTGTCCGGATCCGGCCCTCAACAAAATGGACAAATCCGCAACGATATCAACCTCCGTCCATACCCCGTCACGCGCCCGCTAACACAGCGGCGAACATCACCACGACACGGCTGGACTCAGGTGTGACCAGCACCACGATCGGCCGATACAGTACGCGAGTTATCAGCTACTGCTCCTGGTCCCGCGGCCGCGGGACCCAGTTGTCGTCTCCCCTTGAAGAGGGGATGCGCCCGGGTGTGGTCTCGTCCGCCGTAACCGGGCGCGGTCGGTGTACAGGAGGACATTGATGTCCGGGACCTCATTAAGTGGTTCTAACGTCACATTTGTCATCGTCGCCCTGGTCTTCGCGCTCATCGCGTTGGGCTTCGCGGCGATGTTCGTCCAGTCGGTTCTCAAGGCCGGCCGGGGTACCAAGAACATGCAGGAGATCGCCGGAGCCGTCCAAGAGGGCGCCTCGGCCTACCTGTTCCGCCAGTTCAAGACCCTCGCCATCTTCGTGGTGATCGCGGTCGTCCTGCTCTTCCTCCTGCCGGTTCACGAAACCGACAACGAGGTCTGGGTCAAGATCGGGCGCTCGCTGTTCTTCATCGTCGGCGCGGTGTTCAGCTCGTTCATCGGCGGCGCCGGCATGGCGCTGGCGACGCGGGCCAACCTGCGGGTGGCCGCGGCGGCGGGCGAGAGCGGCGGCCGCGAGAAGGCGATGGGGATCGCCTTCCGCACCGGTGGCGTGGTCGGCTTCCTCACCGTCGGCCTGGGCCTGTTCGGTGGCGCCCTGGTCGTGCTGATCTTCCGCAGCGACGCCCCGACCGTGCTCGAGGGCTTCGGCTTCGGCGCCGCGTTGCTCGCCATGTTCATGCGGGTCGGCGGCGGCATCTTCACCAAGGCCGCCGACGTCGGCGCCGACCTGGTCGGCAAGGTCGAGCAGGGCATCCCCGAGGACGACCCGCGCAACGCCGCCACGATCGCCGACAACGTGGGCGACAACGTCGGTGACTGCGCCGGCATGGCGGCCGACCTGTTCGAGTCGTACGCGGTGACCCTGGTGGCCGCCCTGATCCTGGGCCAGGTCGCGTTCGGTCAGGACGGTCTGATCTTCCCGCTGATCGTCTCGACGGTCGGCGTGGTGATCGCCATCCTGGGTGTCTTCATCACCCGCCTGCGTCCGAGCGACCGCAACGGCCTGACCGCCATCAACCGGGCGTTCTACATCTCCGCGGTCATCTCCGCGGTCATCGTCGCCGTGGTCAGCTTCCTCTACCTGCCGTCCACGTTCGCCGGTTTCAACGACGACGGCATCGCCGCGGATGTCCTGGCCAGCGGCCGCGACCCGCGGTGGATCGCGATCGGCGCGGTCGTCATCGGCATCGTGCTGGCCGCCGCCATCCAGGCGCTGACCGGCTACTTCACCGAGACCAATCGTCGTCCGGTGCAGGACATCGGCAAGTCGTCGCAGACCGGCGCGGCCACCGTGGTCCTGGCCGGCATCAGCGTCGGCCTCGAGTCCGCGGTGTACTCGGCGTTGCTGCTCGGCGCCGGTGTGTTCGGCGCGTTCCTGCTGGGTGGCTCGTCGCTCACCCTGTCGCTGTTCGCCGTCGCGCTCGCCGGCACCGGCCTGCTGACCACTGTCGGCGTCATCGTCGCCATGGACACGTTCGGCCCGATCTCGGACAACGCGCAGGGCATCGCCGAGATGTCCGGTGACGTCGACGAGAACGGCGCGCAGATCCTGACCGAGCTCGACGCGGTCGGCAACACGACCAAGGCGATCACCAAGGGCATCGCGATCGCGACCGCCGTGCTCGCCGCGACCGCGCTGTTCGGGTCGTACACCAACAGCCTGGCCACCTCGCTGGAGGACGCCGGCATCGACGCCGGTGAGGTCGGCAACGAGATCCTCGGACTGCTCAACATCGCGAACCCGCGCAACCTCGTCGGCCTGCTGGTCGGCGCGGCCGTCGTGTTCCTCTTCTCCGGGCTGGCCATCAATGCCGTGTCCCGTTCGGCGGGCGCGGTCGTCATGGAGGTCCGCCGCCAGTTCCGCGAGTTCCCCGGCATCATGGACCGCACCCAGCGGCCCGAGTACGGCCGCGTGGTCGACATCTGCACCCGGGACGCGCAGCGTGAGCTGCTCACCCCCGGCCTGCTGGCGATCATGGCCCCGATCGCCGTCGGCTTCGGCCTCGGCGCCGGCGCGCTCGCGTCCTACCTGGCCGGTGCGATCGGCGCCGGCACGCTGATGGCGGTCTTCCTGTCCAACTCCGGTGGGGCCTGGGACAACGCCAAGAAGCTGGTCGAGGACGGCAACTTCGGCGGCAAGGGCTCCGAGGCGCACGCCGCGACGGTCATCGGCGACACCGTCGGCGACCCGTTCAAGGACACCGCGGGCCCGGCCATCAACCCGCTGATCAAGGTGATGAACCTGGTCTCGCTGCTGATCGCCCCGGCCGTCGTGGCCTGGAGCATCGGCGACGACCAGAACAACCCGCTGCGCATCACGATCGCGGTCGTGGCGGCGGCGATCATCGCCGGCGCGGTGGTGTGGAGCAAGCGCAAGCCCATCTCGATGGGCGACGACGCTTCGTCGAGCAACTCCACGCCGACCGAGAAGGTCACCGCCTGAGGTTGCGGATCGAAGGTGCGGGGCACTCGGCGACGCCGGGTGCCCCGCACCATAGATGAGGTTGTCGGACGTTGCCCGTACGCTGCTTCCCATGCGCCCGGCCCGACCCGTTGTTCTACTTGTTGTTCTCGCAGTCCTCGCATCGCTCGCCGCCTGTTCCGGGTCGCACGACGCCCGTGCCTGGGCGGCCTCGGTGTGCACCACCCTCGAGCCGTGGCGCACCGAGATCGGCTCGCTCACCACGCGCACCCAGCAGCAGATGGACACCGCCACCACCCCGCGCCAGGCCAAGGAAAACCTGATGCGCCTGTTCGGCGGGGCGGCCGACGCGAGTGAGAAGGCGCGGGCCGGCGTGGTCAAGGCGGGAGTGCCCGACGTGGACGACGGCGAGCGGATCGCCGACGGTTTCACCGGTTCGCTGGCCGCCACGCGCGACGCCTATTCGAGGGCCAAAAGCGGGATCGAGGCCCTTCAGACGGCTCCCGCCCAGACGTTCTACGAGCAGGTGACCCGGGTGGTGCAGCAGCTGCAGTCCGACTATCAGGCGAGCGGGCTCGACACCAGCAAGCTCGACTCGTCCGAGCTCAAGGCCGCCTTCGACGAAGTGCCCGAGTGCCGGTGAGATGACCGAGACGGGGTGGCCGCTGATCCCGCGCGAGGTGCTCCCCGCGCCGGTTCAGGCTGCTGCCAAGCGCCCGGCTCACCCGCGGGCCGATCCGCCGCCCGAGGCCGGCCGCCAGTTGCCGTTTTTCGGCGCCGAGACCATCGAGCCGTCACCGGGAGATCTCGCGGGACTGCTCGCCGGGCCGGGGGTGCTGGGGCGCATGGGCGGGACGGCCCGCGTGACGGTTCCGGTCGATGCCGCCTGGCGAGTGCACGTGCTCGTGGCCGAGCTGGTCATCCGCGGGCTGGTGGTCAACTGGCGCCCCCTCGATGAGCAAAACGCTTCAGATGTACGTGATGTCGTGTACGCGCCGTTGGAAGAAGACGCAATTCCGGACATCGACGAAACGCACGAGCCCTCGCCCGATGAGGCGCACGAGCTTTTGCCTGACGAGGTGCACGAGCTTTTGCCTGACGAGGTGCACGAGCCCTTGCCTGACGAGGTGCACGAGCCCTCGCCCGACGAGGATCATGACACCTCCCTCTCGTCCGACAAATCGGAAATGTCGGGAAGGCTGGGCAGGGGTGGGACGGCGGACCGAGAGAGAAGCGGGGCTTTGAAGGTGTCCGCGGGCAGGCGAGCCTCCGGAAATTCGAGCGCTTCGTCGACCAGCGCTGACGAGGGGTCGGGCGGCGACGAAGGGCCGGGCGGCGACGAATTGCCGGGCGGCGACGAATTGCCGGGCGGTGACGAAGGGGCGGGCGGCGACGAAGGGTTGGGCGGCGACGAGGGGGCGGGCGGCGACGAAGGGTTGGGCGGCGACGAGGGGGCGGGCGGCGCGCACCAGGAGCCGGGCGATGGGGAGTCTCAGCCGGCCGGGCCCAGTTTCGAGGTTCGGACGGCGTACTCCCGGAGGTTGAATGGTCTTGCTCAGGCCTGGCCCCGCGCGGCGGCCGAGCTTTTTCTGAGCGGCCCGCGGCTGCGGCTCTGGGTGGCTGCCGCGGGGGAGCCTGTGCCGGGCGGTTACGCGCTGGGTCTCGACCCCGGTAAGGACGTCGCGGAGATCGATGCCGCGCTGGTCCGGGCGGGTCTTGGCGGGCGTGTGTCGGAAGATGGCCGACGCTATTTGATCATGGGCAAGAGGCGGGTCGCGCGGCTCGCTGAGCTGGTCGGGGAGCGGCCCGCGGCGGCGCCGGAAAGGCTCTGGCCCGGCGGCGCGGCTGCATGATCTTCCGGGATTGTGTGCGACACGACAGTATGTCGGCGGTGTACGGTGTCGCCGTCGGAGGCATACGGTGGCCGGACCGTTACCATCCGGCTCCGGCTTGCCCGGGGAATGTTGACTCATCCGGCGCGTTACGTTGAAAGTCTGTGTTCAGCCGGGTCCAGAGGGCCGGACGCGTGAGTACGAAGTTTGGGAGTGCCGTGCCGAGTGACACCAGGACGACCCGTCTGGTCATCGTCGAGTCTCCGTCGAAGGCCAAGACGATCGCCGGTTACCTGGGGCCCGACTATCTGGTCGAGGCCTCCATCGGCCATGTCCGCGATCTGCCCAAGAACGCCGACGAGGTGCCCGAACAGTACAAGGGTGAGTCGTGGGCACGGCTGGGCGTCGACGTCGACAACGGCTTCCACCCGCTCTACGTGATCTCGGCCGACCGCAAGCAGCAGATCGCCAAGCTCAAGAAGCTGGCGAAGGAGGTCGACGAGATCTTCCTCGCCACCGATGAGGACCGCGAGGGCGAGGCCATCGCGTGGCACCTCCTCGAGACGATCAAGCCGAAGGTCCCCGTCCACCGGATGGTCTTCCACGAGATCACCCGGCCCGCCATCCAGGCCGCCGTGGCCAACCCGCGTGCCATCGACCAGAACCTGGTCGACGCGCAGGAGGCCCGCCGCATCCTCGACCGTCTCTACGGTTACGAGGTCAGCCCGGTGCTGTGGAAAAAGGTCATGCCGAAGCTCTCGGCCGGCCGCGTCCAGTCGGTGGCGACCCGCATCGTCGTCGAGCGTGAGCGTCAGCGCATGGCGTTCCGTACGGCGGAGTACTGGGACATCAACGCCCTTCTGGCCGTACGGGGTCAGGTCGACGGCCCGCGCCAGTTCGGCGCCACGCTGATCGCGCTCAACGGCGACCGGATCGCGACCGGCAAGGACTTCGAGCCCACGACCGGCCGTCTCAAGCCCGGCGCCGCCGTGGTGCAGCTCGACGAGAGCGGCGCCCGGGGCCTCGCCGCGCGGCTCGAGGGCCGGGAGTTCACGGTCACCCGGGTCGAGGAGAAGCCGTACCGCCGCCGGCCGTACCCGCCGTTCATCACCTCGACGCTGCAGCAGGAGGCCGCCCGCAAGCTGCGGATGTCGTCGGCCCAGGCGATGCGTACGGCCCAGCGCCTGTACGAAGAGGGCTACATCACCTATATGCGTACCGACTCGGTCAACCTGTCGGAGACGGCCATCGCGGCCGCTCGCCGGCAGATCGCCGAGCTGTACGGCGAGCGCAGCGTCCCGCCGGAGCCCCGCCACTACAAGGGCAAGGTCAAGAACGCGCAGGAGGCGCACGAGGCCATCCGGCCTGCCGGGGACAGCTTCCGCACCCCGGCCGAACTGGCCGGCGAGCTCACCGGCGACATGTTCCGCCTTTACGAGCTGATCTGGCGGCGTACGGTCGCCTCGCAGATGACCGACGCGGTCGGCAACTCGATCTCCGTGCGCATCCGGGCCGTCTCCACCGCGCAGGAGGAGGCCGACTTCGGTGCGACCGGTAAGACGATCACCGAGCCGGGCTTCCTCAAGGCGTACGTGGAATCGTCCGACGACGAGAACGCGGAGGCCGAGGACGCCGAGCGCCGCCTGCCGAACCTCGTCAAGGACCAGGCGCTCGACGCCGACGAGCTGAACGCGGCCGGTCACCACACCAGCCCGCCGGCCCGTTACACCGAGGCGTCGCTGGTCAAGGCGATGGAGGAGCTGGGCATCGGCCGCCCCTCCACGTACTCGTCGATCATGCAGACCATCCAGGACCGCGGGTACGTCGAAAAGCGCGGACAGGCGCTGATCCCGACGTTCATCGCGTTCGCCGTGATCAACCTGATGGAGCAGCACTACCCACGCCTGGTCGACTACGGCTTCACCGCCGCGATGGAGAACGACCTCGACGGCATCGCGGGCGGCGACCACGCCTCGCTCGACTTCCTGACCGCGTTCTATTTCGGCAGCCAGACCGCCGGGGCCGACGACGAGATCGCCCGATCCGGTGGCCTGCGCAAGATGGTCACCGAGAACCTGAGCGCCATCGACGCGCGCCTGATCAACTCGATCCCGCTCTTCGACGACGAAGAGGGGAGGCACATTGTGGTACGGGTCGGCCGGTTCGGTCCGTACCTGCAACGTCAGATCCCCGGGGCGACCGAGGAGCAGGCGAACGACAAGGCCAACCGGGTCTCGATCCCCGAGGGCGTCGCACCCGACGAGCTGACCCCCGACAAGGTCAAGGAGCTGTTCCTCGGCGGTGGCGGCGAGCGCAGCCTCGGCGACGACCCGCAGACCGGCGAGCCCGTGCTGATCAAGTCGGGCCGGTTCGGGGCGTACGTGCAGAGCGGTGAGCGGCGCGGTTCGCTGTTCCGTTCGCAGACTCCCGAGACGCTCACCCTCGACCAGGCGCTGAAGCTGCTCAGCCTGCCCCGGGTGGTCGGCAAGGACCCCGAGGGCAACGAGATCATCGCGAAGAACGGCCGGTTCGGGCCGTACGTGCAGCGGGGCACCGACTCGCGCTCGCTCGCGTCCGAGGATCAGCTGTTCACGGTCACCCTCGACGAGGCGCTGGCGCTGCTGGCGGCCCCGAAGACCCGCGGGCGGGCCGCCGCCAAGCCGCCGCTACGCGAGATGGGCCCCGACCCGGTGACCGAGAAGCCCATGGTCATCAAGGATGGCCGGTTCGGGCCGTACGTGACCGACGGCGAGTACAACGCGTCGCTGCGCGGCGACCAGACCCCCGAGAACCTGACGATCGAGCAGGCGTCGGAGATGCTGGCCGAGAAGAGGGCGAAGGGCCCGGCGCCCAAGAAGCGCGCGGCGAAGAAGGCGCCGGCCAAGAAGGCGGCCGCGGCCGAAACTCCGGCGAAGAAGACGGCCGCCAAGAAGGCGCCCGCCAAGAAGGTCACGCCGGCCAAGAAGGCGGCCGCGAAGAAGGCGACGCCGGCCAAGAACGCGGCCCCGGCCGCCGCTGCAAAGAAGGCAGCGCCGGCCAAGGCCACGGCGAACGCGGAGTAATAACGCCTAGGCTCCGAGCACCCGGTCCAGGTAGTCGTTGGTGAACACCCGGGCCGGGTCGAGCCGGTCGCGCACGGCCACGAAGTCGTCGAACTTCGGATAGACCGGGCGCAGGTCCTCCGCCGTACGGTAGTGCAGTTTGCCCCAGTGCGGACGTCCGCCGAGCGGCTTGCAGAGCGCCTCGAACGCCTGGAAGTAGGGCTCGTAGGGCGCGCCGGTGAACTGGTGCACGGCCACGTACGCCGACTCCCGGCCGTAACCGTGGGACAGCCAGACGTCGTCGGGGCCGGTGAACCGCACCTCGACCGGGAACTGCACCTTGAACGGCAGCCCGTCGATGATCCCCGGCAGCGCGCCGAGCACCTCGGGCAGCGCCTCACGCGGGATCTCGTACTCCATCTCGGTGAAGTGCACCCGCCGCGGCGTGCAGAAAACCCGGTCGGAGCGCTCGGTGTACGTCCGGGCCGTGAGTGCCCGCGCGGCGATCGACTGCACCGTGGGGACGACAGCGGGGAATCGGCGGCCCAGCTTGCAGACGCCCTGCCACATCGTGTTGGCCAGGAACTCGTCGTCCATCCAGCCCCGGAACCCGGACAGCGGGCGGTCGTTCTCGGCCACCTTGTTGTTGCGCTTGAGCTGGGCCCGGTCGGTGTACGGGTACCAGTAGAACTCGACGTGATCGTTGGACGGGATCCACTCGTCGAGGCCGGCCAGCACGTCGACCAGGGCCATCGGCCGCTCGTCGGCCAGCAGCGTGAACGCCGGCACGCACCGCAGGGTCACCTCGACCAGGATCCCCAGCGCGCCGATCCCGAGGCGTACCGCGGGGAAGATCTCATCGTCCTTGCGCACCTCGAGCACGTCGCCGGAGGCGGTGACCAGCTTGACGCCCTCGACACAGGTCGCCAGCGTGCAGTGGCTCGCGCCCGTGCCGTGCGTACCGGTGGAGATGGCCCCGGAGATCGTCTGCGCGTCGATGTCACCCAGGTTGGGCATGGCCAGCCCGTGCTGCGCCAGCGTCTCGTTGAGTTTCCAGAGCGGCATCCCGGCCTGCACCGTCACCAGCGGGCCGTCGACCGAGACCAGATCGGTCAGCTGATGCAGGAGCATGCGCTGATCGTTGGCGACCGCGATGTCGGTGAACGAATGACCGCTGCCGACAACCTTGACCTTGCGTCCGGTTTCCGACGCCTCCTTGACGTGGCCGACGACCTCGTCAACAGTGCCAGGGGTCAGGACGTCGACGGCGAGTGACTGCTGGTTGCCGCCCCAATTGATCCAACGTCGGGCGTTCCGGGGGGTAGTCATTATGGCTTTGTCCTCCGTACGAGCGGACAGTCGCACAAAACCGGGCATGCGGAGCGCCTCGCGCGTCCCGTCGATGCGCCTCGCTCGTTGATCCGAGTAACGTTCCGATTATCACTGCTGAGAGGGAGTGGCGACGCGTGTCGACACCAACCGTCACCACTGGGCCGCTGCGACGTGTCCCGGTGCAGGGCAGAAGCGTTGCCCGGGTCCAGCGCATGCTGGACGCCTGTGCCGAGCTCGTGGACGAGGTCGGTTATGAGGGCCTGACCACCACGCTTCTGGCCGAGCGGGCCGAGGTCGCCATCGGCTCGGTCTACCAGTTCTTCCCCGACAAGCGGGCGATCGTCCAGGCGCTGGCCATGCGCAACATGGACGCTTACCTGCAGGGCCTGTCCGACCGGTTCGGCAGCGAGACGTTCGCCCACTGGTGGGACGGCGTCGACGCGGCGATCGACATCTTCATCCACATGCATCGCTCGGTGCCCGGTTTCCGCACGCTGCACTTCGGCGACGTGGTCGACCTGCGCCTGCTCGACGTCGAACGCGACAACAACGCGGTCATCGCCGAGCGCCTGGCCGAGCTGCTGGTCGACCAGTTCCAGCTGATGGACAGGGCGCGGCTGCGGTTCTCGCTGGAGATCTCGGTCGAGGCGGCGGACGCGCTGATCAAGCTGGCCTTCCGGCGCGACCAGAGCGGTGACGAGGCGGTTCTGACCGAGGCCAAGGCGTTGATCCGGGAGTACCTGCACCGCCATGTGACCAACTGAAGGGTCACCCCAGGAAGGCATGCCCCTCCCCTCGATACGTCGGGGCCGGCGTCGCTGACTCCCCGTCGACCAGCTGCAGCTCGTTGACGTGCTCGCACAGCTCGCCGGCCTTGGCGTGACGGAACCAGACCCGATCGCCGGGCCGTAGCGTGCCGGCCACCGCCCCGACCAGCGGGGTCTGCACCTCGCCGGGCCCCTCGTCGGGCTTGAATCTCAGCCCCTCGGGCAGGTAGGGCATGGGCTGCCGGGAGGTCTCGGCCGGGCCCGAGGCGATCCAGCCGCCGCCGAGCACTGTCGCTATCCGTGGCGCCGGGCGGCGCACAACGCTGAGCGCGAAGAACGCGGCCGGGGTGGGCCGCCACGCGGAGTAGGCGTCGAACAGTGTCGGACCGTACAGGCCGGAGCCCGCCGTGACCTCGGTCACCACTGGATCGGCGCCGCTCGCGGCCACACTGCCGGTGCCGCCGGCGTTCACGAACTCGAGGTCGGTGTGCTCGCGTAAGGCCGCCACCGCCTCGGCCCGCCGTCGCACGATCTCGGGGAACGAGCGCGACTGCATCAGGCGGATCGCGCGGCCGCGCAGCGCCTGCCCGGGTGGCAGGTCACCCAGGCCGGCGATCTGCGCCTCGTACGACATCATCCCGACCAGCTTGAAGCCGGGGCGCTCGGTGATCCGGCGCGCCAGCACGGACGCCTGCCCCGCCGAGTGCACGGGGGAGCGGCGCACACCGACATGCAGGGCGGCGGTGGGGCGCCACGACGAGTCGAGATCCAGGCACAGCCGTACGGGGGGACGCCCGCCCGGCGGGGTGACCTGGTCGACCAGATCGAGGTGCGACGGGTGGTCCACCATGATCGTGATGGCGTCGGCCAGCTTGGTGTCGCTGGTCAGCTCGCGCAGCGCGGTGCGATCGACGGTCGGGTACGCCACCAGCACGTCATCGGTCAGGCCGGTGCGCACCAGCCAGATCGCCTCGGGCAGCGTGTACGCCATCACCCCGTGCCAGCCGGGCCGGGCCAGAACACGTTCCAGCAGCGTACGGCAGCGCACCGACTTGCTCGCGACCCGCAGCGGCTTGCCCTGCGCCCGCGCGACCAGCTGATCCGCGTTGTCGTCGAAGGCGGCGAGGTCGACCGCGGCAACGGGCGTCTCGAGGTGGGCGGTGGCCCGGTCGAGCCGCTTCTGCAAAACCTTGCGCTCCTCGATCACGCCCGCACCGTATCGCCGTTACGAGCAATGCGAAAGGTCTTCACTTATTCGATACCCGAACGTGGGCGAACCGGCAGCTTCGAGCCGCCCGATAGAGTGCACCTGCAGTAATCACGGGAGGTACGGTCATCGACACCGAAAAGCGGGAATCCGGCCCGGTCGACCTGTCAGGCGCGGCCGCGCTGCGCTCGGTGCTTCGCATCCGGCCGTTCCGCCGCCTCTGGCTCGTTCTCGGCCTGGCCTCCTTCGGCGACTGGATCGGCCTGCTCGCCACCGGCATCTTCGCCGCTGCCCAGTTCGAGAGCAGCGTCGGCCAGGGCGCCGCGTTCGGCGGCACGATCGCCGTACGCCTGCTGCCCGCCCTGCTGCTGGGACCGATCGCGGGCGTGTTCGCCGACCGGTTCGACCGGCGCTACACGATGGTCATCACCGACCTCATCCGGTTCGTCTTCTACGGCTCGATCCCGCTCGTCCCGCTGTTCGGCGGTTCCCCGGCGGTCACCGTGGCCTGGGCGACCATCGCCACGTTCATCGGCGAGACGATCACGCTGATCTGGATCCCGGCCAAGGAAGCCGCGGTGCCCAACCTCATCCCCAAGTCCCGGATCGAGGTCTCCAACCAGCTCACCCTGGTCACCACGTACGGCATCACGCCGATCCTGGCCGCGCTGGCCCTCTCGGCCCTCACCGCGGGCATTCAGCAGTCCGGCGCGTCGCTGCCCGACTGGGCGCAACCCGTGCAGATCGCCCTCTACCTCAACGCGATCTCCCGCCTCGTCACCGCGCTGACCGTGTTCTTCGGCATCAAGGAGATCGGCGGCAAGAGCGCGGAACGGCAGGAGGCCGCCCAGCAACAGAGCATGACCCGTCAATTCCTCGACGGCTGGAAATACATCGGAACAACCCCCCTCGTACGGGGTCTGGTGCTCGGCATCTTCGGCGCGTTCGCGGCCGGCGGCGTGGTGATCGGCGCGGCAAAGACCTTCGCCACCTCGCTGGGCGCCGGTGAAGCGGCGTTCTACCTGCTCTTCGGCACCATCTTCATGGGCCTGGCGGTCGGCATCGGCCTCGGCCCCATGATCGTCCGGGAACTGTCCCGCCGGCGCTGGTTCGGCATGAGCATCGTGCTGGCCAGCGGCTCGGTGATGTTCCTGGGCGTCGCCTTCCACCTCTCGATGGCCCTGGTCGGCGCGCTGCTCGTCGGCGCCGGCGCGGGCATGGCGTTCCTGGCTGGCACCACGCTGCTCTACGGCGAGGTCGACGACGCCGTACGGGGAAGGGTGTTCGCGGTCGTCCAGATCGGCGTGCGGATGGTGCTGCTGCTGGCCATCACGCTCTCCGGTTTCCTCGTCGGCCTGGGCAGCTCGCGCCGCGTCGACCTGGGCGCCCTGCACTTCGACGTCTCCTCGACCCGCGTCCTGCTGCTGGTGGCCGGCGCGATCGGCGTCTTCGTCGGCATCGGCTCGTTCCGGCAGATGGACGACAAACGCGGCGTACCCGTGCTGGCCGACCTCTGGGGCTCGCTGCGCGGCCGTCCGCTCGCCCCCGCCGAGCAGTTCGTGCGCAGCGGCGTCTTCGTGGTCTTCGAAGGCGGCGAGGGCGCCGGCAAGTCGACCCAGGTCACCCGGCTCGCGGCGCTCCTGCAGGCCGAGGGCCGCGACGTCGTGGTGACCCGCGAGCCCGGAGCGACAGATGTCGGCGCCCGTATCCGCCGGCTGGTGCTCGACAAGAGCGAGGCGCCGTCACCCCGGGCCGAGGCCCTGCTCTACGCGGCCGACCGCGCCCACCACGTCGCCACGGTCGTCCGCCCCGCCCTGGCCCGCGGCGCAGTGGTGATCAGCGACCGCTACGTCGACTCCTCCCTGGCCTACCAGGGCGCCGGGCGCACCCTGCCGGTCGCCGAGATCTCGTGGCTCTCCTCGTGGGCCACCGGTGGCCTCAAACCCGACCTGGTCGTCCTGCTCGACGTCGACCCCGGCGTCGGACTCAACCGCGTCGACTCCCGCGGCGAAGGCACCGACCGCCTGGAAAGCGAGTCGCGAGCCTTCCACGACCGGGTCCGGTACGCCTTCCTCGACCTGGCGGCCGCCGACCCGAAGCGCTACCTGGTCCTCGACGCGGCCCGCCCGGCCGACGAGATCACGGCCACGGTCTCCGGGCGTCTCGCGGGGTTGCTGGGCGCCAACGAGCCCTCGCCCGCCCCGGCCTCCACCGAGCTGCCGCCCGGCCCCGACCTGCAGGCGCCCGACCTGACCGCGGCCGTCAACCGCCGAGTCGGCCCCGACGACCGGCGGGCCAAGCCCGCCACCCCCGACCGCTCTGCCCCCGCCCTGGGCGATGCTGCCGATCCCGTCGCCGTCGGCGACCTGCCTACGGCGCGCCTCGACGTCCCGGCCGAGTCGATTCCTGACCCGGCCGGTTGGGCCCACGATGCCGCCGAACGCACGCAGCGGATCGCCCCCGCCCAGGTCGCCGACACCGCCGACATCACGCAGACCATCCCGGCAGACATCACCCGGCCGATCAGGGACGTCGATGAGTCGTCTCGGCCCTCGGTGAACGGCACCGATACGACACAACCCGTCCCGAACCGCTCGACGGCCCACGACGCCGGCGCCACAGATCCGATCCCGGGCTCGGCAACCAGCGACGACCGCCCCGACGAAGGGCCGCCGCTCGAGGAGATGGCAGAGCTGATCGGCATCAACGACGACGACACCCCGGACGGCCCTGGCCGCTACCGCTGATCCGGTGGCCCGGCGAAAAGAAACCCCACCCCGGCCAAGGACGCGCACGCCGCCGTGCTCCTTCACAGGAACAACGTACTGCCTGAGTTGCCGTACCGTGGACGGAGGCATCTTCTCTATGAGCCGCTGCTGGAGGTGACGTAGTCGATGAGCGTGGGAGTAGTTGACCACGTCGGTCCGTGGACTGAGGACGAGTATTTTGCACTCGGCGAGACGACGGACAGGATCGAGCTCATCGATGGGAGCCTGGTGGTGAGCCCCGCGCCGAGTATGAGCCATCAGCGCCTCTCCCGCCGTCTGGCCAATGCGCTGGACGAAGGAGCCGATCCTGCCGGGCTCTTCGTCTACGAGGCGATCAACGTCCGACTGCACACCGGCCGCATTGTGATTCCCGACCTTGTTGTGGTGGACCAGGACGAAGAGGCCGTCACGGCAGATGCGTCCCGAGTGCTTCTGATCGGTGAGATCGTCTCGCCGAGCAACGCCGCCATGGACCGCGTGCTCAAAATGCAGCTCTACGCCGCCGCTGGCATCGGGTGGTACCTCCTGGTCGAACACGAGGCACCGGACTCGCTGACGCTGCGACTCAACCGCCTCGACGGCCACCACTACGTCGAGGAAGCCGTCGTGAAGACCGGTGCAAGCCTGACGTCCGATTACCCGTTCCGATTCGAACTCGACACCCGTTCCCTCGTCCGCCGCTGACAGCTCCAGCCGCCTACAGCTCGCCGCGCAGCGATGGGGGCACAATCTGTGCCTCTGCCGCTCCCGCCTCCGGTTCGGGAGATCGCGATCGCCAGTGGGTGGCCGACGTAGAGCGGTGCCAGCTTGACTGGGGTTGCTGCCCTGGACGGGCATTGAGGTTGTTCAGGAGATCTTGGGTCATTCGGACTCGCGGACGCTGCGGGGCTATGTCCACATCGCGAGCGAGCTGGTGCACGCGGCTACTCAGCGTATGGGCGGGGCGTTGTTCGTCAAGGCTCCCGAGCGGTCAGAATCACCCTGACGTACACCCTTGATCTTGAATGTGTCCCGGAAATGACGAAAGCCCTGGTCAATGACCAGGGCTTTCCCTCTGAGCCGCCTGACGGAATCGAACCGTCGACCTACGCATTACGAGTGCGTCGCTCTAGCCGACTGAGCTAAGGCGGCAACGAGAAACAAGTGTACGGCACGTTCCCGGGGCGCCACGCCGGGGTCGGGCCCTTCCGTCCGCCGGAATCGGACAGGGTTTCTGTCGGTGGGCGGGACTAAGGTTCCGGGCGTGACTGACGATCACCCTCAGGCGCCCCCGACGGGTCAGGTCGTGCCGCGCCGGCCCGGCAGTATGGAGCCGCAGGAACTCGGGTTCACGCCGCAGCGGCCGGTGGGCTGGCTGGCCCCTCTCCTGCTGCTCAGCACGGGTCTGCGTGCCTTGCTGGCGACGCTGTTCGGTGCCTATCTCGACAAGCGCGAGCTGCAGAACGCGCTCGACGGCGGCTGGTTCGACCACTCGCAGACCGAGGACGGCGAGCTCTGGCTCGACTACGTGGCCGACCTGGGCGACGGCTTCGACGCGACCTATTCGGTGGCTTACCTGCTGGCCCAGGCCGGCCTCGAGGTCGATGGCGTCTCGCTGCCCCGGGGGCGGCTGCTGCTGATGGGCGGCGATCAGGTCTACCCGCTGGCCAGCGGCGACGGCTACGAGAGCCGGATGAAGGGGCCTTATCGTGCGGCGCTTCCCGAGCCGCCGCTGAGCGGGCCTCAGCCCACGCTGTTCGCGCTGCCGGGCAACCACGACTGGTATGACGGGCTCACCGCGTTCATCCGGCTCTTCGCCCGCCGGAAGGACGGGCACATCGGTGGGTGGCGCACCGAGCAGCGGCGGTCGTACTTCGCGGTCAAGCTGCCGGCCAACTGGTGGCTGTTCGCGATCGACGAGCAGTTCGGGGCGTACATCGACGACCCCCAGCTGCAGTATTTCGAGCAGGCGGCCCGGCACGTCGGCCCGCAGGATCGCATCATCCTCATGACCCCGTCGCCGAAGTGGGTCAAATCGGTCGACAATCCCGAGGAGTACGACGCGATCGACTACTTCATCCGCAAGATCCTCGACCCTCGCGGCGCGACCACGCGGGTGCTCGTCTCCGGCGACCTGCATCATTACGCGCGCTACAGCGACACCGAGCGTGAGCTGATCACGTGCGGCGGTGGCGGCGCCTACCTGGTCGGCACGCAGCAGCTCCCCGACGAGCTGATCGTCCCGCAGCCCGACACCCTGACCCGCAACCGCAGCGTCAGCCGCCCGTACGCGTTCCGCAAGTCCTATCCGGACGCCGAGAAGTCGCGACGCCTCGGGTGGGGAGTCTTCGGCCGGGTGCCGACCCGCAATCCGGGTTTCGTCACGATGCTCGGCATCATCCACGTCCTGACCATGCTGGCGATGGCGGGTGCGGCGGCCGACAACTCCGGACTCGTCGCGCGGGTGTTCTACATCCCGCTGACGGTCATGCTGGTGCTGATCATCGCCGGGTCGGTGGCGTTCGCTCAGCCGCCCAAAGCCGACGAGGCCAAGCACGCTCGACATTGGATCGCGGGTCTGCTGCATGCGGCCGCCCACATCGGACTGGCGGCCGGCGGCACGTGGCTGTGGCTGTCACTGCCGTTCCACGACTGGACGTGGCCGGGCCCGCTCGTCGTCGCCGCGGTCGGCTACGGCCCGGTCATCGGGTTCGTCGCCACCCAGGTGACGGCGCTCTACCTGCTGATCGCGTCCTACGCCGACGTCAACGTGAACGAGTTGTTCGCCGGCCAGGGCATCGAGGACCACAAGAGCTTCCTCCGCATGCACATCGCCCGGGACGGCAGCCTGACCATCCACCCGATCGCCGTCGACAAAATCAGCCGCAAGTGGAAGCCCGACCCTGACGGCCCTGCGGACAGCCCCTGGCTGCAGCCTCGTGACCCCCTGACCCCACGGCACATCGAGCCCCCGATCCAGGTTCGCTGAAAACCCAGCCACGCAAGCCGCGGCGGGGGTGTGCGCCGGCGCTCCGGTGCGCGGTCGCCTGCTGGTTGGGTTTGGCGTGGTCGCGCACGGTGTAGCGGTCCATGCGGGGGCGCGGTTGGTTGGCCGCGCGACGGGGATGGTCAGTTGTAGTGCTCGTCGTGGGCCTGGCGGGGGCCGCACACCGAGGCGCGGCTGCAGGAGCAGCGGGAACCGTCGGCGTCCATGCGGACGACCACCGCGTCCTTGGGGACGCTGTGCGCCACCACGCGGCCGTCGCCCTCGGGGGTGGTTACGCGGCTGCCCACGGCGGGGGCGGTGGCCTGAAACTTCTGGTACAGCGGATGCTCGTATTTGAGGCAGCACATCAGGCGGCCGCAGGCGCCGGAGATCCGCAGGGGGTTGAGCGGGAGGTCCTGGTCTTTCGCCATGCGGATGGTGACCGGCTCGAAGTCCGTCAGGAAGGTCGCGCAGCACAGGTCGCGGCCGCAGGAGCCGATGCCGCCCTGGACGCGGGCAGAGTCGCGGGCGGAGAGCTGCCGGAGCTCGACCCGGCAATGCAGGGTCGCGCCGAGATCCCGTACGAGGGAACGGAAATCGACTCGATGCGGGGCCGTGAAATAGATCGTGGTGCGCGCGCTGCCGGTGCCTGTCTGGTCGAGCACGTGGTCGACCGCGACGACCTTCATGGGCAGCTCGTGCGCCTTTATCAGTTTTTTGGCGGCGACCTTGGCCTCGGCTTTGCGCTTGCGCAGCAGCTCGTCACGCCGCAGATCGTTGTCGTCGGCGAGCCCGGCGACCTTCGGGAAGCCCGATGTCTCCTCACTCACCCACTGCGCCGCCCAGACGCACTCCGCCACCTCGGGGCCGTCGTCCGTGGGCACGAGCACACGGTCGCCGACCTGGGGCGAGAACTCGCCCGGGTCGAGGTAGTAGAGGCGGCCATACCGGTTGAAGCTGACCGCGCACAGCATGCCCATGTCACCACCCTACGACGCCCCGGACGCCGTACCAAATGCCGGTTTTGGGCTACCCGTGGGGGTTGCCGCATAGATGTATCGCAACCGTGCGAATCGACCTTCGTTGGGCAGACCCGTAGACGCCGCTCCTTTGCGGCCCATCTCCGGAGGGAACTGCCACATGACGCCCGCCAGGTCGCTGGCCGCAAGTGTCGTCGCGCTCGGTTTTGCCGGCGCCATCACCGCACCGCAGCCCGCACTCGCGGCGCCCACGCCCTGCGAGCGGGCTGAGAACTTCGCCGCGCAGTCCGGCGCCGAGATCCTGCGGATCAAAAAGCTCGAAGTGAACGCGCCGGCCCCCCGCGGCCAGGAGAAGGCCGAGGACCCGGGGCAGGTGCTGAGCGGCGGCGCGGAGTCGGTCATCCCGAACCCCGAGGACAGCGACACGCCCAGCGAGGCGATCGGCATGACCGGGATGGGGGTGCTGGGGTACCTCGGGGTGGCGCCGAAGCCGAAGAACAAGACCGGTGGGGTCGACGACGAGCTGCCGCCGCCCAAGGGCGGCCCGGTGCGTGACCTGGCCGACCAGGGCGGTCAGATGGCCGGCGGGTTGACCGGGGGCGCCGGCGGCGGAGAGCCGGCTGAAGAGGGGCAGGGCGCCGACGATGCGCGGGATGACGGCGGCCGGGTAACCGACAAGCGCGCGAGAAGTGCGGCGCTCTCCGAGATCGGGGTCGGCGAGGCCCGCACGGCGATGATCGCACCCGCTCGTGTCGCGTCGGCCGCGTACGCCCGGCTGCTCGACGGCCGTTCCGGCAACCCGGCGCTTGCCAAGCCGCTGGTGCAGCAGGCGCCGCCGACCAGCAAGACCGGCGCCAAGCGCTCGACCCCGGCGTCGAAGGCCGGCCCGCTGCGCTTCGGGGACGGCCGGCTGACCACGCACGCACAGTGGGACGAGGGCATGGCGTGCGGACGCGTCGCCGGCGAGACGGGTCGTGCCGGCGCCGCCCTCACGAGCCTGAGCCTGCTCGGCAGCGGCCGTGGTGCGCTGGTCCGGGTCCCGGGCACGGTGACGAGTGCCGGCACGACGGGTGTCGAACACCACAACGATCAGGTCCGTACGGTGGCCCGGTCGACGATCACCGTGGGCCGCATCGAATTGGCGGGCGGCAAGGTCACGGTACGGGTTCTGCGTGCGCCCACGCTGGAGGCCGCCATGTCCGCCACGGCCGGCGGCAAGGTCAACTACCGTCCGGCGATCGTCGAGGTCTCGGGGGACGGGCTGCCGACCAAGCGCCTGCAGGCCGCGGGCGAGCACGTCGATTTCGCGCTGACCCCGAACCAGCGCGCGATGGAGGCGGCGCCGTTGACCGAGCTCGGCGGGCTGGGCCAGGCGGGTGCGCTGCCGGTGCCCCGTATTCCCGGGCTGCCGCCGATCGCCGGTGCGGAACCCGAGTCGGCCACCCTGCCTGCCAAGGGGATGCGGGTGCGTGTCTCGCTCGGCGACGTGCGGCACGCGGTCAAGGGCCAGGCGATCGCGGCCCGGGCCGACTCGATCAAGGTCGCGCTGTCGCAGGTGTCCGGCTCGAAGAGGCGCGGCCACGACGGGTACGGCAAGGCCGGGGTCTCGCTGAGCATGTCGCTCGGTGTCCTGGAGGCTGCCGCGATCTCACCCGGGGCTGCTGAGGTTCCCTCGGGTGGCGCAGGCGGTGGCGGTCTGCCCGTGACGGGGCCGAGGCTCGACCGGGTCGCCATGACCGGCGGTGGGCTGCTGCTGGCCGGTGTTGCTGTCGTGCTGCTGAGCCTGCGCCGCCGACGCTCCCACTCGTGATCACCGTGGGCGGTCTTCCGGTTCCGAACCGGGAGGCCGCCCATGCCTGCGGCAGACTGCGCGGCATCGGTAATCGGAGTGCGGCGAGCAGTTACCGGAACCGCGTCGGCCGGATGGAGACATGTCGATCTCCTGATGGATGAGGACGACCCGACGGTTGTCCCTACCTGCTCCACCGAGCGGCCGGAAGCCTCCCCCGTCCCGAGACATCCATCGATAAGTAGCGTTGAGTGGTTTCTACGCCTGCGGGGGGTGCAGGAGGACGCGGCGTCGCATTCGGGGTCTTTCCGGTTGTCCGAATGCGGCGCCGCGTTCATGCTGTGCCGCCTCTTTCGGGTGGCCCGGGTCAGAGCGGGATCGGGTCGGCCAGGTGTCGCGAGCCCTCCAGCAGGTCTTCGGCTTCGGCGTAGTCGTCGGCGATCGTTCGCAGGACGTGGGACGACAGGTTTGCCGCGGCCTCGGTCTCGGCCGACGTCGGCGGGAAGCTCGCGGACGCGGTCAGCGTGAACGCCTCGGCCGAGGTCAGAACCTCCGTCAGCGCGGCGGCCAGGTTGTCACGCGTGCGGGTCATCCACTGGTGCAGGGCCGCGGCCAGGTCGGCGGTCGCCTCGAAGCGCTCGTCCAGACTGTCGTCGCCGCCCGCGAGATGCGCGGCGGCGCGGCGGCGCTGATCGTCGTAGGCGTCGGCGGCCTCACCTTCCCACTCGCCGGGCGGGGGCAGCGCGGCGGCCGCCTCGACGCACACCCGGGCATCGGCTCGGAGTTCGGGCTCGGCCTCGGACATGGCAGCGGGGCGCAACCCGGCCACCGCTCGGACGGCGTCGGCGGGCATCAGGCGTACGTGTCGAAGGTGGTCCCAGACCGGGTGGCCGGGCGGCGCACCGGTCAGCTCGAGGACGTCCTCCGCCCGGCGCAGCAGGGGCGTGGCGGAATCGAGCACCTGATCGAGCCGGTCCATCACGTCTCCCGGGTGAAGCGGCGCCGGACCGCCTCGTCGGTCTCGGTGTACGCCTGCCGGGTCGTGCGCACCGAGTCGGCCAGGGTGGTCAAGCGCGCGGCTGCCGCGGCTGCCTCGTGTGTTCGGGCTTCGAGCGCCGCCGCCCAACGATCCTGGAGGGACCGGCTCACTCGCCCGGGAAGGCCCAAACCCTCGCCGGCGTCCCAGCGGGTGCCCCGGCCGGCATTCGTCACGCCCGTCTCGGTTCCGAGGGCACGGCCGTCGGGCGGAACGGCCGATACCCCGGCGCCGACCGGCGGCGCTGCGAACGCGCTGGAGGCCGCTGCGAGCCCCGGAACCTCGCGGGACAGTGCGGTCAACGAGTCGGCGGCCTGGTCGAGGCTCTCGGCCAACGTGTCCATCTCAGGCCTCCCCCAGCGAGCGGAGCTTGCCGAAGATCTCGTCGTGCAGCTTGTCGCGGGCCCAGCGGGCGGCCTCGGCGGCGTTGGCCACCGTGGCCTGCAGTTCCCGCGAGAACTCGGCAGCCTGGCGATGCTGCAGGCCGCCGTGTATCTGGATGTCCGTTATCTGGCCGGATGCGGTCACTGTGACCTCGATCGAGTCGTCGGGCGAGTGGACCGAGACCTTGTGTGACTCGACCGCTCGTTCGTAGTCGCCGCGCAGCTGCTCAACGCGTCGGTGCCTGTCGATGGCTTCGCTGATCCACGCCTCGTCGATCTCACGCGCCATACCGAGGCTCCTAACCGTGTGTCAACTCTTCGTCGCTCACCGGGATCAGAACGTACCCGGAAGGGTGACGCCTTCGCTACGCCAGGTTTTCCACTGTGGATAACTGCCGGTCCGGTGGACAACGGATGCGGTTTTGTCGGTGGCGGGCAATACCATCGGTGCCGTGAGTGACGTCTTCGCCGATCTGGTGGGCCAGGACGAGCCCGTCGCCACGCTGCGACAGGCGGCGGCGGCCGCGGCTCGAGTCGTCACCGGCGAGCAGGTTGCCGCCGGCGCGATGACCCACGCCTGGATCTTCACGGGTCCGCCGGGCAGCGGGCGGTCGGTGGCCGCGCGGGCCTTCGCGGCGGCGCTCGAGTGCGAACGGGGCGGTGTCGGGTGCGGCGAGTGCCACGGCTGCCACACCACCCTCGGCAGGACCCACGCCGACGTACGTTTCGTGGTGCCCGAGGGCCTGTCGATCGGCGTCAACGAGATGCGTGCGCTCGTGCTGCGGGCGGCCAGCGCGCCCTCGGGCGGCCGGTGGCAGGTCGTGGTGATCGAGGACGCCGACCGCCTCACCGAACAGGCGGGAAACGCGCTGCTCAAGGCGATCGAGGAGCCGCCGCCGCGCACGGTGTTCCTGCTGTGCACGCCGTCCACCCATCCCGACGACATCTCGGTGACGATCCGTTCGCGCTGCCGGGTGGTGGCGCTGCGCCAGCCGCCGGCCGACGCGGTGGCCGAGGTTCTCGTGCGCCGTGACCACATCGCGGCCGACGTCGCGGCGTGGGCGGCGGCCGCTGCTCAGGGTCACGTTGGGCGGGCGAAACGCCTGGCCAACGACACCGAGGCCCGCGGGCGGCGCGATGCCGTGCTCTCGGTACCGCGCCGGCTGACCGGGGTCGGCGCCTGCTTCGAGGCGGCCGGCGCGCTGATCAAGGCGGCCGAGGCCGAGGCGGCCGAACAATTGGTCGAGACCGACGCGTCCGAGCGCGCCGCCCTCGAGCAGGCGCTTGGCGCGGGCGGCACAGGCCGGGGCGCAGCCGGCGCGATGCGTGGCGCGGCCGGCCAACTGAAAGATCTCGAACGCCGGCAGAAATCGCGGGCCACCCGTTCGAAACGCGACGCGCTCGACCGCGCGCTGGTCGACCTGGCGGGTTTCTACCGCGACGTCCTGGTCACCAATCTGCGCGCCCCAGTCGGCGTCGTGCACACCGACATCGCGGCGCAGTCCGAGGCCGCGGCGGGCAAGTGGTCCGCCGAGAGCACTTTGCGCCGCCTGGAAGCCGTGCTTGCCTGCCGCCAGGCGATCGACGAGAACGTCAAACCCGAGATCGCCGTGGAAGCCATGATGCTGAACCTCTGGCGCGGCTGAAGCCCTGACCGGGCGACGTCAGCGGGGCGGATGTCCCATCGTGGCCGCCACCCTTGCGCGGCCGGCGGGCGGACTCGTAGCGACCCAAGTTGCGGCCGACCCACGCGCCCCCGTGGTGACGAACGGACGTGCCAAAGCCCAGGCCCGTAGGACCTGGGCTTTCGGCGTGGGAGGGGTCAGGCCTTGCCGAGGGTGGTTACCAGCTCGGCGCAGAAGGCGGGCAGGTCGTCGGGCTTGCGGCTGGTGATGAGGTTGCCGTCGGTGTGGACCTGTTCGTCGACCCAGGTGGCGCCGGCGTTGGTCAGGTCCGTGCGGAGGCTGGGCCAGCTGGTCAGGGTGCGACCGGCGACCGCTCCGGCCTCGATGAGGGTCCAGGGGGCGTGACAGATGGCGGCCACGGTCTTGCCGGAGGCCAGGAACTCCCGCACAAAGGCGACCGCGTCGGGATTCGTACGGAGGAAATCGGGGTTGGCGACGCCGCCGGGGAGGACGAGGGCGTCGTAGTCGGACACGCTCGCGTCCTTGACGGGCTTTTCGACCTGGTGCTTCCCGGCCGGGTCCATGTGGTTGACGGCCTGGATCTCGTCGTCGTTGATCGAGACGAGTTCGGCTGTGCCGCCCGCCGACTCGACCGCCTTGCGCGGCTCGGTGTATTCGACCTCTTCCACGCCGTCGGCGGCCAGGAAGGCGACGCGCTTGCCGTCTATCGAGGTGGTCATGTGAGGCGCCCTCTCTGCTGGGGATCGGAGCGCCGGAGCGCCCTGTGGAACCGGAGCGCCGGGGCGCCCTGGCGAAGCGGGCGCCGGAACGCCCTAGTAGCCGCGATTCCCGACAGCGGCGCGGGCAAACGCCGGGGTGCGTCCGTTGGCCAGTTCGCCCGAGAACCACGCGCCGAATCCGCTGATCGCGAGGGCCAGCAGTTCGAGGAGGAAGAGGCCGACGCCGGCCTGCCGGTCGGGGTCGCCGACGCGGACCATGAGGATCACGGCGAACAGGAAGAGCACACCCATGTTGAGCAGGACGCGGAGGACGCCGATGCGCCTCGCGTCGGGGCGGCGGACGAACGCCAGGTCGACCGCGCCGGCGATGGTGGCGGCCACGCCGGCCACCAGCCCGGCGACGATGTTCCAGTAGGCCAGGGATCCGACAATGGCTGGTGCGCCGAGAAGATTGGCCACGTCGAAAATGACGGCTATCGCGAACAGGCCCAGGGGGAACATCACCAGGATCGGCTGCACCGCCTGACCCGCGATCACAAGTCGGCTCTCCATGCGGGTTATCGCCCTTCTACCTGCGGATTCACAAGTTCGAGGTTGGCATCCGACGGTGGGCTACCCGGTCGGTTCTTCGATGAAACGCCGCAAGGCGGTCAAGTGGCGCACGATACTCATAGCTCACTCAGCTTAGACGCAGTCTGCAACATGGCAGTTTGACGCGTAGCGGAGAGCCTGGAGGCATGCTGTACTACAAGTAGAGCAGCAAGGGCGGAGTTCCGAGGGGAGACGGTAAGCAACGGCACCCGGCGGCAACCGGGTGCCGTCTTTGTCTCTACGGGGAACGCCGTCATCGTGGCGCTGCTCCGTGCTCCCCACAAGAGGCCAGCAGCTGGAGTACACCCGTTCGTGCGCGATGTGCCGGTTCCCAAACTCGCCGAGCGCCGACGGCAGGGCCGGAACAAGGTGCTTGTGCTCAATCTGCTACATAGCAGTTTGGTAGATGGCGGACTGCGGACAGGCGTGCTGTACTGACGGTCAGTAACAGGGCAGGTTCGGGAGGTCCAGCGCGGCAACACCTGGCAGCAGCCGGGCGCCGTTACGGACCGGGCGACCTCTTTCCCGCAACCAGCCGAGGGGGAGGAGCGCGTCATGAGCAAACGCATCTACTACCGCGGCCCGGGCGCCGTGGTGACTGACGAACTGTTCATCCTGCGTGGGACGCCGTTGAAGAGCTACGCCGTCCGTGATCTACGCAATGTCGGAGTGATGCGGTCGAGTTCCGCACCCGCTTCTCCGACGGCTGTTCTGATGGTGGCCGCCGGCACGGTCGCCGCAGTCGGGGCCGGGTGGACTCTGCTGGAGCCACCCACCGCGTACGCGATCGGGTTGCTCGCCGTGTTGGTCCCGCTGATCTGCGCTGTTCCCTCGATGCTGCGACGCGGCGGTCGTGGCTGGGAGCTCCACGCGATCTATCGGGGATCCGACGTTGTGCTGTACGCAAGCTTCGAAGAGCGTGAGTTCAACCAGGTCAAGCGGGCTCTCCGGCGCGCCATCGAGAACGCGCGGCCACCCGAAAGAGGTCTCGACCTGGCCGTTGCTTGATCTTCAACAATCACCTGACCCCCCGGTCGGTCGTCTGGTAGGACGTAATAGGATGTGCCGCGATCTCGCGGACTGCCAACTGGCAATCCGCGAGGTAGCAGCTTCTTCCGCCGAGTGACACCTACTTCAACGATGAAGGACCGATGGCCGAAGGCGATTCGCCTACGATCGCGCGCCTCCGTGTACGCATCGCCATTCGCGAGGCGCGCGAGGCGGCGGGTCTGACGCAGGCCCAGGTCGCCGAGGCCATGGAGTGGTCACACAGCAAAGTGATCAGGATCGAGAACGGTGACAACACCATTTCGATCAATGATCTTCGAAGTTTGCTGCCGTTTCTCGGCGTGCAGGACAAAGAAGTGATCGGCTCACTTCTGGCCGATGCCCGGGTCGCGCGCATGCGGGTTCGACGGCGTGCGGTCTGGTGGGACGAGCCGCGTTTTCGGGAAAACCTCACGGAACCTCTGCGCCGATTCGTGGAATACGAGGCCGAGGCATCCGAGATCCGCTACTTCACCGTTTTCTACATTCCCGGGCTGCTCCAGAACCCGGACTACAGTCACGCGCTCACCGGCTCGTTGCAGGACCAGCTCTCTCCCGAGAAGATCGCGGCCGTGGTCGAGGCTCGCAAGGCCCGTCACGATGCCCTGGCCGACCGGCTCGGATCGATGAGGATTTTCCTGCTGGCCGACGAGTCGGTGTTCCGGCGCCCCATCGGCGGTTCCCAGGTCTTCGCGAATCAGCTCCGCCGCCTCGTGGACCTGTCCGATGCGGGGCCGCTGGCCGTCCGCATGCTCCCCTTCGCGTTCGACATGGCGATTCCGAACAATGGCAGCTTCGACCTCATGACGGTCGGCGCCGGACGGGATCAGCGGGAAATCATGTACCGCGAGAACGGCGTGCACGACGAGGTCGTCGAGAGCCGCGACGAGACGGCGCGGCATCGCAATCGCTTCGAACAGCTCTGGCAAGCTGCCCTCGATGAAAATGACACGATCGAATTCATCAAGGGCCGAATCGCGAATCTGGAAATCAACCCTTCCGGATAGCCGGACTGGCAAGACCTTCTCACCGTTACACATCTTTTACAGGAGCGTAGCCCGCAATGATGGAAAATGATTCGCCGAAGTGGCACCGTAGCAGCCGGTGCAGCGGCGGCACCTGTGTCGAGGTAGCCATGGTCGACGGCAGCTACCTGGTCCGGGACGGCAAGAACCCGCAGCTGCCCGCGCACACGTTCTCCAAGGACGAGTGGCTCGCGTTTGTCGCCGGGGTCAAGAACGGCGAGTTCGTGTTCTGAGTTCGACCAGTAGCACCCGCCCCGCATGCGCACGTGCGGGGCGGCCTCAAGGAAGCGTCGAGCCGGGTTCGTCGCGCCCGTGCTCCGCAAAACAGACCTATGGCTTGCAGTCCGGGCATTTTTATCCGTCATTCCGGTGCATTTTTCGTGTTTCGGGCCGAGATGGCTCATTCACTCCTCCTGTGATTCGAAACCCTCACCTAGCGTGGAATCGGGAACCGACACGGGAGGCGCAAGATGATCAACCGACGGGAAGTGCGATGGCGAAAAGCCGACTGCGCAAGCGGTAACTGCGTCGAAGTGGCCAGGCTGGGGGATCGGTACCTGGTTCGCGACTCGAAGGCGCCGGACGGCGCGGTCCTCTCCTTCTCCCAGGCGGAGTGGGAGGCCTTCGTCGAGGGTGTCAAGGCGGGGACCTTCTCCTTCGGATAAGGAGAAGCCTGCGGAAGCGCTGGTGAGCCGTCGGCCGAGGGCGGCATACTGCGCTGGTGAGGGCTGACCCGCACGCCGCTCGCTTTGCCGTCCTGCATGACGCGGCCGAGGCGCTGCTGGACGAGCTGGCGGAGCGTTACGTGGTCGACCGCCGGGAGAGCAAGGAGCTCCTGGGGCCGGCCGACGCCCTGGTGCGCATGGAAAGGCTCATGCCGCGCACGCCGGCGGCCGCGCCGCTCGCCATCGCGTTCACCGAGACGCCGGGCCTCGAGATGCGCCTCGGGCGCTGGTGGGTCGAAACCCTGCCGATGTGTGCCTGCGAGGTCTGTGACGAAGACCCGGCACAGCTCGTCGACGTGCTCCGGACACAGGCGTCCGCCCTGGTCGAGGGCGGTCTGTGGGAGCGCGTACGGCGGGGTGTCGGTGGCTCGTGGTTCGAGAGCCGGCTCATCGGCGTGGGCGTCAACGCTCACCGCGAGGGGCCGTTGACCAGGTGGGATGCGCGTGAGGCGCGGCGCAGCGGGTTCGCCGCCGCCGTGCAGTGGGCGCCGTGGCCGCACCGGCCGGTGAAGGACTGAGCGCGGAAGTGGGCGTCGTGGCCGCACCGGCCGGTGAAGGACTGAGTGCGGAAGTGGGCGTCGCGCCGGCCGGTGAGGACTAAGCGCGGAAGAGGGCGAGCAGGGCGCGTACGCCCGGGCGTTTGATCACGCGGGCCATCGACAGGTCGCCGCGGCAGAACCTTTCGAATGCGCGCCAGCCCAGCGGCGTCGCCATCGCAGCGTGCACGACGCCGGGCAGACGGGAGAAGCCGCCCAGCAGCCGCCTCCCCGCTGCCATCTCGGGCGCCAATTCGGCGGCCACGCGACGCTCGTACGAGGGAAGGTCTTGAAAAGAGGCGCCGGCCCAGTCGCCTGATCGCAGGGCGTAACTGATGCCCTCACGCGTCCACGGCTCGAGCAGGCCGGCGGCGTCGCCGGTCACCACCACCCGGCCCCGGCGCAGCGGCGAGTCGGACCGCCGGCAGCGCGTCAGGTGCCCGGAGTCGCGCACGACCCTGCGATCGTCGAGGCCGAGCCGCCGTACGAAGTCGGTCAGGTATTGCTTGGTCTCGGCGCCGTGCCCCTTCGCCATGATCACGCCGACTGTGAGCTCGTCGTCCTTGGGGAAGACCCACCCGTACGAGCCGGGGAAAGAGCCCCAGTCGAGCAGGACCCGTCCGCGCCACTCGTCGCGGTCGGCCTCGGTTGCGGCCAGCTCGACCTCGAGTCCCAGGTCCTGCTGTTCGAAGGTCACACCCACGTATCGCGAGGTGATTCCGGCCGAGCCGTCGGCGCCGATCACCACGCCGGCCGTGATCTGTTCGCCGCCGGCCAGCGTCACGGTCGCGTACGTGTCGGTCTGGTCGATTCCGCGAACTTGCGCGTTCTGCCGTACGGTGGCACCCGCTTCGACAGCCGCCACACACCAGGCGTGATCGAAGTCGTCGCGCCGGACCAGCGTCAGGAACGGCCGGCCGGAGGCGTGGCGGGTGAAGGAGCGCCCCCCGTCTCGCGTGAACGTGAGCGACGTGATGCGGTCGCGTGCGGGAACGGCGATGTGTGCCGAGGCGTACGCCAGGGAAGTTCCGATGAGGCCGCCGCCGCAGGTCTTGTAGCGCGGGTGCTCGGCGCGTTCCAGAACGATGGTGCGCGCTCCTGCCGCTGCCGCTGCCCGCGCGGCCGACAACCCGGCCGGTCCGCCGCCGACAACCGCAACATCCCATGCCGGCTCTGCCATCACGAGCGGATTGTAGTCAGACGCCTATGTACGCTCGTACGCATGACCACGATGCGCGAGCGGATGCTGGCCGGTGAGCTGTACCGAGCCGACGATCCGGCCTTGGCCCGTGACGCGGAGAGGGCGGCGTCGCTCTCCCACCGGTTCAATCAGGCCGACCCCGCCGACCAGGCGTTGCGGCGCGAGCTGCTGACCGAGCTGCTCGGCGGCCTCGGCGAGGACACCGAGATCCGGCCGCCGTTCCGCTGCGACTACGGCCGTCAGACCTTCGTCGGGGCCCGCACCTTCGTCAACTTCGGGCTGGTCAGCCTGGACGTGGCGACCGTCACGATCGGCGACGACGTGCAGATCGGCCCCAATGTCCAACTGCTCACCCCGTGGCATCCGGTCGCCGCCGGCCCGCGCCGCGACAAGTGGGAGGCCGCCTCGCCGATCGTCATCGGCGACAACGTCTGGCTCGGGGGCGGCGTGATCGTCCTGCCCGGGGTGACCATCGGCGAGAACACGGTGGTCGGGGCCGGGGCGGTGGTCACCAAAGACCTGCCGGCGAACGTGGTCGCCGTGGGCAACCCGGCCCGGATCATCCGGCAGGTCGAGCCGTGACCGCCGCTCCCGCCGCCCGGTCGCCGCGGCGCTACGACCCCGACCGCAAGAGCCGGATCATCGACGCGGCCATCGGGGTGATCGCCGACAACGGCGTCACGGGCACCACCAGCCGGCGCATCGCGTCCGCGGCCGACGTGCCGCTGGGCTCGATCACCTACCATTTCGACAGTCTCGAGGACCTGCTCGAACAGGCCTTCCGCCGGCACGCCGAGCAGATGTCGCCACGGTACGAGGCGCACTTCGAGAACGTCACCGATCTCGCCGGGTTCGCGGACGCGGTGACCGACCTGATCCACGACGGCGCGGACGCGGACCAGCGGGACTGGGCCGTCGCGTACGAGCTCTATCTGGCGGCCCTGCGCGACCCGGCGTTGCGCGGCGTGACCGAGGCGTGGATGCGTCGATCACGTTCTGTGCTGGAACGGTTTGTCGATCCGGTCACCGCGCGGGCCCTCGACGCGCTCAACGAGGGGCTTGTCATGCACCTGATCCTGTCCACCGCCACGTTCGACCGGGCCGACACCCGGGCGATCGTGGGCCGTTTTCTCGGAGTGCCCGGGTGACCATTGCCGCTTCCGAGGTACGGGCCGCCACCCGCGCCGTTTACGCAGCCTTCATCCTTGCCGGGGTCGCCGCCGCCAGCTGGGCCTCGCGCATCCCGCAGGTCCGCGACGAGCTCGGGCTGACGCCGTCGCGGCTCGGTCTGGTGCTGCTCGCGCTGGCCGCCGGGTCGATCGTCTCGTTGCTGATCGCGGGGCAGATCGTGGCCCGCTTCGGTTCGAGCCGCACGGTCGCCGCGATGGGCGTGCTACTTGGCGTAGCGCTGCTCTCCGTCTCGTTCGGTTACGAGTACGGGGTCGTGCCGGTGGTGATCGGGCTGTTCGCCTTCGGTTTCGCGAACGGCGCCTGGGACGTGGCGATGAACGTGCAGGGCGCGATCGTCGAGCGCCGCCTCGGCAAGGCGATCATGCCCCGGTTCCACGCCGGGTTCAGCGTCGGCACGGTCGCGGGCGCGCTGGTCGGCGCGGGGGCGGTCGCCACCGGGGTGTCGGTCACGCTGCACCTCGCCGTGACGGCGGTGCTCATCGCCGTCGTGGTCGTGTTCTCCGTACGGGCCTTCGTGCCCGACGACGCCGGCCCGGTGCCCGCCGTGACGCCCTCCGACCCCACGATGATCGCCTCCAATCCGCCGGTGATCACCAAGCGCGAGCGTCTGCGCAACGCGGTCGCCACATGGCGGGAGCCGCGCACGATCCTGGTCGGCGTCTTCGTGCTGGCGTTCGCCTTCACCGAGGGCGCCGGTATCGACTGGATCAGCGTCTCGATGATCGACAGCTACGGCACGTCGGCCGCCGTCGGGACGCTGGCGTTCGCGCTGTTCCTGAGCGCGATGACAGCCGGGCGCTGGTTCGGGCCGGCGCTGCTCGACCGGTACGGGCGGGTCCCCGTCGTCCGGGCGCTGGCCGCGGTGAGTGTGGGTGGGCTGGCCCTTTACATCCTCGGGCCGTCGACGCCGTTCGCCTTCGCCGGCGCGCTGCTCTGGGGTCTGGGGGCGTCGCTGGGCTTCCCGGTCGGCATGAGCGCGGCCGCCGACGACCCCGCGCACGCGGCTTCGCGGGTGAGCGTGGTGGCTTCCATCGGGTACTGCGCTTTCCTGGGCGGGCCGCCGCTGATCGGCTTCCTGGGCGATCATGTGACGGTCAAGAACGCGTTGGTGGCGGTGGCCGTGCTGCTGGTCGTTTCGCTGACGCTGGCGGGGGCGGTCAGGCCGTTGCCCGAGGTGGTTCTCGAACAGGAACGAATGGGCTGAGGGACTCCGATCGATGACTTTGCCGCTGCTTGTGGTCACCGCCGTGGCCGCCGAGGCCGATGCTGTGCGTGCCGGCGCTGACCCTGATCACGTGGTGGTCGAGCCCGTCGGCGTCGGGCCCGCGGCCGCCGCGGCCGGCACCGCGCGGCTCCTGGCGACCGGCCGTTACCAGGCGGTCATCTCGGCCGGGATAGCGGGCGGCTTCCCCGGCCGAGCCCCGGTCGGCTCAACGGTGATCGGGCTCCGCAGCATTGCCGCCGATCTGGGGGCCGAGACACCCGACGGCTTCCTCACCGTCGACGAGCTCGGCTTCGGCACGAGCGTGCTCCCGGCCGACCCCTCGCTGGTGAGGTCGCTCATCGAGGCGCTGCCCGACGCCATCCCCGGCGACGTCGTGACCCTGAGCACCGTCACCGGCACCGCCGCCACCGCCGAGCGGCTGGCCGCGAGTTATCCACAGGCTGTGGCCGAGGCGATGGAGGGCTTCGGGGTCGCGGTCGCCGCCGGGTCTCTTCCCTTCGCCGAGCTGCGCACTGTCTCCAATCCGGTCGGGCCGCGAGACCGTGCGGCATGGCGGCTCAAGGACGCCTTCGCCGCGTTGTCCACAGCCTCTGGGGCTTTGTGGAAAGCCTGTGGATAACTTCACCGTGTGGGATGAGAGACAGCGGTCGCGGCACGCCATGACGGGGCGGCGCGTCTAGCGTGGACCCCGTGGCGCTTTCTCTCGCGGTCTCTCCGTGTCCCAATGACACGTTCGTCTTCCACGCTCTGGTGCACGGGCTCATCCCGGGCACTCCCGAGGTCAACCTGACCTTCGCCGACGTCGACGTGACCAACACGGCGGCCGAGCGGGGCGAGTTCGACCTGGTCAAGGTGAGCTATGCCGCACTGCCGTGGCTGCTCGACGACTACGAGCTGCTGCCCACCGGCGGTGCGCTGGGCCGGGGCTGCGGCCCGCTGGTGCTGACCCGTGAGCCCGGCGTCGACCTGGCCGGCAAGACGGTGGCTGTGCCCGGTGACCGCACCACGGCGTACCTGCTCTTCCGCCTCTGGTCGGCCGACCAGGCGCCGGGCCGCATCGAGGTGGTCCCGTTCCACCAGATCATGCCCGGTGTCGCCAACGGCACGTACGACGCCGGTCTGGTCATTCACGAAGCCCGGTTCACCTATCAGCGGCACGGGCTGCACGCGCTGGCCGATCTCGGCGAGTGGTGGGAGTCGGACACCGGTCTGCCCATCCCGCTGGGCGCGATCCTGGCCAAGAAGGGTGTGGTCGACCCGGCCGAGGCCACCGAGTGGATCCGCAACTCGGTGAGCATGGCCTGGGCCAACCCCGACGCGAGCCGCGAGTTCGTGCTGGCCAACGCGCAGGAGATGGAGCCCGAGGTCGTCCAGCAGCACATCGATCTCTACGTCAACGAGTTCACGCTGGAACTGGGCCGGGACGGACTCGCCGCCGCCGACGCCCTGTTGCAGCGTGCGGCAGCGGCGGGTCTGACACCGACTGTGAAGCCCTTTGTCTAGACTTCGAACTCTTTCGCGACGGCGTGCACAAGCTGCGCGATCTTTTGCGCAACGCGCTTGTCGGGGTAACGCCCCCGGCTCAGGCCCGGCTGCACCTGCGACTCCAGCACCTTGATCATGTCTTCGACCATGCCGTGCAGTTCCTCGGCCGGGCGGCGCCGCAGCTCCGCCAGCGAGGGCGGCGCGTCGATCAGCTTGACGCCCATGGCCTGGGCGCCCTTACGACTGTCCACCACGCCGAACTCGACGCGCTGACCCGTTTTCAACTCGGCCACCCCGGCCGGCAGCGCGCCCTTGGGCAGGAACACGTCGCCGCCCTCATCGCTGGTGACGAAACCGAATCCCTTCGTCGCGTCGTACCACTTCACTCGACCCGTGGGCACCGCTGACCTCAACTTCACTAATGAGAATTCTTCAGGGCGGTGGAGACCATGGCGGGAACGTGCGGCCCTCTGCCAGTCGAGGTAGGCCCTGAAGAACCCTCAAATGGAAACAACCGCTCACCGCAAGGCTACTTAAGCGGGGGCCCGGACCCAACTGCAATCCGGCGCAGCAGCTCGGGCAGGCCGGTGAGGTCGTCCAACACGTACGCCGCCCCGGCTTCCCACAGCTCGCCGGCCGAGCACGGCCCGGTGGCCACACCGATCCCCGGAACCCCGGCCGTCCGCGCCGCCACCATGTCGCCGACGTGATCACCCACGTACCAGCGGACGCCGTGCGACGTCAGCGCGGCCGCCTTACCCTCGGCGAACAGGTCCCCGGCGAGCTCATCGGCGATCAGACCGAGGTGATCCAGGTGCAGCGCGGCCAGACGCCCCAGCTTCGATGTGACAACCACAACACGCAGACCCAGCTCGCGGACGGCGGCCAGCGCCTCGACCGCGCCCTTCAACGGCACGGCCGGCTTGATCGCGTGCTCGACGTAAAGCGCGCGGTAGGTGGTGACCGCCTCCTCGATCTCGCCGGGCGGGAACCACTGCGCGAGCTCGGTGCGCAGCGGCGGCCCCAGGCGGCTGACCGCGAGGTCGGCGTCGACGTGGACGCCGGTCAGCTGGGTCAGCGCCCGGTAGGCGGCGTGGATGCCGGGCCGGGAGTCGATCAGGGTCATGTCCAGGTCGAACCCGACCGCATCACTCACGCCGGGGTCGACGGGATGTAGTGCAAGCGCTCGACCGGCAGCGGGAAGGTCTGGTCGTCACCGAACGGCGACGGGGCGGCGGCGCGGTCGGAGAGGATCTCGGAAACCTCCAGGTGACCCTGCGCGTCGACCGGCTTCGTCCGGCGAGGACCCGCGCCCCCCTCGACGGCGGTACCCGGCAACTTGTTCTTCGCGGCCACAGATGTCCCCTTCAGCGTCCGTACGGATCAGTGTCCGGCCCAGCCGGACACCTCAATATCGTCCCACGGCCGCTAGCGTTGAACACGATGGCCACCACATTCGCCGATCAACTGCGGTCGCTGACCGACGAGGCGCTGAGCGCGCTCGTCCAGCTGCGACCCGACCTTGTCGTGCCCGTGCCCGCCGACATCTCCGCGCTGGCCGTACGGGCCCAGTCCCGCGGCTCGGTCGCGCGCTGCCTCGACGGCCTCGACGAGTTCACGCTTCATGTCCTCGACGCGGCCCGGCTGAGCCGCTCGGCCGAGACGGCGACGACCTCGGTCGACGCGATCCTCGAGCTGGCCACCGGCGTCGCCCCCGACGACGTGCGGGTGGCGATCGACCGCCTCCGGGTGCGGTTCCTGCTCTACGGCAACGAGGACTCCCTGCACCTGGTGGGCGCGATCGACGAGGTCACGTCGCCCTATCCCGCCGGTCTGGGCCGTCCCGCCGACTACCTCGACGCCCAGGCGGCCGCGCTCTGTGCCGACAAGGCCAAACTTCGCCGTACGGTCCTGGCCGCCCCGCCCGGCGCCCGAGCCGTGCTCGACCGGCTCGCCGCTGGTCCGCCCATCGGCGCGCTGCGGCGTGAGGCTGTCGCCGAGCCGGTGCGGTGGCTGGTCGACAATCACGTGCTGGTGCCGATCAGCGAGGCCGGCCGGGCCCCACGCGCTGACGGCGAGCTGGTCGAGTTGCCCCGCGAGGTGGGCCTGCTGCTGCGGCGGGACACCGGGCCGCTGGGCGCGCTGCGGCCGTTCCCGCCCATCCCCGAGGGCGCCGCCCGCGACCCGAAATCCGTCGACTCGGCCGGCGCCGGTCAGGTCATGGAGGCCGTACGCAGCACGGAGGCGTTGCTCGAGGCGCTGGCGGCCGAGCCCGCCCCGGTGCTGCGGGCCGGCGGCCTGGGCGTACGGGATCTCAAGCGTCTCGCCCGCACGGCCGGCCTGGACGAACCCGGGGCGGCTCTGCTGCTCGAGGTCGCGTACGCGGCCGGGCTGCTCGGCGAGGCCGACGTGGCGGGCAGCGGGCGGTCGGTGACCGTGAGCCGGGCGAGCGGGGCCGTCGACGAGGTCTTTCTGCCCACCGGCGCGTACGACCTGTGGCGCGCGCTCAGCAGTGCCCAGCGCTGGACGGCGCTGGCGCGGGCCTGGCTCGCGATGACCCGGCAGCCGGGCCTGGTCGGGCAGCGCGACGACCGGGACCGTCCGATCAACGCGCTCGCCCCCGACGCCGAGCGCGCCGGCGCCCCGCAGGCCCGTCGCGAGGCGCTGCTGGTGCTGGCCGACCTCAAGCCGGGCACGGCGCCACAGGCCGACGAGGTGCTCGGCCTGCTCGCCTGGCAGACCCCACGGCGCTCGCGCGGGCGTGAGGCGGCTCACCGTGACGCCCTGACGGGGGCCGCCCAGCTCGGCGTCTCGGCGCTCGGGGCCATCACCTCGTACGGGCGTCTGCTCCTGGAAGACGTCGACGACACCGACGTCGACCCTCTCGGGGTGCGGCCGGCCTCGACGGAGCCGCCCGATGACGCCGTCGGCACGCTGGACGCGCTGCTCCCGGCCCCGGTCGATCACGTGCTGGTGCAGGCCGACCTGTCGGTCGTGGTGCCCGGTCCGCCCGAGCCGGAGCTGGCCGCCGAGCTCGACGTGATCGCCGAGCCGGAGTCGGCCGGGGGCGCGAGCGTGTTCCGGGTGACCGCGGCCAGCGTGCGGCGGGCTCTCGACGTGGGTTACACGGCGGCCGACCTGCACGCGGTCTTCCGGCGCCGGTCGCGTACGCCGGTGCCGCAGACGCTGAGCTACATGATCGACGACGCCGCCCGCAAGCACGGCGGGCTGCGGGCCGGGTCGGCCGGGTCCTATCTGCGCAGCGACGACGAGGCGCTGCTGGCCGAGGTGCTGGCCGACAAGCGGCTGGGCGTGCTCGGTCTGCGCCAGATCGCGCCGACCGTGCTGGTCAGCCCCTTGCAGGTGGCACGGCTGCTGGGCGCGCTGCGCGAGGCGGGTTTCGCGCCCGTGGCCGAGGACGCCGGGGGCGCCGCGGTGCTGAGCCGGCCCAAGGTGCGGCGGGCCCCGACCCGGACGTCGGTCGCCTCCCGGCTGGCGGATCAGGCCGGTCCGCCGGTGCTGGCCGGGCCGCGGCTGGCCGGGGTGGTCGAGCAGATCCGGCGTGGAGACATCGCCACCCGGGCCGCCCGCCGGGCGCCGGTCACCGTGCGCGCGGCCAACGGGCAGGGCGTGGCGGGGTTGACCCCGGTGCAGCAGCACGGGCAGGCGATGGCGGTGCTGCAACAGGCCGTACGGGAAAAGGTCAAGGTCTGGGTGGGTTACGTCGACTCGCACGGGGCGACGCTGTCGCGGCTGGTACGCCCGGTGTCGCTGAGCGCGGGTTATCTGCGCGCCGAGGACGAACGGACCGAGACGTTGCACACGTTCGCGCTGCACCGCATCACCGCCGCCGTGCCCGACGAGGAGAAGTAGGGACCGCACGCCCCCGAACGCGTGCGGTCTTGTTGATCAACGAGTTCCTGGGCCGAAAGGTTGCAGCGACCTCGTGTCAGACTGGAGGGTCGGTTACAGCTCTTCGAAGGGTGTGCAGGTGAGCGGCGGGCCTCTGATCGTCCAGTCCGACAAGACTCTGCTTCTGGAGGTGGACCACCCGGACGCGAAGGCGTGCCGGATGGCCATCGCCCCGTTCGCCGAGCTGGAAAGGTCGCCGGAACACGTGCACACGTACCGGCTGACCCCGCTCGGCCTGTGGAATGCCCGCGCCGCGGGTCACGACGCCGAGAGCGTCGTCGACTCGCTGATCAAGTTCTCGCGTTACCCGGTCCCGCACGCGTTGCTGGTCGACGTGGCCGAGACGATGGACCGGTACGGGCGGCTGCAGCTGGTCAACGACCCGAGCCACGGCCTGGTGCTGCGCGGCCTCGACAAGATCGTGCTGGTCGAGGTGGCGAAGTCCAAGAAGCTCGCGGGCATGCTCGGCGCCAAGATCGACGACGAGACCATCGTGGTGCACCCGTCCGAGCGCGGCCGCCTCAAGCAGGCGCTGCTCAAGCTGGGCTGGCCTGCGGAGGACCTGGCCGGTTACGTCGACGGCGAGGCCCACGAGATCAGCCTGGCCGAGGACGGCTGGAGTCTGCGCTCCTATCAGCAGGAAGCGGTCGACGGCTTCTGGGCGGGCGGCTCGGGGGTGGTGGTGCTGCCCTGCGGCGCCGGAAAGACGCTGGTCGGGGCGGCCGCGATGGCCACGGCGAAGGCCACCACGCTGATTCTGGTGACCAACACGGTGGCCGGGCGGCAGTGGAAGCGCGAGCTGATCGCGCGTACGTCGCTGACCGAGGACGAGATCGGCGAGTACTCGGGGGAGCGCAAGGAGATCCGCCCGGTCACCATCGCGACGTACCAGGTGCTCACCTCGCGCCGGGGCGGGGCGTACCCGCACCTCGACGTCTTCGGCGCCCGCGACTGGGGCCTGGTCGTCTACGACGAGGTGCACCTGCTGCCCGCGCCGATCTTCCGGTTCACCGCCGACCTGCAGGCTCGTCGCCGCTTGGGTCTGACCGCAACCCTCGTACGGGAGGACGGCCGCGAAGGCGACGTGTTCTCGCTGATCGGCCCGAAGCGCTACGACGCCCCGTGGAAGGACATCGAGGCGCAGGGCTGGATCGCGCCCGCCGAGTGCGTCGAGGTGCGGGTCACCCTCACCGACGCCGAGCGGATGGCGTACGCGGTGACCGAGGCCGAGGAGCGCTACCGGGTGGCCGCCACCGCCCGCACCAAGCTGCCGGTGGTGAAGGCGCTGGTCGACAAGCACCCTGACGAGCCGGTGCTGGTCATCGGCGGTTTCCTCGACCAGCTGCACGAGCTCGGCGAATACCTCGACGCCCCGATCGTGCAGGGCTCGACCACCAACAAGGAGCGGGAACGGCTGTTCGACGCGTTCCGCGCCGGTGAACTGCGCACGCTGGTGCTGTCGAAGGTCGGCAACTTCTCGATCGACCTGCCCGAGGCGGCGGTGGCGATCCAGGTGTCCGGCACCTTCGGCTCACGTCAGGAGGAAGCGCAACGTCTGGGCCGGGTGCTGCGGCCCAAGGCTGACGGGCGGCAGGCGCACTTCTACACCGTCGTCTCCCGCGACACGATCGACACCGAGTACGCCGCCCACCGTCAGCGCTTCCTGGCCGAGCAGGGCTACGCCTACACGATCGTCGACGCCGACGACATCCTCGGCCCCGCCCTGCCCCAAATCGACTGAACCTTTCGCGGCGGCCTCTAGGTCGGCGTGGCGGTCGGCTCAACGGCTGGCGACGCCGGGACCTCGGTCGACGGGAACGCCGGCTCGGAGGTGCTGCTCTGAGCAAAGACAGCCACGCCGAGACAGACGAGCAACACGAGCAGCACCCCGGCGCCCGCCGCGAGCCACGGCCACAGAAACCGGCGCGGCGGGGCCGGCGGCTTCGGGCGGGTGCCTGCCTCTTCGTGGGCGGCCGCGGCCACCGTTTCCGGGCTGCCGAGCCGCTCGAGCACCTCGATCAGCTCGCCCTCGCTGGTCAGGTTGCGTTCGGCCCGCTCGGCGGCGATGTGCGCCTCGAGGTCGGCCAGCAGCTCGCGGCGTTGCAGCACGGGCAGGCCTGCCAGCCGCTGGTCGACCTCGTGCAGGTATTCGGTGACGACATCGTTCGGCCTGGTCTTCATGCTGCCTCCCCGGTTCCCACAAGACGGTCGACGGTCTGCCGGAACGACACCCACTCGCTGCGGAAGTGTGCGAGCGCGGAACGGCCGCCGGGGGTGAGTCCGTAGTAGCGCCGCGGCGGGCCGCTGGGCGACTCGACCCATTTGCTCTCCAACCAGCCCGATCGGCGCAAGCGCGAAAGCAGCGGATAGATCGTGCCCTCGCCGGCGGCCAGGTTGGGCTCCTCGCCCAGCCTGCGCACGATCTCGTTGCCGTATCTGTCCTCGAACTCGACCAGGGACAGGACACAGAACTCGAGCGTGCCGCGGCGCAGACTCGTCGCCAACTGCGAGACATCTGCCATGCGCCACACAGTACCTTGCGGCGCAAGGTAGGTCTAGGCGGGCAAGGCCGGACCCGGTTCCAGCAGGGGCTTCATGAGGTCGCCGTGTTCTTCGACGCGGTCGAGCACTTCGGACGATCGGTAGTGGCGGGGCTCCTCAGCCCCGGTGGCCACGGCCTCCACCTCGTCCCAGGTCAGCGGCGTCGAGGCGGTCGGGATCTCTTGGGCGCGCAGGGAATAGGGGGTCACTGTGGTCTTGGCGGCGTTGTTCTGACTCCAGTCGATGAAGACCTTGCCGGGCCGGATCGCCTTGGCCATCTTGGCGGTGATCGAGCCGGGAACCATTGTCGCCAGCTCCTCGGCGACCCTTTTCGCGTACGAGGAAACGACCTCGGAATTCTGGGTGCCCGAGATGGGGCAGCACAGTTGCATGCCCTTTTTGCCCGAGGTCTTCGGGTACGCCGAAACCCCGTCCTCGGCGAGCCGATCGCGCATCAGCATCGCGACCGCGCTGCACTCCCGCAGACCGGCAGGGGCGCCCGGGTCCAGGTCGACCACCAGCAGGTCGGGGTCGGCGCCGATCCGCCACTGCGGGGTGTGCAGTTCGAGCGCGGCCAGGTTGGCCAGCCAGACCAGCGTGGGCAGGTCGTCCACGACCACGAAGTCGATCGTCTCGCGGCTCTTGGTCGAACCGGGCACCGGCAGCGTTGCCAGTCGCACCCAGTCCGGCGTGCCACCGGGCTTGTTCTTCTCGAAGAAGTGCGTCCCGTCGACGCCGTTGGGGAAGCGGATGCGGGTCACCGCCCGGTCGGCCAAATGCGGGAGCATGACCGGCGCGATCCGCGTGTAGTAGTCGATGACCTCGCCCTTGGTGAACCCGGCGGCCGGATACATCACCTTGTCGAGGTTGGACAGCTCGAGGTCGCGCCCGTCGATCGTGACCGGCAGCCGGTTACCGGCCATCCTCGTCCTCCTCCACGCACTCCTGGGGTGACTTGTCGTACCGCAGACGCAGGAAACGCGGGAAGCGCAACCGCCCGTCCGGGGTCCGGTTGCCGTACCGCACCTCGACCACCAGCTCCGGTCGTACCCAATGGGCGCCCTTGGAATCCTCCCGCGGCACCGCGCCGGAAACGAACGGCGAGTTCCGCTGGGCCAGCGGCTCGAGGGCCGTGAGCAGCTCCTTCTCGGCGGCAGCCCCGATGCCCCCGCCGACCCGCCCGCGGAAGGCCAGCCCGCCCGGCGCCGGCACGCCGACGAGCAGCCCGCCCAGCCTGCGGACGCCGGATCGCCAACCACCGATCACGTAGTCGCCCGTACGGTCGAACTTGACCTTGACCCAGTCGGGCGAGCGGAGGCCGGGCAGATAGACCGAGTCGTCCCGTTTCGCCACCACGCCCTCAAGGTTGTTCTCGCGGGCCGCGTCGGCGGTGGCCGGGCCGTCGCCGAACGAGGGCGGCACCATCCAGCGCGGCCCGATCAGCCCCAGCCCCTCGAGCCGCTCCCGACGGGCGCGATAGGGCAGGCCGGTCAGGTCCTCGCCGTCGTAGAAGAGCAGATCGAAGATCATGTACGTCACCGGCAGGGTCGCCGCCAAGCGGGCCGCCCGCAGCCGCTCGCGGACATGCATGCGCTCGGCCAGCGCCGTGAACGACGGCCGCCCGGCCTCGTTGAGCACCACCATCTCGCCGTCCAGCAGCGTGGCCTCGGGCAGATCGAGCTCGGCGATCTCGGGGTACGCCGCGGTGACGACCGCTCCGGAGCGCGCGAACAGGGCGGGTGGACCACCGGTGAAGAGCGCGAGAACCCGTACGCCGTCCCACTTGAACTCGTAGCTCCACCCCGGCCCGGCCGGCAGCGCGCCCGAGGTCGCGAGCATGGGAGACAGCGGCGCACCGGGCACCCGATCACCATAGGCAGTGACGAACACCTTACGCAGGAGTCTCAGTGATGCGATTCTGATCAGGGCTTTTCTTTGCCGGACGGGGTACTGGAGGGGACATGCGGGCGATCTGGAAGGGCGCGGTCTCTTTCGGGCTGGTGTCCATCGCGGTGAAGCTGTACTCGGCCACCGAGGAGAAGGACATCCGGTTCCACCAGGTGCACCGCACCGACGGCGGCCGGATCAAATACCAGCGCACGTGCTCGATCGACGGCGAGGTGGTCAGCTACGACGACATCGCCAAGGGCTACGACATCGGCGGCGGCGAGATGGTGATCCTCACCGACGAGGACTTCGCCGACCTGCCGCTCACCACGTCCCGCGCGATCGACGTGCTGGAGTTCGTGCCGGCCGACGACATCGACCCGATCCTGTTCGCGAAGTCGTACTACCTCGAGCCCGAGGGGCAGGCGGCCAAGCCGTACGTGCTGCTCCGCGACGCGCTGCAGGACGCTGACCGGGTCGCCATCGTCAAGATCGCGATCCGTCAGCGCGAACAGCTCGCCACCCTCCGTGTCCACGACGACGTGCTCGTGCTGAACACGATGCTCTGGCCCGACGAGGTGCGCACCCCCGAATTCGGGTTCCTCGACGAGGACATCGAGACCCGCCCGGCCGAACTCGCGATGGCCAGCTCGCTGATCGACTCGATGGCCGGCAGCTTCAAGCCCGACGAGTTCACCGACAACTACCGGGCCGCGCTGCAGGAGGTCATCGACGCCAAGGTCGAGGGCCGCGAGATCGTGCAGCCGGAGGAGGCCGAGGAGGCGCCGGCCGCCGCGGTCGACCTGATGGCGGCGTTGAAGGCGTCCGTCGAGCGGGCCAAGAAAGCGCGAGGTGAGGACGCGGCTCCGGCAAAGAAGACCACCGCGGCACGGAAGAAAGCCGCCCCGGCAAAGAAGGCGGCCCGCAAGTCGGCATGACTACAGTTGGCCCGTGGGATTGACGTGGGCTGAGTCTTATCTGGGCAAGGTACGAGCGAGCATCGGCGACACCGACACGATCCTGTTCGTCGGGGCGCGCGGCGTGATCATCGACGAGCAGAACCGGTTGCTGCTGATCCAGCGCTCCGACAACCACCGCTGGGCCATCCCGGCCGGGGCCATGGAGCTCGGCGAGAGCATGGAGGAATGCGCCGTTCGCGAGGTGTGGGAGGAAACGGGCCTCAAGGCCACCTCGCTCACGCCGTTCGCCTTCTATTCGGCGTACACCTACACCAACGACTACGGCCACACCTACCAGCAGATCCTGATGTCTTTCCGGATCCACACCTGGGAGGGCGAACTGCTCCGCCAGACCGAGGAATCCGTGGACGCCGGCTTCTTCCCGCTCGACGCCCTGCCCGGCCCGAAGTCCTTCGTCATCGACGAGACCCTGGCCGACCTGGCCCAGTTCGAGTCCACCGGACGCCTCGTCGTGAAGTAGGCCCCCGCCCCTGCTCACTCGGCGTGACGCACCTCGCGGCGAAAGTCATGCCCGCACGGGAGCACCACGAAGACCACCGACAGGACGGTCACGGTGCCGTCCTCGTGTTCCTCGTAGTCGAGCGGTTCCGCATTGACATCGGTGACGACCTTGCCGCAGGTGGGACAGCGCCCGCCCGTGGTCACCACGCCGAACTCGTGGGCCGGCATGGACCCGCCACGCTCCTCGACCGGCCCGCTGTCCGCCCCACTTGTCCCCGCGCTCATCTGAGGCCTGACCACGAAGCCCCCTTTTCCACAGAAGCCTGCCCCTCACGGGGCCCGACGTCCGACATTGTGACCGAATTGGCTGATCTTGGCGGCGCCGTTGTGGATAACCGCGGAGCTGTGGACGACCGTCGGACGGCGCGGTCAAATGGTATGGACGGGAACTCAGCGGCCGGGCCGGCTCGAATCCGGGCTCAGCGAGCGGAATCGTCGGTGGTCGAGCCGCCGCTGGTGGGGTGCTCGGCCGACGACGGACGGTAGACGTGGAAGCCGGGGGGAGCGGGCGTGGCGTCGGGCTCCGGGGCTTCCTGAGGGCCGGAGCCGCCCGGGAACGCCGCCGCGGGCTCAGAGCCGCGGGGAGCCGCCTCGGAGGAGGGCTTCTTGTCCTTGCGGCGGCCGAACCAGCTTCGCTTCGTCTCGCCGAGATCAACCTTGGACGGCGGCTCGGTGCGGCGGCGGTCGACGCGTGTGGGCGGGTCGGCCCGCGTCGGGGGAGAGGCGGGGCGGTTCGGGGGTGCGCTGTTGGAGCGCGTACGGGCGGGCACGGTCGGGGCCTCGGGCCACGGATCGGTGGGCTCGGCTGACCGGGCGCTCCACCGCGCGTCGGGGTCGGGCGACGAGCCGCCGCGGCGTGACGGTCCGCCGGATGCGGACGGGTCGCTGGGACGTGACGATCCGCCGGGCGCGGACGGGTCGCCAGGGCGGGACGTGGCCTCGGAGGGACGCGGTGAACCGACGGTGGCGTGGGCGGGACTGGGATCGGCTTCCGCGGAGGGCTCTTCGGCACGCCCGCTCAGGCGTTCGTTGTGAAGGCGGGTCGCGACGTAACCCGCTCGGGCCGCGGCGATCACGGCCAGCAGGGCGACCAGCGCGACGCCCAGGCGGCCGGGCAGCGGGATGATGCCGATGCCGCCGCCCAGCACCCAGGCGATCATCAGGACCGTTTCGGAGTGGGAGAAGGCGCTGGCGCGCAGGCGTTCGGGGACGCGTTCCTGGATGGTGGCGTCGACGGCCAGCTTGGCGATGCCGCTGAAGATCGCGACCAGCAGCGCCAGCAGGGTCACCGTGGCCAGGCTGTAGAACGCCGTGGCCAGGACGCCCACGAGCGCCACGACCGCAAGGCCGGCCGACTGCAGCGCGAGCGGGCGGCGGATGTGCAGACGGGTGCCCACGGCGGTGGACAGGAAGGTGCCCACGGCCAGCGCGCCCCCGATCAGGCCGACGGCGCCCTTGCGGCCGATGTCGGTGCCCAGCACGGTGGTGTCGAGCTGGTCGGCCATGATCACGAAGGCCAGGAAGAGCAGCATGAAGCCGTACAGCAGACGCAGGCTGGCGCTGCCGATCAGCGCGGAGATCACCAGCGAGCCGGAGAGCGGCCTGTCCTCACCCCGTCCCAGACGCAGCATCGCGCGCCACGGACGCGGCACGGCCTCGGGCGGCTCGGAGTCGGCACGTGGGGGCAGGCGCAGCGACACCACCATGCCGACGATGAAGATGATCATCGCCACGCGCAGCGGCCACTGCGGGCCGAACTTGAACGCGAGCAGGCCCACCGGAGCGACCACGGCCCCGGCGAAGGTGCCGTAGACGCTGGCCCGCGCGCCGACCTGGGACAGGCCGACCCCCTCGGGCAGCAGCCGGGGCACGGCGGCCGAGCGGGCCACCCCGTACGCCCGGGAAAGCGCAAGCACCCCGAAAGCCGCCGGATAGAGGCCCCAGCCGAACAGGTGATCGGAGATCACGTAGGCCAGGAACGCCCGGCCGAGCATGGTGACCGCCAGCGCATAGCGGCGGCCGTGCCGGAAATGGTCGAGCAGCGGGCCGACCACCGGCGCCAGCAGCGCGAACGGCACCATCGTGATGAGCAGGTAGAGCGCGACCTTGCTGCGCGCCTCACCCAGCGGGACGTTGAAGAAGATCGTGCCGGCCAGCCCGATCGCGATCAGCGTGTCGCCGGCGCAGGAGAGCGCGTGCAGGTCGAACAGCCGGATCATGCCGGTCTCGCCGGCGGCGCCGCGGGCCCGTGCCGTGCCGACCCGGCGGGTCGCCCAGGCCCCACCGCGCACGGAACCCCGCACCAGCAGGCGGGCCGCCTTGACGCCGGTGCCGACTGTGCGTCCGAGAGTGGGAAGCAGCGGCATGGCACCCATCCTGACTGATCCGGGCCAGCGATGTCCCGTTCCGTGACCGTCGGAATCCCGGGGAGTCGGTGCGGGACCCGCGTACGCGTGGGGGACAATGGATACGTGACGACTCGGACCACCACCCGCGCTGCCCGCCTCGACCAGGTCTGTGCCGATGCGGTCGGCGTCGCCCGCGGCGCGATCACCGATGTGGACCCGGCCGACGTCGGTGATCATCTCGAGGCCATCGCCGAGGGCGACCGGGTGGTGACCCACCTCTTCGAGAGCCACCTCGCGGGCTATCGCGGCTGGCGGTGGGCCGTCACCGTGACCCGGGTGCCACGCAGCCGCCACGTCACCATCTGCGAGACCGTGCTGCTGCCGGGGCCCGACGCGCTGCTCGCCCCGGGCTGGGTGCCGTGGAACGAGCGGCTGCAGCCCGGCGACCTCGGCGTGGGCGATCTCATGCCGACCGCGCCCGACGACGACCGTCTCGCCCAGGGTTACGTGCTCAGCGACGACCCCGCCGTCGAGGAGGTCAGCTGGGAGCTGGGCCTCGGCCGCTCACGGGTCATGTCGCGCGAGGGCCGCATCGACGCCGCCCAGCGGTGGTACGACGGCGAGGCCGGTCCCGAGGCGCCGATCTCGGTCGCCGCGCCGCGTAACGCCCGCTGCGGCACCTGTGGGTTCTACCTGCCGCTGGCCGGCTCCCTGCGCACGATGTTCGGGGTCTGCGGCAACCTCTACGCGCCCGACGACGGCCGTGCGGTGAGCGCCGACCACGGCTGCGGCGCCCACTCCGAGGCTCTGCTCGGCGCGCCCGAGCAGCAGCCGCCGGTCGACGAGCTGCCCACGGTCTACGACGACAGCGAGGTCGAGTCGGTGGCGGTCAGCCGCGGTCACGGCTCGGTCGAGGAGAGCGAGCCGGCCGAGGACTACGGCCACAGCTAAGCCTGTGACGTGACCTTGAACTCGGCGTGGGTGAGGGCGCGCCGGCGTCGGCGGTGCCGGTCGTGCACGATCATCGTGATCAGGCCGGGGATCCCGCAGAGGAAACCGGCGACACAGATCTGCAGCCATCGATCGGGGCCATTCGCCAGCCACACGATCAGGGCGGCGACGGCGAATGCGGCCAAACCGCCGACGGCGAACGGGACCATGGGTGGGTCCAGCGGCTCGACTCGGGGCTTCGGTGTGGTCACACGGACAGGATAGGTCCGCGGGGATCACCGGAGGGCTCCTGTGACAGGGCCGACACAGCCAGGTTTTGCGCAGGTCATCGAGGGCTGAGACCATGCCCGCGACGTTTCCTCGTGATCCGGAGAGGTCCGCATGACCACCGCAGCCGATACCCGTACGCCGAAAAACAGTTTCGATCGGTTCTTTGAGATCTCGGCGCGAGGTTCGACCTTGGGCCGGGAGGTTCGCGGTGGCCTGGCCACCTTCTTCACGATGGCCTACATCGTGGTGCTCAACCCGCTGATCCTGGGCAACGGGGTCGACGGCGACGGCGCTCAGCTGGCCATCACCGCGCTGGCCGCCGGCACCGCCCTGGTGGCCGGCGTGATGACGATCCTGATGGGCGTGGTGGCCCGTTTCCCGCTCGCGCTGGCCGCCGGTCTGGGCGTGAACGCGCTGGTCGCGTACGAGATCGCCCCCGAGATGACCTGGGCCGACGCGATGGGCCTGGTGGTCATCGAGGGTGTGCTGATCGCGATCCTGGTGCTGACCGGCCTTCGTACGATGGTCTTCCGCGCCGTTCCGACCCAGCTCAAGACGGCGATCGGCGTCGGCATCGGCCTGTTCCTGATGATCATCGGCCTGGTCGACGCGGGCTTCGTCCGCCGCATCCCGGACGCCGCCAACACCACCGTCCCGGTCGAGCTCGGCATCGGCGGCAAGCTGTCGACCTGGCCCACCGTCGTCTTCGTGGCCGGCCTGCTGTTCACGCTGGTGCTGTTCGCCCGCAAGGTGCGCGGCGCGATCCTGATCGGCATCCTCGGCAGCACCGTGCTGGCGATCATCGTCGAGGCGATCGCGCATCCCAAGGGCTGGTCGCTGAACACCCCCAAGCTGCCGGAAAAGATCGTCAGCTCGCCCGACCTGTCTCTGCTGGGACACTTCAACGTCCTCGACTCGTGGTCGCGTGCCGGGTGGCTGGTCGTGATCATGTTCATCTTCACGCTGCTGATCACCGACTTCTTCGACACCATGGGCACGATGGTCGCTGTCGGCCAGGAAGGCGAGCTTCTCGACTCCGAGGGCATGCCCCCGCGTACGAAGGAAATCCTGCTCGTCGATTCGGTCGCGGCCGCCGCCGGTGGTGCTGCCAGCGTGTCCAGCAACACCTCGTACATCGAAAGCGCCGCCGGTGTCGGTGAGGGCGCTCGCACCGGTGCCGCCAACCTGGTGACCGGCGTGCTCTTCCTGCTCGCCATGTTCCTGGCCCCGCTGGTCTCGGTGGTGCCGTTCGAGGCGGCGTCGACGGCGCTCGTCGTGGTCGGCTTCCTGATGATGACCGCGGTGCGGCAGATCGAGTGGGACGACTACACCATTGCCGTGCCCGCGTTCCTGGCCATCACGCTGATGCCGTTCACGTATTCGATCTCCAACGGCATCGGCGCCGGGATCATCACCTACGTGCTCCTCAAGGCGGTCACCGGCCGGGCCCGCGAGATCCACCCCATCCTGTACGGGGTGGCGGTGCTCTTCGTCCTCTACTTCCTGCGCGGTCCGTTGGAGACTTGGGTCCTGTGACCTGCGGTGATCGAGGTCATGCCCGTTTCCCATGTCGTTAGCCAAGCTCATTAGCTAGGCTAAGAACCGTGATGGAGTGGCCCGTGGTGGCGGATCGAGGCACAGCCGACGAGCTGGCCAAGACCCTGCGCGAGGCGATCATGCGGCTGAACCGGCGGGTCAGGCAGGCCCGCCCGGTCGGTGATCTCACCTTCAGCCAGCTCTCCGCGCTGACCAGCCTCCAGCTGGCCGGCGCGCTGACCCCGCGCGAGCTCGCCGACGTCGAACGTGTCCAGCCCCCGACGATGACCAAGATCGTCGGGAAGCTGGAGGAACGCGGCCTGGTCGTGCGGGCGCCGCACCCGACCGATGGCCGGCAGGTGATCCTGTCGGCCACCGAGCAGGGGCGGGCCGTGCACGCCCAGTTCGAGAAGGCGCGAAACGAATGGCTGGCCACGCACCTGGCCGACCTGACGCCCGACGAACGGGAAACCCTGGCCAAGGCGTCCGAGATCCTGCAAAAGATCTCACGCGCCTGAGGGTTCGGCTACGCGGCGCTTCGTCACGTGACGATGACGCGTACGACCGAACAGGAGGCACAACCGCGTGCGGTCCGTGCTGAACACCACTTTCCGGTCCCTCAGGGTTCGCAACTACCGACTCTTCGCCATCGGCCAGCTCGTGAAGCTGGTCGGCGTGTGGATGATGTTCACCGCCCAGGACTGGCTCGTGCTCGACCTGTCCGGCAACTCGCCCAGCGCCCTCGGCCTGGTGACGTCGCTCCAGTTCCTGCCCGTCCTGCTGCTGACCCTGTACGCCGGGAAACTCGCCGACCGCTTCGACAAGCGGCGCCTGCTGATCATGGCAAACACGGCGTTCGCGGTCACCGCTGTCGCTCTCGCCGTCATCGTCGCCTCGGGACACGTCCAGCTCTGGCACGTCTTCCTCTTCGCCGGTCTGCTCGGCATCGCCAACGCGGTCGAGACCCCGGTCCGGCAGGCGTTCGTCTCCGAACTCGTCGAGCTGCGGCTGCTGCCCAACGCGCTCGCTCTCTCGGCGGCCACCTTCAACACCGCGCGCATCGGCGGACCGGCCCTGGCCGGTGTCGCGCTCGCGCTCTTCGGCACCGGGCCGGTCTTCCTGATCTCCACGGCGGTCGCGATCGCCCCGATCTTCAGTTATGCCGCCATGCGCACGTCGGAGCTGCGGCCGGCCGCCCGGCAGGCCAAGAAGGACGCCCGCATCCTCGACGGTCTCCGCTACGTCGGCCGGCGCTCCGACCTGGTGCTGCCGATCGCCCTGATGTTCGTGGTCGGCATGATCGGCTTCAACTTCCCGGTCACTCTGGCCGCGCTGGCCAAGATCGATTTCAACGCTGGTCCGTCCACATTCGGGCTGCTCACCACGGCCCTGGCCGTAGGCGCCCTCGGAGGGGCCCTGGCCGGCAGCGCCCGCCGGGCCCGGCCCAGCGCCTACATCGTGATCGGGGCCGCGATCGCGTTCGGCGCCCTCGAATTCGCGGTCGGCTTCGCGCCCAACTTCGTGGTCGCCATGCTCGTCCTGGTCCCGACCGGGTTCTTCTCGATCTACCTGGCCCAGGCGGCGAACCACCGCGTGCAGATGGGCGTCGATCCGGAGTACCGCGGCCGGGTCATGGCGATCTACGTGCTGGTGTTCCTCGGCACCACCCCGATCGGGGCATCCTTGGCCGGTTGGTGGGGCGAGCACTTCGGGGTGGCCTCCAGCATCTCGGGCGCCGGCATCGTCTGCTTCGTCGCCGCCGTTGTCGCGCTGTTCTGGCAGCTCCGCAGCAACGGCGAGCGGATCGAGATGACCCTGCGGCCCCGGCCCCGGCTCACCCTGGTGCCGCCGGTCGACCTCGATCAGCCCGCCCCGGCGAAGCTGCCCACGGCCGCCTGACGGGTATTTGGCAGGAAATCCTATTCCGGTCCGGGGCGGTTCCCCTTTAGCGTCAGTGCGTGGCCCTTGCGCACGTTGTCGTGCTCACGGTGGCGCTCGTTCTTCCCTTGACCGTGCCCTACGCGGTAGCGGTCGCTCTACGGCGGGACGAGTTCCGCCGCAGGCGCGCGTGGGCCGACTGTCCCGCCCAGGCCCGCACGCTGACCTGCCTCGACCGCGACATCCGCGACATCGAACCGGACGCCGTGCTGGCCCGCCTGGCTCCACCGCCGATCGAGTGGCTGGCCCGCGACCTGCGCCGGCTCGACAGGCAGCGCCGGGGTGGCATCACACTGGAGAGCGAGCTGCTGTTGGAGGCCGTCATGCGCGCCTATGACGAGCGGCTCTGCCTGGCCTGCGAGTGTCTGGGCGTCCAGGAGAACTTGCGTCCGCTCGACGGGATGGACCGCGAGATCGAACGCGTACGGGTCGAGGGCGCCCTCGAAGCAGCGGGCCTCGCACTCCGCTGACCGTCGGTGTGGGTGCTGGTGCGCGGCCGTGCCGGTCGGCTCGTCGGCCCGATCCATGTCGGCGGTGACGCGTGCCAACGTCGGCCGGTTTTCCCGTCCCGATCCGTCTTCGCGGGGGCGCTTGGCTGTGCCGATCGGCTCCGTGCCGAACCAGCAAACGTCGGCTCCCACTACTCACCCGCAGCCTTGCGGCGTTCTGCCTTGGTGCTTTCGGCTTTGCGGGCTGTGGGCGGTCAAGGCTGATGAGCCGTGCTGGTCAGGGCCGGGGTTTTGCGGGCTGTGGGTGGTGCTGGGCCGTCATGAGGCCGGCCAGTGCCAGGGCGACGATGGCGCCCGTGAGGCTGGGCAGGCCGAGTTCGTCGCGTACGGCGTAGGAAGCGGCCGACGTTGCGAGCACGCCGCCGGTGTAGGCGAACGCGACCGGCAGTGCCGTGCGGGCCGGGCGGTCGGGGAGGACCGCGGCCACCGCGAGCGCGACGATCAGGATCAGGTCGGGCACCAGGAACATGTTGTCGGTGTGCCACGAATCGTGCAGGAAGAGGAAGGCGAAGGTGCTCACGCTGATGACGGCCGCGACGAGTCGGCCCCAGGCTACGACGGTCATGTCTACACCGTAGACGTTGCACGCGGCCTATGTCTACAGCGTAGACTGCGGCCCGTGCGTCTGACCCCTGCCCTGATCGCCTCGGCCACGCTCGCGCTGGGTGACCGGGAGGGCGAAAAGGCGATGTCCATGCGGCGGATCGCGGCCGAGCTGGGGTGCGACCCGATGGCTGTTTACCGCCACTTCCCCAACCGGCAGGCTCTGCTCGACGCCGTGGCCGACCTGGTGGCCGAGGAAGTGCCGGTTCCGGATGGCCGTGAGCCGTGGGATCGGCGAATCGAGACGCTGCTGTCCGGCATGCGGTCCGCTGCTCTCCGGCATCCCGGAATTGCCGGACATATCGCCTCGCGGCCGCCGCTGGGCCCGGCCGGACGGCGGCTGGCGGGGGCGATGACGGCGGCGCTGGCCGAGGCGGGGTTGCGGCCGGCCGACGTGGTGCGGGCGTTCCAGGCGCTGATCGCGTACTCGGCGGCCGGTCTGCGGATGGCGGTTGACGCGGGATCGGAGGACGCACGCCGGCAAGAGGTGAGCGACGCGCTGGAGGGCATGCTGGACGGCCCGCTGCCGATCGTGGGCTCGGAGGGGCAATTCGCGTACGGCCTGTACCTGCTGCTCAACGGCATCCGGCTGGAAGCGGCAACGGCACGGCAGGGAAGGTGAGCACCTCGTGAACCGGTCACGAAAGAACTGAACATGGCCGGCATCAGGGCGGGCAGCCGAGAGCTGGCGGTGCGTGCGGCTCCCGAATACGCCCAGTCGTTTCCGCTGTTTCCGTCCATGGGTGAGTACCCGATCTATGACGACAGCGTCTACGACGGATTCGACCTGCCCGACAAGCGCGTCCGCGCCTACCGTGACGCTGTCGACGCCGCCGCCCGCGGCAAGGTCGTCCTAGACATCGGGACCGGCCGTGACGCGCTCTGGGCCATCCGCGCAGCCCAAGCCGGCGCCCGGCACGTCTACGCGATCGAGCAGCAAACCGAAGCCGCTGACCAGGCCGCACGAGCAGTCGCAGCGGCTGGGCTGACCGACCGGATCACCGTCATCAACGGCCCGTCCACCGACGTGAGCCTGCCCGAGCCTGCGCAGGTCTGCGTCTCCGAGATCGTCGGGAACATCGCCTCCGCCGAAGGCGCCGTCCCCGTCCTCGCCGACGCACGGAAACGCCTCTGCACGCCGGACTGCGCGTGGATCCCCTTCCGGATTCAGACCTGGGCGGCCGCGGTCGACCTCTCCGCGTACGAGCTGGCCTTCGCCACCGAAAGCCTGCCCTACCTCGAGCGGATTTTCAGCGCCGTTGGTCGGCCGTTCGATGTCCGGCTCTGTCTCGGTGGGCCAGTCGCGGCGCTACCCGTTTCCACCGCTGCAGCCATCGAGTCGATCGTGTTCGACCACCGCCGACCTCCACCGGCAACCGACACCAGCACCGACGCCCTGCTCACCGTCGACGTCCCCGACGTCAGCCGTTTCGCCGCCCGTCCGAGGTGCAGTTCCTCGGCGACGGTGACGGTGACCGGTCTGATGCTCTGGACCCGCGTCGCGGTCACCTCCGCCGTGGCGGAAATCGACACGCTCACCGACAATACGCGCAGCTGGGCCCCTGTCTATGCGCCGCTCTCGCTCGACGGCATCCCCTGCCGGGCCGGTGACCGACTGGCCGTTACGTTCCGCCGCGCCGCCGGTGACGACGGCCTGCACCCGGACTACCAGGTGTCGATGGTCGGGCCCGATGCGACCGGCGAAGCGCTGGTCTGGAGCAGCCCGCACCACGGCGGCGACTTCCGGATGACAGACCTTCACCGCAGCCTGTTCCCATGACCGGGCCGGACACGTCGGGCCGTAACGCTGAAGGTTCGATCCCTTTCGCGAGGTCTTGGGTCACTTTCGGCTAGTAGCTCTGTGTAGCTCTGGCGGTCATCGGCCCGCTCATCACTGTCGTGCTGCGCGCAGGATCCAGCGCCCAGCACGAAGTGATGAACGCTGGATCCTGCGGCTGCCCGAGGCCGGCCCGGACTGGGACGCGATCGCCAAGTGCGAGTCCGGCGGGGTGAGGTGGCCCGAATTGCAACTGACATCGGTAGACGGTTTGTGCAAAATTTCGCTGAGCGGGTGCTCATTCGCGCCCGGTCGTTCTCCGGGTGAGACATAGAGGTCTCGAATTCTCCACGACGGCAGATCTCATGTGGCACGCAGAAACGCTACGGAAAGTCACCACAGAAGGTGAGCCAGAGCCTTTCCCTGCGACTTTCCGATTCGTTGACAATGGCATGATCGAATGCTTACAACGTGAGTGGCGGGTTCGAAATAATAATGGCATGGCGCAGCTGTCTTTGTTCAGCCGGGCGGAAACGTCTTCGATGCGTGATCGGACGCGGCGTCGTAATTATTCGGCGTCCGGCGATGAGTTTCGGCGTGAGCATGCGCGTCGTCGGGAGTGGGGTCTTCGGCAGCGGCATGCGCGGAAGTTGAGCTGGCTTCGGCGTCGTGGTGGGGCGACTTATCTGGGTTCGGCGCTGCTGCCGTATGACTCGGAGGTGCCGGCGCAGGTCACGGCCGCCGGGGCTGCGGCTCGCGAGCGGAATGCTGTTCCGGACCCCGCAACGGATCGGCTCGGTGCTCGTCCTGCCCTGGGTGTTGGGGGTGCGCTGGCGGTTGAACGTGAGTTGGGTGCTGGGGGTGAGTTGGGTGCCGGCGGTGAGCGGGGTATTGGCCGTGAGCTGGGTGGTGGGCGTGAGATGGGGCTGGGCCGAGTGGTGGGCCTGCGATGGGGGCTGGGCCGGGTGATGGGCCTGCGATGGGGGCTGGGCCCGCGCTGGATACTGGGCCCGCGCTGGATGCGGGGTCCGCGCTGGATGCTGGTCCTGGGCTAGGCGCCGGCCCTACGCCGGATGCTGTGATCGCGGTCGGGCGGGAGAATGCGGTTTCGGGATCGCGAGCCTGGGATGGTGAGCGTTTCGCGACCCAAGGGTGCGGAGTGGCGGCGCGTGTTTTTCGGTTGCGCTCTTGTGGGTTTTTCAAGAATTTCTTTGGTTGCTGTCTTGTGGTGGTTGCGGTGAGTTTTCATGCCGTTGTTTGCCGGCGGCCGGCTGCAACTCGTCATGCTGTGGTCAAGGCCGGGAAAACACCTGTCGTGTGGCAGATGCCGTTGTTCGGTTGCGGGTGTTCGGTGGGAACAAAAGAGACAATTCTCTTGGTGCGAAATATGCGGGTCGTTGCCCGTGGCCTGCTGTTGCCTGTATTGCGGATATCGTCGCCGTTGGCTTTGCTGGGTGCGGGTTGCTGTTGCGCGGTGGTGGCAGAGGCTTGTGGTCGGCCGGCCGGTCACGTCGGTGTCGCGCGGTGGCGTTGTATTCGTCGAGGTCGAGGTCGAGGTCGAGGTCGAGGTCGAGGTCGAGGTCGAGGTCGAGGTCGAGGTCGAGGTCGAGATCGAGATCGAGGTCGAGATCGGGGTCGAGATCGGGGTCGGGGTCGGCTGGGGGAGTCATGCCGAACCGGGAGAAGGATCGAGCCGGGGGAGACGAAGCGCAGTCGACGCCGAGACTGTTGCGGCGCGGCAGGGAGTGGCGTGTCGCGGGGTGAGGGCCGGCAGCCGACGAGGCGTGGCGGCGTAAAGCGTCACGGCACCGTCTGGCGAGGCGTCACAGGGGCCAGGTGGCGAGCCGTTCGTATTGGCCGTTCGCGCTTTCCACCAGGGAATACTCCGTGACCGGCCACGGCTGCCCCGCGTACCCGGCCAGCGTCTGACGCAGCGCGGGGTCCGGACGGTACGAGACCGTCAGGTGTGGATGGAACGGCCGGTTGTCGCTCGGGAAACCGCCCAGCGTGAGGGCGTCGCGCACGCTGTTGCGCAGTTCGTTCAGCGCGGCGAGGTCACCGTCGACGCCGGCCCAGCACGCCGAACCGAAACGGCCGCCTCCCGTGAGGCGCAGCTCGAACGGGCCGGGTGAGGGCACGTCACGCAGGATGTCGAGCACTGGCGCGGCCGGGGCGTCGCCGAGGAAGACCAGAGTGAGATGCCACTTGTCGACCGGCGTCAGTTTCGACATTCCCGGCAGCGCGCCGCGCAAGTCGGAGAGCGCTGCCTGAGGCGGATAGACCGCGACGAAAAGCCGGGTCAGGACGACTCGCGGGCGGCCGGGCCGCCGCCGAAGAGGACGTCGTCCCAGCTTGGCAGCCGCTTGCGGGGCTTCGCCTCGTCGGTCTCGGCGGACTGCTGCTGGCCCTGGCCCACTGTGCGGCGCGGCCGGAGGACAGCCAGCGAAGGCACGGCCGGCACCTCCTTGGGCAGGTCGGAGTCTTCGTCGAAGGCCGAACCGGCGCCACCGCCGAGCAGGGCCGCGGCCCCGCCGGCGACCGGGCGGCGCGGCGTCTCGGACGGGCCCGCGTCGAGGCTGCGGCTGCCCGCGGACGGGCTGAGCGGCCGGTCGAGCGACGCGAGCAGCGCGTCCCGCCCGGCCCGGATCGGGTCGCGGGTCGGACGCGGCGTCGGCGTGTCGGCGGCGGGCAGGCCGTGGCCACCACGGGCGGGCTCGGCCGAACGCGAAGGGCCGGGCAGGCCGTGGCCGCCACGCTCGGTGAACGCCCGCTCGGGAGCCGGTTCCTGCCCGAGGATCTGGGTCGGCCGCTCTGCGCACAGGTATTGCGCCATGTCGTCGTGCGGCGACACGACCTGGCGTCCCTTGTCGAGATCCCAGATCGCCTGGGCCGTCGCCTTGCCGGAGGGCCAGGTGGCGACGATGCGCCACGTGCCGTCGTCACGACGGTAGGCGTCCCACGAAATCTTTTCGGTGTCGATGCCGTGCTGGGCCAGGCGGCTGTCGACCACCTCGGCCAGCGGGGCGCCGGAATCCGACGTCTTGAGGCGGGTGCGGCGTGCGTGCTGCGCCAGCATGGCGCGTTCCTGCAGCACCGGACCGGCGTAACGCAGAACGCGGTCGACCGGCACGCCGGCGATGCGAGCGACCTCTTCGGCCGAGTCGCCGGAGCGGATGCGGGCCTGAATGTCGCGCGGGGACAGCGACGGCTGGGCGTCGGGCGCCATGATCGCGACAGCTGTGCCCGGTGACACCGGGTGTCCCTCTTGGCTGATCGCGCCGGAGACCCGGTCGTCGATCGGTAGGGCCAGGAGCCGGCCGACCTCGTCGGCGAGCACCATGGCCTGGCCGTCCTCGGAAAGGGCGACGAAGCGTACCGGCCGCATGCGTTGCCTCCGTCCCGTCACTCTCTAGGAACTGCCCGGTGGCCTGTGCTCCCGAGAGTCAGCCACTCGGGCGCGTTTCGGAACACGGTACGCGTCTTGGTCACCTAATGGTGGTAAGCCACGCCAGTCAAGTTCGCTGAGCTGCGATGATCTTGAAAATTCAGAACCCTCAACTGCACCCGTACGCGTCGTGGGGTGACCAAGAGCACTGAGGCGGAACCCGGCCCGTCACCGCGACCGGCTGCAACACCGGGCCCGTGCCGCGGGCTCCGGCCGTGGCGGGTGGTCACGGCCGGAAACCCGGAAACCCCGAAACCCGGGAAGCAGCCGGGCGGACCGGGTGGCGGCCGAAGCCCGGGATGCCGGCCGGAAGCCCGAGAATCCACTAGAGGCGCTCGACGACGTAGTCGATGCAGGCGGTCAGGGCGGCCACGTCCGAGGGCTCGATCGTCGGGTACAAGGCGACCCGCAGCTGGTTGCGGCCGAGCTTGCGGTACGGCTCGGTGTCGACCACGTCGTTGGCCCGCAGGATCTTGGCGATGGCCGCCGCGTCGACGCCCTCGAAGTCGATCGTGGCCACCGCCGACGAGCGCAGGGCGGGGTCCGTGACGAACGGGGTCGCGTACGAGGAGCGGTCGGCCCAGTTGTAGATGGCGGCGGCGCTCTCGGCGCTGCGCTTGACGGCCCACGAGAGCCCGCCCTGGGAGTTCATCCAGTCGAGCTGTTCGGCGGCCAGGAACACTGTGGCCAGGGCGGGAGTGTTGTAGGTCTGCTCCAGCCGGGACTGTTCGATCGCGGTCACCAGGTCGAGGAACTGCGGGATGTACCGGCCGCTCTGCTTGATCTCGAACGCGCGCTCGATCGCGGCGGGCGAGAGCAGGGCCAGCCAGATGCCGCCGTCGGAGCCCAGCGCCTTTTGCGGGGCCAGGTAGTAGACGTCGGTCTCGCGCAGGTCGACGTCGAGGCTGCCGCCGCCCGAGGTGGCGTCGGTGAGCAGTAGCGCACCCGGGTCGGCGCCCTCGACGCGGCGGACGGGGACGGCCACGCCGGTGGACGTCTCGTTGTGGACCGAGGCGTAGACGTCGACGCCGGCCTCGGCCGTCAGGTAGGCCGCTTCGCCGCCGGGAGCGCGATGCACGGTCGGGTCGGCCAGGAACGGCGCATCCTTGACGGCCTTGGCGAACTTGGCCCCGAACTCGCCGAACTCCGCGAACTGCGCCTTTTCCCGTACGAGGCCGAAGGCCGCCGTTTCCCAGAACGCGCTGGTGCCGCCGTTGGAGAGGATCACCTCGTAGCCCTCGGGCATCGAGAAGAACTCGGCGAGGCCGCGACGCAGGCGGGCCACCTGGTCCTTGACCGTCTTCTGCCGGTGGGAGGTGCCGAGGAAGGTACGCGACACCGCGGACAGCGACTCGACGCCCTCGGGGCGCACCTTGCTCGGGCCGGAGCCGAAGCGTCCGTCGACGGGCTTGATCGTGTCAGGGATCCGGATGTCAGTCACGCTCAAACATTATGCGAGAGGTCGGCCCAACCCTCGACCTGCTGGGGCTTGCGGGCCGCTGGTCCCACATAGCGGACCGAGGGGTGCACCACCCGGCCCAGACGCTTCTGTTCGAGCACGTGCGCGCTCCACCCGGCGACCCGCGCACAGGTGAACATCGAGCTGAACATGTGACCGGGCACCTCGGCGAAGTCGAGCACCACGGCCGACCAGAACTCCACGTTGGTGGGCAGCGGCCGGTCGGGCTTGCGGGCCTGCAACTCGGCCAGCGCCGCCCGCTCGAGCGCGAGGGCCACCTCGTAACGCGGGGCGCCCAGCTCGCGGGCGGTGCGCTTGAGGACGTTGGCCCGCGGGTCCTCGGCGCGGTAGAGCCGGTGGCCGAAGCCCATCAGCCGTTCCCCGCGATCGAGGACGCCCTGCACGTAACCGTCGGCGTCGCCGCTGCGCTCGACGTCCTCGAGCATCGTCAGCACCCGGGCCGGGGCGCCGCCGTCGAGCGGGCCGGAGAGCGCGCCGATGCCCGAGGAGATGCAGGCGGCCACGTCGGCGCCGGTCGAGGCGACCACACGGGTGGTCAGCGTGGAGGCGCTCATGCCGTGCTCGGCGGCGGAGATGAAGTACGCGTCGACCGCCTTGACGTGCCGGGGGTCGGGCTCACCCCGCCACCGGCGCATGAACCGCTCGACGATCGTCTCGGCCTTGTCGATGTCTTTCTGCGGCACGGCCGGCAGGCCGAGCCCGCGCGCGGCCTGGGCCACGAAGGAGAGCGCGGTCACCGACACCCGGGCCAGGTCGCGCCGGGCCTGCTCGTCGCTGATGTCGAGCAGCTGGTCGAGACCCCAGTACGGCGCCAGCATCGCGACCGCCGACTGCACGTCGACCCGGATGTCGCCGGAGTGCACCGGCACCGGGAACGGTTCCGCCGGGGGCAGACCGGGACCGAAACGGCCGTCGACCAGCAAGCCCCAGACATTGCCGAACGAGACCTGGCCGATCAGGTCCTCGATGTCGACGCCGCGGTAGCGCAGCGCGCCACTGACGTCGTCGGGGTCGGCGATCTGGGTCTCGAAGGCGACGACACCCTCGAGCCCGGGCTTGAAGTCGGTCACGACCCTCCCTGCGTACGGCAATGCTGTAGGTGTTTCATCTTGCTCGTCAGGTAACGGCAGGTCGACCCGCCGCGATGTGCTCTCCGCGACACCCATCCTCACCGACCTGACGGACGGCGCGAAGCGACTTAGGGTCGTTTCCGTTGCTAACGACCCTACGGACCACGCACCGGGAGCACACGTGACCCTCGAACCGCCGTCGCCCGCAGGCATGCGGCGTGACTACACCGCGCGTGGGGCGCTGCTCGAGACCGAGTTGGCGGCGGACTGGCACACCCAGTTCGAGGCCTGGTTCACCGAGGCGGCCGGGTTCGGCCTGCCCGAGCCGAACGCCATGATCGTCGCGACCGCCACGCCGGACGGCCGGCCGAGCGCCCGGACGGTGCTGCTCAAGGAGTACGACGAGCGCGGCTTTGTGTTCTTCACCAACTACTCCTCGCGCAAGGGCTCCGAGCTCGCCGCCAACCCGTACGCGAGCCTGGTCTTCCCCTGGTTCCCGATGCAGCGCCAGGTGCTGGTCACGGGCGTGGCCGAGCGGGTGAGCCGCTCCGAGACCGAGGAGTACTTCGCGAGCCGGCCGCGCGGTTCCCAGCTGGGCGCCTGGGCGAGCCCGCAGTCGTCGGTGCTGCCGGACCGCGAGACGCTCGACGCCGGTCTGGCCGCGGTGCGGGAGCGCTTCGGTGACGGCCCGATCCCCGCGCCGGAGCACTGGGGCGGGTTCCTCGTCGTGCCCGAGACGGTCGAGTTCTGGCAGGGGCGGAGCAGCCGCCTGCACGATCGGCTGTGCTACCGCCGTACGGGCGAAGGGTCTTGGGTTGTCGAGAGGCTCGCGCCGTGAGCGAAAAGGTGGCCGAGCGCAAGTCCTGGGTCATCGACGTCCGGCCCCTGCGGGTCACCGCTTACCGGCGGATGTGGGTCGGCAACGGCCTCTCGTTCTTCGGCTTCCAGTTCACCGCGGTGGCCGTCCCGGTCGAGATGTACGCGATCACCCACTCGTCGGCCTGGGTCGGCCTGCTCGGCATCGCCGGCCTGATCCCGCTGCTGATCTTCGGGCTGTGGGGCGGGGCCGCGGCCGACGTGGTCGACCGGCGCAAACTGCTGCTGGCCAGCTCGTTGCTGGCCTGGATCGCCACCGTAGGACTGCTCGCGCAGGCTTTGTTCGCCGTGAACAGCGCCTGGCTGCTGCTGGCGCTGACCGCCGTGCAGTCGGCCGGGTTCGCGATCAGCTCGCCGACCCGGCAGGCGATCATCCCGCGGATCGTGCCGACCGGGCTGGTGCCGGCGGCCAACACGCTGTCCTACACGACCACCACGGCCGGTGGGGTGCTCGGTCCGCTGGCGGCCGGCCTGATCTTCGCGGTCTCCGGCACGGGCGCCGGGGTCACCACGGCGTACCTGGTCGACGCGATGTTGTTCACGATCTCGTTCTGGGCCACCTGGCGGCTGCCGCCGATCCCGCCGATCGAGCACGAGCCGGGCGAACAGAGGCCCACGGCCGGGCTCAAGGGCATCGCGGTCGGCCTGAAGTTCCTGGTCACGCAGCCGGTGCTGCTGCTCTCGTTCGCTGTCGACATCGTCGCCATGGTGTTCGCGATGCCCCGGGCGCTCTTCCCCGAGGTGGCCGTCGACCGGTTCGGCGGTGACTGGGCGGTGGGCTGGCTGTTCAGCGCGATCGCGATCGGCTCGGTGGTGGGCGGCCTGACCTCGGGCTGGATCGGCCGGATCAAGCGGCAGGGCGTGGCGCTGGTGCTCGCCGTGGTCGCGTGGGGGGTGGCGATCGGGCTGTCCGGCCTGGCCCACAGCCTGTGGCTGATGGTGCTGCTGCTCGCGGTCGGCGGCGCGGCCGACCTGGTCAGCGCCGTGTACCGGCAGTCGATCCTGCAGGTCTACGCGCCCGACCGGCTCCGCGGCCGGTTGCAGGGCGTGTTCACCGTGGTCGTCGCGGGTGGGCCGCGCCTCGGTGACCTGCGCGCGGGTGCGACCGCCGACCTCACCTCGCCGGCCGTCTCGTGGGCCGGCGGCGGGTTCGCGGCGGCGGGTCTGGCCGTCGTGCTGGCGGCCGCCTTCCCGGCCCTGCTCAGATACCGCCCTCCCGCGGTGCAAGCCGCCGGTACGGATGACGACGCCAACCGATAATGTCCAAGCCATGACGAGTGTCGTAGCCGCGAAGTCCGGCACCCAGTGGTCCATCGAGGCGGACGGGCAGAGCGCCGTCGTCGTGGAGGTCGGCGGCTCGCTCCGCGGCTACTCCGTCGGCGACGTGGCGGTGCTCGACGGCTTCGAGGCCGACGAGCTGTCCCCGGCCTCGGCCGGCCAGATCCTCGCGCCGTGGCCCAACCGCATCCGTGACGGGCAGTACACGTTCGAGGAGCAGGCCTACCAGCTCTCGCTGACCGAGCCGGCCCGCCACAACGCCATCCACGGCCTGGTCAACTGGAGCCGCTGGACGCTCGCCGAGCAGTCCGCGTCCTCGGTGACCCTGCAGTTCGAGCTGCCCGCGCAGATCGGCTACCCGTGGTGGTTGACCCTGCGGTCCACCTGGTCGGTGTCGGCGGCCGGCCTGCGCTGCGACCAAGAGGTGGTGAACAACTCGGCGACGAACGCGCCGTGGGGTTACTCCGTGCACCCGTACGTGCAGCTGCCCGGTGTGAGCGTCGACGACACCCTGCTGCACGTGCCGGCCCGCAAGCGGATCGTGGCCGACGCCCGGCTGCTGCCGATCGGGGCCAACCCGGTCGCCGGCACGGAGTTCGACTTCACCGAGCCCCGCAAGGTCGGCGACCTGGTGCTCGACACCACGTTCAGCGACATCACGCACGACGCCGAGGGAGTCACCGAGGTGACGATCGCCGACCCGTCCTCCGACCGCAAGGTGGTGGTCTGGGCCGACGACAAGTTCAAGTACTGGCAGGTCTTCTCGGGCGACACGCTGCACGGCGAGCGGTTCCGCCGGTCGCTGGCGATCGAGCCGATGACCTGCCCGCCCGACTCGTTCCGCACCGGCCGGGACCTGATCGTGCTGGCCCCGGGCGAGCGCTGGACGGCCTCGTGGGGAATCAAGGGCTGACGTTCCGTGGAATTCGATGACGTCCTGCGCAAGCGGCGGATGGTGCGCAGCTACGACCCCGACCGGCCGGTGCCGCCCGAGATCGTTGACAAGATCGTGCGGCACGGGCTGCGCGCCCCGAGCGCCGGTTTCTCGCAGGGCTGGAGCTTCCTGGTCCTGACCGAGCCGGACGACCGCGACCTCTTCTGGTCGTCGACCGCCTCACCGGACGCGCCGGACGACTGGCTGACCCGGATGCAGACCGCGACGGTGATCATCGTCTGCTTCTCGAACAAGTCGGTCTATCTCGATCGCTACGCCCAGCCCGACAAGGGCTGGACGGATCGCGACGAGGCGCGCTGGCCGGTGCCGTACTGGGACATCGACACCGGCTTCGCCGCGCTGCTCATGCACCTCAGCGCGGTCAACGAGGAACTGGGGTCGTGCTTCTTCGGCATCCCGGTTCCGGCGATCCCGGGCTTCAAGGACGCGTTCGGTGTGCCGGCCGAGTTCAGCCCGATCGGCGTGCTCACCGTCGGCTATCGGGCACCGGACAAGAGGTCTCCGTCACTCAAGCGCGGGCACCGCCCGGTGGACGATGTGGTGCATCATGGCCGGTGGGCCGCGCCGCAACAGGGCTAGGCTGGGCAACGCTGTGCGGCATGACAGGTTCGGAGAGGGGGATCGGCCGTGATCTTCAAGGCGGTCCGGGACGGAGCCCCGTATCCCGATCACCACACAACGCTCAAGGCATGGGCCGAGATCCCGCCCCGGCCGATCCGGCTGGCCGATCTGATCACCACCAAGCGCGAGCTGGCTCTCGACAAGCTGCTCGCCGAGGATTCGACGTTCTACGGTGATCTCTTCCCGCACGTCGTGGAATACCAGGGCGCCCTCTATCTGGAGGACGGCCTGCACCGCGCGCTACGGGCGGCGCTGCAACAGCGCAACCAGATCCACGCCCGCGTGCTGGTCGTCGCCTGATGGTCGCCCCGCTCGACCTTCTCGACGTCGAGTCGCTGCTGAGCGACACCGAACGTGACATCCGCGAGGTCGTCCGCCGGGTCGCCGACGACCGGGTCCGGCCCGACGTCGCCGAGTGGTATGAGAAGGGCCAGACCCCCGTACGCGATCTGGCCCTCGAATTCGGCAAGCTCGGCCTGCTCGGTATGCACCTGACGGGTTACGGTTGCGCCGGCGCGTCCGCCGTGTCCTACGGCCTGGCCTGCATGGAGCTCGAGGCGGCCGACTCCGGGGTCCGTTCGCTGGTCAGCGTGCAGGGCTCGCTCGCGATGTACGCCATCTGGAAATTCGGCTCCGAGGAACAGAAGCAACGCTGGCTGCCGGGCATGGCGGCCGGCGAGCTGATCGGCTGTTTCGGCCTGACCGAGCCCGACCACGGCTCCGACCCGGCCAACATGTCGACCCGTGCCCGCCGCGACGGCGCCGACTGGGTCCTCGACGGCGGCAAGATGTGGATCACGAACGCGCCGCTGGCCGACGTGGCCGTGATCTGGGCCCGCGCCGAGGAAGGCGTGGTCGGGTTCGCCGTGCCGACCGACACCCCCGGCTTCTCGGCGCGCGAGATCAAGCGCAAGATGTCGCTGCGGGCGTCGAGCACGGGCGAGATCACCCTTGAGGGTGTACGCCTGCCTGAGTCAGCCCGGCTGCCTGAGGCGCGCGGCCTCAAGGCGCCGCTGTCCTGCCTGACCGAGGCCCGGTTCGGCATCATCTGGGGCTCGATGGGCGCCGCGCGCGACTGCCTGCGGGTGGCGATCGACTACGCGACCACGCGCGAGCAGTTCGGCCGGCCGATCGGCGGCTTCCAGCTGACCCAGGCCAAGCTGGCCGACATGTCGCTCGAGCTGCAGAAGGGTTTCCTGCTGGCCCTGCACCTGGGCCGGCTGCGCGACTCGACCGGCGCGCTGCGGCCCGAGCAGGTCAGCATCGGCAAGTTGAACAACGTGCGTGAGGCGATCGCGATCGCCCGGACCTGCCGCACGATCCTGGGCGGCAACGGGATCAGCGGCGAATATCCCGTTATGCGCCATGCGAACAATCTGGAGAGCGTCCTCACCTACGAGGGAACCTCCGAGATCCATCAGCTGGTCATCGGCCAGAAATTGACCGGATTGAACGCTTTCGCCTGACCGTTCCCTGCAAATGTCGTACCCGCCTCGTACCTTGAGGTCATGGCCAAGTCACCGGACGTCTCCTCCGACGTCACGCCGACTGTCGACGAGCCGACGCGGGAGTACGACACCGCGCCGGAGCAGTCGCCGCCCTCATCCCCGCCACCGCCGGCCAACCGGGTCAGTGGCTTCGCCCGGCTACTGATCTTCACGTTCTTCGTCTTCGCGCTCATGGTCGCGACCTGCCTCGGCCTGCGCGCGGTCAACGTGCTGCCCAGCTTCGACAACCCGTTCTCCGACCGCACCACCGACCGCAGCCAGCCGGTGCTGCTGCAGTCGATGCGCGACCTCAGCCGTTACGTGGCGGCCGACGGCACCTTCCAGGTCATCGTCGACCTGCAGGAGAACAAGGACAACATCCCCGATTTCCTGGTCAACCGGCGCACGCTGTTCGTCGGCTCGGGCACGGTCGAGGAGTACGTCGAGTTCGGCTCGCTCGCCGAGGACGCCTTGAAGGTCGACGACGAGAAGAACACCGTGACGATCACCCTGCCGCCGCCGCAGCAGGGCACGGCCAACCTCGACATGCAGAAGAGCTACGTCGTGGCCGAGGAACGGGGGCTGTTCAACCGGGTCGGCGACGCCTTCCGCAGCGACCCGGGCAAGCAGCAGCAGGTGTACGCGCTGGCCCAGCAGCGGATCACCGAGGCGGCCCGGGCCAGCGGTCTTGACGAACGGGCCAAGCAGAACACGCAACGCATGCTCGAAAGCCTGTTCACCCGGCTCGGCTACCAGACCGTGACGGTCACCTTCAGCAGCCCTTGAGAAGCGGTCCTGAGAAGTAGCCGTTGAGAAGCGGTCTTGAGAAGCAGCCGTTGAGAAGCGGCACCTGAAACGGAGGACGCCGCCGGCCCGGGGGCGGGGACGGCGGCGTCCGGCGCGTGCCGGCGCGGCGGTAAGCCGCGCCGGTCGTCACTCAGCGGGAGCAGCACCCAGCGTCAGCCGGGCAGCAGCACCTTCGCTACGTCGGCGGGGAACAGCGCTCGTGACGTCGGGCGTCACCCGTTGGGCGGAAGCAGCCTTCGTCACGTCGCGCGGCAAACCCTCGGCGTCTCGTCGGGCGACGGCGCCCGTCGTCACTCGTTGGGCGACGGCGCCCGTCGTCACTCGTCGGGTGGCGGCGCCCGTCGTCACTCGTTGGGCAGCAGCACCCAGAGGATGATGTAGATCAGGAACTGGGGGCCGGGCAGAAGGCAGGAGATCACGAAGATCAGCCGCATGATGTTCGGCGAGACGCCGAAGCGGCGGGCCAGGCCGGAGCAGACGCCGGCGATCCAGCGGTCGTTCCGGGGGCGAGCGAGACGGCGAGTCACGGAATCACTCCTTCATCAAGGTTCCCGGCTGTGCACCGGGTCATGTACTCAACGGTAAGGACGCGGTGACCGTCCGCCCTCGGTCCGCAGGTGGAGAACGAGGCCGCAGCTCCCGTAAGGGTGACCCGTACCCCCGTACTGCTCGCTGTTAACCTGAGTCCCGATTTCCCGGCTCCCGCGCGCGGATCGCGGCCGGTTGAGCGACGCATCTGGAGGCAGCGGTGAGGAACCGGTGACGCTGGCTGTCCTGCTCCCCGGCACCGGAAACGCCCTGGATCCCGCCGACGCGGCCCGGCTCTCCGGGGAACTGTCCGAGGCCTTACGGGCCGCCGGGGCGAGCAGTGTCGAGAGCGGCCCTGGGGCGTTGCGCGAGGCGGCGCGGCAGACCCAGGAACAGGTTCTGGTCTGCGCCGACAACCTGGTCGCCCACCCCAGCCTGCTGTGGATGCTGGCCACCGAGCCGGCCGGCCGCACCACCGCCCTGGTCATCGCGGACCCGGCCGGTGACCTGCGCGAGGAACGCGGCAAGATCCTGCCCGCGAACGGCGACGGCAACGTCCGCTACGGCGGCGCGATCTGTGTGGCGCCGGCCGACCTGCCGATGCTGGCGGCCGTCGCCGACGACGACGAGAAAGAGTTGCTGCCGGCGCTGCTCCGGGCCGGTCTGATGCCTGTCGCGACCCCGCTGCGGCTGCTCAAGGCCGACCTCGTGCACGACACCGCCGAGCTGACGACGGCCCGCGCGCAGGTCGCCGCGGTCGACGAGGACAAGGCGCGTCTGCGCATGGCGGTGAAGGAGAAGGACGACTTCTTCACCACGTACGCGGTCAGCACCTGGTCGCCGCTGGTCACGAAGCTGTCGGCCCGGCTCGGCCTGACCCCGAGCGGTGTCACCGCGATCTCGGTCCTGTTCGCGGTCGCGGCCGCGCTCGCGTTCTGGCAGGCGTCGCGCCCGGCCATGATCGTCGGCGGCATCCTGCTCTACCTGGGTTTCGTGCTCGACTGCGTGGACGGGCAGCTGGCCCGCTACACCCGGCGGTTCGGCGCGTTCGGCGGCTGGCTCGACACCATGGCCGACCGCGCCAAGGAGTACGCGGCGTACGCCGGCCTGGCCGCGGGCGCCGAGCGGATGGGGCTGGACTACGCGTGGCCGCTGGCCATCACGGCGATCGTGCTGCAGACCGTGCGGCACATGACCGACGCCTGGTACGGCGCGCTGCACGACGAGGCCGCCGCCCACCCGCGCCCGCAGGCGGCCGGGGGAGTGGGCGCCCGGCTGAGCGCGGCGTCGACGCGGGTGCAGGGCGACACCGGGTCGGTGGCGTACTGGCTCAAGCGGATCGTGGTCTTCCCGATCGGCGAGCGCTGGGCCCTCATGGCGGTGCTCGCGATCTTCTTCAACGGCCGGGTCGCGCTGGCCGCCATGGTGGTGTGCGGCCTGTTCGCGGCGGCGTACACGCTGGCCCTGCGCTCGCTGAGGGCGCTCAGCATGCGGGTCGGCGTTCTGGACAAGGTGGACACCGCCCGTTTCCGCGACGACGGCCCCCTCGTACGCCGGTTGTTGAGCCGGGCCAACCTGCCGGCCCCGCTGGCGTTCGCCGCCCTGGCGGCCGTCGCCGCGCTGGCCCTGGTGATCGCGCTGCTGATCGGCTGGATCGAGCCGCACGCCAAGCTCGCGGTGGTCGTGGTCACGGTGCTGGTCCTCGCCGCCGGGCTGTCTGCCCGCGCCCGGCACGACGGCCCGCTCGACTGGTTGATCCCGGCGGCCCTGCGCGCGGCTGAGCTGCTGACCGTGCTGGCCCTCGGCGTGGCGGGCGGGGTGCCGACCGCGGTCACCTATCTGCTGATCTTCGCCCTGACCCTGCACCACTACGACCTGGTCGCCCGCATGGAGAAGAGTGCTCCCGAGGGCCGGCCCCGGCAGAACTGGCTCGGCTGGGACGGGCGCGTTCTCCTGCTGGTGATCACGCTGCTGCTGGGTGTGTCCGATTGGGGTGTGGCGGCGCTGGCGGCGGTGGTGATCGGCTCCTTCCTGGCGGACGCGATCGCCGACTGGCGGACAGGCGGCGCCCGCTCGTGACGTTCCTCAGCATCGTCCTGCCGGTGTACAAGGTGCAGGGCTATCTGCATCAGTGCCTCGACTCGCTGCTGGACCAGTCGTTCACCGACTTCGAGGTGGTCGCCGTCGACGACCGCTCGCCCGACCACAGCGGCGCGATCCTGGCCGAGTACGCCGCGCGTGATTCCCGCGTACGGGTCGTCACCGCCGGAGAGAACGTGGGGCTGGGCCGGGCCCGCAACCTGGGCCTGGAGCACGCCACCGGCGAGTACGTGTGGTTCGTCGACTCCGACGACTGGCTGACGCCGGGCTCGTTGTCAGCGGTGGCCGCCCGCCTCCGCTCCACCGGCGCCGACCTGCTGATCGTCGGCTGGGACAGGGTGCACTGGGACGGCCGGGTGCAGGCCGGCACGGCTCGTCAGGCGCTGGCCACGGCACCCGAGGTGTTCTCGGCCGAGCAGTGGCCGCCGGTCCTCGACATCCTGCACGTGGCCTGGAACAAGGTCGTCCGGCGCGAGTTCCTGCTGCGTCTGGGGTTCGTCTTCGAGGCCGGGTGGTACGAGGACGTCTCGTTCTCGTTCCCGGTCATGCTGGCCGCCCCGCGGATCAGCACCCTCCCGCGTACGTGTGTGCATTACCGGCAGCGGCGCACCGGCGCGATCACCCGGACCGTGGGCGACCGGCACTTCGAGGTCTTCGACCACTGGGACCACGCGATGGCGCTGGCCACCCGGTACGCGTCGCCCGGCGACGAGGTGCGCGGCCTGCTGTTCCGCCGGATGATCTGGCACCTTCTGCGGGTGCTGCGGCACGACGCCCGGGTGCCGCGCGACTCACGGGCCCGCTTCTTCGGGCGCATGCACGAGATGTACCGCAAATACCTTCCGTCCGCGGGTTACCCGATGCCCGCAGGCGCCGAGGCTGTCCGCTACCGCATGGTGGCCCGCGGCTCCTACCTGCCGATGCGCGTGTTCGATTTCGGCCTCGGCAAGCTTCGCCGCGTCAAACGCCTGGCGCGCCGGGCCGGCGGGTTCGTCAAGCGCCGCGCTCGTCAGGCGGCCGGCCAGATCTACTACCGGGTGCACCTGCGCCTGCCGATCGACCCGTCGCTCGCGCTCTACGCTGCGTACTGGTTCCACGGGGTCGGCTGTAACCCGGCCGCGATCGCCGAGCGGGCCGCCGAGCTGGCCCCGGGCCTGAGGCACGTCTGGGTGGTCAGCCCGTCGCGGGCCGGCTCGTTGCCACCGGGCACCGACCACGTGGTGGCGGGCACGCTGCCCTACTACCGCGCCCTGGGCCGTGCCCGCTACCTGATCAACAACGTGAACTGGCCGGACCGGGTGGTCAAGCGGCGTGGCGCCACGCACGTGATGACCCACCACGGCACCCCGCTCAAGAAGATGGGCGTGGACCAGACCGACCATCCCGCGGGCGCTCGTGACCTGGACTTCAAGGGCCAGATGCGGCGCGCGGATCGCTGGGACTTCAGCATCACCGCCAACGCGCACACCACGGCCGCCTGGGACTCGGCGTACCCGTGCTCCTACGAGACGCTCGAGGTGGGTTACCCGCGCAACGACCGGCTGGCCCGCGCGACCGCGGCCGACACCGCCGCCGCCCGCCGCGAGCTCGGCGTTCCCGACGGGCGCCGGGTCGTGCTCTACATGCCGACTCACCGGGAGTGGCTGCCGCCCGGGCAGCCGGTGGCCGACGTCGAGCGGCTGTCGCAGGCTCTCGGCCCGGACACCGTGCTGCTGGTCCGCAAGCACTACTTCACCGGCGACCTCGAAATGCCCGGCGGGGCCGGCATCGTCGACGTGTCCGGGCACCCGGTGGTCGAGGATCTCTACCTCGCGGCCGACGTGCTGATCACCGACTATTCGTCGGCGATGTTCGACTTCGCCGTCCTGGATCGCCCGATTGTCATCTTCGCGCCGGATTGGCAGGTCTATCGCGATCTGCGCGGCGTCTACTTCGATCTGCTCGCCGATCCGCCCGGCGCGGTCGCCACCGATCTGGCCGCCCTGGCCGACGTGTTCCGCAGCGGGGCATACGCCGGCAAGGCGTCCCAGAGCGCCCGTGCGGCTTTCCGGGAGCGCTTCTGCTATCTCGACGATGGTCATGCCGCCGAGCGTGTGGTGCGCCGAATCTTCCTCGACAAGAAGTCGTAATCAGGCGCTTACTCAGCGCAAATGGCACGTTCACCCGATGGCGTTACATCGACACTCCTCGTCAAATTAGGCCGATCGCCGGCCGTCGTGGGACCGGGATCACATTGATGGTGCCCGGCAGGGGAGGTAGACGGTGTCGACCGTCTCGCTCAAAGACGTTACGAAGGTGTGGCCCGACGGCACGATCGCCGTCAACAACGTCAGCCTCGACGTCGACGACGGCGAGTTCCTGGTTCTCCTCGGGCCGTCCGGCTGTGGGAAGTCCACGGTCCTCCGTATGATCGCCGGACTCGAGGACCCCACCGAGGGCGACATCCTCCTCAACGGCGACCCGGTTCTCGAACTCGCCCCCCGCGACCGCAGCATCGCCATGGTCTTCCAGGACTTCGCGCTCTACCCGCACATGACGGTCGGCGACAACATCGGTTTTCCGCTCAAGCTCTCGGGTGTCGAGCCGACGCCACGCGGCGAGCGGGTGGGTGACGTGGCGGCCGCGCTCGGCATAGGGGATGTGCTGGGCCGTAAGCCGAGCCAGCTCTCCGGCGGCCAGCGGCAGCGGGTGGCGATGGGGCGGGCGATCGTACGGCGGCCGGGTCTGTTCCTGATGGACGAGCCGCTCTCCAACCTCGACAGCGGCCTGCGCGCCGAGCTTCGGGCCGAGATCTCCGGCCTGACCCGGGAACTGGGCGTCACCACGATGTACGTGACGCACGACCAGGCCGAGGCGCTGACCATGGCCGACCGGGTCGCGATCATGCGCAAGGGCGTCCTGCAGGACGTGGGCACACCGACCGAGGTGTACGGGCGGCCGGCCACCCTCTACGTCGCGGCGTTCCTGGGCGCGCCCCGGATGAACCTGCTCGAGGCGTCGGTCTTCGTGCACCTCGAGCGCTACGTCGAGCTGAACTTCGGCGAGCAGGCGCTGTACCTGCCGTGGAACGACATCCGGTCGCGTGCCGTGGCGCACTATCACGGCGAGCGGATCGTGGTCGGCATGCGGGCCGAGGCGCTCACCCCGGTCGCGCCGGACCAGCCGGGCGACGTGCTGCGCGGCCGCATCCGCTACCTGGAGCACCACGGGCACGAGTCGCTGGCCTACCTTGACATCGGCGCGACGGCGATCGTCATCGACGAGATGGGCGCCCGTACGCGTACCGAGAGCGAACCCGTGGGAGGGGCGCTCAAGCGGTTCGGCGGGGCCCTGCAGCGGCTCACCGGCCGCGCCGGCGGCACCGCGGTCAAGACCCGTGAGTCCGAGCGGCAGAGCGTGCTCAACGACCCCGGACGCCACCACCGCCGCCCGGCCGAATTGGGCGTACGCCTGGCGCCGTACCCGCCCGTCTCGCCGGGCCACCCGCTCGCTGTCGCGGTCAAGATGGATGCCCTGCACTTCTTCGACGAGCGCGGCGACCGGATCGACATCGGCTGGCGCTGACCCCTACCCGTCACCGGGGGAAGGCCCGTGCGCAAGCGCGGGCCTTCCCCCGTTTGCATCGATGGCGTAGCGTTCCGCCCACACGTCGGTGCGGTGGCGTATCGACGGTACCGACCCGACCCGAAGGAGGTAGGAACGTGGCGAACGCGTCCGGACTTCTGGTGATCGAACGCATCCTGCGCGACAGGCAGGGCATCTGGCAGCAAATCGTGGAGGACCGCGAGCTGCCCAAGCTGACCGGCCAGATGCTGATCAGCTCGGTGGCGGCCCTCGCCGTCTACGGCGCCGTGCTGGGCTCCTTCCACAGCGTGCTGATGGCCCTGACCTCGGCGGGCAAGCTGCCGCTGCTGTTCCTGGCCACGCTGACCATCTGCCTGCCCACGCTCTACCTCTTCAATCTGGTCTTCGGCGCCCGCTTGTCGATCCGGCAGTCGCTGTCGCTGGTGATGGTCGCGCTGACCGTGACCGCCATGCTGGCGCTGGCGTTCGCGCCGATCAGCCTGTTCTTCCTGATCACCGCGCCCGACTACGCGTTCTTCAAGCTGCTCAACGTGCTCATCCTGGCCCTGTCGGCGCTGGTCGGCCTGCGGTTCCTGACCGGGGGCATGCGGGTGCTCAACGAGCACGGCCTGCTCGCCCCCAAGGCCGAGGCGCCCGCGGTTCCCGCCGCGGCGGCCGCGGAGCCGGCCAAGGCCCTGGTCACCGCGGGCGCTCCGGCGGAGGGGCAGCCCACGGCTGCCAACGGCGCTGCTCCTGTGCAGATCCCGCCCGCGTACGGGCACGGCCCGCTCCGCCCGGCGCCGCGCCCGGTGGGGCAGCCGACGCCGCCCAGCATGACCCTGCTCTACATCTGGATTCTGCTGTTCGGCTTCGTGGGCACGCAGCTCGCCTGGACACTGCGCCCGTTCTTCGGCAGCCCGAACATGAAATTCAGTCTGTACCGCGACATCGACGGCAATTTCTACGCGGAGATCTTCCGGACGATCGCCGATCTCCTCTGACGAGCCGTCACCCAATATCGTGGACGCGTGGTGCCACTGAGGTGGCACACCGCGTAGGCTGCACCACGGTGGAGGACAGAGTGCGACAGGGTGTGCGACCGGCTCCGGGCGCGGAGCCGGTGGAAGCTGGTGTCTCGCCGACGGTCCTCGCGAGCGCGCCGTCCACGTCCGGCGGCCGCCTGCTCGACCGCCGGTTCGGGCGTGACGAGATCGCGTTGGTCCGGCATGAGGTGTCGGCCCGTCTCACCACTTCCGGCCTGGGCGGCGACCGGCTCTCCGGCTTCGTCCTCGCGGTCAACGAGGTGGTCACCAACGTCGTGCTGCACGCCGGGGGCAACGGGCGGCTGCTGCTCTGGCTGGCCGACGGCTCGGCGTGGTGCTCGGTGACCGACTCCGGCCCCGGCATCCCCGCGCACTACCTGACGCCGCCCGAGGTCCCCGAGGCGTACGAGGTGGGTGGCCGTGGCATCTGGCTGGCCCATCAGCTGTGCGACGAGGTCACCGTGGCCACCGGCCCGATCGGTACCACGATCGGGTTGCGGATCCTGCTCGCCGCGCCGGGCGACACGAGCCGGCAATAGCACTTTGAACTGCCCGTAAACTCGCCGTCGAAATGTGAAGCCGCCCTTCCGGACTCATGGGTGTCCGGGTGCGGCTACATTGGGCCGGTGCTCGGACTACCTCCTCAAGTAACAGCATGCCTTTTCGATCTTGACGGCGTGCTCACGCAGACCGCTCTTGTGCACAATGCTGCGTGGAAGCAGACGTTCGACACCTTCCTCCAAGCGTGGTCGGTGCAGCACGGGCAAGCGTTCGTGCCGTTCGACCCCGGCGCCGACTATCACGATTACGTCGACGGCCGCCCACGCGCCGATGGTGTTCGCACCTTCCTGGCCTCTCGGCACATCACCCTTCCCGAGGGCACCCCGGACGACGGTCCCGACCAGCAGACCGTGAACGGCATCGGCAACCGCAAGAACCTCCTCGTCCTGCAGAAGATCAAAGAGGGCGCCGTGCAGGTCTACGCCGGCTCGGTCGACTACCTCAAGGCCGCGAAGGAAGCCGGCCTGCGCCGTGCCGTCGTGTCGGCCAGCGCCAACTGCAAGGACGTTCTGGAGGCGGCGGGCATCGCCGATCTCATCGAGGTGCGCGTGGACGGGGTGACCGCCCGCGAGCAGAGTCTGCCGGGCAAGCCGGCACCCGACACGTTCCTGTACGCCGCCGTGCAGCTCGGCCTCCCGCCGGAAAGCTGTGCCGTCTATGAGGACGCCCAGGCCGGCGTGGCCGCGGGACGGGCCGGCAAGTTCGGGATCGTGATCGGGGTTGACCGTGTGGGTCAGACTCAGGCGCTTCTGGACAACGGTGCCGACATCGTTGTCACGGACCTGTCCGAACTCCTGACGCGCTGAGCACGTATCAGCGTTTATATCTTCAAGACTTTCCTTTGCTCATTTTCGAGAGGCACCACCGTGATCCGTGAACGGGCATATCCCGTCGATCCCTGGCACATCCGGGAGACCCGGCTCGACCTCGACCTGCTGGCCCAGTCGGAGTCGGTGTTCGCGCTGGCCAACGGACACATCGGGATACGCGGAAACCTGGACGAGGGCGAGCCGCACGGCCTGCCGGGCACGTACCTGAACTCGTTCTACGAACTCCGTCCGCTGCCGTACGCGGAGGCGGGCTACGGCTTCCCCGAATCCGGCCAGACGATGGTTAACGTGACCAACGCCAAGCTCATGCGGCTGCTGGTCGACGACGAGCCGTTCGACGTACGCTACGGCGAGCTGCGGTCCCACGAGCGGGTCCTCGACCTGCGGGCGGGCACACTCGAGCGGACGGTCGAGTGGGTCTCCCCGTCCGGCCAGGCGATCCGCGTACGCACCGTGCGGCTGGTCTCCTTCACCCAGCGCTCCGTCGTCGCCTTCCTGTACGAGGTCGAGCCGCTCGACGGCCCGTCCCGCCTGATCCTGCAGTCCGAGCTGGTCGCCAACGAGCAGCTCCCGCCCATGAGCAAGGACCCCCGGGTCGCCGCCGTGCTCGACCACCCGCTGCAGTCCGAGGAGGTGCTCGAGCAGCGCACCGGTGGTCTGCTGGTGCACCGCACCAAGGCCAGCGACCTGCGCATGGCCGCGGCCATGGAACACCTCGTCGACACCCCCGGCAAGCACGCCGTGACCACCGAGGGCCACCCCGACTGGCTGCGCACGACCGTGGCCTGCAAGCTCGAGCCGGGTCAGAAGCTGCGCGTGGTCAAACTGGCGGCCTACGGCTGGTCGAGCCACCGCTCGCTGCCCGCCGTACGCGACCAGGTCGGCGCCGCGCTCGCCAGCGCCCGGCTCGACGGCTGGGAGGGCCTGGTCGAGGCCCAGCGCGACTACCTGGACGCCTTCTGGGACCACTCCGACGTCAAGGTCGAGGGCGACCCCGAGGTGCAGCAGGCGGTCCGTTTCGGGCTGTTCCACACGCTGCAGGCGGGCGCTCGGGCCGAGCAGCGGCCGATCGGCTCCAAGGGTCTCAGCGGCCCCGGCTACGACGGCCACACGTTCTGGGACGCCGAGAGCTTCGTGCTGCCGGCGCTGACGTACACACAGCCCTCCGCGGCGGCCGACGTGCTGCGCTGGCGGCACTCGACGCTGGACCTGGCGCGGGAGCGGGCCCAGACGCTCGGCCTGCAGGGGGCCGCGTTCCCGTGGCGTACGATCCGCGGGCAGGAGTGCTCGGCGTACTGGCCGGCCGGCACCGCGGGCTTCCACATCGGCGCCGACATCGCCGACGCCGTACGCCGTTACGTGCAGGCCACCGGCGACTACGACTTCGAGCGCGAGGTTGGGCTGGAGCTGCTGGTCGAGACCGCGCGGCTGTGGCGCTCGCTGGGTCATCACGACCGGCACGGGCGGTTCCACATCGACGGCGTGACCGGTCCCGACGAGTACACCGCCGTGGTCAACGACAACATCTACACCAACCTGATGGCCCAGCAGAACTTTATGGCGGCCGCCGACGCCGCCAAGCGTCACCCCGACCTGGCGCGGAAGCTGGGCGTGGACGACGAGGAGACGGCGGGCTGGCGGGACGCGGCGGCCGCGGTGCACATCCCGTACGACCGGGAACTGGGTGTTCACCAGCAGTCCGAGGGCTTCACCCGGCTGCAGGAGTGGGACTTCGAGGCCACCCCGCCCGAGGCGTATCCGCTGCTGCTCAACTACCCGTACTTCGACCTGTACCGCAAGCAGGTGGTCAAGCAGGCCGACCTGGTCATGGCGATGTACATCCGGGGTGACGCGTTCACGCCGGAGGAGAAGGCCCGCAACTTCGCCTACTACGACGCGCGGACCGTCCGGGACTCGTCGCTGTCGGCCTGCGTCCAGGCCGTTCTCGCGGCCGAGACCGGTCATCTGGAGCTGGCGCACGACTATCTGGGCGAGGCCGCTCTGATGGACCTGCACGACCTGCACCAGAACTCGCGGGACGGCCTGCACATCGCGTCGCTGGCCGGCACGTGGATCTCGCTGGTAGCCGGTCTGGGCGGCATGCGCGACTTCAACGGTCAGCTCTCGTTCGCGCCGCGCCTGCCCAGCCGCATCAACAACCTGGAGTTCTCGCTGCTCTGGCGCGGGCTGCGGCTGCGGGTGAACGTGACCGCCGACGAGGTGACCTATTCGCTGCGCAACGGCGGCGGATCGGCCCGTCTGGTGATCAACCACCACGGCAAGGACGTCGAGGTCACCCAGGTCAAGCCGGTGACCGTGCCGATCCCGCCGCCGCACCCGGTCGGCCCGGCGCCGATCCAGCCCCAGGGCCGCGCCCCGGTGCGGCGCATGACCAGCTGACACACGGCAACGAAAAAGGCCCCGGGTCACACCCGGGGCCTTTTTCCTGGTCGATGACACTTACAGCATCGACACGTGCACGTGGTCGGTGTGGTCACTCGGACCGCTGTACGAACTCCAGCCGCTGGCCGGGAACCAGATCTGCTTGTACCAGATGACGTAATAGATGCCGAGCTTGTCGGCATTACGCACCAGAAACGCCATCAGGTTGTTGCCGTACCTGCGGGTGTCGGCATTATGAGCGGGCGCGAAACCGCGGTTCTGCAGCGACCAGTCACAGGCCCGGCCCTTGGGATGCTCGAACGGCCCGCCGTTGCGGTGACAACCCACGAATCTGTTGAAGCCGGCCTTCTTCACCTCTTTGTACATGTGATGTGTACGCGCGGTGATGCAGCCATTGGTGGTGGGGTCCGCCACGTTGCAGCCCTCCGGCGAGAAACCGCCGTCGGAATTGCGCGGCGCGGGGGTGGCGGACGGCGATTTCGCCAGCACCAGACCATGAGTGAGGCTTTCGCCGCCGACCAGCGCGAGCGCCTTGTCGGCCGCTTCCTTCTGCTTCCTCATCGCGACGAGGTTGGTCTCGTACTTCTTGACCTCGGCGTCGAGGGCGGCCTTCTTCGCGTTGACGTCGCGGATCGCCCGGTTGAGCTCGGCGAGCTTGCGGTCCTGCATCGCGTTGATCTCTTCGAGCGAGACCGCCTTGGCCAGGAAGTCGTCCGAGTTCTGGCTGCCCAGCAGGAAGCCGGCAGCCCCCAGGTGGCCGGTGCGGTACTGCTGGCCGGCGATGGCGTTGACCTCGGGCAACAGTGAGAGCCGCTTGGCCTCGGCGACTCTGATCTCGGTGGCCAGCCTCTTGCGCGCCGCTGTGGACTTGGTCACCGCGGCCTTGGCGGCGACGAAGCGCCGGTTCGACGACTCGATCACGTCGTCGAGGGTCGCGTTCTTGCCCACGGTGTCGCCCGACGTGCCCTCATTGGGGGCGCCCGAGTCGCCGGGCTCGGCGCCGGCCGGGGACGCGGGCACGGCCAGGAAAGAGATGGCCACGATCGGCGCCAGGGCAAGCATCAGCCACCGGCGGGGTCGTACGGTCAATGCAGTTCCTTCCGGTAAACCGCCGACCGGGTTAGCTGACGGGTTCGGGACGGAAGCGATCCCTACCGCTTGCGCGGATGCACCCCACTGACCTGGTTCCCCGGCTCGCCTCGCGGCGATTGGGCGGTGGTCTGCCGGCACCTCGGGGGCGGTGCCACGGCGGCAGAACCGGCGGCCAGTTTACCCGAGAGTTCAGCGAGCTTCAGGATCAGAGAATAGGCAATTTGGTAGCCGTCCGAACACATTGCGTAATTGTCGTCACGCGGCGTCGCCGGCGAATTGCATCGCGTGCGATAACTGTCGATCTCGTGATGAAGTCGGTATGGTCGGGTCGGTCTCCACCCCCAGGGGGCCGCCGCCTAATCGTCCATTCGACGAGCCGGGGAACCAATTTTTCCGGGGTGAATCCGCGTCCCGCGCGGTAGGGATCACTTCCGTCCCGAACCCGTCAGCTAACCCGGTCGGCGGCCGACGGAAGGAACAAGAGTGCGGCACAAGACTGTCCGGCGACGAACGGCGGCCCTGCTGGCCCTGCTCGTCGCGCTCTCCGGGCTGACCCTGGCGGTGGCCGGTCCGGCCGCCGCTGCGCCGGGTGACAACGGCGACGACGGCGAGGGCGCCCCCAAGTCCCTGATCCAGCAACTCGAGGTCGCCTCCAAGGGTTTCCTGGAGGCCAAGGAGGCCCTGGCACGGTCCAAGACCCGTCAGGCCCAGCTCGCCGCGAAGCTCAAGGAGCTCGACGCCGACCTGGCACCCCGGCAGGACGCCATCGACGAGATCATTCAGAAGTCGTACCGGACCGGCCGTCTCGGCCCGATGACCGCGCTGCTGGCGGCGGACTCGGCCGGTGGCTTCCTCGACCGCGCCGAGACGCTCGAAACCGTCGCGGTGCGGGAGAACCAGGTCGTGGCCGACCTGAAGGCGACCCGTGACGCCCAGCGCAAGGCCAAGCTGGCCATCGACGCCGAGGTCCGTGACCAGCAGCGGCAGGTCAACATCATGGCCAAGCGCAAGGTGCAGGCCGAGACCGCGCTCAAGGCGGCCAACACCGGTGGCTCGGACCGGACGGGCGAGGACGCCAAGGAGCCGACCGACGGCGGTTCGAGCAGCAAGGCCACCCCGGCGCCGCGCAACCGGGACGGCTCACTGCCCGACGAGGGGTGCACCGAGAACGACCCCACCACCAGCGGTTGCCTGACGCCGCGCACGCTGCACGCGCTCAAGCAGGCGAAGGCGGACGGTTTCACGCGCTATGTGGCGTGCTTCCGTGAGCAGAACAGCGGTGAGCATCCCAAGGGGCAGGCGTGCGACTTCGCGGCCGAGAAGAAGGGGTTCGGTGGCGTCGCGTCGGGTGGTGACAAGGCGTACGGCACCCGGCTGGCCAACTACTTCATCAACAACTCGAGTCGGCTGGGCGTGCTCTACGTCATCTGGTTCAAGCGGATCTGGCTGCCTTCGAGCGGGTGGAAGGCGTACTCGAGGGGCAACGGCGACCCCTCGAGCGACCACACCAACCATGTGCACCTCTCGGTGCGGTGACCGCTATTTGTTGACGTAGGACTCGTATTCCTTCAGCACGTCGTCGGTGGGGCCGTCGGCACGGATCGTCCCGGACTCCAGCCAGATGCAGCGTTCGCACGTGTCGCGGATCGACTGCTCGCTGTGGCTGACCAGGAAGACCGTGCCGGCCTCCTTCCGCAGGTCACGCACCCGTTGCTCGCTGCGCTTGCGGAACTTGGCGTCACCGGTGGCCAGCGCCTCGTCGATCAGCAGCACGTCGTGCTTCTTGGCAGCGGCGATCGAGAAGCGCAGCCGGGCCGCCATGCCCGACGAGTACGTCTTCATCGGCAGCGAGCTGAAGTCACCACGGTCGTTGATGCCGGAGAACTCGATGATGCCGGCGGCCTGCGCCTTGACCTCGGCCGGGGACATGCCCATGGCGAGGCAGCCCAGCTCGACGTTGCGCTCGCCGGACAGGTCGTTCATCAGCGCCGCGTTCACGCCCAGCAGCGACGGCTGGCCGGCCGCGTAGATGCCGCCGCCCCGCTCGACCGGGAGCAGGCCGGCGATGGCCCGCAGCAGCGTCGACTTTCCGGAGCCGTTGGTGCCGATCAGGCCGATCGCCTCGCCCTTGTAGGCCACGAAGCTGACACCCTTGACCGCGTGCACCTCGCGTACGGCGGCGCTCTTCTTGCCTGTGATGATCCGCTTGAAGCTGGCCAGCGGAGTGTTGGCGCCGGGCGCCACCGAGCCGTAGACGCGGTAGACGATGTGCGCGTTGTCCGCGATGACAGTGGGTTGCCGCTCGGTCTCAGCCACGGCCGTAGCCCTTCTCTCCGCGCCAGAAGTAGACGTAACCGCCGAAACTCACCACTGCCGTCCAGATCACAGCCTGCAGCCAGAGCAGGCCGATCGGCTGGGCCAGCTCGACGTTCTCCATCAGCGCGTGCCGGATCAGCTCGATGAAGATCAGCATCGGGTTGGCCTCGACCAGGGTGAGCTTCCAGCCGTCCAGTCGCTCGGCGAAGAACGTCACCGGGTAGAGCACCGCGGAGCCGTACATCCAGATGCGCAGGATGTACGGGATCAGCTGCCGGATGTCGGTGACCTTGGAGATCAGGCGCGACACGAACAGGGCCAGCCCGGCGTTGAAGAGCGACTGCATGATCAGGGCCGGGATCAGGAGCAGCCACTCGACCGTGATCGGCTCGCCGGTGAACAACACGATCGCGACGAGCACGACGATCGAGGCGACCATGTTGCGCACCTCGACCAGGGTGACCGCGATCGGCAGGCTGGCCCGGGGGAAATGCAGCGCCCGGATCAGGGCCATGTTGGCCGTGATCGACTGCGAGCCCGCCTGCACCACCGACTGCGTGAACCCGAAGATGAAGACGCCGGCGCAGAGGTACGCGATGAAGTTGTCGACGCCCTGCTTGGTGTTGATCAGCACACCGAAGATCAGATAGTAGACGCCGGCGTTGATCAGCGGGGTGAGGAGCTGCCAGACCACGCCGAGCTTGGTGCTGCCCAGCGAGGCGCTCACCTTCGCGTTGGCGAAAGCGGCTATGAAGTGCCGGTACGTCCAGAGGTGCCGGGTGTATTCCGGCAGCCTGGGCAGGCGCCCGGCCTTCGTCAGACCATGCCGAAGGGCCAGCTCCTTGAGCGATGGCCCGGTGTCGGACTCGGCAACCGCCGTCTGAGCCATGGGGTGGTGCTCCGATCTCGTCGGCCCGTGAGGGGTACCGGGCCCTGGTTCTTTAGGCGAGAACACTCCATCAGCATGTCAAGCCTCGGCCGATGGAACGGCTTCGTATCGACGTGCCGGGAAGGTTATCCGACCGAAGGGCGGAACGCAACCGTAACGTCCTGGCGTATAGTGACCGTGTGGCAACAGCAAAGCGCGCACCCGCCGGAGCCGCGGTGCTTCGAACCGACATCACCGTGGCGATCCGGGACGCGGTGATGCACGAGCTGGCCGAGGTCGGTTACGGCCGGCTCTCCATCGAGGCCGTGGCACGCCGCGCCGGCGTCGGCAAGACAGCAATCTACCGCCGCTGGAGCAACAAACTCGAGATGGTGCTCGAGATCGTCTCCGACGTGGCCGGACGCAGTGTGCCGCTGCCCGACACCGGCAGCTTCGCCGGCGACCTCCAGCTGATCATGATGATCGTGAGCCGGGCGCTGCAACACCGGATCGCGTCGCAGATCATTCCGGACCTGATGGCCGAGGCCGCCCGTAACCCGCAGATCGCCGAGACGCTCCAGACGGCCCTGCGCACCCACCAGCAGGCGGTCGGCGAAAAGCTGGTCGGCCAGGCGGTGGCCCGCGGCGAGCTGCCCCGAGGGACCGATCCGGACGTCGCGGTCGATCTGATCCTCGGCCCGCTCTACTGGCGGCTGGCCGTCTCCCGGTCCAAGCCCGACCCGGAATACCTCGAGAAGCTGATGACGGCGGTCACGGCGGCGCTGCGCCACTCCGGCAGCTGAAAGCAACCCACCTGCACCGGACGGTCGGCTGCAGGCGGCGTCGCGCCGGCCGAAGGTAGGGGCCTCGAATCCCCGGCCCCCGGAGCAGCCATGCGTTACGAGCACGTCGACACCACCGTTCTGGACGCCGGTGCGCTCCTGGCGCTCGCCCTGGCCGGCCGCGCCGTCGTGCCGCCGGTCGACGAAGCCCCGGCGGAAGCTCCGGTCGGCGCCTGGTCGAGCGCGGATGGCGCGGTTCGTCTGGAAATCAAGACCGACGGAACGTACGCGGGAAAGGTGCTCGGTCGCAAGCGCCCGGCACGTGGCACTTATCGCCTCGACGGCGGCACGCTGAACCTGTGCGACGACTCCGGCCTGCACACGCCCGTACGGGTGGGCCGCGGCGTTCTGGAGATGGCCGGCCACCGCCTGGGTCGCGCCGCCTGACCGCTCTGCCGGCCCCGGCCGGGTCAGACGGTGGCGGGGATCGCCCACCGCGAGATGGTGTTCACGCCGCGCCTGGTCGTCCGGGGACCACCGGGCCCGTACCCGCCTAAGCCCACGGTGCTTTGCGCCGAACGGAGGGAAAAGGGGGGATGATGCGGTTCCGAGTGGCACTCGTGATGCTGCCGTTGCTGCTGGGCGCCTGCGGTGGCGGCTCCGACCCGTCCGCGAGCGAGAGCCCCGCCGACGCCGGCGGCCCGGCCTGGGTGACGGTCGCCCCCGGGCGGGCGACGGCCAGCGTGACGCCGAGGTACTCCGGATCGCCGCGTCCCGGACTGCCGCCGGTGTCGTACCTGCCCACGAGCTCGGCCTGCGCGGTCGCCTGGAACGAGGACGTCGGCAAGGTCTTCATCCCGATGGTCGTGACGGTGGGCCGGGGCTCGCTGACAGTGCAGTGGCCCAACCGTTTCGGCAACCGCTACCGGGTGGCCGCTGTGCCGCAGGAGCTGGTCAGCGGCGCCCAACCCGAGCCGCAGTGGCAGACGGTCACCACCGGCGACGAGTGTACGGCCGGCACAACGATCCGCGGTCTCAAGTCCGGATCCCCGTACGTGGTGTGGCTCGACGCCCCGGACACGCCGCGTGCGGTCGACGGCTCGCGCAGTCTCTACAGCGGCCGCTCGCAGATCGTGAAGCCGGGCTAGGACGCGATGGTGTTGCGGCCACTCCACTTGGCGGCGTAGAGGCGGTCGTCGGCCTCGCGGAACAGCGTCTCGCCCGACATGCCCTCACCGAGCTCGGCCAAGCCGACGCTCACGGTCAGGCGTACGCCGGGAAGGATGTCGGCGCGGGCCACGGCGGCGCGGATGCGCTCGGCCACCTCGCGTCCCACGGCCAGGTCGCCCCGCAGGAACACGGTGAACTCGTCGCCGGCGTACCGGACCGGGACGTCGTCGGGACGGCAGTGCGCGCGCAGGATCCGGGCCACCTCGCACAGCGCCCGGTCGCCCGTGGCGTGCGAGTACGCGTCGTTGATCGCCTTGAAGTGGTCGAGGTCGACCAGCAGGAGCACCAGCGGCATGGCCATCCGGCCCTGGTCGATGTGCCGCATCAGCAGGTCGAAGCGGCGCCGGTTGTCCAGGCCGGTCAGCGGGTCGCGAAGGACCTCGCGCTCGGCCCGGGCCCGGGCAGCTTCCGACTCCTCACGCTGCCGGGCCTGACGCAGCAGGGCCAGTCGCTGTTCGCGCAGCCGCCACAACTCGCGGGTCTGCCCCTCGACCGTGTCGAAGATGTCGCGCGCGGCCTGGCCGTCGTCGGTGGCCAGCGCGGTCAGTGCCAGCTCGAACCGGATGATCGGTTTCTCGTCGGGGCCCGTGCCGAACCCGCACAGCTCGCGGGCGGCGACGAACTCCCGTCGCGCCTCGGCCAGAGCCCCCTGCGTGCGCAGGCTGATGCCGAGCGCGACGTGCGCCATCCGGGCGTACCGGTAGTTTTCGGCCTGGCGCAGCGGCATGACGGCCTCGCGGGCCAGTTTCTCGGCCGGGACCACGTCACCCAGCTTGGCCAGGGCCAGGGCCAGCATCGCGACGGCGACCACGTCGTCGGGGCGCTGCTCCACCTGCTGTCTGGTGATCTCGGCGCTGCGCCGCAGCCGGGCCCCGGCCTCGTCGGACCGGCCCACGTGCGCCAGCCGCAGACCCCAGTGCAACAGGGTCGCGGCGTGCACGAGACCGAAACTCGCATGGGTCACGGTCAGCCGGTCGTACGTGGCCGCGGCGATCTCGTACATCTCGGCCGCCGACGCCGCCTCGGCGAACGAGCACAGCGCCGAGATCCGCCGCTCGCCGTCGGTGTAGGGCCGGTCGAGCAGCACGGCGGCGCGGGCCAGGTGGCCCATGCCGAGGAAGTAGCGTCCACGCAGGACGTCGATCTGGGCGAGGTCGCAGAGCGCCTTGGCCTCGCCGAGCACCGACCCGGCCGCCCGGTGCAGCCGCAGCAACCGTTCGCCGAGCCTGATCGCCTCGGGCAGGCGGCCCATGTAGAGGTTCGCGTACATCTGGCCCTGCACCAGGAACACCACGGAACGCTCGTCACCGACGGCATGGGCGATGGCGAGGTACGCGTCGGCCGCCTCGAGCGCCTCGTGCCCGTGGCCGGTGTTGGCCAGGCGGTGCACGCGACGGGCCAGCAGATGCAGCGGCCCGAACACGGTGACCGGCACCGGCAGCCGCGGATCCTGCGCGATCTCGCCGTCCATGCTCTCAGTATCAACATCGGACGGTCGATCACCTACAACGGATGCCGGTCGATCTCACGAGGCGGGTGTCGCGTACCTGTCCAACCCGTCCACGGCCTGTTCCTAGGGCGCACCCGGAATCGTCGGGAGGCCGGCGTCGCGCCACGCGGCGAAACCGCCCTCGAGGTCGGTGGCACGGGCCAGGCCCAGGTCCTGCAGGGCGGCCGCGGCCAGGCTGCTCGTGTAACCCTCCTGGCAGGTCACGATCACCTCGAGCGCGTAGCTGCCCGCGAACGGCAGGCGGGCTTCGCTGCGCGGGTCGAGCCGCCACTCCAGCACGTTGCGCTCGATGATCACGGCACCGGGGATCTCGCCGAACTCGGCGCGCTGAGCCGCCGGGCGGATGTCGACCAGGACGGCTCCGCGTGCCATCGCGGCCGCCGTCTCGAACGGGCCGACCCGGGTCAGCCGGGACCGTGCGTTGGCCAGGATCTCGGCGATGCCCAGGGAGCCGGGCGGGGCCACGGTCACCACTGCGCACCGGCCCGTTCGACCTCGAGCACCTCGAGGCCCGCGGCGCCGACGCGGTACTTGGTCATGGTGGTGAGGGCGGGACCGTACACGTGCACGCTGACCGCGGGGCGCGGCGACCGGTTGGTCATGCGGTGCACGTGATGCGAGCCGAACCGCCGGCCGGCGCCCTCGCCCAGCTCGCGGGAGCTGACGCGGGGTGCGTGACCGTCGGCGAGAGCCACCGTGTCCTCGGTGAGCGTGCCGCTGAACACGTGGAACGCGCCGGCCGAGCCGCCGTGGTCGTGCCACTCGGTGCCCTGCCCGGGCAGCCAGGTCAGCAGCCACACCTCGTGGTCGTGGGCGACGTGCAGGCGGTGATACCAGCGGTCGACCGGGTTGTACCGGGGCGCGACGGGCCACGTCTCGGGCGCGGCGGCGAAGCGGCCGGCGATGGCGAGGTGGTCGGGACGAGTGCCGACGGCGGTCACGGGGGTTCCTTCGTTTACATACATTGCCTATCAGTCCTATAGGTTTACCGCCACAATGCCGTCCAGGATACCGGTCGTCGCACGTCAGTGGCGGGAAGTCAGCCGAACAGGGTCACGCGCGTCGCTGGGAGGCGCGGAAACGCAGGTCAGCCGGGACAGCAGGCGCTGGCGCACCGCGCCAGATCAATCGCCAGGTCGGCGATGAGAGGGATGCCCATCCGCTGCATGGTCAACATGCTGGCCGGTGGCCGGCGTGATCGTCAAACGTCTTCCGCCATTTGGGAGGCCCGCGGGCGTCGGTTCGCCGTTCTGTGGACTTGGCCCGGTTCTTCCGGATGGCGGGTGGCATGGCCGGTGCCGGGGTGCGGATACAGGGCCGGGATGATGTTCCTCGGCGAGTCGGCGAGTCGGCGAGTGTGCTGTCGTCGGAAGCGGATTGATCATGATGGTTGCGGGACGGTCGCCCATTCGTTGATCAAGTGCGGGATAGTGGATATGCCGGAACTGTGAACACCGCGGTACGTGAAATGCCCCGCTCTCAATTGCGGATTTATCTGGACAGGTGCCATGTGGATGCCGGGTCGATGGTCACCAACCGCAAGAGGGCGGCAATGTAGCACGAGCATCGGAATTGTCGCCGCCTTCCGGAATGTCCACACTCGGTGGTCGGGTGGATCAGTGCGCATGGCCCCCGTCGGCGGGCCGGGGCCATGATCACGTGTCGCCGCGGCGGTATCCCGAGCCATGATCATGTATGGGATCCATGGTGGAGATGAAAGAAGCTCGCGGCGGTTAGCCTCTTTCGTCAAAGCCCTCCGGAGTCATGCCGATACGCTGTGTCAGTGAAATTCGCCGATGGGTCACCAGATCGGCTCGGCACCTCAGCCGTTAAGGCGGAAATCGCACTGAGCAGGCGCTGTGGAATCGAGAAAGCTATATGGTGACGTCGCCGCCGAGAACCGGTGCCGGAGGCCACCTCGCCCGCTCCCTCCGAACCCCCGATCAACGAGGACGGACAAGTGTTGAAGTCACGCCGCGGTCTCATGGCCGCCGGCCTTGCGATCGCCGTGGTCGGCGCCATAGGCGTCGTCTCCACGGTCAACGCGGGTGCCGACCAGATCGAGAGCGTGCCGGAGGCCAGTGCCCCGGCCGAGGCTTCCGACGCGGCCGGCGCTGACGCTGCCAACGCGACTGGTCCGCTGGCCACGGCTTCGCGCAAGCCCCCGCCGCTGCTGCCCTGGGGTGATCGTCCCAAGAAGCTCAAGCGAGGCGCGGCCGGCGCGACCAGCAGCAAGCTGCGATCCCAGGGTCTGTCCGCCGCCCCGGCCGAGGCCGGCGAGTCGTTGGTCCCGAAAGGGGAGTACGGCCCGAAGGGGCGCACCACCAGGAACAGCATCCTGCGCACGGCCGTGACCGATGTCGTGCCGCCGAAGCCGCCGGGCCTCAAGGCGGAGGACAAAACGGTCAACTTCATGTACAACACCGGCGCGCAGAGTGCCGACACCGCGGGCGTCTACGCCAACATCACGATCGGCCGGCCGGAGCTCGATCGGGACGACTATCACTCGCTGGCCGAGCTGGCGCTGCAGTCGGCCGACGGCTCGCAGACCATCGAGGTCGGCTGGACGGTCGACCGCGTGGTCAACGGCGACGACGACCCGCACCTGTTCGTCTTCCACTGGGTCAACGACGTGGCGCAGTGCTACAACGGCTGCGGCTGGATCCAGGCCGACGGCGAGATCAAGCCCGGCGCGACCCTGCCGTACGGCGTCACCAAGAAGTTCGGCATCCAGTACTACGACAAGGGCTGGTGGATCGCGTACGACACCGCCTGGATCGGCTACTTCCCGGAGGAGATCTGGAACAAGCAGGGCGTGAAGTTCAACCGCTCCGGCTACGTCCAGGTCTACGGTGAGGTCGCCGCCGGCGTGAACAAGGACAAGACCTGCACCGACATGGGCAACGGCACGCCGTCGTCCAAGGACACCGCTGCCCGTGTCTCGAGTGTCTCGTACATCGACGGCCCGCCGGTCGACTTGTTCATCTACAGCACGGCCGAGAAGACGTATCCCGTCGCGCCGGTCACAGCACGGTCGTTCCGGTACGGGGGTCCGGGGGACTGCTGACCGCCCGGCGCGGCCCATGACGCGATGCCCGGTCCCGGCGAGGGGGACCGGGCATCGTCCTCATTGTGCCCGTGACACGCCAGTGTTCCGCCGGGCGCGGGGGACGTCCGGCGTGCCGGGTCGAACCGAGTTCACCATCGCGGTGTACAACGTGGTGGCGAGTGGTGTTCGAGAAGGCGGGCGCGGATGAGGCGACGGGTGAGCCCCGACGAGGAGCTGATGACCGCGCTCTACATGGAGCACTATGCGGTTCTGCTCAGCTTCGTCCTGCGCTACGTCCATGATCGGCATCGGGCCGAGGATCTCGTGCAGGAGACGCTGCTGCGCGCCTGGAAGCACATCGACCACCTCGACACCGATCCCGGCCGCACCCGCTCCTACCTGCTGACCATCGCTCGCAACGTGGTCACCAACGCGTGGCGGGCCGAGCAGCGCCGGCCGCACCTGGTGGCTGACGAGGCCGCGGTGAACGCGATGCCGTCGGCGGACAACGTCGACGAGATGGTCGAGGGCTGGCTGGTCGCCGAGGCGCTGGAGCGGCTGTCGGCCGACCACCAGGCGGTGGTCAAGGCCATGTACTACGAGGGCCAGAGCGTGGCCGACGCGGCCCGCGAGCTTTCGGTGCCCGAGGGCACGGTCAAGTCCCGGGCGTACTACGCGGTGCGGGCGTTGCGCACGGTGTTCGAGGAGATGGGGGTGCTGCGGTGAGCACCGACCACGACGACCTGCACCGGTTGCTCGGGGGTTATCTGCTCGGCGGCCTTGACGAGGCGGACACCGAGCGGCTCGACGCCCACCTGCACGATTGCGATCGCTGCCGGGACGAGCTCGACCGGCTGGCCGCCGTGCCCGAGCTGCTGCGCCGGCTTCCCGAGGCGCACCGGGAGGAGCCGTCGACGGCGGCGCCGGTCAGCATGTCGGCCCGCCCGAGCCAGGAGAACATCGACGGCCTGCTGCGCCTGATGCGGGCCGAGCGGTCCCGGCAGAGCCGCATGGCCGGCGTCCGCTGGCTCGCCGCAGCGGCCGTGGTGCTGGTGGCGGTGGGGATCGGGTTCGGGGTGCTGCGCGGCAACCGGGAAGGCAGGCCGCCGCAGGTGTTGCCGAGCCCCGAGCTGGTGACCGCGCGGTTCCTGCCGGCCCAGGGCAGCGGCATGGCGGGTCAGGCCGTGCTCACGCCGAAGACGTGGGGTGTCTCGGTGGCGCTCGACGTGACGAAGCTGCGCGGCCAGGGCCCCTTCCACTGCCAGGTGCGGGCCTCGTCCGGGCAGGTCGAGCAGGCAATGGTGTGGGGGCCCACGCCGAGCGGCAACGCCAAGGTGATCGGGGCGAGCTCGATCCAGCTGCGCAACGTCAGCCGGATCGAGGTCCAGGATCACGACGGTCAGGTGCTGGGCACGGCCGATTTGAATTAGGTCACTCTGCGAAGCCGTACGAGATAGGTCTGTGCCACCACGACCAGGGCGAGGAAAGCGCCGCTGATCACCTGCTGCCAGTTGCTGTTGAGGTTGCCGACCTGGTTGATCAGGTTTTGGATCACGCCGAGCAGCAGCACCCCGGCGATGGTGCCGGCGATCGTGCCCGCCCCGCCGGTGAGCAGCGTCCCGCCGATGACGACGGCGGCGATCGCGTCCAGCTCCATGCCCGTGCCCAGCACCGTCACCCCGGAACCGAGCTTGGCCGCGTTGATGGCCCCGGCCAGCCCCGCGAGCAGCCCCGACAGGACATAGACCCAGACCTTCGTACGGCGTACGGGCACACCCATGAGGCTGGCCGCGTCCTCGCTGCCGCCGACGGAGTAGACCGAGGCGCCGAACCGGGTGCGGGCCAGCACCACCATGCCGATCACGACCAGCCCCGCGACCAGCCACACCTGGTAGCCGATGTTGAGGAACGAGCCGTTGCCGAGCTTGCGGAACGTGTCGTCCTGCACGAGGTACGTGTTGGAGCCCTCGGCGCTGATCGCCCGCATGAGCCCGCGCGCGCCGAGCAGGGCCGCGAGCGTCACGATGAACGGCGCCATCCGGGTGTACGCGATGAGCAGCCCGTTGACCAGGCCGATCGCCCCGCACACGGCCAGTGGGAGCAGGAACGCGGCCAGGATGCCGTACTGCGAGGCCCAGGCGGCCAGCACGCCACCGAGCACGTAGAGCGAGCCCACCGACAGGTCGATCCCGCCCGTGATGATCACGAAGGTCATGCCGAGCGCGATCAGCATCGGCGGCGCGGCCGCGACCAGGATCGTCGCCGCGTTGTCGAAGCTGCGGAAGTTGGGGAACGTCGCCAGCGCGATCAGCACCACGACGACGAGGACGGCCAGGGCGCCCTGCCGCTGGATCGTGCCGACGACGCGGTCGGTGCGCTCGGCCTTGCGGACATCCTCGGCAACGATCGCCGGGGTCTCCGGTCCCGAGACGTTCGTCATGGTCACCGGGTCTTCCTCTCTCGGGCCACGTAGACCGCGATCAGGATGATCACGGCCTGCACCATCTCGGTGGTGGAGGGCTGCAGGTTGTGCTTGATCATCGTGGCGATCACCAGCTGCATGAGCAGGGCGCCGGCCACTGTGCCCAGGACCCGGACCTTGCCGCCGGTGAGCGGGGTGCCGCCCACCACCACGGCGGTGATCGCGGAAAGCTCGATGAGCAGGCCCACCGAGGACGCGTCGCTGGACTGGATGCGGGCCACCGAGAGCAGGCCGGCGATGGACGCCAGCACCGCGCACACCACGTACACGGTGATCAGCACCCGCTTGACCGGCAGGCCGGCCAGCTCGGCGGCCGGGCGGTTGCCGCCGACGGCCAGCAGCCGGCGGCCGAAGACCGTGCGGCGCATGACGAAGCCGACGATCAGCACCATCAGCGCCGCGATCCAGACCAGCACCGGGATGCCGAGCAGGTCACCCGAGCCGAGGTAGAGGAAGTCGGGGTTGCGGATGTCGACGAGCTTGCCCTCGCTGATCACGACGGCGAGACCGCGCCCGCCCACGAACAGTGCGAGGGTCGCGACGATCGGCTGCAGGCCCACCTTGGCGACCAGAACACCGTTGATCAGGCCGACGGCGACCCCGGCGAGCAGGGCGACCAGGATCGCGGCGACCACCCCGTACCCGAGATAGAGCGGGATGAAGGCGGCGGCCAGGGCCATGACCGAGCCGACCGAGAGGTCGATGCCCTCGGTGCCGATCACCAGCGCCATGCCGAGGGCCACGATGACGATCGGCGCCACCTGGATCAGCTGGATGCGCAGGTTGCTCCAGGTCGCGAAGTACGGCGTGAAGAAGATGTTGTAGACGACCAGCAGCACGATGGCGGCGTAGACGCCGTACTTGGGCAGCCAGGCCTTGAGGCGGGCGGCGTCGACGACGGGCCGGGCGGCCACCGTTTCAGTGCTCACGGGGGGCCTCCGTTGCGATGGTGGACATCAGGTCCTCGGTGGTGACCTCGGCGCCGGTCAGGGTGCCGACCACGACGCCGTCGCGCAGCACCACCACCCTGTCCGAGCCCTCGACCAACTCCTCGGCGTCCGACGAGACCAGCACGACGCCGAGTCCCTCGGCCGCCAGTCCGTCGATCAGCGACTGCACCTCGGCCTTGGCGCCGACGTCGATGCCGCGGGTCGGCTCGTCGAGCAGCAGCACCTTGGGGTCGGTGGCGAGCAGCCGGGCCAGCAGCACCTTCTGCTGGTTGCCGCCGGAGAGGTCGCCCACGGCCTGGTCGGGGCTGGACGCCTTGATCCGCAGGCGCTTCATGTACATGTCGACGATCGCGTCGATCTTCGCGTCGGAGACGAACCCGCCTCGGGACACGCGGGGCAGGATGGCCAGCGCGATGTTCTCGCGTACGGAGAGGCCGGGCACGATGCCTTCGGCCTTGCGGTCCTCGGGCTGGACGGCCACGCCCGCCTGCACCGCGCGTACGGGGGTGGGCTTTTTCAGCTCTTTGCCGTCGACCTCGATCTGACCGCTGTCCAGGTGGTACGCGCCGCCGATGGCCTTGACCGTCTCGCTGCGGCCGGCGCCCAGCAGCCCGCCCAGCCCGACCACCTCGCCGGGACGCACGTCGAAGCTGATGTCGTGCAGTTTGTGCCGGCTGTTCAGCCCCCGCACCCGCAGCACCGGCGGGTCCTCGTCGTGACCGGTGGCCGCGCCCGAGAACGCTGTCGCCCCCTCGCGGCGGACCTCGGCCATGTCGCGCCCGAGCATGAGCGAAACCAGCTTGATCCGTTCCAGGCCGGCCAGCTTGCCGGTGTGCACCAGCCGGCCGTCGCGCAGGATGGTGACCGCGTCGCAGATCTCGTAGAGCTCGTCGAGCCGGTGGCTGACGTAGATGATGCCGATGCCGCGTACGTGCAGGTCACGGATGACGCCGAAGAGGGTCTGCACCTCGCGCGGCTCGAGCGACGACGTGGGCTCGTCCATGATCACGACCTTCGCGTCGATCATGACGGCGCGGGCCAGGGCGACCATCTGCTGAGCGCCGAGCGCGAGCGTGCCCAGCTGGCGGCGGACGTCGGTGGTGACGCCGTAACCGGCCAGCACCTCGCGGGCCTCGCGCTCCATCCTGCCCCGGTCGATCAGGCCGAGTTTGTTGCGCGGCTCGCGACCGAGGAAGAGGTTCTGCGCCACGCTCATCAGCGGGACGAGGTTGACCTCCTGATAGATGGTCGAGATGCCGGCGCGCTGGGCGTCCATCGGGGTGCCGAACTGCGCCGGCGAGTCCTGATACCGCAGCTCGCCACCGTCCGGCTGGTAGACGCCGGTGAGCACCTTGATCAAGGTGGACTTGCCGGCGCCGTTCTCGCCGACGAGCGCGTGCACCTCGCCCGGTTGCAGTGTGAAGGACACCGAGTCGAGGGCGCGTACGCCCGGAAATATCTTGGAGACGTCGACGACTTCCAGCAACGCCATGCAGTGGCTCCTCAATCGGTGCCGGGCCGGATGGTCAGGGCACCACCCGGCCCGGCGGTCGTAGCTACCCCAGCGGGGCCGCGTTGTTCCAGGTCACGTCGGCGTTGTAGCTGCCGGCGTTGTCCCACGTGTTGCCACCGCCGTTGGTGGCGATGTAGACGGCTTCGGCGTAGTGCCGCCAGTAGTAGCCGGGGTAGTTGATCGATTCGAGCGAGACGTTGCCCGATCCGCCGTTGAGGCCGGGCTGGGCGCAGAACGTGGCGTCCTGCTGGAACGTCGCGCTCCCGTCGTTGGCCGCCTTCTGCAGCCGGTAACCCGAATGCCGCAGGTACTGGCCGGGATAGTTGACCGACTCGAACGTGTAGCAGCTGTTGTCGGCCAGACCGGCGCGCACGGTGAAGGTCGCGTCGCGCCGGTCGGCCTGCGCGCTCGACGCCGAGATCACGTCGGTGCGCGCCAGGTTGTCACGGTGCCGCAGGTAACGGTTGTCGAAGCCGGGCGTGGTGACCCGGAACGACCGGCTCTGCCCGACGGCCAGGTCGGCGCCGCTTCGCCACAACGGTGAGCCCACGGCCCAGGTCGCGTCGTCGTTGAACGAGCCTCCGCTGCTCGCCTCGACCCACACCTCCTCGGCCCGGTGCCGCAGGTAGCGGCCGGGGAAGTTGGCCGACTCGAGCGACGTGCCGCCGCCGGAGAGGCCGGGCCGGGCGCAGAAGGTCGCGTCGCCGGCGAACGATCCGCCGGTGTCGGCCTCGCGATAGACGCGGGAGTTGCGGTGCCGCAGGTACTGGCCTGCGAAGTTGCGCGACTCGAACGAGTAGCAGGACGCATTGGACAGACCCGGGCGTACGAGATACGTGGCGTCCTGCCGGGCGGTGGTGGAGCTGGACGTCGAGATCACGTCCGTACGGGCGGCGCCGTCAGCGTGCCGCAGGTAGCGGTCGGTGTAGCCGGGCGTGGTGACCCGCAGCGAGGCGGGCCGGTTGAGCGAGAGCGTGGTGCCGTTGGCCGCGCCCAGGACCCGCAGGTTGACCTCACGTACGCGGGCGAAGTCCATCTTGCGGAGCTGCCGGTCGTACGTGAAGAAACCGTTGAGCTCCTCCTCGACGTCGGTCGGTTCGGTGTAGACGGAGCCGGACAGCCCGTTGCCGTTGATCAGGTCGACCATCCGGCCCGTGATCTGCACGTATCTGCTGGTCAGGGCGTTGCTGTCGGGCAGCCACTCGTACGCGAACTTGCCGCTGGTCGGCCACTCGTGCCCGGGGGTGCGCAGGCCCAGGCCGCCGTACTCGCCGTTGACCGCGAACCGGGTGGCTGTCGGCGGGCGGGTGATGCCGGGGCCGACGTACAGGTGGTCGTCGATGACGTCGCCGTTGCCCGGGTCGGGGTCGGAGTCGCAGCAGTTGGAGCCGGAGTTGTGGTTGACCATCCGGGTCGGGTCCCAGCTCTTCACCAGATCGGCGATGCGCCCGGAGTCGTACTGGCCCCAGCCCTCGTTGAACGGCACCCACTGCACGATCGACGTGATGCCCTTGTGCTCGTCGATCATCTCCTTCAGTTCCTTCTCGAACCGGGTGCGGCCCGCCGCTGACGGCTCGCGCCCGCTGGCCAGCGCCGGCATGTCCTGCCAGACCAGCAGGCCCAGCCGGTCGGCGTGGTAGAACCAGCGGTCGCTCTCGACCTTGATGTGCTTGCGCACCATGTTGAAGCCCAGCGCCTTCTGCTGCTCCAGGTCGAAGCGCAGCGCGGCGTCGGTGGGCGCGGTCGAGATGCCGTCGGGCCAGTAACCCTGGTCGAGCGTGCCCAGCTGGAAGACGAACTTGCCGTTGAGCGTCGGGCGAAGCACCCCGCCCAGCACGGCCTTGCCGAGCGAGCGCATGCCGAAGTAGCCGCCGACCGTGTCCCCGCTGCTCAGCGTGACCCGCAGGTCGTACAGGAAGGGATCGTCGGGGGTCCAGAGGCGCGCGTTGGGCACCGGCACGCGGAACGACGAGCCGACCGTGCCGGTGGCCGAACCGACGACCGTGCCGCCGGACAGCACCTGCGCGGTGACCTGCTGCCCGCTCGCGCCGGCGGCCTGCACGACCAGGTCGAGGCCGCCCGCGGCGACGTTCGGAGTGGTGTCGAGCCGGGTGATGTGCGCCGGATTCGTCGGCTCGAGCCACACCGTCTGCCAGATTCCCGAGTACGGGGTGTACCAGATGCCGCCGCGGCTCAGGCGCTGCTTGCCGACCGGGATGTCCTGGCCGTTGGTGGGGTCCCAGACGCCGACGATGATCTCGTTGCTGCCGGCCCGCAGAGCGGACGTGATGTCGTACGAGAATTTGTCGTAGCCGCCCTCGTGGGTGCCGAGCAGCGTGCCGTTGACCCACACCTTGGACTGCCAGTCGACGGCGCCGAAGTTGAGCTGCACGTTGCGGCCCGACCAGCCGGCCGGAACGGTGAACGTGCGGCGGTAGTACGAGTAGTCCTGCCGCCGCATGATCCCGGAGAGCGCGCTCTCGATCGGGTACGGCACGAGGATCTCCTCACCGAGGGTCTGTCCCGTCGGCGGGGTGTTGATGTTCGACGCGCCGGCGAACTGCCAGATGCCGTTGAGGCTCTGCCAGTCGGTGCGCGTCAGCTGAGGCCGGGGGTATTCCGGGAGGGGGTTGGCCGTGCTGACCTGGCTGGTCCAGGGGGTGGTCAGCGGTGGCGTCTTCGGGACGAACGCTGCTGCGGGCGAGGCGAACGCCACGACCGCGCCGGCACTGGCCGTGAGGGCCGCGACGGCGAGGGCGAGGAGCCTCCGGGGATGTGCAGTCACGTTCTCTCTCCTTCGAAAGAGTGAGCCGTGCGGGGACGCACACATACTGACGTGATCGCACACGAGCCAGCAATAGACCGGCGTCCATATGGTGGAGCGGGCGGGCAGCGCCGGAACACCACCCGCCCGGACGCTCAGTAGGCGGCGCTGATGTCTGTCTTGGCGTTGTCCGTGCCGTATTGCCGGTCCTGGATGATGATGTCCTGGCCGACCGGCTCACCACCGAAGAACTTGGTCGCGGTCTCGAACGCGAGGGGGCCGAAACGCGGGTTCGACTCGATCACCGCGGTCGCCCAGCCGTCCACAATGGCCTGCACAGCGCCCTTGGTGCCGTCGATCGACACGACCTTCACGTCACCGGCCTTCTTGCCGGCGCTCTTCAGGGCCGTGATGGCGCCGAGGGCCATCTCGTCGTTCTCCCCGTAGATGCCGTTGATGTCCGGGTTGGACTGCAGTAGCTGCTCGGTGACTTTCTGCCCTTCCTCGCGCGAGAAGTTGCCCGTCTGTTCGAAGACGACCTGGATGTCCGGCGCGATCTTGGCGATCTGGTCCTTGAAGCCGCTCGTCCGCAGCGTGGTCACGTTGTTGCCGGGGGAGCCCAGCAGGATCGCGACCTTGCCCTTGTTGCCCATCGCCTTGGCCATCTCGTCGGCCGCGCGCTTGCCCTGCTCGGCGAAGTCGGAGCCGATGAAGGTCAGGTAGTCCTTGCACGGGGTGGCGTTGATCTTGCGGTCGATCGTGATGATCGGAACCTTCTTGGCCGACGCCTTGGCGAACACCGAGTCCCAGCCGTCCGAGTTCAGCGGGGCGATGACCAGCAGCTGCACGCCCGAGTCGATCATCTGCTCGACGTCGCTGATCTGCTTGTTGAACTGAGAGTTGGCGTTGGTCGTGGTCAGGTTGGTGATCCCCAGCTTCGCCGCCTCGTCCTTGATGGACTGGGTCTCGGCGATGCGGAACGGGTTCGCCTCCTTCTCCGACTGGGAGAAGCCGACCTTTGCCGTCTTCAGGTCGACCTTGGTGCCGCCGTACTGCTCGAGGGTGCAGGTCGCGGCGCTCGGATCGGCCGACTGCACGACCTGGGCGCCCGCCGAGGGGGCGCCGGCGGCCGACGTCGTGCCGCTGTCCTCGGACTTGGCACAGGCGCTGAGGAAGAGAAGGGCCGCACCGAAAATCGCGGCCGCCGGCCGCCAACGGCCGGGGGAAACGCTCATGACAGAGCTCCTTAGTGGTGGATGTGACACCGGGGAGTAACCACCTGGAAACACATTCACGCACTATCGAACTTTTTCTGTCAAGGGATCAGAGCAGACCCGCGCAATAACGAACGTGTATCAAGACTTCTCTATGCGCGGAACGGACCGCTCCGAACAGGATCAAACCACGGATGTCGATGTACGCGCGACGTCCCAGCGCGCCGACATCGAGGCGAACAGGCGGTGCGCCTCCTCGGGCCGTTCCCCGCTGAGCACCGCGGCGTCCTCGAGCGCCGACGCCAGCTCGAGCACCCGGCCGACCTTGCGGTAATGCGCGGCCGCGGCCAAGGCCGGTGCCGGGTCACCGCGCAGCAACGCCTGGCAGCGCAGGTTGGCCGCGTACGCCCGGGCCGGCCGCACCTCGCGAGCGGCCTCGGCGGCGCAGATCGCGGCGGCCCGCTCGGCGATGTCGGGCCGGTGGTGCCGCTGGGCCAGCCGTAGCACGTCGGGCAGCCACTGATGGCGCAGCATCATCGGGGCGTACGCGGGCTGCAGCAGCGGTCCCAGCAGGTCGAGCGCTTCGGCCGGCCGGCCCTGCTGCTCGGCCGCCAACGCCCGCGCGACCAGCAGGAAGTCGCAGTTCTCGCGCTCGGCCTCGCTGGCCGGCACGGCGTCTGCGGCGCCCAGGTGGGCCGCGGCGAGGTCGGGGGCGTCGCGGTGCAGCGCGATCAGGGCGGCCACCCCGTGCATCAGCATCGTCACCGCGCCGGGCTCGCGCCGGCCGTGGAAGGTGATGCCCGGCCCGTCCTCGGTGACCGCGCCGACCTCGGCCAGCGCCTCGTCCCAGCGGCCCAGCCAATAATCCTGAACCGCGGCCGCCACCTGCAGACCGGCCGGCGCGGTGCGCAGCGTCTCCTGGGCCTCGTCCAGCCGGTCGAGGTTCTGCAGCGAGAACAGCCGATTGTCGAGCAGGTCGACATAGGTGGCGGTCAGCTCCGGGTGCGCCCGCACCACCCCGATCGCCCTGTCCACATGCGCCAGCGCGCGCTCGTGGTCGCGGCGGATCGAGCTGGTCAGCCAGATGGTCTGCAACGCGAACGCGGTCTCGTAGGGCTGCCCGGCCGCCACCGCCTCGTCGTGCACCGCCTGCGCCCGGCGCTCGGCCGCGTCCAGGTCATCGAGGTCGCCGCGGCGGAAGTTGGCCAGGAGCACCCTGTGCCGGGACCGCCAGATCGACGGCACCCGCTCGTCGTCGACCGCCTCACGCAACATCGCCTCGGCCTCGGCCGTCTCGCCGCGGCGGTGACGCATCGTGGCGAGCAGTTGCCGCATCTCGGCGCGGGCTGCCGGGTCGGTGGCGAGGCTCATCGCCTCCTCGGCCTGGTTCATCGGCGTCCGGCCCTGCCGGAACTCCAAGCGCACCAGGGCCACCAGCAGCACGCCGCGCTCCCCGGCCGAGGGCAGCTCGGTGGCGAGCGTGCGGCGGATCAGGTCGCCGGCGATCTGCGGGGCTCGTCGCACCACCGCCGAGTGGTTCGTGACCAGCCAGTTCAGCACCCACGAGTCGACCACCGGTGCAGACGCGCTGAGCTGCTCGGCGACCCGGGTCAGCGGGCTGCCGCCGGCCGCCAGCACCTCGGCGGCGTGCCGATGCAGGCCCGCGCGCAGGGCCGGGGGCACGCTGGCGACCAGCGCCTGCCGCAGGAACGGGTGCCGGAACGCCAGGTCGCTGCCGCTGTCGACCAGCACGGCCGCGGCCAGCGCCTCCTCCAGCGCGCCGACCAGGTCGAGGGCCGAGCGCCCGGTCACCGCCACCACCTCGCTGACCGAGAACTCCGAGCCCAGCAGCGCCGCCAGCCGCAGCACCTCACGGGTCTCGGGGGACAGCACGTCGAGCGCTGCGTGCACCGCGTCGAGCAGGGTCTGCGGCGGGTCGACGGTCACCTCGGCGCCGATGTCGGCCCGCCCGCCGCTGATCTCGACCGCGTCCCGTTGCCGCAGCGCCGTGACCAGCTCGCGGGCGAACAACGGGTTTCCGCCGGAACGGGCGGCGAGCGCACGCAAGTTGTCCCCCGGCGGAGCCCCGACCAGGGCGGTCACCATGCGGTCGAGCTCGGCCGGGGCGAGCGGGCCCAGGTCGAGCGGCATGCGCTGGCGGGCCAGGACCTTGCGGCGCAGTCCGGCGTGGTGCGCGTCGGGCCGGGCCGCGGCCACCAGCAGCAGGGGCAGCTTGGGCACGAGGGCGAGCAGGCGCTCCCACACCCGTACGGTGGCGCTGTCGGCCCACTGCATGTCGTCGACCACCAGCACCAGCGGCGAGGTGGCGCAGGCCGACCGGACAGCCGCGACGATCTGGTCGTCCACCGGCTCGGCCCCCGTGCCCAGGCCCAAGGCCCGCGACAGCACCTGCAGCGGTACGCGGGAACGCAGCTGATCGGCCGCGCCCCAGGCGACCCGGCAGCCGTAGCGGGCGGCGTCGGCGAACGCATGCGTCAGCAACTCGGTCTTGCCGATGCCGGGCTCACCCGAGATCCACACCGCGTTCCCGGCCCCGGCCGCGACCGCCCGCACCAGACCACGAAGGTGATCAATCTCGGCCACCCGGCCCACCCACGAGCGGCCGCCCAGCCCGTCGCGCAGGGCCTTGGCGATCGGGGTCGGCACCACCGTACGGTGCTCCGGACCGGCCCGCCGCACCCCCGGCTCAACGTCGCCCGTCCCGGCGAGCAACTGCCGCTGCAACGAGCGCAACGCCGGGCCGGGCTCGATGCCGAGCTCGGCCACGAGCGTGCGCCGGGCGGTGCGGAACACCTCGAGCGCCTCGCCGTGCCGGCCGGCCCGGTGCAACGCGCGCATCAGCAACTCGTGCAGCGGCTCGTGCAGCGGGTGGTCGCTGACCAGCGCGGTCAGCTCGGCCACCAGGCCGTCGTCGCCGCCCGCCTCCAGCCGCAGCCGGGCCCGCTGTTCGGCCGCGGCCAGCCGCAACTCGGCCAGCCGCTGCCGGTCGAGTTCCAGGAACGGGCCGGCCAGGGTCGCGTACGCGTCCCCGCGCCACAACGACAGGGCCTCGTCGAGCCGGGCCACGGCGCCGTTCGCGTCCCCGGTGGCGAGCAGTTCGGCCGCGGCCGTCCGCAACCACTGGAACCGGGCCGAGTCGAGCTGGTCGGGCTCGACCCGCAGCCGATAACCACCCGAGCCGGTGCTGAGGTCGGCCGGTTCGAGCGCGCGGCGCAGCCCCGAGATGTAGGTGTAGACGCTGCCCACGGCCGTGGCCGGCGGGGAGTTGCCCCAGATCGCGGTGATCAGCTCGTCGCGGCCGACCACCCGGCCCGCGTGCGCGGCCAGCACCGCGAAGACCGCCCGTTGCCGCGCCGGGCCGAGCTCCAGCTCACGATCCCCCAGCCAGGCACGCACCGGCCCGAGAACGCTGACGCGCAAGACGTTCGGCACGTGTCCTCCCGGGTCGGTGTCTGTCAACTTCATGGGAGACGGGCCGGGTGTCAATGGATAACACAAACCGCACGGACGGGCACTCCTCGGCCGCCGTCCTTCCGTACGGCCGCCGGCCTCTGCTGAACTGGTTCATCGGGCTCCGATCGGGTTCTTCATCGGCGATGAAGAATCCGTGAAGGTTCCCTGAAGGCCCGTTCCCGAGACTGACTTCCCTGACGTTGTGGGAGGCAGCCATGGAACAGACCCGGGTCGCTGTGCAGGCGACAGACCCGCTCAGCCACGCCGGTCTCGCCGCGTTGCTCCAGTTCCGCGGCGACCTCACGGTGTTGCGCAACGCCCAGCGGGCCGAGGCGGACGTGCTGGTGGTCGCGGCCGAGCGGCTCAGCACCGAGGTGGTGGCGACCTTGCGCCGCTCGAACGCCGAGACGACGGCGCCGGTCGTGCTGGTGGTGTCCGAGATCGACGAGGGTGACCTGTTGACCGCGGTGGAGTGCCGCGTCGTCGCGATCCTGCCCCGCGGGGCGGTCTCGGCCGACCGGCTGGCGCACAGCGTGAAGGCGGCCGCGTGCGGTGGCGGGGTGCTGCCGCCCAACCTGGTCGGCGAGCTGCTCAAGCACGTCGAGCGGATGCAGCGCGACGTGCTCACGCCGAACGGGCTGAACGCCTCGGGCCTGACCCCACGCGAGATCGACGTGCTGCGCCTGATGGCCGACGGGTTCGACACCAACGAGATCGCCGGCAAGCTCTGCTACTCGGAGCGGACCGTGAAGAACGTGATCTACGGGGTCACCCACCGGCTCAAGCTGCGCAACCGGTCCCACGCTGTGGCATATGCGCTTCGCGCCGGCATGATCTGAGAGTTGGATCGGGGGCATGGACGCCCCCGTCAAACTCAAGCCCGGCGACCGGGTCGCCGTCGTTTCGCCCTCGTGGGCCGGCCCCGGGGTCTTCCCGGCCGTGCAGGACCTCGCCCTGCGCCGCATCCGCGACGAGCTGGACCTCGAGCCGGTCGAGTTCCCCACCACCCGTACGCCGGGGGCCTCCGCCGCCGAGCGAGCGGCCGACCTGATGGCCGCGTACGCCGATCCCACGATCCGGGCGGTGTTCGCCTCGATCGGCGGCGACGACCAGATCACCGTCCTGTCGCACCTCGACCCGGCGCCGTTCCGTGCCGACCCCAAGCCGTACTTCGGCTACTCCGACAACACCAACCTGCTGAACTGGCTGTGGACGCACGGCGTGGCCGGCTACCACGGCGGCTCGACGCTGGTGCACCTGTCCCGCCCGCTCGACCCGGTCCACCTGAGCTCGCTGCGGGCCGCGCTCTTCGACACCACCGACTTGGCGATCACCCCGGTGAACCAGTTCAGCGAGGAGGAATCGGACTGGGACAACCCCTCGACGCTGGACACGCCGCTCGCCACCGTGCCCAGTCCCGGCTGGGTGTGGCACCAGCCCGGCACGGTGGTGACCGGGCCGACCTGGGGTGGCAACCTCGAGATCCTGCACTGGAACCTGGCCGCCTCGCGGTGGATCCTGCCGGTCGAGCGTTACGCGGGCTCGATCCTGCTGCTCGAGACCTCCGAGGAGCTGCCGCCCGCCGAGGAGGTGTTCCGCATGCTGCGCAACGCCGGCGAGCGGGGGCTGCTGGAACAGTTCCCGGCGGTGCTGGTGGCCACGGCCAAGGCGGCCTTCCGGGGCAACCCCGCGTCGGCTGAGGAACGCAGTTCGTATCGGGACGATCAGCGGGAGGCCGTCCTCGAGGCGCTGGCCGTCTACAGCCCGTCGGCGATGGCCGTCTTCGGGATCGATTTCGGTCACACGACGCCGCAGTGGATTCTGCCGTACGGGGGTCGCATGACGATCGACGGCCCGAACCGGTCGATCACGGCGCACTTCTGACGGGGCAGGCCCGCGCCGCGATCCGGTTTTCGGCGGTGTCGCGGGGCCGTTATCGGGCGCTCTTGATCGACTCGGGTGACTGCACCGGGGGCGCGCACGGGTCGCAGAACGTACGGGGTGGGGTGTGGGCCGGCAGGCGGCTCGGCACCAGCAGATACGCGAGCACGGCGCCCGCCACCATCAGCCCCGCGCAGATCATCATCGTGTTCCGGTACACCGGCTGGAGCTGGGCCGCGTCGGTCAGGTTTCCGCTGCCCAGCCCGGCCGCCAGGGGCAGCACCGCCACCGCCAGCAGCCCGGCCGCCCGCGCCACGGCGTTGTTGACCCCGGAGGCGATTCCCGCGTACGAGTCGTCGAGCGCCCCGAGCGCGGTGGCTGTCAGCGGCGCCACGAGCGCCGACAGGCCGAGCCCGAAGATCAGCACCGCGGGCAGCACGTCGGCCCAGTACGTGGCGTCCGCACCGATCCGCGACATCATCAGCAGGGCGACCGCGCAGATCAAGGGGCCCACTGTCATCAGGATCCGCGGCCCGGTGCGCTGCGAGAGGGCGCCCGCGCGGGCCGAGAGCAGCAGCATCAGCGCTGTCGTCGGCAGCAGCGCCATCCCGCTGGCCAGCGGCGTGAAGCCGGAGACGACCTGCAGGTTGACCACGAACAGGAAGAACACCCCGCCGTTGGCCGCGTAGACCAGGAACGTGACCAGGTTGGCCCCGCCGAACGCCTTGTTCGCGAAGATCCGCAGGGGCAGCATCGGGTGCGACGAACGGCGCTCGACCAGCACGAACGCGGCCATGGCACCGGCCCCGACCGCCAGCGAGACCAGCACCGCCGGGTCACCGGGCCCGTGCTCCGGCCAGGCCGTGAAGCCGTACGTGAGCCCGGCCAGGCCGGTCGCGCCGGTGAGCACCCCGGCGTAATCGATGCGGCGGGCCGCCGCCGGGTTGCGTGACTCGGGCACGTGCCGGGCCGCGACCAGGAGGACCAGCACGGCGAGCGGCACGTTGATCAGGAAGATGTACCGCCAGTTGCCGATCTCGACCAGCCAGCCGCCCAGGAACGGGCCGAGCGCGCCGCCGATGCCCCCCAGACCCGACCAGGCTCCGATCGCGCGCGACCTGTCCTCGGCCGCGAACGACGCCTCAAGGATGGCCAGCGCCCCGGGGGTGAGCAGGGCGCCGCCGACACCCTGCAGCACGCGGGCGCCGATCAGCATCTCGACGTTCGGCGCGAGCCCGCACAGCAGCGAGGCGATCGCGAACCAGGCGACACCGAGCATGAAGACGCGCTTGCGTCCGTACCGGTCGCCCAGTGAGCCGCCCAGCAGGATCAACGCGGCCAGGCTGAGCGCGTACCCGTTGACGGTCCACTGCAGGCCGGCCGCGTCGGAGCCGAGGTCGCGGCCGATCGCCGGCAGGGCGATGTTGACCACCGTGGAGTCGATGAAAGCCAGGCTGGAGCCGAGGACCGTGGCCAGCAGCACCCAGCGCCCGACCGGTGTGCCGTACCGCACCGGCGCCCCAGCAGTCACATCCATGCCGCGACCTTAGCCCCGCCCCGCGTGCCGAGATCCGTCAGCCGACCAGTGGCACGCCACCGATGAGGGCATACCTCCGCGAGAAGCGCCGTGCGCACGAACGCGCTCACCGGCGCGGTTGTGCGCGTACGTGCTCAATCACGCTCTGCGCGCGTACGCGCGCATTGGCCGGGATGCGCGCGTACGTGCGCCGGCGCTAAGATGTGCACGTACATGCGTAAGGAGCGGCCATGCGCCTCAGCAATGCGGATGACCTGGGTGTTTACCTGCGAGAGAGACGCCACGCCGCCTCGATGACGCAGGCCCAGCTGGCTGCCCGCGCCAGGGTGAGCCGCCGATGGCTCACCGATCTCGAGGCCGGCAAGGCCACCGCTGAGGTCGGGCTCGTCTTCAGAGTTGTCGCCGCCCTCGGGCTGTTCATCGACGTTCGTCCCGAGCCCGAGTCAGATTTCGACCTGGACGCCTACCTCGATTCCTTCGGCGGGAGCTCGACATGATCCGCAACCTGGTCGTTCTGCTGAGTGGTCACCGGGTCGGCGACCTTGTGCAGGGTCCGGGCGGCGTCCTTGCCCTCGGCTACGACGCGGACTACCGAAGTTCCGAGGCGGCTCTCCCGTTGTCCCTGTCGCTTCCCCTGACCCAGCCTTCTCACGCCGGGGCGGTCGTACGGTCGTACTGCCAGGGGCTGCTGCCCGACAACGAAAGCGTGCTGGAGCGCTGGGGTCGCGAGTTCCAGGTCTCCGCCGGCAACCCGTTCGCCCTGCTTACCCACGTCGGCGAGGACTGCGCCGGCGCGGCCCAGTTCGTGCCCGCCGAGCGGGTCGAGGCAATGACAGAGAACAAGGGCGATGTCGTCCTGCTGACCGACGAGCAGGTCGCCGAGCGGCTGCGCATCCTGCGGCGGGATCCGTCGGCGTGGCATCTGGCCGGCACCGGGCAGTTCAGCCTGGCCGGGGCGCAGGCCAAGACGGCGCTGCACCTCGACACCGTGACGGGTCAATGGGGAGACCCGTCGGGCGCGATTCCGACGACGCACATCCTCAAGCCGGCCGTCACCGGTTTCGACGACCACGACCTCAACGAGCACCTGTGCCTGCGGGCGGCTCAGAATCTCGGGCTCCGCGCAGCAGCCTTCCGTACGATGACATGTACCTGCCCCGTCTGCGCCTCGCCATGAAGATCGGCTCGGAGTACCGGGTCGAGGCGGTCACCGGGCGGCACTGGGCTGCGTTTGCCGAGCGCAGCCGGCTCGATGCCGGGCGGGTGCGGGCGCGGATCAGTGAGCTGGCCGGGCGGCTGCCGAAGGCGTTTCGCCAGGCCGCGAGCGCCGACGCGGTGGTCGCGCTGGGCTCCGGGCTGCCGGGGCGACTCGTCGCGCGCATCACCGAGCACGCCGTGCGCTGCGTGAAGGCGCTGGACGGGGCGTGAGCGACGCCTCGCGTTGTGTGGGGGCGCTTGAACGATCGTGAAACTAGGGTGAGATGCATGATGCGTGCAGCTGTGTTCACCGAGCCCGGTCCGGCGTCCGTTCTGCAGATCACCGAGCGGGAGCTGCCGCCGGCCGGGCCCGGTGAGGTCCGGGTGCGGATCGTGTTGTCCGCGGTCAACCCGACCGACACCGGGACCCGGGCCGGGCGCGGCGTGCCGGACGGTGTGAAGCCACCTCGGGTGCCGAACCAGGACGGCGCCGGGGTGGTGGACGCGGTGGGTGACGGTGTGACCGGGCTGGAGCCGGGCGACCACGTCTGGGTGTGGGACGCCGGGTACGGCCGTGAGAACGGCACCGCCCAGGAGTACGTGGTGCTGCCCCGCCGGCAGGTGGTGCGGATGAGCGAGGACGTGCCGTTCGAGGTCGGGGCCGACCTGGGCATCCCGGCGCTGACCGCGCACCGCTGCCTCACGCTGGCCGGTGACGGTCCGGCTCGGCTGGCGCCGGGCGCGCTTGCCGGGCGTACGGTGCTGGTGGCCGGGGGTGCGGGCGCTGTCGGCAACGCCGCGATCCAGCTGGCCAAGTGGGCGGGCGCGACCGTGCTGGCCACCGTGTCGTCCAAGGAGAAGGCCGACCTGGCCGCGGCCGCGGGGGCCGACGCGGTGATCAACTATCGCGAGGAGGACGTGGCCGCCCGGGTGCGGGAGCTCAGCGAGACCGGCCCCAACATCGTGGTCGAGGTCAGCACCGAGAACCTGCGGCTCGACCTCAACGTGATCGCGCCCAACGGCAACATCGCGATCTACGTGGCGGGCGAGGTGACGATCCCCAGCTTCAAGGCGATGCTCAAGAACGTCAGCCTCGACTTCGTGCTGACCTACACCACCTCGGCCGAGGAGAAGGACAACGCGGTCGCCGCCGTGGCCGAGGCCGTCAACGCCGGCGCCTTCCGGGTGGGGGAGGACGCCGGGCTGCCGATCCTGCGTTACCCGTTCGAGCGGATCGCCGACGCCCACGAGGCCGTCGAGAACAACGCCGTGGGCAAGGTCGTCATCGAGGTGACCGCGCCTTAGCCAGCAGGGCGTCGGCCACCCGCTCGACGCCGCGGCCGTCCACCGCCGACCAGGCCCGCTGGGCCAGCTCGGTGCGGGCGGCCGCGTCGGTGAGCAGCCGCTCCAGCGTGTCGACGGCGTCGACGCCGAGGTGACCGAGCCGGCCGAGCCCGGCGCCGAAACCGCGGGCGATCGTGCGGTCGTAGCCGAGGATCTGGTTGTCGACCACCCAGACCAGCGCCGCGGGCAGGCCCAGGCAGAGCAGTTCCCAGGTCGACGTGCCGCTGGCGCTCACCGCGAGGTCGGCCTCGGCCAGCAGCTTGGGCAGGTCGTCGGTGGGCGGGATGATGTCGAAGCGCTGCCCCTCGGCCGGCACCACGGCGTGCAGCTCGTCGCGCAGGCTCTCGTTGGCCCCGATGACCGTGGCGTCGAACCGGGCTCCCGTCTGAGCCAGCAGCACGGCGATCTCGGGTGCGGCCCGATAGGCGTCGGTGCCGCCGAAGAAGGCCACCACCTTGGGCGTACGGGCGTCGGTGTGCACCGGCGGCGTGGCCGGGCGAAGCGACCGCACCGAGCTGCGCAGCAGGGCGTAGTCGAGCCCGGCCAGGCCGAGCGCGCCCGGCACGTCGACCACCGAGTCGAGGTTCTGGTCGACGTAGATGTCGGCCGTCTGCCCGCGGAAGTCGCCGTCCACGATCGCCAGCACCGGCCACCCGGCCGCGCGGACCGCGATCGAGTGCTCCGGCGGCAACGTGTACGAGTCGATGACGAGAGCGTCGAGATCGGCGACGGCCGCGACCAGCCCGGCCGGGTCGGCGGGCGGCGGCGACCAGGGCAGACCACGGCTGGTGAGCTGGGACTCGGCCCACTCGACGCCGCCGAGGTCGCTCAGGAAGCGCACCCCGACGCCGCGGGAGACCAGTTCCTCGGCCAGCGCGACACACCGGACGAGATGCCCGACGCCGGTGCGCGCACCGGCGTCGCAGCGGATACCGACGGTTGTCACAGTGTTATGCCTGAACCAGGGCCTTCTGAAGGACGTGGGCGTTGAGCTCGATCAGGTCGGGGCGTCCGGTCAGCCAGTCGGCCAGCTCGCGGACCGAGATCGGCTCGTCGCCGAAGTGGCCGACGATCGCCTCGATGAGCTTCCAGTCGTCCTCGGTGTCGAGCGTGAGCCGCAGGTGCGACAGGTCGGGCTGCATGGTCAGCCCGATCACGTCGAAGTCGTCGGCGTGCGTGTAGATGTACGACGTCACGTGGGTGCGGTGGTGCTCGGTGGCCAGCGCGTCCACCGCCCGCAGCACCGGCGTGCGCACGACCTCGACGTCGAGCCCGCGCGGCAGCGTACGGGTGATGGAAGTGGTCATGTAGTCGACGCCGGCCGCGGTGAACACGCGGTGGGCCAGCGCGACCAGGTGCGGGTCGAGCAGCGGGCAGTCGGCCGTGAACCGCATGACGACGTCGCTCTCGTGCTGGTCGAGCACGCCCAGGAACCGGGTCAGCACATCGTCGACCGGGCCGCGGGTGCACGGGATGCCGATCGCGGCGCACTCGGCCACGACCGCGTCGTCGGCCGGCTCGATCGTGGTCGCGACGACCAGGGTGTCCAGCACGCCGCTCTGCTGGGCGGCCCGGACCACACGCTCGAGGACACTGCGGCCCCCGAGCTTGCGCAGCACCTTGCCGGGAAGGCGCGAAGAGCCCATCCGGGCCTGGATGATGCCGAGGGTTGTCATTTAAGTCCTTTTCGAAGGCGATTCCGTGCCTTGCGGGCTACCCCGTAGCCGATCTTCACAACGCGGTAACCCACCTTGCCGGTGAAGATCTCGGCCTGCTTGCGGAGCTTGGCCAGCTCCTTGTCCCGCTTGTTGAGCTCGCGTTCGTACCACTGGGCGCGGGAGGTCGCGTCGGCGATCTGCCGGCGCAGCGCGCGCAGCTGCTCCTCGTGCTCGCGGCGGGAGTCGGGCAGGGGGAGTTCGTCCTCCGCCGGGACGGGCGGGACGTCGTCGGGCAGGCCGGCGGCGCCGTGGAGGACCGAGGTGAGCGTGGTCAGATCGGTGGCGGCGGGCCAGGGGTGTGCGTAGCCCCCACCGAGGAGCGTCTGGGCGAACCGGCGGATCACGTCGGTCTGCGGGGGAATGCTGGGGTCGAGCACGGCGAACGTGTCGTGGTGGACGACGACGTTGTCGGCGGTGGCGTGAGGCTGCGCGGCGGCCCAGCCGGTGAGCAGTCGCCGCAGGAGGGGCAGGTCGTGGCGCAGGGCCGCGCCGAGCAGCAGTTCCTCGAGCAGACGGCCGGTGGGCAGTGGTCCGTTCAGCACATCGGGGGCGTCGCGCAGCACGCGGCGGACCCAGGCGCCGTCGGGGCCGGGCGCGATCTCGACGACCGGGCCGTCACCGGCCAGCACGGGCGGCAGGTTGAGCACGGCCGCGGGGCGGGGCGCGCGGTGGGCGACCACCAGCCAGGAGGCGGCGAACTCCGCCCCCAGGCCGCCTCGCACGGCGGCGGCGGCGAGCCGGCGCGGGTCGCTGAGAACAGGCTTGTCCGTGTAAGCCCGTCCGACCGCCCCCGCGGCCACAGCGGCCAGCACGTCGGCCGGACCGTCCTGCAGCGCGTTGGGCGTGGCGATCAGGGTGGGGGTCTCGGGCACCGGCCAGACCGAGCCCAGCCAGTCGATCGCCAGGCCCTCGGCGGAGAGCTTGCCGGCCAGCCGGGTCGGGTTCCCGGGCTTGGTGTCGAACTCGCCGAGCGGGCGCCACGCGCTGTCGGCCTGGGCCGAGGTGTGGGTCGCCGGGTCGACCAGGCGGTGCACGCCGAGCTCATTTTCCACGGCCAGCAGCAGCGTGCCGCCGGGGCGCAGGGCCCGCTTGAGCGCCTGCAGGCTCGCGGCCCAGTCGAGCTGCTCGTTCTCGACCGAGCAGAGCCGGTCGACCCCGTCGAGGGCGACGATCACGTCGTACTTCTCGGCGTCGGGCAGTTTCACCAGCGTCCCGCAGAGCACCGTGAGGCCGCGGGCGTCGAGCGCGATCGCCTCGGGCTCGGAGCGCACCAGGCAGGTCACGTTCGCCCGGGCGGCCACCGCGTCGATCAGCTCGTCGGTGTGCGGGCCGGCGACCAGCACGTCGACGCCGGCCGGAAGCTGCTCGGCCACGTGACCGAAGAGGGCGCCCCCGGCTCGCGGGCGGTCCTCGGTGAATGAGGGCATCTCGCCCCCGATCATCTCCATCATGCGGGCACTGCCTCCGTCTCGGCGGCGGACTGGGCAGTGTAATACCCCGTCCAGCCGAGCATTGCGCGCAGCTCCGCAGGTGACGCCAGGTAGCCGTCTCCCAACTCGCTGAGGGCGGTGGCGCGGGCGGCCGCCGGATCGAGCTGCTTACCGTGCAGCTCGGGCCAGTTCCGCCGGACGCGGTCGGCGGTGGGCCGGTGTTCCTTGTCGAGGTGCATCGGGTCGCCGTAGACGGCGCCCTCGCAGCCCGCCGCGATGCCGTGGAAGACGGCGCTGCTCAGCCGGTTCGACGCCACGCGCTTGTGCCTGCGCAGCTCGGCGAGCTGCTTGTCGAGGAAGTCGATGTCGGTGTCGCGCCACTGGAAGCCGCGGTAGCCGTGGCAGATGACCCGGCCGTACTTCTCGTACGAGGCGCGGACGGCGTCGTTGCGGTACTCCTGCCAGTAGAGGCAGAAGGTCACCGGGCCGCTCTCGGTTTCCATGATCTCTTCGACCTGCCGCTCGTGGTCGCCCGCGATGTGCTGGCCCTCCCACCCGTGGAACGGGTAGAAGATCGTGCCCTCGCGGGCGGCTTCCTCTGCCGGGGTGGGCGACGGCCGCATGGTCAGCAGGTAGAGAAACGGAGCGCCGACGACCGTGGCCTGCCGGCGCCCCATGGACCAGGCTCGCCGCCTGGTCTGTTCGGAGTAGACGAAGATGGGCCGGCCCGGCACGTAAGGCGTGCCGCCGCCGAGCCCGTCGACCACGTTCCACCCGTGCTGCAGGTAGCCGTTGATCCGGGGTGGATGCTCCCGATCCAACCCGCAGTACTCGGCCATGATGTGCGCGTGGCCGTAGAAGTGGTTGGCGTGGTGCACCCGCTAGCTCCCGAGGATGGTGTGCAGCGTCTCCACGACACGGTCCTGGTCGGCGTCGGAGAGATCGACGAAGAGCGGCAACGATAGCTGTTCAGCGTAGAACGTCTCCGCCACGGGGCACATGCCGCGCCGATATCCCAGGTCGGTGAAGACCGGGTGCCAGTACACCGGGATGTAGTTGACCTGCACGCCGATGCCGGCCGCACGCATCCGCTCGAAGACCTCACGCCGTCGACCGTCCAACACCCGTACGGGATAAAGGTGACGCAGCGGGTCGACGCCCTCACGCTGGATCGGCAGCCGCAGCCCGGGAACGCCGGCCAGCAACTCGTCGTAGCGGGCCGTGAGCTGCTGACGGCGGGCCTTGAAGGCGGCCAGCCGCTTGAGCTGGGAACTGCCCAGGGCGCAGAGCACGTCGGGCAGCCGGTAGTTGTTGCCGAACTCGTGCACCTCGTAGAACCAGGCGCCCTCGTCGGGGTGCCGCAGGTCTTCCCGCACGACCCCGATGGTGCGGAACGTGCGCGCCCGCTGCAGCAGGTCGGGCCGGATCGATGCGACCGCGCCACCCTCGGCCGTGGTCATGTTCTTGGTGGGGAAGAACGAGAAGGTCGTCAGGTCAGCCAGGCTGCCGACCGGACGGCCGTGCACGGTCGAGCCGATCGAGTGGGCCGCGTCGCCGATCAGCACCGCGCCGACGCCTTCGGCGACCTTGCGGAGCGCGTCGTAGTCGGCCGGGTGCCCGGCGTAGTCGACCGCGCCGATCGCCTTGGTCCGCGGGGTGACCGCCGCCTCGACGGCGGCCGGGTCGATGTTCGCCGTCTCGTCCTCGATGTCGGCAAAGACGATCTTGGCGCCGAGCAGCGACGCGGCCGACGCAGTCGCGACGAAAGTCATCGGCGTGGTGACGACCTCGTCGCCCGTGGTCACGCCGGCCGCCGCGTACGCCGTGTGCAGTGCCGTCGTGCCGTTGGTGACGGTCACCGCGGGGGCGCCGGCGACGGCCTCGATGTCGGCCTCGAACTGCGCGACCCTGGGGCCGGTGGTCAGCCAGTCGCTGCCCAGGGCGGCGACGACCGCCTCGACATCGGACTGGTCGATCGACTGCCGCCCGTACGGCAGCATCAGTTCTCCTCGAGCAGCTTGCGCATGTCCTCGACGGAGAGCCAGAGGTCGTTGTTGTCGGAGCGGTAGTTGAAGCCGTCCGGCACCTCTTCGCCGCCCTCGGGGGTCTCGTAACCCCAGCTCGCGACGACCGGCTGCACCACGTAGCGGTCGGGGAAGCGCAGCGTGCGGCGGCTGTCGTCGGAGGCGATCATTTCCTCGTGGAGCTTCTCGCCCGGCCGGACGCCCATCTCGTGGGTGGCCGAGTTCGGCGCGACCGCCTCGACCAGGTCGAGGATGCGCATGCTGGGGATGCGCGGCACGAACAGCTCGCCACCCTGCATGGTGTCGAACGAGTCGACGACGAACTTCACGGCCTGGGGGAGCGTGATCCAGAAGCGGGTCATGCGCTTGTCGGTGATCGGCAGGCTCTTGCCCTCGGCGGCGAGCTTGCGGAACAGGGGGACGACCGAGCCGCGGCTTCCCATAACGTTTCCGTAACGAACCACCGCGAGGCGGGTCGGGTGGGTGGCGGCGTAGTGGTTGCCGGCGATGAAGAGCTTGTCGGCCACGAGCTTGGTCGCGCCGTACAGGTTGATCGGGCTCGACGCCTTGTCGGTGGAGAGCGCGACGACCTTCTTGACGCCCTTGTCGATCGCGGCGTCGATCACGTTCTGTGATCCGTTGATGTTGGTCTCGACGAACTCGGACGGGTTGTACTCGGCCGTGTCGACCTGCTTGAGTGCGGCGGCGTGCACGACGTAGTCGATGTTGTGCATGGCGCGTTCCAGGCGGGCCTTGTCCCGGATGTCGCCCAGGAAGAAGCGCAGCCGCGAGTCGTCGCCGAACATCTGCCGGACCTCGTACTGCTTCAGCTCGTCCCGGGAGAACACGACGATGCGCTGCGGGTCGAGATGGGTCAGGGCGTAGTTGAGAAACGCCTTCCCGAACGACCCGGTGGCACCGGTGACCAGGATCGATGATCCGCTGAGTACAGACACTTTGATTTCTCCCGGGGGGTGGGACAGGACGGCGGTACGAGCCGGAAGCATAACCAGCCGACCAGCAGATTTCTGGACCAACCCAGAACACAAACCTTAGTTAACCTGGCGTTCGGCTAGCATTGCCCATCAGTAAACCGCGTACGACGAGGTTGAGAATCCTCTGTTCACCCGGCCCTTTGGAGTACCCCTGTGAGTGACCTGCAGAGACTGCGCGAGGCGTTCCGCACGGCGCTGGACCTTCCGGCGGATGCGCCCGTGGACGACCTGCAATACCAGGACAACGAGAAGTGGGATTCCCTCGCTCACATGTCCCTCGTGGCCGCCATCGAGGACGAGTTCTCCGTGATGATTGACACAGACGACGTCATCAACATGTCGAGCTTCACCGAGGCGACCCGCATCCTCGGTAAGTACGGGGTTGACTTCAATGAGTGATCGGGTGGCCCTGGTAACAGGCGCCTCCCGGGGAATCGGTCGGGCCACCGCAACGCGTCTCGCGGAGCAGGGGCACGACCTCGTGCTGCACGGCCACGGCGCCGAGGCGGTGGCGGCCGTCGCCGAGGAACTCGCCGGCAAGTATGGCGTAACCGCCCTCAGCGGTCACGGTGACATTGCCGACCCGGCCACCAGCAAGGCGCTCGTGCAGCTGGCCTTCCAGAACTTCAAGCGCCTGGACGCGCTGGTCGTCAACGCGGGCACGCACGCGGCCGGCATGCTCGGCATGACCGACGACGCGACGATCGAGCGCCTGTTCGCGGTGAACTCCGCCGGTGCGGTCTACACGCTGCGTGGCGCCGCCCGCCTGCTGGCCCGGGGCAAGAGCCCGGCCGTCGTCCTGGTCTCGTCGATCACCGCCTCGCGGGGCATCGCCGGCCAGGCGGTCTACTCGGCCTCCAAGGCGGCCGTGGCCGCGCTGGCCCGCTCGGCCGCCAAGGAGCTCGGCAAGCAGGGCATCCGGGTCAACGCCGTCGAGCCCGGCTTCATCGCCACCGACATGCTCGACACTCTCGACGAAAAAGGACGCGAGGAACGCATCGCCGACACGGCCCTGGGCCGGCTGGGCGAGCCCGGCGAGGTCGCCGACGTGATCGCGTTCCTCCTCTCCGAGCAGGCCCGGTTCGTGACCGGCCAGGTGCTCGGGGTCGACGGAGGACTGACGCTGTGAACCTGCTCCACCCCGGTGCCCGCGTCGTGGACGCGGCCACCGGCGAGACGCTGACCGAAGACATGATCGAGGCGGCGGCCGCGGCCCTGGCCTCCGAGCCGGGCGGGGTGGTGTTTCACCCGTTCGAGACGACCCTGCCGTCGATCGCCCGCTATCTTGCGGCGTTCCGGCTGGGTCGTCCCGTCGTTCTGCTCGACCCCGACGGCGATCACATCGAGTTGATCGAGCGCTTCACCACCACCGAGGTGCACCCCGACCTGGCCCTGCTGCTGACCACCAGCGGCTCGACCGGCAACCCGAAACTGGTGCGGCTGTCCCGTGACGCCGTACGGACGAACGCCGAGCAGATCACCCAGGTCCTCGACATCACGCCGGACTCGGTCGCCATCACGACGCTCCCGCTCTTCTACTCGTACGGGATGTCGGTCCTCAACTCGTACCTGCTGAGCGGCGCGACCGTGGTGCTCGAGCGCACCGGCATCATGCAGCGCGACTTCTGGACCGCGGTCAACGAGCACGGCGTCACGTCGATGGCGTTCGTGCCCTATCAGTACGAAATGCTGCGCCGGCTCCGCTTCGACCCGGCCAAGTATCCGACGCTGCGCACCCTGACCCAGGCCGGCGGCCGCCTGCGGGCCGACCTGGTGACCGATTTCGCGCAGCGGATGGCGACCGTCGGCGGCCGGTTCTACGTGATGTACGGCCAGACCGAGGCCGCCCCGCGCATGGCGACACTGCCCCCCGAGCGCCTGGAGGAGAAGGCCGGCTCGGTCGGCCTGGCCCTGCCCGGCGGCGCCTTCGCCATCGAGGACGACGAAGTCGTCTATCGCGGGCCGAACGTGATGATGGGCTACGCCGACACGGCGGCCGATCTCGCGCTGGGCGACGTGCAGGGTGGCGTGCTGCACACCGGTGACCTCGGTCGCATCGACGACGAGGGTTTCCTGTTCATCACCGGCCGCACCAAGCGGATGGGAAAGGTCTTCGGCGTCCGGATCAACCTGGACGACGTGGAGAAGAACTTCCCGGTGGCCGCCGTGGCCGGCGACGACAAGCTGCAGGTCTTCGCCGAGGGCATTTCGGACGACGAGGCGCGCGGGCTGCGCACCAAGATCTCCGAGTGGCTCGGGACACATTTCTCCGGCGTCGTAGTGCGTAGTGTTGAGTCGCTGCCGCTGCTTCCCAACGGCAAGATCGACTATCGGGCGCTGGAGTCTTCGTTGTGAGTGTCTTCACCCTGCCTCAGGCGGCGAAGGAGGAGGTCCTGCTCAAGGAGCTCTCCGCGCTGACCGAGCATCACCGGGAGAACTGCGAGCCGTATTCGCGGATCCTCGCCGCCTCCGGTTACGAGCCGGCGACCTCCGTCGCTCAGCTGCCCTGGCTGCCGGTGCGCCTGTTCAAGAACCTCGAGCTCAAGAGCATCCCGGACGACGAGGTGTACAAGGTCCTCACGTCCAGCGGCACCACCGGCGCCGAGGTCAGCAAGATCTACCTCGACAAGGCGGCGGCCGCCGAGCAGACCCGCAAGCTGGGCGCCACCGTGCAGACCGTGCTCGGCCCCAAGCGGCTGCCGATGATCCTGGTCGACACCAAGGCGATGCTGAAGGACCGCAAGTCGTTCAGCGCCCGCGGCGCCGGGGTGCTCGGCATGTCGAACTTCGGGCGTAACCATGTCTGGGCGCTCGACAACGAGGGCCACGTCGACGTCGAGGCGCTCCGGGGCTTCCTCGAGCAGTACGGCGACGAGCCGTTCCTCATCTTCGGCTTCACCTACCTGGTCTGGCTGCACCTCTACGAGGTCGCCAAGGACAACGGTCTCGACCTCAGCAACGGCATCCTGATCCACTCGGGCGGCTGGAAGAAGCTGGTCGACCAGGCCGTCTCGCCCGAGGAGTTCCGCAACCGCCTGGCCGGTGTCGGGCTGACCAAGGTGCACAACTACTACGGCATGATCGAGCAGATCGGCACGATCTTCCTCGAGGGGCCGAACGGGGGCTCGCTCTACTGCCCCGACTTCGCCGACGTGGTGATCCGCGACCCCGAGACCTGGGCCGAGCAGCCGGTCGGCAAGCCCGGCCTGATCGAGGTCATCAGCACGCTGCCGACGTCCTACCCCGGCCACGTGCTGCTCACCGAAGACCTCGGCGTCGTGCACGGTGTCGACGACGGCGACTGGCCCGGCAAGCGGTTCTCGGTGCTCGGCCGGCTCCCGCGGGCCGAGGCGCGTGGCTGCTCCGACACGTACAGGGAGGCGGCGTGATCCAGTACCGTTTCGGTGTCGAGGGTGACCTGACCGCCCCCTCCGACGACCGGCTCACCGTCGGCGACCCCCGCGTCATCGACTTCCTGAGCAAGCTGGCCCGCAAGCTGCTGGCCCCGGCCGTCGCGCGGCGCCACCCCGAGCTGGGCTCGCTCGGCTTCTTCCTGCGCCCGGCCGAGTTGCACCGCACCGTCGAGCACATGCGCTCACGCGACGCGCTGGTGTTCCCGCGCGGCAACGTCTTCCACATCCCGCCGGCCAACGTCGACACGATCTTCGTGTATTCGTGGGCGCTGTCCGCGCTGGCCGGGAACCACAACGTCGTACGGATCTCGGAGCGCTCGGCCACCGCGGCCGACACGATCCTCACCGCGCTCAACGAGGTGCTGGCCGACGCCGACCCGGTGATCGCCCGCACCCAGCGCATGATCACGTACGGGCGGGACGACAAGGTCACCGCCGCGCTCAGCCAGTGGGCCGACCTGCGCGTCATCTGGGGCGGCGACTCGGCCGTCGAGGCGATCCGCAAGCACCCGCTGCGCCCCTCGGCCCGCGACCTCACCTTCCCCGACCGTACGTCGTGGGCGGCGCTCTCGGCCGACGGCTGGCGCGCGGCCGACCCGGCCAAGCGGCGCGCCGCGGTGCTCGGGTTCACCAACGACTCGTACTGGTTCGACCAGGCCGCGTGCTCCTCACCTCGTACGGTCTTCCTGGTGGGCGAGAACACCGACGACGTGCGGGCCGAGTTCGTCGAGCTGCTGCTGAGCATGGTCGGCGAGCGCGGCTGGGAAATCGACGCGGCGATGGCCGTCGAGAAGCGCGTCAACGCGTACGGGATGGCCGCGACCGGCGCGATCTCGGCGATGGAGTTCCCGGCGAACTCGGTCACCGCGATGTCGCTGATCACCGTCCCGGACGCGCCGCGCCGCTGGATCGGCGCCGGGGCCTTCCCGTTCGCCGAGGTCGGCTCCCTGCTCGAGCTGGTGCCCGCGATGAACCGGCAGGACCAGACGTTCAGCCACTTCGGATTCACCAGCGAGCAGCTGCGCGAGTTCGCGCTGGCCCTGGGCGGCCGCGGCGTCGACCGGATCGTCCCGTTCGGTCAGGCGCTCACGTTCGGCTCCATCTGGGACGGCTACGACCTGCCGCGCGAGTTCACCCGGTTGACGACTCTCGTAGAGTGACGGCCGTGCTCGATACCGCCGAGGCGGCGCCCGTCGCGACGCCTTCGGCGGATCCTTCGCCACGCCCGGCCCCGGCCCGCCGCCGCCTGCGGTGGCCCCTCGCGATCCTGCCCTGGGTCTTCCCGGCCGTCGCGCTCGTCCTGGCCCTGCTGAACACGGGTGTCCCGGGCCGGGACATCGCGCTCTACGCGTTCTACTTCGCGGTCGACATCGTGCTGCCCGGCACCCTGATCCACCGTTGGGTGCGGGGCAGCCGGGGCAACGTGCCCGAGGATCTCGGCCTCGGCGCCGCCACCGGCCTGCTGATCATGCTGGGCGGCTGGGCGCTGTGCGCGTTCCTCGGCACCCAGGTTCTGCTGCCGTGGTGGCCGGCGCTGCTGGTCGTGCCGTTCCTGGCCGTTCCCCGGCTGCACAAACACTGGCGGGTGAGCCGGCCCCGCCCGTTGCCGCTGCGCTGGTCGTGGATCGTCGCCGCCGGTCTGGTGCTGCTGGTCGGCGCCCAGTACCCCAGCTGGACGGACACGCCGCTGCCGCCCGCCGGGGGCGCGATCTATCAGGACCTCTGGTATCACCTGGCGCTTGTCCACGAGATGACGCGTTCGATGCCGTTCCAGGTGCCGCAGATGGCCGGCGACTCGCTGACCTATCACTACCTCTCCGACGCCGACATCGCCGTCGCCTCGATGATCACCAAGATCGACCCGGCCGTCGTGCTGCTGCGGCTGTGGATCGTGCCGGTGGCGGCGACCGGGGTCCTGGTCACGGCCGCGCTGACCCGCTCGCTCAGCGGCAAATGGTGGGCCGGAGCACTGGGCGGGGTGGTCGCGATCCTGGGGCTGCCGATGCTGCTCGGGGCGGCCACCACGCCACTCGGCGTCAACCCGGTCAGCCCGTACAGCCCCTCCCAGACGTACGCGATCCCGCTGCTGGCGCTTCTGGTGATCCTCGCCGTCGACGTGTTGCGGGGCCGCGCCCTGGGCTGGTCCTGGCTGATGGTCTTCCCGCTCGCCCTGGCCTGCGCCGGCGCCAAGTCGAGCGCGCTGCCGCCGTTCCTGGCCGGGCTGCTCGCCGCGGTCGTGCTCGTCGCTTTCCGTTACCGCCGCCGTCTGCTGCCCACCCTCGCGCTGCTGGGTCTCACGCTGGCGGCCGTGGCGCTCGGTTTCCGGCTCTTCGCCGGTGGCGGGGCCGGCACCCTGGGTTTCCAGCCGCTCGCCATCCTGTACTGGGTGGTGCCGTACCGCCAGACGATCGGTTATCAGGACGTCATCGACAAGAACATCCTGATCCCGTACGGGGTGGAGCACACCGGCACGGCGGGCCGCGCCTTCATCGCCGGGGTGCTGATCTGGTGGCTGATCATGCAGGCGCCGCGCACGCTGGCCGTGGCCGGCCTCGTCGCCCGGCCCACCCGCACCGAGCCGGCGATGTGGCTGCTGGCCGGCATGACCACTGCCGGCGCCGGGGCGACGTTCCTGCTCTGGCACCCGTCGGCCAGCCAGATCTACTTCTACATCAGCGCGGCGCCGTTCGGCACGGTCGCGGTCGCGTGGATCATGGCCGCGACCGCGCGCAGCTGGCGACCGGTGCTGGCCGGGGTGCTGGCCGGCGGCATCTGGGCGCTGATCATCCCGCAGATGTATGTGCCGCAGGTCGACCGGGTGGTCCGCTGGGCCCTGATCCTGGCCGAACCCCTCGTCCGTACGACGATCGTGGCTGTCTGCGTGGCAGCGATCGCGCTGATCCTGCGCCGCGTCTTCACCGGCCGCACCCCATGGCGGGCGCTCCCGGCCGGCATCCTGGCCGCGGTGCTCGGCGCCGGGCTGATCGGCGGGGCCCAACGCCAGTTCGACCAGGTCGACGCGGCTCTGTCCGGCGTCCCCGCGCCCGTCGAGGACGACCCCGGCAAGCTCATCGAGCCCGAGGAGATGCTGGCCGCGCAATGGCTGGCCGCCAACACCGGCCGGGACGACGTGGTCGCCACCAACGTGCACTGCACGCCGATCGACTGGACCTCCGGCTGCGACGCCCGCGCGTTCTGGGTGGCCGGGCTGGGTGGGCGCCGGACGGTCATCGAGAGCTGGGGCTACACCGATGAGGCGGTCGCCCTCGACGGGGTGAACGGTGAGCGCTACATGCGGCAGCCGGCCCCCGACTTCGAGCGCTACATGCTCAACGAGAAGGTCTTCGCGAACGGCCAGGAGGCCGACATCGAGGAGATGAAACGCCTGTACGACGTGAAGTGGCTGTTCGCCGACGACCGGGCGGCCGGCATCGTCTCGTCCAACCTCGCGCGGGTGGCCAAGGTCCGCTTCACGTCCGGCCCGGTGACGATCTACGAGTTGCCCTGACCCTTACGGTGGGGTTAACCCTACCGTCGATCCGGCGGCGAGCAGGATCGGAACGGAGCCCGCCGATGCCTAGCGTCAAGGACATGACGACGTACGCCTCCCCGACCCAGCGCTCCCCGCTTGTGCGCCTGGCCCGCCAGGTCGGCATCGACACGCAGTACGTGCTGATCGGGTTCCCGATCGGCATCCTTACCGTCTCGCTGTTCTCGGCCCTGTTCTGGACCGGTGTCGGCACCTTGATCATCTGGGTCGGCCTGCCGATCCTGGTGGCCACGCTGGTGACGGCCCGCGGCTTTGCGACGCTTGAGCGGGCCCGCATCGGCCCGGTCTTCGGCCAGAAGGTGCCGCACCCCTATTACAAGAAGGCCCCGGCCGGCGCGAGCCCGTTGCGCAAGACGCTGACGCCGCTGAGCGACGGTCAGACCTGGCTCGACATGCTGCACGGCATGTTCCGGTTCATCCCCAGCACGATCTCGTTCAGCCTGGTCGTCACCTGGTGGGCGGGCGCGCTCGGCGGGCTCACGGTCGTGCTCTGGGACTGGTCGATCCCGCACCCGCCGGACAATCAGGACCTGCCCGAGCTGCTCGGCATGGGCGACGGTACAGCCACCCGCCTGCTCTTCTACTTCGCCTGCGGCGTCTTCTTCGCCGGCACGCTCTACCCCGTGGTCCGCGCCTCCGCGCTGCTCGAGGCGTACTTCGCCCGCGCTCTGCTCAACGGCGTGAACGACCTGCGCGAGCAGGTGGCCGAGGCCAACGCGGCCCGCGAGGTGGCCCAGCAGCAGAAGGCGGCCGCCGTCTCGGCCGAGGCCACCGCGCTGCGCCGGCTCGAACGCGACATCCACGACGGGCCGCAGCAGCGCCTGGTGCGCCTGGCCATGGACCTGGGCCGGGCCGAGCAGCAATTCGCCACCGACCCCGAGGCGGCCCGCGCCACCGTGGCCGAGGCCTTGACCCAGACCCGCGAGACGCTCGACGAGCTGCGCGCCCTGTCCCGCGGCATCGCCCCGCCGATCCTGGTCGACCGCGGCCTGCAGGCCGCACTGACCGCCCTGGCGAGCCGCTGCACCATCCCGGTCGACCTGGACGCGCCGGTCGCCGAGCGGCTCGAGCCGGCCGTCGAGTCGACCGCCTACTTCGTCGTGGCCGAGGCCCTGACCAACGTCGCCAAGCACAGCTACGCCAACGAGGTGCACGTCAGCGTCCGCCGCAACGTCAGCGGCCTGCTGGTCTCGATCGCCGACGACGGCGTGGGCGGCGCCAGCCTGGCCAAGGGCCACGGGCTGGCCGGGCTCGACGACCGGGTCCGGGCTGCGGGCGGGGTGCTCGACGTCGACAGCCCGGCCGGCGGAGGGACGAGGCTCACCGCGGCCCTGCCCGTGTGAATCCCGGAGATCTGACAGCATGACCTGATGCGAGTGGTGATTGCCGACGACGCGGTGCTGTTGCGTGAGGGACTCGTCAGGCTCGTCGAGGAGAACGGCCACACCGTGGTGGCGGCCGTCGGCGACGGGCCTTCCCTCGTGTCCGCGATCGCCGGGCACAAGCCGGACGTGTCCATCGTGGACGTCCGCATGCCGCCCTCGCACACCGACGAGGGGCTCCGGGCCGCGGTGGAGGCGCGCGGCCTGGTGCCCGGCACCCCGATCCTGGTGCTTTCGCAATACGTCGAGGTGTCCTACGCCGACGACCTGCTGGCCGACCGCATGGGCGCGGTCGGCTATCTGCTCAAGGACAGGGTGTCCCAGGTCGCCGAGTTCCTCGACGGGCTGCGCCGGGTGGCCGGCGGGGGCACGGTGCTCGACCCCGAGGTGGTCAGCCAGCTGCTCGTACGCCGTCGCCGCGACGACCCGCTGCGGGCGCTGACCCCGCGCGAGCGTGAGGTGCTGGGACTGATGGCCGAGGGCATGTCGAACACCGCGATCGCCCGCAAGCTCGTGGTCACCGAGGGCGCGGTCGAGAAGCACGTACGCAACATCTTCACCAAGCTGGCCCTGCACCAGGACGACGAGCAGCACCGCCGCGTCATGGCGGTGCTGGCCTACCTCCAGGGGTAGGGGTAACCCCACCATCGATACGCGGGGCAGCGGGATCGATCGGTGCGGCCGCTCTTCATAGCGTCGTTGCCATGGAGAACCCCGGAGAAGTCAAGGGAATCGCGGCCCGCGCCGCGTTGTGGAGCGCCCGCCATCGGACGCTCGCGATCCTCGGATGGATCGCCTTCGTCATCGCTGTCACCGTCCTCAGCGGACAGTTCGGAACGGTCGAGGCCACCGGCGCCGACCAGGGTCACGGAGACAGCAGGAAAGCCGACCGGATCGTCGAGGCGGCCGGCTTCCCGGAGCGGCCGGCCGGCGAGATGGTCATCGTGCAGAACCGGGCGGGCGACGACCGTACGGCCGCGGTCGCCGACGTGACGGCGGGGCTGAAGAAGACCAAGGACGTCATCGACGTCCAGAAGCCGATCGTGTCGCCCGACGGCCGTTCCTCGCTGGTCACCTTCGCCATCGCCGGTGACGCCGAGGACGCCTCCGAGCGGGTGCAGCCCTCGCTCGACACGGTTGCCCGCGTGCAGGCCGCGCACCCCGATCTCTACATCGCGCAGGGCGGCGACGCCAGCGGCGACAAGCTGATCGGCGACAAGCTCGACCAGGGCCTCAACACCCTCGGGTTGCTCTCGATCCCGGTCACCCTCGGCATCCTGCTGGTCGCCTTCGGCGCGGTCGTCGCCGCGCTGCTGCCCGTCCTGCTCGCCATCATGGCCGTGGTCGCGGCGATGGGCCTCCTGGCCTTCGCGAGCCACCTGGCGCCGACCGTCGACACCACCGCCCACGTCATGCTGCTGGTGGGCCTGGCCGTCGGCGTCGACTACTGCCTTTTCTACATCCGCCGGGAGCGTGACGAGCGCCGCAACGGCGCCGACCCGCACCGCGCCCTGGTGATCGCGGCGCAGACCTCGGGCCGCTCGATCTGGATCTCCGGTCTCACCGTGATCGTCGCGATGGCCGGCATGTTCCTCACGTACGACACGACGTTCGTCAGCTTCGCCGTCGGCACGATCCTGGTCGTCGCGACGGCCGTGCTCGGCTCGCTGACCGTTCTCCCAGCGTTGCTCTCGGCGCTGGGGGACAGGGTCGACGCTATCAAGATCCCAGGGCTCTATCGGCGCCGCAGCGACGGCCGGCTCTGGAACGGTTTCCTGCGCCTGGTGCTGGCCAAGCCGCTGATCTCGGCCGTGCTGGCCGTGGGGGCGCTGGCCGTGCTGGCCGCCCCGATGCTCGACCTCAAGACCAAGGCCGAGGGGATCGAGGACCTGCCGGCCACGGCGCCGATCGTGCAGGCGTACAAGGCGGTCGACGAGGCCTTCCCCAGTGAGACCGCGCCTGTCGAGGTGGTGGTCGAGGCGCCGTCGGTGCGTACGCCGGCGTTCGAGGCCGCGGTCGCTCGCCTTCGTGCGGAGGTGGAGGCGAGCGACGGCCGTCTCGCCGGGCCCGTCGAGACGCGGATCAACCCGGCCGGGACGGTGGCGGTCGTGTCGTTCGGCATGGCCGATGACGCCGATCTGACCCGCCTGCGCGAGACGATCGTCCCGGCGGCCTTCGGCACCTTCACGGCCCTGGTCACCGGCCCGGCGGCGGGCGAGGCCGACTTCCACGCCCGGCTCGACGCCAGCATGCCGTGGGTGTTCGGCTTCGTCCTCGGACTCGCCTTCCTGCTGCTGCTCGTCTCGTTCCGGTCGGTTGTGGTGGCGATCACCGGGGTCGTCCTCAATTTGTTCTCGGTGGCCGCGGCGTACGGGATGCTGGTCTTCGTCTTCCAGTACGGCCACTTCGAGAGCCTGCTCGACTTCCAGGCCGCGGACGGGATCGTCAACTGGATGCCGTTGTTCCTGTTCATCATCCTGTTCGGGCTCTCGATGGACTACCACGTGTTCGTGCTCAGCCGGATCCGTGAGGGGCACGACCGGGGCCTGCCGACCAAGGTGGCGGTGCGCGAGGGCATCGGCCGCACGGCCGGTGTGATCACCAGCGCGGCGGTCGTCATGGTGGCGGTGTTCGCGCTGTTCGCGACGCTGCCGCTGGCCTCGACCAAGCAGCTCGGCATCGGCCTGGCCGCCGCGGTGCTGCTCGACGCGACGATCATCCGGGCCGTCCTGCTGCCGGCCGTGATGGCGCTGCTGGGCGAGAAGAACTGGTGGCTGCCGAGGTGGCTGGGCTGGCTGCCGCAGATCGCGCACGAGCCGCCGGCGCCCGTCGTCACCGACCGTGACGACCGGGAACCTGAGCTGGCCGCGGTTTAGCGGGAGGGTGGTGGGCCGGGGCGCACGTGGCGGCGTCCACCCCGGCCCGGTTCAGAAGTGTCCACTGTAGGCGGCGATCTTGAGAAGTGCCCTCCGGTCGGAGGTTATGGGCTGATCAGGTGATATCCGACACAGTGGCGCGGGTTTGCCGGGCGGGTTTCCGGGCCGTTCACGGGCTGTGTACGGACATTTCGGCGGTACGGCTCGCCGCTACGACAGGGGAACGATTCCCTAACGGTGCGCGCGGAACTTAACCTTGGGTGGTACCTTTCGGCGTCGACTTGACGGGCCGTGGCAGGGCCAGGCCCGGCAAAATCGTGCGCCCCGAGCGAACCGAGATGGCGCCACCAGCAGCCGGCGATGGACGAGGGAATGCATCACGCCAACTATCACTACGGTCACGCCCACCTGTTGGCCCGCTACTGCGATCTGTCCGATCCGCTCCATCCGCCCCGCCTGCAGGGCTATCTCCAGCACGGCTGGAACATGGGTGACGGCCTGGCCCCGGGCACGCCGTTCGTAGGCGGCAGCAAGATCTTCGTCTGGTCCGAGGAGACCCGCCGCCGGTCCTGGTCGCAGGGCCGCCGCGACGTCATCGTGGTCGGCGCCCCCTTCGCGTACCTGCTGGAGATGGAGCCCGAGCCGGACGACGCGCCCGAGCCCGAGGGCACGATCTTCTACCCGTTCCACGGGTGGGAGGGCCAGCAGATCAGCGGCGACCACCAGAAGCTGATCGACGAGGTCAAGGCGGCCGAGTCCGGCCCGGTCACTGCCTGCCTGTACTGGAACGAGTACAGGATGAAGAGCGTGCGAAAGATCTACGAGAACGCCGGTTTCCGAGTGATCTGTCACGGTTACCGCGGTTTCTGGTGGCGGGATCACAACCGCGACTTCCTGGTGGGTCAGCTCAAGGAGCTGCGTCGCCACCGCCGGGTAGTGTCGAACCGGCTGTGCAGCGCGGTCTGGTACGGCGCTCTGGCCGGCCGGGAGGCCGCCGTCTACGGCGACCCGATGGTCCTTGACAACGCTGACCCCACGTTCGGCGGCGAGCCCCGTCTGCGCCGGCAGTGGCCTGAGCTTTATGGGTACCAGACCGACAACGCCGTCACCCACGCGCTGGCCCGCCAGCAGCTGGGCGCCGACGAGTTGGCCCATCCGGACGAACTGCGCGCCATTCTGGGCTGGCCCGCTTCCACAGAGAGGGTGAAGTGATGTCGGAGCGCTCCGCTGCCCTGCTTCCCAACCAGGGTACGGACTTCGCAGCCGCGCTTTCCGCGCCGCCGGTGAACAACCTGCGGCGCATCGGCGGCGAGATGTTCGCCTGGAGCGACCGCGATCCGCAGCGCAGCCAGTCGCTGCCGCGCGGCGCCGTCCTTCGCCACCTGCTGCGCCAGTACGCCGGGCCGGGCCGTACGGTCCTGGTCGCCGGCCCGCACAGCGAGGAAGTCGTGACCGCGCTGGCCGACACCGGCGCCTCGGTGTCCTGGCTGCTCCGCTCGCTGATCGACGCCGAGGATGCCGCTCGCAACCACTCGCGGGTCACCGTCCTGGCCGGCGCCGCGGTCAAGCTCGACGCGGCCGAGAAGTTCGACCTGGTGGTCGCGGCCGACGGTGTCGACCGGCTGAACTCGGCCGAGGGCGAGCAGATGAACGCGGCCCAGCTCGTCGACCGGCTTGCCGAGGCTGTCCAGCCCGACGGCGTCCTGCTGCTCATGCACGACAACCGCCTCGGCGTGCACCACACGGTCCGCCTCCAGCCGGGCGCCCGGGAGCGTCTCGACTCGGACTGGTACGTCGCCGACGACGAGTACGACACCCAGCGCCCGGCCTCGCCGGAGCAGCTGGCCGCGCGGCTCGGCCAGGCCGGCCTGACGGTCGCCGCCTCGTACGCCGCGTTCCCCGAGCCCGCCGCGCCGTCCGTGCTGGTCGGCGAGGGTCTGCTGGGTGAGGTCTCCTCCCCGCTGCGTCCGCGCCTCGGCACGGCCCTGTCGCAGGCGTTCGCCGCCGCCTTCCGCGGCCGCCCGGTGCTCAGCGACCCGCGCCGCCTCGTCAACCGGGCGTTGCGGGCCGGCGCCGAGGCCACGGTCGCCCCGGCCTGGCTGGTCATCGCCCGCGGTCCCGGCGAGGCCCCGGCCGTCGAGCGGCACGAGCTGCTCATCGGCGACGTCCACGGCACCTTCGCCTACGAGGTCGCCTCGGCCGGCAACGAGGTCCGCACGACAGTGCTGTCGCCGCTCGAGGGTTCGATCGAGCGCGAGGGCCTGCGCCGCATCAGCGAGCCCAAGGCGCCCGGCGCCGACGTGGGTTACGTGCTTGAGGAGCGCCTGCTGCACCTCGCGGCAAGCAGCAACGTGCGCCAGATGCGTATCGAGCTTTCCCAGTACGACGCCTGGCTGCGTGCTCAAGCTCAGGACGGTCTGCTCGCGGGCCCGGTGGCTCTGGCCGGACTGGCCGACGTCTTCGTCACCGAGGACGGCCCGGCCGTGCTGCCGACCAACTGGGAGCCGATCGAGCCCGTGTCGCTCGAGATTGCCGAGATCCGCGCGGTCTGGCAGTTCGCCGTTCAGCTGATCACGTCGGGGCAGTCGCACCCGTGGCCGATCACGTCGAACGCGGTCGACCTGACGGCGATCATCCTGGGCATGGTCGGCATGGGCATCGACGCCGAGCGGGTCCGTGCCGCCGTCGACCTGCACGTGCGGCTGGAAACGGCCGAGTTCGGCCTGGGTCTGTCCGACCAGCATGACCGGCGGCTGCAGCTGCTGGCCGTCTCGCCCGGCTCGGCCGCCGTCGACGTGGCCGGCTTCCGCGAGCTCACCGAGGCGCTGTGGCGCCAGCGGTACGAGGCGAGCCACCTGCTGGCGATGATGGAGTGGACCGAGCAGATCATCAAGTCGCGTGACCTGCAGGTCAGCAAGATGGACTGGGAGGTTCAGTTCTACAAGAAGACCTGGGCCGGCCGGTTCCTCTGGGTCGCGCGCAGCGGCTACCGGGTGATCATGCGGGACGGGCGGAAGTTCATGCGCGGACGGCGGGCTCGCAAGGCCGCCGAGGCGCAGTCCAACGCCGTACGCTGAATCGACGTTGAAAGGGGGCCGCTGGTGCGGCCCCCTTTTTCGTGCGCTAGATCAAGTCCCAGCTCAGCGGGGTGCCCTTGGCCGCGTCGGCCGTGAAGGTGCGGCCCATGACCAGCCCGATCGCGTCGGGCTCGAGCCCGCCGGTCGGCCGGATCGACCGGACGTTCTCCGGCGTGACCTGGTCGCCCGCCTTGACGTCGGCCACCACGTAGAGCGACCGGCGGAACCGCAGGCCCTCCTTCTCCGCCTCGGTCGGGCCGATGTGCGTGGTGCCCAGCGCCTGCCAGGCCCGCTCCGACTCGACGCGCATGGCCTTGAGCTCGGCCGGCTCCAGCGAGAAGGCCGAGTCGACACCGCCGTCGGCGCGGTCCAGCGTGACGTGCTTCTCGATCAGGCAGGCGCCGAACGCGACGGAGGCGATCGGCACGCCGATGCCGTGCGTGTGGTCGCTCAGGCCGATCGGGCGCTCCAGCATCTGCGCCAGCACGGGGATGCGGCGCAGGTTGGTGTACTCCGGCGGCGCCGGGTAGGAAGCCGTGCAGCTCAGCACCGTGATGTCGGTTGCGCCCACGCTCTCGGCGGCCTCGACCGCGGCGGCGATCTCCTTCACCGAGGCCATGCCGGTCGAGATGATGATCGGCTTGCCGGTGCTCGCGGCCAGGCGGATCAGCGGCAGATCGGTGATCTCGGAGGACGCGATCTTGTAGAGCTCGGCGTCGAGCTTCTCGAGCAGTTCGACCGCCGTACGGTCGAAGGGGCTGGAGAACGGCGTGATGCCGCGCTCGCGGGCGCGCTCGAAGATCGGCTGGTGCCAGTCCCACGGCGTGTGGGCGCGCTCGTACAGGTCGTACAGGTAAGCCTCGGACCACAGCTCGTGACCCTTGGAGATCTGGAAGCGCGGGTGCTTGACGTCCACGGTCATGGTGTCGGCCGTGTACGTCTGGATCTTGATCGCGTCCGCGCCGGCGTCGGCCGCCGCGTCGACCAGCGCGAGCGCCCGGTCGAGAGAGCCGTTGTGGTTCCCGGACATCTCCGCGACGATGTACGGCCGCTTGTCGGGCCCGAACTTAGTCATTACTTCCCTCTCTCCGTCCAGACGACGGTTTTCATCTCGCCGTCGACGAGTCGTTCATAGCGCCGAGTCTCCTTGAAGCCGAACCGGCGGTGAAGCGCGAGCACCTGCTTGTTGTCGGCGAGCGTCTCCCCGCCCAAGGTTTCCAGGCCCAGTGTGCCGAACGCGTACTCAACGGCTTCCTTCTCCAGCCGCATCCACGCCGCCAGCAGCCTGTCACCCAGGCCGGCGACGTCGAGGTAGAAAGACCACGTGTTCCCGTCGAAGATCACGACACCGGCGGGCGCGCCCCGATCGTCTTCGTAGATCAGCACATCACGCCAGCGCTTTTCCCACCACTTCGCGTGCTCCTCGGGTTTGATCTCGTGCGTGGTCAGGCTCACGGCACGCACCGACTCGTGGTTGCGCCAGGGCAGGATCATGTCCCGTTCGGCGTAGGTCGCAGGTCGCAGCACAGTGACAAAGTATGGCCGCCCGGCGAGCAGTCCCGCCGGGGACCTCGCTCACAGCGCGATTCCTCACCCCGCCCCGCTCTTGCCGGAGCCCCCCGCTCTTGCCGGGGATCCAGCTCACAGCTCGATTCCTCACCCCCGCCCCGCGTCCGCCGATCAAACGGGAAGCGTTTTTCTTTCGAAGGGGCGGACGGATGGACGTGTTCAGGAGCCGGCCCGACCGACCACTCCTCGCGTCCGGGGCATTACTGCTGTTCACGCTGATCGCAGTAACGATCAACGCGATCTCGCCGGTGATCCCCTGGATATTTCTCTGGCTGCCCGGAATCCTCGGCGCGGCCGTGCTCGGCATCGAAAGCCGGCGGACCGCGCGCGCCGAACACCTGGCGCCGCCGGTCCGGCAGTTCTGGAACCGGATCGCGCTGGTCTGCCTCCCCGTCGGCCTGGGCAACACTGCGCAGGCGATGCACACGCTCGCCGCGGAGGACCCGGCCAACGCGGGTGTCGGGCCCGGGCAGATCATCTTCCAGGGCGTCGCCGTGCTGCTCGTCATGTACGCGCTGCTGCGCCTGCCTTTCGGCCAGCAGACCCGGGGCGACCTGTTCCGGGTGGTGCTCGACGCCAGCACCGTCATGCTGGCCTGTGCCGTGTTCCTGTGGCACTTCTCGGCCCGATACGCGCTCGACGACGACGACCCACGCATGCTGTTCCCCTCGCTGGCACTGAGCCTGCTCGCGCTGCTCGCCGTGTTCGCCGTCGCGAAGTTCCTGCTGACCAGCCAGAACCAGATCGACACGGGCGCCCTGCGCATGATCGGGGTAGCGGTGGCCATCGGCGCGGTCGGGCCGCCGATCCTGCGCCCGCTCATCACCGCGCTCGACCCCAACCTGTTCCCCGACATGATCGACCTGCCGGCGCTTTTCTACTGCGGCGTGATCGCCGCTCGTCGTCAGCGCGCGGCCAGGACCGGCCCGCAACGCGGCGCCAAGCCTGTCCGCCGGCGTCCGTTCAGCTTCCTGCCGTACACGGCCATCGCCGCCGTCGACGGGCTGCTGCTCATGGTGACCTGGCAGAACGACAGCACCGACCGCCGGATCGTGGTGGTCGCGGCCGTGCTGCTGACCGGGGTCGTCGTGCTCCGGCAGATCACCGCGTTCCAGGACAACAGTCGCCTGCTGCAACGCCTCGACCACGGGGCGACCCACGACGCGCTCACCGAGCTGCCCAACCGGGTGCTGTTCCACGAGCGGCTGCGCCGGGCCGTCGAGGCCACCGACGGCCGTCCCGTCGCCGTCGCGCTGATCGACCTCGACGACTTCAAGGAGGTCAACGACACGCTCGGCCACGAGGTGGGCGACCAGCTGCTGATCGCGGTCGCGCAGCGGCTGAACGGCTGCGTACGGGCCGAGGACACGGTCGCCCGGCTCGGCGGCGACGAGTTCGTCGTGGTGCTCGACGGCGCCGACCCGGCCGCCGCCGACCTGGCCGCCCAGCGCATGATCGAGGCCCTGAAAGCGCCCGTCCTGGCCGACGGGCACGAGTTGCCGATCCGCGCCAGCATCGGCATCGCCGACGGCCGCGCGGGCGACGACCCGAGCGTGCTGCTGCGGCAGGCCGACATCGCCATGTACGCGGCCAAGGTCATCCCCGGCACCGCGTCGCTGCACTACGAGCACGAAATGGGCGCAACCTCGGCCGGCCACTCCGAGCTGGGCGCCGACCTGCCCGCCGCGATCCGCGACGACCAGCTGTTCCTGCTCTTCCAGCCGATCGTCACCCTCGACAAGGACCGCCGTGTGCTGGGCGCCGAGGCGCTGGTGCGCTGGGCCCACCCGGAACACGGCACGCTGGCGCCCGACGCCTTCATCCCGGTCGCCGAGCGCACCGGCCTGATCGTCCCGCTGGGCCGCTGGGTGCTGCGCGCCGCCCTGCGCCGGATGGCTCAGTGGCCCGCCGACACTGTCATCAGCATCAACATTTCGGCCCGCGACCTGCGTGAACCCGACTTCGCCCCGTACGTGGCGGACCTGCTCGCGGAGTACGGCATCGCTCCCGGACGGGTCACCCTCGAGGTCACCGAGTCGATGCCGGTCGAACCCGGCGAGTCCGACGCCGCGCTGCGCTCGCTTCGCGGGCTCGGGGTGAAGCTCGCGCTCGACGACTTCGGCACCGGCAACTCGACGCTCAGCCTGCTGCACGACGTGCCGGTCGACGAGGTCAAGCTCGACCGCTCGTTCACCCAGGCCGCGCCGGACGACCGGATCACGGTGGCCGCGGGCGTCGCGCACCTGGCCCAGGCGTTGAGCCTGCACGCCGTCGCCGAGGGCGTCGAAACCGAGGAACAGGCCGACCGCCTGCGGGAGCTCGGTTACCGGGCCGCGCAGGGATATCTGTTCGCCCGCCCGCTGCCGGCGGCCGACTTCGAGGCCTTGCTGCCGCCCGCCCCGATGCCGGCTCACGGTGGGAGCCCACATCATTCTCGGAGGTTGCCGGTCAAGTAGGCGAGGGAGGCGGCCAGATCGGCGTTCTCGCCGTGCGGCCCCCGCAACTCGTCGACGTAGATCGCGACGTCGGCCAGCACCCACCACAGCCGATAGAACGCGATCAGCTCGGGGAAGACGGCCCGGCCGGTCTGCTGCTCGTAACGCTTGAGCAGCGCAGGGTCGTCCCCCGTCGCCCCGATCATGCTGCCGGTCAACATCCAAAGATCCCGCTCGGCCGGCGCCACCATCACGGTGTCCCAGTCGATCAGCCAGAGCCGATCGGGCTCATCCCAAGCCCTCGTCCCGCCGGACGCCTCAAGCCTCCGAGGCGCGCCTGATACACCGTACGCATTCGGGGTGCCTTCGCTGACCGCGGCCTGTCTGTCGGTTGCACAGGCTTCACCGGTCGAATCCGGTTCGCCGATAGCCCGCAAGCTGCCCATCGGGTCGTGTTCGCCGGCTCGATCCGGCTGGCTGCTCGTGCGGGGCTGGTCCACGGAGGGTGGGCGGCTCGGTGCCCGCAGCACGTTGCCCGGGTGCGGCTCGCCGTGTGTTACCACCCACCCTGCCGGGTCGCCCGCAAAACCGGCCAGCCGGTCGAATTCGGCGAGCCATCCGCGGACCCGCCCCGCCTGAGAGGCCAGTTCCCGGCGCGCCCGTTCCGAGTAGGGCCCACCACGCCAGGGGCCGACCAGATCGCCCAACGCCTCCTCCAGCGCCGGCCGCCCGGGCAGCCGCAGATCGGTGCGCGGCGGCGCGACAGCCGGCGCGGCCTGGTGCAGCGCGATCAGCAGATCGAGCACCCGCTCGCGCTCAGCCGGAGGATGTGGCCCGAAATCACCAGCGACCCCGTCGACCAGGGGATAGACCGCCAGCGTGTGACGTGAGGTGAGACGCCGGATCGCAGCCCCGTCGCGGGCCGGCGCCGGCGCGAGCACGAACGGAAGATCCAGCGCCATGGCGGTGCTGAGGGCCTGCGAGAGCCGATCCGGATCGGTCGTGACGTCGACCGTGGCGAACCAGCGCTCCCCGTCGGCATCGTCGACCGCCCAGTGGTAGCCACCGGCGCCCACCGGCAGGAAGGCGAGCTCACGGGCACGCAGACCCCAGCCGTCGGCGAGCCCGCGCACGAGCTGGTTGTCGCTCAGTCCGTCCGGTCGCTCACGCATGCCGAGCATTCTGGCCCAGCGACGCCCCGCCCGTGGGGAGCCCTGTGGACAACCCCGAATTGTGGATAACCCGAGGCCCTACACCAGCGCCGGCATAGGCTCGCGCCGGCCTATTCCTTTCACCCAGGGCGGGTGGGGGAGGTGGTGGCGGAACTCGAACCCGACAAGATCTGTTTTCGGGCTCAGCGGAACAGGGGCTGCGAGACAGAGGCAGGGAAGCGGGGCCAACGGGAAGCAGGGCAGCGGCAGAGCGAGGCTCGGGAAGCGGGGGAGCGGGCCGGGGAAAGCGAGCTGAGGAAAGCGGGAGAGCGGGAGAGCGGGCCGAGCAAAGCGGGCAGGGGGAGAGCGGGCTGAGGAAAGCGGGAGAGCGGGGGAGCGGGCTGAGCAAAGCGGGCAGGGGGAGAGCGGGCCGAGCAAAGCGGGCAGGGGGAGCGGGCTGAGCAAAGCGGGCAGGGGGAGAGCGGGGCAGGCCGGCGGAAGCAGTCAGGCCGGCGGAAAGAGGAACTCGCCGAGGGCGGTTCCGGTCAGGGGCTCGGCGAAGTAGTAGCCCTGACCCATGTCGCAGTCGCCGCCCGCCAGGGACGTCAGCTGGCCGGCATGTTCGATGCCCTCGGCGACTGTCGAGAGCTGCAGCGCGCGGCCCAGCTGGATGATGCCGTTGGTCAGGGCCGCCGCGGTCGGCTCGTCGACGACGTCGTCCACGAAGGACTTGTCGATCTTGATGATGTCGACCGGGAAACGCCGCAGGTACGCCAGTGACGAGTACCCGGTGCCGAAGTCGTCGATCGCCAGGCGTACGCCCAGGGCCTTGAGTCCTTCGAGGCGCCGCAGCGTGGACGGCCGGTGGTCGACCAGCAGTGACTCGGTGAGTTCGAGCACCAGTTGCGCGGGCGCCAGGCCGGCGTCGCTCAGGGCCGACTCGACGACCTGGATCAGAGCCGCCTGTTCGAGCTGGACGGCCGACAGGTTGACGCTCACCGACAGGGGCGTGCCGACGCGGCGGGCGTTCCATTCGGCGACCCGGGCGGTGGCCTCGCGCAGCACCCATTCGCCGATCGGCACGATCATGCCGGTTTCCTCGGCGAGCGGGATGAAGTCCATCGGCGGCACGATTCCGCGTTCGGGGTGCATCCAGCGGATCAGCGCCTCGACGCCGGTGATCTCGTTGGTTCGCAGGTGCACGATGGGCTGGTAGCGCAGCTCGAACTCGTGGCGCACGACGGCGCGGCGCAGGTCGGCCTCCAGGGCGATGTGAGCCTGGAACGCCTGCTGCATGGCGGGCTCGAACACCTCGTACCGGTCCTTGCCCAGCTTTTTCGCCTGATACATCGCGAGGTCGGCGTGGACCATGAGCACGGCGCCGGCGTGCTCACCGGGGGCGCTGAACGCGACCCCGATGCTGGAGCTGATGTAGGTCTCGGCCCCGAGCAGGTCGAACGGCTCGCGCAGGGCGGCCAGGATTCGTTCGGCGATCGGTGTCACCTCGTCGGCGCTGTGCACGCCGGGCAGCAGGACGGCGAACTCGTCGCCGCCGAGCCGTGCGGCTGTGTCACCTTCGCGCAGGCAGCTCTGGATGCGGGTGGCCACCCCGGTGAGCAGGGCGTCGCCGGCCGCGTGGCCGAGTGAGTCGTTGACGAACTTGAAGCGGTCGAGGTCGACGAAGAGCACCGCCCCGCCCGGCCCGGACGGGCTGAGCGCCTCCTCCATGCGGGTCTGGAACAGCGCGCGGGTGGCCAGGCCGGTGAGGGTGTCGAGGAATGCCTGGCCCATCGCCTCCTGGGTGCGGGCGTCGGTCAGCGCGAGGCTGAGGTGGTCGGCGAAGGCCTGCAGGATCTCGCGGGCCGGCTTGTCCCAGTCCCGGATGGCCCCGACCGAGCAGACGACCAGGCTGCCCGCGACCTGCCCGTTCTCGCGCACCGGGGTAGCCATGACCGATTTTGGCCTGGTCGCGGTGCGGGGCGGGAGGGCGATCGGTGAGGCGGCGTAGTCCTCGACCGCGACCAGCTCGTCGCCGAGGATGGCCAGGCCGGAGATGCCCGCGGCGGGCAGGGGTATGTGCTGGAGCGTGGCGATGGCCTCGGGCGGGAAGCCGGTCGAAGCGGCGATGCCGAGCCGTGACCGGTCGTCGCGGTCGACCAGGCTGATCGCGACCATATCGACGCCGAGCAGGTCCCGGACGGCGGTGACGACCAGGTCGAAGACCTCGGGCACGGGCATCCGGCGGCCGATCGCGCGCTGGACGGCGCCCAGTTCCTCGAAGACGCGGCGGCCGTGGTCGATGTAGCCGAGCAGCCGGCCGTTCTCCTCGGCGTAGCGGCGCTCGGACTCGATGACGTGCAGCGACTGGAGGCTGAGTTCGAGGACGCGGGTCATGCCCCGGAGCAGGCAGACCTCCTCGGCGGTGAATGGGCCGCTGAGCCGTCCGAGGACGAGGACGCCGGGGCTGGTGCCGGCGATGGTGGCGAACGTGACCGCGTAATCGCCGTCGCCCAGTTCGAGCGTGGCCCGGCGGCCGATGGCGATCTCGGCCAGCGTGTACGCCGGCACCTCCTCGGCGGGCAGCCCGGTCGAGGCAACCACGGCGCCGTCGATCATCAGCACGGACACGTCGGCCTCGAGCGCGCGGGCGGCGCACTCGACGGCGGCGTGGTGCGCAGCCGGACCCGCGGGCCGGTCGGCCACCGCGGACAGGAACTCTGTCAGTTGATCCGTCGCTCGCACGGGATGTATGTCGGCCCGGCGGTGGCGCACATGAGGGAAACGACGTACGCCCGAGCTCACATGACCGGGCACGATGTGGTCACGCTTTCCGGGTAAACGGTCAGACGATATGGGCGCTTGGCCGTATTTTGTGGTGATCTTGCTCGACCTTGCCGCCCGGGTAAACGGGCAAGTAAACAACGAAGTAGCGGAGCTTGTGATGGAGGCCACAGGTTTCTCCGGTGTTACAAATAGGTCGGTTCAACGAGGGCGGAGGTGACGGCAATTGAATGCGGACGAGCGGCAGCATCAGATCGTCGCGCTGGCCCGCCGGCACGGCGAGGTCGAGGTCGCGAAACTGGCCGCCGAGCTCGACGTCTCGGCGGAAACAATCCGCCGTGACCTGCGCCTTCTGGAAAAGCACGGTCTCATCCGGCGTACGCACGGCGGGGCGTACCCGGTGGAGACCGCGAAATTCGAGACCGACCTCGCGATGCGGACCGTTCGCGGAGTTCCCGAGAAACGCCGGATCGCGGCGGCCGCAGCCGGCCTGATCGGGGACGCGGAGACGATTTTCATCGACGAGGGCTTCACGCCGCAGCTGATCGCCGAGGCCCTGCCGACCGACCGTCCGCTCACCGTCGTCACCGCCTCGCTCAACACCGCGGCCTGGCTGGCCGCTTCCACGCCGGCCACGGTGCTGCTGCTCGGGGGCAGGGTGCGAGGGCGCACCCTGGCCACCGTCGACCAGTGGGCGGGCAAGATGCTCTCCAGCTTCGTGATCGACCTGGCCTTCATCGGGGCCAACGGGATCTCGCGAGAGGTGGGCCTCACCACCCCCGACCCGGCCGTCGCGGACGTGAAGGCGCGTGCGGTGGCCGCCGCCCGCCGCCGCGTCTTCGTCGGCATTCACACCAAATTCGGCGTACGCACATTCTGCCGATTCGCCGAGATATCTGATTTCGAGTCACTGGTCACGGACACCGCTTTACCGGTTTCCGAGGCGAACCGCTATTCCCGGCTGGGCCCCCAGGTCATCCGGGTCTGAGATTCACCACTCCCCTTCGCCGTTTTCGAATAAAACGGAGGTTCCACCGTGTCCAAAAAACTAGCTGCGATAGCGGCCGGGCTGCTGGCGTTCACGGCCGGCTGTTCGGGCGCCGGCTCGACCAGCAGCGGCGGCGGCGACTCGTCCGACACCACCATCACGGCGCTGATGGTCGGCAACCCGCAGATGGAGGACATCCAGAAGCTGACCGCCGACAACTTCACGAAGCAGACCGGGATCACGGTGAAGTTCACGATCCTCCCGGAGAACGAACTTCGCGACAAGGTCACCCAGGACGTCGCCAACCAGGGCGGACAGTACGACGTCGCCACGGTCGGCGCGTACGAGGTGCCGATCTGGGCCAAGAACGGCTGGCTGCACGAGGTCTCCACGCAGGCCGCGGCCGACGCCTCGTACGACGTGAACGACCTGATCAAGCCGATGGTGTCGTCGCTGAGCGGGGAGGACGGCAAGATGTACGCCGCCCCGTTCTACGGCGAGTCGTCGTTCCTCATGTACAACAAGGAGCTTTTCGAGGCCAAGGGCCTGACGATGCCAGAGAAGCCGACCTGGGCCCAGGTGGCCGACTTCGCGGCGAAGCTGGACGACAAGAGCAAGGGCGTCTCGGGCATCTGCCTGCGCGGCCTGCCCGGCTGGGGCGAGCTGTTCGCACCCCTGACCACCGTCGTCAACACGTACGGGGGGACCTGGTTCGAGAAGGACTGGACCGCGAAGGTCGACTCGCCCGAGTTCAAAGAGGCGACGAACTTCTACGTCAACCTGCTCAAGCAGCACGGTCAGCCCGGCGCTCCGCAGTCCGGCTTCACGGAGTGCCTCAACACGTTCGGCCAGGGCAAGGCGGCCATGTGGTACGACGCCACCTCCGCCGCCGGCACGCTGGAGGACCCGAACGCCAGCAAGGTGGCGGGCAAGGTCGGTTACGCGTACGCCCCGGTGAACAAGACCGAGTACTCCGGCTGGCTGTGGACGTGGGCGTGGGCCATGCCCAAGACCACCAAGAAGGCCGACGCCGCCTGGAAGTTCATCTCGTGGGCGACCAGCAAGGACTACGAGAAGCTGGTCGGCGAGAAGCTCGGCTGGTCGCGTGTCCCGTCCGGCAAGCGCACCTCGACGTACTCGATCCCGGAGTACAAGGAATCGGCCAAGGCGTTCGCCGATGTCACGCTCGGTTCGATCGAGCACGCCGACCCGACCAACCCGGGTGTGCAGCCGCGGCCCGCGCTCGGTGTGCAGTTCGTCGGCATTCCCGAGTTCGCCGACCTCGGCACCAAGGTGTCGCAGGAGGTGAGCGCGGCCATCGCCGGCAGCACGACGGTCGACAAGGCGCTCGCCGACGGTCAGAAGCAGGCCGATGATGTGGCGAAGAAGTACAAGTAAGTGACTGTCACGGTAGCCCGGCCGGACAGGCGGACCCAGCCGCCTGTCCGGCCCACCAAGGGCGGAGCCAAGGATCGCTGGGTACGCCGGGCGCCGTTGCTGCCCGCGCTCATCTTCGCCATCGTCATCACCCAGATCCCGTTCCTCTACACGATCTATCTCTCCACGACCAGCTGGAACGCCCTGCGCCCGGGCGATCGGCCGTTCGTCGGGTTCGACAACTACGTGACGGTGCTGTCGGACTCGCGGCTGCGGTCGGCGCTGGTCAACACCGTGGTGCTCACGGCCGGCGCGGTGATCTTCTCGCTCATCCTCGGACTGGTCTTCGCGCTGCTGCTGGACCGCAAGTTCCTCGGCCGGGGCATCGTCCGGACGCTGCTCATCACCCCGTTCCTGGTGATGCCGATCGCCGCGGCGCTGCTCTGGAAGCACGCCCTCTTCAACCCCACGTACGGCCTGATCAACGGCATCTTCGGCGGTTCTACCGACTGGGTCTCGTCGTACCCGAAGGCCGCCGTGATCACCACGCTGGTGTGGCAGTGGACGCCGTTCATGATGCTGATCCTGCTGGCCGGCCTGCAGTCGCAGTCGCACGAGGTGCTGGAGGCGGCCCGGGTCGACGGCGCCAACGCCTGGCAGATCTTCCGCCGTATGACGATCCCGCACCTGCGGCAGTACCTCGAGCTGGGCGCCCTGCTGGGATCGATCTACCTGGTCAACACGTTCGACGCGATCTTCAGCATCACGCAGGGCGGCCCGGGCACGGCGACGACCAACCTGCCGTACGAGATCTACCTGACCATGTTCCGCAAGTTCGAGTACGGCGAGGCCTCCGCGGCCGGCGTCATCGTGGTGATCCTGACGATCATCGTCGCCACGTTCGCGCTGCGGGTCATCTCGAGCCTGTTCAAGATGGAGGAGAACCGATGAGGGCACGCCTCCACGACTCGATCTGGGGCGTCGTCGCCTGGATCGCCGGGATCATCTTCGTCTTCCCGGTCATCTGGATGGTGCTGACCAGCTTCAAACAGGAGAACGTCGCCGCGACCAACCCGCCGAGCTGGTTCTTCGCGCCGACGCTGGCGCAGTACACCCAGGTCTTCGACCGCAACATCACCCCGTTCCTGCTCAACTCGCTGATGGCCAGCATCTTCTCGACGATCCTGGTCGTGCTGCTGGCGACCCCCGCCGCGTACGCGCTGTCGTTGCGTCCCGTGGCCAAGTGGAGCGACGCGCTGTTCTTCTTCATCAGCACCAAGATGATGCCGGTCGTGGCCGCCTTCCTGCCGGTCTATCTGCTGGTCAAGCACCTGGGCATGCTGGACAACATCTGGACCATGGTCATCCTCTACACGAGCATGAACCTGCCGCTCGCGGTCTGGATGATGCGGTCGTTCCTGTTGGAGGTGCCGCGTGAGGTGCTCGAGGCCGGCGAGGTCGACGGCGCGGGTCTGCTCACGTCGATCCGCAAGATCGTCCTGCCCATCGTCAGCCCGGGTCTGGCCGCGACCGCGCTGATCTGCTTCATCTTCGCCTGGAACGAGTTCTTCCTGGCCGTGAACCTGACCGCCACCAACTCCGGAACCTCACCGATCTTCCTGGTCGGGTTCATCTCGTCCGAGGGCGCCTTCCTGGCCCGGCTCTGCGCGGCCGCGACGATCGTGTCGCTGCCGGTGCTCATCGCCGGCTGGGTGGCCCAGAACAAGCTGGTTCGCGGTCTGTCGATGGGAGCCGTCAAGTGAAAGCAGCGGTCGTGGTCACGCCCGGCACGATCGAGATCCAGGACGTTGCGGACCCGGCGCCCGGCCCGTCGGAGGTGGTGGTCAAACCGGCCGCCGTCGGCATCTGCGGCACCGATCTGCACATCATGGACGGCGAGTTCGCCCCGTCGTTCCCGATCGTGCCCGGTCACGAGTTCGCCGGCGAGATCGTCGCGGTCGGCTCGGCGGTCACCGGTTACGCGGTCGGCGACCAGGTGGCGGTCGACCCGTCCCTGTACTGCGGCTACTGCTATTACTGCAAGCGGGCGCGGGGCAACCAGTGCGAGAACTGGGCCGCGATCGGCGTGACGGTCAGCGGCGGCGCGGCAGAGTTCGTGGCGGCGCCCCTGGCCAACCTGTTCAAGCTGCCCAGCCACCTCGCGGCCCGGGACGCGGCCCTCATCGAGCCGCTTTCCTGCGCCGTACGGGGATTCGACGTGCTGCCCCGTGCCATGGCCACCTCGTACCTGATCTACGGCTCCGGGACGATGGGCCTGATGATGCTGGAGCTCGCCAAGCGGGCGGGCGCCGAATCGGTGTCCATCGTGGACCTGAACCCGGCCCGGCTCGAGACGGCCAAGCGGCTCGGCTGCACGGCAGCGGTCACCTCGGCCGACGAGCTGGACGCCCCGCGCGGCTGGGACGTGGTGATCGACTGCACCGGCGTCGAGGCCGCGATCCGGGACGGGCTGGCGCGGGTCGGCCGGGGCGGCACGTTCCTGCAGTTCGGGGTGGCGAGCTACGACGCCCGGTTGGCGATCGAGCCGTACGAGATCTATCGGCGCGAGATCACGATCACCGGCTCGATGGCGGTGCTGCACAGCTTCGACCGGGCCGGGCAGATGCTCGCGGCCGGCGTGCTCGACCCGTCCGTCTTCGTCAGCCACCGATTCCCTTTGTCCGACTATGCGGCGGCCCTGGATCAGTTCCGGGCCGGCGTGGGCCGGAAGATCCTCATCGAGCCGTGAGTGAACCCTCACGGCCAGTTGTCAGGTAGTCACTCTTCCGATCAAATAGAGGCGTGGGTACGACCCTTGCTCCGGGCCGTCTCGGCGCGGCCGCGGTCGCGTTCTTCGCGCTCGCGGCCACCGCGCCGATCGCCGTACTGATCAACGTGGTGCCCGCCGCCTACGCCACCGGCGGCGGGCCGTTGGTCCCCCTGAGCTTCCTGGCCGCCGGGGTCATCCTGATCTTCTTCGCGGTCGGCTGGTCGGCCATGGCCCACCGCGCGCCCTTCGCCGGCGCGCTCTACACCTACATCACCCGTGGCCTGGGCCGCCCGGCCGGAATCGGCGCCGCCTGGCTCGCCCTCGTCTGCTATCAGGCGCTCCAGCTGGGCTTCTACGGCATGCTCGGTGTGGCGGCAGCGCCCCTGCTGCGCAGCTGGTTCGGCCTCGGCGCCGACTGGTGGATGGTCGCCGCGGCCTGCTGGTTGCTGGTCACGCTCTGCGGCACGATCCGGTCCGAAGTGGTCAGTGGGCTGGTCGCCCTGCTTGTGCTGACCGAGATCGCGGTGGCGGCCGGGTTCACCGCGGCCAACGCCATCGACCCGGCCGGCGAGGGGCTCACCCGTGCGAGCATCGTCCCCTCCGGCCCCGATACGACCACTTTCGGTCTGCTGCTCGCCGTGGCACTGCTCGCGTTCGCCGGCTTCGAGACCACCGGCCCGTACGCGGAGGAGTCGATCCGCCCGCGACGGGACCCCGGCCTGGCCACGTACGCCGTCGTCGCCACCGTCGCCGTCCTGCTGGCCGCCGCCTCCTGGTCGCTGAGCGCGGCCACCGGCGCCACCCGGATCACCGAGGTGTCCCGGGCCCGCGGCTCCGAGCTGCTGTTCGACCTGGCCGCCGAGCGCCTCGCGCCGTGGGCCGTCACGCTGGGCCGGCTGATGCTGCTGACCGGCCTGTTCGCGGCCGTGCTGGCGCTGCACCAGGCGATGGCGCGGTACCTGTTCGCCCTGGGCCGCGAGCGGGTTCTCCCCGCCGGTCTGGGCCACACCTCCCCCCGTACGCTGGCTCCTCGCTCTGCCTCTTTGACCCAGTCGGCCGTGGCCGCGTTCCTGCTCGCGGGGGCGGCCCTGGCCGGTGTCGCCGATCCGCCGCTGGCCGGTCGCCGCCTCGTGATCGCGGGTGGGCTCGGCCTCCTGGTGCTGCTGGTCGCCACCTCGGTGGCCGCGCTGCTGCACCTCAACCAGGTGCCCAACGGCGAGGGCGCGTGGACCAGGTTCGTTGCCCCGCTGCTGTCCACAGTGGGTCTCGGCTCGATCGGCTATCTCGCCTTCCGTGACCTGGGCGCCCTTTTCGGCGTACGGGGAGAGGTTTGGATCCTGCCGGTCGTGCTGGCCGGGGTGGCGCTGGCCGGAACAGCGCACGCGCTGGTGCTGCGACGGGCCCGGCCGGTGATCTATGCGGGGATCGGGCAGGGCGGCGTCCCGGTGGTGGTCACGCCGAAAGTGCCGCAACCGCTTCCGGAACCGCGGGAACCTCGAATGCCGGGCGCGCACCGGCCCGAGCGTGTGAAGCGTTGACATGCGCGCGCCGGATCCGCGACCCGAGAGGGCACGGATCCGTGCGCTGGGCATGGATCCCGCGACGGGGCGGTTCCGGCCCAACGAGGCAGTGACGGCCGTGCGAATCGAGGTGGAGTTGGGCGTACGCCTGATCCGGGCCGAACCCGGGTGCCGGGCAGACTGGGTCGACCAGGGCGGTCTGACGTACGACGCGGTGGGCCCGTTCGCGGCGCACCGGTTCGATCAGCAGTGGGCGCGCTTCTCGCAGCAGATCGTGCTGCATCTGAAGAAGGCGGACCTGGTCCCGGTGGACGTTTCGCTGTTCACCGCCGGCCAGGTGGCAAGGGTGGAAAGGTTCGTGGCGGAGCGAGGCTTGGCACCGCGTGTCTTCATACTCGGGCGGCGAAAATGGCGTCTCTCATCATGGTCCGGCCGGGCCGGGACTGGCAGTCGACGGGTGGTCTCTTCGAGTGGACGCTGGAGTACCTCATCCCGCGTCTCGGCGACACCAAGACGGCCGACTGGCTCCGCATGGTGGTCGCGGAGAACCTTGGCAGCCTCTGGATCCCCGACCTGCCGGACTCCGGTAAGGAGGAGATCTATGCGCTGCTGCGGTCGGGCCTGGTCGCGGCCGCCCGTGACGAGCTTCCGGAAGGGCCCGGCAAGGGCGACGCGCTCGCGCAGCTACGCGAGCTCGTCGCGCTGACCTGGGACGATTGCTGATCTTTACGCGAAAAATTCCTGGATCTGGGTCAGCGTCAGGTAGCCCGGTTGTTCGGGCTCGTTCGCCGCCTCGGGCAGCCGCTTGGCGGTGACCGGCACGTCCGGCACGTCGCTGGGCAGGCTCGGCACGGGCGGGGTGGGCGGCAGCGCCGAGAGCGTGAGCGCCTGGCGGATCACCTCGAACATGGCGCGCACCTCCTCGGTCGCGGCGTGGGTGGCCGCGGAGGCCGGCATCCCGTCGGGCAGGGCGCAGGTGAAGTTGGCCCACAGGCAGTCGTCGAGCCGGCGGATGTCGGCGCTGGGCCGCAGGTGGTCGAGCCTTCCCTCGGCGACGATGCCCAGCTCGCAGGCGGAGAGCCCGGTCTGCTGCCACCAGGAGCGCCAGCGCGGGTCGGCGTCGAGGGTCCGGGCGACGTGGCGCAAAGCGACGACGTGCTCGCGCGGGGCCCGGCCGCCGCCGGTCGTGGTGCCCAGGTGGGGACGCAACCAGGAGTGGTCGTCGTCGGTGTCCGGGCCGTGGTCGAGGGTTTGCTCGTCCATGACTGCATGGTGACACTTTGTCCGGTGTGCGTCAGCTCGACGGCCCGGCGCGTACGAGGGAAAAGCCCTTCATAATCCGTTGATATAACTGAGGGGTGCAGCCAGCCCCCACCGTTCCCGCTGACGACCAGGCGATCGCCACCGGGTTCGAGCATTTCTACGAGACGCTTCGCCGGCTCACGCCGCGGGGGCCGCTCAGCCTCACCGCGGCCTCGACGCTGCGGCGGCTGGAACGTTCCGGTCCGCATCGCCTCAGCGAGCTCTACGCCCCCGAGGGAATCAGCCAGCCCGCCATGACGCAGCTGGTGACGCGCCTGGAAAAGGAGGGGCTGGCCCAGCGCACAGCCGACCCCACCGACGGCCGCGCCGTGGTCGTCAGCATCACCCCGGCCGGCCGCGCCGCCGTCGCCCACCGCCGCGCCGTCCGCGCGGCCGCCCTCTCCGAGCTGTTGCAGGGCCTGACCCCCGAGGAGCACGCCGCCGTGGTGGCCGCCCTCCCCGCCCTCGAAAAACTCAGCGACCTCGCCACCACCCGAGCCTCATGACGACGACACTGCGACATCGGCGCGGCGATGTTTGAGATCAAGGCGACTTTTCGGTGATGCGCTGAGGCGGCTCGGCGAGTTGGAACCGGCGCCTTCAGGAGAGCAGGGCGTTCAGAGGGTGGCGGCGGCCAGGAGGGTGGCGGCGACGCTGCGGGCGGTCAGGGCGGCCTTGGCGCCTTTGTCCATGCGGGCGCCGACCATGGCGCCGTCGTAGAGGACTACCAGTTGGTCGGCCAGGGCTGCGGGGTCGCGGGCGCCGGCGTCGCGGGACAGTTCGAAGAAAAGGCCCCTCGTCCAGGCGCGGTTGGCGTTCGAGACCTCCTCGACCGGGCCGCCCGTGGGGGATTCGGCGCTGGCGTTGTAGAAGGCGCAGCCCCGGAAGCCGGGGGTGCCGGCCAGGTCGGCGAGCACGTCGAACACCCCGAGCAGGCGGTCGCGGGGGTCGTCGTAGTTCTCCAGGCCGGCCAGCAGGCGGGTGCGGCGCACCTTGTGCCGGCCTTCGAGGTAGGCCCGGACCAGCTCCTCCTTGCTGCCGAAGGTGCTGTAGAGCGAGGCCTTGGCGACACCGGCCCGCTCGATGACGCGGTCGATGCCGACGGTGTGCACGCCCTCGGCGTAGAAGAGCTCGTCGGCGGCGGCCAGCAGACGGTCGCGGGCCGAGGCCTTGCGGGTGGATGGTGACGCGGCGGACATGCGGTTGACGATACCAGACAGGTCTGTCTAGTCTCGGCACGACACTCCGCCGGACAGACCTGTCTGGCTACTTCCTGCAGGAGCCGGCATGACCTCCATGATCGACACAGCGCCGGCCGTTCGTGAACGGCGGCGGCTGTCCCGCCCGGTGGCCTTCGCCGCGATCGCCGCGATCTTCGTGACGTTCGCCGCCGCGTCGGCTGCCCCATCCCCGCTTTATGTGGTCTACCAGCATTTATGGGGATTCTCGGCCACCACGCTCACTGTCGTCTTCGCGGTGTACGTCGTAGGGCTGATCGGCTCGCTGATCATGCTCGGCGCGCTCTCCGACCACATCGGTCGTCGCCCGGTGCTGGCCGCGGCGATCGGGCTCGAAGTGGTCTCGCTCATCCTGTTCCTGGTCGCCGGTGACGTCTCGATCCTGCTCCTGGCCCGCCTGCTGCAGGGCATCGCGACCGGCGCGGCGATGACCACCCTCGGCGCCGCCCTCGTCGACCTGAACCCGCCGCACGCGCCGGGCCGGGCCGGCCTGGTCAACGGCATCGCCCCGGTCGCCGGTCTCGCCGTCGGCGCGCTGGGCTGCGGGGCCCTGGTTCAGTACGGCCCCTCACCCACCCATTTCGTCTGGGCCCTGCTGCTGGCCGGCATGCTGCTGGCCGCGATAGTGGTGGCCCGCATCCCCGAGACCTCGGCCCGTCGTCCCGGCGCGGCTGCCTCGCTCGCCCCCAGGCTCGGCATTCCCGCGCGGCTGCGGGCCGACGTGCTGGCGCTGTCGCCGATCATCATCGCGAGCTGGGCGATCGGCGGGCTCTACCTGTCGCTCGGCCCCTCCGTGGCGGCCGGTGTCTTCGAGCTGAGCAGCCACCTCATCGGCGGCCTGGTGGTCACGCTTCTGTGCGGCACGGGCGCGCTGACCTCGTACGCGCTCAGGAATGTCCCCACCCGGCGGGTGCTCACGATCGCCGGGAGCCTGCTGACCGTCGGCGCCGTGCTCAGCGTGATCGGTCTGGAGCTCGGCAGCGCCCTGCTCGCCGCGGGTGGCACTGTGGTCTCCGGGGTCGGGTTCGGCGCCTCGGCCCTCGCGTCGTTCGGCACTCTGGCCGTGCTGGCCGCCCCGCACGAGCGGGGTGAGCTGTTCGCCGTCGCGCTCGTCATCGCGTACGTGGCCTTCAGCGTCCCGGCCGTGATCGCCGGTTTCGCCGCCACCTCGGCCGGGCTGCACACCACCGCGCTCGTCTACGGACTGGTCGTGGCGACCCTGAGCGCGGTCGCCCTCGTGGCCCAGCGAATGCGGACAAAAGCCTAAGATCCGGCGGCCCGGCATGCCGACGACGGGCTGAAACCGGCGGCCCGGCATGCCGACAACGGGCTGAAACCAGCGGCCCGGCCTGCAGGAAACGTCTGAAACCGGGGTCTGGCATGCCGGCAAGCGCCTGAAATCGGGCCCTCGCATGCCCCGGCGGATGCGTGCGAACGGCTGAAAATCCGATCGCCCCGGCGTGGGCGGCCCGCGCGTGGCCGCCCACGCCTCACCATATTGGGGCGAATTGGACACGAGAGGCTGGCATGAGACGACTTCTGGCGGCGGCCACGACGATTGCCCTGGTGGTGATCGGGGTCCCGGCGAGTGACGCGCGGGCCGCAGGCGATCGAGGCGCAGGGACAGGCGGCTACCCGCGAGCGACCGGAGCAATCGAGTGGGGCTCGTGCACCGAACCCGCGCTGCGTGCGCATCGGGCCGAGTGCGGCTTCCTGAGCGTGCCCCTCAATCACTCCGACCCGAACGGCAAGAAGATCCAGATCGCGGTGTCGCGGATCAAGCACACCGTCCCGGAGTCGAAGTTCCAGGGCGTCATGCTGGTCAACCCCGGCGGTCCGGGCGCCAAGGGCCGCGGGCTGGCGGTGCTGGGCTCGATGGTGCCGAAGCAGGCCGGGGCGGCGTACGACTGGATCGGTTTCGACCCACGCGGCGTGGGGGCCAGCAAACCCGCGCTGAGCTGCGACAACGACTACACGGGATACAACCGGCCGGCGTACGTGCCGACCACGTCGAAGATCGAGACGACGTGGCTCAAACGGGCGGAGGCCTACGCCCGGGCGTGTGCGAAGGCGGGCGGTGACCTGCTCGGCCACCTCAAGACCCTGGACACCGTACGGGACCTCGACCTGCTCCGGTACGCGCTGGGCGCCCGTCAGATCAACTTCTACGGCTTCTCGTACGGGACCTATCTGGGCCAGGTCTACGCGACCCGGTACCCCGAGCGCGTACGCCGCATGGTGCTCGACGGCGTGGTGAACCCGACCCGCGTCTGGTACGACTCGAACCTCGACCAGGACCTGGCCTTCGACCGCAACATGCAGGTCTACTTCGGCTGGCTGGCCGAGCACCACAAGGTCTTCCGCCTCGGCCGCACCACCCGCGAGGTGCGGCAGCGCTTCTACAGCGAGCAGAAGGCCCTGACCCGCAAGCCGGCCGGCGGGGTGATCGGCCCGTCCGAGCTGACCGACATCTTCCTGCAGGCCGGGTACTACACGTTCGGCTGGGCCGACATCGCGCGGGCCTTCAGCGCCTGGGTGCGCCAGGGCGACGCGACCGCGCTCAAGCGGCTGTACGACGCGAACAACCCGAAGGGCAAGGACGCCGACAACAACTACGCGGTCTACCTGGCCACCCAGTGCACCGACGCGCCCTGGCCCAAGAGCTGGAGCAAGTGGACCGCCGACAACTGGGAGATGCACCGCCGCGCGCCGTTCGAGACCTGGGCCAACGCCTGGTACAACGCGCCCTGCCGCACCTGGCCGGCGCCCAGCGGCATCCCGGTGACCGTGTCCGGCGAGACCGTTCCGCCGTTGCTGATGGTCAGCGAGTCGCTCGACGCGGCGACCCCGTTCAGCGGCGCCCTCGAGGCGCGCAAGCGGTTCCCCCGCTCGGTGCTGATCGAGGGCGTCGGCGGCACGACCCACTCCGGTTCGCTGTACGGCAACCGGTGCGTCGACGACTCGATCGCCGACTACCTGGCGACCGGCAAGCTGCCCAAGCGGACGGCGGGGGAGCGCTCGGACAAGCGGTGCGCGCCGATCAAGCCGCCCGCGCCGGTGGCCGCCAAAACGGTCCCCGCGGAACGCCTTGAAGTGCGGAAACTCATCGCCGGACGGTGATCGCGGTCACGGCCCCCGCCTGCGGGCGGGGGCCGTTGGCTATGCTTGCTCCCGCGAAGGGGAGTAGCTCCCAACGTCGCGGTCGACATACTGGCCCTCCGGGGCCCGGCCGCACGGCCTTTCTCTCGAAAGGCGAGCGAGACCTTCGACCATGGCTGCACTCAGTGCGGCCGGGTCGAGGTCGCCCTGTGCCACTTCTGCCCGGCCGCTCGACACCGGGAGAACATTTCTGTGGAGGGTTTCCTCGTCGCGACGGCGGTCAGTTTCGCCGTCATCTTCGTGGCCGAGCTGGGCGACAAATCCCAGCTCATGGCGATGACGTTCGCGACCCGTTTCAAGACTGTCCCGGTGCTGATCGGCATCACCGTGGCCACCGCGGTGGTGCACCTGGTGTCGGTCGGCATCGGTTACGGCCTCGGCGCGACGCTGCCGACCGGCTGGATCTCGCTGATCGCCGCCGTCGCCTTCCTCGCCTTCGGCGCCTGGACGCTGCGCGGCGACAAGCTCACCGACGACGAGAAAAGCAAGGCCGAGCGCAGCACGGGCTCGGCGATCCTCGCCGTCGGCGGCGCGTTCTTCCTGGCCGAGCTGGGTGACAAGACCATGCTCGCCACGATCACGCTGGCCACCCAGTACGGCTGGTTCGGCACCTGGCTGGGCTCCACGGTCGGCATGGTCGCGGCCGACGCCCTCGCCATCCTGGTCGGCCGGCTGCTCGGCCGGCACCTGCCGGAGAAGGCCATCAAGTACGGTGCGGCGGCGCTCTTCGTTATCTTCGGCATCTGGCTGCTCGTGGAAGCGATCATCGAGCTGCGTTAAGGAGTGGGACCGTGCAGCAGTACCGGGCGGAGCTGACCGCCGATGTCACCTTCACCACCGGCGGCCGCCTGCAGGCGCAGGGGCTGCGGGTGGACGTGCCGCACCTCGATGTCACCCACGCCGACCTGGCCATGATCCTGGTCGGCTCGCTCGGGCTGCGCGACGTCGAGCGGGTCGAGCTCACCGGGGTCCGGACGTTCGCCGAGCCGGCGCCGGCCGGCCTGCCCGGCCCGCCGCGGCTGCGGTTCGTCGAGCTCAGCCACGTCATCGCGGACGGCCTGATCACCTATCCGGGCATGCCGGCCCCGGTCATCAAGCCCCACCTGACGTGGGAAGAATCCCGTCCCCGGTACGCGCCGGGCACCGAGTTCAGCCTCGACCGGATCGACATGGTCGGGCAGACAGGCACCTACCTCGACGCCCCCCGGCACCGCTACGACGGCGGCGCCGACCTGGCCGGACTGCCGCTGGAACGACTGGCCGACCTGCCGGCGGTGGTCGTGCGCACGGCCGGCAGCGGGCGCCGGGCGGTCACCGAGGACGACCTCGAGCCGTACGCGGTGGCCGGTCACGCCGTGCTCCTGCACACCGGCGGCGACCGGGACTGGGGCACACCGGCGTACGGCATCGACGCGCCCTACCTGACCGGAGCGGGCGCAGCGCTGCTGGTCGAGCGCGGAGCGGCCCTGGTCGGAATCGACTCGATCAACCTGGACGACAACACCGAGGCCAGCGGGGGAGAGCGGCCCGCGCACACCGCGCTGCTGGCGGCCGGCATCCCGATCGTCGAGCACCTCACCGGCCTGGAGGAGCTGCCACCCCACGGCGCTCGCTTCACCGCCGTGCCGCCCCGGATCACCGCCTTCGGCACCTTCCCCGTACGGGCGTACGCGCAGACGCCGTACTACGAGCCGCACGGCCACACCCGCTCGGCCGGCTGGATGCCCACGCGCTGATCTGGCCGAAAGCCCTCATTCGGCGCCCGAAAACGCCGATCATTCTGATGTGACCGCCAACCCCCTGCGGAACGGGGGCCGCCGATGACGGAGCGGCCCCTGGCCGGCCCGGCCGCACCCGACCAGCTGCCCGCTCCGCGTGCCTTCAACGGCCCCACCGAGATGGCCGTGGCTCAGGCGGCCACGCTCTTCGAGCAGCTCGACCTGGAACGCGCCGTGGCAACCCTCGAACCGGCGCTGAAGGCCGACCCCGGCGCCGTCGAGGGCTGGATTCTCCTCGCCCGCCTGCGGCTCGCCCTCGACGAGGCCGGCAAAGCGCTGGACGCGGCCGAGCGGGCCATCGCGATCAACGCCGCCGACCCGCGCCCCCTGGCCCTGGCCAGCCGTGCGCTCACACTCCTCGGACGGCACGAGGAAGGGGTCACTCTGGCCTACCGGGCGGTCATCGCCGAGCCCCGCAACGCGCTCTGGCACGACCGGGTGGCCTGGGCGCTGCTCGCGGCCGACCGGCAGATCGCCGACGCCGAGCAGGCAGCCCGTACGGCGATCGGTTTCGACCCCACCGAGGCGCACTACTACTACACCCACGGGGTGACGCTGGAAGCCCTCGGGCACATCGACCAGGCCCGCCAGGCGCTGATCACCTCGCTGCGCATGGAACCGGAGAACCCGGTCGCCCAGCACCGCCTGGCCGTGCTCAACGGCGAGGCCGAGCGCCCGGCCGAGACGAAAAAGCGCGGCTGGCGCCTGTTCGGCCGCAAGAGCTGACGTCCCGCGGCGGCACTGCCTTTCCCCGTACGCGTCAGGCGCGCTCGCCGCGTTGGCGCCGCCGGATGGCCAGCCAGACCAGCCAGCCCAAGCCGATGATGAACCCGAAACTGATCAGGCGGTACAGCACCACCGCGGCCACGGCGAGGGTGCTGGTCAGGCCGCCGGCGACGAGGCCGAGCACCAGGGCGGCGTCGACCACACCCAGCCCACCGGGCACGATCGGCACACTGGCCGCGGCCATGCCGGCGCAGTACGCGATGACCAGGCCAACCGGGTTGATGCTGCCCGCGCCCACGGCGACACAGCACAGCCACAGGCAGAGCGCGTCGAACAACCAGTTGAGCAGCGCCAGCACCACGGCCGCGGCGAAGCTGGCGGGGTGCACGCGTACCTCGCGCAGCTGCTCGACGAAACTCAGCAGCCGGTCGTGACCGTGCCCCGGCGGTTGCCTCCGCACCCGGTTGACCCCGCCCAGCACGGCCCGCACCGGACGGTCCAGCAGCTGCGGGTGCCCGGCCAACTGGCGTACGCCGAATGCCACCACCACGGCCCCGACGGCGTAACCCACCAGCGAGTGCCAGCTGCCGGTGTTGCGGGCCAGCAGACCGCCGACCGCGCCGATGATGACCAGGGCGCCGGCCGACAGCACCCCGCTGAGCGCGATGCACCACGACGCCACCGCGGGCGACGCCCCGAACCGGCGCAGCTGCTGGAAGTTGAACGTCGTCGAGAAGACCGGGCCGCCGGGCAGCGTGGCGCTCAGCGAATGGGCCGCGTACGCGGTCGCGACATGCCGCTTGATGCTGACCTTGGTGCCGGCGCCGTGCAGCAGGGTGCGCTGCATGCGGGCGTACGTGCCCATCGAGGCCAGCTCGGCGGCGAGCGCGGCCGCCACCCAGTTCCACTGCGGCTCGCGCAACTGGGCCAGCGCGCCGGTCAGCGCCGGCCAGCCGAGAACCAGCTCGGTGCCCAGCACGACCACGACAAGGACGGCCACGGCGGGACCGCGCCGCCACCACGGCGGCATCCCGGACGTGGGCCGGGCGGTCTGCTGCTGCACGGCCATTGCCCTCATGCTCGCACCCCGGGCGGTGCGGCGCTGGGGATCAGCGGGTGTACGCGAGCAGATCCAGATCGCGTACGGAGGAAGGCTCTTTTGCCTGGACTCGCAGGGTGTTGCCGGGATCGAACAGCGAAAGCAGGCGCTTGCCGTCGTTCTCGGTGCGCACCAGCAGGTTGCCGTCCGGGTCGAAGACCGCGCCGACCACCGTGCCCGCCACCGGCAGCACCTCCAGATCGCCGGTCGCGGTGTCGACAATCGCGTCCGCCGTGTCCGTGCCCGTCGTGCTCTCGCCGGTGGTCTGCAACGGCACAGTCACCCGCCGGCCGGTGGCATCGACGCTGGTGGGTTTGCACGCGGCCAGCCCGTCCGGGTTGTCCTGCGGTTGCGTGTCACCCAGCACCGGCACGCTCGTGCTCGTCCCGGCCGCGCCGTCGGCCACCTTGAGCCCGCAGTACGAGGTCGCGTAGACGAGCGTGCTGCCATCGCCCGCCCAGCGGAAATGCTGACCCGAGGCCAGACCGTCGGGAAGCGGGGTGATCGCGCCGGACTCCAGGTCCAGCACGCCCGGCGCAGCCGCCGACGAACCCGACGCGACCAGCAGCCGGCTGCCCTCGGGCGACCACACGGGAGCCTGATCGGCCGCGACCACGCCGGCGGCCACCTGCCTCGGTTCGCTGCCGGACTCGTTGACCAGCAGTTTGCCGTCGGACACGTACGCGATCCGGTAGCCGTCGGGCGAGATGCCGACCGACGAGGGCGCGTTCCGCAGCACGACCTCGCTCGTGCCCTGGCCGGGCGACATGCGTACGACGTCGGGGTCGCCGTCGCGCTCACGATAGAAGACCTGCCCCGGCAGGTCGGCCAGCACCCGCGACTTCGGTTTGGCGGTCTTGGGTCGTTTCGCCGGCTTGCTGTCCTCCCGCGACGGCCGCACGGGGTTGCCGGCCGGATCACCGGTCGAGCCCGTGGCGGAGGCGTCAGACCCGGCCGGCGACGACGACGGGGCCGGACCGGCCGACGAAGCCGACGGGGCGCCCACGGCGACCGGGACGCCGGCCGGCTTGCCGCGCGGCATCTGCCACAACCCGCTGGCCAGCACGACCAGCACGGCCATGGCGGCGCCGGTGCCGACCGCGGCCTCCCGGCGGCCGATCCGGCGCGAACGGGTGATCGCTCGCTCGTAGAGGTCGGCAGGCTCGGCGACCTCGGCCAGCTCGTGCAGCGAGGCCCGGAGCCGATCGTGCTCGGCGGTCATCGGCCCGCCTCCCGCACTTCAGCATCCTGCCTGGCGGTTGTGGGGTCCGCTTCCGGCCTTTCGATGCTGTGGCCGGCGGCTGCGGTGCTCGTCTCCCGCGCTTCGGTTCCGTTCCTGGCACTCGCCGGGCCGGGCTGCGGCCCCCTCGCCGGCGCCCCGGCGTCATGCCTGGCGTTGGTTGTGCCCTGCCTTGTGCTCGTTGTGCCCGTCGCAGGCGTCTCGGTGAGCATGCTCAGGCCGGGCAGCAGGGCGCGGAGCTTGTCGAGGGCTCGGGCGGTCTGCGTCTTGACGGTGCTGACCGACACGCCCATCAGCTGGGCCGCCTCGGCCTCGGTGTGATCCTCGAAGAACCGCAGCACGATCACCGCGCGCTGCCGGGGGCTCAACGTCAGCAACGCCCGCCGCAGCACCAGCCGCTCGACCGCGGCGTCGGCGTGATCGTCGGAGCCGAGCCGGGAATCGGGCTCGTAGTCGGCCGGCAGAACCTCGGCGACCTTGGGACGGCGCCAGAACGACACCTGCGCGTGATACATGACCTTGCGGGCGTACGCCTCGGCGTTCTCCGTCCGCTCGAGTCGCTGCCACGAACGATGGGTGCGGGCGAGCGCTTCCTGCACGAGATCTTCGGCGAGATGCTGGTCGCCGGTCAAAAGGTACGCCGAACGCAACAATGCGTGCGTCCGTGTACGGACGAAATGCGCATAGTCGGCCTCACGGGCGTCCATTCGAAGGTGTCCGTTCGAGGTGTCGAGGGAGACGTGAGCGTACCCAGGCGGTCCAAGAACCGCACTGCCGGTCACGTCGACCCTCCTCACCCTCGGACGCACCGGGCGATGCCACCCCGTGTGGGCACCGACCAGCAAAACACCGCGCGATGCCTCCCCGTGTGGGCACCGACCGGCGACTTGTCAGACGCGGAATCGGGGGACGCCGGACGACAACCGTTCGGCCGAAATCGGGGGTCCTCCGAACGGTCGATCGTCCGCCCTGTGGATAACTCCGGCCCCCGACTTGACACCCAGTAACGTCCACCCCGTCGCCCCGGGAGGGTGGGGGTTTGGGATGGCGAGATTCTGATCTTGTGCGGAGCGTAATGGTGTCGGGGCCCACACCCGGCGGGGCGCGTTTTCGGTAGCGTCGGTGGGCATCGGTCTGCACGGTGGGCGTCTCGCGCGCCCGGAACGGAGGACCCGCATGGCACGCCCCCGCATCGTCATCGTCGGAGCCGGGTTCGCCGGGTTCGCGGCTGCGCGCAAACTGTCCCGGCTCGCCCGTGGCGGCGCCGAGATCGTCATCGTCAACCCCACCGACTACTTCCTCTATCTGCCGCTGCTGCCCGAGGTGGCGACGGGCATCCTCGAGCCGCGGCGGGTCACCGTGTCGCTGCAGGCCGCGCTTCCGGGCGTACGGCAGATCCTGGGTGAGGCCGACGGCTTCGATCTGGACAACCGCCGCATCTCCTATCGCGACCCCGAGGGGCGTCCCGGCACGATCGGCTACCACCGTCTGGTGATCGCGGCCGGCAGCGTCAACAAGCTGCTCCCGGTGCCCGGCGTGTCCGAGTACGCGCACGGCTTCCGCGGCATCCCCGAGGCGCTTTTCCTGCGCGATCACATCACCCGGCAGATCGAGCTCGCGGTGAACGCGCCGACCGAGGAGGAGCGGCTGGCGCGCTGCACCTTCGTCGTGGTCGGGGCGGGCTACACCGGCACCGAGGTGACGGCGCAGGGGGTGCTGTTCACCGACGCGCTCGCGGGGCGGCGTCCCGAACTGCGCGGCAAGGTGCGCTGGCTGCTGCTCGACACGGCCGACCGGCTGCTGCCCTCGCTCGACGAGCGCCTGAGCGCGGCGTCCGACGAGGTGCTGCGCGGGCGGGGAGTCGAAATCATGCTGCGTACGAGCGTGAAGGAAGCCACCCAGGACGGGGTGCACCTGTCCACGGGCGACTTCGTGCCGACGCGATCGCTGATCTGGTGTGTCGGCGTGCGCCCCGACCCGGTGGTTGAGGGGCTGGGGCTGCCGCTGCGGAGCGGCCGGATCGTGGTGGACGAGTTCCTCACCGTGCCCGGTTACCCCGACGTGTACGCGATCGGCGACGCGGCCGCGGTGCCCGACCTGACCCGCCCCGGCGAGCTCACCGGCATGACCGCGCAGCACGCCGTACGCCAGGGAGCCGCCGCGGCGAGGAACATCGCGGCGTCGTACGGGCAGGGCCGCCGACGGCCGTACCGGCATGGCGACCTGGGGTTCGTCGTCGACCTGGGCGGGTTCGACTCGGCCGCGGACCCGCTCGGCGTGCCGGTGACGGGCCTGGCCGCCAAGGTGGTGACGCGGGGCTATCACCTGCTCTCGATGCCGGGCAACCGCGTACGGGTGGCGGCGGACTGGCTGCTGGACGCTGTGCTGCCGCGGCAGGGGGTGCAGCTCGGCCTGGTGCCCGGGCGCGCCGTGCCCCTCGACAGCTCCACCCCCGAGCGAACCAGTCTCTGAGCCTCGGCGTGATGCCGGTTCGGCACCTATAAGGAGGATTAGTCCGTTCAGGCGAGGGGGATCGTCCGGTTGGCCGGGGGTTTGGGGATAGGTGCAAAGCGGGAACAAGCCATAATTCGGTCATGCGATCTTGTTGGCTCGGCGTGATGGTGGTCGCCGCCTCGGCTGTCGTCGTGGTCGGCGTCGCGGCTCCCGCGTCGGCCGGGAGCACCCTGCGAGCCGCCGATGCCGAGCGCGCCGCAAAAATGGGACCGGCCGCCGATGCCGAGCGCGCCGCAAAAATGGGACCGGCCCCCAACGCCGAGCGCGCCGCAAAAGTGGGAACAGCCCTCAATGCCGAGCGCGCCGCAAGAACGGGGCCCGCCGCGATCGTCGGCGATGCCGGGAGTGGGGGGCCGGATGTGGGTGCGCCGGCGGTCGGTCCCACGCCCAGCGCGACGACCCCGGCCGGCGTCCCGGTCCTCATGGCGCGCTACGCCTTCAACGGCCGTTCCGCCCCGATCGCCGACGAGTCGGGCCGAGGGCACAACCTGCGGATCATCTCGGGGCACGGCGGAACCGTCCGGGCAGTGGCCCACGGCCGGGGTTCCGCCCTGCTCTTCCCGCCGCGATGCCTGGAGCGGATCTGCCCGCACGTGGCCCTGCAGACCCCGTCGACGGCCGACCTCAACCCCGGGACCCGCAACATCTCGTACGGCGCCGATGTCTTTCTGCGTCCGACGCAGACCAGCAAGGGCCAGAACGTGATCCAGAAGGGTTATTCGACCCGCGGCAGCCAGTGGAAGCTGCAGATCGACGGCGTCGCCGGGCGGCCCAGCTGTGTGCTCGTCGGGGATCGGTCGCCGCGCATCCGGATGGCGACCAGCGTGGTCAGCGTGGCCGACAGCCGATGGCACCGGGTGAGGTGCGCGCGGATCGGCGGCACGCTCTCGGTGTGGGTCGACAACGTGCTGCGCGGCCGGATCGGGATTCCGCCGAGGCTGTCGGTGACCAACAACCGCCCGATGAGCATCGGCGGCAAGGGCGCGTACGCCGACAACGACCAGTTCAACGGCGCCCTCGACAACGTCTGGGTGCAGATCGGCTAGGGGCGCCGCAGCCCGTCCGACACGGCGGTGAGCAGGTCCGATTGGGCTGTGTCGCCGGAGAGTTCCCAGGCGAACGCGCCTCCGAGGGCCTTGTTCCGGGCGTACGCCATCTTGGTCTTGATCGTCTGCGGGGTGTCGTAGGACCACCACTGGTCGCCGCAGGAGGCGTACGCGGTGCCGGCGATCGTGCCGGTCGGCGGGCAGCGCTTGATCAGGTGTTCGTATTCCTCGAGCCCTTTCTCGTAGCGCCCGGCGGCCGGACCGCTCGCTTCCCCGCCCGGTTCCGCGCTGGTCACGCCCGTCCAGCCGCGTCCGTAGAAGCCGACCCCGAGCAGGATCTTCTCCGGCGGGACGCCCAGTGCGAGCAGTTTCTCGACGGTGGCCGAGGCGGTCGACGTCTCGCGCGGAATGCCCGGGTACGCGGTCAGTGGTGAATGCGGTGCTGTCTTCTGCACCTTCTGCGCCGCCTCGCCACCGGCGCCGAAGTAGTCGTACGTCATCGCGCTGAGCCAGTCGGCGTGCTCGGCCGCCGCCCGGTAGTCGGTGGCCTCCAGCTTCGAGGAGTCGCCGGGCACCGCGGCAGTGATCACCGCGTCGGGTCCGAACGCCGTGCGCAGCGAGCCCAGCACCCGGCCGAGCGCCTCCGGGCCGCTCCTGTCGCAGCTCATCCCGCACGCGTTCGGGTATTCCCAGTCCACGTCGATGCCGTCGAAGACGCCCGTCCAGCGGCGGTCGGTGAGCAGGTCGTGGCACGACCGGGCGAACGTGTCGGGGTCCCGCGCCACCTGGGTGAAGCCGCCCGACCCGGTCCAGCCGCCGAACGACCACAGCACCTTGAGCCCGGGGTGTTGGGCCTTGAGCCGGCGCAGCTGCCCGATGTTGCCCCGGGCCGGGTCGGTGACCTGGTCGGCGACGCCGTCGACGCTCTGCCCGGCCTCGACCGGCTTCTCGTGGTCGGCCCAGCGGTCGGCGACGGCGCATTTGCCCCCGGTGACCTTGCCGAAGGCGTACAGCAGGTGGGTCAGTCGCCCGGCGGCCCCGCTCGTGTCCAGGCCCTTCACCTGGAAGTCGCGGGCGTAGGTCCCCCAGCCGGTGAAGTAGCCGACCACCTTGGGCGCGGCGGCAGCGGGAGCGGGCTCGTCGTCGGCGGACCCGCAGCCGGCGAGTCCGAGCAGGACAAGGATGATCAAGACGAATCGGGCGCGCACCGCTCCGAAGCTATCCGGACCGGCCAAGCGCGCCGCAAGTGATCACTCGTCCGGGTGTATCCGCCGGGGCGGGTGATTCGAGGCACCGTCGTCCACCTCCGGCTCGGGCTGTGCGATCGTTTTCCGGTGGCCATCAGCCCGCACGAGCCCTCCGCCGCTCCGGTCGCCCGCAGCTGGCGTGCCGAGTTGCGTGCGCTGCTGAGCTGGCGCCGCATCCTCACCCGGCTCCAGGCGGTGCTGCGCAGCGCGCTGGTGACCTTCGTCGTGCTGACCGTCACCCTCTGGTTGATGCCGGGCGTGGAGAGCAACGACGTCGTCGACACCCTCGGCCTGGTGGCGATCGTCGCCGGGGTCGGCGCGGTGCTGCGGCCGCTGCTGCTGCTCGGCATCACCGCGCTGGGCGGCTGGGGCGCGATGCTGCTCGGCCTGATCGCGCAGATCGTGGTCATCGTGGTCGCCCTCGAGATCGACCCGGCCGACCGGATCAGCGGCCTGCCGTCGCTGGTGGGCACGGCGATCCTGGCCGTGGTGTTCGCCGCGATCGTCGACTGGATGGCCGACAGCGGGTCCGACGACACGTTCGTCCGCGAAGCGCGGCGGCTCATGCGGGGCGTCCGCCGCCGTCAGTCCCGGCTGGCCGGCGGCCCGGTCGTCACGTTCCGCCGTCCCCGGCAGGGCACCGAGCCGGGCCTGATCATGGTGCAGTTCGACGGGTTGTCGGAGCCGGTGCTGCGCTGGGCCGTGCGGGCCGGCAACCTGCCCACCCTGGGTCATTGGCTGCGCTCGGGCAGCCACAGCATGCGGGGCTGGCACACCGGCCTGCCGTCGACCACGCCCGCCTCGCAGGCCGGCATCCTGCACGGCGCGACCCGCCAGATCCCGGCGTTCCGGTGGTTCGAGAAGGACACCGGCAAGCTGATGGTGACCAACCGGCCCCGCGACGCCGCGGTGCTCGAGCCCCGGCTCAGTGACGGCCGGGGCCTGCTGCGCGACGGCGGGGTGAGCATCGGCAACGCGTTCAGCGGCGACGCGGCGGTCAGCCTCCTCACGGTGAGCCACGCGGCGCTGCCCGGCCGGTCCGCGCGGGGGTGGGCGGCGTTCATGGCTTCCCCGTACGGCTTCACCCGCGCCCTCGTGCTGGGTGTGGGCGAGGTGATCACCGAGTTGCACCAGGCCCGGCTGCAGCGCCGCCGCAACCTGCAGCCCCGGGTCAGCCGGTCAGGCGCTTTCCTGGCCCTGCGCCCGGCGTCTATGCTCCTGCGTGACGTGAACGTGTCGCTGATCGCCGAGCAGATGGCCCGCGGCGCCCCGGCGATCTACTGCGACCTGGTCGACTACGACGAGGTGGCCCATCACGCCGGCCCGGCCCGGCCCGAGTCGATGCGCCAGCTCGAAAGCCTCGACCGCATGCTCGGGGTGCTGGAACGGCTCGCTCCCGAGGCGGCCCGCCGCTATCACCTGGTGGTGCTTTCCGATCACGGGCAGAGCCAGGGCGCGACGTTCCGCCAGCGCTACGGCGAGAGCCTCGACCGGGTGGTCGAGCGGTTCTCGGCGGGTGACGAGGTCAAGGCGCCCGAGTCGCCGGCCGAGTCCGAGGCGACGCGGGAACCCGACTTCCCCCAGCCGCCTGTGCCCCCGCTGCTGGTGGTGTCGTCGGGCAACCTGGCCCTGGTCTACCTGACCAAGTTCGAGCAGCGGCTGGACAGGGCCGCCATCGACCGCGAGTATCCCCGGCTCATCCACGGCCTGGCAGCGCATCCGGGCATCGGCCTGGTGATCGTGCGCGGCGAGGACGGGCCGATCGCGCTGGGCACCTCCGGCGTCCATCACCTGCGTGACGGCGTCGTCGAGGGCGTCGACCCGCTGATCCCGTACGGGCCCAAGGCTCGTCACGACCTGCTGCGCCACCAGGAGGCCGCGCATGTGGGCGACCTGGTGCTGATCAGCTGCGTCGATTCGGTGACCGAGGAGGTCGCGGCGTTCGAGGAACTGGTCGGTTCGCACGGCGGGCTCGGCGGCTGGCAGACCGAGGCCGTGCTGGTGCACCCCGCGCGCTGGCCGGTGACCGGGGCCGAGCTCGACGGACCCGACGCGGTGCATCACCAGCTGGTCGAATGGCTGGCCATGCTCGGCTTGCGGACCCGGACGCCGGCCGCCGACGAGGTGGCGCGGCTGGAGCACAACGCCCACGACAAACAGCTGGAGCACAACGCCCACGACAAACAGCTGGAGCGCGAGGCCCACGACAAACAGCTGGAGCGCGAGGCCCACGACAAACAGCTGGAGCGCGAGGCCCACGACAAACAGCTGGAGCATGAGGCCCCAGAAAAGATCTTCGAGTCGCCGGGGTCACCGAGACTTTCCCGGACGCGCGACGGTTAAGCACGGTGTGCCGCGACTCCCGCTTGTCCTTCTGGCCCTGGCCGCCCTACTTCTGCCGGCGGCCGCCGCCCCCGCAGTGAGCCCTACGGCACGTTCTTCCGCACCTACCTTCAACGGGGGCGTCTACGCGGTCGCGCACCGCGGCGCCACGACGTACGTCGGAGGCACCTTCACCACCGCGACGGCGAACGGGCGCACCTACCCGCGCGAGCGGCTGGCCGCGTTCGATTCCCGTACGGGCAAGCTCCTCGACTGGTCGCCGCGAGCCGACGGGGTCGTGCGGGCCCTGGCGGCCACCTCCGACAGCGTCTACGCGGCGGGCGATTTCCACACGGTGAGCGGCGAGCGCCGTGACTCCCTGGTCCGGCTTCACCCCACCGACGGCGCCGTGCGGTCGTTCCGCCACACCCTTTCCGGTACGCCGTACACGCTCGCCAGCGGCAACGGCCGGCTCTACCTCGGCGGCAGCTTCACCCACGTCGCCGGCGAGAAGCGGGGCAACGTGGCCGCGTTCTCGCTGACCACCGGCAAGCTCGACACCCGCTGGCGGCCGGTCGCCGACGACACCGTGCACGCGATCGCGGTCGCCGGCCCGCGGGTCTACCTCGGCGGCGGCTTCCACTTCGTCGGCGCGGTCAAGGGCACGCTGCGGCTGGCCTCGGTCAACGCCGTCAGCGGAAAGGTCGACCCGGTGTTCCGGCCGCGGGTGCCCGCCGAGGTGCGCGCGATCTCACTCGACCCCACCGGGGTGCACGTCGCCACGGCCGGGGTGGGCGGCCGGGCCATCTCGTACAGCTACACCGGGGCCGTGCGCTGGCAGCGGGTGTTCGACGGGGACGCGACGGCGATCGCGACCACGGGCGGCATCACCTATGTCGGCGGGCACTTCGACAACGCCTGCCTGACCGAGCGCAACGGCGTCAAGGGCGGATGCGTCGACGGGTCGCGGCGGCGGCTCAAGCTGGCCGCGGTGACGTCGAAGGGGCAGCTCACCTCGTGGGCGCCGAAGGCCAACGGGGTGATCGGCGTACGGGTGCTGAGTGTGAACCGTGTCGCCGGAACGATCGAGGCCGGTGGTGACTTCACCACCCTCGACGGCCGGGCCCGGCACCGCTTCGCGGCCTTCTGATCTCGGCCCTGTGGAAAGCCGGTCCGAGATCCTAGACTGCCGACCATGACCGCCCCTCGTTCCGTGGCGCCGACCGTCGAGTCGCAGGCGGTGCTGGCGCCGCTCACCGATGCCGCGATCTTTCTCGTCGCCACCGTCCGTCCCGGCGGCGAGGCCACCGTCCGCGACCTGCTGGAAGATCTGAGCGGGCTGCAGCGTACGGTCGGCTTCCGGCTGCCCGCGGCTCAGCTCTCCTGCGTCACCGGCATCGGCTCCGACCTGTGGGACCGGCTGTTCACCGGCCCCCGCCCGCGCGAGTTGCACCGCTTCCGATCGTGGAAGGGTCCCAAGCACACCGCGCCGTCGACCCCGGGCGATCTGCTCTTTCACATCCGGGCCGGGCAGATGGACGTCTGCTTCGAGCTGGCCGCCAAGATCGCCGAGCGGCTGCGCGGGGCCGGCGACATCGTCGACGAGACGCACGGCTTCAAGTATTTCGACGAGCGCGACCTGCTCGGCTTCGTCGACGGCACCGAGAACCCCACCGGCGTCAAGGCCCGGCACGCCGCGATCGTCGGCGACGAGGACGAGCCGTTCGCCGGCGGCAGCTACGTGATGGTGCAGAAGTACGTCCACGACCTCGAGGCGTGGAACGCGCTGAAGGTCGAGGACCAGGAGGCGGCGATCGGGCGCACCAAGCTCGACAACGTCGAACTGCCGGACGACGTGAAGGCGCCCAACTCGCACCTGGCCCTCAACGTGGTCGAGGACGCGGACGGCAACGAGCTCAAGATCCTGCGCGACAACATGCCGTTCGGTTCGGTCAAGGACGGGCAGTTCGGCACGTACTACATCGCGTACGCGGCCACCCCAGACATCCCCGAGCTGATGCTGCGCCGGATGTTCCTGGGCGAGCCGTACGGCACGTACGACCGCATCCTCGACTTCTCCACCCCGTTGACCGGGTCGCTGTTCTTCGTCCCGGCCGCCGGCTTCCTCGACGATCTGCCCGACTAACCGAGCAGCGTGGCCAGGTCGGCCAGTGTCCGCAGCCGCAGGTCGCCGTCGAGTCCGCGTAGTGCCGCCGTGCGTGCGCCCGCGGCCCGGCCCGCCTGCAGTCCGACCTCGGCGTCCTCGACCACCAGGCAGTCCTTCGGGTCGACCTGCAGCAGCTCCGCGGCCCGCCGGTAGCCCTCCGGGTCGGGCTTGCCGGCCGCGATGTCGTCGGTCGTCACCAGCACCGGGGCGACGATCCCGGCCGCGTTGAGCCGGGCCTTGGCCAGCCGCGAGTCGGCGCTGGTGACCACGGCCCACGGCAGGCCCTTGCGGGTGAGCTGCAGCAGCAGTTCGCGGGCGCCAGGGGTCGGGCGCACGTCGGAGAGGTCGTCGTACTGCAGCTCGAGCTGCCGGGCCGAAGCGACCACCAAGGCGGCCTCGTCGAGGTGCGGCAGGAGCTTGCGTACGGTGGTCGCGCTCGGGCTGCCGTGCGCCATCTCGTACGCCTCCTGGCCGTCGACCCCGTACTCGGCGGCCCACGACAGCCACGACCGCAGGACGGCGCCGTCGGAGTCGACCAGCGTGCCGTCCATGTCGAACAGGATCGCCCGTACGGTCGTGATGTCGAACGGCTCGGGGCCGGTATCGGGCACAGATGTCTCCATAGGTTCCGGCGGCGCCACTGTCAGGCGGCCGCTTCCTCCACCGTTTCTTGCCGGGCGCGGCGGCGGCGGATGTGCCGCACGTGCAGGATGACGTACGTCGCCACCACCAGCACGCCCACGGCGATCGCCTGCCACTGGTATCGGTGCGCGTGTTCGATGATCTCGACCAGGTGGGTGCCGAACAGGTACGCCACGGTGGTCCACACGCCCACCCACAGGGCGGCGCCGATGGCGTTGTAGAGCAGGAAGGTCCGCCAGGGCATCGCCGTTATGCCGGCGATCACGCCGTTGAGCTGGCGCAGCCCGTCGATGAAGCGGGCGATCACCACGACCCGGCCGCCGCGCCGGGCGAAGAAGCCCTCGGCGCGGGCCAGCCTCTCGGGGGTCAGGAACACGTACCTGCCCCAGCGCAGCGCCAGTTTGCGGCCACCGCGCACACCGATCCAGTAACCGATGTTGTCGCCGACCACGGCCGCGACGAACGAGAGGGCCGCGACGGCGAAGATGCTCATCCGCCCGGCGCCGGCGTAGATGGCCGCGGCCACCATGATCGTCTGGCCGGGCGCGGGCACCCCGAAGCTCTCCACACCGATGACCCCGGCAATGGCCAGGTAACCCCATCGGTCGAGGATCGGGGCGACCCCGTTCAGGAGCCCGGGGAGGTCGGCTTGAGGTGGCATCGGCTCAACGGTAGCCGGGACAGGCCGGACGAAACCTGGGGAGTCACTCTTGAACTGTCGGCGAGGCGATTCCGTTCGGTTGGCCGGCCGGGCACGGCAGACCGTCCGTTCGGTGGAGGCAGGCCCGGGGCAGGGTTGGTTTGCTGGGCCGTCATGTCTCGTCTGCCCGCGCGCCTGCGCCTTTCGCCCCGCAAAATCGCGATCAGCGTGCTCGTTGCCGCCGTGGTGGCCGGCATGTCGTCGTTCGCGCTGACCCGTGCCGACGCCGCCACGTTCTCGACCGTGCAACCGGGCAGCTTCACCGGTGAGGCGTTCGACGCCTGCACCGCGCCGCCCAGCGCCTCGATGAAGGCGTGGCGGGCCAAGTCGCCGTACAAGGCAATCGGCATCTACATCGGTGGCGTCAACCGGGGGTGCGCCCAGCCGCAGCTCACCAGCGCCTGGGTCAAGGAGCAGGTGCAGGCCGGCTGGAAACTGCTGCCCCTGTACGTCGGGCCGCAGGCCACCTGCACCACCATCGGCGGCGGACGCAAGCTGATCGACAACGCGACCGCCGACACCCAGGGCCGCGTCGCCGCCTCGGACGCCGTCGCGAAGGCCCAGGCGCTCGGGCTGGCCCGCGAGAGCATCATCATCTACGACATGGAGTCGTACCGGACCGACGACGCCGCCTGCCGTCAGGGTGTGCTCGCGTTCATGAACGGCTGGACGGCCCGGCTGCACGACAACGGCTACTTCTCCGGCTTCTACTCCAGCGCCGCGTCGGGCATCGCTCACCAGGTGGCCAACTACACCAAGCCCGGTTACACCCGCCCCGACTACGTGGACTTCGCCCGCTGGGACCAGAAGGTCACTCTCTCCGACCCGCTGATCCCGGCGACGGTTTGGCCCGGCAAGCGGCGTATGAAGCAGTACCGCGGCGGCCACAAGGAGACGCACGGCGGCGTCACGATCAACATCGACAACAACTACGTCGACTTCGCGCCGCTGCCCAGGACCAAGGCGGCCGACGTCACCGGCAACGGCTGGGCCGACGTGCTGGGCCGGTCGTCCACGGGTGTCATGTCGGCCTTCTCCGGCAACGGCTCGCTGGTCGACATCAACCAGCGGCGCACGCTGGGCACAGGCTTCGCCTCGATGACCGCGGTCGTGCGCATCGGCGACCTGGACCGCGACGGCCGCGAGGACGTGGTGGCCCGCCACGCCAACGGCGAGCTGTGGTTCTATCCGGCCACGGCCACCGGCTTCGGCCCGCGCAAGAAGGTCGGCGCCGGCTTTCACGTGCTCCGTGAGATCACCGCGATCGGCGACCTCACCGGCGATGGTTATCCCGACCTGCTGGCCATCTCCCGGGGCAACTTCCTCTACCTGTACGCGGGGCAGTCCGGCGCCAAGCTGAGCGGCGCTCGCGTGGTCGGCGCGGGCTGGGCCGGCAAGACCGAGCTGGCGGGCGCCGGTGATTTCAACCGCGACGGCTTCCCGGACCTGGCCGCCCGGCTCGACTCGGACGGCAAGCTCTATCTGTGGACGGGTCGTAAGGGCGGCTTCACCGGCAAACGCCTGTCCCTGGGCGTCGCGGCCGGCGACCTGCGCGACGTGATCGGCGTGGGCGACTTCGACCGGGACGGCTTCCCCGACCTGGCCGCCGTGCAGAAGCCGACCGGCGCCCTCGTGCTGCTGCCCGGCGCGGGCACTTCGCTGCGGGCCCCGTTCCGCCTCGCCAACGGTTTCGGCGGCATCGCCCCGCTCGCCTAGAAACACGCATGGCCGGCCCGAACCGGGCCGGCCATGAAAGTCGGGGGTCTTACAGGGTGTCGGCGGCGAGCTGGCCGCGCAGCTTGGTCAGGGCCTTGGTGAGCAGGCGCGAGACGTGCATCTGCGAGATGCCGATCTGGTCGGCGATCTGCGACTGGGTCAGGTTGCCGTAGAAGCGCAGCGTCAGGATCTTCTGCTCGCGCTCGTCGAGCGTGGCCAGCGCCGGGCCCAGGGCCACGCGGGTCTCGGCCAGCTCGAACTCGGAGTCCTCCCCGCCCAGGGTGTCGCCCAGCTCGGTGGTGCCGTCGGCGCTGATCGGGGTGGACAGCGAGGTGGCGTTGTAGGCGCGAGCGCCCTCCAGGCCCTCCAGCACGTCTTCCTCGGTGACGCCGAGGTGGGCGGCGACGTCGGCGACTGTCGGCGAGCGCCCGAGCGAGTGGGTGAGCGTCGCGTTGGCCTCGGTGATCGCCAGGCGCAGCTCCTGCAGCCGGCGGGGCACCCGGACCGACCAGGTGCGGTCGCGGAAGTGGCGCTTGATCTCACCGATGATGGTGGGGATCGCGTAGCCCGCGAAGTCGACGCCGCGCTCGGGGTCGAACTTGTCGACCGCCTTGATCAGGCCGACCGTGGCGGTCTGGATGAGGTCGTCGGTGGGCTCGCCGCGGCCGGAGTAGCGGTGGGCGAGGTGACGGGCGAGGGGCAGCCACGCCTCGATCGCCCGGTCGCGCAGCGAGGCGCGGGACGGGTGGCCGGCCGGCATCGCGGCCATCGCGTTCAGCAGCTCGGCGGCGCTGTCGGCGGGCGCGGTGGCCGCGGCCGGAAGCGTCTCGGCCTGCGTTGTGCTGGTGGTCTCGGTGACGGTCATGTCAGTGGTCCTCCCTGGCACCTGTTCCGGAGAGCCGGTCCTCGTCTTGCTGGACCCAGTCGGTCGGGGTGTCCCTATCTGCCGGCTGACGGTGATCGATGCGACCTCCGCCGGCCGCACACACGTGGCCGTTCGGTTATGACCAACCTAGCCGACAGGGCCAAGAAAGACTAGCCGAAAGTATGAGTTACTTTGCGTTATAGCAAGAGTACCGAGAATGATCTTCTGGGCGCTCAGGGGCGTCGATGCCGGAGCGGTGCGGGTGGGACCGTACGGATCCTGTGATGACCCGCAGGGGCCGGTTCAAACCTGACTTGGCCGGGAAGCCGCGGGCCGGTCGGTATCGAACCGATCTCACCGAGCACGTCCGGGCCGGCTTCCCGGGCCGAATCCCTTCGGGCCTGGTAGAAATGCGCCCGTGGCGGACTCCTACCAGATCGGCCAGGAACGCGCGGACGACCGGACCGCGACGGTCCTGCGCCCCAGCGGTGATCTGGACATCAACGCGCGTGACGACCTCAGCCTCGCCATCGTCGAGGCGCTCCGCGAGCATCCGAGCGTGACCGTCGACCTCGCCGATGTCACGTTCATCGACTCCGAGGCGCTGGGCGCGCTGATCGACGGCTACAACGAGGCCGTCGCGCGCGGCGCCCGCTATCGCGTCGTCAACGCCAAGGGCGGGGTCGCTCGTGTGCTGACCGTCTCAGGTGTGCAAGGCCTCTTCGACGCTGCGGACGGGTCGTCGGGCTCGTAACCTGCGGCGGTGTCCTTGATCGTCGCGGCGGTTCTGCTGGCCGCAGTGCTGGTCTTCGCCGTGGTGCGCCCGCGTGGCCTGCCGGAGGCCGTAGCCGCCGTACCCGCCGCCGCCCTGGCGATCGCCCTCGGTCTGGTGTCGTGGGACGACGCGTGGGCCGAGTTCCGCGAGCTCGGGCCGACCGTCGGCTTTCTCGCCGCGATCCTGCTCCTCGCCCACCTGGCCGATGAACACGGCGTCTTCCAGTACGCCGGGAGGGCCGCGGCCCGGATCAGCCGGGGCGACCCGCCGCGCCTGCTCGTCGCGGTCTTCGTCACGGCCGCCCTGACCACCGCGTTCCTCAGCCTGGACGCCACCGTGGTGCTGCTGACCCCGGTCGTGCTGGCCACCGCGGCCCGGGTCGGCGCCCGCGCCCGGCCGTCCGCGTTCGCCTCTGCCCACCTGGCCAACTCGGCGTCGCTGCTGCTGCCCGTCTCGAACTTGACCAACCTGCTCGCCTTCGCCGCCAGCGGCCTGGGCTTTCTGGCCTTCACCGGGCTGATGACGTTGCCCTGGCTGGCCGTGATCGTCGTCGAGTACCTGGTGTTCCGGCTGTACTTCCGGGCCGACCTGCGGGTGCGCGAGCAGCCCCGGCCCGACGCCGGCAACGGGCCGGCCCCGGCGTACGCGCTGACCGTGCTCGGCCTCACGCTGGCCGGCTTCGCTGTCGTCCACCCCCTCGGGGTGCACCCGGCCTGGGGCGCGGTGACCGGCGCCGCCTTCCTGGCCGTGCCCCACCGGGTGCCGCCGCGCACCCTGATCCGCGAGGCGAACCTGCCGTTCTGCGCTTTCGTGCTCGCGCTCGGCGTGGTGGTGCTCGCGGTGCAGCAGCATGGCCTCGAGAGCTTCCTCGCCGCGATCGTGCCCCACCACGCCGACCTGCTCGGGCTGCTGGCCGTCGCGTTCCTCGGCGCGGTGCTGGCGAACCTGCTCAACAACCTGCCGGCCACGCTCGCCCTGCTGCCGGTGGTCGAGGCCAGGCCGGGGTTGTTGCTGGCGATGCTGATCGGCGTGAATGTCGGCCCGAACCTGACGTACGTGGGTTCGCTGGCGACCCTGCTCTGGCGGCAGATCCTGCACACCCACGATGCGGCGCCCCACCCACGCGACTTCCTCCGGCTCGGCGTGCTGACCGTGCCGCCCGCGCTGGTCGCCGGCGTGCTGGCGCTGTGGGTGAGCCTGCGCCTCGCGGGCATCGCGGATTGAGGCGCGGGCTGGGATCAGGAACGCACCCTCGCCGCCGCGCCGGTATCGGTCCGGGGAACGGCCGAGGTGATCCGGTGGGGGATTCGGCGGCGGGGTGCGTCCGACGCAGTCAGTCTTGTCGATACGGTTGTTACAGGCAAGTAAAACTGGTTACGGAACCTGACCGGTCGGCGGAGTGCCCCCGGTACCGCCGCCGGCTCCGCCAGGCGCCCCGCCACCGCTCGGTTGGGTGGTCGTGTCCACTTTCACGGTCAACGTCACCGTGAACCCGCTCGAGACGTCGCCCGAGACCGCGCCCATCTGCAGGGCGGCCTCGTCGTCGCCGAAGACGTTGTCGGAGGCCAGCGTGAGCCGGCTCAGGTTGCTCACCGACGACGAGTAGCCCGTGGTGGCGTACACCTTGTCGCTGACGTCCTTGGGCAGCGCGACCTGCGAGGTGGCGATGGCCTTGGTGGAATCGGTGATGTCGGCCCGGCCCGGATAGACCTCGAAGTGGACGTGCGGCCACCGCCCGGTGTAACAGGCCGGGAAGATGCTGGTGAACCGCACCTTGCCCGAGGCGTCGGCGATCTGGACGCCGCGCAGGTAGTTCTGGTCGGTGACGCCCTCGGAGTAGAGGGAGTAGCGCCCCTCCCGATCGCAATGCCACACATAGACCGCGACATCCTTGAACGGCGCATCATTGTCGGCCATGTCCAGGATCGTCAGCTCCAGGGTCATCGGTACGCCCTGAGCAGTGCCGCCGGCCGTGCCGAAGCTCGACCGGATGTCGCTGCGGACCACCCCGCTCTGCTCCAGCACGTCCGGCCCGTTCGACCCGTCCCCTGGGTACGGCCCGGCAGTCTCGTCGGGGATCTCACCGGTCGCCGTGCCCGAAGCCGTCCCGGACGGCGAGTCGTCGCTGCACGCGGCCAGCCCCAGCACCGCGGCGCCGACGCCGAGCCCGCGCAGCACATGCCGCCGGTTGACCAGCGTGCCCAGGTCGAAGCCCAGCCCCTGATCGACGACCTCCTCGTCCGGCCGTGGGAGCCGTCGTCCCTGGTAAACCGGCCCGGTGCCGTGCGCCATCGGTTCGCTCCTATCGTGGTGTGACCCGTTCGGAACTCACCGTAGGACCGGTTCTTGTGCATTTGCTTTGAGCCGGCTGTCCACCGCCCCGGCAACCGGCGGTCGGCGGTCGGCCCGGCGCGACGACAACCGTTCACCGGCGGTGGCCCGCTTTGTCCAGCCGCCGTCGCGACGGTCTAGGAGCCCGTGTGGCGGGCGGCCTGGCGCAGGTCGACGTCCTCGATGAGCTCGCGGGCGATCTCCTCGGGCAGCTGCCGGTCGCGCACCGCCTTGCCGAGCGCCAGGCGCTGGGCCTCGAACGACGCGTCGACGTCGGATGCGGGCCGCGCCGCCGCCTCGGCTGCCAGCTGCCGGCCGTACTGCCGCAGTTTCCCGGTCTCGGCCCGCTCGGTACGCAGGTCGAACTTGAGCTTGCGGGCCAGCCACGCGATCGTCGTGCCCTGCAGCAGCAACGTGCCCAGCGTGACCAGCAGCGCGATGGCCTGAATGGCGTCGCGGCCCGGGAACTCCTCGCCCGACGCGGTGTGCTCGGGGATCGAGGCCGCGGCGGCCAGCGTCAGGATGCCGCGCATGCCCGTCCAGCCGACCAGCACCATCTCCTTGGTGGTCGGCGCGGGCAACGGCTGCCCGCCGCCGCGTTCGTGCCGCTCCCGCCGGCGCTGATAGCGGGCCCGGAACCGTTCGTCCGACTCGGCGCGGCGCTTGGTCCCGATCTCCTTGAGCCGCCACCGCCCGAAGATGACGAACACCCCGGCCATCCGCAGCACCATCGCCGCCACCAGCAGGACACCCGCCGCCACCAGCGTGCGGACCAGCCCCGGGTCCGCCGAATCGGCCAGTTCCCGCAGCACGAACTTCAACTGCAGGCCGATGTACGCGAACACGAACGTCTCGAGAAGGAAGTCCAGCACCCGCCAGACCTGCTCCTCCTGCAACCGGGTCAGGTACGCGCCTGGGTACTGGTGTTTCGGGTCGAGGGTCAGGTTCACGCTGATCGAGAAGGCGGCCATGACCACGGCGAGGATGCCCGACGCGTGCGCCTGCTCGGCGGCCAGGAACGCGGTGAACGGCACGAGCAGCACGAGCGACGTCTCGAGGGTCGGATTGTGCAGCCGTTTGCGGATCCACAGCGCGACGAACGCGAGCGCCGCGCCGATGGCGAGCCCGATCGACGCCGTACGGAGAAACTCGAGAAGGCCGCCCGACCAGCTGGTGTGCTCACCGTTGACCGCGGCCACGGCGATGCTGAACAGGGTGAGGGCGGTGGCGTCGTTGACCAGGCTCTCGCCGGTGAGGATCGAGGTCGCCCGTTTCGGCAAGCCGATCTCGTCACCGTGCGACACCGTCGTGATCGTGTCCGGCGGGGCCAGCACAGCGCCCAGCACGAACGCGACCGAGAGCCCGAGCGCGGGCATCAGCCACGACGACAGGAACCCGAGCGCGCCGCAGGTGACCGCGACCAGCACCACGCCGAGCGCCCAGATCGCCCGCAGGTTGGCCCCGAAGTTCGCGAACGAGGCGCCGCGGGTGGCCGAGTAGAGCAGCGGCGGGATGACGATCGCGAGAATGACCTCGCTGTCCAGCTCCAGCCGCGGCACCCCGGGAATGAACGACGCGGCCGCGGCCAGTACCACGATGATCATCCCGGGTTCGACGCCACGACGCCGGGCCATCGACGACACGAAGATGCCCAGACCGATGATGAGCAGGATCTGCACGCCGTTCACGATGATCAGGCTAGTGCTCGGGGCCGGCGCGCCGGGTATGCTCAGCGGCGGGCCGTGACTGGCGCGTCAAGGTGGTCAACCATCGGGGAGCGGTCCCGTCCCTGTTCTTTCCGGCGGGGCCGACCTGCCGTGCGCCTGGGCCTCTGCACAGTGATAGAGAGGTCCCATGACTGTGTCTGACCGCGGCGGAAAACAGAATGCAACCCCAGATGGAACGCTGAACGCCGAATCCCACGCCTTCCGCTCCGCCCTCGAGGTGGTCCGGTCCGTCGAGCCCCGCATCGCCGACGCGATCGCCAAGGAGCTGAACGACCAGCGCGAGTCGCTCAAGCTCATCGCGAGTGAGAACTACGCCTCGCCGGCCGTGCTGCTGGCCATGGGCAACTGGCTGTCCGACAAGTACGCCGAAGGCACGATCGGGCGCCGCTTCTACGCCGGCTGCCAGAACGTGGACACCGTCGAGTCGGTCGCCGTCGAGCACGCCAAGGCCCTGTTCGACGCCCCGTACGCGTATGTGCAGCCGCACTCCGGCATCGACGCCAACCTGGTCGCGTACTGGGCGATCCTGGCCGACCGGGTCGAGGTGCCGCACCTCAAGAAGTTCGAGAAGCGCCAGATCAACGAGCTCACCGACGCCGAGTGGGCCGAGCTGCGGCAGGCCTTCGGCAACCAGCGCATGCTCGGCATGTCGCTCGACGCGGGCGGCCACCTCACCCACGGTTTCCGGCCCAACATCTCCGGCAAGATGTTCGACCAGCGCAGCTACGGCGTCGACCGGTCCACCGGTCAGATCGACTACGCGGCGCTGCGCGAGACCGCCCGCGAGTTCAAGCCGCTGGTGATCGTGGGCGGCTACTCGGCCTACCCCCGGAAGGTGAACTTCGCGACGTTGCGCGAGATCGCCGACGAGGTGGGCGCGACGTTCATGGTCGACATGGCGCACTTCGCCGGCCTGGTCGCGGGCAAGGTCTTCACCGGCGATCACAGCCCGTTCCCGCACGCGCACATCGTCACCACGACGACCCACAAGTCGTTGCGCGGCCCCCGCGGCGGCGCCGTGTTCGCCCAGCCCGAACTCTCCGGCCAGGTCGACCGCGGCTGCCCGATGGTGCTCGGCGGCCCGCTCGCCCATGTGATGGCGGCCAAGGCGATCGCGTTCGCCGAGGCCCGGCAGCCGTCCTTCCAGACGTACGCCCAGCAGATCGTCACCAACAGCCAGGCGCTCGCCGAGGGCCTGACCAAGCGCGGCGTCCAGCTGGTCTCCGGCGGCACCGACAACCACCTCGTGCTGATCGACGTGCACCCGTTCGGCCTCACCGGCCGCCAGGCCGAGCAGGCCCTGCTGGACAGCGGCGTGGTCACCAACCGCAACGCCATCCCCCAGGACCCGAACGGCGCCTGGTACACCTCCGGCATCCGCATCGGCACCCCGGCCCTGACGTCCCGCGGCCTCGGCGTGGCCGAAATGGACCAGATCGCCGAGCTGATCCACACCGTGCTGGCCGGCACCACCCCCGACGCCACCTCCAAGGCCAAGTTCCATCTGGACCCGGCCGTGGCCGACCGCGTCCACAAGCAGGCCCACGAACTGCTGGCCGGCTTCCCGCTCTACCCGACGGTCGACCTCGGCTGACAGTTGTCCACCACGAACCGCCACACCAAACCGGCCCGGACCAGTACCCCCAGATGCGGCGGCGCAGGGTGGATAGGCTGATCTGGGGCCGGCCGAGTGAGCGCCAGAGGGCGGCGGTGGTCCAGGCTCTGGGGATCATGAGAAGCCGGTGGAGGCGTTCGCCGAGACGGGGGCTGCCTTTGCGGGGTCGGCCGCTGCGGGGCCGGTCGGGTAGTCCGGCGAGTCCTTCGTGCTGGTGGCGGGCGATCCAGCGGCGGACGGTGACGGGGTCGTTGTGCAGCAGGTCGGCGGTCTCGGATGCCGACCAGCCTGCGGCGGAGAGCACGACGATGGCCATGCGGGTAGCGGTGCGCCAGGGGCCGTGCAGAGCGGTGATCAGTTCGGCGTGTTGCTCGGCGGGCATGCGGGCGTAGATGTGCGCGGGGCGCATACTGGTGGTGACCTCGTCGGGGTTCGGGCTGGTGTGGAAACTTGATCCGAACCCACGACGAGGTTTTTCTGTAGCTATGTCCATCTTGCCGGGCAAGTCTTAGCCCAGGCCGTTACGTACAGAACCTTTGCCCACGTGCTTAGGCGGTGCGGGTTTTTAACTCGCTGCTTTGATCTCCATGACTGTCTGGTGCTGGTTGGCTGCGGTGCGGAGAAGTGCTGTGGCGGCTGCTGGTAGCGCAGCTGGGGTGATCATGGTGCCGTGTTGGTGGAGGAGTTGCCGGATCTCGGTGACGGCTCGGCGGATGGTGCTGCGGTGGGAGTCGAACAGCACGGCAAGGACGTCGTGGGGTTGTTGTAGTCGTAGGTGCAGGACGGTGGCCAGGACCCGGTCCGGGAAGCCGAGTTGGAGTGGGCGTCCGGATCTCGGAAGGTGTGGCTTCTTGCCGGCGGCGAGTGCCTGTTGTCGGCGATGTTGGTGTTTCTCCTGGTCGTTCTGGTTGTGGAGCGCGTCGAGGTGATCGGTCAGTTCGCCGAGTTGGTGCTGGCTCATTCCGGTCAGCAGTGGATCCGACAGAGCGATGATCTCGGTTTCTGAGCTGGCGGGATGCTGTTCCCGGCTGGCTGGGTCGGCCGGGATGGCTGGCGGGTGCAGGGTGTAGTTCCAGTCGCCGTGGAAGGTGTGCCGGGCCAGTGGCAGGGCGGTCATGTCGGCATCGGTGACGGTGCGGCCGGTGGGATAGGTGCCGGTGTCAAGCTGGGCGTGAACGCGCAGACCGGTGCTGGTGGTGGTCGCGGCGATGGACTGCACGATGACTTCGTGGCTGGTCAGCGGCCGGCCGCGCCATTTCATGGTGATGTGGCAGAACAGCCGGTGCTCGATCTTGTTCCACTTCGATGTGCCGGGCGGAAAGTGACATACCGTGATCTGTAGTCCGGTCTCGGCGGCGAGGGCAGCGAGATCGGCTTTCCATGCCCGGGTGCGGTAGCCGTTGGAGCCGCCCGCGTCCGCGGTGATCAACAGCCGGGAGGCCTGCGGATAGTCGTCGCGGCCGGTCGCGGTCCACCAGCGGCGGATCGATTCGACGGCGAACGTGGCGGTGTCGTGGTCGGTGCCGACGTTGACCCAGCCGGTGTTGGCGGCCACGTCGTAGACGCCGTAAGGCACTGCTTTGCCGTCGCTGTCGCCGGGGAAGTCGTGGGTCAGGGTGGCGACCGGCTCGCCGGTAGGGCGCCATTGCCGGCCGGCGTTGGTGAACTGTCCGACCAGTTCCTTCTTCTTGGTGTCGACGCTGATCACCGGGTCGCCGGCCTGCTGGTGCTCGGTGACCTGCTCGTTGATGTAGTTGAACTGTGCATCCCGGTCCGGATGTTGCCGGCCCTCGATGGTCTTGACGTTGGATTGCAGGCTGAATCCCTCGTCGCGCAGTAAGTCGGCGACGGTGTCCGCGCTGACCCGGTGGCCCTCTCGGGTGAGTTCGTCGGCGAGTTTTCGGGTCGATTTGGTGGTCCACCGCAGCGGTGACATCGGATCACCGCGCTCGTCCGGCTCGACCAGCGCGAGCAACGCCGGCCGCAGACCCGGATCCAGCTCAGCGGCTCGTTTCCGGCCGCCGCCGGGCCGGCGGACCCGCCCCAACGGCTGCGCACCGGCGTCGAGCTCGTCAACGCCGGCCGATACCGTCGCCTCGCGGACCCCGGCAGCCCGGGCCACCGCCCGAATGCCTCCATGACCGAGTATCCGGGCCTCAGCCGCCATCAGGAGTCGGCGCTGCCGCTCATCCAGGTGCGGGAAGATCACCTCGAACTTCGCGGCCAACATCGACCGCGTCTCATCCGTCACCGACATAACAGATCAACGAGCAGCAATCCCGCAAGCTACGGCTTGTTTCTCTGCGACGCCTTAGAAGGCGGCGGTGGCGAGGTCGCCGACGGCGGTACGCACACAGGCGGCGAGGTGCGGCACAACGGTCAGCGGCGAGCTAGGTCCCGCGTTGCGGGGTATCGCCTCGGTGATCTGCCGCAGGATCGTCGCGGCCTCGCCCGGCGTGTAGGGGGTGGCCAGCATGGTGTGCAGGTTCAAGCACCACACCAGCGCGGCGAGGCAGTCGGTCACCGGATCGGATGGCCGGTCGTGGTAGACGAGCCTTGTGTTGAGCTGACCCCGGTTCCAGCTCAGCCCGCCCGCGTCGGCGAGGTAGAAGCGGGTCGCACGCAACGTGCGGCGCTGCTCGGTGACCACCCCAGCCGCGAGCAACGCCGCGAGAGTGCGCTGATACAAGCGCACGTACGGGTGGTGCTGGTCGGCGGGCAGCTCGGCACGCGCCGCCCGCAGCACGTCGGACAACCGCGAGGTCTCCCCGGTGAGCTCGTGCAGTACACCGGCGGTGATCGGATCCAGCTCACGGGAAGCGGCCCGCCGCCCGCTCTGGAGGTGCGGTTTCAGGAAGCCGCCCCGGCAGACGATCCGGTCATCGAGCAGCAGGTCGACCAGGGTCGCGGCCATCAACCCGATCGCCAAAGCCCCCGGGTTGAGCAGGGGTTGCAGGTCGGCGCGGTCGTCGTGGGCCAGCAGCCACAGCCGCTCTCGCACCGTCCCGATCTCCATCCGGCTCACCACAACCCCCCGACCAAGCTCAACCGCTCGTGCGCACCCCGATACGCCTGCACACCTTTCAGGAGGCGCTTGTCCAGGTCGGCGGTGATCGTGTACTGGGCGTCGACCATGTTCCCGATCCGTGCCATGCCGTCCTGCGACACCAGCTGGTAGGCGTCGAGCAGGTCCAGACCGGTCAACTCACACAGGTGGGCGATGAGGTCCGCGTGGGCGCTGCGGTAGGCGTCATCCAACGGCCGGGCGATGCCGATGGAGATGAGGCGGGTGTCGGTCTCCAGCCTCGGCAGCCGGGTCACCACATCCGGAATGACCTCGACGCACAGGACAACGTCCATCGGTACCTCAACCGCCACCCCGCACAACTCGCCGTCGCCCTGCCGGGCGTGCCCGTCCCCGACCGCCAGCAGCGCCCCCTCAGCCCCGACCGGCAGATACACCGTCGTGCCGGCCGCGATCAACGGGGTGTCGAGGTTCCCGCCGTGCGGGCCGGGGACGATGGACAGGCGGACCTCACCGGCGGCCGGGGCCACCCCGATGGTGCCGAGCATCGGTTCGAGGCTCAGGTCGGCGGTGTAGTCGCCGCCACGGGCCGTGTAGCCGACTGTCCCGGCGTCGACGTCGATCGCGTACTGCCAGACCCGTTCTTCGAGGGCGGGGTGCAGCATCGCCGTGGTCGGCGTACCCGTCAGCGCGCCGAAGTGCGGGAAGGTCGCCGACCAGCCCACCTCGGCCGCCGGGGCCAGGTCGACCACGTGCACGGCGAGGGTGTCACCCGGTCGGGCGCCCTCCACCCACAACGGGCCGGTGACCGGATTCAAGTACGGGAACTGGCACACCTTCGACGGCAGATCACTGACCGAGGTGACCTTCCCGCCGAAGCAGTCGAAGGTGCGCAGGTGGACCAGCTCTCCGGGCCGGATGGTCGCGATCGGGTCCCGGCCACCGAAGGTGTAGCCGACCGTGCCAGGGGTCGCGTCGATGAAGATCGGCTCAGGCACGGTGCACCGCCCCGTACTCGACGGCTGTCTGTCCGTTCGCGACACCAACCTCGTCGGTGTCGGTGAGGCCGGCCAGGCGAGGCCGCCGCCCCGCGAGAGTCATACCCAGCAGGATCAGCACGCCCAGGCCCAGCCACACGAACCCGAGCCGTTGGGCGAGGACGTTGGCGTTCACGATCACCACGCTCAGGATCGCGATCCCGGCCACCGGTAGCACCCAGGAGCGCCACCAGCCCGCCACCTTCTCCTCGCTGCGGCGCAGGTTGCGGGCCAGAACCGACAGGTTCACCACGATGAACGACAGGATCGCCCCGAAGTTCACCAAGCTAGCCATCAAACTGATCCCGTCAGCCCGCGACGCCATGAACAGGCCCAGCACGAGGGAGATCGCGGCCGTGAGCAGAATCCCGTTGGTCGGCACCGACCGTGACGGGCTGATCTTCGCGAGGAACGCAGGCAGCTGCCGGTCACGGGCCATCGCATACAACAGACGACTCGTGGCAACCTGAGCCACCATGTTGTTCGCCAGACCCCACGACAGGGCGGTGGCGAGAGCGGTCAGGGTGGCCAGCCACGGCCCCGCCGCTACCCGAGCCGTGTCATAGAAGGCGGTCCCGGCCGGATCCCCATCCGTGATCAGCTTCGTGGGGTCCTCGACCAGCAGACCCGCCACGAACGTCTGCGCGATGAACAACACCCCGGTCAACCCGAGCGCGGCGATCTGCGCCCGCGACACCTGCCGCGCCCCGCCACGCGCGTCCTCCGCCAGGGTGGACAGGGCGTCGAAGCCCAGAAACGACAGCATGCCCACCGACACCGCCGCAGCCACCACCCCGATTTGAAAGTGGCTGCTGGAGTAAAGCGGCTCCCACGAGAACCCGCGACCTGCCCCCGCGGCGAGGGCGAGAAGGCCGGCGGCCAGGTAGACGCCCAGCACGGCCAGCTGCCCAACCAGGAAGATCTTGTTGACCAGGCGGGTGGTCTTGATGCCGCGCAGGTTCAACCCGGCATTGACTACCACGAACACCACGACCCACACCCACAGCGGCACGCCGGGCCAGACCGCCGTCATGCTCGCCGCCGCGACCAGCGACAACAAGCCAGGCACGAGGATGTAGTCGAGCAGCACCGTCCACCCGGACAAGAAACCCGCCGACGGCGAGATCGCCCGGCCCGCATATGCGTACACCGAACCGGCGCTCGGATAGGCACGCGTCATCACGCCGTACGCCGAGGCGGTCACCATCATTGCGACCATCCCCACCGCGTAGGCGAGAGCAACCATGCCCTCCGACGCTTGGAAGACGCTGCCGAAGATCCCGAACGGGGCGATCGCCACCATGTAGATCAGCCCGTAAACGAGCAGGTCACCGAAGCTCAGCGACCGTTGAAGCTCGGGCGTGTATCCAGAGCCAAAGCAAAGTTAGTTGATCTTCGTTGTTCCTGGTGATGACGACCCGGTGAACGGACGCGGCCTTCCTCAGTAGACGATGGCGGTTCTCTACGCCAACCGTCGTCTACCAGAAAGGCCGCTCGTGCCAGTCTCGCATGCGGTCGCCGATGTCGTCATGAACAAGGCCAGCCAGGCCGACCTCGGCCGGGTAACCGCGCTGGCCGCGGTGTTCGCGCCGGTCAAAGATCCGCGTAAGCCCAAGGGCGTGCGGCATCCTCTCACCGCGGTACTGACGGTGCTGACCATGGCACTGCTGTGCGGGGCACGTGATTGCCGGCAAGCCGCCGACCGGGTCGCGGAACTCCCGCAACCCCTGCTCGGCGCAGCGGGCGCCCGCACGCACCCCGTCCTGGGCATCCGGATCCCGCCCGGCCGTGACACCCTGCGCCGGCTGGCCGAGGCCGTCGACGCCGCGGTCTTGGACCGGCTGATCTGCGCCTGGCTGACCACCCTGCTCGAGGTTCGCACCGGTGTCGGGCTGGCCCTGGACGGCAAGACCGTCCGCAACACCCGCCCCGGCACCGGCGTGGACGTGCAACTGTTCTCCGCGATGCGCCACGACACCGCCGTGGTCATCGCCCAGGTCCAGGTCCCGGCCGACACCACCGAAGTCACCCAGATCGCCGCCCTGCTCGACCCGGTCGACATCACCGGCATGACGATCACCGCCGACGCCGCCCATCCCAGCCACGACACCGCCACCTACCTACTCAAGCGCGATGCCGGTTACGCCTTCACCGTCAAAGGCAACCGGCCCGGCCTGCTCACCGCGATCACTGACCGGCTGCCCGCAGCCGTCCCCGCTCTGGCTGCCGCAACGCACACCGAGCACCGAAACGGCCACCGGGTCACCCGCACCATCTGGACCGCACCCGCCGACGGCGTGGACTTCCCCGGCGCGGTCCAGGTCTTCCGGATCCGCCGCGACACCTACGCCCCCGACGGCCAACGCGTCAGCAAACACCTCCTGCACGGCATCACCAGCCTGACCTGCACCGCAACCGAGATCGCCGCTCACGTCCGCAGCCACTGGGGAATCGAAAACAAGATCCACTGGATCCGCGACGTCCTGCTCGGCGAAGACCACCACCACGCCTACCTCGGCACCGTCGCCCACGCCATGGCCGCCCTGCGCAACCTCGCCCTCGCCCTGATCCGCCTCGCCGGGCACACCCGAATCAAACAGCTCATGGAACGGCATCACGCCAACAAGATGCTCATCCCGACGCTACTCAACGCAGCCATCCGATAACCATCCGACTTTGCTTTGGCTCTGGGCGTGTATCCGAGCCGTCGCAACCGTTCGACGTCGTCGAGACCGACCGCAGTCATCAGAAACTCTTCCTATCGACGGGTCAACAAAACGGAAGCCGAGGAAAGGCGGGCTGGGCGCGTTCGATGACTGGGGGACAGTTCGCTACGCGCCCAGCCCGTGAAACCCGGCCACGGGCGTGTCAGGCCAGGAAGGGCCGGGTGGTCCATGTCCCACGAGCGCACGAATCGACCGCACGCAAGCGGCGCCGACTTCGTTGGCATTGAGGCGAGCGGGGCGAACAAGTCAGCCGCAATCGGTGATGAGAGTGCCGTCAGGTCACCCTGTGCCGATCGATGCTGAGGGTGCTGTGAACGCGTCAGCAGAAGCGGAGTGTCGGCTCGTGGAGATGGGGCGAGGGCAATGCTCCGCCGTCATGGTGATGCCGCATCCTGGACACCATCTTTGCGTTCGTTTGGCGAAAGTGAATCCCGCGAAAAATCCTAACAGAATCCCCGCGATTCCGAATCCCGCTATCAGCACCTTTCATCACCACCCTCCTCAATTCATTATTTCGATATTGCAGTCCGGGTCGCCAAGGAGATCGACAGTGGCGAGGCGTTTCCGCCGGCGGGACTGTAGTATTGAGTTCTTGCCAATTCCACACTGCGAATATCTTAACTGCGCACTGACTGGGATCCTCTGATGTGCGGACCAAGGCCGTGCTTGCTGGACCAGCATTACCAACGTCCGCTGTTGTCGGAAGGCAGCCTTGGAGTGGATGATGAGAATATTGGCGATGTAGGCGTTAATTGCGTGAAGTTGTCGGCGGTTCACCAACTCGGGAAGGGGCGCCTGAGGTCGTGCGGGTTTTAGTTCTCGGGGGATCGTGGTTCGTCGGCCGGGTGCTGGTCGAGAGAGCTGTCGGTCAGGGCCTCGACGTCACCGTCTTCAACAGGGGGCGCTCGCCCGTCGATTTGCCGACCGGCGTCCGTCGGGTGGTGGGCGATCGTGAGAGTCCGTCAGATCTGGTCGCACTCGCCAAAGAGGGGCCATGGGACGCTGCGATCGATGTGTCTGGAAGCGTCCCTGCGGTGGTTGCGCGGTCGGCCAAGATATTGGCGCCGGCGGTGGGGCACTACACGTTTGTTTCGACGATTTCCGCTTACCGGGACTGGCCGCATGCTGCGGTCGATGAGGGTTCAGCGTTGTGGGATGGCGATCCCGGTCTCGATCCTGGGACGCGGCGGTGGGATCCGGACACTTACGGCCCGCTGAAGGTGGGGTGCGAGATTGCCTGCGGGAACGCTTTCGGGTCGGACAGGCTGCTTGTTCTTCGGCCCCATGTTGTTCTCGGGCCTTACGAGTACGTGGGACGTCTGCAATGGTGGCTGGATCGTGTTCGTCGGGGAGGACGCATTCTGGTACCGGCTCCCGACCGCGGAATACAACCGGTTGACGTCCGGGATCTATCCGATTTTCTCCTGGAACGAGTGCGAGACGGTGACGCCGGGGTCTATAACGTCGCGCCGAACAACGACGAAGCAACTTTCGGCGACATGCTGACGGCGTGCGCTGACGTGGTTGGGCCCGCGGACAAGCGGGTTAGGTTCGTCTGGGCCGACGAGGACTGGCTGGTGGAGCAGGGCGTGACGCAATGGACGGAATTGCCGTTGTGGCGCAACGCGGCTGCGCCATGGAGCATGAGCGCCGAGCGCGCTCGGGCGGCAGGGCTGCGCTGCCGCCCGATTGCTGAAACCGTTGCCGACACGTGGGCGTGGCTGCACAGCGGTGGGAGACCTGTAGATCATGAGCGCTTCGGTGAACACGGGATCGCACCTGACCGTGAGCAGGAGTTGATCAGGCGATGGCTGACTGAGCATCCTCAGTCGTGACCGTTCGCGGCGAGCGGGTCATCATCTTCTCGAAAGCCCGGTTGATCGCCGGGTCACGGCCGGCGACGTACCGTGCTGTGGGCGTGTAGCCGTTGCGGGTGAACAGGCGCAGAGCTGCATCATTGCGGACGCCGGTCTCCAGGATGATCCTGCGCGCGCCGCCGCGTTCGGCGGTGTCCTCCAGTACGTCGAGGAGTCGTTGCCCGAGTCCATGTCCACGTGCTTGGGGTACTAGGTACGTCTTTTTGATCTCGAAGGTGGCACTGCCTGGTTCGAACCTGCGGCAACCACCGCAGCCAACTGGCACACCGTCGCGGTAGATGACGATGAACAGCCCGTCTGGTGCTTCATAGTTGCCAGGATCGAGATCGACCGACTCGGCCCACCCGTATCGTCCGACCTGCTCCCGGTAGAAGACGTTGAGCATCGTTGCCGCGTCCGGGTGATCGACCCGGCGTGCAGCGAAGATGACATCACGGTGCATATCACCGCGGTGAGGAAGATCGGGGTTGCCGATGGTCATGCATTCAATAGTGCGGCATCAAACTCTGGTAGGAAGGCTTTGACCTCGGCCGATCGTGCGTGACGGCCGAGCGTCGGGCGCAGAGATTTCAGGTAGCTGCGGCCGCGTGGCGATTGGACCGTGGGCAGCAGAGGCAGGTCTGCCCTGATTACGCCGATCGCGTCGCTGGTTCGGCCGCGCTGCACGAGCGCTCGCGCGAGGAAGGTGCTGTGCAGCAGCCCCGATCGGGCGTAGGCCGGACCGTTGGCGTCGTCGGACGCCGTCATCTCGGTGACCGCCGCGCTGAGCACCTCGATTCCCTCGTCGAGCAGCCGGGTGCGATGCGCGGTCGACTGGTTGGCGAGCGTTACCAGGGCTTGGCCGGTTTCCGCCGCCAGCTGAAGCGGACTGAGGTAATAGAGGAACGCCGGCCGGGGTTGCCTCTTGTCGCCGTCGCTGAGCAAGGCGGTGGCTTCTTCGGCGCAGCGGCGGAATCCGGTGATGTCGCCGTCAGCGGCGGCGGCGGTCGCTTCACGGCCCAGGAGCCTCGCTCGCATGATCGGGTCGGCCGACCGGGACTCGGCGTGGGCGGCCTCGGCGAGATGCTGGGCTTGGCGGCCGTGGCCGGCGAAAGCGGACACGTAGCTGAGCATGCCGATCACATTCGCGGCGCGTTCGGTGTCGTGCAACGCGCGGCACACGCCGACGCTGAGCAGCAGATATCGTTCGGCCGCGCCGTAATGACTGGAGTCGAAATGCAACCAGCCCAAGAGTTGCGCCAGGTCAGCGATGATGGCCAGCAGGCGCCGGCCGGTGACGGCGTCGTAGCTGGCGTATTCGACCATGTCCATGGTGCTCCGCAGCTGCGCGGTCACATATCGCACGCTTAACGCGCCACCGCCGTGCCGGTCGTCGAGACGCCGTAGATCGGCGACGTGCGCCGCGACGAGGTCAACCTGCTCGGGGTGAACCTTCTCGTGATCTGGTCGCAGTCGCGCGGGCACGGAGATGCCGCCGAACTGGTCCAGGACGGCCGCGACGAGGTCGAGGCCGGAGGCGTCTCCAACTGGGCTCAGCGGGGTGGCCGCAACGGTGGACAGGTGGCCGAGTTCGCGCACCAAGTCATCCACGTGCGACACGGACTCGAACCCGCTGGCTGCGGCTATCTCACTGCCTTGCGTTCCCGGCCATAGCTGACCGGTGTCGACCTTGAAACCGAGGCGCTCGGACAGCACGGCCGCCACGAGCCACCGCATATGCGGTCGGGGCTGGCCGCCACGCAGCCAGAAGTAGCCGGCCGTGGCATCGATCCGAAGACGATCACGTCCCTGTCGCGACAGCCGAGTATTGACCGCGGCCACCAGGTCGCGCGGGCTCCACGTCGCCAACCGTAGAAGGTCGGCCAGCGTTGACGGTGCTTCGGTCATGGCCCCTCCGCGCGTTGGCAGCCACACCGACAGTAGCGAAACAACCCCGGGTGCGGACGTTCCGAAAGCGGCACATCGTTGATTTCACGCAATTCACGGGACATCCCAAGACTTCCCGCACCTCGCGGTCGGCGCCACTACCCGTCACACCCACGACATTGGTCCACTCGAATACGGCGCGGACATGGCCCTCGTCCCCGGAGCTTGGGACGAGGCTGATGCCAGGGCCGGACCGTCACACGTGAGGAGACCTCAATGACCACCACCAAGAGCTCGACGCTCGACCCCGCCGCCGTCGGCAAGCGTGCTGCGGAGATCCTGGACCAGATGCAGGCCCACCCGCTGTGGGAGCGGTTCACGACCTCCAGCATGAAGTACAGCCCGTGCTGGGCGACCTACACCGGGATGCCGGCGATCTCGCGGTTCGACCTGGACCGCGACGGACAGCCGCTGCTGGTCGAGGCCATGCGGTCGCTCGCGCTCAAGGCCGCAGTGTACGACCTGACCGGCGGCGACGAGCAGGCGTCCGAGTTGCTGCTGCCGCTGCCGGTCGACGACATGGTCCACGCCGTGCTGGCCCAGCACACGGTGATGAGCCACATCGAGCGCGACTTGGGCGTGCTGTTCCCGCACGACACCGCCCTGGAAGACTTCGCCTATTTCCGCGGCTGCGACACCGACGCCTACTACGCCGCCGCCGGCTGGGGCGAACAGCCGCTGCGCTATTGGCTCGACACTGCCGAGGTCGACAAGCGCATCGCCCACCTCAACGAGCTGTACGGCAGCGTCGGCATCACCGCGGGCGGGCGCAGCCACGACATCGACTTCGACACGATGTTCGCCGCACCCGCCGCCTGATCAGGAACGCGCCAGCTCCACGGACAGCACCCGGCGCAGGACGGCAACGACCTCGCCGGGTGCGAACCGCTCACCGGCCTGCCGTTCAAGCCGAGCAACAACCGAGAACATCTCGTCCCGATCAGCGACACGCAGATGCGCCACCATCCAGCCACTCAGATCGTCCAGCAACTCCGGCAACACCAGCGCCTCCGGAGGCGGCGCCAGCTCCGCATCGTCAGTCTCGAGCGGCGGCAGCGGCGTGCCGGCCGACGCGTACGCCCCCGGCGCCATCCCCACCCTGAACGGGTGCACACACACCGGCACACCATCCGGCGTGGCCCGCCATCCCAGATCCGGCCGGTACGCCAACTCCGTGCGCGGACGCGCGACCACGTCGAACTCCCCAGGCCCCAGCATCTGCCCAGGGCAGATCCCGCACGTGTCGTCGCACCAACGCTCCAAAGGACCCGCCACCCCGCCATCGTAGTGGCCAACCAGAAGGATCCCGCCGATGACCAGCCTCACCCCGCCGCGTCACCCACTCGTGGAACGCGCTCTGACAACGGCTCGGCACTGGTGCTCCGGCAAGATCATCGACGACCGCCCCGCGCTGGCTCACGCCGCCCGCGTCGCCGTCACCATCGGCGAACACCACCCCGCTGCAGGACCACGAGTGATCGCCGCTGCCCTGCTGCACGACGCCCCCGAGTTCGCCCCCGCGCCGCGTGATCTCGACCGATTCCTCACCGCACGATTCGGCGACGAAGTGCGCCGGCTCATCCGCGGCATGCAGACCGAACACGACGCCCTCGATCGCATGGAACCCATCCTGCTCGACACCCGCGACGCACCCCTGGTGCTCCTGTCCACCGCAGACAAGATCGTCGCGCTCAATTCTCTGCTACGCCGCGCCCACCTCGCAGGCGACGTCCTCAATTTCTTCGCCGTCCGCAAGCCGTTAATCGACCTGCTCGACCACTTCCGGGCATGCCAGCAAGCCACCCTCGGCGCGGTTCCCCCCACCATGAGCACCGCACTCGCCGACATTCTGAACACCCTGGACACCGCCACATCGAGCCTGCGCACCAGCGGATGAAACCCGTGAGCCCTGACGGCCTTCACGCCACGATCACCACATTGTGCGGAGAGGCCGGCCTTCCAGAACCACTCGTCCGTGAGCCGATCCGGATATGGCCGCTGTCCGCTGTCGAACGCGTCCGATTCCCGGACAGAACTACGGCCATCTGCAAACACGCTCGGCCGCCCTTCACCGGCGAAGCCACCGTCCTACAAGCCGCCGCCCGAGCCGGTCTGCCCGTCCCCAGACTCTTGGCGCACCGCGTGACGGATGACCGCCTCGTGATGCTGCTCGAAGACCTTGGCGACTCCACCGAAACCCCGACCGACCTGCATGCCGCCGCAGCCACCGCTCGCCTGCACCGCGCCGATCCCACCTGCCCGAGCCTCGATGTCTGGGACACCGACACGCTCGCCGCGCTACCGGAAACCATGCTCGACGCTATCGGAAGGCTCAGTCGCTCAGGCCAACTCCGGGCCGGAAAGGACATTCTTCTCTCACTGGCCGGCCTCGCCCGCAGCAGCACGCGGCGAGCCGAAGGGACTCAACGACCACCGTTCGGCCTCGTTCACGGCGAATTTCATCCGACCTCCCTGCACCGAGGCATGCGCGGCCAACACCTCATCGACTTCGGCATGACCTTCATCGGCCCCGGAATCCTCGACCTAGCGACCTGGCAAGGAACCCGGCAGCCGCCGGACCCCAAACGCCTCGCAGCCCAACTCCACGCCTACGTCACAGCTGGTGGTACAACCCAAATCCTGCGGCAACGCGGAGGACTCGCACCCGAAGTCTGGGCACTCGGCTGGCACCGCCTGCACAGCGCCGCCTGGCTACTCCAACTCACCGCAACCGGCTCGGACGGATTCGACCCCTCCACAACCAAGCAAATCCTCCGCCGCCAAATCAGCACTGCCATCGACCTACTTCGTTGAATATCAACGTCGCAAGCAAACAACACACCAGAACCAGTCGGGCAGTCCCACCACGGCCGACGGCAGAGACCTCGCCAGCCGACTCCGCGATCAGGCCCTTCAAAAGTGCGGACACCCGGGCGTTGGACGCGGCATACCCGTCGGCCCGCATCTGTCGAGCCAATGCCTCACGGGTCAAGGCTGTGCCGGACATCGCCAGCCGTTCTCGCGCCTCACGGGCAACCGGCATCAGCTCCGCGACATCGAGAGCGGCTGACACCGGCTGAGGCGACGACGTGACCACGGCTGATTCCGGTTCCTGCAGTCCGTCCCGCCCGTCGTCCGCGAATTTCGGGACGGTCCCCGGCCCGTCCGCCCGTCGGCCGTCACCCACATCGACGCCCGCCGGACCAGAGGACGACGGGACGGTCCCTGGCGCGGAAAGCTGTCCCGCCCCGCTGTCACGGTCAGAGGCGGCAGCGGGGTGGTCCAGGAGACCGAACAGCAATTTGACCGCTACCAAGAGCGCGAACGCGGGCCAGCCCGATACCGCCCGGCCGATCCAGTCCGCGCCGCCCACAGCCATGTTCGCCGCGAAGCTGGTCCCGGTGCCGGCCACCAGAGCCGCCCATGGCAACCAGCCCGACGAACGCCCCGCCCGCTTGTCAGCCAGCAGCACCAGCGACGCGACGATCTCGATCCCGTCGACGGACAGCGGGAACATGTGCCCCTGACCGGCCTGTTCGGCGTGGACACGGCCGCCACCTGGGCCCGGCGTGAGCGGGGCCGGCGTGCCTGGTCACGGTAGCCTCGGGCTCGATGTTGCCGTCCCGTGTGCTTGAGGTGCTGGCCGAGCTGGCTCCGGCGAACAACGACCGCGAGCTGGACGTCAGCCGTGGCGGTCCGCTGGTGTGGCTGGACGACGCGGAAAAGGTGGGCCGCACGAAACAGGCCAACCGGCTCGCCGCGATCGGGGCTCTGCACCGCGAGGAGCGGCCGCTGCGGCGAGGCTGGGGTTTCCTGGTCGGGCGGACGGAGATCGACGGCAAGCTTCGCAAGATCCGGGTGCCGTTGCTCAGCCAGCCCGTACGGCTTGAGCGTGGGCTGCTGGGTTATCGGGTCGTCCCGGCCGGCGACATCGAGATCACGCCGCTGATCGCGGACCGGACGCTCGCGGCCGCGCTGGAGGCGGCGCCGGGGCTGGCCGGGCCGGGGTGGCTGGAGGCGACCGGCAGCAAGGCCTGGCTGTGGTCGGCCGCCGAGGCGACGGGGCTGCCGGTGGACGCGCACGCGACCGGGCGCCGTGCCCCCGACGATCGGGTGGTGCTCGTTTCCGAGCCCGCGCTGTTCGTGGTACGGGACGTCTTCGGAGCCGGTCTCGCCGACAGTTTGCGCAGCTGGGCGGGGCGCGAGCTGGCGGGCACGGCCCTGGCCTCGATCTACGACACGTGCGGCGAGTCCGAAAAGGACCGTACGGAGGTGGTTTCGCCCCTGCCCTTGAGCGAGGCTCAGGCCGAAGTGGTTCGCCGGGTGCGCACGGCCCCGATCACCGTCGTCTCGGGGGCGCCGGGCAACGGCAAGAGCCACACCGTGGTCGCGGCCGCGCTCGAGGTTGTGCACCGCGGCGGGTCGGTGCTGGTGGCCACCCAGTCGCCGCACGCCGCCGAGGTGCTGGCCGGGCTGCTCGAACGGTATCCGGGCCCGGTTCCGGTGCTCTTCGGCGATGCGGCCCGGCGGGAGAGCCTGGTCGCCGAGCTGACCGCGGGCTTCGGCGACGGGGCGACCGAGAGCGAGTTGCGGGCGGACGCTGATCGGGTCCGTCGCGCTCTTGCCCGCGTACGGGAAATGCGGTCGACCTTGAAGGCGGCGCTCGAGATCGAATTGCGGGCGGCCGAGCTGCCGGAATGGCAACCGCTGCTTCCGGGACTGACCGCGGACGTGCCCGGCGCCTTCCGCGACGGCGTCGACCTGGAACGGGCCGCTGCCCGGCTCGACCGTGGTGGCCTGGCCCGCTGGTGGACACTGCGACGGATGGGTTCGCCCGAGCGCGTACGGGATGCCCTGGCCGCGGCGACCGCCCAGCGCGCCGCCGCTCACCTCGCCGCGACCGGTGGCACCGATCTCGAACCGCAGTGGGCCGCCCTGCACGAGGCCGAGAACGCGCTGGCCCAGGCGATCGGGGACGCGATGCGCCGCAGTGCCCGCAGCGAGCGCCGCTGGGACCGGTCCGCCCGTCGTTGCGCCGCCGAACTGGCCGCCGCGCTGCGAGCCGGGCGTAACCGCCGCCGCGAGCTGCTGGCCACGATCGAGGCCGGGCCGCTGACACGCGCGCTCCCGCTGTGGATCGGCACGGTGGCCGACGTCGAGGATTTGCTGCCCGCCGCGCCCGGGATGTTCGACCTGGTGGTGCTCGACGAGGCGTCCCATGTGGATCAGGTACGGGCGGCTCCGGTGCTGGCCCGGGCCCGCCGCGCGCTGGTGGTGGGTGATCCACGCCAGCTGCGGTTCGTCTCGTTCGTGAGCGACGTCGACGTGGTCGAGGTGCTGGCGCGGCACGAGGCGGACGAGCGTTTGGACGTACGCCGGATGAGCGCCTACGACGTCGCGGCGGGCGCTGCCCCGGCGACCTGGCTGGCCGAGCATCACCGCAGCGTGCCGCACCTGATCGGCTTCTCGGCCCGGCGCTTCTACGGCGACAAGCTGGACATCCTGACCCGTACGCCGGCGGGCGAGAACACCGGCGCGATCGACGTGCTGCACACGCCGGACGAGGTCGAGGCTGTGCTCGCGGCGGTCGAGAAGGAGGCGGCGTCCGGCACCCGGGGGATCGGGGTGATCTCACCGTTCCGCGCGCAGGCCGACGCCCTGGAGGCGGCGCTGGTCGAGGCCTACCCGGTCGAACGGATCGAGGAGCTCGGCCTGCGCGTGGGGACGGTGCACGCCTTCCAAGGCAGCGAGGCCGAGGTCGTGATCGTGTCGCTGGGCCTGGCGCCCGGCGATCCACCGGCCCGCCGCCGGTTCGCCGCCGACCCGAACCTGTTCAACGTGATGGTCACCCGGGCCCGGCGCAAACTCGTCGTGGCGACGGCCTTGACCAAGCCGGGCGGCCTGATCGGCGAGTTCTTCGCGTACGCGCAAGCCGGCCCCACCGCCCGCGATCCGAGCCCGCCCGCGCCGGCCGGGTGGGCGGCTGACCTGGCCACCGAGCTGGCCCGACTGGACGTGCCCACCCGCCCCGCGTACGGGGTCGGCCGCTGGACGATAGATCTCTGCCTGGGCCCGGCCGAGAGCCCCATCGGCGTCCTCTGCGGCCCCCATCCTGACGGCCCCGACGCCCACCTGGCCCGGCGCCGAGCCCTGACCTTGGCGGGCTGGCAGTTGCGCGACGTCTTCGCGAGCCGCTGGCACGGCGACCCCCGCCGAGCCGCCCTCGAACTGGCCGGCGGCGTTGCCACGTGTTCCCCACCCCTGCCCGGCGACACAGCCGATTAGGCCAGGCCCTGCAGTGAGGCCGTTGACCTAGTCGCGTGACACGCCCGCCGCGGTGGGGAATTTGAGGTGAGCAGAACGCAGGTGAGCTGCGGAAAGAAAGTGGGGAGCGGCCCTTTGGAGGCGGCTCCCCAACTTTAGACTTCGAGCGTGCAGCTCTGGTGGAAGCATAACACACCGTGACGAGGCAACCTGCTCAACTGGACGCGCTCCTGACTTCCCCGTACGCCGCGCACGTGACCGCGAGGCTCATGGACTTCTTCGCCGACACGTCGCCGTGGCCGCGGCGGCTGTGGGACGTCAGCAGCGCGCTGGCGCTGGAAGAGGCGTGGGAGACCGGCGACTGGCAGCGTCAACAAGTACTGAGTCCTGGGGCGGTGTCCTGGTATCTCCGGACCCTCGAACGCCTGCTCGGGCCTGACCGTGGTCTGGGTGACAGCCGGTTGCGCAAAGAGTTGACAGACCTGTTGCGCTCAGGCTTGGCACCCGACAGCCAGCAACGTCGACGTCTGCGGCAGCTCATGCCGTTGGTGAATGACGGCTATCTCGATCGGTGGGCCGAGACGGTCGAGAGTACGAGGCCACCGTCGCCTGAACGGCTTGCGCGTGCCATCGCCACGCATCTGCTTGATCGAGGCTGGAGTTCCGGCCGCTTGCACCGATGGGTGCACGACACCAGCCAAGCGCCCGGTGTAACGCTTCGTCATCTTCTGGAAGTTGCCACGGATCTGGCGGCTACCAGTGACAGCGAATTTGAGGTGATGGTGCCGTTCGTGTCCGTGCCGAGCTATCAAACGCTCGCCGAGCCGCTGCCGGAATGGCGATCCGCGCAGGCCACGGCCGCGTGGTTCAGAAAGCAAGGCGTCATGCAGCCGCCGCGGCACAACGGCGGGTTCATCTATTATCTGCGAGCGAAAGATCCGGTTGCCGCGGTACGCGCCGCAGGAGGTCTCGTCCTGCGGCTGCAAGCACGCAGCTCGTACGCGCGAACCGGCCGAGGCCGGCTGGAGCCCGTTGGCCGTGCGTGGGTGGCGTCTCATCCCGACTCATTGCCGGTACAGCCGCCGGCTCGAGGCGCCGATGTGCTGTCGCTGAAGCGGGAACGCACGATGTATTCGGTCACTGCGTCCGATCGCCTTGATGACGCGCTGGAACTTGCCGCTCCGCTGAACGAAGGGCCGCCGGCCCCCGCGGTGTCTGGTGCATGGGCCGCGATCGAGTCGCTGTTGCATCACCCCGGCGACAAGGCCGACCCGGACGCCGACCGAGCCGTGGCGGCCGACCGGTTGGCAGCACTCGTGGCCTGCTCCTGGCCGCGCGCGGAGCTGACTGCTTTGTCGTACCGGCATCGTCCGGCCCAGCCGGACGACCTCAGCGAGGCACTTCAGCGGACACGGACCAATGCGCAGCGGTGCCAATTGGTGGCCGAAGCGCTTTCCAAGGGAGTCAAACCCGCCGTGTCGAGTCCAGGCGATGTGGCGGCCTGTCAACGGATGGCGCGGCTGCTCGCGGATCCGCAGAAGGAGCTGAGTGACGTAAGGGTGGTGTTCGAGGCGGCACTTCGACGCCTGTATCGACAGCGAAACATCGTTGCCCACGGCGGCACCACCGCCGCAGTGGCGCTCGACGCAGCGCTTCGCACTGCGGCACCTCTTGTGGGCGCCGGCCTGGACCGCCTGCTGCACGCGGCGTTGACCCTGGGGATCGAGCCGCTGGACTTGGCCGCTCGGGCCGAGAATTCGCTGGCGTTGGTCGGTGATCCACTCGGGCCGCCCTTGACCGGGCTCTTGGACTGACAGTACGAAATATTGCTCAAGCTGGGCGCTCCGCGGCCGATCACAGAGCCGACTTTCCAGGAGCGAGCGAGGAGCCACGGATGGAGCAATACCTCGACACTGCGTCGGCTGTGACGGATGCGCTTTTCGGGCCGGAATCGGGTATTCCCTGGTGGGCCTGGTTGGTTGTGATCGTCGCTGTGTTCTGGAAGGTTGCCGTTCGGGAGCCGAAGAACGCGCGTGAGGCCGCCGGCGAGCGGGACAGCGTCATGCTCGGCGCGATGTTCGGCGACGACAAGAAGGGCAAGAAGAAAAAGAAGTAGCCGAAGGCCGTCAGTTCGGTGGGGGTTCGGCGGCGCCGGTCATGATGGCCACCGCCTCGCTCATCGAGTGCGACTCAGGGGTGATCACGGCGACGCGGCGGCCGAGCCGCTGGATGTGGATGCGGTCGGCCACCTCGTACACGTGTGGCATGTTGTGGCTGATCAGGATGACCGGTAGCCCGCGGTCACGCACGTCGCGGATCAGCTGCAGCACCCGGTTGCCCTCCTTGACGCCGAGCGCCGCCGTCGGCTCGTCGAGGATCACCACCTTGCTGCCGAACGCGGCCGACCGGGCCACCGCGACGGCCTGCCGCTGCCCGCCGGAAAGCGACTCCACGGCCTGGCCGATGTTCTGCAGCGTGGCGACGCCGAGGTCGCTCATGTGCCGTTTGGCCTCCGACCGCATGTGCCCACGGTCGAGCATCCGGAACACCGAGCCCAGGAGGCCGGGTTTGCGCTCCTCACGACCGAGGAACAGGTTGTCGGCGATGTCGAGGCCGGGCGCCACCGCGAGCGTCTGATACACGGTCTCGATGCCTGCGGCGCGCGCGTCCATGGGCGTGCGGAAGCGGACCTGTCGCCCGTCGAGGAAGATCTCGCCCTCGTCCGGGACCAGCGCGCCGGACAGGGCCTTGATCAGGCTGGATTTGCCGGCGCCGTTGTCGCCGATGACCGCGAGGATCTCGCCGGGATACAGCTCGAGGTCGCTGCCGTTGATCGCCACGACCCGGCCGTACCGCTTGGTGAGGCCTTTCGCCCGCAGAACCGGGGTGCCGTCGGTGGTCATGTCCGCACCTTCCTGATCCACTGGTCGAGCGAGACCGCGACCAGCACCAACAGGCCGATCGCGAAGCCCTGCCAGACCACTTCGACGCCGCCGAGCTGCAGGCCGTTGCGGAACACACCGACGATCAGCGCGCCGATCAGGGTGCCGATCACGCTGCCGCGTCCGCCGAAGAGGCTGGTGCCGCCGAGCACAACCGCGGTGATCGAGTCGAGGTTGTATTCGACGCCCACGTTGGGGCTGGCCGAGGCGAGCCGGCCGATGAGGATCCAGCCGCCGATCGCGTAGAGCAGGCCCGCCACGGTGTAGACCGAGAACAGCACCCGGTTGGTCTGGATGCCGGCCAGCCGCGCGGCCTCCGAGTCGTCACCGGTGGCGTACACGTGTTTGCCCCATGCGGTGTTGCCGAGCGCGTAGAAGAAGAACCCGAAAAGCAGGAGCATGATGATCGACCCGTACGTCAATCGGAAGTCGCCGATCGGGATGGAGTTGCCCGTCCACGTCATCAAGCCGGGCATGTCGGTTCCCCGTACGGTCTCGCTGTTGCTCACGACCGAGTTCAGCGAGAAGAAAATGGTCAGCGTGCCCAGGGTGACGATGAAGGGTGGCAGTTTCATCCGAGTCACCAGGAAACCGTTGATGGCGCCCATCGCCGTGCCGCAGGCGAAGCCGAGCAGCAGCGCGACGATTCCGGGCATCCCGGCGTCGACGCAGAACGTGGCCATCAGGATCGACGAGAAGACCGCGATCGCGCCGGCCGACAGGTCGATGCCCGCGGTCAGGATGATCAGCGTCTGGCCCAGCGCGAGCGTGGCGATGACCGTTACCTGCTGAAGCACGAGCGAGAGGTTGGTCGCGGTCAGGAACCGGCCGTTGACGATCGAGAACGCGATGATCGCCACGACGAGAACGGCCAGCGGTCCCAGTACGGGGTTGGAGTGCAACAGGTGCTGGATGCGCAGGCCGAGCGAGTCGTCCTTGCGTACGTCGAAATCGGCTGTCGTGGAGGACATGTCAACCCCAGCAGTTCTGCTTGCCCCACGTGGAGTCCTTGGCCTCCACGCCGGCCTGCGGGTCGTCGGTGATCAGTTCGGTTCCGGTGTCGTAGAAGTCCTTGCCCGGTGTCACCTGCGGGCGGGTTCCGTCTTTCGCGTACGCGGCGATGGCGTCGACGCCCAGCTGCGCCATCTTGAGCGGGAACTGCATCGAGGTGGCCCCGATGATCCCTTTGGCGACGTTGTCGACCCCGGGGCAGCCGCCGTCGATCGAGACGATGACGGTGTCCTTGTCCTTGCCGGCCGCTTGCAGAGCCAGGTGGGCGCCGGCCGCCGCGGGCTCGTTGATCGTGTACACCAGGTTGATCGACGAGTCCTTCTGCAGCAGGTTCTCCATCGCCGTACGGCCGCCCTCCTCGGCGCCGTCGGTGACGTCGTGGCCGGCGATGCGCGGGTCGTTCTCGTCGCCGATCCGGTTGGGGTCGCCGATGTCGATGCCGAAGCCGTCGAGGAAGCCCTGGTCGCGTTTGACGTCGACGGAGACCTGGTTGGCGTTGAGGTCGAGCATCGCGATCCTCGCCTCTTTGCCGTCCTTTTCGAACTTCGCCCTGGCCCACTGCCCGATCAGCTTGCCGGCCTGATAGTTGTCGGTGGCGAAGGTGGCGTCGGCCGCGTTGGGCGGGTCGACGGGCGTGTCGAGCGCGATGACCAGCATGTCGACCTCGTGTGCCTTGTCGATCGAGGGCACGATCGCCTTCGAGTCGTTCGGGGTGATCAGGAAGCCCTTGGCGCCGAACGACATCAGGTTCTCGATCGCCTGCACCTGGGCCTCGTTGTCGCCGTCCTGCTTGCCGGCGAAGGTCTGCAGCTCGACCCCCTGCTGCTCGGCTGCGCTCTGGGCGCCCTTGCGCATCTGGACGAAGAACGGGTTGGTGTCGGTCTTGGTGATGAGGCCGACGACGTCCTCACCACTGCCCCGATTGCAGGCGGTCGCCGTGCCGGTCAGGAGGGTGACCACGCAGCCGAGGGCCAGCAACCTTCCGGGATCGCGCATGTCTCCTCCAAACCGACCCAGCCGGGGATCTGCCGCATCGAGAGGCGCCGTTGTCTCGCAGTAGACGCCCGCCCGGACGCCCTGTCAACAGCAGGTATCTCCTCTGTTACGGCTGGTAACTGTATCGACGATTCGGAATGAAGTGTTCGGTCTCCCGGGGGCAGGTCGAACGCGCCTCGCCGCGCAGATCGAAAGCGCGATGGGGTGCAGAACGAAAACGGGCTACGGTGCAGATCGAAAGCGAAGAGGGGTGCAGATCGAAGGTTCGGTGATAAGCTGGGTTGTGCCTGTGCCCTTGACGCCACGCCGGGTCGCCGCCCAGGTCGACGCGGCCCTCGCCGACACGCGCGTTGTCCTGATCAACGGTGCGCGCCAGACCGGCAAGAGCACACTCGTCCGGATCGTGGCGGGTGATCGGCTGGCCGCCTGGCGAGACCTCGACCGGGAACGGGATCGAAATGCGGCCTTGGCAGACCCCACCGGGTTCGTCGATTCCATGGATCTGCTGGCCATCGATGAGATCCAACGAGTCCCCGATCTGCTGCTCGCAATCAAAGTATCGGTGGACGAGGATCCCCGCCCCGGACGGTATCTTCTTACCGGCTCGTCGCGTCTGTTCGGGATGATCGCTGCGCCCGACGCCCTGCCCGGCAGGATGGAAACCGTCGAACTGTGGCCGTTTTCCCAAGGCGAGATGGACGGTCAGCCGGATGGCTTCGTCGACGCCGTCTTCGCGTCCGGTCCCGAACTGCGGCACCGATCGGCGGTGACGCGCGCCGACTACGCCGCCAGAATCGTACGGGGTGGCCTTCCCGAGGCCGTTACCCGCGAAGACCCGCGGCGTCGTCAGCGGTTCCTCGACGCCTACGTACAAGCGCTCGTCGACCGCGACGTCCGGCAGCTGTCCGACATTCAGCACAAGGGCGAACTGCGCAAGCTCGTTCGCCTGCTGGCCGGCAGATCATCGACGGTCATCGCTGCCAATGCGCTCGAGTCGACGCTGGGGCTGAGCCGGCCGACTGTCGCGCGATATCTGCGCGTCCTTGAGGAAATCTTCCTGATCAAGCGGATCCCCGGCTGGTCGCGCAATCTGGGCACGCGTACGACCGCAGCGCCGAAACTGATCTTCGTCGACTCGGGCATTGCCTCCAACGAGATATCGGTAGAAGCGCGGTCGCTGCTTCGGCCAGGCGCGCCGTTCGGGCCGCTGCTTGAGTCCTTCGTGATTTCAGAGCTGGCCCGCCAGCTCACGTGGTCTCGGCAGCGCGCCGACCTGTATCACTACCGCGACCAGAAGCAATACGAGGTGGACGCCGTGCTCGAGAACCGGTCGGGTCAGGTCGTCGGCATCGAGGTGAAGGCAGCGTCGACAGTTCGGTCCGACGACTTCCGAGGATTGCGCAGGCTCGCGGATCGGCTGGGTGATGACTTCGTCGCCGGAGTCGTCCTCTACACCGGCGACTCGACTCTGCCGTTCGGCGACAAGATGCGAGCCATGCCGGTCAGCGCTCTCTGGCAGGTGGAGGCCCCGTGAAAGGGCGACGCCGCGGGACGGACCCGCGGCGTCGCGACTGTCGGAGGGGCTGTCAGGGGAAGTTGGTGATCGTGGAGGGGACGACGTTGCTGGCCTGGGCCGGCGCGCCGAGGTTGTTGACGACGTGGTCGATCGTGCCGGCGGCCAGCGAGATCGTGAAGATGTTGTGGAACTTCACGCCGCCGTGGGTGGGGGCCTGGAAACCGTTCGCCGAGTGGATGGCCGGGTTGTCGAGGAACACGGCGTAGCTGCCCATCGCCCAGGCTTCGTGGGTCTGCACGCTGTCGGCCACCTTGTACGCCGGGTAGCCGAGCACCCCGTCGCTGCGCCACGCGGCGTTGGACGGCGGGTCGTACGGCTGCTCGTTCTGCAGGAAGTAGGTGCGGCCGCCGTTGCCGTTCCAGAGCACCTCGGTCTTCTGGTAGTGCTCGACGAACAACCCGTAAGCCGTCACGTTGTTTCCGTTGACGATCAGGCCGCTGTCGGCCGTGTTGACCGTCCACCCGTACGTGCCGGCGTTGCCGTGGTCGGCGCGCCAGGCCCAGATGTGGTCGATGATCACGTTGTTGCTGTTGACCAGCAGGCTGTTGGTGGCCTTGCCCGCGATGTAGCCGCCGATTCGGAAGAACACGTCCTGGACCGTCGTCGGGTTGGCCGCGTGGTTGGCCGAGGAGCCGGACGGGCCCACGACCAGCAGGTTGGGCGAGTTGGTGGTGCCCGCGTCGAAGAGCACGCCGGCGATCTTCACACCGTCCACATCGGCCACCTGCATGGCGGTGACGCCGTTGTCCGGGATGATCGTCGCGTAGCCGAGGCCGAGCACCACGGTGTTGGCCCGGTTCACGTTGATCGTCTGGTCGATGTGGTAGATGCCGGGCTGGAAGATCAGGTTCAGGCCCTGGGCCAGCGCCTGGTTGATGCGGGCGGCGGTGTCACCGGGCTTCGCCACATAGAACTGCGAGAGCGGGATCGACGAGCCCGGGGTGTTGCCGTTGACCCAGGTCGCGCCGGAGGTGTTGGTGCGCAGGCCGGGCACGAACACCGCGTAGTCGCCGCCGGTCTGGTACAGGTACGGCTTCTCGCGGATCACCGGGGTCTGCGGGATGACCGTGTACGGCGGGGTCGGGTAGCTGGCCGGCGGGGCGCCCTGCACGCCGACGAACGTCTGGTTCCACACCGCGTTGGTGTTCGAGCCGATCTGGCTGTCGCGGGTGAACCACTGCTGCTGCGAGTACTGCCCCTCGCTACCGCTGATCCGCGAGTCCGAGATGTAACCGCCTGAGGCCCACCCGTACCCGTTGGGGGCCAGGTTGAGGTTGCCGTGGATGTCCATGCGGCGGAACGGGGCGGCCTGCGAGACGGCCCAGCGGTTGGTGCCGTTGACCGGGTAGACCGACACGTTCTCGGTGCTGCGCCAGAAGTTCTGGGTCGCGTTGCCCTGGAACCAGCCGGCGTCGACGGTGATGTCGCCGTTGATCCGTACGTCCTGGGGGTTCTGCCCGAGACCGACGATCGAGGTGTAGAAGCCGACCTGGATGTTGAGGTTGTTGTAGGTGCCCGGCTTGAACGCCAGCACGTAGCGTCCGGTGCCGAACTGCGCGCTTTCCTGCTGCGCGAAGATCTGGTCGGCCCGTGCCTGGATGCTGGCGCTCGACATCGACGGGTCGAAGACGACCACGTTGGCGCCGAGGCTGCCACCACCGGGAATCGGATCCCCGGTGGGAGGGGGAGTGGTCGTTGTTCCGCCGTAGACCTTGAACTCCCACAGGGAGTAGCCGTAGCCGGTTGTGCGCTGGGTGCCGTACATCCGCACGTACCGGCCGGTGCCGTCGACCGTGAGGTTCTGGGTGCCGCCGGTCGACGTCGTGGTCGAATAGACGCTGGTCCAGGTGCTCGCGTTGTCCGACACCTGGATCTGGAAGGCCTTGGCCGCGGCCGTCTCCCAGTTCAGCTCGACCCGGCTGATCGCCTGCGAGCTGCCCAGGTCGACCTGCAGCCACTGCGGGTCGCTGAACGCCGACGACCAGCGGGTGCCGGCGTTGCCGTCGACGGCTTCGGAAGCGGCGTACGCGCCGGCCGCCTCGGTGGACGATGCGGTGGCCAGTTTGCCCTGTGAGAGCAGCGTTTCGGCGGCGCTCGCGCCGCCTGCTGTGGCCGCGGCGTAGCCCGCGACGACGGTGGCGATGAGACCGCTGATCGCGGCCAGTCGCCAGGGGGAGCGCCTCCGCTCGGGCGCGGAGGAGATGGGGATGGTCATTGCTTCTCCTTGGGCGGGGATGCGCAAGGGGGACTCTTGCGCCCTAGGGAAGACAGGACTCTCCTCGACGTGCTTGGAAAGCGCTCCCCCGGTCCGACGCTAGGGACGCGTTCATCACCTGTCCATAGATGAACACGGTTCCGGAACCTGGCCGGTCTTGTGCCCGACATCTTCGTAAAGGCGCTGCCCTTTCGGGCAAAGCCCCAGTTCAATCCCGTACGTTGGTTGCCTGTTCGCACCCATGCAAGATCGATAACCGAGATCGCGGAACCGGTTCCGGCGCGACTTGATTAAACTCTCGAACCCGCCATATCGGGTGCCCCTTCCGCGTACGGATCGGAAAGCGCTTCCCCGGACCCGTCAGGCCGCCGGGATCCGCCGCGGTGAGCTGACCGCCGTGACCCTGCACAACCTGCCGCCCAGCAGGTAGCAGAGCGTCACCGGCGACCGTACGGCTGATGGCGTCTCGGCCCGATTTGGTCTACCGGGCGGGATTCAAATCTGTCACCATGATCTCCCTTCTGACGAAGGTGCAACGTTTTCGCGTCCTGCTCGCGTCTGAAGTAGCAGGGCCTGGACGGCGCCCGCGGGCATTCCTCGAATGTGAGAGTCATGGTTCAGCGACGCAAGGTGATCATTGGCGCGGCGGGGATAGCCGCTGGAGCTGCCGTGGCCGGGTGCTCCCCGTCCGGCAAGGGCGGCAGCGGAGCGGCGAACTGGGTCGGCACGGCGGATGAGCTCACCCAGACGGTGGCCACGCCGGTGAAGCTGACGGTGACGCCCGCCGATGGGGACACCGGTGCGTTGCCGACGGCGCCGATCGTGGTCAGCGCGGCCGACGGCAAGCTCGAGTCGGTAGTGGTCACGGCGGCCAAGGCCAAGGTCGAGGGCACGCTGCAGGAAGACGGCACCTGGCGTTCGACCAGCGACCTGGCGTACGGCAAGAAGTACACCGTCACGGTCACCGCCACCGACAGCGCGGGCGTGAAGACCACCGAGAAGACCAGCTTCACCACCCTGAAGCCGGAGAAGACCGCCACGGTCACCTTCCAGGCCAACGCCATGCTCGCCCTCAAGGAGGGCAGGACGTACGGCGTCGGGCAGCCGGTGATCGTCCGGTTCAGCAAGGCCGTCAACAAGGAAGCGGCCGAGAAAGCCATCGAGATCAAGACCTCGCCCGCCGTGCCGGGCAAGTTCTACTGGCGCGACGACCGGACGGTTCACTGGCGACCGGCGAAGTACTGGGCCGCCGGCACCACGATCAAGGTCAACGTCAACATGTACGGGGTCAAGCTCGGCAAGACGACGTACGGGGGCAAGAACGCCTCGACGCACTTCCGGATCGGCCGTGCGCTGATCGCGGTCAGCGACAACCGCACCCACATGACGAAGGTCTACATCGACGGCAAACTGGTCCGCACGATGAAGAGCAGCCTCGGCAAGGGCGGCGGCACGACCGGTGCGAACGGCGAACGCATCAGCTACTGGACGGCGGGCGGCCCCCACGTCGTGCTGGGGAAGAAGCGCAAGCACACGATGAGCTCGGCCACGTACGGCGTCACCGACCCGAAGGACCCGAACTACTACGTGTCGGAGAACATCGAGTTCTGCACGCGCATCTCGTACTCGGGTGAATACCTGCACGCCGCGCCGTGGAACAACTCGCTGGGCCGGGCCAACAAGTCGCACGGCTGCATCAATCTGAGCACTGCCGACGCCAAGTGGGTCTACAACACGTTCCTGCCCGGCGACATCGTCGACGTCACGAACAGCCCGCGCAAGCTGCCCATCTGGAACGGCCTCGGCGACTGGACGGTCCCGTTCGACAAGTACGGCCGCGACTGACTCCCGTCGAGCCGGGCCGGATGCCACCCGACCGTGCGGCCCCGCGGTCCACGACGGACTCGCAGGGCCGGCGTGCGGGTGGTCAGGCGCCCCAGCCGGCCTGGGTTCCGCCTACTCGGTCGGCGATGATTTTTTCGTCGTGGCCGCTGGCGCGGTAGGCGGCGATCGGGTCGGGGTCGAGGCCGGCGTCGGCTCGGACGTCGGCCAGCAGCGGGCGTACGTCGGTGTTGTAGGCGTCCATGAAGACCGCATTCGCCTCCAGGACGTCGCCGGACTGCTGGGCCTTGGTCAGGGCTTCACGGTCGACCAGCAGGGCCTTGGCCGTCGCCTCCTGCACGTTCATGACCGAGCGGATGATCGCGGGGATCTTGCGCTCGATGTTGTGGCACTGGTCGAGCATGAAAGCGATCCCGTACGCCGGGTCCAGGGCGTCGCCGCGGACGATCTCGTACATGATGCGGAACAGCTGGAACGGGTCGGCCGCGCCCACCATGAGGTCGTCGTCGGCGTAGAAGCGGCTGTTGAAGTCGAACGCGCCGAGCTTCCCCTGGCGTAGCAGGAACGCGACGATGAACTCGATGTTGGTGCCGGGGGCGTGGTGGCCGGTGTCGATGCAGACCGTCGCGCGTTCGCCCAGTTCCAGGCAGTGCGCGTACGACGTCCCCCAGTCCGGCACGTCGGTGGCGTAGAAGGCCGGCTCGAACAGCTTGTACTCCAGCAGCAGACGCTGGTTGCCGGTGAGCCGGTCGTACGCCTCGCGCAGCGCCGCCGCCAGCCTGTCCTGACGGTCGCGCAGGTCGTCCTGCCCGGGATAGTTGATGCCGTCGGAGAACCACAGTTTCAGGTCGCGCGACCCGGTCTGGTTCATGATCTCGACGGCCTCGAGCAGGTGATCGGTGGCCTTGCGGCGGATCCGCGCGTCGGGGTTGGTGACCGAGCCCAGCTTGTAGTCGTCGTCCTGGAAGACGTTGGTGTTGATCGCGCCGATCTCCACCCCCAGATCCCGGGCGTACGCGGTCAGGGCCGCATAGTCGTCCACTCTGTCCCACGGGATGTGCAGCGCCACCGCGGGGGCGACGCCGGTGAACCGGTGCACCGTGGCGGCGTCGGCGATCTTCTCCTCGGGGGTGCGCGGCACGCCCGGCTGGGCGAAGACCTTGAAGCGCGTACCCGAGTTGGCGTAGGCCCACGACGGGGTCTCGATGCGCTGTGCCGTCAGGGCGCGCTTGACGGCGGCGAGGTCGGTCATGGGAACTCCGTACGTCTGCTCAGAAGTTGAACTGGTCGATGTTGTCCTTGGTGAATTCGGTCGGCGGGCCGAGCACGATCTCGCCGTCCTTGCCGATCGTGTACTCGCCGAGCTTGCCCGCCTTGAACTTCTCGCCCTCGGCGCCGATGATCTGACCCGAGGCCATCGCCGCACCCGCGTACGCGGCCAGGTAGCCGATGTCGGCCGGGTTCCAGAGCGCGAACTTGGTGACGGTGCCGTCCTTGACGTACTCGCGCATCTGGTTGGGCAGGCCCAGCCCGGTCACCGCGACCTTGCCCTTGTAGCTGGAGGAGCTGATGTAGCGCGCGCCCGCGGCGATGCCGACAGTGGTCGGGGCCACGATGACCTTGAGGTTCGGGTACGACTGCAGCAGACCCTGGGCCTCCTGGAAGCTCTTCTGGTCGTCGTCGTTGCCGTACGCGACCTTGACCAGCTTGAGCTTGGCGTACTCGGGCTTCTTGAGCTCTTCCTTCATGACCTCGATCCAGGCGTTCTGGTTCGTGGCGTTCGGCGTGGCCGAGAGGACGGCGATCTCACCGCCGTTGCCGCCGGCCTGCTCGAGCGCCATCTTGGCCAGCGACTGGCCGATGCCCTCGGTGGTGGCCTGGTTGATGAACGCGTCGCGGCAGTCCTTGGAGGCGTCCGAGTCGAACGTGATGACCTTGATCTTGGCGGCGCGGGCCTGGTTGAGCGAGGGGCAGACCGCGTTCGGGTCGTTGGCCGCCACCACGATGACGTCCTGCTGCTGCTGGATCAGCGTGTTGATGTACGACACCTGCGACGAGGCCGACGCGTCGTTGGGGCCGACCAGCTTGTACTCGCCCTTGAGCTCCTCGACGGCCACCTTGCCGCCGCCGGTCTCGACATCCGAGTACGGGTTGTTGAGCTGCTTCGGCAGGAAGGCGATCTTGAGGCCTTCCTTGAGCGCCGCGTTCGGGTCGGCGGCCGCGGGGGCCTGCGCACCGGAACCGGTGTTGGTGTTGCTGTCCTTGGTGGTGCCGCCGCAGGCAGTCAACCCAGTGACGAGCAGTGCGGCTGAAGTAACGGAAAGTAGTGCGCGGGGGAGCGAAGCACGGCGTACTCCAATCGGATTCTTATCGCGCGGCCGCGGCCTGCCGCACTTTCCGGCGGCGCCAATGACCGCGTATGGCGGTGGTGATGTTGGGAAGCAGGACGGAGAGCACGAGCAGGGAGCCCGTGACGATGTTGAGCGCCTGCCCGGAGACGTCTTCCAGGCGCAACGCGTTCTGCAGCGCGGTCAGCAGCACGACACCGGCCAGCACACCCGGCAGGCTGCCCTTTCCACCGAAGATCGAGACGCCGCCCAGCAGGACGGCCGCGACCACGGCGAGTTCGAGTCCCGAGCCGTTGTCGGCCCGGGCGCTGGAGTAGCGCAGCGTCCACAGCACGCCGACCAGGCCGGCGACCGCGCCGCTCACGACGTAGAGCCAGAACTTCGTACGGGCCACTCGGATGCCGGAGAAGTGCGCGGCCTGCGCGTTGGCGCCGATGGCGTACAGGGAGCGGCCGAACGGGGTGGCGTGCTGCACGATTCCGAAAATCAGGGCGAGCGCCACGATCAGGATCAGGTCGTTGGGTACGGCGCCGCCACCGATCGTGCCGGTGACCCAGCCGGTGTAGTTCCAGGGGAAGTCGGCCACCGCGCCGTCGCCCAGCACCACGAACGCGAGGCCGCGGTAAAGGGCCAGCGTGCCGATGGTGACCGCCAGCGAGGGCAGGCCCAGGCCGGTGATCAGGAAGCCGTTGACCACGCCGCAGATCGCGCCGATCACGACGCACAGCGGGATGATCGTCTCGATCGAGAGGCCCTGGTTCCACAGCCAGCCCATCAACGAGCTGGTCAGGCCCAGGGTGCTGGCCACCGACAGGTCGATCTCGCCGGTCACGATGATCATCGTCATCGGCAGCGCGATCAGGATGATCGGGAGCAGGTCGAGCACCATGAATGTGAAGTTCCGGCTGGTGCCGAAGTTGTCCACCGAGAACGACGCGACAACCAGCACGAGCACGGTGAGCACCAGGATGATGCTGTCCCAGCTGGTCAGCCTGCTCTTGATCGCACTGCCGAGGTCGATCGCGCTGCTCTTCCGCGGGGTGTCAGACATGCGCGTCCCTCTTCCGCAGCGATCGAGCGATCCGCACCGCGACCAGGCGGTCGGCGCAGATGGCCAGGATGATCAGCGCGCCGACGATGGCCTGCTGCCAGAACTGGTTGATGTCGAGCACCGCGAGAGCGCTGCCGATCACCGTGAGCAGCAGGGCGCCCAGGGCCGCACCCCAGACCGAGCCGCTGCCGCCGAAGACCGCCACGCCACCGACCACAACCGCGGCCACGACGTTGAGCTCGTAACCCGTGCCGGCGGCGGCGTCGACCGTGCCGAAGCGGGCCGCGTACAGCACCCCGGCCAGGCCGGCCAGCGCACCGCTGAGGACGAACGCGCCGAGCAGGTTCCGAGCGACCTTGATGCCTGCCAGTTCGGCGGCGGCGGGGCTCGACCCCATCGCGTACAGCTCCCGGCCGACCCGGTAGTTGCGCATCATCAGCGAGGCGGCGCCCACCACGATCAGCGCGATCAGCACCAGCCAGGGGATGCCCAGCAGGTTGTCGTTGGCGAACGTCAGGAAGTGGCGGGGCAGCTCGTCGGCGTTGACCTGCGACCCGCCGGCCCACGAGTACGTGATGCCTCGGAAGATGTAGAGCGTGCCCAGCGTGACAACCAGCGCGGGCACCTTGCCGAACCGCACCAGCACGCCGTTGACCAGGCCGGCCACCGCGCCGAGAGTCAGGCCGGCCAGGATCGCCACGATCATCGGCAGGCCCGGGTTGGCGCTCGTCATCGTGGCCACGGTGAAGGCGCTGAGGCCGAGCACCGAGCCGACGCTGAGGTCGATGTTCCGGGTGATCACCACGACCGCCTGGCCGGTGGCCATGACGGCGAGGATCGCCGTGTTGAGCAGGTTGTCGCGGATGCTCTGGCCGCTCAGGAACCGCGGGTTGTCGATCGCCGTGTACGCGACCAGCAGCGCGAGGGCCAGGACGATGCCCAGCTCGCGCGTCTTGAACAGCTTGGCGGGGGCGTTGAGCGACAGCGTGGTCATGCGAGCCCTCCTGCCCCGGCGCGCGTCTCGCTGCGGCCGGTCACATGGCCACCTTCTGACCCATGGCCGCGTACATGACGGACTCCTCGGTGGCCTCGGAACGGGACAACTGGGCGGCGACCCGGCCCTCGCGCAGCACGACGACCCGGTCGGCCATGCCCAGCACCTCGGGCAGCTCCGACGAGACCATGACGACCGCGAGACCGTCGGCGGCCAGCGACGACATCAGCCGGTGCACCTCGGCCTTGGTGCCGACGTCGATGCCGCGGGTCGGCTCGTCGACGATCAGCAACTGCGGGCCGGTCGCCAGCCACTTGGCCAGCACGACCTTCTGCTGGTTGCCGCCCGAGAGCGTGCCGACGGCGTCGGACAACCGGCCCAGCTTGGTCTGCAGTCTGCGGGTCCACGTCTCGGCCGCCGTACGCTCGGCGCCCCCGAAGAGCAGACCCAGCCGAGCCAGTTTGCGCGCGCGGGGCAGGGTGACGTTCCGCTCGATCGACAGGTCCATCACCAGGCCCTGCTGCCGGCGGTCCTCGGGCACGAGCGCCATCCCGGCCGCCATCGCGGCGCGCGGCTCGTTCTTCCGGAGGCGCTTGCCGTGCACCTTCACAACCCCGCTGTCGTACGGGTCCACACCGAACACGGCCTGCATGACCTCGGAACGGCCCGCGCCGACCAGCCCTGCCAGAGCGACGATCTCCCCCGCCCGTACGGAGAAGGAAATGTCCTTGAAAACGCCGGCGCGGGACAGGCCCTCGACCTCGAGCACGACCTCGCCCGGCTCGACGTCCAGCTTCGGGAAGAGCGCGCTCAGGTCACGCCCCACCATGCGGCGGATCATGTCGTCGACGCTCAGATCCGCGACCAGCTCGGTGGCGACGTGCTTGCCGTCCCGCATGATCGTGACCCGCTCGCACAGGGCGGTGATCTCCTCGAAGCGGTGCGAGATGAACATGATCGCCGCACCCTCGTCGCGCAGCGACCGCACCACGGCGAACAGCCGCTCCACCTCGACGGCGGACAACGCGGCGGTCGGCTCATCCATGATCAGAACCCGGGCCTCGACCGACAACGCCTTGGCGATCTCGACCAGCTGCTGATCGGCGATCGAGAGCCCACGGGCCGGACGGGCCGGGTCGAGCGGCACCCCCAGACGCCGGAACAGGCGCTCGGCGTTGACGTGCATCTGCTTACGGTCGATCTGCCGCAACCGGGTCAGCGGCTGATTACCCATGGCGATGTTCTCGGCCACAGACAGGTCGGGGAAAAGCGTCGGCTCCTGATAGATGACGGCGATGCCGGCCGCCTTGGCGTCCGCGGGGCCGGCGAAGTCCACATCGACGCCGTCGACCCGCAGGGTGCCGGTGTCCGGACGGTGGACCCCGGCCAGCATCTTCACGATGGTGGACTTACCGGCCCCGTTCTCGCCGACGAGCGCATGCGCCTCACCGCGATGAAGGGGAAAACTGACCCCTTGCACGGCGGCCACGGCCCCGAACGACTTACTGACGCCCCGAACCTCAAGCAACGCCGGTCGCCCACCCTCCACAACCGGCTCGTCGAGTGGTACGGCCTGGGCGTACGACTGCACGGGCCGGGCGCGCCCGACCTCGGGTTGCGGGGGTTGCTGGTCGGGTGGGGTTCTGGGCTGCGCGGGCTGGACCGCACGCCGCGCGGGCTGGTCCTCGGGCCGGGCGTTCGACTCCGCCACGGGCCACCTCCACGTCGCTGGGGAACGATTCTTGAAATGTTTCAATTACCGTTGAAATGTTTCACGAGTGCGGTACGACGAACGTAGGTGGCCCCGATCACACATGTCAAGCGCTGGGCGGAAACGTTGTGGAAACACGACCGTCGTTTACCGACCCGGTGCCGTAAGATGCGAATTCAACGTTTCAAAGCCCGGTCGCTCGATCACCACGCCGTACCCGGGGCGGTGGCCGAACCGGCAGACGCCGATCGCAGACCAGGTTGCGGGTCGGCGTCGTCCACGGTCCACTCGGGTGTGTGCTGCCCGTAACGCCAGCTCAGGAGGTCGTGGTGCGGAACGGCAAGACGCCGTCGGTCAAGGACGTGGCGGCTGCCGCCGGCGTCTCCCTGGGCACCGTCTCCAACGTGATGAACCGGCCCGAGGTGGTCAGCGCGCGCACCCGCGAGCGGGTCGAGCGGGCCATGTCCGAGCTGGGCTTCGTGCGTAACGAGTCGGCCCGGCAACTGCGCGCCGGCACCAGCCGCACCCTGGCGTACGTGATGCTCGACGGCACCAACCCGTTCTTCCACGACGTGGCCCAGGGCATCGAGCTCGCCGCCGAGGACGCCGACCTCTCGCTGTTCATCTGCAACAGCAACAGCCGCGCGGCCCGCGAGGCGGTGCACCTCGACCGGCTGCTCCAGCAGCGGGTGCAGGGCATCCTGATCACCCCGGTCGACCCGTCCGCGCCGCACCTCGACGAGCTGGCCCGCCGTGGCGTACCGCTGGTGATCGTCGACCGGGTGCGTGGCGCCGACAGCTGCTGCTCGGTCTCCGTCGACGACGTTCTCGGCGGCCGCATCGCGGTGGAGCATCTGGCCGAGCAGGGACACACCCGGGTCGCCGTGGTCGGCGGGCCCGAGTCACTGGGCCAGGTGAGCGAGCGGTTGCAGGGCGCCCGTGAGATGTGGGAGTCGCTCGGCCGTGACCCCGAGGATCTGATCTATCTGCCGACCGAGGCGCTGACCGTGGCCGAGGGACGTTCGGCGGGGGAGCGGCTGGCCGGCCTGCCCGCGCGGCGACGCCCCACGGCCGCGTTCTGCGCCAACGACCTGCTCGCGCTGGGTCTGCTGCAGCAGAGCATCGGCGCCGGCCTGCGCGTGCCGGACGACCTGGCCATCGTCGGTTTCGACGACATCGAGTTCGCGGCGGCGGCTGCGGTGCCGCTGACCTCCGTACGCCAGCCCCGCCAGGAACTCGGCCGCGCGGCGGCCCAGCTGGTGCTCGACGAGGCCACCAACCGGGACCACCGCCACCAGCAGCTGCAGTTCACGCCGGAGTTGGTGGCTCGCGCCTCGACGGTGAGCCGGGGCTGGGCTCGCTGAGCGGGGGCTGGGCTTGCTGAGCGGGGCTGGGCTTGCTGAGCCGGGGTTGCGCTTGCTGGGTTGGGGTTGCGCTTGCTGGGTTGGGGCTGGGCTTGCTGGGTTGGGGCTGGGCTCGCTGAGCGGAGGCTGGGCTTGCTGAGTCGGGGTTGCGCCCGCTGAGCGGGGGCTGGGCTCGCTGAGTCGGGGCTGCGTCGGCTGAGTCGGGGCTGTGCCGATAAGCGGGAATGCCTCCACCTGGGCTGACACGTTGAAGCGTTGTCCACAGGGCCGTGGTTGTCCACAGGTTGATCGCGGTCGGCCCCTGATGATCGGGTTGTTGCGGGATAATTGTCGGTGGCGGGGGTCCCCCGTGGAGGGTGGGTCTGTAGGCCCCCGCGACCCGTGATCAACGTTCGTCTCTTGACCGGCGGTGGCGCCGCCCCGTAATCTGACGGCAATCTATGAAACGTTTCAGGGCGTGTCGTTCAACAAAGCACGGAGGACACCATGACCAACCAAGCAGTCCGTGACCTCCTGGAACGCAGCAACCGGCTCGGGGCCGACCCGCGCAACACCAACTACGCCGGCGGCAACACCTCGGCCAAGGGCACGGCGGCCGACCCCGTCACCGGCGAGCCGGTCGACCTGCTGTGGGTCAAGGGCTCCGGCGGCGACCTCGGCACCCTCACCGAGAACGGCCTGGCAGTGCTCCGCCTCGACCGGCTGCGGGCGCTGACCCGCACCTACCCGGGTGTCGAGCGCGAGGACCAGATGGTCGCAGCGTTCGATTACTGCCTGCACGGCAAAAACGCAGCGGCGCCGTCGATCGACACCGCCATGCACGGGCTCGTCGACGTCGCGCACGTCGACCACCTGCATCCCGACTCCGGCATCGCGATCGCCACCGCGGCCGACGGGCCGGCGCTGACCGAGGAGATCTTCGGCGATCGGGTGCTGTGGGTGCCGTGGCGGCGTCCCGGTTTCCAGCTGGGTCTCGACATCGCCGCCGCGCAGAAGGCGAACCCGCAGGCCATCGGGGTCATTCTGGGCGGGCACGGGATCACCGCGTGGGGCGCCACCAGCGAGGAGTGCGAGCGCAACTCGGTCGAGATCATCGAGCGTGCCGCGAATTACCTGAGCAAGAACGGCAAAGCGCAGCCGTTCGGGGCGCCGCGTACGGCGAGCCTGCCGGAGGAGGCGCGGAAGGCCAGGGCGGCGGCCCTCTTCCCGGTTCTGCGGGGCCTCGTCTCGACCGACCGCGTCCACATAGGCCACTACACCGACAGCGACGTCGTGCTCGATTTCGTCAACAGCGAGCGCGTCCACGAACTGGCCGGGAAGGGCACGAGCTGCCCCGACCACTTCCTGCGTACGAAGGTCAAGCCGATGGTGCTCGACACCGCGCCCGACGCGCCGCTCGACGAGGTGGTGGCACGGGCACGGGAGTTGCACGCGGCGTACCGCGAGGACTATCGCGCCTACTACGACCGGCATGCCACCGCCGCCAGCCCGGCCATCCGCGGCGCCGACCCGGCCATCGTGCTGGCGCCCGGCGTGGGCATGTTCTCGTTCGGCGCCAACAAGCAGACCGCGCGGGTGGCCGGCGAGTTCTACGTCAACGCGATCAACGTGATGCGCGGCGCCGAGTCGGTTTCCACGTACGCGCCGATCGACGAGGCCGAGAAGTTCCGCATCGAGTACTGGGCGCTCGAGGAGGCCAAGCTGCAGCGCCTGCCCGAGCCGAAGCCGCTGGCCACCCGGATCGCGTACGTGACCGGCGGCGGCTCGGGGATCGGGCGCGCGATCGCCCTGCGGCTCGCGGCGGAGGGCGCCTGCGTGGTGGTGGCCGACCGTGACGCGGAAGCCGCGCAACGGACAGCCGACGAGATCGGCGGGAGCGCCGTCACCGCCGATGTGACCAACGCCGACGCGATAAGGAAGTCGCTGCGGGAGGCCGTGCTGACCTATGGCGGCGTCGACCTGGTCGTCAACAACGCCGGCCTGTCGATCTCGAAGCCGCTGCTCGAGACGACCGAGCAGGACTGGGACCTGCAGCACGACGTGATGGCGAAGGGGTCGTTCCTGGTGTCCCGCGAGGCCGCCCGCGTCCTCCTCGCGCAGGGCCTGGGCGGCGACATCGTCTACATCTCCAGCAAGAACGCGGTCTTCGCCGGGCCCAACAACGTCGCGTACGGCGCTGCCAAGGCCGACCAGGCCCATCAGGTGCGCCTCCTCGCCGCCGAGCTGGGGCCGCACGGCGTACGCGTCAACGGCATCAACCCCGACGGCGTCGTACGGGGGTCCGGGATCTTCGCCTCCGGCTGGGGCGCCCAACGAGCCGCGGTCTACGGCGTGCCGGAAGAGAGGCTGGGCGAGTACTACGCGCAGCGCACCCTGCTCAAGCGTGAGGTGCTGCCCGAGCACGTGGCCAACGCGGTGTTCGCGCTGACCGGGGGCGACCTCACCCACACGACGGGCCTGCACATCCCGGTCGACGCCGGGGTGGCGGCGGCCTTCCTGCGGTGATGAGAAGTTTCGCCGCGGTCGACCTCGGCGCGTCCAGCGGGCGGGTCATGGTCGGCCGGGTCCGGGACGGTGACATCGAGCTGGAAGAAACGCACCGGTTCGCCAACGAGCCGGTGCGCACCCACCACCTGCACTGGGACATTCTGGGCCTCTATCGCGAGATGCGAAGAGGGCTGGAAAAGGCCGGTCCGGTCGACAGCGTCGGCATCGACGCGTGGGCGGTCGACTACGGCCTGCTCGACGCGTCCGGCGCCCTGATCGGCAATCCCGTGCACTATCGGGACAGTCGCACCGACGGCGTACGGCTCGACATCTCCGACGAGCGGCTCTACGAGATCAACGGTCTGCAGAAACTGCCGTTCAACACGATCTACCAGCTGGCCGCCGCCCGGCGCACGCCGCAATTCGGGATCGCGCGGCACTTGCTGCTCATCCCCGATCTGCTGGCCTACTGGCTGACCGGCGAGATCGGCGCCGAATACACCAACGCGTCGACGACCGGCCTGCTCGACGTGCGTACGGGGGAATGGTCTGTGCCTTTGACCTCGGCGCTGCCGTTCAGCCTGCCGCCGATCCGCCGGCCCGGCGAGACGATCGGGGAGCACCACGGAACCAAAGTGGTGGCGGTCGGTTCGCACGACACCGCGTCGGCCGTGGTCGGGGTGCCGGCGGAGGGCGCGAATTTCGCGTACATCTCGTGCGGCACCTGGTCGCTGGTCGGCCTGGAACTGGCCGGCCCGGTGCTCGGCCCGCAATCGCGGAAGGCCAACTTCACCAACGAGGGCGGCGTCGACGGCACCATTCGTTTTCTGCGCAACGTGATGGGGCTCTGGCCGTTGCAGGAATGCATGCGGGAATGGGGTTCGCCCGACATCGGGGAGCTGTTGCGAAAGGCGTCCCGCGAGAAGCCCGTTCTCGTCGACATCGACGACCCCGCCTTCCTGCCGCCCGGCGCCATGGCCCAGCGGGTCGCGAAGGCGGCCGGGCTGCCCGCCGACGCGAGCCCGGCCCAGGTGACCAGGTGCATCGTGGACAGTCTGGCGCTGGCCCACAAGAGGGCGATCGAGCAGGCGCAGGAGCTGTCCGGACGGCACGTCGACGCGGTGCACATCGTCGGCGGCGGCGCCCGGAACGAACTGCTCTGCCAACTGACCGCCGACGCGTGCGGGCTGCCCGTGCTGGCCGGTCCGGTCGAGGCCACCGCGCTCGGCAACGTGCTGGTGCAGGCGCGCGCGGCCGGGGTGATCGGGGGCGACCTCGCGGCGCTGCGGTCGGTTCTGCGCGAGACTCAGCAGGTGGTGCGCTACGACCCCGTACGGAGGTAGCTCATGCGCATAGCGTTGTTCGCCACCTGCCTCGCCGACACGATGTTCCCCGCGGCGGCCAAGGCGACCGTCCAGTTGCTCGAACGGCTCGGTCACGAGGTGGTTTTCCCGCCCGAGCAGACCTGTTGCGGCCAGATGCACGTCAACACGGGGTATCAGGATCAAGCCCTTCCCCTCGTACGCCGGCACGTGCGCACCTTCGAGGCGTGTGACGTGGTGGTGGCGCCCTCGGGCAGTTGCGTGGGATCGATCCGTCACCAGCACGCGACGGTCGCGCGCCACGCCGGGCAGGAAGGCCTGGCCGCCCGCGCGGAGGCGGTCGCGAGCCGCACGTACGAGTTGTCCGAGCTGCTCGTCGACGTGCTCGAGGTCGAGGACGTGGGTGCGTACTACCCGCACCGGGTCACCTACCACCCGACCTGCCACTCGCTGCGTATCCTGCGGGTCGGTGACCGCCCGTTGCGGCTGCTGCGCCACGTACGCGGTCTCGATCTGGTCGAGCTGCCCCAGGCCGAGCAGTGCTGCGGGTTCGGCGGCACGTTCGCGGTGAAGAACGCCGACACGTCGACGGCCATGCTCGCCGACAAGATGCGGCACGTGCTCAGCACCGGGGCCGACGTCTGCACGGCGGGCGACGCGTCGTGCCTCATGCACATCGGCGGTGGCCTGTCCCGGTTGCGTACGGGCGTACGGACGGTCCACCTGGCGGAGATCCTGGCGAGCACGGAGGCGACGGCATGAGACATCCTCTGTCAACCTCAAGCAGCCTGTTTGAGGGCGTGGGTGCGGTGGGCGGTATGGACGGCTTCGTCGTAGCGCACGTTCAGGCGCAGGCAGTGCCAGAGGATCTCCAGCCAGCGGTTGCCGAGGGCACGCAGGGCAGCGTTGTGACTCTTGCCTTTGGCGATCTTGGCGTCGTAGAAGGCGCGGGCCCAGCCGGATTGCTGCAGGCTGCAGAAGGCCCATTGATGTACGGCGTTGCCGAGGTAGCGGTTGTAGGCCAGGCGGCGGGCGATGACGAACTCGCTGCGTCCGGAGCGTCTCGTGACCGGGGCGGTCCCGGCATAGCATTGCAGGGCGTTGGGTGTGGTGAACTGCTCGACGTGTTCGCCGATTTCACCGGCGACCCTGGCGGCGAGACGATCACCCAGGCCAGGCATGCTCAGGTAGATCTCGCCGCCAGGGAACGCGTTCCCCGGCCGGGGCTCCTTCGGCTGCTTCGCCCGGCCGACACGCGGGCTTCCCAGAAGCAGCTCACCCATCCGCCGCTGCCAGACCCGGCGTTGCTCGCGCAGCAGCAACAGTTGCGCGGCGGCCAGCCGGATGCTGCCGGCCTTCGCCCGGGCCAGCTCCGGGCGCACCGCAAGCCGCGGGCTGTTCAGGGCAGCTATGACCCGTTCGGCGAACCGGTCGGGCCAGCCGTGCCGGTTGGCGCGGGCCAGGGCTTCGACGGCGTCACGGCCGGCGGCGGCCAGCTCGGTGTGGCTGGGCCAGCGCTCGAGCAGGCGCAGGAACACTGCCGCGCCCAGGTCGCCGTCGGCGATGTCGATCGCGGCGGGGAACACCGCGAGCAGGTCGGCGCGCAGCCGGTTACCCAGGCGCCGTTCGTCGCGGGCGGCCCGGTCGTCGTCACGAGCAATGGCCCGCAGCTCCGCGCCGAGCTCGCCGTGCGGGATCAGTTTGCGCAGCTCGACAAAGGGGTCGAGGGCCAGCAGGCAGCAGATCCGTGCGTCTTCGGCGTCGTCTTTCTTCTTGGCCGGGCCGCGGCGGCGGGCGACCAGGTCCGGGTTGACCGGCAGCACGGTGAACCCGGCATCGAGCAGGGCCTCGACCAGCAGCCCGTGCCGGGTTTCCAGCACGACCCGGACCTCGGCCGGGTCGGTTTCCAGGGCCAGGCAGCGGGCGACCAGCCGGGCCACCCCTTCGGGGCCGTGGTCGATGCGGAACTGTTCGATTACCCCCTTGCCCGGCACGCCCAACGCGACGTCATGGTGGTCCTCGGCCCAGTCCAGACCGACTCCCAGCACGGCAACCTCCTTCCAACTCGCAGGTCAGGTGCGGTGGAGGCGCGGCGTCGTGCTGATGGACCAGTCCTCACGGGACAACATCCTCGAAGGCGTCAGACCTCCACCGGTCACCTCCGAGGACGCCGTCTCATGTCAGTCCTCGAGGGACAAGCACCCAAAGCGTTCCTCGGAGGCTCCCGATGACGAAAGAAGGTACTGCCATCAGCACCCACGCACCCAGAGGCGTCGGGCACCTGCGCGGCGACCAGCCGTTCCCGGCGGCGGCAAAGGTCGCGCTGGCGGATCCGCAGCTGCGGCGCAACCTGCAGCACGCCACGACGACGATCCGGGGCAAATCGGGGCGGGTGATCGCGGAACTGCCGGACTGGCAGGAGCTGCGGTCGGCGGGTTCGGCCCTCAAGGCGTACACGATGGCGAATCTGCCCGGCCTGCTCGAACAGCTGGAAGAGAAGGTGACAGCGGCCGGTGGGGTGGTGCACTGGGCGGCGGACGCGTTCGAGGCCAACCGGATCGTCACCGACCTCGTACGGCAGACCGGCGAACGGCGCGTCATCAAGGTCAAGTCGATGGCGACCCAGGAGATCGGGCTGAACGAGGCCCTGGAGGCCGACGGCATCACCCCGGTCGAGACCGACCTGGCCGAGCTCATCGTGCAGCTGGGCCACGACAAGCCCTCGCACATCCTGGTGCCGGCGATCCACCGCAACCGCTCGGAGATCCGCGAGATCTTCCTGCGCGAGATGCCCGGGGCCGACCCGGCGCTCACCGACGAGCCGTCCGAGCTGGCCGGGGCGGCACGCCGCTACCTGCGCGAGACGTTCCTGTCGACGAAGGTGGCGGTGTCCGGCGCGAACTTCGGGATCGCCGAGACCGGGACGCTGGCCGTGGTCGAGAGCGAGGGCAACGGGCGGATGTGCCTGACGCTGCCCGACACGCTGATCACCGTGATGGGCATCGAGAAGGTCGTGCCGGCGTGGCAAGACCTGGAAGTCTTCCTGCAGCTGTTGCCGCGGGCGTCGACCGGCGAGCGGATGAACCCGTACACGTCGATGTGGACCGGGGTGACGCCTGGCGACGGACCGCAGAACTTCCACCTGGTGCTGCTCGACAACGGGCGTACGGCGGTGCTGGCCGACGAGGTGGGACGCCAGGCGCTGCACTGCATCCGCTGCTCGGCCTGCCTCAACGTGTGCCCGGTCTACGAGCGGACGGGCGGGCACGCGTACGGCTCGGTCTATCCCGGCCCGATCGGCGCGGTGCTCTCGCCGCAGCTCACGGGCGTCGAGGACAACGCTTCGCTCCCGTACGCGTCGTCGCTCTGCGGCGCCTGCTTCGACGCCTGCCCGGTCAAGATCGATATCCCGTCGATCCTCGTGCACCTGCGCAACGAGGCCCCGCATCCGCGGTCGGAGAGAGCGGCGATGGCGGCGGCGGCGTACACGATGGACCACCCCAAGCTGTACGAACGTGCCCAGCGGGCGGCCCGGCTGGCGAAGCTGCTCGGCAAGCGGGGACGGGGGTTGCCGCCGCCGCTGAACGGGTGGGCGTCGAGCCGTGATCTTCCGGAACCGCCGGCGGAGTCGTTCCGGGATTGGTGGCGGGGACGATGAGCAGCAAGAACCTGATCCTGCGCCGGATCCGGGAGGCGCTCGGGGACGATCCGGCGCAGCCTGACATCCCGCGGGACTACCGGCGCGGGCCGGCGCCTGCCGACCTTGATCTGCTGGTCGAGCGGCTGGTGGATTACAAGGCCATCGTTCATCGCGTATCCGATATTTCGGACGCGATCCGCCGCATTGTCGGCAACGGCAAGGTCGTCCTGCCCCCGGGCGTGCCGGTCGAGTGGCTGCCCGCTGAGTGGCTGCCGGCCGAGCGTTCGCCGGCCGAGGGGTCGCCAGCCCGGTTCGTCCGCGACGACGGGTTGACCCCCGCCGAGATCGCCGCGGCCGACGCCGTGATCACCGCGGCCGCCGTGGCGGTGGCCGAGACCGGCACGATCGTGCTGGACGCCGGCGAGGACCAGGGCCGCCGCATCCTCTCCCTCCTGCCCGACCTGCACATCTGCGTGCTGCGCCCCGGCCAGGTGGTGGCCTCGGTGCCCGAGGCTGTCGCCCGTCTCACCCCGGGCCGCCCGCTGACCTGGATCAGCGGCCCCTCAGCGACCAGCGACATCGAACTCAACCGCGTCGAGGGGGTGCACGGCCCCCGCAACCTCCACATCGTCCTGGTCGAAGAAGCAGCAGCACGATCCTGACCCGCCGAAACCCGCCGGAAGCCACGCACCGGGCTCGTCGCCGGCGGCTCGGCACGTCGGCCACCACCGGTCGATCTCGCTCGGGCACCCCGCAAGCCCTACGATCACGCGGTGACCACACCGATGCGCGTGCCGCCGTCCGAGCCCGACCGTGAGCGCGCCGCCGAGCTGCTGCAGAAGGCGGCCGGCGACGGGCAGCTGACCCTCGAGCAGTTCAGCGTGCGGGTCGGCGCCGTCTGGGCCGCCGAGAGCGCCGACGAGCTCGTCAAGGCGACCGAGGGCCTCGGTCAGGCCCCGATCGTCGGTTCGGCCAGCACGGTCGACAAGGTCGTCACCGTCTTCAGCGACAACAAGCGCCGCGGCCGCTGGCGGCTGCGCTCGCCCCGGCTCAAGGTGTTCACGCTGTTCGGCTCGACCACGCTCGACCTGCGCGAGGTGCTGACCGGCGCGGACGTCATCGAGATCGAGGGCACCAGCACGTTCGGCGAGTTCAAGGTGATCGTGCCCGAGGGGGTGGAGGTCGACCTGAGCGGCACGGTCGTCTTCTCGAGCCGCACCATGCACCTGGCCGCCGTCCCGCGGGTGGCCGGCACCCCCGAGATCCGCATCCACCTGACCAGCTGGTTCAGCAACGTCGAGGTCGTTTCGCTGCCCTACACGTTGCCTCCGGCCTGAGCGATCTCGACCCAGACCTCGTCCAGCATGCCCTGGAACTGGTCGTTGTCGGCGAACGAGCCCTTGCCGCCGAGGCTGAACGGGATGTGGTTGCTGACCGACAGGTCGGACGGCAGGATCGCCCGCCCGCGAGGCACGTCGTCGACCAGGATCGTCAGGTAGGGCCCGCTGCGCCGGCACTCCAGCGTGTGCCAGCGGTCGTCGGCCACCCCGACGCTGCTGATCGCGGCGTGGATGCGCGGCCGGCGGTCGTCGACCAGCACGCAACTGGGGCGGCCGGCCAGCCCGTCGATCTGCAGCTTGTACTGGCTGCCCCGTACGGAGAAGCCTTTCTGCATCACGTTCTCGCCCTTGGTGGTCTGGTCCGCAGCCAGCCGCACCGACGCGCCGTACCGGATCGGCCGCCGTCCCGGGTTGAGCTCGGAGGTGGTCGGCGCGCGCAGGGCGATCCGCGGGCAGGGCTCGTCGTGGCACGGCGGCGGGAAAACCAGCGCCCTCCCGCCGTTGTGGGGAACCGTGCCCAGGGTGCCCCCGTACCGGCTCACCGGGTAGAGGTCGTGGCCGTGCCCGCTCACGTCGGCCAGCAGCGACGGGCCGTCGAAGCTGTAGCGGACCGTGATTGTGCTCGCCGGCTGGGGCGCGGCCGCGGCGGACGTGCCCGTGACCAGCAGCAGCACCAGGGCGCAGAGGAGCGTGCGTCGCGACACCGGATCACCCGTACGACGCGAAGCGCCCCGGGGCCCGCCCGCCCTCGTCGGCCAGGGGAAACACGGCGACGTGCGCTCCGGCCTTGCTGATCGTCCCGGCGTACAGGCGGCCGTGCCGGACGGCGAGCGCCCGCACGCTGCCCTCGACGCGGCGGTTGAACTCGCCGGTGGCGCCGGTGCCCGCGTCGATCTGGGCGATCGAGTCGCGCCGCACGCCGTTGACCTCGTCGAAGTCGCCACCCGCGTACACCCAGCCGGGCACGACGGCCAGGGCTCGTACGGTGTCGTCGGCCGAGGGCGCCCAGTCGAGCAGCTCGCCGGTGCGTCCCGAGTACGCGGCCAGGTGGTTGCGGGTCACCGTGCGGCCCTCGATCGTCATGCGGGTGAAGGCGCCGCCGACGTAGACGGTGTCGCCACGGAACGCGATCACGTGGACCGAGCCGTTGAACGAGGGCCCCGGCCGGGCCGGGCTCGCGACGGCGGGCTGGGCGGCCACCGTCACCGCGATCGCCACGGCGCCGGCAGCAGCGGCGCGGCGTACATGCTGAGAGATACGCACGCCGTGTCAACGCGCCACCCGGCGAAAGGCGACGCCGCCCGGCTTGCTGATCGGCGCCCTCGGGGAACCGTGCCGCCCCGCTCCCGCGACCGGCACTACCGGAACACTCAAGACGCCCGGGACGCCGTCGATTAGCTCGCCGTGTGGCGACGCGGAAAGACCAAGACGGGGGCGCGGACCAGTGCGCGCCTGTTCGTCACGTACGCCGTCGCCAGCCTCGTGCCGATCGGCGCGCTGGGCGCGGTGATGCTGCACGGCATCGCCGAGGACGCCGCCGCGTGGGGCCGGGACCAGGGCCGCGCCCAGGCCGCGGTGATCGCCGAGATGGCCGTCTCGCCCGCGCTGGCCGAGGCGAAGCTGAGCGAGGGCCTGACCGCCGAGCAGCGGGACCGGCTGCAGCACGCGACCGACCTGGCCATCTACAACAACTCCGTACGCCGTCTGCGGGTCCGCTCGTTCAGCGGGCAGGTCGTGTTCTCCGATGACGGCACGACCGCGGGCGGCGTCTCGATCAACGACCCCGCTTTCCGGTCGGCCGCCGACGGGCACACCGAGGTCGGCATGCTGGCCGCCCCCGACACGCGCGGCGGCCAGGTCGTCCGGGTGCTGCAGCCGATCGTGCCCAACGCCTCCGGGCAGTCCGTGGGCGTGCTCGAGCTCTATCTCCCGTACGAGCAGATCGCGGCCCGCCTGCACGAGCGGACCACGGTCACGTACTGGCGTCTCGGCGGCGGCCTCAGCGTCCTCTATCTGGTGCTCGGCCTGATCTCGTGGTCGACCACCCGCTCGCTGCGCCGATACGCCCAGGACCAGGCGTACGAGGCTATGCACGACGCGCTGACCGGGCTGCCCAACCGGGCCGCGTTCCACGAGCGGGCCCGCACGGCCGTGGCCCAGGCCGACGAGCCCGGCGCCATCGTGCTCATCGACCTCGACCGGTTCAAGGAAGTCAACGACACCCTCGGCCACCACGCCGGCGACGAGCTGCTCGTGGTCGTGGCCGACCGGCTGCGGACCGGGCTGCGCCCCGGCGACACCCTGGCCCGGCTCGGCGGCGACGAGTTCGCGCTGATCCTGCCGCACAGCGACATCGTGACCGTCCGCGCCCTGCTCGACGAGCTGAGCGCCACGCTCGCCACCGAGCTGGTGCTGGACGGCGTGCCGCTGAGCATCGAGGCCAGCTTCGGCGCCGCGCTCTACCCCGAGCACGGCCGCGAGATCGACGAGCTGCTGCGCCGGGCCGACGCCGCGATGTACCACGGCAAGCGGGGCTCGTCCGACGTCGTCGTCTACGCCGGCGAGGACATGTCGCACCCCACCAAGTGGCTGATGGTGCAGGCCGAGCTGCGGCACGCGCTGGCCCGCGACGAGCTCGTGCTGCACTACCAGCCCAAGGTCGACCTGCGGTCGGGTGAGGTGGTCGGGGTCGAGGCGCTGGTGCGCTGGCAGCACCCGCACCGCGGGCTGCTCCCGCCGTCGGAGTTCCTGCCCGCCGCCGAGCAGTCCGGGCTGATCGAGCCGCTGACCGCCTGGGTGCTCAGGCGCGCGCTGGCCGACCAGGCGGCGTGGACGGCCACCGGACGCTCCTGGGGTGTGTCGGTCAACGTCTCGGCCCGCAACCTGGAGAAACCGGGTTTCGCCGACTACGTCTCGGGGCTGCTGGCCGCGCACGGCACCGCGCCGCACCGGCTGCTGCTGGAGGTCACCGAGACCGCGCTGGCGGCCGACACCCGCCGCGCCACCCAGACCGTGATCGACCTGACCGCCGTCGGCGTCGGCATCTCGGTCGACGACTTCGGCACCGGCTACACCAGCATGTCGCAGCTGCGTGGCCTGCTCATCGCCGAGATCAAGATCGACCGTACGTTCGTCCGGGACGTGACCGAGGCGCCGCAGAGCCAGGCCATCGTCCGCTCGATCATCGCGCTCGCCCATGGCCTGGGCAGCCGCGTCACCGCCGAGGGTATCGAGTCCGCCGACGTCGCCGAGTGGCTGCGCCGGGCCGGCTGCGACGAGGCCCAGGGCTATCTGTACTCGCGCCCGGTTCCCTGGGCCGAGGTTCCCACGTACGAGATCACCGGAGCCGCATCGTGAAGCGTGCCCTGCTCGCCACCGCCGTCCTGCTCGTCACCGCCGTGACCGGGTGCGCCGCGCCGGCCGCCATGGAGACCACCTCCTCGGGCGACGGGGGCATCCAGGTCAACCGGAAACTGCACGACAGCCTCCCCGAGAGCATCCGGGCCCGCGGGACGATCCGCTTCATGACCGACGCCAGTTACGCGCCGATGGAACAGTTCGCGGCGGACGGCCGTACGATCATCGGCTTCTCACCCGACCTGGCCAGCGCGCTCGGATCGGTGCTGGGCGTGCAGGCCGAGATGGTGCAGGGCGAGTTCCTCACCGCGCTCGACGACATGGTCGCCGGCGAGTACGACGGGGTGCTGTCCTCGATGAACAACACCCCGGAACGGCGCAAGAAGGCCGACTTCGTCGACTACTTCACCACCGGCACGGCAATCATCGTGCAGCGCGGCAACCCGCGGGGCGTCACCGGCTTCCCGTCGCTGTGCGGGCTGGTCGTGTCGGCCGAGCGCGGCACCGTGCAGGCCGACCTGCTCAAGCGTTCCCAGAAGGCCTGCGGCAGCAAGCCCATGACGATCAAGCTGTACAAGACCAACGCGGACGCCCTGGTCGAGCTGCGGACCGGCCGGGCCGGCGCCGTGCTCAACGACTACCCGCCCGCCGCCTACCTGGCCTCCAACACCCGCACCAAGGCCTTCTATCAGCTGGCGTCGGAGACCCAGTACGAGCCGGGCCGCTTCGGCATCGCCATCGCCAAGGACTCGACCGAGCTGCGCGACGCCATCCAGGCCGCCTTCGACGAGCTGGTCCGCACCGGCGTCTACACCGAACTGCTGCAACGCTGGGGCCTGGAGAGCGGCGCCATCGCCTCGTGACGCTCCGTGCGGGTTATCGCCGGTCGTCCTGATACTGCCGCAGGAACAGCTCCTCCAACGACGGCGGCTGGCTGACCAGGCTCTTCACGCCGACCTGCACCAGTTTTCGCAGCGCCGGCTCGAGCGCGTCGGTGTCCACATCGAACCGTACGCGGTCGTGGTCGAGCTGGAAGTCGTGCACCCCGGCCAGCCCGGCGAGCCCGTCGGGGGGCCCGGCCAGCTCGGCCTGGATCGTGGTGCGGGTCAGGTGCCGCATGTCGGCCAGGGTGCCGGTCTCGACCGTACGGCCGTCCCGGATGATCGTCAGCCGGTCGCACAGCGCCTCGACCTCGGCCAGGATGTGGCTGGACAACAACACCGTACGGTCGCCGCGGCTCTTCTCCTCGAGGACGACCTCGCGGAACACCTCTTCCATCAGCGGGTCGAGTCCGGAGGTCGGCTCGTCGAGGATCAGCAGCTCGACATCGGACGCCAGCCCGGCGATCAGGGCGACCTTCTGCCGGTTGCCCTTGGAATAGGTGCGGCCCTTCTTCCGCGGGTCGAGCTGGAAACGTTCGAGCAGCTCCGCCTTGCGCGCGGGATCGAGCCCGCCGCGCAGCCGGCCGAGCAGGTCGATCACCTCGCCGCCGGTGAGCGAGGGCCAGAGGGTGACGTCACCCGGAACGTACGCCAGGCGCTTGTGCAGGGCGGTCGCGTCGGTCCACGGGTTGCCGCCGAGCAGCCGCACGTCCCCGCCGTTGTGCCGCAGGAGCCCGAGCAGGATACGGATGGTCGTGGTCTTGCCGGCGCCGTTGGGACCGAGAAACCCGTGCACCTCGCCCGTACGGACGTGCAGGTCGAGCCCGTCGAGCGCGGTGACCTTGCCGAATCGTTTGACGAGACCCGTGGCTTCGATGGCATCGGTCATGATGCGTCCTCTCCGGCGATCAGGAGGCGTCGCGGATCCGGGCATGCGCGGTCAGATCACTGCGCACATGTTCAGCCTACTTCACAGGCGCACAGTTCTACTTCGCACGCGCACCCCGTTCGGGAAGCAGCCTCTCCTCGTGGTCGAGTTCCCGTTCCAAGATCCGTAGGCCCTCGTCGTTCAGGTTGCCGGCGTCGCGCCAGCGCAGCAGTTCCTCGCGCTGCGCCTCGATCACCTTGCGCCGCACCACCAGTGCCGCCTCGTACTGCGGTGAGACCGGCACCTCGTCCGACTCGGCCTTCTCGAGCATGTCGAGCCGGCGGCGGTACCGCTCCAGCCGCACCTCGAGCTGCTTACGCATGTGCTCGATGGCGACATCCTCGACGTGGTCGTGCTGCTCCCTCTGGATCTCGTCGAGCCGGGCCAGCGCCGCCTGCACCGACGCCGAACGGGCCTCGTTGCGCTCACGGGCCTCGTCGGCCTTGTTGGCCCGCAACCCCAGCCACTGCACCAGCGGTGCGAACGTCAGACCCTGGCCCAGCAGCGTCACCAGCACCACCACGAACGCGCAGAAGTGCAGCAGGTCGCGCTGCGGCACCGTCTCGGGCAGGGTGAAGATGGCGGCCAGGCTGATCACGCCGCGGGTGCCGGCCCAGCTCAGCGCGGTCACCTCTTTGCCGGTCAGCGCCTTCTCGCGAATGCGTTCAAGGCGCGCCGCATCGGCCGCTGATTCCTCACCCTCGCCGACCGGGGCGGGGTCGCCGCCCAGGCGCATGTGCAGCGAGCGGGGCAGCAACTGGGTGAGGATCAGCCACAGCGGGCGCAGCAACAGGGTCACACCGACCGTCACCGCCACCGCGATCACGACGGTCGAGGTGTCGTAATCGCTCAGACCCTCGACCACGTTCGGCAACTGCTGGCCGATCAGCAGGAAGACCAGGCCCTCGAGCAGGAAGTCGACCAGGCGCCAGACGGCGGTGGTCTGCAGCCGGCTGGCCGCGACGCTGTGCCGCGACGAGTCGTGCCCGATGATCAGACCGGCGACGACGACGGCGAGCACACCCGAGACGTGCACCGACTCGGCCAGCACGTACGCCGCGAGCGGGGTGGCCAGCGAGATCGCGTTCGCGGTCAGCGGGTCGTGCCGCAGATGACGCAGGTAACGGACCACGTACGCGACCACGACGCCGGCGACGACACCGCCCGTCGCCATGACGAAGAACTTCCACGTAGCGCCCGGGAACGAGAACCCGTCGCCCTCGGTGGCCGCGATCGCCACGGTCAGAATGGTCAACGCGGTCGCGTCGTTGAGCAGGCCCTCACCCTGGATCAAGGTGATGATCTTGGGTGGGAGCCCGGCGCGGCGGCCCACGGCCAGCGCGGCGACCGGGTCGGGCGGGGCCACAGCGGCGCCGAGAGCGATACCGGCAGCCAGTGTCGCCCCGGTCACCCACAGATTCAGGCCCACGCCGATGAGCAGCGCCGTCGCCAGCACCAGCAACACGGACAAACTGACGACCGTACGGATGTGCCGGCGGATGTCGAGCAGTGACGCGTCGAGCGCCGCGCTGTAGAGCAACGGCGGGATCACGTACGTCATGATCAGCTCAGGTTCGAGCTCGACGTTCGGCCCCGGCAGCACGGCGTACGTAATGCCCACGATCGTGAGCAACGCGGCGGCCGGCAACCCCGTCCTCTCGGCGATCATCCGGATGGCCACGATGACACCCACGCCGGCCAGGATGAAGAGCAGGCTTTCCTCGACGTGCACGTTTACATCTTTCCCCGCCCGGCCCCGCCGATGAGGCCGGGCGGGGAAAGCAGTTGTCAGTAGCGGTAGTGCTCAGGCTTGTAGGGGCCCTCGATGTCGACCCCCAAGTACTCCGCCTGCTTCTTGGTGAGCGTGGTCAGACGGACGCCCAGGGCATCAAGGTGCAGCCGGGCCACCTTCTCATCCAGATGTTTCGGAAGAACGAACACCTGCTTGGCGTACTCACCAGGCTTGGTCCACAGCTCGATCTGCGCCATCACCTGGTTGGTGAAGGAGTTCGACATCACGAAGCTGGGGTGACCGGTCGCGTTGCCCAGGTTCATCAGACGGCCCTCGGAAAGCACGATCACCGAGTGACCGTCCGGGAAGCGCCACTCGTGCACCTGCGGCTTGATCTCGACCTTCTCGATGCCCGGCACCCTGGCCAGACCCGCCATGTCGATCTCGTCGTCGAAGTGACCGACGTTGCCGACGATCGCGTTGTGCTTCATCGCCGCGAGGTGCTCGGCGGTGATGATGTCGGTGCCGCCGGTCGTGGTGATGAAGATGTCACCCGTCGCGACCACATCCTCGAGCGTCGCGACCTGCATGCCGTCCATGGCGGCCTGCAGTGCGCAGATGGGGTCGATCTCGGTGACGACCACGCGGGCGCCCTGGCCGCGCAGAGTCTCGGCCGCGCCCTTGCCGACGTCGCCGTAACCGCAGACCACGGCCAGCTTGCCGCCCAGCATCACATCGGTCGCCCGGTTGAGGCCGTCGACCAGCGAGTGCCGGATGCCGTACTTGTTGTCGAACTTGCTCTTGGTGACCGCGTCGTTGACGTTGATCGCCGGGAAGAGCAGCGTGCCCTCCTTGGCCAGCTTGTAGAGCCGGGCCACACCGGTCGTCGTCTCCTCGGTCACGCCACGGATCTCGCCCGCGATACGCGTGAACCGCTGCGGGTCCTGCGCGAGGCTCGCCCGCAGCGTCTCGAGGATGATCGTGTACTCGTGGTTGTCGTCCTCGGTGGCCTGCGGAACCGCGCCGGCCGCCTCGAACTCGACACCCTTGTGCACGAGCAGGGTGGCGTCGCCGCCGTCGTCGAGGATCATGTTGGGGCCGAGGCCGTCGCCGAAGTCGAACAGCCGCATGGTGGCCCACCAGTACTCCTCCAGCGTCTCGCCCTTCCAGGCGAACACCGGGACACCGGCGGGCTTGTCGACCGAGCCGTTGGGGCCGACGACAACCGCGGCGGCCGCCTCGTCCTGCGTCGAGAAGATGTTGCAGGACACCCAGCGGACCTGTGCGCCCAGGGCGACCAGGGTCTCGATCAGCACGGCGGTCTGCACGGTCATGTGCAGCGAACCGGCGATCCGGGCGCCCGACAGCGGCTTGCTGTCGCCGAACTCGGCGCGCAGCGACATCAGGCCCGGCATCTCGTGCTCGGCCAGGCGCAGCTGGTGGCGGCCGGCCTCGGCCAGCGAGATGTCAGCAACCGCGAACTCGACCCCGTTCACAGAGGTCAGGCGGCTATTTGCAAGATCGGTGCTCACGCGAGGGTCTCCTCCCTCATCAGGAGGCGCCCTTGACTTCAGAAACCCGAGCCGAGCGTGGCGGAGACCGGTCAAGTCCGGTTCCGTCGCAGCGCCTCTCGACGCGGGCCGCTCCAGTTTAGCGGGAGGCGCGGTTCGATTCGACCGACAGCCGATGATCCATGCCATTGGATCTGACACGCGGTCCGTTCTCTTCGTCCCGTGGCGGCTTCTCTCGCTCTGCGCCGGTCTCTCTCGTTTTGCGGCGGCTTCTCTTGCCCTGCGGCGGTCTCTCTTGTCCCGCGGTGGCCTCTCTCCCTCTGCGACGGCCTCTCTTGTCCCGCGGCGGCCACCGGCGGCCCTTGCCTCTCGCCTCTCCGGCGCCAGCGCCCCGCGTCTCGAGTCTTGCCCGTCGGTTGATTGGCCTTTGTCCGCTTGCGCGCCTGTTTGGCTGCGATCTTTCCGGCGGCGGGCTGCTGTCCCTTCCCGGGGACCCATCCGCTCGATTAGCCTCCCTTCGCCTACGTGATTCGTTCCGCGTCGTCGCTCAACCGGCGTCCGGCCCGTCTCACGTTCTGCCGCGTCCTGCCCTGCCTGCCCCGATCCCGCCTACCCTTGATCCATTCTGCTTTTCTGCCGTGCTTCTGATCGGCTCCCGTCCTGTCCTGTCCTGTCCTGTCCTGTCCCGCTCCCGCCACCGTGCCGCTGAACGGTTCTTGTCCCGTCCTGCTCCACCGCAGTACTTTGCTCGGCTCCTGTCCCGTCCTGCTCCACCGCAGTGCTTTTGTTCGGCTCCTGTCCCGTCCTGCTCCACCGCGTCTCGAGGAACCCGCCCCGGCCATGAGGCTTCGCACCCAGCTGACGCTCACCGTCACCGCACTCGTCGCGCTTGTGGTCGCGCTTGCCGGACTCGTCATCGTCGTACGCATCGACCACCGCGACCGGGCCGACCTCGACCGCGTCCTCACCGCCCGCGCCGAGCAGGTCAAGACCGCCGCCCAGAAGAACGGCTCCCTGCCCACCGACGGCAGCTACGCGATCCGCCTCATCCAGGGCGGCGAAATGCTCAAACAGGTCGGATCATCGGCGGGCTTCCCCTTGCCGGCGAAAGACGGCTTCTCAACAGTCAACTCGGGTGATGACGAATGGCGTTCCCTCGCTCAGACACTGCCGACCGGCGCTCAGCTGCAAATTTTGGTGAGCCTGGACGACCTGGCCGAGCAGCACACCGATAACGTGCTGATCGTGGATCTGCTGGTGCTGCTCGCCGCCGTCCTGAGCGCGGCCGGGGTCTGGTTCGCGACCGGGCTGGTGCTACGCCCGTTCCAGAGGTTGCTGGCGGCGGCTCGAGAGCTCGACCCGGCCGACCCCGACCAGCGGCTGCCCGAGGTGAAGAGCCCGCGCGAGGTCGCCGAGCTGACCGCCACCATCAACGACTTGCTGGCCCGGGCGCGTTCCCTGTCTCCCGCCGCCCCCGCCTCCACCTCCCGTTCCGCGGACCTGTCCGGATCGTCTGCTCGCTCCGATCTGTCGGATGGGTCCGATTCGTCTACGCTCGCTTCCCCGTCCTCGGCGGCGTCCGCCCCGACCGTGGAGATGCGCGCAGTCGACTCCAAGCGCGGCCGCCCCTCCCGCGACTCCCCAGCCGCCACCTCGGCGCCGTCGACGAACGCGGCCGAGTCGGCGGTCAACGGGGCCGGGTCCTCGACGCACGCGGACAGCACGGCAGCACCGTCTTCGACCGAGGCCGAGTCGGGTCATGCCTCCTCCGCGAAGCCCGCTGACCATCCCGGAGTGCCAGCTGGCCATCCCGGAGCGCCCGCCGACGCAACGGCTTCGTCCGCGAATGCCGGACCTGCGACCGCGAACGGCTCGGCTTCGACCGCGCAGGGTCCAGCTCCGACGGCGAACGGCTCGGCTTCGACCGCGCAGAGTTCGGCTTCGACCGCGCAGGGTCCAGGTCCGACCGCGCAGGATTTCGCGTCGGCCGAGCCCGGTTCAGCCTCCGCCGCGCAGGGTTCGGATTCGGCCGCGGTGGATCCCACTTCGGCCGCGCCGGGCTCGGCTTTCGCCGCGCAGGATTCCGCTTCGTTCGCGCTGGACAGCGCTTCGGGCGTGCCGGGCTCCGGGGCGCAGGACCAACAGCCTGGCGCGGCGGGCCTCGCTCCGGCGGCCGGCGCCGTGTCGCCGGCGGTGGCGGAACTGCGGCCGAGCCTGATCGACATGGGCGCCCAGCTCGATCAGCTGCTCGACAATCCGGACATGCCGGCCACGCAGCGCCACCTCATCCTGGCGATCATGGCGGACGAGCACCGCCGCATGAGCGCTCTGCTCGACGGTGACGCGTGACCAGTCGCGCGATGGGCTGACGAGACATCAAAGTCCTTCCATAAGACCTCAGAAACCCCTCATCCTGTACGGGCGAGGGCAGCTCTTCTCGACCGTCGTCCTCGCCGTCCTCGTGGGGCGGTTCCGACGCGTGGGAAGAAGCTACCGCTCGAAAGCCACGGATTTTGGCCCTGTGGATAACTGGCGTGACCCTGTGGATAACTCGAACCGGGAACTCGCGCCGAGGCGTAGGGTCGCCCCCGTCCTGAGCTTGGAGCGCGATGGGAGGTGGCTGACGTGAGGCATCCGTACCGGATTCGGGAGATCGCGGCGCAAGCGGGACTCAGCCAGGCCACCGTCGATCGGGTGCTGCACGGGCGCGGTGGGGTTCGGGAAAGCACCGTTCGGCAGGTGCGGCAGGCCATCGCCGCGCTCGACCGGAAGCATGCGGAGGACCCGGTGCCGTCCCGGCTGTTCCCGATCGATCTGGTGGTGCACGACCGCTCGCGGGTCGAGGCGGCGCTCCGGGCCGAGTCGGGTGGGCTGCGGCCGGCCGTGATCCGGCCCCGCTTCCATTCGGCCGGCGATCCGTTGGCGGCGCTGGCCCGGGTGGCACGGTCACGGTCACAGGGAGTGATCCTGCAGGCGGCGGAGACGCCCGACGTGGTGGAGGCGGTCGGGCGGCTCGGCATTCCGGTGGTCACGCTCGGGGCTGACCTGCCGGCGAGCAAGCGCGTCGCGCATGTCGGGCTCGACGAGCACGAGGCGGGGGCCACGGCCGCCTACTTGATCGAGCAGTGGCTCGCCGACCGCGCCGGAACGGTCCTGGTGGTCATCGCCGACGAGGTGGCCAGGGGCGGCACCGCGGCGGGACAGAGCGACCTGGTCGCCGCGAGTGTTGGGGTGGGGGCGAGTTTACGGGCTCGGCTGGCTGGGTTTCGGGCCGAGTTGCGTGTGCGGGCACCCCACCGGCGGGTGCTTGTCGCGGCGCCGGGCATGGTGCGGCGGGAGCTGGCGGCTTGTCCGTCGGTGCGGGCGGTCTACGACCCGGGCAGTGGAGGCGCGGCGGCTGTGGTCGAGGCGTTCGCGGAGCTGAGGCGCAACTATGACGTCTACGTGGCGAGCGAGCTTGATGACGTGTCCGCGGAACTTCTGCGCGCGGGCAAGCTGTCGGCGGTGTTGCACCACGACCTGCGGGCCGACGTGCGGCTGGCCTGCTTGGCAGTGCTGCAGGGGCTGGGCGCGCTGCCAGGACCACCGCGGTCGGCTCCGGCAAGTGTCCAGGTGATCACTCCGCTGAACATCCCGGCCGCATGAACCCGGCTCGGAACGGGACTCAGCGCGGGGCGAGCACGCGGCGGATCGTTCGGCGAAGAAAATCCGGGTGGGGTGTCCGGAACGGGGGTCGGCTGTTCGTCACCTGGGTGACACGCTGAACGAGCGAATCGAGGAGACCGCCATGAAGTACATGATGTTCGTCTGCAGTGATCCCGAGCCCGAGACGGACGAGTCGCGCGTGCCTGACATCGAGGTCTGGGTGGCCGAGAACGACGCCGCCGGGCGGCGGGTCACCGGGAACGTGCTGGCGCCGCCGAGCGCGGCCACGACCGTACGGGTGCGGGGTGGCGAGACGATGCTGACCGATGGGCCGTTCACCGAGACCAAGGAAGTCATCGTCGGGTTCGACATCCTGGAGTGTGCTGACCTGGACGAGGCGATCGCGGTCGCGGCGGCGCATCCGATGGCCCATGAGGGGCGGATCGAGCTGCGCCCGTACGCCGGCCTCTGAGATGGACGCCGTCGCGCAGGCCCACCGGGAGCACTGGGGCCGGATCGTCGCCACGCTGATCCGGGTGACCGGCGACTGGACGCTGGCCGAGGACTGTGCGCAGGACGCGCTGGCCGTGGCGCTCGAACGGTGGCCGCGTGACGGGGTTCCCGCCAATCCGGGCGGCTGGCTGATGACGGTCGCCCGGCACAGGGCCCTTGACGCTCTGCGCCGCGCCGCCGTCGAACAGCGCAAACTTCGGGAGGCGGCCATGGACGAGCCGGGCCCGCACCAGGACCTGCTCAGCTTGATCTTCACCTGCTGCCATCCGGCGCTCGCGCTCGAGTCCCGGGTCGCGCTCACCCTGCGTACGGTGGCGGGGGTTTCGACGGCCGACATCGCGCGCGCCTTCCTGGTCGGTGAGGGTGCGATGACCAGGCGCATCACGCGGGCCAAGTCCAAGATCGCGCAGGCGGGGATCCCGTACCGGGTGCCCGAGGGTGATGCGCTGGGTGAGCGGCTGCCGGGTGTGCTGGCGGTGCTCTACCTGCTGTTCAACCGGGGGTACGACGGGGAGCCGCTGATCGCGGACGAGGCGATCCGCCTGGCCCGGACGCTGGCCGCGCTGATGCCGGGCGAGTCCGAGGTGTCCTCGCTGCTCGCGCTGTTCCTGCTGCAGCACTCGCGGCGGGACGCCCGGCGCGACGAGCGGGGCGAGTTGGTGACGCTCGACCGCCAGGACCGTACGAGGTGGGACCGCGCGGCCATCGCCGAGGCGCTGGACATCCTGCTGCGGACACCCATCGAGGGCCCGTACGCGTTGCAGGCGCGGATCGCCGCATGTCACGTGGCCGACGACACGGACTGGCGGTCGATCGCGCTCTGGTACGACGAGCTGGCCCGGGTCCAGCCGACTGCGGTCGTCAAGCTCAACCGCGCCGTGGCGCACGGGTACGCGTACGGGCCGCACGCGGGTTTGATCCTGGTCGGCGAGATCAGGGGTGAGCTGGGCAACTACCCGATGGCGATCGCCGTCGAGGCGGACCTGCGGGCTCGCGCGGGCGACAGCGAACTGGCCGCCGAGCTGTTCCGCGAGGCCGCCGCGGCGACGCCGGAGGGGCCCGAGCGCCGGGCCCTGCTGGCACGAGCCGACGAGACCCGTTAGGGCCGCGGTGGGGCGGTTCGTGGCGCGCGAGCCGATGAGGCCCGTTGGGGCGCGGTGGGGCGGTTCGAAGCGCGCGAGCCGACGAGGGCCGTTGGGGCCGGGGTGGGCGGTTCGTGGCGCGCGAGCCGACGAGGGCCGTTGGGGCCGGGGTGGGGCGGTTCGTGGCGCGCGAGCCGATGAGGGCCGTCAGGCCGCGGTGAGGCGGTTCGAGGCGTCCAGGGTGCGGGTCGACCAGCGGACGGCGTCCATGTATTGCGGCGCCAGGTCGAACGTGCCCAGCTCGCCCCGTTCGTACGAGTCGACCGCCCGCAGCACCTGCCCGAGCCGGCCGCTGCCGTTGGTGAGCGCGGCAGCCACGGCCGGCGCCAGCGGGAACTGGTCGGTCATGGTGGACGGCGGGATGCCCAGCAGCGACGCCACCCCCGTGATCACCCCGGTCATGAAGGCCGCGTCGGGGGCGGCCCCGAACCATTGGGCCACGTTCTCGCACAGCCGGGCCCGGGTCAGCACGCCGAGCATGTGCTCCTCGGTGGCCCCGCCCACGTCGTCCAGCACCATGAGCGTCGCCCACTGCCGGATGTGCTTGAGGCCGACCATCACGACGGCCTGGCGTACGGAGGAAACGCGGTTGGCATGGCCGGCGGCGACCGAGTTGCTGGCCCGCAGCACACGCAGGGACAGGGCCGGATCGCTGGCGATGATCGAGACGATGCGTGGCATGTCGGCGTCGGCGGCGCTGAGCGCGGTGAGCAGTTCGAGACGGCGCAGACGCGAGGGGGAGAGGCTGGCCACCGTGAGCACCTGGGGGCGGCTCAACGCGTACCCCTGGCGCAGTTCCATGCCGTAGCGGTCGGCCAGCGCGACCTGCTCGTCGGTCTCCAGCCGCTCGGCGATGATCTGGATGTCCGGGAACCGGCGCACGGCAGCGACCACCTCGTCGAGGTGGCTCAGGTCGCCGTCGAGCAGGTCGAGTTTCACGTACGAGGCCAGGCCGAACAGCTGCTCCTGCCCGGAGCCCCAGACGAAGTCGTCGAGGGCGATCCGGTAACCGGCCTCGGCCAGGCGCGTGATCCCGGCGATCACCTCGTCGTCCATCTCGACCGTCTCCAGCACCTCCAGCACCACCTGCGACGGCGCGAACGGCAGGGCCAGCTCGCCGGAGAGGAACTCGCGGGTCAGGTTGATGAAGCAGAGACGGTCGCCGGCGACCTCGCGGATACCGAACTCCGTGAAGGCGTTGACCATGACCGAGCTGGTCGCGTACGTGTCCTGGCGTCCCGCCGCGACCGCGTCCATGCTGCCGCGGAAGAGCAGTTCGTACGCCACGACGTCGCCGTGCACATCGAAGATCGGCTGACGACCTACGTGCACCAGCTGGGTGCCGTCCGCGGACTCCGATGGTTTCACGCGCTGCCTATCGGCCGGACGGGTGCCGAGTTGATGCTTTGGCCGGGACGGATCCGCTGGTCAACCACCACGGACTGGAGTACGCGAGGCCGAAATCGTTGCACGGGTGCCCGTCGGGGCCGGGCGCAGGGTTGTCGCGAGTGGGGTCCGACACCCGCAGCACGACCCAGTCCCCGTCGTCCACGTCGAGCGGCACGGTGAACGTGTCGACGTCGCCCGCCTCCAGGTGCCGCAGTTCGACCACCTCGGGCGCTGCCGGTCCGGGCCGCAGCACCTGGAGGTGGAGCGGCTGACCCGCGTACTCGGGACCCCGGTCGAGGTCGACGCGGAAGGTGACGTCCCGCTTGGCGACGGGCAGGCGCCGGCCCATGCGTACGCCGTCGGCTGTGGCGTCCAGGCGCAGACCGCTCACCCGGCTGGCGAAGAACCGGCGTGCCTTCAAGGCGGACAGCACCCCGGCCCGCGAGTTCTCGGTGACCCAGAGACCCGTACGGCCCTTGCCTTCGTCGTGCCCCCAGTCGAACCCGTGCTCGTCGGCCACCCCGCTCAGGCCCGAACGCCACCCCGCGTTGAGGCAGGCCACCAGCGGCGAGCTGAACTTGGGCCAGCCCTCGAACAGGTAGTCGTCCTCGTTGTTGAAGATCTCCAGCGCGACCATCTGCCGGGCCACCCGCGGGTCGTACGCGAACTCGTTGAACCGTTCCCGTTGCCGGCCCGGATGGTTGAAGCTGGCCAGGCCCCCGCTTTCCAGCAGCCAGTCGTACACGGGCTGCATGGTTTCGATGCCGCCCGACCCGAGGAAGTCGTCGGTGCCCCAGATGTTGACGTGCCCGAGGTGGGAGTGCGACCACTCGAAGCCGCGCAGCGAGGTGTAGACACCCGAGTGCTCGGCCTCGTCGGTCAGCTCCCCGAGCTGCCGCCACTTGCGGGTGGTGAGCCCGGTGAAGCCCGAGTCGGTGGCGTGGTCGGTCAGCGCGGCGACGTCCATCCCGGCCGCGCGCAGCGAGGCGTGCGCCAGTTCGGGTTCGCCCATCCCGTCCGACAGCAGCGTGTGATTGTGCAGGTCGGCGTGCACCAGCGTGGTGCCGCGGGTGACGCGTGACGCCCGAGAGGCGCCCGTTGTGGCTGCCCGCGCGGTTCCGGCCGCGCCGCCCAGCATGAGGAGGGCGCCCGCACCGGCCAGCAGGGAACGGCGGGACACGCGGTGATGGTGGCCTGAGGTCACCTGTGGAGCATGCCAAGGCCTCCCGCGCGGTTCAGGCGAATCGCGCAACCGCCGCCGGAGGTTTGCCCGTATGAGGTCGTCCGTTCAGCCGGTCCGCTGCAAGCGGCGATCAGCAGCACGACGGCGATGCAAGAAACTGAACGGCCCATGTAAGCGCTGAGCAATCTGACGAAAACTTGCGACTAAACCTTGTGGACTACGTCACAGCAATCTTATGGTCACTCCACCCCGCCCCTGGAGAAAGAGCCACATAGATGCGTCCGTCCCGCATGCTCCCGGCCCTGGTGGCCGTCGCCGCGATCTCGCTCCTTCCCAGCCCGGCCGTGGCCGCGCCCGTCCCCACGGTCGCGGTCACCCGGGCCGGCCTCGACCCGTCCCTCGTGGCCGGCCGTGGCGCCTCGGTGAACTTCCTGGAACAGGAGGCCGAGCGCGCCAGGACCACCGGCACGGTGATCGGCCCCGACCGTACGGCCTACACACTGCCCGCCGAGGCCTCCGGCCGCTCCGCCGTGCGCCTCACCCCGGGCCAGTACGTCGAGTTCACCCTGCCCAAGGCCGCCAACGCCCTCACCGTGCGCTACAGCATCCCCGACGCCCCGGACGGTGGCGGCCTGACCGCCCCGCTTGCCGTCAAGGCCGGCAACACCACCCGCACGATGACGCTGACCTCGCAGTACTCCTGGCTGTACAACCAGTACCCGTTCAGCAACGACCCCAAGGCCGGCCTGCTGCACCCGGACTGGTGGCTCGCCGAGTGCGCCTGCGTCCCGGCCGAGACCACGCCGACGCCCGTGATCAGCAAGCCGTTCCGGCCGAGCCACTTCTACGACGAGGAGCGCCTGCTGCTGGGCCGCACCTTCGCGGCGGGGGAGAAGGTGCGCCTGACCGCCTCGTCGGCCGTGCCGTGGACGGTGATCGACCTGCTCGACTCCGAGCTGGCCGGACTCCCGTACGTGAATCTGATCGCGGCCAACGTGCTGGCTTTCGGCGCCGACCCGACCGGCAGACGGGACTCCGCACCCGCGTTCGACAAGGCCATCGCGTTCGCCAGGAAGGCCCGGCTCAAGGTGTACGTCCCGCCGGGCGTCTTCCAGGTCAACCGGCACATCCTGGTCGACGACGTGACGATCGAGGGCGCCGGCAACTGGTACACAATCATCAAGGGCCGCGAGGTGGCGCTGAGCAGCCCGGCGCCCGACGGGTCGGTGCACACCGGGGTCGGCTTCTACGGCAAGGACGCGGCCGACGGCGGCAGCCGCAACGTGCACCTGTCCGGTTTCGCGATCCAGGGCGACGTACGGGAAAGAATCGACACCGACCAGGTCAACGCGATCGGCGGGGCGATGAGCGACTCGAGCGTCAAGGGCCTGCACATCCGGCACACCAAGGTCGGCCTGTGGTTCGACGGCCCGATGACCGGCACCCGGGTCGAGAACAACATCATCGTCGACCAGATCGCCGACGGCCTGAACTTCCACACCGGGGTCACGAAGTCGGTCGCGCGCAACAACTTCATCCGCAACAGCGGCGACGACGCGCTGGCCATGTGGTCCGAGAAGACCACCAACGCGGGCAACACGTTCGACCGCAACACCGTGCAGACCCCGGTGCTGGCCAACGGGATCGCGATCTACGGCGGCCGGGACATCACCGTCTCGAACAACCTGATCGCCGACCCGATCCGCGAGGGCAGCGCGATCCACGCCGGTTCGCGCTTCGGCGCCGAGCCGTTCACCGGCACCCTCAAGATTAACAACAACACCACCGTACGGGCGGGGACGCTCGACCTGAACTGGAACATCGGCCTCGGCGCGATCTGGCTCTACGCGCTCGACAAGAGCATCGGCGCCACCGTGGAGGTCACCGGCGACCACTACCTCGACAGCACCTACAACGCGATCATGCTGGTCTCCGAGTGGTCGGTGAAGGACCTGTACTCGATCACCGACGTCCACTTCAAGAACATCAGGATCGACGGCGCCGGTACGAGTGTGCTCAGCGCCCGGGTTGCCGGCGGCGCGTCGTTCGAGAACGTCGATGCCCGCAACGTCGGAGCCGTCGGCGTCAACAACTGCGGCAGCTTCGGTTTCACCCCGGCCGGCTCCGAGTTCACCGTCACCGACCGTGGCGGCAACGACGGCGGCTGGCTGGCGCCGTGGATGCTGCCCAACACGATCACCTGTGACGACCGGCCCCCGGTGGTCGCGCCGCCCGCGCCCTCTCCCTGGTAGTCGCCGGTCCCGGTCGCCCGGCTCGAACGATTCGGGCCGGGCGGCCCGCCCTTGGTAGCCTTTACCGCTGGAGTCTTCGGTCGGAGGAAGTACGTTGAGTCAAACACTGCTGGTCACCGGTGGCGCCGGATTTGTCGGTTCTGCCCTGATCAAGTCCCTGCTCACGGACTTTCCCGCCGCTGCCGTGGTGTCCCTGGACAACTACTTCACCGGCGTGCCGGAAAACCACGTCAACGACCCCCGGGTGACCTACATCGACGGCTCCACCGTCGACCTGGCCAAGATCTGGGCCGACCGCGGCCTGCCCAGCCCCGAGATCGTCTTCCACCTCGGTGAGTACTCACGGATCGTCACCTCGTTCGAGGACCACGACCTGACGTGGGACTTCAACCTGCTCGGCACCAAAGAGGTCGTCAAGTTCGCCTCGGCCAACGGCGCCAAGCTGATCTACGCGGGCTCCAGCTCGAAGTTCGGCAACGACGGGCAGGACGAAAACCTCAACCCGTACGCGTGGACCAAGGCCAAGAACATCGAGTACATCAAGAACTACTCGAGCTGGTACGGGCTGGACCACGCGATCACGTACTTCTACAACGTGTACGGCCCCGGCCAGATCACCAGCGGCAAGTACGCCACGGTCATCGGCATCTTCGAGGACAAGTACCTCAAGGGCGAGCCGCTTCCGGTGGTGTCGCCGGGCACGCAGACGCGCGACTTCACCCACATCGACGACATCGTGCGCGGCATCGTGCTGGTGGCCCAGAAGGGGCAGGGCGACGGCTACCTGCTCGGCGCCGGTCACGAGTGGCCCATCCTCGAGGTCGCCAAGATGTTCGGCGCGCCGTACGAGCTGATCCCCGCCCTGCGTGGCGAGCGCACCCGGGGCCAGGCCGACAACAGCAAGGCGGCCGAGCTGGGCTGGACGGTTTCGCGCCGCCTGGACGACTACATCGCCTCGTTCGTCGCCGCGCACCCCCGCGGGTAGTCCCGGCCCGTTCCCGCCGACCCTCGGACCGTGGTGCCGAGGCTCCTCCGGAACACTCGAACGCGCGTCCGCGACGGCCCGGACTCGCGGTGTAACCCTGCCGATCCGGGGCGCCGGCCCCCGGAGGGTGGATGCGGGCGCCGTCGGGCACCGGTGCAGACTATTGCGATGAGTTCTGGTAGCCGACGCCCTCGGAACCGTGCAGCCGCCCGATCCTCACGGCGCACCAACCTCACCGTCGTGTCCGAAGCGGAACAGCCCTGCGACTGCCCCGCCTGTTCCGGCGACGGCGTCGACCCCGGGCAGATCCTGGCCGCATTCGTCGATGACGCCGCCACCCTGGCGGAGGCCGAGGACCCGCTGGAGGCCGAGATGGCCGGCGCCCTCTTCGTGGCGATGGCGCAGTCCGGCGGGGAAGAAACCATGGAGGCCTTCGCCGGCGGTTTCGTCCCGGCCATCGAGGCTCGCGGCACCCGGGCGGCCCTGACCATTCTCACCGCGATCAGCGCGATGTCCGGCGACGAGCCGACCCCCGCTGGTGCGTCCGCCCGGGCGGCGGCCGGGCGGCTGACCGAAGCCGGTGTCGCGGCCCCGGTCTGGGCGGGCCATCTGGCGGCGCCCCTGAGCGCCGGGCCTTTCACCAGGATGTACGACGACGAGGGCACGATGTCGGTCCTGGTCGGCGTCTTTGAGCGGGCGGGCCGGGGACACGCCCTCGTCATCGTGGTCGACCACGAGAACTGTGGCGCCGCGGACCAGATCTACGTGCTCGGCGAGGAGGAACTCCCCACTCTGGTGGCGGGGTTGCACCAGGGTGCGCGGGCCGACGGGGTGACCATCAAGACCAAGAAGCTGGGTGCGCCGGAGTTCCGCTGGTACGCCGAGCAGGCGCTGGAAATTCGCGCTGACCACGACGCGGAGGACGATCCGGACGCTGACCCGGAGGATGCGGATCTGGTCAACGAGGACGGTCCCGGGTACGCGCCACTCGCTGTGCTCGCCCGCAATCGTCTGGCCACGCTGCCGTCGCCTCGCCGGCCGCGCGGAGCCGTCACGTCCCCGCACACCGACGACCGCACCTCGCTGGACGTGCTGCAGCAGTTCGCCGCGTTGATCGACCAGGCCGGCGGGCCGGGGATGTTCGGCCTGAACCTGCCCGGACAGCGCCGGCCCCAGCCGGCGAAACTGCCGGCCAAACGGAAGAAGTCGAACGGACCGGCTCCCGTCTACCAGATCAAGGTCAGCCTGAAGGGCGCGAAACCGCCGATCTGGCGCCGGCTGCTGGTGCCCGGCGACATCACCTTGAACCGGCTGCACCACGCATTGCTGGTGGCGTTCGGTTGGCACGGCGACCACATGTACGTCTTCGACACCCCGTACGGGCAATTCGGGCGCGCCGACCGTGAACTCGGGCACCGCTCCGACACCCCGGTGACCCTGGAACAGGTCGCGCCCTCGCCGAAAGACAAGATCCGCTACACGTACGACTTCGGCGACGACTGGGAACACGAAATCCTGATCGAGAAGGCGACCCCCGCCGATCCCACCCGCGAATACCCGCTCTGCACCGCCGGCCGCCGCGCCGCCCCACCCGACGACTGCGGCGGCATCTGGGGCTACCAGGAACTGGTCGAGATCCTCGCCGACCCCACCCACCCGGAACACGAGGAACGGCTGGAATGGCTCGGCCTGACCGACGCCGGCCAATTCACCCCCGAAGCCTTCAACCCGGCCGAGGTGAACGAGCGCCTGCGAAGGTCTTAGCCGAGAAGTTCGCGGATGTCGGCGGCGGTGAGCCCGGCGGAGGTGAAGTCGCCGCCGTCCATCACACCGGCGAACAGTTCGGCCTTGCGCGCCTGCAAGGCCATCACCTTTTCCTCGATCGTGTCACGTGCCACCAGGCGGTAGACCATCACGTTGCGGGTCTGTCCGATGCGGTGGGTCCTGTCCACGGCCTGAGCCTCGGTGGCGGGATTCCACCAGGGATCGAGCAGGATGCAGTAGTCCGCCTCGGTCAGGTTCAGGCCGAACCCGCCCGCCTTCAAACTGATCAGGAAGACGGGCGCGGCGCCGGTCTTGAACTCCTCGATCACCCGCTTGCGGTTGCGGGTGGCGCCGTCCAGGTAGGCGCAGGCGATGCCGGCCCGTTCCAGCCGATCGCGGGCCGCGCCGAGGAACCGGGTGAACTGGCTGAAGACCAGCGTACGGTGGCCCTCGGCGACGATGTCGGTGAGCTGTTCCACCAGCAGGTCGAGCTTGGTGGAGGACACCGCCCGGTGCTGCTCGTCGACCAGCGCCACGTCCAAGCTGGCCTGGCGCAACAGCGTGAGCGACCGGAAGATCTCGAACCGGTTCTGTTCCAGGTCGCCCAGCAGGCCGAGCACCTTCTGCCGCTCCCGTTGCAGGTACCGCTGGTAGACCTTGCGATGCCCGGGTGAAAGGTCGACCTCGACCACCTGTTCCTGCTTGGGCGGCAGGTCGGCGGCGACCTCGCCCTTGCGGCGGCGCAGCACCAGCGGGCGGATCCGGCGGCGTAACTGGGCGAGCCTGTCCTTGTCCTGCTCGCGTTCGATCGGACGGCGGTAGTACTCGGTGAACAGGTCGAGCCGGGGGAAGAGGCCGGGCGCCGCGATCGAACAGAGCGCCCAGAGCTCGGTCAGGTTGTTCTCCATCGGGGTGCCGGTGATGGCGACCTTGAAGGGGGCCGGGAGCCGGCGGGCGCACCTGTACGCCTGTGACTGCGGGTTCTTGACGAACTGCGCCTCGTCGAGCACCAGGCCGGCCCACTCCAGCGCGGCGTAATCGTCGTACTCCAGCCGGAACAGCGTGTACGACGTGACCACGACGTCGGCCTCCTCGACCGCCTCGGCCAGGCCGGCTCCGCGCCGCGCCGCCGTCGACGTGATCGCCCGTACGTCCAGATCCGGGGTGAACCGGGCAGCCTCGGCGGCCCAGTTGTGCACGACGCTGGCCGGCGCGACGACCAGGAACCGGCCGTGTTTGCGGGCGTGGCAGAGCAGCGCCAGGGCTTGCAGCGTCTTGCCGAGCCCCATGTCGTCGGCCAGGATGCCGCCGAGCCCGTTGTCGTGCAGCGCCGCCAGCCAGCGAAAACCTTCCAGCTGGTACGGGCGGAGGTCGGCCCGCACGTCGGCGGGCACCGCCTGGTCGAGCTCCACGCCCGCCTCGCTGAGCGTGGCCACCGTACGCTGCCAATCCGCCGCCTGACCGGCCAGCTCGCCCACCTCGGCCAGCTCGTCCCACACGCCGGCCTGGAACCGCCCGACCCGCAGCACACCGGGCGGGCTGTCGGTGAGCGCACGGGACTCGGCGATCAGCTCGCGGAGCTGCCGGAACTCGGGCCGGTCCAGGCTGAAGTAGACGCCGCTGGGCAGGATCAGGAACTCCTGCTCCCGGGCGAGCGCGACGAACAGCGCCTCGAAGTCGACCCGCTCGTCACCCACGTCCACACGAACCGACAGGTCGAACCAGTCCTGCTCGCTGCCCTGGGCGGCGCTCGAGAACGTGATGACCGGCGGCGCCTCGCTCGGCTGAAGGAGCCAGTCCTCGTCCGGCTCGACAACGGACACGCCGAGATCGGCGAGCGCCGGGACCACCGTACGGAGGAAATGGATCATCTCGTCGCCGCCGAGCACGGATTCGGCGGCGAGACGGGCGCCGAGCGGACCGGGCTCGAGCAGACCTGGCACAACGGCATCGGTCACCCGGCGTACGAGATCAGCTTGTTCCTCGGTGAGCGTGGGCAACCAGAGCGGCTCACTGTGCCGGCCGCGACCCACTTCGGCCGTCCACTCCCACCGCAGTCGCAGCTGATGATCCCGTACGGGGCTCAAAGTCACCGTCAGCGTCGGAGCACCCACCTCGGGCAGGTGCACACCCGGCCCACCGGGCACCACCTCGAGCTGCCGGGCCAGGCCCGGGAAGAACTCGGCGAAGAACCGCTCCTCCTGATCGGCGGGGACTCGGATGCTCGGCGCGGTCAGGACCTTGCGGGCCGGTTTCGGCAGCGGACGGTCCAGCGGAGCCAGCCGCAGGATCCCATTGGTTCGGGCGCCCCACGAGGCCATGCCGTGCGCCGGCTCGCCGACGAAGATCGCGTGCTCGAGGTCGACCGGTACCCCGTCGTCCTGCACCACTGTTTGCAGCGACAGATCACCGTCGACCCGGCCCACCTGCATCGACACCCGCGCCGGGCGGCGTGCCACGACCACCGGCACGGCGTCCTTGCCGTACTGCACCAGCGGCAGACCCGACTCCTGCGCCTCGGCCAGCAGGTCCCAGATCCGGCGGCTGCCGAACTCGTCGAGGAAGAGGCTGGTGGCGCTGCCGCCGTAGTAGTAGGGAGTGTGCGAGCCGGACAGCTTGACGATCTCGTAGAGCAGCTGACGATGCTGCTCCACCGAACGGCCTCCGGCATATCCGAGCGAGTGCCAGCTGATCCCGCTGCGGACCCAGCCACCCCGGCGGCCCGGCAGCACCGGGCGCATCGAGATCCGCTGCCTGGTCCTGCGACTCCGCGGAAGGTACGCGTCGACCAGCTCGAACTGCAGGCCGATCTCGGGTTCCACGGCCTCGGAAGCGGGCGGCGGCCCGGCCACGTCCCGCATCCACGCGGACAGCTGAGACTCCCACCGGCGGGTAGCCGGCCGCCGCTGAACCGGCGCTACAGCCTTCGTCGGCGAGGGCTCCTGCTGAGCGGCGAGGAGCAGCGCGACGACATGCACGCAGTCCGCGTCGGAACAGGTGCACACGCCGGTCAGGGTGGGCGTCGCTCCAGGAACGAGCTCGCCGGTGACCACGCCGCCGCGGCGAACCTGGCCGACCGCCTGACCGGTGGGGCCGACGGCCTGCACGACGACTTCCTCATCGGCCAGCACCGCGCGCGCCTGGAGGAAGGTGCGAACTCCGACCGCGTCGCAGAGCACTGCTTCTTCAGGGGTGAGGATCAGCTTCGCCATCGTCGCCTTTCCGCCGCGCGAGCGGCCCAACTCTAGACGCGCCCCACCCCGCGCCGCACATCGTGTACCCGTCAAGAGGGACGTGGGTGCGGTGCGACGTCACCGGGGCGAGCGTCCCCTCGGCCCGCGCTCCGGATCCGGTCGAGCCGGCGGACAGGTAGGCGTGGGACCAGGGCGGTCTCGGGGTCGTGGGAGCGCGCCCAATCGGATAGCGTCATCGGACCTGTGAAGTAGTGGTCGAGGAGGCCCATGACTCCCGGTGGCCGGCTCGCCGTTGCGGCGGTTGCGGGTGGCGTGCGGCAGCGGGCCTGGACAGTTCTGACGTTGTGTGCGTTCCTCGTGCTGGCCGCGTCCGCGGCCGCCGGCCCGATGTTCGCCGAGGCCGCGGGCAACGCGGCCTTCCAGGTACGGCGTGATCAGGTTCCGGCCACCGCGCGGCAGAACGACGCGGCCGTCGTGCGGCTGTCGGCTGATGCCGGGCCCAGCAGCGTCGACCAGCGGGAGGTCATCGACGAACTCCGGGAGGTCGAGGGCCTGACCGAACCGGACCTCACCGGCGGGTCGATCGGGGCCGAGCTGGCCAAACCACGGTTCTGGGGCTCCACCGTCAGCGCCCACGGCAAGACCGAGCGGGCCCGGCTGTTCGCCGTCGGCGACCCTGCCGAGGAACTCGTCGCGGTGGGCCGGGCAACCGGCAACGGCGGAGTGTGGCTGCCCGAACCGGTGGCCCAGGAGCTCGGCGCGGGGCCCGGCGACGAGATCGTGCTCGCCGTGGTCACAGGCAACCGGGGCACACCGAAGCGGGCGACGGCCAAGGTGAGCGGCATCTACGCCGTCGACCTCGGCGGGCGGCTCCCGGCCGACGTCAGGGGCGGCAACAGGTGGGCGTTGCGTACCGGCGACACGCCCGGCGACACCGAGTACCGCACCCTCCCGGCGTACCTGCTGATCGGTGATGTCGCCACGGCCGAGCGGCTGGCCACGACCGTCGACGATCGGCTGCTGTGGGCGGTCGAGGCCGCGCTCGTGCCGGGCGCGACACTCGACGAGGCCCGGCGCACGGCCGCGGGTATCGAGGACAAGCGGCGGCATTTCGCGACCGTGGGGCCGTCGAACGGCGACGATCCGCTGGCGCTCGACTTCGCCAGTGGCATCGGCCGGATCGTGGCGACGGCGCAGGCCACGACCGAGACCGTACGGGTGCGCACCCGGCCCGTGGAATGGGCCGCCACCGGTGTCGGTCTCGCCTCGGTGCTGGCGGTGGCGCTTCTGTCGGCGCGCCGCCGCGAACGGGAACTGCGGCACATGGCGGCCGTCGGCATGTCGCCGGTGACCGTCGGCGGCCTGTGGCTGGTGGAGAACGTGCTGCCGGCGGTGGTCGGGGCGGGCCTCGGATGGCTGGCAGGGTGGCAGCTCGTCGGACGGTTCGGTCCACCGGGCGCGATCGAGGAGTCGCTGCGACCGGCCGCGCTGACCGCGGCGGGGGCGACCGGCGCCGGCCTGATTCTCGTCGGGCTGGCCGGTGCGGCGGCAACAGCACGACGCGTACGCCCGGCGCCTCCCGCCACGGCGAAACGCTCGATCCCCTGGGGGCCGGTGCTCATCGTCGTGGCCCTGGTCGCCGCCGCCGGGCTGGCACAGGCGGACGGCGTACGGGGTGTGGATCTGCTCGTTCCTCTGCTTGTGCTCGTCGCCGCCGGGGTGCTCGCAGGATGGGTGCCGGCGCTGCTGGGACGCGGTGGCGGGACGATTCCGCCGTCGTCGCGGGTCGTCGTGTGGCTGGCCCGCAGGCGGCTCGGTTCGGGCGGCTCGGAACGGCGGCTCACCGTGCTCGTGGTGACGGCCGGGCTGGGCATGCTGCTCTTCGCGCTGTCCGCAGTGCGCTCCACCGACGTGTCGGCCGAGGACAGGATCGCCGTGGCCTCCGGCGCCGAAGCCGTCGCCAAGCTGAACGGCTCGTGGGAACTCGACGACCAAGCGCCTCCACCCCCGCCCGAGGTGCCGAATCAGTTGCCGCCCGAGGGGCCCGTTCCCGGCGTACGGGTTCCGCCTCTGCCCCCGGGAAACACGGCGGTGTGGCACCTGGAAATCACGACGCCGCTCGACGACGGCCGGCGGGACCTGCTGGCGATCGACCCCGCGCGGTTCCGTGACGTCGCGTCGTGGGGCAGCGGTCCCGACCTCGCCGCCGCCCGGGCCGCCGTGTCGTCGCTGGCGGCCCGCCCGTCGGACCCGGACGGCACCCCGCGCGCCATCGTCGTCGCCGACCCGGCGGCCGACCAGGTCGATCTCGTACGGGTCAGTCTGGGCTACAACACGCAGGACCTGACGATTGCCGAGCGTGTCAGCGCGTTCCCGGGCATGCGAGGCCGCGCCATGTACGTGGTCGCCGCCGACCCCACGTTCGGGCAGCTCGGCATCGACGACCCCCGGCTGCGGCCACGCAGCGCGCTGGGCGGCAACGCGCTCTTCGTCCAGACGTTCCTGTGGAGCTCGGCCGGCGAACCGGGCGTGCTGGCGATCACCCAGCCGAAGGGGTTGCAGCCGGAACGGATCAGCACCGCGGCCCAGCTGCGGGAGGACGCCGCGTACATCGCCACCAGCCGTGCCCGCGGCTATCAGCTCGCCATCGCCGGTTACCTGGCGTTGCTGGCCGTCCTGACACTGTGTGTCTATGCCCAGCGAACCGCGGTGCTGCGCCGCCCGTCGGATCTCATGCTCGCGCGGATCGGCCTGGGCCCGGCCCGTGTCCGGCGCGCCCGTTCGCTGGAGTTCGTGCTGCTCTCCGCGCTTTCGCTGGCTTTCGCCACCGCCGGCGTGGCCGCTCTGATGCCGCTGGGCGCCCGGCTGCTCGACGACCAGCCCGGCCTGTTCCCCGCGTTCTCGTTCCAGCTGTCCCTGCCCGGCCTCGCCATCACCGCCGGGGCCGCCGCGGTGGCCACCATCCTGGCGGTCGTGGTCACCGCGGCCCGTTCCCCCGGCGTCGAGGAGGAGGCCTACCGTGACAACTGACCTGCTCGTGGGCCGTGAGCTGCTTCAGCTGTACGCCGCCCGCACCGGCCCCACCCAGGCCCTGCGCGGCGTCGACGTGTCGGTTGTCGCGGGCCGGGTCAGCGCCATCACCGGCCCGTCCGGCAGCGGCAAATCCACCCTGCTCGCCGTCCTCGCCCTGCGGGAACGCCCCGCCGGCGGCGAACTGCGCCACCGCGGCCGCCTGGTGTCCTCTCTGACCCGGCGCGACCTGCAGAGGCTGCGCCGGCGCGAGATCGGCTGGGTGGCCCAGCGCCCCACGCACAGCCTGTTCCCCCAGCTGGACGCGCGGGGCCAGATCGCTCAGGTCGCTCGCCTGCGCCGCGTCGCCGTGGACGTCGACGCCGCCCTGGCCGAGGTCGCCCTCACGTCCCGCGCGACGGCCCGCCCCGGCACCATGTCCGGCGGCGAACAGCAGCGCCTGGCCGTGGCCGCGGCAGCCGTGGGCCCGCCCTCCCTGCTGATCGCCGACGAGCCCACCGCCGAACTCGACGACGAGTCGGCCGCCCTGGTCCTGCGCCTCTTGCAAGCCCGAGCCGCCGCCGGAAGCGCGGTCGTGATCGCCACCCACGACGCCCGCGCGACAGCCGCCTCGGACACGGTCCTGCGCCTACGCCACGGCGTCCTCTCCGGCGAACACGAGACGGGCCAGGACCGCACGGTCACCATCGATGGTTTGGGCCGCCTGCAACTCCCCGAGGAGGCGCTGCCTCTGTTCCCCACGGGCCGGGCAATCGTCACCGTCGCCGACAACCACATCGAACTCCACCCACCGCGGCCGAACTAGGCGGAGCGCGACTCAGCCGGGAAGCCCGCGACGAACGGGTCGCGGGCTCCGGGCGTACGGGGAAGGGGGTTCAGTTGGTTTTGGGTTCGCCGGGGATGGTGAACAGGGGCTTCCACGGGTCGTCGGCGTCGATGGGGAACTCGGTCGAGGGGGACTCGTCCTTTGTTGTCCACTTTGCCTCGTAGGGGAGGCCACCGAACAGCACCCGGTCGCCGCGGCGGTAGACGTCTCCGGGGGTCCATGGGTCGGACACGTCGGTGACCACCGGAACGGGGCGGGGCGCCTTCTCGACCGGGCTGACCGGGCCGATCACCGACCAGGCGCTCTGGGCGCCTGCGGGTGGGGCGGCCGCCGGGTCCTGGCCCGAGTTGGCCCATTTGGCCTCGTAGACGACGCCTTTCCAGACCACCTTGTAGCCGCCCACGTACAGGGCCGTCATGCGCCAGACGGGGTAGGGGCTGGTCTTGGGGTCGTCGACCGCGGTGGCCTGGTCGGGGATCTCGACGGATTCGTAGTCGGCGCCGCCCGCGGCCTTGCCGGGGAGGCCGGCGAAGACCTTGGTGAAGGCGAGCGCCTCCTGCTCGACGCCGCTGCACGTGTTCGAGTGGACGACGACGTTGGCGAACGTGCCGCGGCAGGGGGCGTCCCGGTTGATCGACCACATGGACACCCGGCCCAGGCCGTGGTCGACGGCGAAGCGGGCCAGGCCCTCGGCGTCGTCGAGGGTGAAACGTTCCGCGTCGATGTCGTTCTGGCCGATCATCGGGGTGGCGCCGATCCGTGACCAGACCTGCGGCGACGTCAGTTTCCGGCCGAGGCGCAGGTACAGGTCGGACAGCTGTTTGTGGGTGCCGTTGAGCGCGCTGGTGCTCAACGCGAGCATGTCCGGGCGGGCCTCGCCGTTGTTGAAGTCCATCGTCATGACGTTCACGCCGCGCAGCTGCACGCCGCCTTCGAGCATGCCGCGCACCACCGCGACGCCGTCGTCGGTCAGGCCGCTCGGGCTCACCGGCAGGGTCAGCCACACGGCCAGCGGCTTGCCCGCGTCTTCCCGTTCCTGCTGCACGGCGGCCACCGCGGCCACGCGGCGCTGCAGGGAGGCCTGGTCGGCGACGGCGGTGCCCTCGATGTCGAGGTCGAGCGTCCGTACGTCGTACCTCTTGACCAATTGCCGGTACGCGGAGGTGAGCCTCGTGTCGTCGGTGCAGGCCACGGCCAGCTCGGAGTTGTTGAGCCCGCCCAGGCTGAGCGTGATGTCGCCGCCGGCCTGCCGCAGCTGGGCGATCCGGCGGTCGAGTTCGAGCAGCGAGCCGGCGCCGTCGAGCGTGTACGCGCCACCCCAGCTCGGCCGGCAGGGGTTCTTGGGGTCGGCGACCACGAAGCCCAGCGCCACGTCGTTGGCCGGGTTCGCGGTGGGGTCCTGGAACGGGAACGTCGGGGTCAGCGTGACGTCGACGTACGGCACCGCCCACGACTTCGCGGTGGGGCCCGCGGTGTTCCGCAGGTGGATCACGCCGAACGTTCCGCCCGCGCCGGCCAGGCCGAGCACGAGCAGCAGCAGGATCAGCCGCGTCCACGACAGCTTGTACCGCGGCTGCTCCGGCTCCTGCCAGTTCGGGTCGGCCAGCGGATCGGCTGACGGGTCGTAATCGGGCCGCACGGCTACGTGTGTGGCGCGGTCCGTCATGGGGTCCCTTTCGATTTTTCGAGTCGAGACACGCTGGCGTACGGCGACGGTTTTAGCGATCGGGTGAAAGGACGAGACAGGTGGGGCGCGAGGGGTTTTTCTTTCGCCCGTAATCCGGAGCTGCACATGAGGACGGTGGGTTCACAATTCCGCGGACATCGCCTTGTGGTGTCGCCGCAAATCGCACCGAAAGGCCCACACACGCATGCCACGCACACCGGCGGACCAGCGCAAACGGGACGCCCAGCGTCAATGGGGGGCCGACCGGCGGACGGACCCTCATCCGATCGTTCCGCCACCGGTCTCCGAAGGCCGGATTACCCGTGGCCGCCTGGCGATCGTGGTGACGATCACCGTTTGGGCGTGCTACGTCACATACACAATCATTCAGCAGTTCATCGCCGGCCACGCCTATTCCGTACGGCTCGCCATCGAGGCGATCGTGTACATGTCGGTGGTCACCGGGCTGGCCGCATCGGCCACCGCGTACCTCATTACGCGAATCGGTTATTTCTATCGGGCGCGCGGCCATCAGCGGGCGCCGCGGGTCATGCTCGACGAATTCATCGGCGGGAAGGTGCCGTCGATGACTGTGCTCGTGCCGTCCTATCAGGAGGACGAGCGGACCAACCGTACGACCCTGCTCTCGGCGGCGCTGCAGGAATACCCGGGCCTGCGGGTGACCCTGCTGATCGACGACCCGCGACAGCCGAGAACCCGCGCGGCGCGGGACATGCTGCTCGCCGCGCGGGCGCTGCCCGGCAAGATCGAGGGCGAACTCCGCGTCCCGTTCCACCGGGTGTCGAACGCCTATGCGTATTTCGACGAGCAGGTACGCGTGCGCGGCGGCTACCTGGTCATGATCGAGGACATGCGCCGGCTCGCCGAGGAATACCGGTACGCCTCGGGCTGGCTGTTCGACCTGGGCGCGCGGCAGGAGATCGTCGACCACACCGACACGTTCTTCGTCGAGCACATCGTCAACCCGCTCGCCACCGAGCTCGGCCAGATCGCGAACGCGCTGCACAAGGGCGCCGACGAGCAGGTCGCCCTGCCGATCGCGCGGATGAACCAGTTCTACCGGCGGCTGCTGGCCATCTTCGACGTGCAGATGAGCAGTTTCGAGCGCAAGAAGTACGTGTCGTTGTCGCACGAGCCCAACAAGGCGATGAACCTCAACAGCTACATCGGGCTCATGGGCGGCGCCTATCAGGAGGTGAGCACCCCGCTGGGAACGGCGCTGGTGACGGCCGGTCCCAACCGCGCCGACCTGGTCGTTCCGAACCCCGACTACGTGCTCACACTCGACGCGGACAGTGTGCTCCTGCCCGAGTACGCGCTGCGGCTCGTTCATCTGCTCGAGCAGGGCGCGTTCGCGCATCACGCGGTCGCGCAGACGCCGTATTCCGCCTATCCGGGCTCGGCCACCCGCATCGAGCGCATTTCGGGCGCCACGACCGACATTCAATACATCGTGCACCAGGGCATGACGCATTACGGCGCCACGTTCTGGGTGGGCGCGAACGCCGTGCTCCGCAAGAAGGCCCTGGACGAGATCTGCGAGGTCTCGTACGAGGGCGACTGGGAGATCAAGCGGTACATCCAGGACCGTACGGTCATCGAGGACACCGAGTCGACAATCGACCTCGGCGTACGGGGCTGGCTTCTGCACAATTACCCGGAGCGCCTGGCCTACAGCGCCACCCCGCCGGATTTCGGCTCGCTCTGCATTCAGCGGCAGCGCTGGGCCAACGGCGGCCTGCTCATCCTGTCGCGCCTGAAGGACCAGTTCCGGGCGAAGTCGAAACGCGAGGACAAGAACCGCTTCGGCGAGTACTTCCTGCGCGTCAACTACATGGCCTCCATCTTCTGGAGCTCCGTGTGCCTGATCGTGATGCTGGCCTATCCGTTCAACAACGAGCTGCTCAACCCGATCCTGCTGCTCATCTCGGTGCCGTACTTCTTCATGATGGCGGCCGACCTGAAGCAGCTGGGCTACAAGCGGTCGGACATGTTGCGCATCTACGGTTTCAACCTGATCCTGCTGCCGGTCAACCTCTCCGGCAGCATCGCCTCGCTGCTGCAGTTGCTCACCGGCGAGAAGAGCGCGTTCAAACGTACGCCGAAGGTCCGCAACCGCACGACGGCGGCGAGCAGCTTCCTGATCCTCCCGCTGGCCCTGATCGCGCTCTGTGTCTACACGATCTGGGTCGACATCGAGCACCAGCTGTGGAACAACATGGTGTTCGCCGTGGCCAACCTGACCCTTTCCCTGTACGCGATGGTCGCGTTCGTCGGTCTCGGCAACACGGCGGTCGACCTGTTCACGCATCTGCGCAACTGGCTGATCCGTCCGGTCGCGCCGAAGCGGAGCCGCAAACGCCGTACGAGCAAGAAGCAGGCCATCACCACCGCGGCTCCGGCCGGCGATTGGGCGCAGGTGCTGCATTACCGGCACGAAACCGGTTCGGCCGCCGGGCACACCACGGTACGGCTGCAACGCGGTCAAACCGGGGAATGGCAGTCCTCGGCGACGTCGTCCTCACAGGCGCACGCGTTCGAGGAGTTCAGCTTCTTCACGGTGTTCCAGCCGATCTACAACATGATCAACGGCCATGTCTCCGGGTACGAGGCGCTCACCCGCTTCGCCGACGGCAGCAACCCGCGCGAGGCCCTGTCGTCGGCCGCCGCCCGCGGGGTGCACATCGCGCTCGACGCCGCCCTGATCCAGGCGGCCATCACGTCGGCGGCGGCCCTGCCCAACGGCACCTGGCTGTCGCTCAACACCACCGCTGACCTGCTGCGCCACCCGCACGAGCTGGCGCGGCTGCTGGCCGGGTCGCGCCGCCCGCTGGTTCTCGAAACCGGTGACGCCGAGGCCGCCGAGGTGGCGCGCCTGGGCGGCGGCGTACGGGTGGCCGTCGACGACCTGGACGCCGGTTACGAGACGTTGTCCCTGATCGAACAGGTGCGCCCAGCCTTCCTCAAGCTGGGCCTGAACTCGATCGCCGGCATCGAGTACTCGGGCGCCCGGCAGGCCGCGATCCGCGCGCTGGTGCAGTTCGCCGACCAGCACGGGTGCACGGTGATCGCCGAGGGCATCGAGTCGGCCGCTCAGCGTGACGCCCTGGTCGCTTGTGGAGTCCCGTTCGGGCAGGGCTTCTACCTTGGCAAACCGGTGCCGGTCGAGCGCGTGCTGGCGGGCGTCGGCGGTTGGTAGCAGCAGCCCTTTTCCCCGTACGGGGTCAGGCTGCGCTCTGTGGCGGCGCCGTCGTTCTCCCGTACGGGAATCGGGTCTTGCTCGATGTGGCAGCACCGTCGCTCTCCCGTAGGGGGGTTCGGGTGTTGCTCGATGTGGCGGCACCGTCGGTTTCCCGTACGAGGGAAGGGTTGTGGGCCGGCTCACCGGTGGCCCGGCCTGGCGACGGGACAACGCGGCCGGACAACGTGTGATCTCATTGCCGTCGATGCGTTGGCCGGTTCGACGGCGCGCGTCGAACACGGGGGCACGTTGAAGGGCACCAGTCTGCCCATTTCACCGCTGGACCGGTTTTCGGCGGTCGCTCCCGCCTGACCGCGCCTTCGCCCGTCTTCTGGTCGAAGGGCACCTCCACGTGAAATCCAGACAAGTGCGCGCCGCGGTGATGTCGTCGCTGGCCGCGCTGGTGGTCGGCACGATCCTGCACGTCCCGCCGGCGTCGGCCGCCGAGCCTGCCCCGACCCCGGCGGCCACCGAGGGGTCACCGGCTCCGGTCCCGGTTCCGCCGCTGGTCACCGAGACGTGGAACGGGACCACCGGGGTCTCCGCGACCGACGAGCGGTGGCGCAAGGCGGTCGCCGACGTCGCCGAGTTCACGACCGAGCCCGAGGTGCGTGACGCCGCGCTGGCTGCCCTGGCCACCGGTGACCCGGCGAAGATCCTGAAGTTCGCGACGGTCGACAAGCCAGCGCTCGACAAGCAGATCGCCGCGCGCAAGAAGCAGGAGGCGGCCGACAACCTGGCCGTGATCAAGGCGATGAAGGGCACCGGCGGCGCCTACTTCAACGCCGAGGTCGACCGGGTGCTCGCGGGCGCCGACGTGGACCGCGCGCTCTTCCTCGCTTATGGCGCCGGCATCGCCCGTGACCGCGACGCCAAGGTGGCTGCCGACGCGGCCGAGCGCGCCGCGACGCTGCGGGAAAGGGTCCGGCTGGTGGCCGCGGCCGCTCCGGCCGAGTCGAACGTCAAACGGGCAGCCACGGCTGCTCTGGCCGGTGACGACGCGGCGATCAACGCGTTCCTGACCAGCGGATATCTGGAGGCGGCGCGGGCCGACGCGGCCGAGCGCGAGCAGTACCTCAAAGACCTCGAGGCGCGGAACAAGGCGGCCGAGGAGCTCACCGACCTGGCGCAGCGCTCGGCCCGTGCGAACGCGGCCCGGCAGCAGCTGCTGATCGCGCACGGTGAGGGCGTACGGGCTCTGCAGCGCGCGGCGAACGCCATGGGCGGTGCGGCCAACGCGGCCCGCAACGCGCAGCGGATTCTCGCCGGTGGCGGAACCGTGGCAGGCAAGGCCGCGGAGCTGAACGCCGCCCGGACGCAGACGGCCAACGACCTGCGGGCCGCTCAACTGGCGGTCGAACAGGCCCGGGCCGCCGCCGCGACGGCAACCACGGCCGCCGACACCCTGGTCGAGACCGGACTCACGTACGGGGTCGAATGGTCGCTCATCGCCCAGGGCATGCACGAGGCGGCGACGGCCGCTGCCGGGGCGACGCAGACGGCGGCGTACGCGGTCGACGCGACGATCGCGACCAACAACGCCCAGGGCGCCCAGCAGCAGGCCGAGGCGCACGCCGCCCAGGCGGTCAAGTGGCGTGAGCACGCCGAGCAGCACGCCCGGTCGGCGGCCAAGCTCGCCGCGGCCGCCGCCAAGCAGGCAGCAGCGGCCAAGACCGCCGCCGCTCGGGTGAAGAAGGCCCGTGAGCAGGCCGAGGCGGCCGAGGCCAAGGCGTGGGCCGAGGCCGAGAAGACCCGCCGGCACCGCGAGACCGCCGAGGCGCAGGCGGCCGAGGCCAAGCGGCAGCGGCAGATCGCCGAGGCCGAGCGGGCCAACGCCGCCCGGCACCGCGCCGAGGCCGAGCAGCAGGCCGCCATCGCCCGGTCGGCGCGCGCCAACGCCGAAGCGCAGGCCGGTGTGGCCCGGGGCGCCCGGGTCAAGGCCGAGGCCGCTGACAGCGCAGCGGGCCGGGCCGACGACAAGGCCTGGGAGTACGAGGGCACCGCCCGCCGGGCCCGTGACGAGGCCATCGCCGCCGAGCGGGCCGAGCAGACGGCCAAGGCCAAGGCCGCGGCGCTGCGGTCCCGCGCCGCCGCCACCGGCAGCGGCGAGCAGAAGGAGGAGGCACAGCGCCAGGCCGACGAGGCCGACCGGCAGGCCGGCGTGGCCGGCACCGCGGCCCGGTCGGCGCGCGGGTCGGCCAACACCGCGTCCGGGGCGGCGGCCAACGCCCGCGCCGCCGCGACACAGGCCCAGCAAGCCGCGCAACGGGCCTGGGCAGCCGCGCAGAAGGCGCGAGCCGCCGCCGACGCCGCGGACGCCGCGGCCGACAAGGCCGAAGCCACAGCGAAAGCCACCCACGCGGCGCGGATGCGCGCCGACGCGCAGGCCGCGGTAGCCACCGCGCAGGAGGCGAAGGCGGCCGAGGCCGCGCGGACGGCGGACCGGCTCGCCCTGCAGGCTGCCGACGAGGCGATGCGGTCGCTCTGGGCCGCCGACCGCACGAAGAACGAAGCCGACGCGGCCGTCACCGAGTCGGTGGCCGCGGCCGCGCAGGCCGAGATCGCCGTCAGCGCGGCGGCCGCGGCGCGCACCTCGGCGGCGGGGATCGCCGAACCGGCCAACACCGCGATCGGCATGGTCAACCCGTTCGCCGGCGCCGACATCGACGCCGACTTCGTTCAGCTCGTCGCGGAGCAGGCCAAGGTGATCGGGGCCGAACAGGCCGCGGCGGCCAAGGCCCGCGCGGCCGAGGCCGTCACCGCGGCGCAGCAGGCCGAGGCGGCTGCCGAACGGGCGCAGGAACAGGTCAAGCCGGCCTACACGGCCGCGGCGCAGGCGGCCCGATCCGCCGCCGACGCGGCACGCTCGGCCGCCGAGGCCAAGGAGGCAGCCGCGCAGGCAGCCGCCGACGGCGCCGCCGCCCGAGCCGCCGCCGCCAGTGCCGCCCGCGCCGACGCGCAGGCCAAGGCCGACGCCGCCGCCGCTCGCAAGGCTGCCAACGAGGCCGCCAGCGACGCGGCGATCGCGGAACGCAGCGCCCAGGCCGCGCAGGACGACGCCGACGCGGCCGGCCGTGCGGCCACCGCCGCCGAGAACGACGCGGCCGCCGCCCGCGGCGCCGCCGACCGGGCCGAAGCCGACGCGGCCAAGGCCCAGACAGCGGCCGAAAGCGCGCAACGGCACGCCGACAGCGCCGCGACCGCGGCCGGGAAGGCCCTCGAAAGCGCGGTCGCGGCCGAGCAGGCGGCGGCCCGTGCCGAGGAGGCCGAACGCCGGAAGAACGCGGAAGCGCTCGCGTCGGACGGCGGGTCGGCGCCGGTCGACCCGGAGCTGCTCCAGTTCCTCACCCCGGAGGAGCTCGAGGAGCTGCGCGCGGCGCAGGAGCTCTCCGCGCAGGGCATCCTCGACTTCCTCAAGGAGAACGCCTACGACCTGTTCATGGACCTGTCGGGTCTGGGCGACATCAAGAAGTGCTTCATGGAAGGCAACATCGAGGCCTGCCTGTGGACGCTGGTCGGCCTCCTGCCGGTCGGCAAGATCCTCGGCGCCACCGCCGACCTGGCCCGGCTCCTGCCGAAGATCGCCAAGTTCCTCGACCGGGTCAACGACGCCCGCAAGAAGGTCGACGGCCTGATCGACAAGGCCAAGGACAAGCTGAAGAACGCGGCCTGCCCGTTCACGCCCAAGAAGAACAGCTTCCTGCCCGGCACCCCGGTGCTGCTGGCCAGCGGCGGAAGCCGGCCCATCGAGGACCTGCGCGTCGGCGACGAGGTGCTGGCCACCGACCCGGCCACCGGCGCCACCGTGGCCAAGCCGGTGACCGAGACGATCGTCGGAGCCGGGGACAAGGACCTTGTCGACGTCACGGTCACCACCGGCACCATCACCGCGACCGGCAACCACCCGTTCTGGGTGCCCGCGCTCGCCGAATGGGTCGACGCGGCGGAACTGTCAGCGGGTCAGTGGCTGCGGACCAGCGCCGGAACAGCGGTGCAGGTTTCGGCCGTACGGCATCACAAGGACTACGTACGGGTTCACAACCTGACCGTCGCCGACCTGCACACGTACTACGTGCTGGCCGGTTCGACCTCGCTGCTGGTGCACAACGCGGGATGTGGCGCCGACTCGTGGACCAGCCCGAAACGGTTGAACGAGCACTACGAGAAGCACGGCGCGGAGATGGGCTTCGAGAGCGAGATCGAGTATCGGGAAGCCGCCCTCGACCTGGCCTGCACGTGCGACGGATATCGCCCGGGGGTCAAGCACAAGAAGGACTCGGTGACCGGGAAGTCGTACTTCTACGACCCGGAAACCGGTGAGTTCGCGGTCACCTACCCCAACGGGATCGACACCTACTACATCCTCGAAGGTGGCATAAACTCGTTCGACGGGATGCCCGGGGTCCCCGTGAACTATTGACAGGAGCTCGACCTTGAGCGGCGAAGGTGACTTCGCGGTTGCCTTCGCCGCGACCGTACGGGCGGCCGGCATCCGCCACCGCACGCACACCCCCGAGTCGCTGCTGGCCCTGTGGTCCGGCTTCGCCGACGCCTGCGTGGCCTCCTACCAGGGCACGATCGAGGAGTACTACGGGCGGCTCGGGGTGCGCAGCGTCATCCAGCAGGTGATGTGCGGCCGGGAACTCCTGCGTCACCCCGAGATGGTCGACTTCGTGGCCGGCGTCGCCCGCGCCGACGTCACGTTCCGTTCCTGCCTCGACCTGGAGCAGCGTGCCGGCATCGACCGGCCGGGCCTCGACGACGGCGACGCCTGGTACTGGCAACACTTCCCGGCGTACGCGGGTGAGGAACTGGTCCGCGACCTGCGAACGCACTACGGCTACCGCAGCAGTCAGCGGTAGCCGTAGTGGTCGGGGTGCTTGGGGTGCTTGGGGTGCTTGGGGGTCAGCCGACGCCCTGAACGGCGTCCTTGTGCACGTGCACCCCGGCGGCCAGCTCCACGATCTGGGCTTCGGTCAGGCCCAGGCCCTGCCAGACCTGGACGATCAGGTAGACGCCCGACGGCTGCTTGATCCAGAGCGAGGAGCCGCGGTCACCGGAGGCGTCCGGCTCGCTCAGGCTCTCGACGAGGAGACCCTCGGTGTCGCCGACCTTGACCGTCTTGCCCTCACGGCCGGGACCGCTCTGGTCCTTCGACTCGAGCATGATGGCGATCTTGCCGACGAACGAGTCGTCGGTGCCGGCGCCCTTCGGGGCCACCGTCAGGTAACCCTGTTCGCTGGCCTGGATGTACCAGCCGTCGGGCACCTTGTCGACGGTGAAACCCTTGGGCTGCTCACCCTGGTACGCGACAAGCTGCACGGCCGGCGCACCGGCGGTGACCCGCTCGCTCGGCGCCTCCGTGCTGCTGGTGGCGACCGCGATCGCGGCGGCCAGCGCGGCAACACCGAACGCCGACCCGGCCACGGCCTGCACCGTACGGCGGCGGCGCAGCGCCCGGCGGCCACGGGTCAGGTCGGCCTCGACCTGCTTGCTGTCAACGGCGTGCATCGGCCCGGCAATCTCCTCGAAGTGGTCACGCAGGTCGTTCATGGGGTGGCTCCCTGGCTGAGAAAAGTGGGTTGCGCCTGGTGCAGCGCGGCACGGAGACGATCCAGACCCCGGGCGGTCTGACTCTTGACGTTGCCCTCCGAGCAGCTCAGCGCGTCCGCCGTCGCCGCCACATCGAGGTCGTAGAAGTACCGGAACACAACCGCCGCCCGCATCCGGGGCGGCAGCTCGCGAAGCGCCTGCTTCACGGCCTCACCGGCGGGGCCAGCGCCGGAAGGCGTATCCCCGGCGACGTCGGGAAGCACAGCCATGGTCTGCTCCCGGCGCCGCCAGATCCGCCGCTTCTCATCAATCAACGCGTTGACCAGCACGCGACGCACATACCCGTCCGGGTTGTCCGCCCGCTTGAACGCCGGCCAAGCCACATAGAGCTTGGTCAGCGCCGCCTGAACGAGATCCTCGGCCAGGTGGGTGTCACCCGCCGTCAGCAGGGTCGCCGTGTGCAGAAGGCGAGGTCGCCGACTGACCACAAACGCGTGGAACTGCTCGTCTCGCTCGGTCGCGCCCGAGCCGCTGTCTCGTCTCACACCCCGATGACGATCGCGGTTGCGGCCGGGTTGCATGAACCCATCATGACTTGGTGCCCCCGGTAGGAATCGAACCTACGACACACGGTTTAGGAAACCGATGCTCTATCCCCTGAGCTACGAGGGCCTGCGGCCCATATCGTACCTACCAGGGCGTTCCCGGGAGTGCCCGGGCGTCCCATCGGATGCCCACCGGTGCCAGTTGGTCGCCCGGTGGGGGTTCCGTCGCTGGTCGGAGCGCGTCCGGAGCAAACCCCGGGCACACGCGACCTGCCGTGCCCGGCGGTGACCATGGGTGCCCAGCGCTGACGTCGGGTGCTATTCCCTCCCCGAGCACGTCCGGAGCACTCGTGGCGACCTTGAGCTGGAGAATCGTCTTCGGCGGTCGACTTGATGTTCGCGCGGGGTCACGCGATGGTTCGGGCCACCGGTACCGCGGGTGCGCCTCCTGCGGCAGCGTCGCCGGGCACCTCGCGCACGAGGTGCCCGGCGCGTGGCTTCCACGCAGTGTCACCCGCATCTCAGAACCTTTGGCTCTTGCTAGTGGACCTCGGCGATCCCAGCCCCCTGCCAAGACATCCTGGCGTCGGGCTGGAGCCGACGACAACGCAGAAAACGACTGCGTAGAGTGGCCGACGTCGCCCTTGCCCCCATCCGGATCTGCCGATGATAGTAAGTTAATAAATAGATGCCAGCGAATTAGATGGAGTTGTGTTTCGGTTCTGCGATTATGCTGCTGCTCTGGCAGCGCGGACGGTCGGTGAGAAATTTCTCCAGGTGAACCAGGCGGGGAAGGCTCAGATCAACGTCCGGTTGCGGGCCAGGACGAGTTGTCCCGCGGCGACTTCTTCGTTGAGGTCGCAGCGACCCGTGCAGACGCGGTAGAGCGCCGCCACTTGGCCGTGGACCTTGCCCGGTCAAAGCCGGGATCGGCATGGCATATCGATACGCCGGAACGTTCCAGGACGAGCCACAGCTGTCCGAGCCGGGGCCCGTCGAGCCGGAACGCGATGACGGTATTGCGGAGCGGCAACGCGTCCGAGGCGACATGGCGGCTGATCCACACGATCAGCAGGTCCGGGTCGACCTGGCCCGGCCCAGCGGGTGCAAGGGTGCGCCCCGGAGCGTCACAACTCTCTCCGGCACCGCGGGGCGTTAGCTTTTGTGACCATTGGCGTATCGCTGTGAATCTCAAGCCTTTAGAGGATCAGATGCCCTCTTAGGGTGTCGTGGCATAATGAGCCCTATTCACGCCGCGCGTCCCGGGCGCCAGAGGCTTTGACGGTGGAACCGAACCTATCCAGGAGGTTAGGTGCAGCAAGGGCGGGCCTATTGTCGGTGATGATTTTCTTTCCGTCAGGGTCAACAACGACAGCAGCGATCACCCATGGCCCCTTGGACTTGGGGTCCTTGTAATCGCCTGCGACGACTTCCGGGCACAGAAATTCTGTCGGCATTGACGTGGCATTGCAATTGTAAAAGTTCCAATTGTCGCGTTTGTCTTGCTTGTTGTGTACACCCACCTGAACCTCGTCGAATGGCTGCTTCGACACGTTCTTTACTTGGACCTCAAAGTAGTGGGTCCAGGGCAATATGCCGTTTCCGGGAAGTACTAGCTCCAAGGTGCCACCACTGGCGGGCTGGCCGCCCGCAGGCGCAGCGCTCGATGTCGCGGAGGCCGTGACCTGGGGCTTGGCCTTCGCGACATCTTCCTTCTGTCCAAGGTATATGAAGCCGCCGGTAATCGCCGCAACGATGATGACTCCGGCAGTGGTAACCATGGCCACTTTGACCGTGTTGCTTGGCATGGAGATCCATTCATTCGCAGGGCGAGCCATTGTATCTGGTCGGTGCAATTAGCTCACGGCCGCGCCGCGGTCCGGATAAGCGATCTTGATGGTAGCCGCGATTCGATCTTTCTCGGTACGCGAACCCGATGACTTCCGCTTCTGATATTGGCTTGATCCAATAGGTCGATCCCGGGAGGTGACAAATGGCGAAGGCTGATGACCTTGGCTGAGGCTGCCTCTTCGGCGCCTTCTCGATCGCCTGCTCGGCGGCGGTACTGGCACGCTGCCCCGCACCTCTGTCCTCTTCCGGGTGAGGGGTCGGCCTTGCCGCACGGGTCTAGTGCCCCAGCAGGAGGTCCGTTTCAGGTTTCCGTGAGGGCTTGTCGGGCGTAGTGGCTGCTCTTGGTTGCGTCTCGGGGCCAATGCCTGACCTCGGTCCGCACAACAAGCAACCGCATCGGCAGCGTCAGCCGTCCTCTTAATCTCAGTCCGATGTTGATCGCGCCGCGTTACGTACCCGCCGCGTAGCCTCTACCCGTGGCGAAGATGACCGATGCGGACCGTAAGCGGCTTTGGTCGCGGGCAGGCAACCAGTGTGCATGGCCCGCGTGCCGTCAGGAAGTTGTGGCGGGCAACGTCGGGACGGCTCCACACGGCTTAATCATCGGAGAGGAGGCGCACATCATCTCCGAGGCTGATGACGGACCGCGCGCCGATCCAAACATGCCATTGTCGGAACGCAACTCTTATGGGAACATCGTTCTTCTATGCCCGACGCACCATACGTTTGTCGACAAAGAAGAAGGTGCCCACTACTCGGCGGAATACCTCCACAAGATGAAGCGTGAACACGAGGCGTTGGTGTCGGCTGGCCAAGCCAAGACAGAGCACGGCATCACGCGACAGAACATGTCCACACTCGTCGACGAGTGGGCCACGCGCGTTGACTTTGATGATTGGCCCGTTTGGACAGGCTGGATGCTCGACGTTCAGCCGCGCATTAGTATGGATCGGTTTAGTAGGCTCCGGTCATCCGGTGAGTGGCTTTTGGCGAGATACTGGCCGGAATCGTTCCCTGGCACCAAGAAAGCCATGAAGAACTACCTAAGGATCCACGGTGACTTCTATAGGTACTTCTCTTACATCGGCCATGTTGACGGAGACGATCTAATCGTCCGCAAGTATCACCACGAGATTGATGTATGGGATCCGTCGCTGTACCGCCGCGCTCTGGCGCTATTCGAGGGCGAGACGCGCACGGTTGGTGATCTGGTAGTGGAGCTAACGCGCGCGGCCAACTTCGTCTTTGATGAGGTCCGAACCGAGGTAGACGGTCAATTTAGGGTGATGCAAGGCAAGTTGCTGATTCATGTTCCACAAGGGGTTAGGGACCACGACCGTCGTTCCCGAATACTCGACTGACGAGCGAGAGTTGGCGATGCCGTATCCCGGCATCGAGGCGTTTGCGGCGGCCCGCGAATCCCGAGACTTCTATTTTCCGGGCCCCGGCAAGTTTCGCCACCGGAGTTGGGACGAGGCGGCTTTCTCAGATATGGATGAGTTTGAGCCGCCATTCGACGATCCGGCCGACGGCGGAACGGAACGAACGTGAATGACCGAGTACGAACCGGACCCGCCAGCGGCGAGCCGGATAGAATTGAATCGAAGTACCGGAGAGTTCGAGCGGTTCGCGCGCTGTTGGGCAGACCGCGCGAGGCGGAGGCTGGCCGACTGCGCTAAAGATTTCGCTTAAGGTCTCGTTCGGGCAATAAACTCACTGCACACGGTAAGAAAAACGCATACAGAGCCTGGAGCTAGAATGGCAGCCATCGAAACACCGGCCGTAGCACCCAGGCTGGAATAGAAGCTTCAACACCAGCCGCAAGCACCAGATCGGCGTGCTGCAAAACATCCGACGTAGGTCCACTCTCTTGCTTTATGAAGAGGGAATTAGGACGAAAGAAATAGCTTTGGCGGCTTACTGTCATGCCGCGTTCAGCGCTCAGACCCGAGGCTGTGAGCCGTGAGAAGGTCCGTGGACCAGGGTGAGCGAGAGGCATTTGTGCTGATTGAGGGTCCGCTAGGTGAGTGGGCGACGCGGCTGCGGACCGCGAGCCAGCGGGCGCTCCAAGATGTGGTGTCGGCGTTTCCGTTCGAGGCGGGCGACCATTTGTTGGGGCCGGCGGCATCCGAGACCGAGCTCGAGTTGCTGCTGCGGCGACTGCCGTGGACACCGGATGCGGTTGTTTCGCTATACCGGTACGTCGGACTCGACAACTGACCCGCAGAATGCGAAACACTTCACGGCTGGACCATGGCTGTTCACCATCTCCGCCATCCGCAAGAACTTCGCGGCGCTCGCCTCTGCCGGCGCCTCTCGTCGTGAACAAGGGGGAATTGCCCTTTTCGTCCACTTGGCTCGCGTACGCATCCTGTCACCCGACGAAGCGCAGATGGCCGGGCGTCGGTGTCGCTCGGGGGGCCTGGCGATTTGACCGCCGCCAGGCTCTCGGAGAGTAGGTGGAACGGCCGAGAAGTGATGTTGAAGAACTCCTGAGCCGTGAGGCTTGGGAGCGCTCGCGGCGGCCGGCTTCGATCGGCCAGGCCGAATGATCAACAGCAATCGAATGATGTCAGGGCCGACGCGCTGATTCTGGTCCCTGAAGACGTTCATGGACGCCGCCGTTCCGTTGCGCCCTGGCAACGGCTTAGCCTGAAGTGGTTCCGAGGGGGCCAGCATGGCGTGGCATCGATCGGCTGATCAGGACGGGCCAAAACCTCTCCGTGGCCCGCCCGTCATGCGTCTGTGGCTGTCGGTCGTTCTACTCTCACTTCCTGGCTGGCGTGTCCCGGGTAATCCGATCGCCGACGTCCGGAGCGTCCGGTGTCCCTACGGTCATGGCTGGCGAGACAGGCAGACCGACCACAGCGCTCGGTGTGACGACTGCCCGCAGGGCTGGTTCTTGTGGACCAGGTGCCCCCTAGGCGAACATCTCGTCGCCAGCGATTCCGGCAGCACATGGCGATGCAACATCGATGACACTCACCTCTTCGACGCGAGGCTGTGTCCCGCATGTTGGTCTCTGGGTGCCCGCCAGGATGACGACAGCTGGCGGTGCAGCTTCGACCAGCAGTTCTTCTGGACAGCGCGGCGAAACTGCGATCGATGCCGCTTCGGCACCCCCGTCTTCGTCGCTGGCGGCCATCGCTGGGTGTGCCCAGCCTGCGGCTTCTGGGAAGACGCAAAGTGAGCACTGACATCCTGGGCGCCGCAGGGGCCGGATCGGGCCGGATCGGCCGGTACTTTACCGTCGTCAGCGCTCTACCAGCGGCCGTTTTCGTCGTGTACATCTATCTGCTGATCCGAACGGGCGCCTTGTCCGGATCGGTCAATTGGCACGCTGCGGTCGCGGTGAACTTGGCCGATGTGGCCGTCCTCGGTGTGGCATCGTTCTTGATCGCGTTGACGATGAATCCGTTGCAGTTTGCGCTTATTCAGCTATTCGAAGGCTATTGGGGCACGTCAGCGCCAGCTGAACACCTGGCCGTGTCCAGGGTGGCCTATCACCGGCACCGCAAACGACACCTGTACAAATCGGGCCGGACTGCTGAGGACGTGCCGCGGCAAACACGCGTTCCCACTGCCAAACTGCGAGATCAGATTCGTCGGGACGAGTCTTTGCACGCCTACAGCTCATACCCTGATCAAGAACGAGACATCTTGCCGACACGCCTGGGTAACGTACTGCGGCACTACGAGACCTCGATCGGCCGACAGTACGGACTGGACCTGCTGACTGTTGTTCCGCGGCTTGCGATGGTCGGCGGCGAGCGAGAGATCGCTTACGTTACCAATCAGCGCATCCAACTCGAACTCGCCCTGCGCACCTCGTTACTCGCGCTGATCGCCGCGCCGGTGACTATCGGCTTCATGTGGCGTCATGGGCCCTGGCTTCTGCTTGCCCTCGTTCCGTACGCCATCGCCTACCTTGCCTACCGCGGGGCGGTGGCGGTCGCACACGAGTACGGCGCCAGCCTGGCCGTCCTCGTCGATCTGGGCCGGTTCACGCTGTACCGCCGCGTGGGCCTCGGCGACCCTCGATCCATCGATGAGGAACGCCAACACAACCGGGATCTCATGCGCTTGTTCCGCGCCGAGATCAACATGGACCCGGTCGTTTACCGGTCGGCCACCGAGCCCGGCCCGGCCGACCCGGCGGCCACTGAGGAGGTAGCACCATGAGGCGGCAGACCCGTCGCAGACCGGCATCCGAACCGGAGACGGCGAACCCTCCCGGATCCCGGCCGCCGGACCCGTCCTTCGCCACGGTGACACCCGCGAACGACCACGCCGCAGACACCACGACAATCACGCCGATCACTCCAACAGATCCACCCGATCCAGATGGCGTCGACCACCACGGCCTCGCTGAGCCCGCGACCAAGGCACCGCCCGGCAGCCGCGTCCGCGATTCCCTGCTCTGGTTATGGTTCGTAATCACTGTCGCGTCGATGGCCGCAGCCGGCACCCTCTGGGGCCAGTTCGGGGCGCTGCTTGCAGCCGTCGTCCTGACCGCGGGTATTATTCTGTTCGCTGGCTATGCGATTGTTCCTGCCCGTGCACTCCTAGTGGTTTTCGTCGTCGCGGTCTTCGCCGCTGCCGGAATCCTTGCTCTTCGCATCCAGGGCCAGCCCGTCCCGGCGGAGCCGTCTACGCAGGCCGGGCGTCGTCTCTCCGCTGACTTCGTCCGTTCAGCTCCGCGACAGGGTGCGATCTGGCCCGGCGTGATCCTGGACCGTGAAGTCATCCAAGACTGGGAATTGACCGGCCTTACCGCCCCGGGCTCGTCGATGCGCGGAACTTGGCTAGAGGGCGCCCGATTGGCGGGCGCCGATCTGCGCGGCGCCGATCTCTGGGGTGCTCATCTGCATGGCGCAGACCTGCGCGCGGCGAATTTGCGTGGCGCTGACCTGCGGTACGCCGACCTTTCTGTTGCTTGCCTCATCGGTGCCGACCTGACCGGGGCGTTGCTAGCTCAGGCGCAGGCGACGGATGCCGCAGTTGCAGGAGCAGCCGTCGATCCTCAGCAGACCCGGCAAGCGACGTGGCCGCCGGCCGATCGCAGCCCCGCGACGGGATGTCCCTGATGGCCACCCAACATCGTCGAGATCACGTAGATCACCAAGTCGGTGAACGGGTCTCGGGCACCCGAGCCTGACCTTCGCACTGGACAGGTGGTCGTGGACGTCGGAGTGTTCTAGGCGGGTTCCCGGGCGGAGGACGCAGACGATCGTGCACTGTTCGACACATTGCTGAGCGGAACCGGCGGGATGACCTGGCAAGACTCGACCCGTCGACCAGCAGAATGCGAAACGACCAGTTCCAATCTGCAGCAACCAGCGTCGAGGGCGGACCAACGCCCTCTCGCATCACGTCCCCATGTACAACTGAGGCCGCTGGGCCGGCAGGCTATCGGCTTGTTGGCCGAGGGCTGCCGCGTCACGCCCAGCCGGGCGCAGGGACTGGCGCCTCGCACCCGGGCGGACCCTTTGGCCGGAGCGCGGCAGTCGGCCTCACCGAGATATCGAAGGAAGGCTGCTGCCATCCGGATCTCCCGAATTGAGCGTGCGACTGCACCTCGTCGAATTTCTTTCTCGGGTCCTTCCTTCAAACGCGTGATGCATGCTAGCAGAATTCCAATTCTAGAAGGTCCAAACGTTGTCGAACGCGAGCTTTGCGAGTCGTTTTCCACGAGCTTCAATCTCTCGCGCCGTCCACTTTCCCTCTGCGACAATCTCCGGTTCTACACCAGCTCGAGCCAAGATGGGCCTCTTTGCGGCGAAGGACTTGTCGCCTAGTTCCTCGTTCAACTGCTGGCTCACAAGAGTAAGGTTTCCAATCCGCGCAACGTCGCCGGCGCGCACACCGCTCTTCCGAAAACTTTGGGGCGCTAGGTGCTCGATAGTCATCTGACTGAAGTCAACAGGGGGAGCATCCTCTCCGCCATGCTGTTCAATGTAGAGCCGAATCAGCGCATACCGCACAAGCGGAACCTGACTGGCGAACATTCTACTGCTGCGAAGCTCGAGAAATGAGGCTTCGAACTCCGCGTACGATGGGAGCCGGTCCCGCAACTTCCCCAGGAGCTCGTTAATGACCCTGATGCGGCCGTCCGGCGTTCGGGCGTTCAGCAACGATCGAGCGGACGCTGAATACATCCTGCTTACTCCGCCGGAGCTTGGTTGATTCGTCACAGCCGTTGCAATGAAGTGATAGCACTCAATGCCGCGCATTGCCTTTATAAGGATGGCCAATTTTATCGCTCCGCTCTCATATGCGCGCAGAAGGGATAAGACCATCGGTAGTGGCTGGCGCATCCGAAACAGCATGAGGGCACCAAGAGCGTACTTGACCGGCAGTTGCGGCTTCTTCCAATCCCCAGAGTTTGGTTCTTGGGCCGTGCGGTAGAGTTTCGCCTCGTCGGAGAGAGTGTCGAGAAAATTCTGAGCGTTATTAGCCCGGACGTAGGACTTAATTGCCTTGAAGAGCTCCTTCTCTCCCACATAGTCATGGCGCGACAGCCATGAGTGTAGGAGGAAGCGGTTCATACTTAGGTCGGCTGAACTTTCGGCGAAGCTCTCAAGGATACTGTTCCACCTATCCCGAGCCTGGTCTAGATCAACGTTCGTGGCCTTCAGCAGTGAAAGGAGGTGCGACTTTACCAGATCGGAGACCTCTAGGTCCTTCCCCCTGCTATTCAAGGTTTGGAAGATCATGGTGGCGTCGTCTTCGTTATCGACCTCGACTAGGACCACGACCAGGCTCAGCACCTTGTCCCGCAGCGCTATGAGTTGCGCTATCTTCGCCTTTGGTTTGGATTCAAGCGACTCTGCTGGATTGGCTTCAATGGCCGACAGGGCTGAACGAATCTTACCGCTCAGTACGTTAAAGGCCTGCTCGATTGCACGTTCCTCCGGTGTTGTCGATGCCTCCCTCCGAGCCTCTCCTGGAACGGACTGGACGTGAGATTGAAGAAATGGGTGAGACGTTTCTGCCTGAAGGACGAAACGAGTATTACCTTGCGCGTCAACGCGTTCAATCATTGTCTGTATGCCTTTTGCCTCCTTTTCTGAGTTCAAAGCAAGAAAGCTGTTCCGAACGGCTGCCAGAAGGAGTGTGATCGTGGTGAGCCGCTGTTGGCCGTCTACGAGCCCGAAGGTGCCACCGCTGCCGTATACCACCATGGAACCGATGAAGTAGTCACCTTGGCTGTCGACGACATCGGTCCAGAACTCTTCTACATTCGCGCGATCCCATGAATACGGCCGCTGAAACCGCGGAATCTTGTAGAATCCCGCGCTCAGTAGTGTGCCCACCGTCCGGCCATTGCTTGTCACGAGCATTTCGGTTCACCTTGGGATTGTCGGTTTAAGCGGGCTTCGAACAACGAAATCAGAACGTTGCGAACCTGAAGCGCCAGGCGGCGATAGCCAAGCAGGCTATCAAGGTACGGCGGATGCCGACAGTAGCCTGCGCCTCGTCAGTTACCGTGCTGAACACGGACGAAATCGTGACGCCCTCATCTGGCCGCCGTCCGCGTGCGGGGGACGGTGCACGTCGTCACAATTAGTGACCGATGGCCGTACTCGTCCCTCATGGAACCGCCGCGGAGCTCGGGGTGAAGAAGCCTTTTTGCCTGCTTAGCGAGCTGTCGACCGCAACGCCTCTTCGTACTGGTGACGATCGAAGGTGAAGTCACGCAGTTCGCGGTAGTCCCAATCGCGATGTCCGGTGCGGTAGCCAAACCAGGTGACCGTGTCCTCGTCGACCGTGACCAGCGCGGTGAACGGCCAGCAGCCCCAGTCACCGCAGCCACACCCGAGCAGGACAGTGTCACCGTCGCCGAACCAGGAGAGGACTGGATTGCCGAGGTAGTGCCGACTCTGCCAGCGCACCTCCTCGCCCAGCAGGCCCGCGTAACTGCCCGCGAGGCCACGGCTTCCCTCGCGTCGGGCAAAAGGCAGCTCAGCCTTGCGCACCAAGTCGAGCAAAGAAACACCGCTGAGGTACGGCACAAGTGTCGGCCGCACCCCGACACCGAGCTCTTCCTCGACCGTGCGGAACTCCAAGTGTTCCATGGCTCAAGGCTAGGTCGTGCTCTCCGACGTGGCCGGGCGGTCCTCGTCATCGCCACCCGATCCCTCCTTTGCGGTCAGCGCACACTGTTCAGCCGCAGACAAGGTGCGCTGGGCGAGCAAAGCGCGAACGGTTGCGTGACGACGGCGTCCGGCTCGACGACAACCTCACGAACGAGAGGACCACCCGTTCTGCGCACGCGTGGCAGTTGGGACGACGGCATGTCTACCGCTGAATGCGCGGCGGTCAACCGATGATGTCGGCATGGCGCTTCTTGTGGAGATTCACGTACCGCTGCCGAGCCTTGAAGAAATGGAGTCCGGCCGGCAGCCGCATCCAGTCGACTGGATCGACGAGGTGCAGGATTTCCTCGCAGAGCTGGAAGAAGGTGAGGAGTTTGACGACGGTGAGGAGTACGGCGACGTCTACGTCTTCTTCATCGCCGGTGCGGACGAGTCGACACTGCTGAGGGCAGCATCTCGAGTCGCGACCTTGGAGGGGGTGCCGCCGGGTGCCTCTGCAATGGTGACTGATGACGAAGCTGAAGAGTTCGGTATGGGGCGACGCGTCGACCTGCCGATCGCCTGACTCTGCGACGCGCAGACAGGAAGTTGTGCCACGGCGCCGTTGTTCCCGAGGTCATCGACCCACGGTGACCGACGTCCTCATCTGCCGCCGATCGCGCTCGGCACCCAGCCCGGCCGTCACGGTCCGTAGGCACCACACGAGATCAGGCACCCGCACATGCCGATGTGAGTACGTCGGCCCAATCGTCTTTTGTTAAGTTGCGGGCATGGCCCGGTTGACGGAAATTGCGTTCTGCCTACCCGCCGCCTCCCCCTCGCAACAATTCATTCGTGACCTGCGCAGGCTGCTTGCCGATGTCGCCTACGCCACGAGCGGACCCGCCGATAGCCTGATTTTGACCCCGCCGGCGCCGGTCTCCGCACGTCCGATAACCGTGGTTCGGCTGGCTGATGTAGCGGCACCCCAGGTAGCCCAGAGCCAAAGCAAAGTTAGTTGATCTTCGTTGTTCCTGGTGATGACGACCCGGTGAACGGACGCGGCCTTCCTCAGTAGACGATGGCGGTTCTCTACGCCAACCGTCGTCTACCAGAAAGGCCGCTCGTGCCAGTCTCGCATGCGGTCGCCGATGTCGTCATGAACAAGGCCAGCCAGGCCGACCTCGGCCGGGTAACCGCGCTGGCCGCGGTGTTCGCGCCGGTCAAAGATCCGCGTAAGCCCAAGGGCGTGCGGCATCCTCTCACCGCGGTACTGACGGTGCTGACCATGGCACTGCTGTGCGGGGCACGTGATTGCCGGCAAGCCGCCGACCGGGTCGCGGAACTCCCGCAACCCCTGCTCGGCGCAGCGGGCGCCCGCACGCACCCCGTCCTGCATCCGGATCCCGCCCGGCCGTGACACCCTGCGCCGGCTGGCCGAGGCCGTCGACGCCGCGGTCTTGGACCGGCTGATCTGCGCCTGGCTGACCACCCTGCTCGAGGTTCGCACCGGTGTCGGGCTGGCCCTGGACGGCAAGACCGTCCGCAACACCCGCCCCGGCACCGGCGTGGACGTGCAACTGTTCTCCGCGATGCGCCACGACACCGCCGTGGTCATCGCCCAGGTCCAGGTCCCGGCCGACACCACCGAAGTCACCCAGATCGCCGCCCTGCTCGACCCGGTCGACATCACCGGCATGACGATCACCGCCGACGCCGCCCATCCCAGCCACGACACCGCCACCTACCTACTCAAGCGCGATGCCGGTTACGCCTTCACCGTCAAAGGCAACCGGCCCGGCCTGCTCACCGCGATCACTGACCGGCTGCCCGCAGCCGTCCCCGCTCTGGCTGCCGCAACGCACACCGAGCACCGAAACGGCCACCGGGTCACCCGCACCATCTGGACCGCACCCGCCGACGGCGTGGACTTCCCCGGCGCGGTCCAGGTCTTCCGGATCCGCCGCGACACCTACGCCCCCGACGGCCAACGCGTCAGCAAACACCTCCTGCACGGCATCACCAGCCTGACCTGCACCGCAACCGAGATCGCCGCTCACGTCCGCAGCCACTGGGGAATCGAAAACAAGATCCACTGGATCCGCGACGTCCTGCTCGGCGAAGACCACCACCACGCCTACCTCGGCACCGTCGCCCACGCCATGGCCGCCCTGCGCAACCTCGCCCTCGCCCTGATCCGCCTCGCCGGGCACACCCGAATCAAACAGCTCATGGAACGGCATCACGCCAACAAGATGCTCATCCCGACGCTACTCAACGCAGCCATCCGATAACCATCCGACTTTGCTTTGGCTCTGCCAGGTAGCCCTCGACATCGGCCGCACCATCGGGCTCGCTGGAAGCGGCCCCACCCCCCGTCGTGACCACGTCGAGCTGGCCGACCTCGCGGACCGTCTCCCTGTCTGTCAGGGTGAGTTGAGGCCAGCGGTTCATAGCAAGTCCGCCGGACAGGGCGAGTTCAGGATTGAGAGCGTTGACTACTGCTGTTGACATGGTCGTGGCCCAGGATGGGGTCATGAGTCGCAAGAAGGGACCGCGTGCGGGCGGGCCGCGGGCCCGCCGGAACTTCACGCCGGGACAGAAGCTGGACCTGCTGACCCGCTACGAGCAGGCCGTGGAGGCCGGTGAGGGCGGGGCGTTCCTGCGGCGGGAGGGCTTGTACTCGTCGTTGATGTCGGAGTGGCGCCGGGCTCGTGACGCCGGGCTGTTGCAGGGTAAACCCGCTGGTGAGACCGTCGGGCGGCCGTCGGCGGAGCAGGCCGAGATCGCCCGGCTGCGGCGGGAGCTGGAGTTGGCGCAGGCGAAGCTGGCGCGGACGGAGACGGCGTTGACGATCATGGGAAAAGCGCGCGAGCTCTTGGAGGACATCTCCAGGAGCGAGCCGGACGGTCCGGACGTGTTCGGGCTCGGCAAGCGCTGATGGACACCTACCACCAGCTGACCAGTGTGAAGATCACGACGCGGGAGGCGGAACGGCTGACCGGGATCGCCCGGTCCAGCGCGGACCGCGACCGGCGCCGCCCGACACCGGTCGGGCCGGCCCGGCAGGCACCGGCGAACGCGCTCACTACGGCCGAGCGCGAGCGGGTGCTGCGGTTGTTGAACAGTCCGGAGTTCGTCGATGCCGCCCCGGCGCAGATCTACGCGGCACTGCTGGACCAGGGTGTCTACGTGGGCTCGATCGCCACCATGTACCGGATCATGCGTGAGCACGAGCAGGTCCGGGAGCGGCGCCGGCAGGCCCGGCACCCGGCCCGGACACGTCCCGAGCTGGTCGCCGACGCACCCCGGCAGGTCTACAGCTGGGACATCACGAAACTCGCCGGACCGGTCAAGGGCGTCTACTTCGACGCGTACGTGATGATCGACATCTACTCCCGGTACATCGTCGGCGCACGGGTGCACGCCCGCGAATCGGGTCCGCTGGCCGAGAGCATGATGCGTGAGGTATTCGGCGCCCACGGCGTCCCGCACGTGGTCCACGCCGACCGGGGCACCTCGATGACCTCGAAATCGGTGGCTGACCTGCTCGAAGACCTTCAAGTGACCCGCTCACACTCACGGCCGAAGACCTCGAACGACAACCCGTACAGCGAGGCCTGGTTCAAGACGCTCAAATACGCGCCGGTCTTCCCGCACCGCTTCGCGACCCTCGCGGACGCCCGGACCTTCATGGCCCAGTTCGTGACCTGGTACAACCACGCCCACCGGCATTCCGGGATCGGCCTGCACACCCCCGCCGACGTCCACCACAGCCGCCACCACCAGATCCGCGCCGGCCGCGAGGACACCCTCGCCGCGGCCCGCACCGCCCACCCGGAACGGTTCGGCACCGACCGGCCACTGCCCAAGATCCTCGACCTGCCCGACCAGGTCTGGATCAACCGGCCCGACCTGCAAACCCAGCCCGAACGCCAAGCCGCTTAACTCCCGTTGGCCTCATTCCCTTGACACGTTCCGCTCTGACGTGGTGCTTGGCGCCTAGTGCCTGGTGTACGCGTTCGGCGCTTGCCACGATTCCTCCGATGCGACGGTCGGGTGCGAGGGCAAGAAGCGGTGCGAGTGCTTCGCGGGCGCCCTCAAGCTCTCCGCCATGTACGCGCGCGAGGGCTAGTTCGGCGCGTGCTCCGGCTTCGTCGCTGAACGACCTGTCCTGCGGGTTTCCGTTCTCGTACATGCTCAGGGAGGCCAACGCTGCGGTCTCGGCTTGATCCTGACTGCCGTTGAGGTGCACGTACGCTCCGGCGGCGTAGTAGTGCTGCTTGGCCGCTGGGAAGCCAAGGATGCCACCGATGGAATCGAGATCGTCCGGCTCGTGTGCCGTGCGACTGTCGGACGCCGCATTCAGGGCGGCTATCGCTTCTTGGTCATGTGACATAGCAGCCCAGGCGCGAGCTTCCAGGGCGGGCAACCAAGCCCCGACCGACCCGCGCAAGTTATGTGCCGTGTCGATGCCGGATCGTGCATACCGTACGGCTTGAACTGGTCGGCCGGCCCAGTAGGCGATGAGGCTTTGAAGACCGCGCGCCCAGGCCCGAAGTCCCTGGTGGTCGGCGTTTTCGGCGCACACGTAAAGCGTGCGGGCGTGGGTCATGGCCTCGTGTGTTCGACCGAGGTCGTGGCTCGCCTTGGCGATCATCCCGGAGACGACGCCCGCGAGCATGTAGAGATCGCGAGCAAAGGTCGGCTTCTGGCTGCCTTCGAGGAGTTGGAACACCGTCTCTTGAGTGTCGATGATATCGCCCATGATCAAGACGAGCGGGTCGTGGATGTAGGCGTTGGCGAGATGGACCACGTCGTCCTGAAGCTGAGCTATTGCCTCTGGTCCGACATTGTCGATCTCGGCGAACGTGGTGAAGCGTGCCGCACGCCGAGTTGCCATTGCGATCTGCCTTTCCAGGGTGCTGGCGGCGCTGTCGTACTCGCCAGTGTTTTCCGATGGAACTCCGCTGGCCGTAGCCACCGTGCCGGCGAGGTTGCTCACCGGTGCGCCGGTGGTCGGAGATATCAGCATCTCCGGAGGGGCCGGCGCGAGCAGGTCCGACATGGGGAAGCCCCACATAGACCGGGCGACCCGCCGCTGGGACGGCCTTGGCTCTGTCCGCACGTCGCCTGACAGCCACCGGCGTAACGTCCGGACGCTGAGCGTGGCGTCTTCTCCGTTCTCGCGGGCGCACCGTTCGAATTGGGCGATGACCTCGCTGAGCGTGCGGTCGTCACGGCCGATAAGCATCGCCAGCAACGTCGAGCGTCGTTCCGGCATCCCGGGCCTCCTAGCTGGATCTAGGTCGACGGTAGGGCGGACTCTCGCCGGGGCGCCAGCCCGCGTTCGCCCCACGGGGAGAAATGGCTGTCCTATGTCCGCCTTATGTCCGCCCAACGGCAAGTAAGCGGCTCTGTTATGCGCTTCTGACGGCATTGTCCACAGGGCCAGACTCCCAATTGACCAACTCGACGCACGGGGCCGGCCACGCTCTGTGGTTGGCGAAGGGAGACATGGTGGGCTTGATAGCGGCGATCACGGCCTGCGCAGGGCTGCTGGTCGGCTTCCTCGGCGGCTTTCTCCTGGCGACTCGAACGCGGCAGTGGTGCCCCGGCTGCGGTGTAACGATCGACATTGGGCACTGCCCTCATCGACTCGTACGTGCAGCTGGGCCAGCGGGCCGACCCGGTGTCACCTCGGGCGCGGTGGGGGCTCGGCTGTGACGAGTCTTGCTGATGAGTTGTGGCTGGCAGCGCACGATGGCGTCAACGGTAAGGCTCGGCTAGGCCCGTGGGCGCTGGGGGTCGGGCTGGGAACCGCGTTGCTCGCGGAACTCGTCTACAACGGCTATGTCCAGCTGTGCGACGGCGACTTCTTCCGCACCAGGCATGACCTGTCCGACGATCCGGCGTTGAGGACCTTGCTGCGCAAAATGCAGACCGAGGAGCTGAGCTGGGCTCCGGCCGAGCTGCCGGGCCGTGCGCCTGCCCGTCCGCACGAGGGCTTCACCTGGCCAGCCGACGGGTCGCACGGCCGGCACGGGCACGCCTTAGCTGCGGACCGCTCCGCCCAGTTCCCGTACCCACCGGTCAGCCCTGATGAAAGTTCAAGGCCGGAGGAGACGTGGAATCGGCGGCGTGGCCATCGGCACGCGGAGTGGCTGTCGTACCTGGCGTATCAAGGCCGGGCTGAAACGCTCGTCGTTGACCGACTTGCCCGGGTGGGGCTGGCCAGACCGAAGCAAGAGCGTCGGCTGCTGCGCGCGCCGACGACGACATTTGTGCCGCATGACTCGGTGGCCTCCGGTACTCCGGCGAACAGGCTCAGCATCGCGCTGCAAGGGAGAGAACGTCTCGGCCGGTCGCAGTTGTGTCTAGCCGCTCTGATTCTGGCCACCGGCCTGCACCATCACGCGTTCGCCACCTTGAACCCGGCCGATCGCTCGTATCTTTCGGACGAACTCCAACGCGGCCTGGACGAACCGAGCCGAGAGCTATTACGGGCTGCGGACGCTGCCGTTGGTGAGGCCGCGATGCGCTGATCCCCTTTTCTCGCACACCCCCGTTTTGCGCGAGCACATCCATTCCCTGTCTTTTGGCTGGAGGAACACCTACGTGTCCGCTTCACCATCTCTCACCGCGCCGGGCAGCGTGTCGCATGCCTTGGCCGCGAACCGGCTCGGCCCGTTCGCGATCGGCGCCGCCATCGCGTCGTCGGTGGCGCCGTTGACCGTGGTCACCTTGGTAGTCAGCACGGCGATCGCGGTCACCGGCCTGCTCGGCTTCCCGATCGCCGTTATCACGGTCGCCGCGATCCTGATGCTGTTTGTGGTCGGTTATCTGGCGATGGCCCGGCACATCCCCAACGCCGGAGCCTTCTACGCCTACGTCTCGCAAGGCCTCGGTCGGCCGCTCGGGGTCGGCACCTCCTGGTTCGCCCTGGCCACCTACACCAGCTTCCTGATGTGCTGCTTCGGCGGCTTCGGGGCACTGGTGGAACCCCTGGTCTCGGACTGGATCGGCTTGGGCGTCCCCTGGTGGGTCCTCTCCTTCGCCGCCTTGATCTTGGCAGCCGTGCTCGGCGCCAACGAGATCAGCCTGTCGGAGAAAGTCCTGGTGGTGCTGGTCGTCACCGAAACCCTGCTGGTGCTGGTCTACAGCCTGGCCATCATGCTCACCGTCGGGTTCACCTTCAACACCGGCGCGTTGTCGCTGGACAATCTGTGGAGTCCCAGCGCGGGTGTTCTGGTCGTGATCGGGATGACCGCGTTCGCCGGGGTTGAGCAGTCGGTTGTCTATATCGAGGAGTCGAAGAACCCGAAGCGGACGATCCGGATCGCCACGTACGCCACCGTGTCCATCATCGCCGCGGTGTATGCGTACGCGTCGCTGGTGCAGATCTCGGCCGGCGGGCCGACCATCATCGAGCAAGCCACCGCCCAAGGCGGTGACCTGTTCTTCAACCAAGCCGCCGGCACACTCGGTCACACCGCGGTCATCGTCGGACGGCTGTTTCTGGGCACCGGGCTGATCGCAGCGGCGATCGCCTTCCACAACGCCGCCACCCGGTACGGGTTCGCGCTGGGCCGCGAAGGAGTCCTGCTGCGGCTGTTCGGTCACTGCACGCTCAAGGGAGCACCAAGGGCGGCGTCACTGGCCCTGAGCGCGTTCGCCGCCGCCGTGCTGAGCGTGTACGCGGTAGCCGGGTGGGATCCGCTGGTCCAGCTGTTTTATCTCGGCTCCACCACCGGCGGGTTCGCCGTCCTGATCCTGTACGCCCTGACCAGCATCGCCGTCATCGCGTTCTTCGCCCGCGACGCACGCGGCGAAGGCCTGTGGCAGCGGCTGCTCGCTCCGCTGCTGTCCACGGTGATCCTGCTGTTCCTGGCCTACCTGGCCGTCGACAACCTGCACCTGCTGTTCGGTGTCGACCCGGGCGCCGGCCCCGCCCGTTGGGTGCCGATCGTCCTGCTCGCCATCTTCGTCGGCGGGACGGTGTGGGGGCTGATCCTCAAACACACCCGACCGGCGGTCTACCAGGGCATCGGGCGCGGCACCCGAAGCGCCACCGCCAGCGCGTCCGGCCTGCAGACCATCCTCTGACGAAAGGGAACCCCGTTGAGCTCGCCTGCCAACACCATCCCCGCCCTGCGTGTCGCCGGAAACGACGACATCGAACTGGTTGCCGACATCGTCGCGGACGCGTTCGAAGACCTCGATGTGATCCGCTTCCTCGTCCCCGAGCAAGAGCACCGGTGGCAGGTCACCCGCTCGTGGTACCGCGTTTACATCGCCCATGCGATCGACGGGGCCGGGCAGGTCGTGGTCACCGAGGACCACAGCGCGGCCGCCGTCTGGTTCGACCGCACCGGCACGGTCACCGAACCGGACCGCTATGCCGAGCGGCTGGCCGAGCTGGCCGGTGACGCCCTGCCCCGGTTCCAGCACCTCGACGAGCAGATGGACGCCCACCACCCGGCCGACCCGCATTGGCACCTGCTGTTCCTCGCCGTGCGCCCGCCCATGCAGAACCACGGCCTCGGCAGCCGCCTGCTCACCCACACCCACACCCGGCTCGACGCCGACGGCATCCCGGCCTACCTGGAAGCCACCAGCCCGCAGAACCAAGGCCTCTACCACCGCCACGGCTACACCGACATGAACCCACCGACGATCGACGTCGCGGACAACATCCCGCTCTACCGCATGTGGCGACCCGCCGGCACCGACTGATATCGCACGTTCTGACTCGGGAGGGACCATGACCAGCTTCGGACTAGGCGCCACCTCAGACGGGCAGCCATGCGCCCCGATTACGCGGACCGATGCTGATCCGAGCGGACACAGCTCCCCGGCCGCAGGCTCTACCAGACGTCCGTACGAGGGAGCCGGCGCGGCTGATAGGAATCGCGGCGACCGGCGATACGCGGGTGCGGTGGCGTCCGGGGTGCTGAGTCCGGGGCTGGCCCGGGTATTCGGCCGCACCGAAGAGGAGCGGTTGTACGGAATGGTGCTCGCCTTCCCCCAAACCGCGCATCGGGTTCTGACAGCCGATCGAGTCCCGGACGCGGCCCTTCGCCACACGTTGCGGGCGGAGACGGCCATGCGCCTCGATCGACCCCGGGAAGCGATGACCCTCGCCAGCACTGCCGTCGCCACAGCCGCCGGGCAGGGGTTGGAAAGTCCGAAGTTACTGCTGGCCGCCGCGACCGTGCTGAGCGACGCGGCCGTGGTCGCCGGTGCCCCGGACGCCGTCGACTCCTGCGCCGACCTGATCCGGCTCGCCCAAGAGTTCGGCGACCGGCCCCGCACGATCATCGGCGGCTTCCTGCACGCCGTGGCCGTGTACCAGCAACACAGCTGCCGCGACGCGGTCGGCATGCTCGACCGGATCACCGCCGAGTCAGGTCGGGCGGCAGCGTTCGTCGCCGCACAGCGCACGCTCGAGGACTGCTGCGCCCGCCGCGCCCAGACGCATCTGCCCGGCCGCCGGCGGCCGTTGGTCACCGCGGGCGGACTGATCCAGCCCGCTTTGACGCCGATGTTCACCATCGACCGGCTGCTGCGCTGGCCGGGTATCCACGTCTGCACCAGCTCCCCGGCGGGGTGCGCGCGATGACTGCCTGGTCGTCGTTGGGCTCTCGCCTCATCTGGCTTACCGGCCCGCTCTTCTCCGTCACTCATGCCAGCCGGTTCCGCAGTGGAGTGCCTACGTCCCGACCCGGCCTGGACGTTGGCACACCACTGACCCTGCCCGCCTGCCTGCGACAGTGCCGAGGGCTCCCGGTCCGGCCGTTCGTACGATCTTGGAAAGCAGAATCACCATGAGCGACCCGCGCGGCCTTGACCCACAATGGCCGGATCCGGCCCGCCGCTACAACGATCTGCTGGGCGGTAAGGACAACTTCGCTGCTGATCGGGCCTCCTGTGCGGAGATCGCGAAAGAGTTCCCGGCAGTTCATGTCGCCGCCCGGGAGAATCCCAGGTTCAGCTTCGCGCGGTGCGGTACCTGGCGGCGAAGAAAGGGATCCGGCAGTTCCTCGACATCGGCGGCGGGATGCCAATGAGCCCCGGCGGACATGAAATCGCCCAACGGGTCGACCCGACCGCGAGGGTGCTGTATGTCGATCACAGCGAGTTGGTCGCCGCTCACATCCGCGCCCTGGCGGTCAGCACCGACGAAGGCAAGATCGCGTTCCTCGACGGGGATCTGCGGCAGCCCCAGCGGATCCTGACCAGTCCCCAACTGGCCGACACCCTCGACATGAGCAAGCCCGTCGCGCTCATCCTCGCCGCGGTTCTGCATTTCTGCACCGACAAAGACGATCCGTACACCGCCGTGCGAACCCTCATCGAGGCTCTGCCATCCGGCAGCTACGTGCTCTGCTCACACGCCACGTTCGATCCGGTCGACGACCAGGTACGTGTACGGCTCACCAAGCTGGTCGACTCCGCCCAGCACGGCCCGTTTCAGGCCCGCACCCGAGACGAGGTCGCGAAATTCCTCGACGGCCTGGATCTTGAACCACCCGGCCTGGTCTCCACGATCGCCTGGCACCCCGAACACGACCCGCGCGCCGACGGCGAGGAACACGAAGCCATCACCTACGCCGCCGTCGGCAAGGTCCCATAACCATCTCCCAGGCAGAGGGGCGCAGGCCTTCCGCCGAAGTATCCGGTCGTCGCAAAGGATCGAGGCAAGAGATGTCCGTCATCGTCAGTCCTCAAGAAGCTGTCTTTCTCGCCGTTCGTCCCGGCTCTGATGCGGGCATGCAGCTGCCTACCAACCGTTACGACGAGCTGGCCGAGGCGGCAGCGAATGGCGAGACGATCCCCGGATGGTTCGCGAACGCTGCTCGGCAGGCCTGGCAGATTGAGCTGCGCGGGCGGCCGGTAACGAGCGCAGTAAAAGTGCGTCCGCGGCCGGCTGGACCCGTCGTCTACAGCCGCGCCTCGTGGGAGATCAACAAAGGCTGTAACTTTTCGTGCGAACACTGCTACTTGGAGCAGCGGCCCTTCGCCGGACTGGCGCTACCCGACAAGCTCCGGCTGATCGACATGTTGGCCGGCATGGGCGTGCTGTGGTTTCAGATCACCGGCGGCGAACCGCTGATCGATCCCGACTTTCCGCCTGCCTACCAGCGCGCCCACGACGCAGGGATGATGCTGGAGATTCTGACCAACGGCTCACGACTCGCGCGGCCAGAGCATCTGGCCCTGTTCACTGCGGCTCGCCCGCACAAGATCACCGTGTCGATGTACGGGGCAAGCCCGGAAACTGCCGACGCTTTGACCCAGACCCGGGGCGCGTTCAAGCGGACGTATGCCGGCCTGCTCGCGGCGGCTGAGGTCGGACTGCCGGTCGAGGTCACGATCATCATTACCAAGCACAACGTCGACGAGTTGGAAGCCATGCGCTCCTTGGTCGACCAGCTCGGCTTCCCGCGTAACGAGTACGGCTCCATCTCGCCGACCTACACCGGCGACGGATCGACCTTGCAGGCTCAGGCGCCCGGCTACCTCGACAAGAGTGCCGTCTTCGGCGGCTGTCCAGCCGGGCACACCTCGTTCCATGTCGACCCGCACGGCATGGCCACCATGTGCAAGGTCGGCCGCGACCACCCGATCAGCCTGATCGCCGAAGGACCCGAGGGGCTGATGCGTCTGCCCGCGATCGCAGACGCCCAAATGCTTCGCACAGGTGGATGTACCGACTGCACGCTGTCGTCCACGTGCCGGGTATGCCGACCCATGGCGCGCGTGTACCAGGAGGCGAAGGCACCACTGGATCACTACTGTCAGCACGGCGAAAGGAACAAATCATGACCGTCACCGCTGTCGAGATCACCCGCCGCCCGGCACCCACGCCCGTACGCCGCCCCGTCACCAACTCCGACCCGGCCGAGATCGTCATCGTCAGCAACGTCGAAACGCTGACGGCCACCAACCAGCGCGGCTGCGGCAACGACAACCCGTACAACTGACCCAACCCAACACTCGGGGTCGCCGCCGTGCCATGGACGGGGCGGCCCCGGGGCCTGGTCGAGATCGAGAAGCTCATATGCCGCCCACCCGCATTCCCTACGGGGACCTGCCGGAGAACGTCCGGCGCCAGGTCGAGCAATACACCGGCGACGTTCACCATGCCGAAAGCGTGGGAGCAGGACTCAACAGCTCCGTTGCCGCTGTGCTCATGGCCGTCGGTGGGAACTACTTCGTCAAAGCGCTGCCCAGCGACCATCGCTGGGTGTGGACCCAAGCTGCCGAAGCGGCCGTCGCTCCGTTCGTCCGTGCGATCGCGCCCCCGCTACTCGCCCGGATCGATACCGACGGGTGGGACGTTCTGATCTTCGAGGCCATCGCCGGGCATCAGGCTGACTACAGACCCGAGTCCGGCGACCTCAAACCGGTCGTGGACCTGCTGACTCGCCTCGGTGAGATCCCGTGCCCAGATATCACCCTCCGCGAGGCGCCGCTAAGGCTTCAGCACTACGCCGCGCCCGACGAACTTCACCATTTTGCAGGGCGTTGCCTGCTGCACACCGACTTGAACAACGCCAATGTGATCGTCACCGACGGTCGCGCCAGCATGGTCGACTGGGGTTGGGCTACCCGAGGGGCCGCCTGGCTGGACGCGGCGTACTGGACGATCTGGCTCATCAGCGCCGGTCATGAACCGGTCGATGCCGAACTCTGGGCACAACGGATACCCGGGTGGCAGACGGCTACCAGCGGCGGGCTGGCAGCTTTCGCCGCCGCCAACGCCCGGATGTGGAACCAAATCGCCGGACCACGGCCTGACGCCTGGACCAGACGCATGGTGGTCGCTGCCGACCGATGGAACGAGTACCGCGCCAGCTGCATGTGAGCAAGGCCCCGCCTCGTTCCTCGGACGGGGCTTTCGTGCTGCCCAGCGACCTGCAACGACAACTCAAGCACAGCAAACGCGCAGCTCAATCGCAGAAGGCTGCACCCAGATGCCTTTTGGCTATGGTCAGCCAGCGGACCTTTTTCCCCACGCGCTACCGGCATCGACGGCATCACTCTGGCCACCTGCGTCAGGTGACTCTGGCGCTATACACCGTCGAGCACGTCGCCATGAGCCGCGCAATCGTCAACGTCGGCGCGTGTACGCCTACATCGCCCGTGGACTTGGTCGCCCTACCTGGGTCGCTTCCGGCACGGGTTAGCGAGAAGTCCCCGGTGCCGCATATGGCCTCTACCACGCGGATCCGTCGCGCCGAACTGCGTGTGTTTGCCGGACTCCACGTCATTCGAACGTATGTTCCACGATGGTGGTCATGGCCAAGCAGGTAGAACACTGGTTCAACCGCCGTTACGGCAGCAACCGGCGTGACCTCTATCTGATCAGCACCGGCGTTGGTTGGCAGGTCGTCGGACGCGTCGGTGGTGCCGAAGGTCGCAGCGTCCCGCATTACTTCGATGACGAGGACGAGGCCCGTGACATGCTGCGCCGCATGCGCGAGGAGGTACCCGAGGGCCAGAACGACTGGGTCCAAGTGACCGCGCAGCGCAAGCGCCCCCAATAGCCGGCAGCGGCCCGTCCGGGTCAGGGGATTAGCCAGCAGCCGCACCGACCAGATCGACATGGAGGCTCGAACGCCCGCGACGATGAGGTCGTCGCGGGCGTTCGGCGGTCCGGGGACAAGGTGTGGTTCAGGGCGGCATATCGCCGGTGGCATTGCCCGGGGCTGCACCGGGGGCGGCCGGTTGCAACACGGCCAGCAGGGCGGCGACAGCGACGCGGTACTGTCGCCCGGCCTTGATGACCGGTATGGGGAAGGTGCCGGAGCGGGCGTGGGCGTAGGCGGTGTTACGGGACATTCCGAGGATCTGCCCGGCGGTGACCACGTCGGTCGTGACGCCCAGCGCGGTGATCTCCTGCAGGCTCCACCGGTGGGCTTCACTGGTGTCCGGGCGGCGTGGGGTGCGGGTACGGCGATGGTCGGACATGAGGGCGCTCCTTCACAGTGATGTCGAGATGACGGCAGGTCCGCGCTGAACGGCGTGAGCGCCTCGTCGGCGGCAAGATCGCTACCTCCTCGGCGCTGGCGGCTATCTTCCGTCCGGGGTGACACGGTGGCACACAAATTGGCCCAACCGTACGACCAGCCGTCAGGTGCCGACGTACACCAAACGCGTTGTGTCAGCGCTGACGAACACCTCCGCCGATGACACCGGTGGTCGAGGCTATGACACCGCAGGTCAGCCCATGATCAGCAATTTGCTGTCATTGCCTACTGCCATGGCGAGGCCAGCGCCCAGCGCCCAAGATCCAATGACACCAGTCGAACACGCAGAGGGCGGTCTTCCGATCGGCATGGCCACACCTTCTGTGGTCAGTCCCTGGGTACGACGAGGACGGCTTGCTGGCGGTCCACCTGCCCGCGTACTCGTTGGTGTTTACGAGCTGCGTGAACGGGCCTGTACTGAGAGCGGCGGGACAGTCAAGGACATCCCGTCCTTGGCCGTCACCGTAGCTGTGGCCACCTGGCCACGGCCATCAGTGGCCAGCTGGCCATCGCGATGGCCATGATCATGATGGCCATCGTTCCGGTCGTGGCCATGACTGCATGGCCACGACGTGCACTCGGGGGAGGGAACCTGGTGGCCATGCCTGTTCCGCGGCCGCGCATCGAGTGCTCGATGGCCATTGCGGGGTAGTCCTCTGGTACGCGACTGGTCGTGGAGAAGCAGTGCGCCGCTCCTGATGCCGGGCGCTGTCAGAGCTGCCTCGTCGTGTCAGCGATGTCGCCGGATCTACGTGTCCCTGTCGTCCACAGCGGCCGGAAATGCGTGACACCGCAGGTCAGAAGGGCGGCTCGCCGAACAAGCGGCCTGTGCCGGCTGCAGGTAGGCCTCGGCCGAGGCCATCGACGGCCGCAGAGCACCTCCTGTCGGGCGGATCGATGGGCAGGGCCATTACCTGCAGGTCATGGCGGTGTCAGAGCGACGTGGCCAGCCCCACGCTCCAGCTGGGTGCCCTCGGCCGCTGCGACCGATGACAGCGGCCACTGTGCAGGCCCGCTCATCGGCGGGCTGACATCTGCCGGCCGAACGAAGTTGTGGTCGCTAACGTCGCCTGACGCACCAGGTTGACCATCTCAGCAATGACGGCCATCCACGCCGGCGCCCACGTATCAGGGCGCGACGTCGGCCACGCGGCGATGACACCGGCTCGGAGCCGTGACCGCGGCTGAGGGGGTGGCCGGGCGCGGGTGGCTGGCCTTTGGCCTTGGGTAGCGACTGGCCGCGGCCCGCGTGTCACGGCCTTGATGGCTCAGGTGTCAGAGCATCGATGTCACCGGTCACGGCAGTGTCACCGCCGCCTTTGTCGTTCCCACTGTCAGGTTCATCGACGACAGATGCGGTGGACGTCGGGCATCACGAATCGGTTCTGCGGGAGTTCGTCCTGCTCAGCGTGGTGTCAGAGTTGGTGTCATTGCGGTGTCATAGCGGGAGGTGTTCGTCAGCTCTGACACTCGGAGTTTGGTAGGTGCGGGACCGGGGGCGGTGCTGGCTCTGCGAGTTCCGCCCACGCATCCGCTCTTCCTGCTCCCCGAACGGGAGACAGCCTCGATCACCATGTCGCCGCACCAGGGCCCGGGCTGCCGTACCCAACCCGCAGGTGGCAGCCCACCCACCGACCGCCGGAAGAGCCCCGGTTCGCCCGTGCCCGACGACGCGGTGACGGCAGCATGCCCTGTCCTAGGTGTGTCGGTCAGCGGTAAGCCGTGCCGACCGGACGACGAGGCCGACAACTGCACCTCGATTGCCCGAGACCGTCTCGTCTTGGGGCCAGTGCAGGTGGCCATGTGCGGGTCAGTTGCCGGGGCCGTCTTCAGGCGGACCCGGAAACGGACACCGCTGGGCCCTGTGTGCGCAGCGCACGCGCCAGGTGCCAGAACCCGGCGCAGCTCAGGAACACCAACTCGGTGTTCCCCACTTCCCTACCTACGGAAGGTGCGTCCCGTGTCTGACCGTGTCCTGCGGGTCCAATCCGCCCTCAGCCCCCGCGACCACCTGCTTCTGCAGTGGCTGCGTGACCACGGGGTGCTGACTACCCCGCAGATCGCTTATGCCCTGTTCCCGTCGCTGGACTTCGCCCAACGCCGCCTGCAACGCCTCATCGCCCACGAGGTCGTCGACCGGTTCCGGCCGCTACGGCAAGGCGGCGGCTCCTACCCCTACCACTACGTCATCGACCAACTCGGCGCCGAAGTCGTCGCCGCGCAACGCGGCGACCCCCACCCGCGGCCCGGCTACGCCCGCGACAACCGCCGACGGTGGACTTCCACCCGCATCCTGGCGCATCGCCTCGGCGTCAACCAGTTCTTCACCCAGCTCGCCGGACACGCCCGCACCCACCCCGATCACCGTCTCCTGCGCTGGTGGTCAGAAAGCCGAAGCAGCAAGTACGGAGCATTCACCCGCCCCGGCCAGACCACCTCAGCCCAGACATTCAAGACCCCGATCCGGCCCGACGGCCACGGCATCTGGGCCCATCACGACCGGCAGGTGCCGTTCTTCTTCGAGTACGACACCGGGGGACCCGGCGGGGAACCCCTCACCGAGCTGCTGCGCAAAATCGCCGGCTACGAACGCCTCGCCCTCCACGACGGACCACGCTGGCCAGTCCTATTTCGCCTGCACTCCACCGAACGTCAGACCAACCTGCACAACCTGCTCGCCGACACCGCCACCCAGATTCCCATCGCCACCGCCGTCCTCACCACCACAGGCGAAGGCACTGCCGGTCCGGCCGGACGATCCTGGTGGCTACATCGACACCCCGAGCTGATCACGCTGGCCGAACTCGCCGACGTCATCCCCGACCTGGAGACCCCACCGCGCCCCAGCGACTGACTCATCCTTGCTCGATGCGCACCTGAATAACGAACACGCCGGGAACCACCTCACGTATCGGCCCACGACGAAGCCCCGGGCACTCGAGCCGTCCACGGCGAACGGGGCAGCCGGGTCCAGACGGTCTACGCCGACCGCTGCTACGACCACGACAAGTGTCTCGATTCGTCCGCGACCTCGGCATCATCCGGGTCATCGCCCACCGCAGCTCCGAGGCCGGCATCCGGCGGCCTCGGAGCGCTATAGCCACCCACCAAGACGACTTGATCAATGTTAGGAGCAGAGCGTGAATGACGAGCGAGCACCGAAAAACCGTTGCACACCAACCCCTCGCACGCTGGGAGCGTCCACCTCGTGGCCACCGATACCCCGTTCAAAGTCTGCCGTTGCAAGGACCCTGACACCGGCCGACCACTGCGCAACAAATGCCCGAAACTCCGCCGTGCCAACCGATCCTGGAGCCTCACCCACGGTCAATGGGCATACCAACTCGAACTCCCGCCGACCGCCGACGGGAAACGACGCCAACTACGGCCCAGCACCGGCTTCGAGAACCGCGACGCCGCACAGGACGAAATCGACCAGGTCCGCCGACTGCTCGACCTCGCCGGCAAAGACCCGAAACGGCTGACTGAGGTCGCCGACCTCATACAGGCCTCCCGCCGCGCCACCGGTGACCTGCCCGACCTCGACACGGTCCGGTTCCGCCTGAAGACCGACAGCGCTCTCGGCGGCATCCCCACCCTCGCCCAATACCTGACCGGCTGGGTCAACGACATCGAGATCGACGAGAACACCCGCCGCAGCTACGCCAACCACATCACCACCCACCTGATCCCGCACCTCGGCGACGTCGCCCTCGACCAACTCCGCCCCCACCACATCCACACACTCATCCGCAAAATCAAAGAACGCAACGAGGAGATCCTCGCCAAGCGCAACGACCCCGACCCCGCCGTACGCAAAAGCGTCGCCGGTAAACGGCCCACCGGGGAAGCAACCCGCTCCCGTATCCGCGCCACCCTGCGCAAGGCCTTCAACGACGCCCTCCGCGAAAGCATCATCGCCGGCGTAGCCAACCCCGCCGCCCTGGTGAAGACCCGAAACAAACGGTCCAGGCCGATCGTCTGGGAACCCGAACGCGTCGAACGCTGGCAAGCCACCGGCGAAGTCCCCAGCCCCGTCATGGTCTGGACCGACGAACTACTCGCCGACTTCCTCGACTACGCCGCCGCCGAAGCGCCCGACATCCACCCGATGCTGCACCTCATGGCCTACCGCGGCACCCGCCGCGGCGAGACCTGCGGCCTGCTCGACGCCGAAGTACGCCTCCGCAAAGCCGAGATCGGCATCATCAACCAGATCACCACGTACGGCGGCGGAAACATCCGCCACAAGAAGCCCAAGAGCGAAGCCGGTAACCGCGACGTCATCCTCGACCCTGACACCGTCGCTCTGTTCACCAGTTACAAAGCCCAGCGAGCGAAGTGGCAGCTGGCCGCCGGCCCCGCCTGGCCCGACACCGGCTTGTTCTTCGTACGCCGTGACGGTCGGGCCTGGCATCCCGCCTCGGTGTCCCAGCGCTTCCGCCGACTCATCCAACGCGGCGGATTCCCACCCATCCGCCTGTTGAGTCGGCCCGGGGCGCGGTCCCGGTGTTGCCACCGGTCCGTTTCCCCGGACCGCTCGCCGAACCCGCCGTGCCGATCTCTCGGCAACGGGCTCTCCACGGTTGCTGCCGTCAGGCGGGATTCGTGGTGGGCCATGGGGTTGGGATCTTGTTGCCCCGGTAGGTGTAACGAGAGACCGCCACACTCAAGGAGATCCGGTAGTACTCGACCCCGTCCGCCGCGATCCGCCACCGCCCGTCAGGGCCGCGTAGGTGACGGCGGAGTTGACCCCAGTTCCAGCCGTGCCGGGCCCGTAGCATGTGGGCGAGTCTCCACCAGGTGAAGGCGTCCAGTTTGCTGAAGGTCCATTTCGCCACGGCGTGTTTGAAGTAGTTGGCCCAGCCGCGCATGAGCTGTCCGAGTTTGGTCAGCACTGATGCGAGGCTCCACTGCGATGTCTTGTGTGTCAGGGCACGGATCTTCGCCTTCACCGTGAACAACGGCCGGGCCGCGATGAAGGTGTAGACGTACCACTTGTTCGTACCCCTCTTGCGTTTCCACCGGATGCGGAAGCCGAGGAAGTCGAACCCGTCGCCCATGTGCACTATCTGGGTCTTGGCCTCCGAGAGGCGTAAACCCAGCGGTGCCAGCACAGTAGCGACGTCTTGGCGTAGCGCTTCGGTGTGCTCACGCGTCCCGTGCACCAAGATCACGAAGTCGTCGGCGTAACGAACAATCCGCCACGTCGGCCGTCCCTTGGAGCGTCGGTAGCCGCGTTTGCCCGCGGTCGACATCGGCCCGCCTGGCTGCCATGGCTGCATCACGTGCTCATCGAGCGCGGACAAAGCGATGTTAGCCAGCAACGGCGAGAGGATGCCGCCTTGCGGTGTGCCGGTCGTGGTGTCCCGCCGCTCACCCAACTCGGTGAGGACCCCGGCCTTGAGGAACGCCTTGACCAGCGCCAGGACGCGTTTGTCCTTGACCCTCGCCCGCACCCGGTCCAGCAGGGCCGTGTGCGAGATCGAATCGAAACACGCCTCGATATCAGCGTCCAGCACCCAGCGGTAACCACGGGTGCCGAAGTGATGAATCTCAGCGATCGCGTCATGAGCACGCCGCTTGGGCCGGAACCCATAGGAGACCGGTAAGAAGTCGGCCTCAAAGATCGGTTCCAGTACCAGCTTCAGCGCCGCCTGAACGACCCGGTCCGCGACCGTCGGTATCCCGAGCTTGCGAACCTTGCCCGACCCGCCAGGTTTCGGGATCTTGCGTTCCCGCACCGGCAGTGGCCGGAACGAGCCGTCCTTGACGGCGGCTCGCAGGTCGTCCAGGAATCCGGGCACGGCGGCGCGACCAGCTCCGAGAAGCGGGCCTGCCACAGCGCCCTCAATCGGGCAGGAAGCCACAGAGACGGCCATACCCGGCGCAGAACATCGGCATCGAGCCAGCGATTGAGGTCCTCGGCGCTGGCCGCTTGGTTCAGGACGGTCTGATACATCACCTGGAGGTCGCCGGGATCATCGAGGTCATAGGTGCTGTCGCCGGACCAATCCAATGATCGATCGAGAGTGACTTGGCCGCTGGTTGGCCCGTGCAGATCGGCAAGACGCGACGGCACGACGTAATGCCGTTGGTCCACATACCGCGAACCGCGCGGCGGGTGATCGATCGTTGCCATCTGCTCCACCTCCTGAGCCGATGATACGACCAGGCATTCCTGGGCGGGTCTTGTCTGGCCGGCGTCACGGCCTGTCGGCCTCTCTCCGTGAGGCGCTACATCCGGTGGACCGTAGTGCCCCTACGGGCTGGCAGTCCGGAGGACGATCAGGTCTTCGACGGTCGCCGTGCCTGGATCGATGCTCAACCCGCTACAGCAGGGGTTGCGGAAGCGTTCGGCTGGCGAATTGGGTGAGCAGCGGGGCGATTTCGCTATTCTCGGTCCAGTCCTCCCACCCGGCGTCGAAGACGATCCCCTCTTTTCCGTATTGCAGGACTGCTCGCTCGCCGTTGTGCAGTAGCACTCCGCTTCCGCCGTGGGTTTGGGCGAACGCTATGAGCACATGGACCATCAGGGTCGTGTTGTGATCGCTGGTCGCCTCGTCCGCGAGGTTCGCGAACCGGAACGTGGCCCAGAAGCGGTCCTCGAAGCCGAAGAGCTTCATCGCCTCGTTGACGTCGTCTGCGGAGTCCGCGCTGGCCGTCACGTACATGCCATCTAAGCCCCTGGCCAGAACTCCTTCCCGTAACCCTGGGGTAGCCAGGGCGAGGTCCAGGGTGCCGCGGTGGCCAAGTTCTGGGCGTCGGTGCGGTGGCGGAAGAACGCGTGGGCTTGCTGGACGCGGTCGGTGATGGTCGCGGTCGCGGTATTGGCGATCTGTCGTTTCATCGCGGCCCAGAGTCGTTCGACTGGATTGTCTTGGGGGCTGTATTTCGCGCCTTCGATGACCTGGATGCGGGGATGCTCGGCGAGCCACCGTTGAGTGATTTTGGAGTGGTGGGTGCTGCCGTTGTCGCAGATCACGGCGATGACCGGGGCGTTGGGGTAGGCGTCGAGTAGTTGCTGCAGGAAGTAGCAGAAGACGACCGAGACGTTCTTGACGCTGATGTGGTGGTGCACGGTGCCGGTGAGCAGGTTGACCGCGCCGTGCACCGTGCGGCGCACGTTGGTACCTGGGGTCAGGATCCGGTGTCGCAGGCCGGTGGGCATCCAGCAGGCGCGGACCCGGGCGAGCAGGTCGAGGTGGGTCTCGTCCTCGGCCAGGACCACGCTGCCGGCTGGTAGGGCGGTGATGCGTTCGCGGATCTGGGCGCAGATGGTGTCGCGGTTCGGGTCGCTTTTGGCGATCAAGCGGGGCCGGGCCCAGCGGGCTTGCTCTTTGATGCGGCGGCGCATCGTGGACATGCTCAGCTGGGGCCGGCCCAGCGCTTTCCAGATCCGGGAGGTGGTCCAGGACCGGGGTGTCTGCAGCAGGGTGTGGATGCGGTCGCCGAGACGCCGGCTGCCTTTACGGGGCCGTCCCGGTCGGGGCCGGTCGGGTAACCCCGCGAGGCCTTCAGCGTGGTGGCGGGCGATCCAGCCGCGAACGGTTTTCGGGTCGTAGTGCAGCAGATCCGCGATCTCGCTGGCGGACCAGCCGGCCGCGGACAGCACCACCATCATGATCCGGGTGGCGTTACGCCACGGGCCGTGCAGGGCCGTAATCAGTTCGGTGTGTTGCTGTTCGGACATGCTGGCATACACGTGCGCGGGGCGCATACTGGCGGTGACCTCGTCGGGGTTCAGGCTCTTGTGTGGAAACCTGATCCGAACCCACGGCGGGGTCTTTACGTTGGTATGTCCCTCTCGCTGAGCGTGTTCGCGGACAGCCCGTCACTAGTTACGTACCGCACTTCTGACTACACGCTTAGGAAGACGGTGCCGTCCGGAGCCTGTTGGCCACCGGTCGCGGTCGCGATGAAGGTCCGTAGCGCTGTGGTCTCCACCTCCGCGTCACCGGACCAGTCGTACTCGAGGGCCACTCTCATCACCCTTCAAAAGGAGTGACTGGATAGGTATCTGATTTGGGCACGTAGGCGTACCTGGCCATATCGCAGGCCCGGTGGTGGTTGCCGGTCAGGTCGGCGTGGGGATCCAGGGGTTGCCGGTGGCGGCTTGGATGAGGGCGTCGAGGGTGTCGATGCCTTGCCGGGCAGCGGTGGCGATGTAGCTGCGGATCGCGGCGAAGTGTTCGGCGCCGGTCATGGTGCGCATGCTGCCGGAGACCTTGATCCGCAGTTTCGGCATTCGGATCGTCTGCTCGCTGCCGTTGTTGTCGAACGGCGCGGCCGGGTCGGTGACGAAGCGCAGGTAGTCGTCACGGCGGTCGCGGAGCCGGACGAACAGTGCATGGTATTTGCGTTCGAGTTTGCTGGCCCGCGCGGTGGTGGCGTCGACGCCGAACACGACCGCGCTGTGCAGGACGTGCTGGTAGAAGGCGACTTTCTCGGGGTCGTGGGCCTGCCCGGCGGCGTGGGCGTCGGCGGTCAACCGGTTCAACCGGCACAGCGCGGTGGCCGCCTGCTCGGCGTGCTCGGCAACCGGACCGGTCGCGGTGTCGGTCACATAGATCAACTCACGCAACGCGTGCGCGTTGCACAGAGCGTGGATCGCGCTCGTGTAGGTGTCGTACGGCGCCCACGCGTCATGCACCGCGACCCCGGCGAACTTCGGCAGGACCCCGATCGCGTCCATCGCCTTCGTGCCACGTTTCGGATGCACCGCGAGCAGCACGTCCGTGGCCGTAGACGCCGAGTGCAGCCAGGCCAGGCGGCCGGCGACCCGCATCCCGGTCTCGTCGAACCCGGCGACCGGCGCACCCGCGATCCGGCCGGCGATCACCGGCAACACCTTCTCGATGATGCCCAGCGCGGTGCGTTTCACCCAGCCGGCCACCGTGCCGGCCGCGACCGGCACCCCGAACAGGTCCCTGACCGCGGCAGCGGTCCGCGACACCGACAGGAACTGCCCGTGCAACAGATACACGCCGATCCCGGCCAGCCGAGGCCCGTACACGATCGGGGCCGTCGCTTCCGCCGGTGCGGCCGCGGTGGTCTGATGCCCGCACCCGCACGCCAGAGTGAACATCTGATGCTCGGTCACCTGCGCCGCACCGGCGGGACCTCGACCACCTGCCGCCAGGCCATACCGACCTCGGCCGCGCCGGCCAGACCGTTACCGCACCCGCCGCACACCGCAGGGACGTGCCTCAGCACCACGTCCGGATCCGCGACCCGCTCAAGGGTCACCCCATCCTGCCCGCTCGGCCGCCCCGGGCCTCGACCCGAACGGCCTCGCAACGACTTCGGCGCCGGTTTGGCCAAACCGTCCGACGACGGCGGCTTCGAGGAGTTCGACGACGACTGTTTCAACCGGCCTTCAAGATCTGCGATCCGGCTCATCGCCTGCTCCAGCCGGGCCGTCAGGTCCACCACCATCGCCGCCAGGTCGTCATACGACGGCGGCGGTTGAGCGGACACAGCCAGTCAACCTACCAGCCTCCACATCAGACACCCGCCCGACGACCTATCCAGTCACCAAAAGGAAAGAACCGGACGACCGTACCGTCCTTGACCACGAGAATCTGTTTGAGGTCGGCGATCGGTTTGCGGCGAAGCATGTGGACGTCGTAACCATTCTGGGCCAAGGCGTCGGCTGATTCGTTCTCTCGGCGCAGCGGCTTGTCTTTGACCCTCGTCGGATGTGCGGCGGTACGGTCCCCGCGCGGCTTGCGGCCCGGGTCCGGTGCCCCGGATGGTGTGGTGAGACCGTCACCTCGGCTGCGGAGACGGGTGAGAAGCTTCTTGATGGCTTCGATCGCGTCGCCCATCCGCCCGGCCAGCCCGCGTAGACGCTCAAGGCTGTGCACGAGTCCGCGTAGCCAGCCGGCGATCCGGGCGGCCCAGGAAGCGCACAGGGTGCTGACCTGCTCAACGACCAACGGTGTGGCCAGTCCGGCCGTGAAGATCAGTTCGGAGGCGTACGTGATCAGCCGGGACACGAGGACGGCGATGGCGTCGCGGACCATCATCCGTACTGCGGCCACCAGCGTTCCGGCGCCTTCGGTAATCGCGGCCATCGTCTCGGCTGCGGTCGCCAGCGCGCCGACGGCGTCGCGTTGCTGACCGGACCAGGTCCGGTACGCGTCGGCGGCGTCACCGACCCAGTCGGTAGTGTCCGAACGCATCCCGCGATCGAGGTCTGCGGCCTGATCGTCCAAGGTGGCGGAGATGTTGCGCCACGTCTGCGCGTGGGCGGAGATCTGTCCCGGATCGCCGGCCAGCCAGTCCAGCGCCTCGGTCAGCGGCTTGACGTGCTCGAGCATCCAGGCGACGCCGTATTGCAGGAGGCCGCCGATCGGATCGGAGACGAAGGCCAGGGTGTCGAGTCCGGCCGAGACGGCGCCGAGTGTGCCGTCGATCCAACTGCCGCTTCGGACACCGGCGAGGATCGTGTCGATGTCCTCGGCGATCCAGATTCCGGCCCACGGATCGTTGAACGTGCCGTGGTCGGCGACGGCGACGAGCGGCGGCCGGAGCGGGCTCATCGGGTATTCCGGAGCCTGTCGGCTGTGGCGCGGTCGGTTCTGTCGTACGCGGCGGCGACCGACCGCAGGGCGTTGGCGGTCTCGTGGGCCGAGGTGGCCGCGGTGGCCATGCCGTCCACCACCGCCTGCTGAAGCTGGTTGAGAAGGGCGGGCACGAACTGGCACAACTGCCCGTAGGCACCGGTGTCGGTCTGGACCGTGTGCCCGGCGTCGGCCGCCGTGGTGAGCTCGTCACCGATGGAGTCGACCATGTTGGCGTGCGCGGTGAGGGCGGTCGAGTCGACCTGGAACGCCGGCCCGCTCATCGGTGCCCGTTGGTTGGTTCGGCGGGCGGCCCGAGTCGCCGGCGTAGCGCCTCGGTCAGGGCTCGGCCGGTCTCGCTGTCCGGGCCGACCGTCTCGGCCGTAGCTTCCTCGAACTCTCTGAGCAATTGGTCTTTGGCCGCCTGCAAGGTCTCCATGATGGAGTTCGCTGTCGTGGCCGAGGACTGCTGACGAGTCCGCTCGTCGAGACGCAGTTGGAGGAGTTGTCCCTCCGCGCCGACGGTCACCTCAACCAGTCCGTCACGGCTCCGCGCAGTCGCCGACAGATCCGATGTCCGCAGTGCCAACGCGCGCGCTCGTTCGGCGCGGTCGGCTATGGACCGCTCCCAATCGTCAATCCGTGCCAGCGCGCTGTCGAGCGTGTCATCGCCGAACATTCCTCGCATGCTAGCGAGGCCACGCACACCATCCGCGTTCGTCCAATGACCCTCGGTGACTCCCGCGAAGTCATCGGCCCAGCGATACCTGCGTCGGGTGCTGTTCGCTCCCCGAGCACGTCCGGGCACTCTTGGCGACCTTTGAGCTGGAGAAACGTCTTCGGCGGACGACTTGATGTTCGCGCGGGCCAGGCGATGGTTCGTGCCGCCGGTGCTGCGGGGTGCGCCTCCTGCGGCAGCGGCGCCGGACACCTCGCGCACGGGTGCCCGGCGCGTGGCTTTGCGTTACGACGGCGTGCCGACACCCGCGACGACTGGAGCGTTCGTCGCACTATTGGTACGAACCCTCCATGTGGGTGTTCGCTGGGCCGCCGGCTGCAGCGGACGAGCGTGAGGCCAACTCGTCAGCGACCGGGTGGCGTCCGCTGACCCGTTGGCCGAGCGCGCTCGGGTGTCTGTCGACGTCATCCGGCGGCTGAACAGGGGCGGCGCAAGACCGCGAGGATAGCGACGCTGCCGGCGACAGCAGCCGCACTTGGCACCAGGGTCAGAATCGACTCCATCTCAACCTGCTGGGGCTGGCCAAGTGGCTGGCCGCGACGCCCTGCAGCCCGCTCTGTCGTCGCCACACCAGCGCGGACCGAGAGCTCCGAGTTTCCTGCGGGCGGCTTGACCTTCCGGTGCTGCGGCGTCTGTGGCAGTAATGGCTCCGGCGACACGGGTGATCGCCCCTGGCGGGGCGGGCAGCACTCAGCTGACCGAGCCCGCCGCGGACGGGATGGCGATGCGTAGCGCCTCGACCAGGCCTCGGTACAGGTCGTCGGAGGCCATCAGGGAGTCGTGGGTGCCGACCGCCCGTACGCGGCCGTGGTCGAGGACGATGATGCGGTCGGCGTCGATCACTGTGGACAGGCGGTGGGCGATGGTTACCACGGCCCCCGTGGCGGCGCGGTCGCGTACGGATTGCTGGACCGCGGCCTCCGTCAGGGCGTCCATCTGGGCCGTGGCCTCGTCGAGCAACAAAAGAGCCGGCGTCCGGATCAAGGCGCGGGCCAGGGCGATCCGCTGGCGTTCGCCGCCGGAGAGTTCGGCGCCGGAGATGGGGGTGTCGACGCCCTGCGGCAATTCAGAAACCTTGTCGGCCAGGTGGACCCGGGCGAGCACCGACTCCAGTTCCTCCGATGCGGCCGTGGGGTGGCTGAACAGGATGTTCTCGCGGATGGTGCCGGGCACGACGGGGGCTTCCTGTTCCACGTACGCCAGCTCGCCCCGGATCTCGCTGTGGGTGAGTGACCGGTAGGGCCGCCCGTGCAGGTAGATCTCGCCCGAGTCGGGGTCGAGGAAGCGCAGCAGCAGCGAGAACAGCGACGTTTTTCCCGCGCCCGACGGGCCGACGATCGCGGTGTGGCCGCGCGCGGGGATCTGCAGGGTGACGCCGTCGAGGGCGGGCGGGCCGTCGGGTGTGTAGCGCAGGGTGACGCCGTCGACGGACAGGGCGGGGGCTTCGGGCAGCGCCTGGCCGGGTTGCGGGTCGGAGGTCTCCAAATCCATGGCGTAGACCTCGCTGATCCGGCGGGCGGCGGCGATGCCCGACTGCAACGCGGTCACGTTGGAGGTCAGCTCGCCGATCGGACCCATCAGCTGGAACGCGTACAGCAGGAACGCGATCAGGCTGCTCACCTCGAGCAAGCCCGCGTCGGCCCGCCACGCGCCGACGCCGAGGACGGCGATGATGGCCAGCGAGACGCCGCTCCACGAGACCGTCCACACCCAGGCCGCGCGGCGGGCGGCGCGGATGTTGAAGGTGGCGGCCCGGCGGGCGTCCGACTCGATGCGGTCACCTTGGCGTTGTTCGGCGCGGCTGGCCTTCACCGTACGCATGGCCCGCAGTGTTCCTTCGAGCTCGCCGCCGAGGTCGCCGACCGCGTCCTGCGCCGCCTTCTGAGATTTGCTGATCGTGGGGAGCAGCACGGCCATGACGGCGCCGACGATGGCGACGGCGGTCAGCGTGCAGAGCAGCAGGACGACGTCGAGCGTGCCCATCAGCACCAGCGTCGCGACGAAGGCCAGCGACGCGTTGATCAGGCCGACGATGCTGGACGAGGCCTGGTGCAGCAGGCCGGGGTCGGCGGTGACGCGGGTGACCAGTTCGCCGGTGGGGCGGCCGGTCAGTTCGGCCAGTCGCGCCTTGAAGTAGCGCTGGATCACCGAGAGCCGCGCGTCGAGGACTACCTGCTCGGCCAGGGTGCCCATCAGGATCCACTGCCAGAGCCCGATCACCGAGCCGATCACGACCAGGACGAGCAGCAGCGTGATCGGGCCGGCCAGCGCGTCGCCGGTGCCGAGCGTGTCGATGATGCGTTTGGTGGCGAGCGGCGCGGCCAGGTTGGCGGCGTTGGCGATCAGGCCGAGCACCAGCCCGAGGGCCAGCACCCGGAGGTGTGGGCGGAGGAGACGCAGCAGAATCCGCATGATTCGTAGTGGAACACATGTGTTCCATTGCGGGCAATGCCAATTCCCGTACAGTATGGCCGTGACCTCCGGCATAAAGAACCGCACGCGGCAGGCGATCATCGATGCCGCGATCGAGCTGCTGGCCGACAACCCGGCCTGTTCGCTCGGTGAGATCGCGTCGGCGGCCCAGGTCGGGCGCACGACGCTGCACCGATACTTCGCCGAACGGGCCGACCTGCTGGCCGCCGTCGCCGTCGAGGGCGGTCAGCGGCTCGTCCGCGCGGCACGCCTGGCCGATCTCGAGCGGGGCACCGGCGGCGAGGCGCTCCTTCGGCTCTGCCGGGAGTATTTCGACCTCGGCCCGCTCCTCTCGCTGATCTTCACCGAGCAGGGCGGCGGCGAGTGCTGGGAGTCGCAGGACGAGGCGTCGCTGGCCCGGGTGATCGAGCGCGGGCGGCGGGACGGCTCGATCGACCCGGTCCTGCCGGCCGACTGGGTGCTCAACCTGCTCTGGTCCCAGCTCTACGCGGCGTGGTCCTACCTGGGCGAGCGGCCCGGTTCGTCCCGCCACCACGTGCTCGACCTGCTCACCCGCACGCTCGCCAACGCCCTGCGCCCCGAAACCCCAGACCAAGCCCGTACGGGGTGACACCCGCGCTCTGAAGCCCCCGCCCCAAGCGCCGCCTCGATCAGCCCCCGTCCAGCCTGATCGTGAACGTGGTGCCCACGCCGACGGTGCTGTCGACGCCGATCGTGAAGTGGTGCGCGTCGGCCAGTTTGCGGGCGATGGCCAGCCCCAGCCCACTACCCCCGGTGGCCCGGCTGCGTGACTCGTCGGCCCGCCAGAACCGGTCGAAGATGCGCGGCAGGTTCTCGGGCGCGATCCCCACCCCGGTGTCCCGTACGGTGATCGCAGCCGCCGAGGCGCCGACTGTGACCGTGCCGCCCGCCGGGGTGTGCCGGACCGCGTTGGAGACCAGGTTGCCGACGAGCTGACGCAGGCGTACGGGGTCGGCTGTCACCACCGGATCGCCGTCGGCCTCGATCGTGAGGTGCACGCCGTTGGCCGCCCCGCGGTGGCTGTCGACGACCTGGGTCAGGACGTCGCGCAGATAGATGGGCTCGGGGTGGATGCGCAGCGTGCCCGCGTCGGCGGCGGACAGGTCGCTCAGGTCGTCGATGATGTGCTGCAGCAGCACCGCCTCCTCGTGCAGCAGCGTGAGCAGCTGCGCGTCGGTGGGGGCCAGGTCGTCCTGTGCGGCCTCCAGCCAGCTGCGGATGTTGGTGAGCGGGGTGCGCAGCTCGTGCGCGACGTCGCTGACCATCGCGCGGCGTTGAGCTTCGGCGCGGTCCCGGCGTTCGGTGCTTTCGTTGAGGGCGCGGGCCAGACGGCCGATCTCGTCCTTCGTGGACACGGTGGCCGGCACGTGGCGGTCGGCCGAGTCGGTGAGCGCCCGCAACGGCCGGACCAGGCGCCGCCCGACGAGCACGGTGACGAAGATCGTGGCCAGCAGGACGGCGCCGGTCACGGCCACGATCCGTACGGAATTGGCGGTCGAGAGCGTGAACGGGTCGGGGTCGGAACGCGGGTCGGTCACGAACAGCAGCGCGGGTGGGGCCACGTACGGTTGCAGAACGGCCCGCCGTGACTTCTCGACACATCCGTCGACGCGGGCCGCCTGCTTCTCCGGCAGGAACCCTTTGGCCGGCGCCAGCAGCCCTGCGGTCGGTTCGACCGGCCTCGGCAGCTGGGCCTTCATGACGTACGTGGTGAAGTCCGGCCGCACGAGCAGCTGGTAGAGGCGTTCGTCGAGCCTGACGCAGCGGGAAATCGCCTGGCCCAGGGAACGCAATGCCTTGTCCTCGCTCGGGGTGATGACCGAGTCCAGCGACGAGCACCCCGAGTCGAGCACCTCGGGCGTACGCAGGGTGAGCACCGGCCGCCCGTTCGGGGCCTGGCTGATCGTGCCGTCCGTCCCGCGCCGCCGCCAGCAGGTGAGGTCGTCCTCGGCCGCTTTGCGCAGCGCCTGCCGTTCCCGGGCCGTCGCCACCCGGAACGGCCCGACCACCCGCCGGTCGATGCGGCTGCTGCCCCCGGTCAGGCTCAGGTCCAGGTTGAGCGGGTCGACCACGGCCGAGGGGCGAGCCGTCTGCAGTGACGGACCGGGGACCGAGTCGACGATCACGGCGCGGTCCTCGGTCATCAGCGTGATCCGCCGGCCCAGTTTCTGCGCCCGTTCCTGGATCAGGGCCGGCGCGCCCGTCCAGTCGGCGTGGGTGGCCGCGTACGCGACGAGCATGTCGTACACGCCCTTGTCGTCGGCGAGCGCGCGGCCCTGTTCCTGGCTGATCGCCCGGGTGGCGGTGCGGACGGCCAGCCACGCGGTCGACGCGATGCCCGCGATCGCGATCAGCACCGACGTGGCCAGCAGCCGGGTGACCAGGCTGTGCCGCAGCGGGACCCGGCCGCCGTTCACGGGGCGCCCGGGGCCAGTTTGTAGCCGACGCCGTGCACGGTCAGCAGGTGCGCGGGCCGGCGCGAGTCGATCTCGATCTTGCGGCGCAGGTTCATCACGTGCACGTCGATCGTGCGCTCGGTCGAGCTGCGGTCGATGCCGCGGGTGTGGTGCAGCAGTTGCGCGCGGGTGAAGACCCGGTCGGGTTGTTCCGACATCGCGGCCAGGATCGCGAACTCGCCGCGGGTGCACTCGATCGGCTCGCCGTCGACGGTCACCAGGTGGCGGCCCGCGTCCACCGCGATCCGTCCGATCTGCCGCAGTTGCTCGGCCGGGACGGAACGGGACGGCGCCCGCCGCAGCAGCGTCCGCACCCGGGCCATCAGCTCACGAGGGCTGTACGGCTTGGTCAGGTAGTCGTCGGCGCCCAGTTCCAAGCCGAGCAGCAGGTCGTCCTCGGTCGTCCGGGCCGTGAGCATCAGCACCAGCACGTCCGACTCCTGACGCAGCGTGCGGCAGACCTGCAGCCCGTCCATCCCCGGCATCATCACGTCGAGAACCAGCAGGTCGGGCCGCAGCCGGCGGGCCGTGTCCAGCGCCGTACGCCCGTCGTGCACCACTACGGCCTCGTGACCCTCCGCGGTCAGGTAGCGGCGGACCACCTCGGCCTGGCGGGGGTCGTCATCCGCGACCAGCACCTGAGCACACATGGCGGCGATGATAGGACCGGGGCGCACCCGCGATCGTCACTTCTCGTGATACCTGACGATTTCCTGACGATTCCCGGCCACTCTCGTTCGCCATGTGGAAACGATGGCTGATCACGTGCCTCGTGGTGGCCGGCCTGGCCGCCGGCGCGACTTTCGTGGCGACCCGGCACGGCGCCGGCGGGGAACCGGTGACCCCCGAGACGGTGGCGGTCGAGACGGCCAAGCTGGAACGGCGGACCCTGTCCACGGTCACGTCGATGCCGGGCGCTCTCGGGTTCGGCGCCGCCCGTCCATTGTCCGGGCACACCGAGGCCGTCGTGACGTGGTTGCCGGCCGCGGGCGCGACGATCCGCCGCGGCGGTCAGCTGTTCCGCGCGAACGACCAGCCGGTGACGCTCTTCTACGGCGGCCTGCCGCTGTTCCGGCCGATCGCGACCCCCGGGATGAAGGGGCGTGACGTCCGCATCATCGTCGACAACCTGCGCGCCCTCGGCTACCGCACCGGCCCGCAGCGCAGCCGCGAGGAGGGCGAGCTCACCCCCGGCCTGATCGCCGCGGTCAAGCGCTGGCAGAAGGACCTGGAACGACCGGTCACCGGCACGATCGCGGTCGGCGACGTCGAGGTGCAGTCCGGGGCCGTACGTGTCGAATCCATCGCCGTGCAGCCCGGTTCGCCCGCGAACGCGCAGCTCATGACCGTGACCTCGACCCGCAAGGTGATCACCGTGGCGGCCGAGCCGGCCGAAGCCGCTACCGTACGCAGGGGTGGCCGTGTCACCGTGAGCCTGCCCGACGACCGTACGGTGAAAGCCCGGATCCTCGCCGTGGGCCGGAATGTCACATCGTCCGACGAGGGCCCGACGGGTGGCACGCCGAAGCTGACCGTCACGATCACCGTGGACGACCCGGCGAGCCTGGCCAAGCTGGACACCGCCGAGGTCACGGTCAACTTCCCCGGGCGTACGCGCAAGGATGTCCTCACCGCGCCGATCGAGGCGCTCATCGCCCTCAGCGAGGGTGGCTACGCCGTGCAGGGGCCGACCGGGCTGGTCGCCGTGGAGACCGGCATGTTCGCCGACGGCCGGGTCGAGATCACCGGCGAGGGTCTCGCCGAGGGCGCCGACGTGGTGGTGGCGTCGTGAGTGTGCTGTCGGTCCGCGACGCGAGCATGGTCTATCCCGGCGGCGTGACCGCCCTCGCCGGCGTCACCCTCGACATCGAGGCCGGGGAGCTGGTGGCGGTGGTCGGGCCGTCCGGCTCGGGCAAGTCGACGCTGCTCAACATCATCGGCACGCTCGACCGGCCCACCTCGGGCAGCGTGGCGATCGCCGGTCAGGACGTGGCCCGGTTGCGGGACCGGCAGTTGTCGCGCCTGCGGGCCCGCGAGATCGGCTTCGTCTTCCAGCAGTTCCACCTGACCGACGGGCTGAGCGCCCTCGACAACGTGACAACCGGCCTCCTGTACGGCGGGACACCGCGTCGCCATCGCCGCGAGCTGGCCCGGCAGGCGCTGTCCCGGGTCGGCCTCGAGCATCGCGCCGGCCACAAGCCGCAGCAGCTGTCCGGCGGTGAACGGCAGCGTGTCGCGATCGCCCGTGCCCTGGTCAACGAGCCGTCGCTGGTGCTCGCCGACGAGCCGACCGGCGCCCTGGACACCGCGAACGGGCAGGCCGTGCTGGCTCTGCTGCGCCGGCTCAACGACGAGGGCACGACGATCGTGGTGATCACACACGACCGGGACATCGCCGCGTCGATGCCTCGCCGGATCGAGATCCGTGACGGGCGGGTGGTGCGCTCATGAACGTCCTCGACGTGCTCGACCTCGGCTTTCTCGGGTTGCGCACCCGGCCGGCCCGCGCCGCGTTGTCCGCGCTCGGCATCGCGCTCGGCATCGCCACGATGATCGTGGTGACCGGCATCCCGGCGTCCAGCCAGGCCGCGCTGCTCGACGAGCTGACCGCGCTCGGCACCAACACGCTGCAGGCCACGGCCGTGCCCGACCAGGAGCCGCCGACCCGCATCCCCGAGTCGGCGGTCGCGATGGTCCGGCGCATCGGCCCGGTGACAGCAGTCAGCGCGGTGGCGAACACCCATTCCCTCGTACGCCGTAACGACCGTATGCCGGTCGAGAACGGCTCGGGCCTGACCGTCCTGGCGAGCCGGCTCGACCTGCTACCGACGATCAACGCCCGGGTCCAGTCGGGCTCGTGGCTCAACCCGGCCACCGCCCGCTTCCCGGCCGCGGTGCTCGGTTCGGTCGCCGCGGCCCGGCTCGGCATCACCGCCCCCGGCCCGCAGGTCGTCCTGGGCGACATCGGGTTCACCGTCGTCGGGATCCTCGCCACCACGCCGCTCACCCCCGACATCGACCGTTCGGTCATGGTGGGCTGGGAGGCGGCGCGTGACTCGCTCGGCTTCGACGGGCACCCGACCGTCCTCTATGTGCAGGCGGAGGAGTCGCAGATCGAACAGGTGCGCGGCGTGCTCGCCGAGACGATCCATCCCGAGCGTCCGGGGCGGGTGAACGTGACCCGCCCCTCCGACGCGCTGGCCGCCAAACGGGCCACCGAGAGCAGCTTCTCGGTGCTGTTCCTGGCCCTGGCCGCGGTCGCCCTGGTCGTCGGCGGCATCGGGGTGGCCAACACCATGGTCGTCGCCGTGCTGGAACGCCGCTCCGAGATCGGCCTGCGCCGGGCGCTGGGCGCCACCCGCGGCCAGATCCGTCTGCAGTTCCTGACCGAGTCGGTGGTGCTGGCAACGATCGGCGGCCTGGCCGGCGCGGGTCTGGGGCTGGCCGCGACCGTGGGTTACGCCTCGTGGCAGCAGTGGCCGCTGGTCGTGCCGGTGGACGCGGCCCTGGCCGGGGCCGGGGGAGCGGTCGTGATCGGCGTGCTGGCCGGGTTGTATCCCAGCGTGCGCGCCGCCCGGCTCACCCCGACCCAGGCGCTCGCCACCGTGTAGCCCTACTTGTTCTTCGCCGCGACCTCGCGCTCACACTCGGGCGCGAGGTCGAGGCCCATGCTGATCGAGCGCTTGTCGTTCTTCTCGCCGCCCAGCGCGTAGCTGAGCCCGTCCTCGGCGACCTCGACGTACTTGACACCCTTGTTCTTCAGGCACTTCACCACCGCGACGGCGAAGTCCCGCGCCTCCGGGTTGGCCGGGTCCTTCTCCCACGGCGGCAGCGGATAGAACTGCGCCTCGCAGATCCGGTACGCCTCGTCCATCTCCTTCGACGCGGCATCGACCGCCGGCTTCGCGTCCTCGGCCAGTTTGCGTTTCAGCTCGTCCGGGGCGTACCCGCGCTCCTTGAGGCATTTGTGGTACGGCCCGAGCATCGCCTCGAACTCCTCCGGCGTCGTGTCGAGGCGCTCCCGCGGACGCTGCGCGGCGGTCTTCGACGGTGTCGCCTTCCCCGGCGCTGTGCTGGTCAGCGTAGCCACCTTGGCGTCGCCGCCCTCGTCCTTGGCCTCGTTGCCCCCGCACGCCGTCACCATCGTCACCGCGACCGCCGCGACCACCAGCGCGTGCCTTCTCCGCATCGAACAACCTCCTCGCCCGTACGCGCGGACGCCGTGTCGCGCCCGCAGCGACGGCCAGCCTTGCGGCCGGAAGTGAGGAAGCTGTCAGGTTCGTACGGTCAGCTGTGGTTGACGGTGAGGGCGTAGAACTTCACCTTCGCCCCGTTGGTGGTGCTGTCGGAGGACGACTGGTTGTACGAGCCGGCCTTGAAGTACTGCTTGTACGGGTTGAACGACGACGGAATCGTGTAGGTGGTCCGGCTCCCGTTGACGGTCAGCGTCGCCTTGTTGCCGGTGACGTTGATGACGTACGTCCACCGCTGGCCGAGCGGCACGTTGCCGAGCTTGTGCAGCGTCTGGCCGTCGGTGGGGCTGCGCTGCTGGCCGAGGTAGATGTCGCCGTTGGCCCGGTAGTAGAGCTCCAGCAGCGGCTTGGTCGAGGTTCCGCCGGTGCCCAGCTTGACCTGGCCGACCGCGACGTTCTTGGTCACCGACACGATCCGCAGGTCGGCGCTGAGCGTGTGGTTGCCCGCGAGCGGCCAGTCGGCGGCCGAGCCGTTGGCGTTCATCTCGCGCAGTTCCGAGCGCGCGTACTTGGAGTTCGGCGTGGTCACGCCCTTCTCCGGCGCCCAGAAGGTCATCGAGCCGTCGTTCTTGTCGGTCCAGAAGTAGGCCGGGTTGGAGTAGCCGTTGGCGCCCTTGAGCCGGGACGGCGGAATCGTCTCGGGGCTGCCGGGCGAGCCGATGGGCAGCTGCAGCGACCACACGGACAGGTTGAAGTTGCCGCCCGGGGCGACGGCGGGGTTGAGAGCGGCGGCGTGAGCGGTGGTGACGCCCACCAGGCCGAGACCGCCCACGACCACTGTGGACAGGGCGGCGGCGAGCAGCGTGCGCTTCTTCATGAGATGACCTCGTTTGCCCTAGGGGGATTGGCAAGACGATTAACAGTAAATAAAACTGTCAATGAAGGGCAACCCAGGACCGTGAAGCGGCCGACTCCTCCATCGCGTCCAACGCCTCGGCCGCGCGGATCGCGTCGACCAGGGTCGCCCCGTACGGGGTCCCGTCGCTCACCGACCGCAGGAACCGGGCCGCCTCGATCACCTTGAGGTCGTCGTAACTCAGCGGAATGCCGGCCCCCGGCTGGAACGCTCCGAAGTCCCCGTCCCGCGGCCCGGCGAAAACCGTGCGCACCGGTTCGTCCTGATAGTCCGGACCGCCGGCGACGCCCAGCTCGCCCATGCGGCGGAAATCCCAGAACAACGCGCCCCGGGTGCCGTGTATCTCGAATCCGTAGCTGTTCTGTTCACCCACAGCCACCCGGCTGCAGTCGAGCACCACCCGCGCGCCCGAAACCATCCGCAGCAGGCAGCCGAAGTAGTCGTCGTTCTCCACCGGCCCCGGCTCCCCGCTACCCCTTTCATGCCCGGCCGTCGCGGTCGTCGGGCGGGGCCTGAACGGCACGAACACCGCGGTGTCGGCGACCAACGAGCCGATCTCGCCGAGCAGGAAGCGGATCAGGTCGACACCGTGCGCGCCGAGGTCACCCAGTACGCCGTTGCCCCCTCGCGCCCGCTCGAAGCGCCAGCTCAACGCGCCGTCCGGGTGGGCCGCATAATCACTCAGGAACCGGAACCGGGCGTGCGTCACCGCCCCGATCCCGCCGTTCGCGACCAGCTCCCGCGCCTTCTCAACGGCCGGCGCGTTGCGATAGTTGAACCCCACGGCAACCTGCACATCCCCGACGATGGCGCGCGCGTCGTCCGCGGTGAGCCCGACCGGTTTCTCGATCCAGATGTGCTGCCCGGCCGCCGCGAACGCGCTACCCATCTCCCGATGCAGGAAGTTGGGCGCGGTGATGCTGACAGCCTGCACCCTTGGATCTCCCACGAGCGGCCGCCAGTCAACGGCCGGCTCCTCGAACCCGTACCGCCGGGCGGCCTGCTCGGCCCTTCCCGGCACGTCATCGGCCACCGCCACCAGCCGCACGGGCTCGACGTCCGAGTAGTGGTGATGGACCCGCGCGTACGCCTGCGTGTGCGCCCGCCCCATCCACCCGAACCCCACCACCGCAACCCCAACACCCATCGCCGGAGCGTAGCGCGCAGCTCGCTTACGGTGTTCTGGCGAAGAGAGGAACCCGGCGTCTGAAAGAACCACCTGACCGATGCGCGGTGACCGGGCCGTCGGCCAAGGCTCAGGTGAGCGACCTGCCGTGGATACACGACCTTGCCACCTGGTGCGGCCGGTGGGCGCAGTTCCGGGGAATGATCGCTTAGTTTGTTCTGCGGTGGCGGGCGAAGAGGAAGCCGGCGAAGGCGAGCAGGGCGACGACGATCGCGCCGAGGATCAGGTAAGTGCTGGTGTTGCTGTCGTCGGGCTCGGCGGAGGCCAGGTCGGCGGCCGGGGCGGTGGGGGCCGGGGCGCTGCTGGGCGGGTCGGCGACCACCAGCGACTCGTCGGGAGCGGGCTCGGGGGCCGGGGCCGAGGTGGCGGACGGGTCGGCCACGGTGAACTTGTAGGAGCCCTTGACCGTGTGGCCGTCCTGCGAGACCACCTGATAGGCCACCGTGTAGGCGCCGTTGGGCAGGGGGTCGAAGGTGACCGAGGCGGTCGCGCCGTCGACCTTCGGGTCGGAAGCCTCGACGCCCGACACCGTCAGCGTCGTGTACGAAGGGTTCAGCTTCTGCAGGAACTTCAGCTTGACGCTGGTCGGGGCCTTCTTGACCGTCGAGCCCTTGGCCGGGGTGGCCTCGGCCAGCGCGTTGTGGGCGAGGGCCGGCACGCCGGGCAGCAGCACCGCCGTCATCGCGGCCAGGGCGACGAGCAGGCGGGTCATGGGCTTGGTCATGGGGGTCCTTCTGTCCGGGGCCGGGGAGTGGTTGGTCGCTCCCGCGGGCGAGAAAGTTCCCGGACGAGCTTAGGGGAATTCCACCGATCCGCCTGGGGTGTGCGCGTTCATAGTCTTCGGGCGTGGCCTTCCTCGACGACCTGCCCGCCTGGCTGGCCCTCGTGGTGGTGGCGGCGCTGGTGGCGACCGAGGGGGCCGTGCTCGCCGGCCTGGTCCTGCCGTCGGCGACCGCACTGGTCGCGCTGGGGCTGCTCGCCAACGAACAGGTGGTGGGCATCGTCCCGGCCGCGCTGGTGGCTGTGGCGGCGGCGCTGCTCGGGGGTAATGGGGGTTACTTCGCCGGGCGGCGCCGCGGTCCGCGGTCGCGGTGGGTCAAGGAGAGGCATTGGCGGCGGGCCGAGCGGATCTTCGAGCGCTACGGCGGGCGGTCCGTCTTCTTCGGACAGTGGGTGGCGGGAGCCCGTACGATCGTGCCCCGGCTGGCCGGGATGAACGGGGTGGCGTACCGCCGGTTCGTGGCCTTCCATACCCCCGCCGCGGCCGGGTGGTCGTTGTGGCTGGTGCTCGGGAGTTATCTGGCCGGCGCCTCGTACGACGTGCTGGCCGCCCGTGCGGGCCGGGCCGGGGGTGCTTTGGCGGTGCTGACCGCACTGCTCGTGGCGCTGGTGCTGGCCGGCCGCTGGCTGGGCGCGCACCCGATGCGGCTGCCCGACTGGCCGGTCTCCTCCGACAACCGTGTCGCCCGGGTGCTGACCAGCCTGGGCGCGCTTGTGCTGTTCGCCCTGCTGCTGGTGTTCGCGATGCCGCTGATCGTCAGAATGAGCGGGCTGGCCGCGGCGGACCACGCGGTCGCCACCTGGGCGCGCGGGCAGTGGACGTCCGACGGTTACCGGTTCGCGCTCGATCTGGCCACCTCGATCAACCCGGAGCTGCTGCTCGGGATGGCCGCTACGGTCGTCCTGGCTCGGGCCTGGTGGCGGCGCGCCGGGCTGCTTGACGGGCTGGCGCTGCTGATGCCCTTGGCCGTCCTGTCGGTGGTGCTGTTCATCATCGATCCGCCGCCCTGGGAGCCGGGCGGCGACGCCGCGCCGACCGCTCAGCTGGCGGCGGTGGTGGGCCTGGTGGCCTGGCTGGTGTCGAGGCGTCTGCCCTGGCCGCATCGGGTCACGACGGGCACCGTGGCCGCCGCGCTGGTGGTGTGCTGCGCCGGCTCGTGGGTCTATCTCGGCTGGAGCAACCTCAGCGAGACGATCGCCGCCGTGCTGCTCGGCGGGGCCTGGGTGGTGCTGAACGCGGCGATCTGGGCGTCCCGGACACCCCGGCCCGCGCATGTCCTAGTGTGACGGGCTATGAGCGTCGATGGTCTGCGCCGCCGGGGGCACGCCACCGTTGACGCCCTGCAACGGCTGCTCGGTGGCCTCGGCACGTCGGCCCTCGCGCTGGCCACCCTGTTCTGGCTGTTCATCGTGGCGTTGTTGTGCCCGGTCGGCATCGGCGTGCTGCTGATCCCGTACGCCCGCAGTGCCGTGCGCGCCGCCGCCGACCGGGAACGGGCCCGCCTGTCCCGCTGGGGTCCCGAGATCCTGGGCCCGGTGTCCGAGAAGTTCAGCCGGCGCGAGCTGCTGTGGCTGGTCGTGCACGGCACGGCCGGGTTCTTCATCAGCGCGTTCGGCCTGCTCGTTCCGGTCTCGGCGATACAGGACATCACGTACCCGCTGTGGTGGTCGCTGGTCTCGCCCGAGTCGGCGCCCGGCCTGGTCTTCTGGCCGGTGCACAATCAGGTCGACGCGCTGCTCGTCGGCCTGTACGGCCTCGCCTGGGTGGTGCTCGGTCTCTATCTGGCGCCGCTGCTGTCGCGGGCGCAGGCCTGGCCCGGCCGCCGGCTGCTGGCCCCGCCGCCGGGCACCGACATGTCGCTGCGTATCGCCGAGCTCACCGCGACCCGGGCCGCGGCCCTCGACGCGCACGCCGCCGAGCTGCGCCGGATCGAGCGTTCGCTGCACGACGGCGCGCAGAACCGCCTGGTCGCGGTCAGCGTGCTGCTCGGCGCGGCCCGGCGGGCGGTGGCTCGCGACCCGGCGGCGGCGGGCGAGATGCTGGACCGGGCCCAGGACGCCGCCGAGCAGGCCCTGTCCGAGCTGCGGACGGTGGTGCGCGGCATCCTCCCGCCGGTGCTCGACGGCCGTGGGCTCGACGGCGCCCTGGCCGGCCTGGCCGGGGACTCGGGGGTGCCGTGCCGGCTCGACGTCCGGCTGCCCCGCCGCTGCGCGGCCTCGGTCGAGGCGACGGCCTACTTCGTGGTGGCCGAGGCGCTCACGAACATCAACAAGCACAGCGGCGCGACCACGGCCTCGGTCACCGCGCGCCTCGACGGTGACCGGCTCGAGGTGACGATCGAGGACAACGGCCGTGGCGGCGCCGACGAGCACGGCGGGTCGGGGATCGTCGGGATCCGGCGCCGCGTCGAGGCGTACGACGGGAACTTGACCTTGACCAGCCCGGCCGGTGGGCCGACGACCATGCGAGTGGAGCTGCCGTGCGGATCGTGATCGCCGAGGACGACGCGCTGCTGCGGGAGGGCCTGGCGTTGCTGCTGCGGGCCGAGGGGATCGACGTGGTCGCCACCACCGACGGCCCGGCCGCGTTCCTGGCAGCCGTCGACGAGCACAAACCGGACGTGGCGATCGTCGACGTGCGGATGCCGCCCACGCACACCGATGAGGGGATCGTTGCCGCGGTGGAGGCGCGCAGGCGGTTGCCTGGCCTGGCCGTGCTCGTGCTCTCGGCGTACGTGGAACAGGCTTTTGCCACCGACCTGCTCAGCGGCGGCGCGGCGGGGCTCGGCTATCTGCTCAAGGAGCGGGTGGGCCGGGTCGAGGAGTTCCTGGAGGCGCTGCACCGCGTGGCCGAGGGCGGCACGGCCGTCGACCCCGAGGTGGTGGGCCTCCTGCTCTCGCGCAACCGCGCCGACAACGGCCTCGACCGGCTCAGCCCCCGCGAGCGGGACGTGCTCGCGCTGATGGCCGAGGGGCTGGGCAACACGGCGATCGCCGAACGCCTGGTCGTCACCGAGGGCGCCGTGCACAAACACATCCGCAGCATCTTCGCCAAGCTCGACCTGGCGCCGAGTGACCGGGCCGACCGCCGGGTGACAGCGGTGCTGCGCTACCTGGAGGTATAGCCAGCTGTACCGCGAAGAGGCCCGCAGGCTTCATCGATCTTGACCACTGCGCGAAATAGCGTTTCCGGTGTCAGCCAACGAGCTAACACACCGAGAGGCGCAGTCATGAACGACATGGTCGCGGTCCGGGTCGAGGGACTCACCCGCACGTACGCCACCGACGGCCAGCGGGTCGTCGCCCTGGCCGGGGTGGACGCCGAGTTCGCCCGCGGCACGTTCACCGCCGTGATGGGCCCGTCCGGTTCCGGCAAGAGCACGCTGCTGCAGACCGCGGCCGGGCTCGACCGTCCCACCGGGGGCCGGGTCTGGGTCGGCGACACCGAGTTGTCGCAGCTCTCCGAGACCCGGCTGACCGAGCTGCGGCGGGACCGCATCGGCTTCGTCTTTCAGGCGTTCAACCTGATCGGCGCGCTCACCGTCGAGGAGAACATCCTGCTGCCCTCGAGGCTGTCCGGGGTGCGGCCCGATCGGCAGTGGGTGGCGAGCGTGGTCGAGCGGGTCGGCCTGACCCAGCGGCTCTCGCACCGCCCGGCCCAGCTCTCCGGCGGTCAGCAGCAGCGCGTCGCGATCGCCCGCGCCCTCTCCGTACGCCCCGACGTGGTCTTCGCCGACGAGCCGACCGGCGCGCTGGACACCGAGACCGCGGGTGAGGTGCTGGCCCTGCTGCGCTCGATGGTCGACGAGTTCGGCCAGACCGTGGTGATGGTGACGCACGACCCGGTCGCCGCCTCGTACGCCGACCGGGTGCTCGTGCTGGCCGACGGCCGGATCGTCCGCGACCTGCCCCAGCTGGGCGCGGAAAAGATCGCCGAACTGCTCGTGACCAGGTGAGAGGACCGACCCCCATGTTCAAGCTCGCCCTGCGCCTGCTGCGGCAGCGCCCCGGCACGTCGATTGCCACCCTGGTCGCCCTGGCCGGCGGCGTGATGATCCTGATGACCCTGGCCGTGTTCGTCGAGTCGGGCCTGCGGTACCAGCCCGAGCCGCAGCGCTATGCGGCGGCCGACGTCGTGGTCGCCCACCGCTACATCGAAGTGTCCACGAAGGAGTTCGGCGAGGTCAGCGTCACGAAGGTGCCGCTGCCCGAGGGCAAGGTGCCGCCCGCGCTCGCCGACCGGATCCGCGCCGTTCCCGGGGTGACCGACGTCCAGGCCGACGCTCAGGCCATCGCGATCAAGGCTTCCCCCGACGCCGTCAAGACCATCGAGGGCCTTGCCGAGGAGGCCGGGGTCGAGGCGTACGCGGGGAAGGAACGGGGCTGGGCCGAGGGGTCCGCCTCGATCGAGGCCCGTTCGCTGCTGCTGGAGGTGGGCGGCGCGTTCGGCGGGTACGTGGTGCTGCTGATCGTCTTCGTGGTGGCCGGCACCGTTGGCCTCTCCGTCCGGCACCGCCGGCGTGACCTGGCCCTGTTGCGAGCCGTCGCCGCCACCCCGCGTCAGGTGCGTGCGCTGGTGGTCGCCGAGGCGGCGGTGGTCGCTCTGGCCTCGGCCGCGATCGGCATCCCCGCCGGGCTGTGGTCGACCGCCTGGGTGCACGACCAGTTGATCGCCCGCGGGTTCCTGCCGGAGAGCTTCCCGGTCACCAACCCCGCTACCGCGGCCGTTTTCGGCACCCTGATCACCCTGCTGATCGCCGTGGGCGCCGCCCGGATCGCGGCCCGCCGGGTCGCCCGCATCCGCCCGGCCGAGGCGCTGGGTGAGATCGCCGTCGAGCCCGCCCACGGTGGCCGTGTCCGGGGTGCGTCCGGGCTGCTCACGTTGGCCGCGGCCGGCATGGCCACGTTCTTCGCCGCGGGCACCTCGGGCATGACCGCGGTGGCCGCCGCGCTCGGCATGCTCTACCTGTACGTGATCGCGGTCGCGCTGCTGGCCCCGTGGATCAACACGTACGCCGCCCGGGTGGTCGCGCCCGTCCTGCGGAAGGTCTGGGGAGTCTCGGGCGATCTGGCCGTGGCCAACCTGCGGGCCAACGCCCGGGGCATGGCCGCCGTGCTGAGCGCGCTCGTGCTGTCGGTCGGGTTCGGCGGCTCGGTCTGGTTCCTGCAGGACAACCTGGAGCGGCAGACTGTCACGCAGAGCCGGGAGGGCATGCTGGCCGATCGGGTCGTGGCGGCGCCCGAGGGTTTGCCGGCGTCGACGGCCGACCGCGTACGGGGGATTGCCGGAGTGCGGGCCGTGACGGGTGTGCAGCACACGTCGATCGTGGTGCGGGTCTTCGACGGGGCCGAGCAGGCCGAGGCCCGAGCCGTCGAGCCGGCCCAACTGTCGTCCACGATGGACCTGGGCGTACGGGAGGGCAGCCTGTCCGCGCTGACCGGCGACACGATCGCTGTCTCGTCGTCGGCGGGCTGGAAGGTCGGTGACGAGGCCGAGATGTGGCTGGGCGACGGCACCCCGGTCAAGCGCAAGGTGGTCGCCGTCTACGACCGCGGGCTGGGCTTCGGCGATGTGCTGCTGCCGTACGTGTCCGGCCCGTACGACGAGATTCTGGTGCGCACCGACGGAAGCGCCGACCAGGCTCTCGCGGCCCTGGGGCAGGTGCGTACGACCGACGACCTCACCGGGCAGCTCGGGCGTGACATGGCCATCAGCGCCTGGCTCAACAAGATGCTGATCACGGTGATGGTGGCGTACGCGGCGCTCGCGGCCGGCAACACGATGGTGATGGCGGCCCTGGCCCGCGGCCGGGAACTGGCGGTGCTGCGGCTGGCCGGGGTCACCCCGCGCCAGGTGCGGCGGATGGTCAACGCCGAGCAGGTGGGTCTGCTCGGGGCCGCGCTGACGGTCGGTGTGGTGATCGCCGCGCTGACGCTGACGGCCGTGGTCCGGGCCCTGACCGGAACGCTGGTGCCCTACGTGCCACCGATGGGCGGGGTGGTCGTGCTGGGCGGCGCGATCGTGCTTGCCCTGGTCACGACGGTCCTGCCGGTGAGCCGTCTGCTCCGGATCCCGCCGGTCAGAGCAGCGGGAACCAAGGAATAGCGGGCAGGATGGCGGGATGGACACCCTTCCCGCCTGGCTCCTGGCCGAGATCGACACCGTGCCGGCGTACGACGCCTTCGCCGGGGTCGACGAACTGCACGCCGGACTGCGGCGGATCGCGGATCGTCACCCCGGCGTCGCGTCGTTGCGCCGGTGCGGCAGTTCCCGGCAGGGCAACCCGCTCTGGTGTCTGACCATCGACGCCGACGCCCCGGACGCGCCTGAGGCCCTCGCCTTCGGCCTGCCGCATCCCAACGAGCCGATCGGCGGGCTCACCGCGCTGCACCTGGCCGAACGCCTTTGCGCCGACCGTGAGCTGAGGGCCCGGCTCGGGCACCGGTGGCGGATCGTGGACTGCGCCGACCCGGACGGGCTGCGGCTCAACGAGGGCTGGCTGCGCGGGCCGTTCACCCGCAGCCACTACGCCCGGCACTTCTATCGCCCGGCCGGCCGCGACCAGGTCGAGTGGACCTTCCCGGTGAACCACGGGGACGCGTACTTCGACGAGCCGATCCCCGAGACGCAGGCGCTGATGCGGCTGATCGACGCGCACCGGCCGGCCCTGGTCGCGTCGCTGCACAACAGTGAGCTGGGCGGGGCGTACTACTGGCTGAGCCGTGCCGAGCCGGCCCTGCACCCCGTCCTGCAACGGGTGCCCGAGCATCTGGGCATCCCGCTCGACCGCGGCGAACCCGAGGCGCCCGACCTCGAGCTGCTCGACGACGCCATCTTCGAGGCCACGCCCCTGGCGACGGTCTACGAGCGGACGATGGCCCGCCGGCAGCCGTGGATCTTCGAGGGCGGCAGCACCACCTGGTACGCCGAACGGTGGGGCGCGTTGGTGCTGGTCAGCGAGCTGCCGTACTGGCTCGACCCGCGAGCGGGGGACACGGCCGAGGCCGGGGTGACGTACGCGGAGGCCCTGGCCGCCAATGCCGTCGCGCTGGCCGATCTGGGGGAGCTGCTCACCCGTACGCTCGCCTCCGTCGAGAACCATCTGATCGCGCCGGCCTCCCCGTTCTGGCGGGCGGCCCGCTTCTATGCCACGGTCGTCGAGGCCGCCGGGCAGGAAAGGCTCGCGCGCAGCAAGGATCCGGCGTCGGAGCGGCCGGCCACCGTGGCCGAGGCGAGCTCGCTGGAGCTGAACATCCACGAGTGGCGTCTTCGGTACGGCGGGATCCTGTTCCGGGCGCTGCGGGGCGAGGCCGCCGTGGGCAACGTACGGGCTTCGGTCCGTTCCGCGCTGGCCGAGGTGGAGCAGCGGTACGCCGCCTGGCTGGCCGAGGACGCCCGTGTCGCCGAGCTCGACCCGATCGAGATCCGTCGTCTCGTCGGGGTGCAGTACGCGGCGACCGTCGCCGCAGCCGCTCATCTGGCTGGTCGTCTGCAATTGTGACCTTCGCGGCTCTGACTTGCGGATAGGGTGAACGCCGTTAGGTTAGGCTCACCTTTGCGAATCATGGAGCCTCTGATGCGACTTCCGTTTTCCCGCGCCGGCCGGTTGCTGCCGGTCGCCCTTCTGAGCGCCGTGGTTGCCCTCACCGGCTGCTCGACCACCGGCACGGAGGACGACAACGCCGCCCCCGCAACGGGTTCGTCGGCCGCCTCCGCCTTCCCGGTCACCATCACGACGGCCTTCGGTGACGTCACCGTCAGCAAGCAGCCCGAGCGGGTTGTCGCTCTGGGGTGGAGCGACGCCGACGTGGCGCTCTCGCTCGGGGTGCAGCCCGTGGGCGCGTCCGACTGGCTGGCCTTCGGCGGCGACGGTCAGGGCCCGTGGAACGCCGGCAAGTACACCACCCCGCCCGCGATCCTCGGCACCCTCGAGCTCGACATGGAGAAGGTGGCGGCCCTCAAGCCCGACCTGATCCTCGACACCCGCTCCAGCGGCGACAAGGCCCGGCACGACTCGCTGGCCAAGCTCGGCGTGCCCGTGGTCGACGTCCCCAAGGGCGGCGAGATGTACCTGACCACGTGGGAGCAGCAGCTCGACATGATCGGCAAGGCGCTCGGCAAGCAGTCCGAGGCGGCCGCGCTCAAGAGCGAGCTGGACGCCAAGTTCACCGCGGCCGCGGCGGCCAACCCGGGCTTCAAGGACAAGACCGTCGCGGCGGTCGCCCGCACCGGCGAGGGCTGGGGCGCCTACGTCTCCGGTGACGGCCGGGTCGACTTCCTGACCAAGCTCGGCTTCAAGAACGCCCCGGCGATCGAGGCGCTCAAGAAGGACTCGTTCTACATCACGCTCTCCAACGAGCAGCTCGACCTGGCCGACGCCGACGTCACCGTCGTCTTCCTCATCCAGGCCACGCTCGACCAGGTCAAGGGCGACAAGCTGTTCCAGGCGGTGCCGTCGGTCAAGGCCGGGCATGTCGCCTACATGGACAACCAGGACATCTCGAACGCGTTCTCGAGCTCGTCCGTCGCCGGCCTGTCCTACGCCGTGGACAAGGTCACCCCGCTGCTGGCCGCTGCCGCCGGCTGACGACCGGTGCCGGACCCCCGTCGCCGCAGGGCCGTCGTGCTCACCACCGGACTGGTGGTGATCGCGGCGGCCCTCGGCGGTGCCGTGCTGCTCAGCCTGGCCGTCGGCGCCCGCGACATCCCCCTCGGCGCGGTGCTGCACGCCCTCACGAACCCCGATCCGAACTCGACCGAACACCTGATCATCACCGAGAGCCGCATTCCCCGTACGATCGTCGGCCTGCTTGCCGGGGCCGCGTTCGGCCTGGCCGGGGCGGTGATCCAGGGTGTCACCCGCAACCCGCTGGCCGACCCGGGCATCCTCGGCGTCAACGCGGGCGCGGGCCTGTTCATCGTCATCGCGATCAGCTTCCTCGGCATCACCGGCCTGACCGGGTACGTCTGGTTCGGCTTCCTCGGCGCGGCGATCACCTCAGTCCTCGTCTACACGATCGGGTCGGTCGGCCGCGGCGGCGCGGCGCCCGTGAAACTCGCGCTGGCCGGGGCGGCGGTCACGGCGGCACTGACCTCGTTCACCACCGCCGTGCTGATCACCGACGTGGACGCGTACGAGCAGTTCCGGTTCTGGCAGGTCGGCTCGCTGGCCGGGCGCGGCGCCGACGTCGCCGTGCAGAGCGCGCCGTTCCTGATCGCCGGAACCGCGCTCGCCCTGTATTCGGCCCGCTCGCTCAACGCGCTCGCCCTCGGCGACGACGTGGCCACCTCGTTCGGCCAGAACGTGATCGTGGCCCGGCTGATCGCGGCCGGCGCCGTGGTGCTGCTGTGCGGCACGGCCACCTCGATGGCCGGCCCGCTCGTCTTCATCGGCCTGGTCATCCCGCACATCGCCCGTGCCGTCACCGGCCCCGACCACCGGTGGCTGATGCCGTACTCGATGCTGCTGGCCCCGCTGCTGCTGCTGATCGCCGACGTGATCGGCCGGGTCGTGGCCCGCCCCGGCGAGGTGCAGGTCGGCATCGTCACGGCGATCATCGGAGCCCCGATCTTCGTGGCGCTGGCCCGCCGCGAGAGGCTGGCGGAACTGTGACCGGCGCGCTGATCTTTCTGACGCCGGCCGGCCGGGGAGAGGCTGGCGGAACCGTGACCGGCGCGCTGATCCTTTTGACGCCGGCCCGCCGGGAAAGGGCGGCCGAGCGGTGAAGGCCGGGGTGGTCGAGCAGGCCCGCCGCCGCGAGACGGCCCGCGCCCGCCGGGTGGCCGGCGCGCTGCTCGTGGCGCTGATCGCAATGGTCGCGCTGAGCCTGTCCTACGGCGACTTCCAAATCTCGCTGCCCGACGTGGTGCGTTCGCTGCTGGGCCGCCCGGCACCGGCCGGCGTCGACTACGTCATGCACGAGCTGCGCCTGCCCCGGGCGTCGGTCTCAGTGCTGGCCGGGCTGGCGTTCGGGCTGGCCGGAGCGATCTTCCAGCAGCTGCTGCGCAACCCGCTGGCCAGCCCCGACGTGATCGGCGTGAGCCAGGGCGCCACCACCGCGGCCGTGGTGACCGTGCTCGTGTTCGGGGTCGACGGCAGCTTCGTCGCGGCGACCGCGCTGGCCGGCGCGGTGCTGACGGCCCTGCTGATCTACACGCTGTCGTGGCGCAAGGGGGTGGGCGGTTACCGTTTCATCCTGGTCGGCATCGGCGTCGGCACGGTGCTGACCAGCATCACCTCGTACGTGCTCACCCGCTCGGATGTGAAGATCGCGGCCGAGGCGATGATCTGGCTGACCGGCAGCGTCAACGGGCGTACCTGGTCGCAGATCGTCCCGCTCGCTGTCGCCGTGCTGATCCTGCTGCCGCTCGCGCTGACCCTGGGCCGGGCGCTCACCGGCATGCAGCTCGGCGACGACCTGGCCACCGCTTTCGGCGTACGCGTGCAGGCGAGCCGTTTCGCCCTGCTGCTCGTGGCCGTCGTGCTGGCCGGGACGGCGACCTCGGCGGCCGGTCCGATCGCGTTCGTCGCCTTCATGTCGGGCCCGATCGCCGTCCGCATGGTCGGCGGGGGACGCCCCGTCCTGTTGCAGGCGGCCCTCGTCGGCGCGTTGCTGGTGCTGGTCAGCGACTTCATCGGCGCGCACCTGCTGGGCCCGCGCCAGTTCCCGGTCGGCGTCGTCACCGGTGTGATCGGCGCCCCCTATCTGCTGTGGTTGCTCGCCACCGCCAACCGCTCCGGCCGAGGAGGATGACCGTGCCCCTGGACCTGAAATCCGAACGGCTCTCGCTGGGGTACGGCGAGCGGATCGTCGTCCGTGACCTGAGCCTGCACGTGCCCACCGGCAAGGTCACCATCATCGTCGGGCCCAACGCATGCGGGAAGTCGACCTATCTGCGGGGCCTGGCCCGCCTGCTGGCGCCGGCGTCGGGTGAGGTGCTGCTCGACGGCAAATCGATCCACTCGACGCCCAGCCGCGAGGTCGCGCTGCGGCTCGGCATCCTGCCGCAGGGGCCGATCGCGCCCGACGGCATCACGGTCACCGATCTGGTCAGCCGGGGCCGGCACGTGCATCAGGGCTGGTTCCGGCGGTGGAGCAGCGAGGACGACGTCGCCGTGACCGCCGCCCTGACCGCCACCGGCACGCTGGCGCTGGCGGCGCGGCCGGTCGACGAGCTCTCCGGCGGGCAGCGGCAGCGCGTGTGGATCGCGATGGCGCTGGCCCAGCGCACCGGGATCCTGCTGCTCGACGAGCCCACCACCTATCTCGACATCAGCCACCAGGTCGAGGTGCTCGACCTGCTCACCGACCTGAACGAGGCCGAGGGCACGACGGTGGTGATCGTGCTGCACGAGCTCAACCTGGCCTTCCGTTACGCCGACCACGTCGTGGTGATGAAGGACGGCGCGGTGGTGACGGCGGGTGACCCCAACGAGGTGCTCACCGAGCAGATCATCGCGGACGTGTTCGGCATGCGCTGCCGGCTGGTCGACGACCCGATCTCGAACACCCCGATGATCGTCCCGATCGGACGGCATCGCGTGCGGGATGGGGAAGCGTAACGTCCGGTTCCGGGTCTACCGTGCGCTCATGGCTGAGACCAACCGCGAAGACCTGCGCGGCTCGCACTTCACGTCCACCGGCCTCACCGGCTCGGTTTTCCGCGACGTCGACCTCTCGGGCTCGGTGTTCCGCGACGTCGACATCTCCAGGTCGACCATGCGCGGCGTCGAGATGTGGGATGTCACCATCGACGGCGACATCGGGAACCTGGTGATCAACGGGGTCGACGTGGCGCCGCTGATCGAGGCCGAGCTCGACCGGCGCGAGCCGTTGCGGGTGAAGATGCGCCCGTCCGATCCGGCCGGTTTCCGCGAGGCGTGGGACATCGTCGAGCGGCTCTGGTCGCAGACGGTCGAGCGGGCCCGCAAACTGCCGGCTGAGCGGCTGTACGAGTCGGTCGACGGGGAGTGGTCGTTCATCGAGACGCTGCGGCATCTCGCGTTCGCGACCGAGTCGTGGGTGTCGCGGGCGATCCTCGGCGACCCGTCCCCGTGGCATCCGCTGAGCCTGCCGTGGGACGGGATGCCGGACACGCCGGGGGTGCCGCGCGACCGGGAGGTCCGTCCGTCGCTGGACGAGGCGCTCGCGTTACGGCTCGACCGGATGGCCACCGTACGCCGCGTGATCGACGAGCTGACCGACGAGTCGCTGGCGGCCGCCACCGCGCCGGTCGAGGCGCCGGGCTGGCCACGGCCGCGGGCTTACCCCGTACGGGAATGCCTGTTGACCGTCTTGAACGAGGAGTGGCATCACCGTCTGTACGCCGAGCGCGACCTGGCCGTCCTCGAGCAGCGCGGCGCCTGACCGCTCAGGCCGGAGTCGTGCCGGCCCGGTCGGTGTGGCCGAGGGAACGGCCGGGCGCGACGCGATCGCGCACCAGCCGCTTCAGCTCGGGCAGCTCCGGGAACCCGCCCTGTTCCTTGCGGGACCAGAGCAACTCGTCGTCGAGACGGATCTCGAACACGCCACCGGTGCCCGGCGCCAGCGCCACCTCGCCCAGCTCCTTCTGGAACGTGGTGAGCAGTTCCTGCGCCGTCCACGCGGCCCGCAACAGCCAGCGGCACTGCGTGCAGTACTCGATCTCCAACCGAGGGGTTCTCACAGCTGTTCAGTATGCCGGTCAGGCCGGCTCCAGCACCGGCTCCTCTTGCTCGGCCCGGGACGGCCCGGCCGCCTTGACCGAGCGCAGCGCCCACAGCGCGATGGGGATGCCCGCCGCGACCAGGGCCGCCGCGACCACCAGTGACACCTGGTAGCCCTCGAGGTAGCGGTGCAGCTCGGAGCCGGTGGCCGCGTTCGAGCGGTTGGTCAGGATCGCGCCGAGGATCGTGATGCCGAGCAGGCCGAACACCTCACGCGAGACGTTGAGCATGCCCGACGCGATCCCGGCGCGGGCGGCCGGCAGCGCCCCGAGGACGACGTTGTTCAGCGGGACGAGCATGCCGCCGCCGACGCCGTAAACCAGGAACCACGGCAGCAGGTCGAGATACGTGGTTCCTTCCCCGTACGAGGAGATGCCCGCGACCGAGACGGCCATGAGCGCGAGCGCCGCCGCCACCGTGCTGCCCGCGCCGAACCGGGCCTCCAGCCTCGGCGCGACAGTCGCCAGCACGGCCATGACCAGCGCCATCGGCACGAACGCGGCCCCCGCCTCAGTGGGCGTGAAACCGAGCACGTTCTGCATGTAGATCGCCGTGTAGAAGTAGATGCCGAACACGCCGAACGCCCACAGGCCCATCGCGAGCAGGCCGCCGGTGAAGACCCTCAGCCGGAAGAAGCTGAGGTCCATCATCGGGTTGGCCGAACGCGACTCGATGACGACGAAAGCGATCGCCCCCGCCGCCGCGACGGCGAAACCGGCCAGGATCCAGCCGCTGGTCCAGCCGCGCGACTCACCCTCGATCAGCGCGAAGGTCAGGGCGAACAGCGCCAGCGAGGACGCGACGAGGCCGGGCAGGTCGAGACCGCGGCTCGTGCCCCGGCGTCCGGCCGGGATGCTCAGGGCGCCGACCACGGCGGTCGCCACACCGATCGGCGCGTTGATCAGGAAGATCCAGCCCCAGGACACGTTCTCGCTGAGCCACCCGCCGGTCAACGGGCCGAACGCCAGCGCCAGCGCGCCGACCCCACCCCAGATGCCGACCGCCGTGGCGCGTTCGCGAGCGTCAGGGAACAACTGCGTCAGCAGCGCCAGCGAAGCCGGGGTGAGCAGGGCCGCGCCCACGCCCTGCACGGCCCGCGCGCCGATCAGCATCTCCTGGTTCTGCGCGAGGCCGGCGACCACCGAGGCCACCGTGAAGACGGCGAGGCCGCCGAAGAACACGCCCCGCATGCCGAGCACGTCGGCGATGCGGCCGCCGGCCAGCAGCAGGCCGGCGAAGACCAGGATGTACGAGCTGGCGATCCACTCCAGGCCCTCGATGCTCAGCTGCAGATCGCGCTGGATCGACGGGAGGGCCACGTTGACCACGTTGTTGTCGAGATAGGTCATGAAGGTGGCCAGCGCCACCGCGGCGAGCGCCCACCACCTGCGATTTGTCTGTGCCCTCATGCGGGTCACCCTCCTGTACGGCGTCCGTGTACAACGTACATGTACCGCGTACATGACACCTGTACGTTGTATGGTTGTCAAGTGGCAGCAGAACGACTCAGCCGAGCGACGGTCGCCGAGACGGCGTTACGCCTGGGGGACGAGCACGGCCTCGGCGCGGTGACGATCCGCCGGCTCGCGCAGGAGCTCGGGGTCACCCCGATGGCGCTGTACTGGCACTTCAAGAACAAGGACGAGCTGTTCCTGGGCGTGATCGACCACGGGCTGGCCGACGTCCGGGCCGACCGCAGCGTGTCCGACCCGTGGCAGAAACAGCTGCGCGCGATGGTCGAGTCGCTGGTTCAGGCCATGCGGCGGCACCCGATCCTGCCCGACCTGCTGCACCAGTCCGACAAGGCGCGGGCCACCAGCTTCAACCGCGCCACCGAAGACGCCCTCGTGCTGCTCACCGAGGCCGGCTTCACCCCGCAGGAGGCGTACTGGGTGGGCAGTTATCTGCTGCACGGCGTGATCGGCCTGGTCCACGCCCAGGTCGAGACCCCCACGCCCACCGAAGGGCTGGAGGTCGGCGAGTGGCGCCGTATGCGACGGATCGAACTCGAGTGCCTGCCCGCCGACAAGTTCCCGATGATGGTCCAGATCGGTTCCCTGTACGCCGACGAGCCCGACCCCGAGCGGTATTACATGTTCGGCATCGAGCTGCTGATGGCCGGCGTCGAGGCGATGGCGGCGGCCCGCTCGGCTACTTCGTGAATGTGAAGTACTGGTAGTTGCCGTAGGTCGTGGCGTTGAACGTGTCGCCCGACTTGGCGTACAGGTAAATCGCCCGGATCCGATATCTGACGCCGGCCGTGTGCGTGCCCGACAGCTCGTTGTACAGGTTGCCGTACTCGTTGATCCCGAAATAGCCGGCCTGCCACACCTTCCATTTCTGGCCGTTGAAGTATTCGAGCTGCAGATAGACGCTCCGCCCCGGCACAGCGGGGCTCTTGGTGGTGATGTACGGGTCCACCGTCTTGCGCAGGTGGTGATACGACACCCCGCCGATCTTGGCGACCTTGTAGGACCGGCTGATCGATGTCGTCACGCTCGTCCTGACCGGAACGGTCGTCTTGACCGTGCGCGCGGGGGTGAACGCGTCGCCCGCGAAGACCGCCGAGAACGTGGTGTTGCGGGTGACCTTGAAGGTGGCCGTGACCACGCCCTGCTTGTTCGCCGTGGCCCTGCGCACCAGCCGGTTCACCTGGTCGCCGCCGAACGGGTCGGCCCAGATCTCGACGACGCGGTTCGAATGGGTCGAGCCCAGTCTCGCCGTGAGAGAGACCGTTTTCCCGTACGCGAGAACCCCGCTGCCACCGCGGGCCAGCGCGAGCGTCGTGGGTTTGGTCGTGCCGACGGCGAACGACTTGGTGACCGTGGCGGGGGAGTAGTCGGCGTTGCCCGCGAACGCGACGGTGTAGGTCACCGTGCCGCTCCGGGCCGGCTTGTCGGTGATCGTGAACTGGCCGTTCGCCGGGACAACGTTCGGCGACACGCGACGGCTGCCGGCCGCGTCCTTACGGGTGATCACCACCGGCAGGCCGGCCGGGATCGGCGCCGCGAACGAGCCCGCGAGCGTGGCCGTCCTGCCCAGCTCCAGCTTGGCCGGCGCGGTGAGCGTGACCTTCGTGACCAGCTTGGCCGGGTCGCCGAAGATCTGCAGGTCGAAACGACCGGCCTCGCCGGAGACGCCGAACAGGCGCGGGCCGCCGGGCTCCCAGGCCAGGCTGCCCGGCTGCAGGACGCCCGGGGTCTTGACGGTGAACTGCTTGGTCGCGGTGGCCGACCCCGGCGCGAACACGGACACGGCCTTGCTCGTGCCGACCGCCACGGCGCCGGTCGAGCCGACGGCGACCGCATTGTTGTCGGCGGCGGCCGTGTAGTTCTGCAGCGTGCTCACGTCGGCCGGTTTCAGCGCGCGGGCCAGGCCCTCGCTGCCGGCCACCAGCAGCCGGTCGCCGTCGGGGCTGAACGCCAGGGCCTTCGCCTGCCCCGCCCCGACCGGCGCGGAGACGACGGCCGGGGTGCCTGCCGCGACGTTCACGACGGCGACGGCGCCCGGGGTCGCGGACGGGTCGGCGGCAGCCAGCAGGTCGCCCTCCCCGATGAGCACCGGGGTGGCGTCGAGGCCGGTGGTGACGACGTCGGGCGTGAGATCGGGCTCGTCGCCGCCCGGGTCGAGGCGGCCGATCCCGCCGTCCGCCTCGCCGAACCAGACGCGGCCGCCCGCGACGGCCAACGAGACCGGCTTGGCGTTGCCCGACGCCGTGAAGTTCTGAGTCGGAGAGCCGTCCTTCTTGAAGACGCTGATCTCTTTGGCATCGGGGCGCGCGGCGTAGACCTCGCCGCCGTCCGCGTCGAACGCCAGACCGGCGATGCCCGGCAGATTGATGGTGGTTTTCTTCACGACACCGGCGTAGTCGGTGGTGATCAGCTTGCCGCCGACCGGGTCGCTGATGAAGATCAGCCGGCTCTCGGGGTTGACCACGATGTCGCCGAAAGACGCGATCGGTAGCGTGGTGGTGAGGTCAACGGCACGGGCCGGGCCCGGCACGCCGAGGACGGCCGCGGTCGATCCCGCGACCAGGGCGGCCGTCAACGCTGCGCGAACCATCCGATGCGACACGGAGGGCATCGTAAGGGCCGGGCCAGGGACTTCTGCTCATCCGAACGGGCTCTCTGTCACACCCCGTCGGTAACGTCGTCCACGTGGAAGCGAGCCGTACGCGTGCCTGGGTCACCCTGGCGGCGTTGTCGATCGGCGCCTTCCTCTTCGTGACGGTCGAGACCCTGCCGATCGGCCTGCTCGCTGCCATGGCCGGCGACCTCGGCGTCGGCGAGTCCTCGATCGGCCTGCTCGTCACGGCGTACGGGCTCGTGGTCGTGATCGCCACGCTGCCACTGGTCCGGCTGACCGCCACCTGGCCGCGCCGCCGCCTGCTCGTCCTGCTCCTGGCGGTCTTCGTGGTGTCGACGTCGCTGTCCGCCCTGGCCGTGAACTATCTGTCCCTGCTGGCGGCCCGGGTCGTGATCGCCCTGAGCCAGTCCGTCTTCTGGGCCGTGGTCACCCCCGCAGCGGCCGGCCTGTTCCCGCAACGCCTGCGCGGCCGGGCACTGTCCATGGTGTTCGCAGGGGCCTCCACCGCGCCGCTGGTCGGCGTCCCCCTGGGCACGTGGCTGGGCCAGCAGTCCAGCTGGCGGCTGCCGTTTTTGTTCCTGGGCCTGCTGGGCGTGCTCGTCCTGGTCGTCGTGCTGGCCCTCCTCCCCGAAACCCCACGCGGCGCGAGCGACGCCGACCGCGGCACCGCTCCCGACCGTGGCCGCTACCGCACGCTCGTGGTCGCCAGCGCGCTCGCGGTCGCCGGGGCATTCGCCGCTTTCACCTACATCGACCCTTTCCTGACCCGTGTGAGCGGCCTCGACCCTGCGGCCCTGGGCCCGATCCTCGCCCTGCGCGGCATCGCCGGCCTGCTCGGCGTGGTCGTGGCCGGCCTGGTCGTGGGCGGGTGGGGCTGGCCGAGCTTCCTGGCCGCCACCGCGCTGCAGGCCGTGACGCTGGCCGTCCAGTTCACCTTCGGCGCCAGCCCGCTCACCGCCGTCATCACCACCGCGGTGGCCGGTTTCGCCCTCTCCGGCACAGCGTCCATCCTCAGCACCCGAGTCCTCGAGGTCGCCCCTGGCAGCACAGACATGGCCGCCGCGGGCACCTCCACGGCCTTCAACATCGGCATCACAGCGGGCGCTTTGCTGGGAAGCGGGCTCCTCACCGCCGTCGGCCCCGAGGCCCCCACACTGGCCGGCGCCCTCCTCACGACGGCAGCCGTCCTGGTCGTCCTGGCCGAACCCCGCTTGGCAACCACCCGCCGCTCCCGCCCCCTCCCAGAGCCGGCCCGCTGACCACACCACAGCCGCCACGTCCACCTTTCCCCGCGAAACCGTGACGGGCCCCAGCCACGACGGATGCGGGCCTGCAACTCTGCTCAACCGCAGCGCGAGGGCGACGGGCGGCAGCAAGCGGGCCCACGACGGATGCGGGCCTGCAACCCTGCTCAACCGCAGCGCGAGGGCGACGGGCGGCAGCAAGCCGGCCCACGACGGGTGCGGGCCTGGCACCCTGCGCAACCACGACGCGACAGTGACCGGCGGCAGCAAGACCGGCCACGACGCCCGCCCGGCACCCTCCTCAACCGCCATGGAACCGTCACGGGCCGCAGCGAGCCCACCCACAACAGATGCAGGCCGAATCCCGCCCCGAGCCGCCGCGCGACCGTAACGGGCCGGCGCCACACCCCTATCGAGCCCACAACCGCCCGATCACCCACCCCAATCCCCGAACCCCCTCCCCGCCGGACCTCCTCGAACTCCCGCTCAGCCGCTCTCCGAGCCCGCCCCGAAACCCACCGAAGGTCATAAATCCACAACATTCCCCCGGGACGCAGAACTCGCCGCAGATCGCGAATTCCATCCTCCGCATCAGACCGGTGATGCTGACTCAACGACGACACGATCAGGTCGAAGGCCGCATCCCTGACCCCGCTACCGGGGCATCCCGGTTGTGTGATCGATTCAGGCGGCAGACTGTCGGCATGCGCGCATTCGTGATCACCGGGCCGGGACGTTCCGAGGTCGTCGAGGTCGACCCGCCCGTGGCCGGGCCCGGTGAGGTGGTTGTCGACGTCGAGCGCGCCGGGGTGTGCGGCACCGACATGGAGTTCTTCAGCGGCGACATGGCCTACTTGGCGAGCGGCGACGCCGCGTACCCGGTCCGCATCGGCCACGAGTGGAGCGGTGTCGTCTCCGCTGCCGGCGCCGGGGTCGACCCTTCGTGGGTGGGCAAGCGAGTCACCGGCGACACGATGCTGGGCTGTGGTCGCTGCGCCCGCTGCCGGAACGGTCGCCAGCACCTGTGCGCCGACCGCTACGAGATCGGGATCCGGAACGGCTGGCCGGGCGCACTGGCCGAGAGCCTGCCCGTGCCGGCGAAGGCGCTGTTCGAGCTGCCCGATTCCGTCGACCCGGCCCTCGGCGCGCTGGTCGAGCCGGGCGGCAATGCCCTGCGTGCGGTCCGGGCCGCCGGCCCCGCCCCGGGCAAGACGGTGCTGGTCATGGGCCCGGGCACGATCGGGCTGCTCGCTGCCATGTTCGCTCGGGCCCACGGCGCGGTCGTCCACCTGCTCGGCGCCACCGCCGAATCGCTCGCTTTCGCGCGGGGGCTCGGGTTCACCGAGGCGTGGACCCGGACCGACCTGCCGTCCGTGCCGTTCGACGCGATCATCGACGCCACCAACGCGTACGACCTGCCGGCGTTCGCTGTCAACCGGGTGGAGCCCGGCGGACGGGTCGTCTGCATCGGCATCTCGGGCGAGCCGTCGCTGGTGGACACTCGGCAGGCCGTGCTCAAGGACGTCACCGTCGCCGGCATTTTGAGCGCGTCGGGCGGACTCGGCGAGACCATCGAGACGTACGCCTCAGGCGCCGTTGATCCTCGGCCGTTGATCGCCGAGACGGTCGGGCTGGCGGAGGCGGCCGACGTGCTCGTCGGGAAGCGTCACGGGTCCGCACCGAAGATCCACATCGATCCGCGGTTCTGACCGGTCTGCCGATCCGGGTGGCGAACTGCAGGTTCGCACCGGTTGTCCGTTGCCCGCCGATCATGTCGGTGACGCTGATCGGGTAAAAGCTCTCTGACGACCCGACATCGAGGCGCGTACGGTGCTGACCGACTTCTGGCCCGCCGAGGTTCTGCATCATGACCGGCGCGGCCCCGACGTCGCGGTGTTCACCTGCCGCACACCGCGACCGTTGCCGTTCCGGGCCGGCCAGCATGTCGCCATCGAATGCCCGTACGTGCCGTGGCGCTGGGCGGACTACTCGGTGGCCAACGCGCCCCGCCCCGACGGCCGGCTCGAGTTCCACGTACGCACGGTCAGGCCGGACGGTGTGTCGGCCGCGCTCGTCGAGCGCCTCAAACCGGGTGACACCCTGCGGATCGGCTCCCCACGAGGCTCCCTGACGCTCGACCCGTACTCCCGCCGTGACCTTGTCTTCGTCACGGCGGGCACCGGGCTCGCCCCCGCGAAGGCGCTGATCGACGAGTTGTCCCGATTCAACCGGACCCGCTGGATCCACCTCTTCCGCGGCGAACCGGACGAGGCCGCCTTCTACGACCGCGAGGCCGTCGACCTGCTGGCCCAGCGGCACCCGTGGCTGACCGTCACGCGGGCCGTGGGCGACGTCGCCGCGCTCGTGGCCGCTCGTGGGCCCTGGCCCGACCACGACTTCTATCTGAGCGGGCCGCCCACCATGGTGGCCACGGCACTGCGCCGGTTGGAGGGCGCGCTGGTGCCGCTTTCACGGATCCACTTCGACGCCCCGGCGGCCCGCCGGCCGTGACCACCTCTTGCGGCATCGCGCCACCTATGCGAGCGCGAGCGGCTGGCCGGGGTAGATCCGGTGCGGGCTGGGGAGCACGTCGCGGTTGAGGCGGTGCAGGGCGCGCCAGCCGCCGGGGAATCTCGTCCGCTGTGCGATCACGGCGAGCGTGTCCCCGGCTCGCACGATGTAGACGCGCTGGGACGAGCGTTCCGGCTCGGTGCGTACGCCGGCTGTTCTCGCTGCCTGGGCGGCTCGGTACTGCTTGGTCGACGAGGCCCGGCGGCCGCACGTGGGCCAGGCGCCCAGGCCCTGGCCGTCGCGCACCCGTTCGGCGATGGCGATCTGCTCGGCACGGCTGGCCCGGTCGGCTGTACGGGCGAAACGGGACCCGCCGTAGGCACGCCAGGTGCTGCGGCTGAACTGGAGGCCGCCGTAGTAGCCGTTGCCGGTGTTGATGCTCCAGTTTCCGCCCGACTCGCATGCGGCGATGGCGTCCCAGTTGACGTCGGCCGTGGGCGAGGGTGCGGCAGCGGCCGGGCCGATGAGGGAGGTGATGCCGGTGATGCCCGCCGTGGCGAGAACAAGCGCTGTGCGGGCAGGTTTGCAGACTCGTGTCATGACAGAGAACCCTCCACGCCTGCGAGGTCAGCTGTCGGGTTCGGGCTGAGGCGCCCGGCCGCGCGAGTGTGGCGGCTTCACCCCGAGGCGCGCGGACGCGCCGAGGAACGTGGGTCCCCCGCTCCATGCCGTGGGTGTTCGTCCCGTCGGGCGGCGGCAGGACTCGGCGTTCCGCCCGCGGTGTCCGCGAGCGCGGACAGGGCCGGTTCCGGCGCCTGGAAAGCCCGTGACCAGCCGAATCGGTAAGGGAACAAGCGGCTTGAGACTAAACCGCCCGAGCGGTTTCCGGAGCGCTGATGCAGAATCCAGAACCATGACCGATCAAGCCAGGGATCACGATATCGTCGTCTACGGCGCCTCCGGGTTCGTCGGCGCGGTGACCGCTCGCTACCTCGCCGGACACGCCCCGGCGGGTACCCGTCTCGCCCTGGCCGGCCGGTCCGAGTCCCGGGTGGCCGCGATCCGCGACAAGCTCGGCGTCGACTGGCCGATCCTGGTGGCCGACGCCGCCGACACCGAGGCGCTGGCCCGGCTGGCCGCCTCGACCCGCGTGGTGCTGACCACCGTCGGGCCCTACCTCAAGTACGGCAAGGCACTGGTCCGGGCGTGCGCCGAGTCCGGCACCGACTACGTCGACCTGACCGGTGAAGTGATCTTTGCCCGGCAGAGCATCGACACCAATCACGAGCCGGCCGCCCGTACGGGGGCCCGGATCGTTCACTCGTGCGGGTTCGACTCGATCCCGTCCGACCTGGGCGTGCACGTCCTGGCCCAGCAGGTCGCGGCCGACGGCGCCGGCGAGCTCACCGACACCACGATGGTCGTGACCAGCATGCGTGGTGGCATCAGCGGCGGCACGATCGACTCGATGCGCCAGCAACTCGACGCGGTCAAGAACGATCGTGGCCTGCGCCGGCTCGCCGCCGGCCCCTATTCGCTCAGTCCCGATCGCGCCGGCGAGCCCGACCTGGGCCGGCAGGGCGACGCGGCCACCGTTGCCGGCGCCGACGTGCATCCCACGCTGCGGGGCACCCTCGCTCCGTTCTTCATGGCGTCCTACAACACCCGGGTGGTCCGCCGCAGCAACGCGCTGCACAACTGGCGGTACGGTCGTCGCTTCCGTTATCGCGAGCTGATGAGCGTCGGCGCCTCCCCGTTGTCGCCGCTCGTGGCGAACGGGGTCAAGCTCGGCCTCGGCGCCCTGGTCGCGGGCATGATGCTGCCGCCGACCCGGTTCGTCCTCGACCGGCTGCTCCCCAAACCGGGCAGCGGCCCGACCGAGCGCGCGCAGCGGGACGGCCACTTCACGATGGACTTCTTCACCACGACGACGACCGGCGCCCGTTACACCGCGCGGTTCCGGGCCAAGGGCGACCCCGGGTACGCGGCGACCGCCCTCATGCTCGCCGAGTCGGCGCTGGCCTTGGTCCACGATCGCGACGTCCTGCCGCCCTCGGACGGCGGTGTGCTGACCCCGGCCACCGGGCTGGGCGACGCCCTCGTCGAGCGCCTGCGAGCGGCGGGAGTGGAGATCACAGCCCGCCGCCTCTGACGCTCCCGCGTGGCTACAGGGCGGCGGCGCTGGTGGCGAGGGCGAGGGCGATTCCGGTCAGGTGCTCGGCGAGCTGGTCGGGGTCGCCGTCCATGTCGTGCGAGATCCAGTCGATGATCACCTCGCTGAGGCCGGCGACGAGCGCGAGAAGCGTACGGTCGAAGCCTCTCTGGTCTTTGGGTTTGCCCACCGCGCGGCTGAGCATGGCGGCGACGAACTGGGCGTCCTCACGCAGCACCCCGCGGCGGCGCGTTTCCATCCGGGGCGCGTTCACGTAGATCACGCGGGCGCTCTCGGGGTTGTTGCGCAACATGTCGACGAGGGTGTGCAGCGCGGGCCGGAAGACCTCGCCGAGCGTGGCCGGCCGCTCGGGGACAGCCTTGGCCACACCTCGCAGCAGCCACTCGTTCTGTTCGCGATTGACCTTGACCAGCAGGTCGGCGCGGTCGTCGAAATGCTCGTAGAAGTACCGTTTGGAGACCTTCGCGGCGGTGCAGACGTCGGCGACCGTGACATCGTCGTAGTCGCGGGTGCCGAACAGGTGGACCGCCGACGTCATGATCCGCGCGCGCCGCTCGGCGGACCGCTGCTCGCGGGATCGTCCGGCGTACGTTTCGCCGCGCCCGGTCGTCGTGGTTTGTTTCTCCACGGTGTCAACGTTACGACTTCCTCGATCACGCCACCCGAAAACCCTCCACATTGGGCAAAAGTCGGGTGTGTCAAGATCCGTGCATCATCTCGCGAACGTGCCGGGAGCGATAGCGGCAATCCGACGCTGCCGGCATGACCAATCCCTCATCGGCTTCATATCCAGCGCTACTGGCCGCAACCGGTCCTTACGGGCAGGATTCAATCATGGCCGCCAGCCGTCTGCCCTATCCGCTCACACTGACGGGGGACGGCATCATCCTGCGCGAGTGGCGGTCGGACGACCTCGACGACCTGGTCAGCATGCTCGACGAACCCGAGATCGCCCGGTGGTCGCCGATGCCGTCGCCGTTCGACGTCGAGGCCGGCATCGCGTACCTCAAACGCTGTTATCAGAACCGGGTCGGCGGCCGGCGGATCCAGCTCGCGATCACGACCGACGGCTCGCGGCCCCTCGGCGAGGTCACTCTGTTCGGCGTCGACCACGGGCTCAAGGAAGCCGAGCTGGGCTATCTGGTCGACGCGCGCGAACGGCGGCGGGGGCTCGCGTCCAGCGCGTTGTCACTTCTCTCGGCGTACGCGCAAAGCAGTCTCCAGCTGGGCCGTCTGCTGCTGCGCATCGATTCGCGCAACGTCGGCAGCACGGCCGTCGCCCGGCACTGTGGTTATCGGCTCACCGGCGAGCCGCCCATCCTGCAGGAAGGCCCGTACGGCTCGAGCCGCCTCGACACGTGGGAGCTGGTCGAACGCCAGGCCGACAGCCGCCGTGACCGTCTGAGAAATGTCGCAGCCCGGCGGTACGGTCGTCGCACCTAGCCGTCTCAGGGGGTGCCGTGGTCAACGTTGATCGTGCACAAGTCATGGCCTATCGGGTCGACGCGCTCGGTCTCGCCGAGCGTGGCTCCGACCTGCCCTCCGACCTGCCCGTCCTCGATCTCGGCGTGCAGGAGTACACGCCCGGCTCGGCCCGGGTCGCGCTGGCCGCCCGCACCAGCGCCGACCTGGCCGACGCGCGGCTGATCACCGTCTGGGCCACGCGCGGGGCGCCGCACCTGCACCGGCGCGCCGATCTGGCGGCGCTCGTCCAGCAGCTCTGGCCGGTCAGCGACGCCGATGCCTCCGTACGCATCAAGAGCGGCCAGATTCCCGATGCCGCGAAACTCGGCGTCGAGGCCTTCCGCGTCACCGCCGAGGCGTTCCGCGAAGTGGTGCGCGAGCCGATGCTTCGCGGTGACGTGAGCACCGAGGTGACCAAGCGGGTGCCGGCGGCTCTGACGTACGAGTGCCGCAGTTGCCGGGCGCGGCACATCGCGGGCACTGTCTGGCAGCACGCCGGCCTGGCCGGTGGCGTCGAGGTCCAGTCCCGCGGGCGCGACGCGATGCTCGGCCCGCTGCCCGACGCGCCGCCGATCCCTTCCGCGAACAGGGGAATCGACGACTTGATCCTGACCTGTCTGCGTTTGCTGGGGCCGGCCGGTCCGCTCGAGGCAGGGAAATATCTGGGCAGTTCGGCCGCCGTGCTCAAGACCGTCTGGCCGGAGGATCGGCTGGCACAGGTGAGTGTGGAGGGTCGTAAGGCTTGGCTTCCCCTCGACGCCGTCGACGACCTGCGGGCCGCGTCGAGCCCGTCGGGTGTCCGGTTCGTCCCACCGATGGATCCGCTGCTCCAGGCGCGTGATCGTGACGTCCTGGTGCCCGACCGTGAGCAGCAGAAAGAGGTGTGGCGCATCCTCGGCAACCCCGGGGTGCTCCTGGTCGACGGTGAGGTGGCCGGGGTCTGGCGGGCCAAGATGGCCGGCAAGAAAAGGGTCGACCTGAGTGTCACGCTTTTCCGGTCGCTGCCCGGTACCCGCCGAAAACAGGTCGAACAGGAATCGGCCGAGGTGGCGCGAGCCCGCGGGGTCCCTGAGGCGACGGTCGCCTTCGACTGAGGGCTGCCCGCGACAGGCGGCTTCAGGCGGGTGCCCCGGCCGATCGGCAGCGGGATCCGGCGGGATGCGAACCGCCGATCCGGGGGACACACCCACCCGTCACCACACCGGAACGTCTCGCCCTGATCTTCCTTTCCGGCCGACCGGTCGCGGATCCGGCGTACTTTCCGGCCGAGCGGTGGCCCGATCCCGGCCGGCGGTGGCCGGGGTCCACTGGTTGGGACAGGTTCGGCGATTCTGGGATCGGCGAGGCGGTCGGTATCCCGGTCAGTGGGCCGGACGGAATTCTGGAGGTATCCGAAAGGCAACACGTGAGTAACAATGGCATCGATCGGAGTGCGTGCCGTTCGATCGAGTGTGGCCGCGGCCCGACCGGAGGTGGCGACATGTTGAGCAGGGAAGACAGCCGACGTCTGGCGCAGTTGGAGCGTCAGCTGAGGCGTGACGACCCCGAGTTCTGCGCCCGCATGACCAGCGGCCGGCTCGAGCCGCCCCGCCGGAAACGCCCGTCCCTGTCGCTGATCCTCACCGCCGTGGTCATCTGGACCGCCGCCGTCATTCTCGGCGTGCTCGGCTGGTGGGTCGCCGCGGCGGCGGCCGCGTTCATGGCCATGTTGGTGATCGCCGTCGCCGTGCTGCGTCGCCCACCGGGCCGCCCCCGTCGCATCACGCCCGACCAGCTTCCCCCGGAACACTGACTCCGTTTCCGTAGTGGGCTTGTCGGGTGTGCTGCCATCCGGACCGGCGGTGGACGTGCAGTGTGGTTACGACGTGGCCCGGGCTCGGTGGGTACGGAAGACCCAGCTCCGGAGCAGCAGGAAGCGGACCGCGGTGGCCAGCAGGTTGGCCAGGATGAGGACAGCCAGTTCGACCGGCTTCGCGGGCGCCGAGTGCAGGGCGTCCAGCATTGCCAGGGATCCGCTGGTCAAGCCCAAACCGACGGCGAAGACGATCAAGCCTTGGGCCTGGTGACGCCAGGCGCCGGCGGACCCCCGTACGTTGAAGGTCAGCCGGCGGTTGGCAGCTGTGTTGGCCAGGGCCGTGGCCAGCAGGGCCAGCAGGTTGGCGGGCTGCGGGTTCATTCCCTGGCGAAGCAGGGCGTAAAGGGCCAGGTAGGCCAGCGTGCTGATCACTCCCACGGCGGCGAAGCGGATCAACTGCCCGGTCAGGCCGGTCGGCACCCCCGCCACCGGCAGGGGGTTGCGGCCGAGCTGTTCGCGCAGCGTGGCCAGGGGGAGCCGGCCCGAGGCGAAGGCGCGCAGCAAACGGGCGATGCCGCGCAGGTCGGCCACCGCTGTCGAAAGGATGTCGACGCGGCTGTCGGGGTCGTCGACCCAGTCGACCGGCACCTCGTGGATGCGCAGGCCGGCCCGTTCGGCCAGCACCAGCATCTCGGTGTCGAAGAACCAGCCCGTGTCCTCGACCATCGGCAGCAGCTGCGCCGCCACCTCGGAACGGATCGCCTTGAAGCCGCACTGCGCGTCGGAGAAGCGGGCGGCCAGGGTGCCGCGCAGGATCAGGTTGTAGCCGCGCGAGATGAACTCCCGCTTGGCGCCCCGCACAACCCGGGAGCCCCGAGCCAGCCGCGAGCCGACGGCCAGGTCGGAGTGGCCGCTGATCAGCGGTGCGACCAGCGGGAACAGCGCGTCGAGGTCGGTTGACAGGTCGACGTCCATGTACGCCAGAACGGCAGCGTCGGAGCGCGTCCACACCTGCTTCAGGGCGCGCCCGCGTCCCTTCTCGGGCAGGTGCACCCAGGCGACCCCGGTCAGCTCGCCGGTCAGCCGCTCCGCCACCGCTGCCGTCGAATCGGTGCTGGCGTTGTCGGCGATCGTGATGCGGAACCCGTACGGGAAATGTGTTCTGAGGTATTCGTGCAGCCGGCGCACGCTCGGCTCGAGGTCGACCTCCTCGTTGTGGACGGGCACGACCACGTCGAGCACCGGGGCGTCCAGGCGGACCGGGTCAGCGGCGGGCGAGGGCTGCGTCGAAAGGCTCATGCCGACACGATGATCGCGCCGCCTGAGGGCGATTTATGGCGGCCCTGTGCCTACCCTGTGAACCCGCCGGGCTTTACTGTCCGCAAAGGACAACGGCCGGTTCCCCGTACGGGAAATCGGCCGTTTGTCGGTTTTGGTGTGGTCAGGCGGTGGGTTGGGTCAGGTCGTAGAGCGTGGTGTTGCCGACGGTCTGGGCGGTGAAGTGTTCGGCCACCCAGGAGGCGATCTCCGAGCTGGCGTTGCTGCCGCCCGAGCCGCGGCCGCCGAAGCCGCCGCCGCCGATGAAGTAGTGGATTTTGCCCTCGGCCACGTACTGCTGGAACTGGGCCAACGTGGGGGAGGGATCGCTTCCGTTGAAACCGCCGATTGCCATGACCGGTTCGCCGGTCGCCAACTGGTAGCCGGACGCGTTCTGCGACCCGACCGCGGCCGCCACCCAGGTGTATTGGTCGGCGTTCGCCTCCAGCAGGGTCTTCATCTCGTCGCTGACCGTTGCGGCGTCGAGCAGGCCGCCCATGCCGCCGCCACGCATCCCGCCGCCACCGTTGCCGCCGTCGCCGCCGCCGGGGAAGCCTTGACCACCGCCGGGGAGGCTCTGACCGCCGCCGGGGAGGCCCTGGCCTCCGTTCGGCGAACCCTGTCCCCCGCCGTCGGGGAAGCCCGGCCCGCCGCCGTCGTCGCGCGTCCCGCGGAAACCGCCCCGACCAGGGCCGCCCCCGAATCCGCCGGCGACAGCAGGCCCGGCCGAAGGAATCGACCCGCTGTGCCCCTCGGAGGCGGTCTGCACCGCATAAGCGGCCGGCCCCGCCAGCACAGCGACGAGCGAAACCCCTGCCGCCACCGCGACCAGCCGAGCCGGCAGCAGCAGTGCCACCGCCCCGACGAGCCCGCCGATCAGCACCACCCACCGCAGCCAGGGCAGGAAGTCGGCGCTCAGCCCCAGCAGGTGCCACGACCACCACGCGGTGATCGCCACCGTCACCGCCAGCGTCACCGACGCCACGAGGCCCCGCCGCCAGAGCAGCGACACCCCCATGGCGACCACCGCACCGACCGCCGGCGCCAGCGCCACGGTGTAGTACGCATGGAAGATTCCCTGCATGAAGCTGAAGACCAGGCCGGTGATGAGCAGCCAGCCGCCCCACAGGATCAGGCCGGCTCGCTGCCGGTCGGTCCGCTCCCGCCGTACGGTGATCACCAGTCCCGCGACCAGCAGGATCAGCGCCGCCGGCAGCAGCCAGGAGATCTGCCCGCCCTGAGCGCTGTCGAACATGCGGGTCAGGCCGCTCGACCCCCACGTCCCCCCGCCGCCGAAGCCGCCGCCCCCGCCGACGCTGCCGGTCTCGTTGCCGTTGAGCCGGCCCAGCCCGTTGTAGCCGAGGGTCAGCTCCAGGATGCTGTTGTTCTGCGAGCCGCCGATGTAGGGCCGCATCGACGCCGGCACCAGCTCGACGATCGCGATGTACCAGCCGGCCGACACGACCACGGCCAGCCCCGAGAGCAGCAGCTGCCCGACGCGCTTGGCAAGCTTGGGCGGCCCCGCGATCAGGTAGGCCAGGGCGAACGCCGGCACCACCAGCAGCGCCTGCAGCATCTTGGCCAGGAAGCCGAACCCGACGAAGACCCCGGCCAGGACGATCCATTTGGTGGAGCCGTTCTCGACGGCCCGTACGGTCGCGTAGGCCCCGGCCACCATGAGCAGCACGAGCAGCGCGTCCGGGTTGTTGAACCGGAACATCAGCACCGCGATCGGGGTGAGCGCCAGCACCGCGCCCGCGAGCAGACCCGCGGCCGGGCCGTACCAGCGCCGTACCGTGGCGAAGAGGAGGGCGACGCTCGCGACGCCCATCAGTGCCTGCGGCACCAGGATGCTCCACGAGTTGACGCCGAAGACCCGGGCCGACAGGGCCATCACCCAGAGCGAGGCCGGTGTCTTGTCGACCGTGATCGAGTTGGCGGCGTCGGAGGAGCCGAAGAAGAAGGCCTTCCAGCTCTCCGACCCGGCCTGCACGGCGGCCGAGTAGAAGGCATTGGCCCAGCCGTTCCTGCTGAGCCCCCAGAGGTAAAGAACGCCGGTGGCCAGCAGCAACGCCGCCAGGGCGGGCCGCACCCACACTCGGGGACGGTCAGGCAGCGGGACGGGCAACGTCGTGGTCATCGAGGCTCTCTCCACAGAAAAGCGGATATTTACCTCGACTAGATTCGGCGTGCGCCCTGTCCCGCCGTTATGCCGAACCTGTGCGCTAACTGTGAGTTGCGCGCCGCTTGGCCGAGGCCACGGCGAGGCGCTCGAGGACCTCGACGGTCGGGTCCCAGCCCATGCACGCGTCGGTCACCGACTGGCCGTACGTGAGTTCCCCGCCCAGGTCCTGCCGGCCGGGCACGAGGAAGCTCTCCAGCATGACGCCGCTGATGCCGCGCTGCCCGGCCTCCATCTGCTGGGCCACGTCGTCGGCCACCGCGGGCTGGCGGCGGTGATCCTTGCCGCTGTTGCCGTGCGAGCAGTCGATCACCAGGCGCTCGGGAAGGGAGGCCTCGCGGAGCAGGGTCAGCGCGTGGGCGACGTCGGCGGCGCTGTAGTTGGGTTTGCCTCCGCCGCCGCGCAGAACCAGGTGGGTGTCGGGGTTGCCGGTGGTGTGCAGGATCGCCGGGGTGCCGGAGTAGTCGATGCCGGGGAAGACGTGCGGCACGGCGGCGGCGTGGATCGCGTCGATGGCGGTGGAGATGCTGCCGTCGGGGCGGTTCTTCATGCCGATCGGCATCGACAGACCCGACGAGAGCTGCCGGTGCACCTGCGATTCCACCGTACGGGCTCCGATCGCGCCCCAGCTCACGGTGTCGGCGATGTACTGCGGGGTGATCGGGTCGAGGAACTCGACGGCGGTCGGCAGCCCTCGGCCGACGATGTCGAGCAGGAGCCGCCGGGCGATCCGCAGGCCGGCGCCGACGTCCCCGGTGCCGTCGAGCGCCGGGTCGTTGATCAGGCCCTTCCAGCCGACCGTGGAGCGCGGCTTCTCGAAGTAGACCCGCATGACGACCAGCAGGTCGTCGGAGAACCGGTCGGCCGCCTTGGCCAGCAGTGAGGCGTACTCGCCGGCGGCGACGGGATCGTGCACGGAACACGGGCCGACGACGACGAGCAGTCGCGGATCTCGTCCGTTCAGCACGTCCTCGACCTGGCGGCGGCCCTCCAGCACGGTGTCGTGCAACTCGCTCGTCAGCGGCAGCTCGTGGTGCAGCAGCGCGGGGCTCATCAGCGGGACGACGGCCTCGATGCGCTGGTCACGAACGCGCTGAACCTCGGGGGCAGTCACGGTGGTCTCCACTTCTCCGCCGGCCTCACCCTGAGAGCCGGCAAACAAAAAGGCAGCGACGTCGTGTCGCTGCCCGGGCCGGCTCTGGCGTGGTGTCTCAGACGATGGTCATGGCTGAGGCACCGGCGGGAGCCGGCCTCGTAAACCAATAAAACGCCTGAGTCACGTCGGACAGCATAGCGCCTCAGTTCCCGCGGGGCGCTATTTGCGCCAACTGCTCAGCTGGTGAGACGGAGGCCGGCCCCAGTGGCAGCACGACCGTGAAGACCGTACGGCCGGGATTGCTCTCGACCGAGACCTGCCCGCCGTGGGACTGCACGACGGCGGCGACGATGGACAGGCCGAGGCCGGTGCTGCCGGCGGCGCGCGAGCGTGAGCTGTCACCGCGCGCGAACCGCTCGAAGATGTTCGGCTGCAGCTCGTACGGGATGCCGGGTCCGTTGTCGGCGACGCGCAGCACGGCCGAGGCGGGCGTCGAGGCGACCGAGACCGTGACGGTGGTGCCCTCAGGGGTGTGGGTGCGGGCGTTGGCGAGCAGGTTCGCAAGCACCTGGTGCAGCCGCGCGCCGTCGCCGATGACGGTCACCGGCTCCTCGGGCAGGTCGAGCTGCCACAGGTGGCGCGGACCGGCCGCGTGGGCGTCGCTGACCGAGTCGACGACGAGCATGGTCAGGTCGACCGGGTCCTGCGCGAGCGGACGGCCGGCGTCGATGCGGGCGAGCAGGAGCAGGTCCTCCACCAGGCCGGTCATCCGCTTGGCCTCGGACTCGACGCGGTTGAGCACGTGAGCGATCTCGCCCGGGACCGGAACCGGGCTGCGCCGGCTGAGCTCGGCGTACCCGCGGATGGCGGCCAGCGGCGTGCGCAGCTCGTGGCTGGCGTCGGCGACGAACTGGCGTACCTGCATCTCGCTGGCGTGCCGGGCCTCGAGCGCGTTGCCGACGTGGTCCAGCATCTGGTTGAGGGCGGCGCCGACCTGGCCCACCTCGGTGCGCGGGTCGGTGTCGCGGTCGGGCACGCGCTGGGCCAGCCTGACCTCGCCGCGGTCGAGCCGCAGCTCGGAGACCCGGGTGGCGGTGGTGGCGACCCGGTCGAGCGGGGCCAGGGTGCGGCGCACGATCAGGGCGCCGGCCCACCCGGCGATGCCCAGGGCGATCAGCACCGCGCCGCCGGTGACCAGGGCGATCCGCAACAGCGTGAAGTTGGTGTTCTTGAGCGAGATCGCGGTGACCCGGATCGTGCCCTCGTTGGTCGTCTCGGAGACCACCCGGTACGACCCGTAGCCGTCCAGCCCGACCGTCGACTTCTCGCCGTTGACCGGAACCGCCAGCAGTTGCGCGGTGGCGACGTCGCCGAGCGGCTTGTAGCGGGTGTCGGGAAAGCCGTCGGTGTTGGTGAAGCCCTCGACCAGCCCGCCCTCGACGTCGCTCACACCGGTGTAGGTGATAGTGATCGACCCGATCTCGGCGCCGCGGAACGGGTGGGTGTCGTCGAACGGGAACGTGAACTTGCCGCCGCCGGGACCGGGCCGCCCGGCCGTGTCGAGCTTCGCGTCGACCTGGGTGTAGAGGGTGTCGCGGAGGAAAACGTACGCGGTGCCGCCGACGACCAGGCCCAGCACCGTGAGCAGCACCATGATGATGGCCACGATCCGCGTACGCAGGGGCCACCCGGCGGGGCTGCGCCAACGCGACGGGTGCGTCCAGGTCATCTCAGTCGGCCGGTTTGAGGACATAACCCGCCCCGCGCATCGTGTGGATCATCGGGGTGCGGCCCGCGTCGATCTTCTTGCGCAGGTACGAGATGTAGAGCTCGACCACGTTGGCCTGCCCGCCGAAGTCGTAGTTCCACACCCGGTCGAGGATCTGGCTCTTGCTCAGCACCCGGCGGGGGTTGCGCATGAGGTAACGCAGCAGTTCGAACTCGGTGGCGGTCAGCGTGACCAGATCGCCGCCGCGGCGCACCTCGTGGCTGTCCTCGTCGAGCGTGAGGTCGCCGACGATCAGCTGCGACTCTGCCCGCAGGTGGGAGCGGCCCATCCGGCGCATCAGGCCGCGGAGCCGGGCCACCACCTCTTCCAGGCTGAACGGCTTGGTCACGTAGTCGTCGCCGCCCGCGGTGAGGCCGGTGATCCGGTCCTCCACCGAGTCCTTGGCCGTCAGGAACAGCACCGGCACCTCGGGCGACTCGCCGCGCAACCGGCGCAGCACCTCGAGCCCGTCGATGTCGGGAAGCATCATGTCGAGGACGACGGCGTCGGGGCGGAACTCACGAGCGGTCCGTACGGCGGTCTGCCCGTCGCCCGCGCTGCGAACCTCCCAGCCCTCGTAGCGCAGCGCCATGCTCAGCAACTCGGCCAGCGTCGGCTCGTCGTCGACCACGAGGACCCGTACGGGGCTCCCGTCGGACCGGCGGAGATCGGTGCTCGAGTCTGAGTTCGCCATCGTCATGCCCCTACTGTCGCGGGCCACGCTATGCGCTTCCTTTCGCGTTCCTGTGTACCACCTGTGAGGGCCGCGCGAGGCTGATCGCCGGTGTGTCGAAACCCCACTAAAGCGTACAAAACGCCCATAATGCTTGCATGACGATCACGCGACGGGTATTGGCGATCTTGGCCGTCGTGGTGGCGTTGTCCCTGGCCGGGACGCCCGCGAACGCCGACCGGGGCGGTCTGGTCGAGGTCGGTCTCGACGGCAAGGTGGTGCAACTGGTCGCCGACGGGGACAGCACCTGCGCGCTGACGGAGGACGGCGAGGTGTACTGCTGGGGCGCCGGCTACCCCCGGCCGTACCGGCCCGCCCGGAACCCGCTGCTGCTGGTCGTGGCCGGAGTCCTGCTGATCGCCGCCGGCGCCGGTCTGCTCAAGCTGAGCCGGCGGCAGTAGCCAGCGCGGCGTCCCGCAGGCTCGCGGCCCCCTGCTTGATCCGCTCCGAGTAGTGCGGGCGCAACCAGTCCGACCACCGCACCTGCCCGATCACCTGGTCGGTTCCCGATGCGGTGAGCGACACCGTCACACCCGGGCTGACCTGCATGGTCAGCTTCCCGTCCTTCGGCACGGCGACCCGGTGGGCCGACGGGTCGGCAAAACCCAGCATCGCCCACGGCACCCGTACGGTCAGGTTGTCGCCGTCGAGACGCCACAGCGCCCGGCTGTCCGCGGCGGCGTCGCCGGTGTCCCACGTCCCGTGCCGCAGCCACCCGGCGTTCTGCAGCTCGACCGGGAGCTTGACGCCGCTCGGCGGCACGGTGAGCGCCCGGTTCACGATCAACTCGAAGGGCTTCCAGCCGGTCGGGGACTGCCCACGCTCGGCGGCCGGCACCGAGAAGTCCACCCGCATCGGGTCGATCTGATTGCGCACGTACGCCTGCCCGTTGCGCCCGACCAGGTTGAGCGCGAAGACGGCGTCCGGCCGCCGGTCGGAGCTGCCCGGCATCGGCGGGCCGGTCACCCCCGGCAGCACGTCGAAGTTGACCATCATGGTTCCCGGCGGCGAGTCCCCGAGTCCGATCTCCAGATGCAGGTACGTCTCGTCCACCCACGCGTCGACGTCGGTGGCCGGCCACCCGCCGCCGTTGAGCAGGTGCTGCTCGGCGGTGTCAGGCTGCCCCTGCGCGTCCATCGCGAGCACGCCGAAGTTCTGCTCGTTGGTCATCGGGTCGTGCCAGAGCTGCCGGCGCCGCGGGTCCTGCACGCCCTCCGTGTTCCACGTGTAACGCCACCACTCGTCGGCCCAGCTGAACACGAACCCGGCGCTCAGGCCCTGGTCGCGAATCAGGCGCAGCAACTCGGCGTTGATCCGCATCGCGTCCTGCTCGCTGTGGTCGCCCTGGGTGCGGCCCAGGGGAGCGTTGTGGGCCGAGCCGATCGACGACGGCACCCCGAACTCGGTGATCAGGGTGGGTATCGACGAGTGGTGCCGGCGCAGGCCTGCCACGTATCCCGCGTACGGGTCGGCGCGCCCGCCGTACTCGTACGCGACCAGATCCGGCTCGTGGCGCAGGAAGTCCGGATAGAACGGGTACGCGTGATAGCTGGCGAACGTCCCGGCCGGCCACTCCGCCGTGGGCAGCACGTGGTTGGCGTCGATCCCGATCAGGTCCTCCTGCTCGAGGGGTTCCCCGGGGTGGCGCAGCGGATCGGTGGTGGGCCAGTTCACGAAGGCGATCGGCTGGCTGACCCCGTGCTCGGCGACGAACCCGGCCAGGTCGTTCATCCGCGCGGCGAGCCAGCGCTCGGTGGGTGTCGACCGGGGCGTGTTGCGGAAGTACTTGCCGGCGAACCGCGGCACACCGGCGTTGCGCTTGTCCGAGGCGACCGCCGCGGCAGGGTCGATCTCGTCGCCCACGATCCAGCCGGCCAGCCACGGCGTGACGTCGGTGGTGTACGTGCCGCCGATCCGGCCGGGCACCGTGGTCCGGCGGTAGTCGCCCGCCACCACCCGGGCGGCCGCCTGCAGCTCCTGGCGGAACGCGGTGGTGACGCGCTGGTCGAAGAGGTTCTTCTTGGCCACGTACGTCTGATCCGGCAGTGCCACCCCCTGCACGAGGTACAGCGGGGTGTCCGGGTTCGCCTCGTTCCACGCGGCCAGCTGCTCGTAGAAAGCGGGCGGGTGGATCCGGTAGATCCGCACCACGCGCAGCCCCAGCCAGCTCATCCCGGCGAACCACGCCCGGTACTGGGCGGCCGAGATCGAGCCCTCGCGCGGCAGGCCACCCGGAGTGGTGTCGCCGAGGTCGACGCCGGGCAGAAAGGTGCGGTCGCCCCCGGCCGTGTAGAGGTTGAAGTCCTGCCCGACCGAGCGGGCGACCATCCGCAGGCCGCCGGCCTCGCGTGGCGCCGGCGCCCACGACGTGCCCCGTGGCGGCGACGGGATCTCGCTCATCCCCGAGATCAGGAAGGCCGGTGTGTCGAGCGCGGGTGACGCTGCGCCGCCGGCCAGCAGCGCGCAAAGGCCCAGCACGAAGACCCCGATCGCGGACGCCTTGAATCGCCCGGATCTGCGCCGGGCCGGTTCGGTCACGAGATGGCTCGGAAAGTCGCCCACGCAGGCATTGTCTGACGACTGCGTTGGCCTATGGGCCGTTTTGTCGGGAAGCTTGGATCATCGGAACACTCGCCGTCGGCCCTTTGTTGTGCCAGCGTTGGGTAGCCGGCGCGAGCGTGGGGAGTGACACGTGGACCTTCTCGAGGAGTACCGCAGGGCCACCTTCTTCTTCGAGTCCGGCGACCCGCTCGGGGCGGCCAAGCTGCTCGAGCCGATAGTCGAGGCCGAGCCGCGCAACACCGCCGTGCGGCAGCTGCTGGCCCGCGCCTACTTCAACTCGGCCCAGCTCGGCCGGGCCGAGGCTCATCTGCGGGCGCTCGTCGCGCATGATCCGTCCGACCACTACGCGCACCACGTGCTGGGTCGCACACTGGAACGGGACGGTCGCTTCCGCGAGGCGCTGCCCCACCTGAGGCTGGCCGCGGCGATGAAGCATCATTCCGACTACCAGGACGCATTGCACCGGGTCGAGCAGTGGCTCGGCAAAGCAGAGGACTCCCAGTGAAGCTGAAGCTCGACCTGCACGACATCTTCAACAAGGGGCAAGAGATCGACCGTGCGCTGCGCGGGATCATCGACGAGGCCGTACAGAAGAAGGCCAGCACTGTCGAGATCATCCCGGGCAAGGGCAGCGGCGCGTTGAAGAAGAAGGTGCTGCGTTTCCTCGACCAGAAGGAGATCAAGCAGCTCTACCACCGGGTCGAGAAGGACGGCGACAACTGGGGCCGCCTCTTCGTGCACTTCCGCCACAACGAGTCCACCGGCCGCCGCGGCCGCGGTCGATAGATCGCGGTCATCGGCCCTTCGCTCAGAACGTGTAGGTCTTGGCCACGCCGAGCAGTTCGCTCGTGTGGGAGCCGACGACGCCGATCGCGGGCGGGCGGGGCCTGAAGCCGGGCAGCTCGGTCAGGCCGTCGCTGCCGTCCATGGCCCGGAACTTGACCTGGCCCGTGCCGCGGACGGTCAGCTTGATCTCGATGCCGTCGGCGGGCGGGGCGTGGAAGATGAACCCCCACGCCCAGGCGCCGTCGATCGGCTCGCGGGCGGGCATCGGGCGGCCGCCCACGGTCGCCGACTCCACCTGCGTCCCGGCCGCCACGTGCAGGGTGACCAGGCGGGCCGGACGCTGCGGTTTCAGCCGGAGCACGAGCGCCCGGGATTCCCCCGTACGGGTGTCCGACTCGACGGTGAGCTGCGGCGCGGGCAGATTCGCGGCGGGGGCGTCGCCGGTGCGCACCTGCTCGGGGCCGAACGACGGCAGCGTGTCGTCCACCCGATGCGGGTCGCCGTGCACGAACTGACCGGTCCACCCCTGCACCCTCGACTCGGCGCTGACCCAGCGGGCGGTGCCGTTGTCGGCGTCGAGCGCGTACATCAGGTGGGTCAGGGCCGGGTGCTCGGCGTCGAACCGGTCGACCGCCAGCCCGGCCACTGCGCAGGCCAGCGCGGCCACGGCGGCGACCAGCGCGGGCAGGGCGCCCCGGCGGCGGCTGCGCAGGGCCTCGAGACCGCGCTGACCACCGGCCCGCGGGTGGATCAGGTCGAGCGCCGGCACCAGGGCCAGGCCGAGCAGGACCGTGAGGAACGCCCCGGCCGCGCCCAGTCCCAGGCCCAGCGCCGGAAACAGCATGATCACCGTCGGGAGCAGGATGACCGTGGCCACGGCGCCGCCCAGGGCCACGGCGAGCACCGGCACCCAGCCGCGGGTCAGCACGGCGACCAGGCCGGTCAGCGCCCCGGCGAGGGCGGGCACGGCGGCCAGGTAGGAACCGCCGGGCACCACCGCGGCCAGCACCAGGCCGAGCACAGCGAGCCAGGCCAGGCCCGCGATGGCCAGGGCGGCGGGGCCGAGCCGGCGGCGCAGCAACGCGAACCAGGCCAGGACAACGGCCGCGGACATGAGGATGACGGCCAGCCGATAGAGCCCCGGCTGATACGGGTCGATGGGCATGCCGGCGTACGCGGGCCTGATGGTTGCCAGGAACAGCCACAGAGCCTGGGCCAGCACCGGGGCCAGCACGATCGGCGCCAGGGCCAGCGCGCCGGCCACCAGGGCCCGCCGGGTGGTGATCAGTTCACGGCGGCGGGCCGCCCAGGCCAGCGCGGCCACGGCGACCAGGGCCAGCACGGCGATCGGCCAGACCAGCGAGCCGGGGTGGCGCACCAGCAGGCCCGGCACGGGGAAGTAGGTGGCGTCCCCGCCGTCGGTGTCCTTGAGCGTGGCCAGGTCGCGGCCGGCCAGCTCCCGTGTCACGGCCAGCGTGTTGTCGCCGTGATGCTGCAGGCTGTCGCGGTTCATCGCGGCGGGCACGTCGGTCGGCGCGTGATAGACCGCCGCGCCGTCGATGTAGGCCGAATTCATGCCGGCGAAGCCCGACTCGCGGAACGGGGTGAAGTCGGTGTCGTTGGGCATCAGCCGATAGATCTCGACCGCGAACGACGTGCCCACCGGCCTGGCGGCGTGCGCGTAGGCCCCGACCAGCCCACCGTTGCCGGCCGAGGTCTCGAACATGATGGCCGGGCCGCTGCTGCCCCGGGCCTCGATGTTGAGCACGACCCCGCCGTCACGGGCCAGCGGGTGCTGATCGACGAACGCCTTGGCGCCGCAGACGCAGGCCTCCTCCCCGTCGGTCAGCACGAGCACCACGTCGTTGCGCGGGCGCGGCCCGGCCAGCAGGGCCCGGGCCACCTCAAGGATCGTCGAAGTGCCGGCCGCGTCGTCGTTGCCGCCCGGGGCGACCTGGGCCGAGTCGTAGTGCGCAACCAGGAAGATCCGGCCGGTCGAGCCGGTGCCGGGGATGCGGGCGACGACGTTGCGTACCCGGGCCAGACCGGCGCCGCCCGCGCCGGCCGACAGCCGGGCGCCCTCGATCGACACCGTGTCCTGCACCTCGGGGCTCAGGCCCAGGCCCCGCAGCGTGGTCAGCAGGTGTTCGCGCACCTCGTCGTTGGCCGGGCTGCCGACCGGGTGCGGCCGCCGGGCGATCGCCTCGACCTGTTCGAACGCGCGGCCGGCGCTGAACTCGGCGGCCGGCGCCGAGGCGGGCCGGGCCGACGGCGGCCGGATCGCCGCGAGACCGGCCACACCGGCCAGCGCCAGCACCACCACGGCGACGAGGGCAGCCAGGGCGCGGTGGGCCGGGTCGGTGATCGCGGGAACACGCATGGGTGTATCTAAGCGGTTGGGTACGACACCGGGTAGCCGGAAGATCGTTCAGGGCGTGGCCTAGCGTTGTCGGGGTGAGCACGCCGTTCGACCCCGCCGCCGTGGTGGCCGCGTTCATCGACGCTGTCGCGCCCTACGACCCCCATCCCGAGGCCGCGCCGGTCGCCATGGTGGGCGTGCGCACCGCCATGGGCGAGGGCGTCTTCCCGGTCAGCGACCACGTCATCCGAGCCATGTGCAAGGCGCTCGCGGCCTACCGCGACCCGGCCGACCGAGGCACCTGTGTCGAGTGCGGCGGACGTCACCTCGACGAAAATCTGCACTGCCAGGAGTGCGGGCGGCTGCACGGCATTCTCGGGGAGGTCATCGCGCAGCACGCCCGTCGTGTGGCCGCCGAGGAGGCCACGTGAGAGTGTTGTGCGCCCGCACCCGGTGGTACACGATCAGCGGGCAGGGGCCGAGAGTCGGACGAGGTGGGGGGCGGCATGACTGAGCACTCGGTCGCGCCCCGTGCCCGCCCCGTCGTCCCGGCCTACCAGGAGCGCCTGCGTGTGCTGCTCGTCGAGGACGACGAGGGTGACGCGTTCCTCGTCCGCGAGCTGCTGCACGAGGCCGACGCGCCGTTCGACCTGCGCGTGGCGACCAGCCTGCGTGAGGCCCGCGGCCTGCTCACCGGCATTCAGTGCGTGCTGCTCGACCTCGGCCTGCCCGACGCCGAGGGCATCGACGGGCTGCGCAAGCTGCTCGCGATGGCAGGCAGCGCCGCGGTCTGCGTGCTCACCGGCCGCTCCGACGAGCACCTGGGCGTCGCCGCGGTGGCCGAGGGCGCGCAGGACTACCTGGTCAAGGGCCAGGTCGACGGCGTTCTGCTGACCCGGGCGCTGCGGTACGCGGTCGAGCGCAAGCGGGCCGACGAGAACGCTCAGCGGCTGCGGGAGGTCGAGCTGCGCCAGGCCGAGTCGGCCCGCCTCGAGCGCGGCCTGCTGCCGCAGCCCCTGATGTCCACCGATCGGGTGGCGGTGCACACGTTCTACCGTTCCGGCCGGGCCTTGGGGCTGCTGGGCGGTGACTTCTTCGACGTCGTGCAGGTGGGTGACAACAAGCTGCAGGTGATCGTCGGCGACGTCTGCGGCCACGGGGTCGACGAGGCCGCGCTCGGCGTCGAGCTCCGGGTCGCCTGGCGCGCGCTGGTCCTGGCCGGCGTGGCCGACGAGCAGATCCTGCCCTCGCTCGAACAGGTGCTGATGAGCGAGCGCCGGGCCCGCGAGGTCTTCGCGACCGTCGCCGCGGTGACCATCGACCTCGACGGGAACAAGGCGGTGGTCCGGCTGGCCGGGCATCCCCCTCCGGTGTTGCTCCGGGACGGCCGGGTCGGTCCCGTCCAGGCCCGCACCGGGATCGTGCTCGGGGTCCGTCCCCGGCCCACTCCCGCCACCGAGGTCGAGTTCTCCCGAGATGACTGGTCTTTGCTGATGTACACCGACGGCCTGATCGAGGGGCACACCGGCGCCGGCAACGAGCGGCTCGACGTGTCCGGCCTCTGTGCCCTGCTCGACGAGCCCGCCGCCCGTACGGTGCCGTTGCCCGCCCTGCCGGCCTGGCTGGTCGGCCGGGCGGAGCACGCCAACGGCGGACCGCTGGCCGACGACGTGGCCATGCTGCTGATCTCGCGAGGGAATGGGCGATGAGGCTGCTCAACCTGCACAGCTGGACCCTGCGGCGGCGCATCCTGGCCCTCTGCGTCACGGTCGGGGTGCTGCTCAGCGCGCTCGGCGTCCTCGCCGCGATCACTGCCGCGCAGAACAACCGCCAGCTCGACGACGTGCTCGACCGGGCCAGCCCGATGCGGGCCAACGGCGAGATGCTCAACACGGCGTACGTCGATCAGGAAACCGGCGTCCGGGGCTTCGCGATCACGGGGGAAGAGGCCAACCTCGAGCCGTACACGCGGGGCCTGGCGGACGAGGCCCGGCTGATCACCACTCTCGACAGGCTGATCCACCCGGAGGACACCGAGGTCCGTCAGGCGCTCGACGTCGTGCGGCAGCGAGCCGACGAGTGGCGCCGCGAGGTCGCCGAGCCAGTCATCGCGACCGTCCGCTCCGAGGGCACCCAAGCCGCGCAGCAGGAGATCAAGGGCACCTCGACCGCCCAGTTCGACGCGCTGCGCAACGCCATCGCGGCCATGCAGGGCGACATCCAGGTGCTGCGGACGGAGTCGGCGGACGCGGCCAAGGCCGGCAGCCGCACGATGGTGGCCATCCAGATCGCCGCCGCCGCGATCATCATCCTGGCCGGGTCGGCGCTGCTGCTGTTGCTCGACCGGATGGTCAGCCGCCCGGTGACCGAGCTCGCCGAGCAGGTGCGGGGTGTGGCCGACGGCGACTACGGCAAGCGCATCGTGAGCAGCGGTTCGCCCGAGCTCGCCGGCCTGGCCGACGACGTCGACGGCATGCGTCGCAAGATCTCGGCCGAGCTGAACGAGGTCCGCGAGGCCCGCGCCCAGATCGAGTGGGTCAACGACCAGCTCAAGGCGCAGACCGAGGAACTGACCCGGTCCAATCGCGACCTCGAGCAGTTCGCCTACGTCGCCTCGCACGACCTGCAGGAGCCGCTGCGCAAGGTGGCCAGCTTCTGCCAGCTGCTGCAACGCCGGTACGCGGGCAAGCTCGACGAGCGCGCCGACCAGTACATCGCGTTCGCCGTCGACGGCGCCCAGCGCATGCAACGCCTGATCAACGACCTGCTCGCGTTCTCCCGGATCGGGCGGCTCACGGCCGGGTTCACCGAGGTGCCGCTCGATCAGGTGCTGACCGACGTGAAGTCGCAGCTCGAGCCCCGAGCCGGGGAGGACGCCGAGATCAGCTGGACCGGGCTGCCGACCGTCGAGGGTGAGGAGCCGCTGCTCACCACGCTGTTCGTCAACCTGATCGGCAACTCGCTGAAGTTCCGCCGCCCCGACGTGCCGCCCGTGATCCGGGTCAGCGCCGAGCGCGACGGCGACGAGTGGCGGGTCAACGTCCGGGACAACGGCATCGGCATCGAGACCGAGTTCGCCGACAAGGTCTTCGTCATCTTCCAGCGGCTGCACGCCCGGGACGCGTACGAGGGCACCGGCATCGGCCTGGCCATCGTCAAGAAGATCGTCGAATATCATGGCGGACGGATCTGGCTCGACCTCGATGTCGAGGAAGGCACGTCGATCTGGTTCACCCTTCCGGTGCTGCCGGGCTTCGCGGACGAAAAGCCCACGGCGCCGGCGCAGGAAACACAGAAAGAGGTCACCGCATGACGGCTGCGACACGGGCCGACGGCACCCCCATCGAGGTGCTGCTGGTCGAGGACGATCCGGGCGACGTGCTGATGACCCAGGAGGCGTTCGAGGAACACAAGGTTCGTAACCGGCTCAACGTCGTCTCCGACGGCGCCGAGGCGCTGGCCTACCTGCGGCGCGAGGGCGACTACGCCGACGCCGTACGCCCCGACCTGATCCTGCTCGACCTCAACCTGCCCAAGCGGGACGGCCGTGAGGTGCTCGAAGAGATCAAGAAGGACCAGGAACTGGGCCGTATCCCGGTCGTCGTGCTCACCACCTCGTCCGCCGACGAGGACATCCTGCGCAGCTACCAGTTGCACGCGAACGCGTACGTGACCAAGCCGGTCGACTTCGAGCGGTTCATCACGGTCATCCGCCAGATCGACGAGTTCTTCGTCAGCGTCGTGAAGCTGCCGCCGCGTGCTTGATCAGGTCGGCGAGCTCATCCGGGAGGTCGCGGCCACCGTCGTGCTGCCGCGCTTCCGTCACCTGTCCACCGACGAGATCGCCCAGAAGTCGCCCGGTGACCTGGTAACCATCGCCGACAAGGAGTCCGAGCAGGCGCTGACCCGCGGCCTGACCGCCCTGCTGCCCGGTTCGGCCGTGGTCGGCGAGGAATCGGTGGCGGCCGACCCCCGGGTGCTCGACCGGCTCGGCGACGCGGGCGCGGTCTGGATCGTCGACCCGGTCGACGGCACCAACAACTTCGCGGCCGGCAAAACCCCGTTCGCCGTGATGGTGGCCCTGCTGCGTGACGGCGAGCCCACGGCCTCGTGGATCCTCGACGTGGTGGATGATCACCTCACGGTCGCCGAACTGGGCTCGGGCGCCTACCGCGACGGCGTACGGGTGAAAACCCGCACCGACGACCCCGGCGCGGACACGCTGCGAGGCGTCGTGGCCACCCATTACCTGCCGGAAGAGCTGCGCAAGGTGGCGGCTTCGCACACCGGCGCGTTCGGCGAGGTCACCAAGGGCCGCCACTGCGCCGGCTACGAATACCCCGCGGTCGCCCTCGACGAGCAGCAGTTCGCGCTGTTCTGGCGGATCCTGCCATGGGACCACGTGCCCGGCTCGCTGATCGTCCAGGAGGCCGGCGGCACTGCGCTGCATCTGGACGGCGAGCCCTACCGCCCGACGGACAGCGAGCGCGGCCTGCTGGTCGCGGCGAACGACGACATCTGGCGTACGGTCCGCGACACGCTCTTCCCCGACACCTCGATTTTGTAGAGCGATGTCGGCGTACCTGGAAAGCCTTTTCGGCCTTGGCGGCCGCACGGCAATGGTGACCGGCGGCAGCTCGGGCATCGGCCGGGCCATGGCGATCGCGCTGGGGCGGGCCGGCGCGCGCGTGCTGCTGGTCGCCCGCCGTCCGGGGCCGCTGGCCGAGGTGGCCGGGGAGCTGCGCGGATTCGGCGCCGAGGCGCACGCCATAGCGGCCGACCTGGCCGATCGCAAGGCCGTGACCGTCCTCATCGAACAGACCCTGCAGGCGTACGGGGCTCCGGACGTCCTGGTCAACTCGGCCGCGGTGAACCGTCGCCCGCCCATGAACGACCTCACCGAGGACGACTGGGACGTCACCCTGGCGGCCAACCTCACCGCCCCGTTCCTGCTCGGTCAGGCCTTCGGGCCGCGGATGGCCGAGCGCGGCTGGGGACGGATCATCAACGTGGTGTCGCAACAGGCGTTCCGCGCGTACGGGAACAGCGGGGCCTACGGCGCCTCCAAGGCCGGCCTGGTGGGTCTGACCAGGTCACAGGCCGAGGCCTGGTCACCGCACGGCGTGTGCTGCAACGCGATCGCGCCCGGAGTGGTGCACACCCCGCTGACCGAACCGGTGTTCGCGGATCCGGTGGTGGTCGCCAAGCACGCGGCGCGCACGATGATCGGCAGAAACGGCGTACCGGATGATTTCGGGGCGTGCGCGGTCTTTCTGGCAAGCGATGCCGCCGTCGCCGTGACAGGCCAGACACTCTTCGTCGACGGCGGTTACTCGGCCGGTTGATCGATCTGCCGCTCCCTTACGTATCACGGTAGAGTCTGCCCGCGCTGACGATGGGGGAGGTATCCGTGGCGGCGGTTTTCCAGCGCCGGCTCCGTGGTGTGCTCGTGCTGATCGTGGCGGCGTGCGCGCTTTTGCTGACGGCCACGACGGGGGCGGCCTACGCCGACCCCGACGAGGGCGACGACAAGACGCTGCGCAGCGCGCTCGAGTCCGCGGCCAAGGGCCAGGCGGTCGCGATCCAGAAGCTGAACGCGTCGAAGAAGCGGGCCGTGGCGCTGCAGAACACGGTCAAGCAGGCGACGGCCGGGGCGAAAGCCATGGAAGGCCAGGTCAACGAGATCGCGGCCCGGTCCTACCGGCTCGGCCGGCCCAGCACCGCCTCGATGCTGCTCGACTCGACCTCGCCCGACGTCTTCCTCGAACGCATCCAGCAGCTCGACATGATGGCCCAGCTCGACGGCCAGATCCTCGGGCAGTACCGGGCCGAGCTCGACAAGGCCAAGGCGGCCAAGGCGGCCATCGACCGCGAGATCGCCGAGCAGACCAAGCAGGTCGCCGCGCTCGGCAAGAAGAAGAAAGAGGCTGAGCGCGCGCTGGCCAGTGTGGGCGGTGGCCAGGTCGCCGGCGGTTTCGTCTCGGTCAACTCGCCGCTGGCCAAGCCGGCCCCGCGCAACTCCGACGGCTCCTGGCCCAACGAGAAGTGCACGATCGACGACCCGACCAGCGGTGGTTGCCTGACGCCGCGAACCCTGCACGCCTATCAGGAGGCGAAGTCGGACGGGTTCAAGCGCTACACGGTGTGCTGGAGCCAGCGAAACTCCGGCGAGCACCCCAAGGGCCGGGCCTGCGACATGTCGTCCAACGAGTCCACCTTCAAGAACTCGGCAGCGACCGGCGACGACCGGACGTACGGGGACAGGCTCGCCGCCTACTTCGTGAAGAACGCGGACCGGCTCGGCGTGATGTATGTGATCTGGTTCCGTCAGATCTGGCTGCCGGGTGACGGCTGGCGCAAGTACAGCGGCAGCGGCGGGGCGTCGGCGGAGCACACCAACCACGTACACGTCTCGATGCTGTAGGTTTTTCCCAGGTTGGTGCGGCTAGCATCCGTCGGGTGGAAACCCCGCCGCGTGCCCTTCCGTCCGGTCTTGCCACCGCCCTGGTCTTCGGCGCAAGCGGGGCGGTCCTCGTCCTCGAGATCGTCGCGCTGCGCCTCGTCGGTCCGTACGTGGGCGTGACGCTGCAGGTCAGCAGCTCCGTGATCGGGATCGCGCTGGCCGCCATCGCGTACGGGACGTGGCTCGGTGGCCGCCTCGCGGACCGGTACGACCCGCGCGTGCTGCTCGTGCCGGCGCTGCTGCTCGGGGCGATCTTCACGGCCGTGACCCTGCCCCTGGTCCGGTTCGGCGGCGAGATTCTGCGGGGCGGGGCCGCGCCGGCCGTGCTGCTGCTCGCCGCCCTGGCCGTCTTCCTGCCCGCGTTCATCCTCTCCGCGGTGACCCCGCTGGTGGTGAAACTTCAGCTCAGCGACCTGAACAGGACGGGGTCGGTGGTCGGGCGGCTGTCCAGCATGGGCACGCTGGGAGCGATCACGGCGACGCTGGCGACCGGGTTCGTCTTCGTGGCCGCGGTGCCGTCGAGCTGGATCATCATCTCGCTGGCGGTGCTGCTCGCCCTCTCCGGCGGCGGGCTGGCCTGGTGGCTGCGCGGGACCTCTCTGCCCGGCAAGCCGCGCACCCGGGCGGTCCTGGTGACGGTGGGCCTGGTCGGGGCGGGGCTCGGGGTGGCGTCGCCGAACCCGTGCGACGTCGAGACGGCGTACCACTGCGCGCGGGTGCAGGAAGACCCGTCCGAGCCCGGGGGACGCGAGCTGATCCTCAACTCGGCGCGGCACTCGTACGTCGACCTCGACAACCCGCGCAACCTGGAGTTCGCGTACATCCAGTGGATCGGCGCGGTGGCCGACGTGCTGCCGGGCGGGCCGGTGGACGCGCTGCACCTGGGCGGCGGCGGGTTCACGATGCCCGCGTACGTCCGAGCCACCCGCCCCGGCAGCGACCAGCTGGTGATCGAACTGGACGGCGGTCTGGTCGACCTGGATCGGCGGAAGCTCGGCCTGCGGACGGGGCCTGATCTCCGCGTACGGGTGGGGGATGCGCGCGTCGGGGTGACGGACCAGCCGACCGGCTCCTACGACTTCGTGGTCGGCGACGCTTTCGGCCACCTGACCGTGCCATGGCACCTGGCCACCCGCGAGATGGCGCAGGAGATCGCCCGCGTGCTGCGCCCCACCGGCATCTACGTGCAGAACGTGATCGACTATCCCCCCGGCCGCTTCCTCCGTGCCGAGGTGGCCACGGTCGCGGCGGCGTTCCCGCACGTCGCGTTGATCAGCAGCCAAGAAGCCCTGGACGGCGAGGTGGGCGCCAACTTCGTCATCATGGCGTCGGCGAGCCCGCTCCCCGTTGACGAGGTGAGCCGCCGCTTGCCCGAGCTGAACGACCCCGCAGTGATGCTGACCGGCGCGGCCCTGTCCGACTTCGTCGACAACGCCCGCATCCTGACCGACGACTACGCCCCCGTCGACCAGCTCCTGGCCGGCTGACCCCCGCCCCTTGTACCTAGCGTTCCCCAGCTCTCGCTGCTTGCGTCGTCTTCCAAGTCTTGCGCCGTCTCGCGACTCCCGTTTCGCGGTCCTCGTCCCGCGTCCTCCGCTTCCTGCCTCGCGCCCAGCACTTCCTGCCTCCGAGCCCCGTTGCAGGCCGCGTGATGTGAGTACTTACTTACGACGGAGGTTTTGTCGGGGCTACATGGCGAGGGAGAGGCCCGGGGTGTCTGTCGGGGGTGCGGTAGTGCTCGGGGTGCCGACCCGCTTCTGTGGGGTGCCGTTTCTGCGAGGCGGATGGTGGGCGCCGTCTTCGCTGATTTCCGCGGTGGCGGTCAAGGGCGGGCTTTTCCGCGAGTGGCGGCTCACCGGGACGTTGGCCAGCACCTCCGCACGGCACTTCACGCCGTCGACCGCGAACGCCAGGGGCAACGGGTTGTAGTCGCGATACTCGCCACGGAGCGTGAAGGACGCGAGTTTGCCGTGACCCTTCGCGGTCACTTTGCGGCCCTTCTGGGTGACCGCCTTCGACAATCCGGTGAGCTGCTGAGTGCCGGGGTAGACGAACTGCACCCGCCACGTGTTGTGCGCCAGTTCCTCGGTGGTGACCACGGTCAGCCGGGCCTCGTAAACCCGGCCCGAGTCTCGCCGCAGCTGATAGCGCACCGCGCACCCGAGGTCGTCGCCCGGTCCGGCCGCCACCACTCCGGAACCGGCAGCCTGGGCCTCTTTCAAGTCCGGGTTGTCGCGGGTGGCCGCCCAGCTGATTCCGGCCGTGGCCACCACCGCCAGCGTCATCAGCGCGGTCTGCACCCGAGGCCGCCGGCGCGGGGAAACCGCCGCCGCGGCGGTGTTGGCGCGCCCGCCCCCGAAGGAGCTGCCGGCCAGGAACAAGCCCCCGCCCAGTGGCTGCGGACCGGCGAGTCGCAACACTGCTCCGATCTTCAAGCCGGCCCGTAAGCGCAGCACCCGGGCGGGTGGGCGGGGACCCGGTATGCCGCCGGGCAAGCCGAGACAGGCGAGCAGGACTCGGCCAGCTCCGGCACGGCGTTGCGGTTTCACCGCTGGTGGGTAGGCGGTGCCGCGTACGGGGTCGGGGGCGTCGGCCGCTCGCTCGATCACCGGCGGGACGACCGGTTGCATGCCGACGACGACGGCCAGGTCGCGGGCCACCTCGGCGGCCGTGGGACGGTCGGCCGGATCCTTGGTGAGGCAGCGCAGGCACAGATCCGCGACCGCCGCGGGCAGACCCGAGATCGACGGCAGCGGCTCCGGCGCGGCGTACAGGTGAGCGCGAAGCGCCTCCGACGTGGTGTCGGCCTGCCAGGGCAGCCGGCCGCAGAGTGAGCGGTAGAGGAGCAACCCGAGCGCGTAGACGTCGGCCGTCGCGGAGACCTGCGCGCCGCTGAGGCGTTCGGGCGCGAGGTAGGCCGGGGTGCCGAGCAGGCTGCCGTCGGGTGCGGCGTCGCGCTGGCCGACGATCGCCGAGATCCCGAAGTCGACGACCTTGGCGCCGCCGCCTGTCAGCATCACGTTGGCCGGGGTGACGTCCCGGTGCACCACGCCGCGCGCATGGGCCGTGGCCAGGGCGGACGCGACCTCCACGGCCACCGTGACCGCGTCCCGCCAGGGCAGCGGCCCCTGCCGTGCGATCCGTGAAGCGACCGATTCGCCGTCGTTGAGCTCCATGACGACGTACGGGAGGGAAAATCGCTCGTCGAGAGGGGACTCGCCGAAGTCGAAAATGCCCGTGATGTGGGGGTGGGCGAGGCGCGCGGCGGCCAGCGCCTCCTGCCGCATGCGGTCGCGGAACATCTGATCGCCGGCGAGGCGTGGCGAGAGGACCTTGACCGCGACGGCTCGGCCGAGGGTCTCGTCGTAACCGCGCCAGACCTCGGACATGCCGCCGGTGCCGAGCTTTTCGACGAGCCGGTACCGCCCGATACGGAGCGATGCGATCTGCCCTTTTCGCTCCGTCCGCCCCATGTGCCGATTGTGACCCGAGGGACGGGCCGCCCGGAGCCGTCCCGGGAAACCCGTAACGCTCGTGCCCAGATGCCGGGATTGCCGCTACTCTGGCGGCGTCCGGCCGGCTTCGGCTTTCGGCTACGTCGGGGGTTCGCATGCAACGCAACTCGGTGAAGGTCTTCGCCTCGACGCGAGGACGCGCCACCGCCCGCTGATCGGGCGCGAGTCGCCGTCACTCCTCGCCTCGGGGCAGTCGCCTTCGACTGCTTCCCTCGCTCGAGGAGCTCCTTTTGCGTGCCCTTTTCGCCGCACCGCTGGGTGCGGATTTCTGGAAACTCTGGACCGCTTCCGCCGTCACCAACCTGGGCGACGGCATCACCATGGTGGCCGGCCCCCTGCTGGTCGCCTCGATCACGTCCAACCCCGCCGCGGTGGCCGGCGCGATTTTTGCCCAGCAGCTGCCCTGGCTCCTGTTCGCCCTGATCAGCGGCGCTTGGGCGGACCGCCTCGACCGTCGCCGCCTGGTGGTGTCGGTCAACGTCATGCGTGCCGCGGCCCTGGCCGTTCTGGCTCTGGCGGTGGCCGCCGACGTGGCCGGCGTCCCGCTGATCCTGACCGTCTTCTTCCTGCTCGGCGCCGGCGAGACGCTGGCCGACACCGCATCGGCCGCCTTCGTCCCGGTGATCGTTCCCGAGGCATCGCGGCCACAAGCCAATTCCCTCATGTACGCCAATTTCAACGTCCTCAACCAGTTCGCCGCCAAGCCGGTCGGCGGTTGGCTGTTCGTCCTGGCCGCGGCGGTGCCGTTCGCCGTCAACGCCGTCACGTTCGCCGTCTCGGCGGCCCTGATCGCCACCATCCGAGCCGTATCCACAATCCCGCCGGCCGGCCCTTCCAGGTCGGCTGGCGTTTCCGTGCGGCCCGACACATCGGCGCGCGGGGACCTTTCCGTGCCGCCGGACACATCGGCGCGCGGGGACCTTTCCGTGCCGCCGGACACATCGGCGCGCGGGGACCTTTCCGTGCCGCCGGACACATCGGCGCGCGGGGACCTTTCCGTGCCGCCGGACACATCGGCGCCGACGGACCTATCAGTGCGGGCCGATCCTTCTCTACCGGCCGACTCTTCCCCGCCGACCGGCCTCGCGGTGTCTCCGGCTGATGCTTGGCCTCCCGCCGGAACGGTTCCCCCGGACGCCTCGGACCGCCCCGGACTGCGGGCCGAGATCGCCGAAGGCGTGCGCTGGCTGTCAAGACACCGCTTGCTCCGCACCTTGGCCCTCACGATGGCGATCGGCAACCTTGTCTTCTGCGCCGCCTTCGCGGTCTTTGTTCTCTACGCCGCTCAGCGCCTGGGCCTGGGCGAGGTCGGCTACGGAACCCTGCTCTTGTCGTTCGCGGCCGGCGGCTTCCTGGGCACGCTGGTCGCACCCGGCCTGATCCGTCGCTTCGACGCCTCCCCGCTGCTCAGGCTGGGCCTGCTGATCGAGGTGGCCCTGCACGCCACCCTGGCCCTGACCCGGGAACCCTGGGCCGCCGCCGCGATGATCGTCATCTTCGGCGTCCACACCACTGTCTGGGGCGTAGTGGTAACCACCATCCGCCAGCGCGACGTTCCCTCCACGATGTTCGGCCGGGTGACCAGCGTCTACGCCTTCCTGGACCTGGGCGGCGCCGCCCTCGGTTCCCTGCTGGGCGGGGTGGTGGCCACCGCTTTCGGCCTGGTCGCCACGTATTGGGCCGCCGCGATCGCCATGGCCCTGGTCGTCGTCTTCGCTTGGCGACCGCTGCGTTCCGCCACCCTCACCCGCGAACTCACGGCCGCCTGACAACTCATCGGCGGGGTGCCGGCCGGCAACCGGTGCCCCGCCACTCCCCTTCACTGATGCCGGAAGCGGGGCTGACGGGCCGTGGATCGACGCTACGGGCTGTACTGGCTGTTCACCCACCCGACGGCGTGGGGCTTCGACCTCAACGAGGAGCCCATTGCCCGCGGACGTCGATAGGGTTACGGCATGTCAAGGCTTGCGGTGGTCAGCGGTGGCGGTACCGGAATCGGGCGCTCGACGGCCGGAATGCTCGCGGGCGAGGGCTACGACGTGATCATCGTCGGCCGTCGTCCCGAGGTGCTGGACGAGGCCGTTGCCTGGATCGGTCCGCAGGCTTCGGCGGTTACCGCCGACGTCTCCGACCCGGCCCAGGTCGCGACGGTGGTCACCGCCGTCGGCGACCGCCCGGTCGACGTCCTGGTCAACAACGCCGGGGCGTTCGTCTCCGGCGCCGGTTCCACTCTCGACGACATCGCCGCACAGTGGCGAGCCAACTTCGACTCGAACGTCCTCACCGCGGTGCTGCTGACCACCTCCCTCCTGCCTCGTCTGCGTCGCCCCGGCGGCCGGATCATCCTGACCAGTTCCATCGCCGCCCAGCGTGGCGGTGGCGGCCCCTACTCCGCCGCCAAGGCCGCGCTGCACGGCTACGCCCTCGACCTGGCCACCCAACTGGGCGAGGACGGCATCACGGCCAACGTCATCGCCCCCGGTTACGTCACCGACAGCGAGTTCTTCGCCGGCCGCATGACCCCCGAAGGTCACCGTGCCCGGGTCGATGCGACCCTGCTCAAGCGCCCCGGCGTGCCCGACGACATCGCCGAGGCCGTCCGCTGGCTGGCCGGCCCCGGCGGCCGTTACGTGACCGGCCAGATCGTCAACGTCAACGGCGGCTCGGTCCTCGGCCGCTGACGCGCCGCGCCGAGGGCACCCGCTGACCGCCGGCGCTGTCGTCGGCCGACGCCTACTTCGCGCCGCCGGTGAAGCGCTCCTCGCCTTCACGGTTGGGCCGGAAGCGCAGGCCGGACCAGCGATCGTCGATCGCGACCTGCCCGCAGGGGCGCATGTCGAAATCGGCGACGATCGGCCACAACGTGTCCCGGTTGATGTCGGCCTTGTTGCCCTTGGGGTAGGCCACCCAGAAAGCCGCGGGTTTTGTCAGGTCGGCGCGGTGTTCGTCGAGCTTTTTGCGGGCGCTCGCGGCGTCCTCCACGAAGAGCACCGCCGTGCTCGCCGTCGCCAGCGCGCCGGCCTCGCGAACCCCTTCCGGCATGGGCGTCAGGAGCGCCACGTGCGCGGGGTCCGACAGCCAGACGGTGGTGTTCGGCTTGATCAGCAGCTTCTCGGCAATCGTCTTCGACATGCCCCGAGACTCGCACCGACAAGAAAAGTTGTCAAGGACTCGCCAGGCATCCGGCCAGTTCACAGCAGGGGCCCGGCGGGCCGGCCCCACCCGCCGCGGCGGCTCGGGGAAGCCGAGGGACCCGAGCCGGGCGCCATCTCGGCTGCGCCGCAGCGCAAGGTTTCGAGGCACGGCGACCGTCGAGGGCTCGGGCCCGGAGCCGTGTGGCGGCTGCCGACTGCCGGCTTTCTCGGGCGAATTGCCGTCGTCCCGATCGACGAGGCGGAGCGGGCGTGCGGCGGCGAGCGGCGCTGTGTGCGGCCACAGCGGCAGCGGCTCGCCCACGTTGTCGAAGAGGGCAGGGCCGGCTTGCGCACGGCCCAGCGCCCGGGCCCGGCGACGACGACGGCGGCCCAGGGCGGGACCCTTTCCAGCGGTCACCTGGCGGGCTGACCTGGAAGAACCGAGCTGAGGTGTCACGGCTTGCTCCTTGAGCGCGGGTGCGAGGGCGAGCCCGATTGTGGGCTGAACCGTCCCGGTGCCGTGCATCCTTCTTCGCTGCCTGTGGACAACCAGACGGCCTGTGGATAACTCGGAGTTCTGTCGGACCGGGCTGATAGACATGCCGGGTGACCGAGACCCGAGCGTCAGCCGTTTCCGCCGAGCAAGCCACCGCAGCCGACCGCGCCGCCGTGCGTGAGCGGGCCGAGGCGGTGCTGCGCCGGCTCGCCGGTGACCACGCGACACTCCGCGAGGATCAGTGGCGGGCGATCGAGGCGCTCACCGTCGACCGCAGGCGGGTGCTGTGCGTGCAACGTACAGGGTGGGGCAAGTCCGCCGTCTATTTCGTGGCGACCGCCCTGCTCCGGGCGACGGGCGGCGGAGCCGTGCCCGGTGGCGAGACCCCTGCCGCCGGCCCGACGGTCATCGTCTCCCCGCTGCTCGCTCTCATGCGCAACCAGGTCGACGCCGCGGCTCGCGCCGGCATCCGGGCCCGCACGATCAACTCGGCGAATCTCGACGAGTGGTCCGAGATCGAGCACGAGATCCGCGCCGGCGAGGTCGATGTGCTTCTGATCAGCCCCGAGCGGCTCAACAACCCCGACTTCCGTGACAACGTGCTGCCCGGCCTGGCCGCCGAGACCGGCTTGCTCGTGGTCGACGAGGCGCACTGTGTCTCCGACTGGGGTCACGACTTCCGTCCCGACTATCGCCGGCTCCGCACCTTCCTGGCCGGCCTTCCCGGTCGGACGCCGGTGCTCGCCACCACCGCGACGGCCAACGCTCGCGTGACCGCCGATGTGGCCGACCAGCTGGGCGATGCGCTGGTGCTGCGCGGCCCGCTCGACCGTGACTCGTTGCGCCTGGCAGTGCTCGACCTGCCCGGCCCGGCGCATCGGCTGGCCTGGCTGGCCGACAATCTCGATCGGCTGCCCGGCTCGGGCATCGTCTACACCCTCACCGTCGCCGCGGCGACCGAGACGGCCGACTTCCTACGGTCGCGCGGGTTCGCCGTGGCGTCGTACACCGGGCAGGTGGAGGACGCCGACCGCCGAGCCGCCGAGCAGGATCTGCTCGACAACAAGATCAAGGCCTTGGTCGCCACGTCCGCGCTGGGCATGGGCTTCGACAAGCCCGACCTCGGCTTCGTGGTGCATCTTGGCGCGCCGCCGTCACCGATCGCGTATTACCAACAGGTCGGCCGGGCGGGCCGAGCCGTCGAACACGCCGAGGTGGTGCTGCTGCCCGGTAAGGAGGACGTCGCGATCTGGCGTTACTTCGCCTCGCTGGCCTTCCCGCCGGAGGATCAGGTGCGCTCGGTGCTGGCCAACCTTCACGCCGACCGCCCGACGTCCACCCAGGCGCTCGAGCCGCTGGTCGATCTGCGCCGCAACCGTCTCGAGATGATGCTCAAGGTGCTCGACGTCGACGGCGCGGTCCGCCGGGCGCGCGGCGGCTGGCTGGCGACGGGCGAGCCGTGGACCTACGACGCCGCCCGGCTGCGTCGCGTCGCCGAGGCCCGGGCCTCCGAGCAAAAGACCATGATCGAGTACGCCGCCACGAGCGACTGCCGGATGGAGTTCCTTCGACGTTGTCTGGACGACGCCGGGGCCACCACGTGCGGGCGCTGCGACAACTGCGCCGGTCCGCTGTTCGACGCCGAGGTGTCCGCCGCCTCGGTGGCCGCGGCCGACGCGTTCCTGGGCCATCCGGGCGTCGTGATCGCTCCCAAAAAGATGTGGCCCACCGGTCTGGCCGTCGTCGGCGTCGGGCTCAAGGGCAAGATCGCCGCGGGGGAGCAGATCGAGCCCGGCCGCGCGGTGGGACGCCTGTCCGACCTGGGCTGGGGCAGCCGGTTGCGCGGGCTGGTCAGCCCCGAGTCGCCCGACGCGCCCGTCCCCGACGATCTCGCGGGCGCCGTCGTCGAAATCCTCAAGGACTGGGCGCACGGCGACGATGCCTGGGCGCAGCGCCCGGCGGCCGTGGTCGCGGTCTCGTCGCGCCGCCGCCCCACCCTGATCAGCACCCTGGCCGGGCACATCGCGAAGATCGGCCGGCTCCCCCTGCTGGGAACGGTCGAGGTGACCCCGAGTGCCGAGTCCGACGGGCGGGGGAACAGCGCCCAGCGGGTCCGGGTGCTGCACGACGCGTTCATGGTTCCGGCCGAGGTCGCCGCCGCGCTGCCAGGGCTGTCCGGTCCCGTCCTGCTCGTCGACGACCTGGTCGACTCCGGCTGGACGATGACGCTGGCCGGCCGCGCTCTGCGCCGAGCCGGTGCCGAGGGGGTGCTGCCGCTGGCCTTGGCGGTGGCCGGCTGAACGCCGGGTGCTACGAGTCGTATACGGGGAGGGGGTATGCTGGCGTCATGTCCGATGAGTCGACGCCGCAGCACGGTCCGCATGGCTATTCCGGTGACAAGGCGGCGCTGCTCGGTCGCCTCAGGCGCATCGAGGGGCAGATCCGCGGGCTTCAGCGGATGGTCGACGAGGACACATACTGCATCGATGTCCTGACGCAGATCTCGGCCGCCAAGAGCGCTCTGCAGGCGGTGGCGGTCGGGTTGCTCGAGGACCACCTGGCCCACTGCGTCGTCGACGCGGCGCGTGCGGGTGACCCGAGCGCCAAGGTGAAAGAGGCGTCGGACGCGATCGCCCGGCTCGTCCGTTCCTGAGGCTTTGCGTTCCGTCGCTGCGAGATTCGGCCCGAAAGGATTTTTGGCCATGGCTGTGACCAGCACCTACACCGTGACCGGCATGACCTGTGGACACTGCGTGCAAGCGGTGACCGGGGAACTGTCCGCCCTTCCGGGGGTGGACGGCGTGCAGGTCGACCTCGCCTCGGGCGCGGTCACCGTCACCAGTGAGGCTCCGCTCGAGGACGAGGCCGTGCGGGCCGCGGTGGACGAGGCCGGCTACGAGCTCTCGAATGCCTGACGGCCAACACCACGACAATCGGGCGACCGACGCGGCGGACGCGGCCGGCCAGGCGGGCGCTGACCCGGCGGGCGCTGACCAGACGGGCGCTGATCCCGCCGGCGCCGTAGGTGCCGGCGAGGCAGGACCCGTGGGCGTTGACGCGGCTGACCTGGCGGCGGCCGGGGAGACGCCGGCGGGAGATCGGGCCGGGTTCCGGCTGGCCGCGTTCGGGGCGGTGCTCGTGGTGGTGTTGTTCGCGGGGTACGGGCTGGGGCGGTTGAACGACGACTCGACGGCCTCGGCTTCGGCGCCGCCCCTGACGGCCGTGCCGAGCGCGGCCGCGATGCCGGGCATGTCCATCGACGAGAGCCGGCCGCACGAGCACACCTCCGGCGAGACGGCCGACCCGGCACAGCCGCGGGGTGCGACTGTCGGTGGGCTCTCGCTGAGTTCCGACGGGCTCACGCTGGTGCCCGAGACGACAACTTTCCCGGCCGGCCGGGAACAGCGGCTCGCGTTCCGGGTTGCCGGGGCCGGTGGGGCGCCGGTCACCACGTATGCGGTGGTGCACGACAAACCGCTGCACTTGATCATCGTGCGGCGGGATCTGTCCGGCTTCCAGCATCTGCACCCCGTCATGGCCGCGGACGGCACCTGGGAAATCGACCTCACGCTGGCAGAACCCGGGATCTACCGCATGATCGCCGACTTCACCGCGGTCGTCGGCGGGCAGCAGATCGCCACCACGCTCGGCGGCGACCTGACCGTGGCCGGCGACTACGCGCCCCGGGCACTGCCCGAACCGGCCCGCACCGACAAACCGGACACGTTCACGGTGTCGTACGAGGGGACGCCGAACATCCAGGCCACTCAGCCGCTGCTGATGACTGTGACCGGCCCCGACGGCAGGACGGCGAAGCTCGACCCGTACCTGGGCGCGTTCGGCCACCTGGTCGTGATGCGCGAGGGCGATCTCGCCTACGTGCACGTCCACCCGGAGGAAACCCTGGTCGACGGCAAGGTCAAGTTCTGGCTGACCGCGCCCAGCCCCGGCACGTACCGCATGTTCTTCGACTTCCAGGTGGCCGGCCAGGTGCACACCGCGGCCTGGACCTCCAGGATCGAATAGCGGCTACGGAAGCATCTTCTCCAGAGCCGGGGTCACGCCCCACTCGGAGGTGAGCGCCTCGTACTCCGCCCGCTGCGCCTCGGTGGGCGGAGCGGCGGTGCGGCGCGACCGCAGCAGCAGGTTGCGCGGGGTGTGGGCCGAGTCGATGAACTCGACGACGTCGACCTTGTAACCGTTCAGGCGCAGCAGCGCAGCCCGCAACGAGTCCGTCAGGACGTCCGCGAAACGTTCCCGCATGATCGCGTGCCGGGTCAGCTCACCGAACGGCGCCGGCGCGGGACGGCTCTTGAGCTGGGCGGCGACGTCGTGGTGGCAGCAGGGCGCGGCCAGTACCCACTGCGCCTGCCAGCCCACCGCACGGGCCAGCGCCTGATCGGTCGCGGTGTCGCAGGCATGCAGCGCGAGCACCAGGTCGGGCTCGAACGGCAGCTGCGCGTCCTCGATCGTGCCCGCCACGAACGTGACGTCGTCGGCGCAGCCCAGCGAGGCGGCGACGGCGGTGTTGCGTACGCGCTGATCCTCTCGGACGTCGACGCCCACGACCTGCACCGAAGGGACCCGCTCGGCCAGATAGCGGTAGGCGGCGAACGTGAGGTACGCGTTGCCGCAGCCGAGATCGACCACGCGCAACGACGAGGGCAGCGCCTTGGGCAGCGTGGCGGCAAGCGCCCGCAGGAAGGCGTCGATCTGCCGGCGCTTGGCCGCGTTGCCCCCGATCACCTGGAACAGCGGATCACCGGGATCGAGCAGCCACTGCTTCTCCCTGTCGTGATCTTGTGGCGTGGCGGAGGAGGCGACGGGGGCTCGGTGGAGCTGGGCGTCGCCCTTCTTGGTCACTCGCAGTTGCAGCGTCACGGCGGTGGTCTCCACGTGCCAGTTGCCGAACGGCTGAGCCAGCAGCTCGTCGATCGCGGCTGCGGCCTCGGCGCCCGGGGTGACGTTCCGGGTCAGAGGCCGTGAGCCGTCGTCGGTCACGATCTGCAAGCGGGCGCCCGCCTTGAGCGTCACCGGCCGCACCTCGGCCCTGGTCACCGAAGGGGTGAAACCGCGTCGGCGCCCGGCCGCCACGGCCCGGGTCAATTCGGGGCTCAGCAGCAGTTCTCGGACATCGGCCAAAGCGGAATCAAGCGGTTGCGGCATGCCTCCATTCTGCCCCGCGTCCTCCCGTAACGATCGCGGCGTAAGATCCCGCCCCACACGCGGCGTGAGGACCGCCGTCGGTGCCAAGTCGATCTATGGATAGGCTGACGGGCCGGGAAGCGAGGTGCCGTGCCGATGTCGTTGATGGCCGACCCGCCGGGTGCTGACCGGCTCTCCGTCCGTGTGCGCCGTAACACAGTCGGCGACCACGACGAGGCCCAGCGCAGCGGCTTCCTCGACGCGCTCGCGGCCGGTCGGCTGCCCTGGGAGGCCTACGCAGACCTGTCCGCGCAGCACTGGTTCGTCTACGAGGCTCTCGAGTCGGCCGCCACCACGATGGCCGACGACCCGGTGGTCGGCACGTTCCTCTTCCCCGAGTTGCGCCGGCTCCCGTCGATCGAGTCCGACCTGCGCTTCCTGTACGGGCCGAGGTGGGCCGACCATCTGTTCGCCCTGCCCGCCACCACTGTCTACTGCACCCGCCTGCGTGACGTTGCTCACCGCGGATCCACCGGGTTCGTCGCCCATCAGTACACGCGTTACATCGGCGACCTGTCCGGCGGGCAATACCTCGGCCCCGCGATCGCCCAGGCGTACGGGCTGCCCGAGGCCGAGGGGCACCGCTTCTTCATCTTCAACGGCGTCGACCCGCGGGCCTTCAAGAATCACTATCGTGGCCTGCTCGACACCGTCCCCTGGTCGTTCGCCGAGCAGGAAGCGTTCATCGCCGAGGTGGCCCAGGCGTACAGGCTCAACATCGCCATGCTCAGCGAGCTGCAGAGTCGCTGGGGGCGGCGGTGACCGATCCCTTTCCGCCCGAGGTGGTCGAGCAGATCGCCCGGCACATGAACGATGATCACGCGGACGACAACGTGCTGATCGTCCGCGCGCTCGGCGGGGTGCCCATGGCGAGCGCCGCCCGCATGTCCGGCCTCGACGCCGACGCGATGGAGTTCCGGGCCGTGGTCGACGGCATCGAGGTGCCTGTTCGTGTGCCGTTCTCCGAGCGGCTCACCGAGCGCCGTCAGGTGCGCGCGGAGGCCGTCCGCATGTATCACGAGGCGTGCCGGGCCCTGGGGGTCGAGCCCCGCCACTGACACGCGAAAGCCCCTCAGCCATCGAGCGAAGACCGAGGGGCGTCCCGCGTACGGGGTCAGGCGGTGGTGCCGACGCCGGCTTCCGACCCGCCGCTCATGTCGACGGGCGCGACGTCCCCGGAGGCCGAACGCGCCGCGTCTCCGGCGTCCTCGGAGGCGGGCCCGGAGCCGGATCCACGACTTCCGCGACCCCCGCGACGACGTCGGCGGCGAGGACGGTCGGAGTCGCCCTCGTCGTCGCCGGCTGATCCGGAGCCGGCGGCGGAGCCCGATTCGGCTGGGGCGTCGACGTCGGTGGACACCGAGGCAAGGGCGGGACCGGAGTCACCGTCCGAGAACACCGGCGTAGCCACGCGACGGCGGCTCCGCGTACGGGCGGGGCGTTCCTCACCCGTGTCGGCGGAAGACTCCTCGACGGGGGACCCGGCCACCACCTCGGACGGCGAGTCGCCCTCGACCCGCCGCCGGCGACGCTGCCGCTTGGGACGCTCGGTGTCGCCGCCCTCGGAGGACGGAGCCGGCGAGTCGGAGCCGCCCCGCGACCGGCTGCCCCGCCCGCCGCGTCCGCTCGGCTCACGACGGCGACGGCCGCCACCGCCCAGGTCTTCCTCGACCTCGGCGGACAGGCCGGCCCGGCTGCGGTCGGCGGTGGGCAGCGTGCCCGACACGTCGCTGGGGATGTCCAGGTCGCTGTAGAGCGCCGGGCTCGTGTGGTACGTCTCGGGGGGTTGCGGCATGCTCAGCCCCATCGACTTGTCGATGAGGACCCAGCGCGGCATGTCCTCCCAGTCGACGAAGGTGACCGCGACGCCGGTCGCGCCCGCCCGGCCGGTGCGGCCGATGCGGTGCGTGTAGGTCTCCGGGTCCTCCGGGCAGTCGAAGTTGATCACGTGGGTGACGCCGGAGACGTCCAGGCCGCGGGCCGCGACGTCGGTGGCCACCAGCACGTCGATCTTGCCGCTGCGGAACGCGCGCAGGGCCCGCTCACGGGCGCCCTGGTTGAGGTCGCCGTGCACCGCCGCCACCGCGAACCCGCGGAAGTCGAGATCCTCGGCGAGGCGGTCGGCGGCCCGCTTGGTCCGCGTGAAGATCATCGTCAGGCCCCGGGCGCGCGCCTGCAGGATGCGCGCCACCATCTCGACCTTGTTGAGCGGGTGGGTGCGGTAGACGACCTGCTTGGTGAGCGGCGACGGGCCGCTGTCGGCGGTGTGGCCGGCGTGGATCGTCACCGGGTGGCGCAGGAAGCGGCGGGACAGGGCGACGATCGGGTCGGGCATGGTGGCCGAGAAGAGCATGGTCTGCCGCTGCTCGGGGAGCATCGCCAGGATCTTCTCGACGTCCTCGAGGAAGCCCAGGTCGAGCATGCGGTCGGCCTCGTCGAGCACCAGCGCCTGCACCGAGTCGAGCTTGAGCTGCTTCTGCTTGGCCAGGTCGAGCAGGCGGCCGGGGGTGCCGACGAGGATCTCGACGCCCTTCTTGAGGGCGTCGACCTGCGGCTCGTACGCCACGCCGCCGTAGATCGGCAGCACGCGGACGCCCCGGGTGCTGCCCGCGGCGGCCAGGTCACGGGCGACCTGCAGGCCCAGCTCGCGGGTGGGGACGACGATGAGTGCCTGAGGGCGGCCGTCGGCGCCCTCACCGGGCGACGTGAGCCGTTCGAGGATGGGCAGGCCGAAGCCCAGGGTCTTGCCCGTGCCGGTGGGCGCCTGACCGATCAGGTCGGTGCCCCGCAGGGCGATCGGAAGGGCGTACTCCTGGATGGCGAAGGCGCGGGTGATCCCGGCCTTGGCCAGCGCCTCGACGGTCTCGGCGCGGACACCCAGCTCGGCAAAGGTGGGGCTGTCCGGCCGGACGGGCGCGCGGTTGGTCACTGGTACCAGAGCGGGTTCGTTGTTGTTTTCGATGTCGGTCATGAAGTTTTACGGGTGCCTCTCGTGGTGCGCCCGTGGGAAGTCTTGGGGCGCGGTGTGGGTAGGGCGCGGGCCACACGCTGCTGAGCTCTCTCAAGCGCAGCGGGCCGCACGCGCGGGTCGCCGCGGCGATCGGTGAAGATCGACGTCGACGGCAACAGCGCCATTCTACCCGACAGGACGATCGCGCACCTCAGAGCGGACTTCAGCCCCGAAGCACGCCGAGGGCGTCCCCGTGAACAGGGGCGCCCTCGGCGACTGGAGAACTATCGAACCGCGGTGAAACCGAACGGACGACCGCTCGACTCGGCGATCTCCACGTATGCCACCTTGGCGATCGGGATGATCACCTTGCGGCCCTTCTCATCCGTGAGCGACAGCACGCTGTCCTTGGCCATCGCCTCGGCCACGGCCTGCTCAACCTCCGCCGGGGTCTGAGCGCTCTCGAGCACCAGCTCACGCGGCGTGTGCTGCACGCCGATCTTGACCTCCACGGGGCCCTCCCTTTTCGTGGCTCTTACCGTCGAAAGGTTATCCGATTTCGGCCGGTGTTCCGCCGGATGCGCCGCCCTGGAGCGGGAAGCTGGCGATCCCGCGCCAGATAAGCGCAGCTACGAGCGCTTCCGCTTCAGCTTTGGGCGTACGCCGGCCGTTGGCCAGCCAGTACTGCGCGGACTGCCCGGCCGCCCCGACCAGACCCGACGCGAGCAACTGGGCGGCGTCGGAGCTGAGGTTCGTGTCCGAGATGATCGTGTCGGTGACGGCGGCGATGCAGCCCTGCTCGACCCGTTCGACGCGCTGGCGCACCTGGGGATCGTTGCGCAGGTCGCTCTCGAAGACGAGCCGGAACGCCTCGCTCTCGTGATCCATGAAGTCGAAGTACGCCCGGACGGCGCCCTTGACCCGCTCCTTGTTGTCTGTGGTGGCGAGCATGGCGTCTCGAACCTTGGCGATTATCGCGTCGCAGTGGGTGTCCAGCAGCGCGAGATAAAGCTCCAGCTTGCCCGGGAAGTGCTGGTAGAGCACGGGCTTGGAAACCCCGGCGCGCTCGGCGATGTCATCCATCGCGGCGGCGTGGTAACCGTGCGCCACAAAGACCTGCTGGGCGGCGGCCAGCAGCTGCTTGCGGCGCGCGGAGCGAGGCAGCCGGGTGGGTCGGGCCGTCTGAGCTCCGCCGGACGCAGCGGTCATGTCTGAGAACCTCCAGGGGGTCGTTACCCCGTCTTGCCGGCGTGGATTGCCCGTATCGGCGAGTGTTGCTTCCTTGAGCAATTGTCGCGACGCTGCAACTTATCGCCACTGCAAGCACACGGTAGCCTCAGCGGGGAATAGCAAGGAGCGCGCGGTGGATGAATCAGGGCATTCCGGCGACACCGGAGCCGCAGAGGGCGGCGACGGCGCCGATTCGCGTGAGCGTGCCCGGGTGAACGGCTGGGCGACGTCCGACAGCCCATGGTCCTATCAGGGGACAGGGGCCGAGACCGACAGCGACGTGCCGTCCTGGCGGCGTACGGGGGCCGAGACGCGCTCGTTTCCGCGTAATCCGGCATTTCCGTCATCGGGCATACCGGCGTCGGCCCCGCCCGTCTCGCCTCAGCCCGCCTCGAGCATCCCCGCCCCCGCGCCGGTCCCGCCGGGTTTCGTCGACGCGAAGCCGGGCGGCGAAATTCCCCCGTCCGGGGAGTCGTCGCCGGGGTCCCGCTGGGACAGATCGCGCTTCTCCGAGCTGCTGAGCCCTTTGACGCCGCCGGAACAGACCCGGCCCGAACAGTCCCGTGGGGACAGCCCCGACCTGCCCCGCCCGCATGCCGCACCGGCCTCGCCGGCCCAGCCGCCCACTCGCGACCCGAGCCTGCGTGACCCCGGCCTGCGTGAGCCCGGGCTGGGCACCGGCGCTCGGCAGCCCGATCGTGAACCTGGGCTGGGGACCGGCGCTCGGCAACCCGAGCGTGAGCCCGGCCTCGGCACCGGCGCCCGTCAGTCCGAACGCGAGCCCGGCCTCGGCACCGGCGATCGCCGCCCCGGCCTCGGTGAGCTGCGCGAACCCGGCGCCGCCAGCGGCAGCGTGCCCCGCCCGGCGCCGGTGCGCGCCTTCGACGTGCCCACCCCCAACAGCGCACCCCCCTACCCGTACGAGGGTGATCTCGACGACGATCAGCCGCCGTCCCCGCCCCCGTCGATCGTGCAGCAACGCACCGCCGTCCCGCTGGTGCGCCCGGCCACGCCCGGGGGTGGCCGCCGCGCCGATTGGGGCACCGCCGAGCACAGCACCGCCGACCCCCGGCACGCGCTCAACCGCGGCGCCCCCGTCCAGGGCGTGCCCCGGGTTGCCTCCGACGAGCCCGGCCCGGCCCGCCCGGCCTACGACCCGTCGAGCTTCCCGCGCCGCCTCGCGTACGAGCCCCCCGCGCCGTACGAGCCCCCGGCGCCGTACGACGCCCCGAAGCCGTACGAACCCCCGGCCCCGCCGCAACAGCCGGCGTACCCGGGTTTCGGCGCGGCCACCGCGCGCGTCGACCCCGCCGCCGAGGGCGGTCTGCCGCAGCGTGTCCCCGCGCAACCCGACGTGCCCAAGGGCGTTCCGGAGCCGCCTCTCGTGGAAGCCACCGCCGAGACCCCCGCCCTCGCCCGGATAGCGACCCACCTGCGCCGCGGCGACGTGCTGCCCGCACAGGAACGCGAGGAGGGCTTCGACGTCAAGGCGATCCTGGCCGCCGTGCGTGAGGTCGACGGCGTGCGCGACGCCTCGCTGCGCTCGACCCCGACCGGCGCTCACAGCCTGCGGCTGGACCTCGCGGAGGGCGCCGACCCGGCCGAGGTGAGCCGCCAGGTGGCCCGCCTGCTGCAGGATCGCATGGGTCTGGACGCGGCCATGCCCGGCGAGGCGCCGCCCGCCGACGCCCCCGCACCGGTCTCGCCGTCACCCCTCGCGCCGCGGGTTCGGTCGGCCACGCAGATCTCGGCCCCGCCTGCGTCGGAGACCCCACTGGCCGACAGCATCGCCCCGGAACGGGAACGCGAGACCAGGGAACGTGAAACGCGCGAGCGCGAGACCCGGGAAAGGGAGCACCGCGAGCGGGAGAACCGGGAACGTGAGGCCCGGGAGCGTGAGGCTCGTGATCGGCATGCCGCCGCGGCCCGGCTCATTCCCGAGGTCGACGAGTCGGCCGAGGTCGTGCCGACCGAGGTCGACTGCGGACCGCCCCGCCCGCTTTATCCCAACGAGCACCCCGGCCCGCGTGTCGTCATCGAGAACGTGCACGTCAACACGTTCGGCGCCGACGCCACGGTGGAGGTCAAGCTGGCCGTGGGCGGCCGTACGGCGTCCGGAACGGCCAGCGGACCGGCGGTCGACGGCTATCTGCTGCGGCTGTGCGCGATGGCGACGGCCGGCGCGGTCGACGAGTTGCTGTCGCACTCCGAGCACCCGGACGGCCCGGCCCGTTGCTTCGTCGAGCACGCGGCCGCCGTCCCGTTCGGGGCCGCCCAGGTCGCGGTTGTCGTGCTGCTGCTCTCGTGCGGTGGCTGGGTCGAGCAGCTGGCCGGCTCGGCTGTGGTGACCAGCGACGACCGGCACGCCATGGTGCGCGCCACACTGGCCGCGGTCAACCGGCGGCTTGAGGCACTCTTGACCCGATGAGAGGCGCCAAACTGGCCGCCGACAGCGAGCTGCTGCCGGAGGGCGAAGCACCAGCACCGTGGCCCGCGCGGCGGGTCACCATCGGCGGGGCGATGCTGCACGTCCGCGACACCCCCGCGACCCTGCCCGGCGCCGAGCCGGCCGTCTACGTGCACGGGCTGGGCGGGTCGTCGCAGAACTTCACCGACGTCGCGGGCCTGCTCGCCGACCGGTTCGACGCCCAGGCAGTCGACCTGCCCGGCTTCGGCTACAGCGATCCCAGCCCGCGCTATTCGATCCCGGCCTTCGCGTCCACGTTGATCGGCTACCTGGAGCATGCCGGGCGTGGGCCGGTGCACCTGGTCGGCAACTCGCTCGGCGGGTCGATCGCGGTGCGTACGGCCGCCCTGCGCCCCGACCTCGTCCGCACGCTGACGCTGATCTCCCCGGCGATGCCGTTCCTGGACGTCCGGCGTACGGCTCAGGCCCGGGCCTTGCCGCTGCTCGCGTTGCCCCGGGCCGACCGGGTGCTCGGGTGGGCGTTCGCCCGTCTGACCGCCGAGGAGATGGCCGAGCAGGTGCTAGCCGCGTGTTTCGGCGACACCCGCAAGGTCACCCCGCAGCGCCGGGCCGAGGCGATGGAAGAGATCCGGCTGCGTTACACGGTGGAGCACTACCCGAAGGCGTACCTGGGAACTCTGCGTGGTCTGGTGTCGAGCTTCCTGCGGGCCTACCTGCCGGGGGAGAACTCGCAGTGGCGGCTGGCCGCGCGGGTGCAGGCGCCGACCCTGGTCATCGGCGGTCTCAACGACAAGCTCGTCGACGCGCGAGTGCCGGCCGTGGTGGCCCGCACGATCCCCGACTCGCGGCTGTTGATGCTGCCCGGCGTCGGCCACGTCGCCCAGATGGAAGTGCCGCGCCTGGTTGCCCGCGCGGTGGTGGGCATGCTGGACGAGCTCGGTTCACCCGTACGGGGGTGACCGCGACGCGGATCTCACAAGATCCGTTAGGGCAGACAGTGTTCAGCGGCGTGTGCGACGCTTACGAACGATGATCGACGAGGTCACGGCGCCGCCCGCAACGCCGCCAACGGCCGGTCAGGACCGGTGGCGCCAGTGGTGGCTTGCCACATTCGCGCTGGTCATCCTCGTCGGCGGAGGCTTCGCGGTGGGCCGGCGCATCGAGCAGGGCAACAACGCCGCGCCACCGGTCGTGCCCTCCCCGTCGGCTGCCTCCACGCCGCCGGAGCCGAGTCCCAGCCCGACGCCGACGCCGTCCAAAACCCCGGCCAAGATCATCCTGCAAATGCCCGGCCCGGTGCCCGCGAGGGGTTCCGGCCAATTCACGTACGCCGCCTCCCGCGGCCCGGTGTTCGGAAGCAAAGGTCAGCTGCGGCGTTTCCGCGTGGCCGTCGAGAAGGGCAGCAACGAGAACGCCGAGGACTTCGCCACGCAGGTCGCCGGCACGCTCGGGGACCCGCGCGGCTGGACCGGGAGCGGCCGGGTGCGCCTGCAGCTGGTGAGCGGCTCCGACGCGGCCGACTTCACGGTCTACCTGGCCACGCGGGAGACCACCGGGAAGTTGTGCCTACGGGGTGGAACCAACGTCAGTGTCGGAGGCCGCCCGTACACGTCGTGCCGGACGATCGGGAAGGCGATCATCAACCTGGACCGGTGGCGGCTGTCGGCCACGCCGTTCGTGAGCGCGAAGGTTCCGCTCAGCACGTACCGGCAGTACGTGGTGAACCACGAGGTCGGCCACGAACTGGGGCATCGGCACGAGGGGTGCCCGCGGGCGGGCGGACCGGCCCCGGTGATGGTGCAGCAAACCCTCACGTTGCGCGGCTGTAAGGCGTACGCGTGGCCCCGGTGGAATGGGAAGATGTTGAGCGGCCCGCGTCTGTGACTATTCCCGTGTCCCGCATGCCGGGCCGGTGTTCAACGTCATGGCCGTTCACCGCGGTCGCGAGTGACAATGGTGACCGATCCTTACCTCAACCCGGGGAGTTAACGTGGCACTGCCCCCGCTCGTCGAGCCGGCCGCAGAGCTGACCGTCGATGAGATCCGCCGTTACTCGCGGCACCTGATCATCCCGGATGTCGGGATGGACGGTCAGAAGCGACTGAAGAACTCGAAGGTCCTGGTTGTCGGCGCGGGCGGCCTCGGCTCGCCGGCGCTGCTCTATCTGGCCGCCGCCGGTGTGGGCACGCTGGGCATCGTCGACTTCGACACGGTCGACGAGTCGAACCTTCAGCGCCAGATCATTCACGGCGTCTCCGACATCGACAAGCCCAAGGCGCAGTCGGCCGCCGAGAGCATCGCCGAGGTCAACCCGCTGGTGAACGTGGTCATTCACAACACCGCGCTCGACCGCGACAACGTCAAAGAGATCTTCAGCCAGTACGACCTGATCGTCGACGGCACCGACAACTTCGCGACGCGTTACATGGTCAACGACGCCGCGGTGCTGCTCGGCAAGCCGTACGTCTGGGGTTCGATCTATCGCTTCGACGGCCAGGCCTCCGTCTTCTGGGAGGAGCACGGCCCCTGCTACCGCTGCCTCTACCCCGAGCCCCCGCCGCCCGGCATGGTCCCGAGCTGCGCCGAGGGAGGCGTCCTGGGCGTGCTCTGCGCCTCGATCGGCTCGATCCAGGTCAACGAGGCGATCAAGCTGCTCACCGGCATCGGCGAGCCGCTGGTCGGCCGCCTGATGGTCTACGACGCCCTCGAGATGGAGTACCGCAAGATCAAGGTCCGGAAGGACCCGAACTGCGCGCTCTGCGGCGACAACCCGACCGTCACCGACCTGCTCGAGGACTACGAGGACTTCTGCGGCGCGGTCTCGGCCGAGGCCGAGGAGGCGACACTGAACGCCACGATCACGGCCCGTGAGCTCAAGGACTGGCAGGATGCCGGCAAGGACCTGTTCCTGGTCGACGTCCGCGAGCCGGCCGAGTGGGAGATCAACCGGATCCCGGGCGCGACCCTGATCCCCAAGGGCGAGATCCTCTCGGGCGAGGCGCTGTCGCGTTTCCCGCAGGACCGTCAGATCGTGCTGCACTGCAAGTCGGGCGTGCGCTCGGCCGAGGCGCTGGCGGCCCTCAAGGCGGCCGGCTTCAAGGACGCCGTGCACCTCCAGGGCGGCATCGTCTCGTGGGTCAACACCATCGACCCCTCGCAGCCGTCCTACTGATCCCGTTTCACGCTGTTCCACACCTGCTGGGGAGTCGCTTCCGTGGCTTCCCAGCAGCGCTTTTCCCGCACTGGTTGTAGCGTCACCGTCGTGGTAGATATCGACGCTGCGATCGGCTATGTGGTCGCGCACGGCGACCCCGTCGAACGGGCCCGCCTGTCATATCTGCGCACCGGTCAAGCGCCCGATCCGCAGGTGATCGACCGCATCACCGCCGGCCAGTCCGAGGCCGGTGGCTGGCCCGCCACCCACGACGGCCCGGTCGACTCGGTCGATGCCACCTGCTTCCGGCTCAACGAGCTCGACGACCTGGGCGGCCTGCACGGCGAGCCGGTCGACCGGGCCCTGGCCTGGCTGGCCAGCGTGCAGCGCCGCGACGGCACGTGGCAGGAATCCGAGACGTTGGCGGCCGAGGCGCCCGCCTGGGCGATGCCGGGCGATCCCGAGGCGACGCTCTATCTCACCGCGGTGGCCGGCTTCTGGATGACCGTCGCCGAATTCGAGGCGCACCCCCAGTTCGACGTCCCGGCTCGCTACGGTCACACGCTCGGTGCGGCCGCCCAGTGGGTCGTGGGTCAGCTCCGGCCGGACGGCACCTGGCCGTCGTTCCTCGCCGCCGGTTGGCACGCCGCTGGTCTGCTCTACGGCCAGCAGTACTTCTACGAGTCGGCCCGCGTGCAGCTCGTGCTGGGTGACCGGCTGCCGGACATGGAACCGGCCGATATCGCCTCGATGGCCGCCGCGCTGCGCCGGGTCAACCTCGGTGACGACTGGCTGCTGCAGAGCGCACGCAAACGACTCGGCGAGACTCAGCGCACCGACGGCGGGTGGGACAGCGCCGAGGGGCCGAACTTCGACGTGAACACCACGCTCACGGTTCTGCGCGCCTGTCGCTGACAGCCAACTCGCACCCATGATCAGCCCCCACCCACCAGGTGGGCGGGCTCACTGCCGAATGTGGCCGTTGCCCGTCACGATGTACTTCGTCGACGTCAGTTCGGGCAGGCCCATCGGACCACGGGCGTGCAGCTTCTGCGTGCTGATGCCGATCTCGGCGCCGAAACCGAACTCGCCCCCGTCGGTGAACCGGGTCGACGCGTTCACCATCACCGCGGCCGCGTCCACCCGAGCGGCGAACCGGCGCGTCGCCGTCACCGACTCGCTCACGATGGCCTCGGTGTGCCCGCTGCCGTACCGGCGGATGTGGTCGAGCGCGTCGTCCAGCGAGTCGACGACGGCGACCGAAAGATCGGCCGACAGGTACTCGGTGCCCCAGTCCTCCTCGGTGGCGGGCACAACCGCCGAGTCGTACGCCATCACCTGCGGATCGCCGTGCACTGTCACGCCCGCCTCGGCCAGCGACGGCAGGACCAGCGGCAGGAACCGGTCGGCGATCGACACGTGCACCAGCAGCGACTCGGCCGTGTTGCACGTGGACAGACGCTGCGTCTTCGAGTTGACGGTGACCGCCAGCGCCTTCTCGAGGTCGGCGTATTCGTCCACATAGACGTGACAGTTCCCGACCCCGGTCTCGATCACCGGCACTGTCGATTCCTCCACGACCGTACGGATGAGGGAAGCGCCACCTCGCGGGATCAGCACATCGACCAGACCCCGGGCACGCATCAGCTCCTTCACCGAGTCGCGCGTGGTCGCGTCGAGCAGCTGGATCGTGTCGGCCGGGAGCCCGCTGTCGGCCACCGCCTTGCGCAGCACCGAGACGATCGCCGCGTTGGAGCTGAGCGCCGACCCCGAACCCCGCAGCAGCGCCGCGTTGCCGGACTTGAGGCAGATGCCCGCGGCGTCGGCCGTCACGTTGGGCCGGCCCTCGTAGATGATGCCGACCACGCCGAACGGCACCCGGACCTGCCGCAGCTCGAGCCCGTTGGCCAGCGTCGAGCCGCGCACCACGTCACCCACCGGGTCGGGCAGCGCCGCCAGCTCACGCAGCCCCTCGGCCATCGCCTCGACCCGCGCGGGCGTGAGCGTGAGCCGGTCGATCATCGCCTCGGTCAGCCCGGCCGCGCGCGCGTTGTGCACGTCGACCTCGTTCGCCGTCACGATGTCGGGCGAGCGCTCGACCAGGCGCTCGGCCATCAGCAGGAGGGCGTTGTCCTTGTCGGTGCGGGTGGCGGCGGCCAGTTCGATGGCGGCCACCCGTGCGTCGGCGGCCTGCTGGAGGACGGTCGTCATGACGAATTCCTTCATAGGAGGACGAGGTCGTCGCGGTGCACGACCTCTCGTTCATATCCCGGCCCGAGGGCGGCGGCCAGTTCCCCGGTGGTGCGGCCGAGCAGGGCGGGCAGCTCGATCGCATCGTAATTGACCAGGCCGCGGGCGACCGGTGCGCCCGAACCGGCGTCGACCAGGTCGACCGGGTCACCCGCGGCGAACGAGCCGTCGACCGCGGTGATGCCGGCGGGCAGCAGCGACTTGCGACGCGCGACCACCGCCGCGACCGCGCCCGGGTCAAGATGGAGGCGTCCGCGCGGGGCGGTGGCGTGCGCGAGCCAGAAGAGCCGGGCCGCGGGACGGCTGTCGGCCGGGCGGAACAGCGTGCCCACCTCGTCACCGGCCAGCGCCGCGCCGGCGAGGGGAGCGGCGGTGAGCACGACCGGGATCCCGAAACCGGTGGCTATCCGGGCCGCCTCGACCTTGGTCACCATGCCGCCCGTGCCGACCTTGGACTTGCTCGGCGACGCGATGTTGATGCCCTCAAGGTCAAGATCGGTTCCCACGTACGCGATGCGACGGGACGACGGATCGGACGGGCTGCCCGTGTAGAGGGCGTCCACGTCGGAGAGCAGCACGAGCAGTTCGGCGTCGACCAGGGCGGCGACCAGGGCCGCGAGCCGGTCGTTGTCGCCGAAACGGATCTCGTCGGTGGCCACCGTGTCGTTCTCGTTGACGATCGGCAGCGCGCCCAGATCGAGCAGTTTTCGCAGCGTCCGGTACGCGTTGCGATAGTGCGCGCGGCGGGTCACGTCGTCGGCGGTGAGCAGCACCTGGCCGACCTGCAGGCCGTGCCGCGCGAAACCCGCCGCGTACCGCCCGATGAGCAGGCCCTGTCCGACCGAAGCGGCCGCCTGCTGAGTGGCCAGGTCGCGCGGCCGGCTGGGCAGGTTGAGCGGGGACAGGCCCGCCGCGATCGCGCCGCTCGAGACCAGCACCACCTCACGTCCGCCCGCGGCCAGGCCGCCGAGCACGTCGACCAACTCGTCGACGCGCTGCTCGTCGATCCCGCCGGACGCCGTGGTCAGTGAGGACGAGCCCACCTTGACCACGATCCGGCGCGCTCCGGTCACCAGTTCACGCACCGGCCAATTGTGCTCGGGTGGACCGGCGGAACCGGGCCGAGATCCCATATCGTGGCCCGCGTGACACCACAGGAGTACGTCGAAGAGGTGCTTTCCCTCGTGGAGCGCATCCCTGAGGGCCGCGTGATGTCGTACGGCGCGATCGCCGACGCGCTGGCCGACGTGTCGGGCCGTAACTCCGCCCGGCAGGTCGGCACGATCATGGCCCGGCACGGTGGCGGCGTCCCCTGGCACCGGGTGGTGAACAGCTCGGGTCGTCTGCCCCCGGGCCACGAGCAGGAGGCCCGTCAGCGGTTGCTGTCCGAGGGCGTGCCGCTGAAAGGCGAAAAGGTGGACATGTCGCGCGCGGGCTGGCAGCCCTGACCTGGCTCAGAGCGCGTCGGTCAGCCCGATGAGGTACGCCGCCCCGCGCATCTGGAACTCGAAAAAGCCCCTCCGGTCCTCGTCGACCGACTTGTTGAGCTGCCCGAACAGCTCGCCGCTGATCGCGCCGCTCATGTGCAGGAAGGCCGACATCGCCGCCGCGACCAGGCGCGGGGGAGCGCCCGCGGTGAACTGCTCGGCGACCACGGCCAGCTCCTCGGCGTAGCGCCCGGTGACCGGCGCCCGCTCGGCGATCCGGCCGTTGCGGTACGCGGACTCGACCAGGCTCGCGATCAGCAGGATCACCCGGGTGGCGGGGCCGACCGTGTCCTGCGGCGCCTGATAGCCGGGCACCGGGCTGCCGTAGATCAGCGCCCACTGGTGCGGGTCGGTCAGGGCCCATTCCCGTACGGCGTGGGTCAGCGCGAGGAATTTGCCGAGCTCGTCGGTCTTGGTGGCCGCGGCCTGCTCCGCCCTCTCACCGACCGAGTTGTACGCGTCGATGATCAGCGCGGTCAGCAGCTCGTCGCGGCTCGCGAAGTACCGGTAGACCGCCGACGAGGCCATCCCCAGGTCGCGGGCGACCGCTCGCAGCGACAGGTTGGCACCGTCGGTGGCGAGGTGCCGGCGGGCCACGGTCTTGATCTCTTCGGTCATCTCGGCCCGCACTCGGGCGCGTACTCCGGAGGCGCTCATGCGGCCAGTGTGCCATACCGAGAGCACTGCTCTTGCATTTCGCGTGACGGCGTGGAATCGTTGTTCTTGTTAGAGAGCACTGATCGCAAGGGAGAACAGCAATGTCGACTCATGTCATCGTCGGTTCCGGTCCCATCGGCGCCTCCATCGCCCGTCTCCACACCGAGCGCGGCGACCGGGTCCGCATGATCACCCGGAGCGGCCGGGGTCCGTCGCACCCGCTGATCGAGCTCGTGGCCGCGGACGCTGCCGACACCCGGCGCCTCACCGAGCTCACCCAGGGCGCCGAGACCCTCTACAACAGCGCCAACCCGCGCTACACCGAGTGGGAGAAGCTCTGGTTCCCAATGAACGACGCCATGATCGCAGCGGCCAAGGCGGCCGGCGCCGTCTACATGATCACCGGGAACCTGTACGGCTACGGCCCCCAGCCCGGCGGGCACATGACCGAGAACAGCCCGCTGGCCGCCGTCGGCCGCAAGGGCCAGGTACGCACCAAGATGTGGCGCGACGCCCTGGCCGGCGGTGTCCGCACGGTCGAGGTCCGCGGCTCCGACTACATCGGCGCGGGCGCTGTGGGCGTCTTCTCGTACAGCATCCTGCCCGCGATCGCCTCCGGCCGCGCGGCGTGGGTGCCCGGCGACCCCGACCTGCCGCACAGCTTCACCTACACCGGCGACATGGCTCGGACGATGGTCGCGCTGGCCCACGACGAGCGGGCCTGGGGCAAGGCCTGGCACGCGCCGACCGCGCCCGCCATCACGATCCGCGAACTGGCCGCCCGCTACTGCGACCTGATCGGCCGGCCGCACCTGACGATGCACAAGATGCCGCGCTTCGTGATGCGTACGGCCGGGCTGGTCGCGCCGATGGCCCGCGAGTTGGCCGAGATGGACTACCAGTTCTACCGGCCGTTCCACCTGGACAGCTCGCTGACCGAGCGCACCTTCGACCTGCGGCCCACCCCGATCGAGGTCGGCATCCGCGAGACAGCCGGAGACGCCGAAGCCATCGCCGCCCGGCGCATGTGATCGCTTGATCCGGCACCCGCATCCCGCCGCGTGTGATCGCTTGATCGGGCGCCTGCATCCCGCCGCGTGTGATCGCCTGAACTGGCGCCTGCATCCCGCCGGCAGTGATCATTGTCGGGAGCAGCCGCCGCCTCCCCCACCCGCCCTGGGAAATGCCGTAGAGGCTACGCCGTGTCAAGCCCCGGAACCGGGTTGTCCACAGGCGAGCAGACGGTTCACAGCAACAGGCCGACGCCCGCGCGGCGAGGATCCCCCGCCGCGCCGGCCTGGCCGACCGCGGTCACCCCGCCGAAGTAGTGGTTCAGCTCCGGCCACTGCCTGATCGGCCAGCCCGCCATGGCCAGGGCGCCGAGTTCGTCACGGGGGTAACCCGGTTCGACGTGCACGGTGTCGTCGACGACGTGGAACCGGGGCCGCGCGATCGCCGAAGTCATGTCCAGGCCGTCGACGAGCGTCCCGAGCAGCGTGTCGACCAGGGCCGTCCGGATCCGGCTGGCCCCGGCCGACCCGGCCGCCACGGCGAGGTCGCCGTCCGGGTCGATCACCACGAGCGGGCACATGTTCGACGACATCCGCCGGCCGGGCTGCATGTCGCCGGTGACCAGCTCGCCCTCGCCCAGCATGGAGTTCAGGTTGATGCCGAGCCCGGGCAACCACACCCCGGATCCCAGCCCCAGCGTCGTCGTGATCACACAGGCGTTGCCGTCCGCGTCCACCACCGAGACGTTGGTCGTGTCGCCGATCTTCTGCCGGCCCCGGTCGCGCAACGCCGTGGCCACGGCAACGGCCCGGCCGGGGCGGGACAGGTCGGCGGGCAGAGCCGCGATCGTGTCGACCGTGCGGTTCATGTCGTGGCGGGCGAGGACCCGGTGCCCGGCCAGTGTCGCCTGGTCGACCGGTGTCTCGAGCACCCGATAGCCGGCCAGGTCACGTGGGCCCAGCGAACCGCCGGCCGCGCGCACCGCGTCGACCATGACTGTCGCGTACTCGCCGGTGTAGAAGACGTCCGGCCCTGCCTCGGCCAGGCGGGCCATCGCCGTGCCGAGTCCATGGTGGAACAGCCGGTCGCCGCCTCGCAGCCGCCGGCCGTTCGGCGTGTAGACCTCGGCCCCCTCGCCCCAGGCCAGCGCGGGCGCGCACGATTCGAGCGTCTCGGCGTGCGCGGCCGGCACCGGCACGCCCTCGGTCGCCAGTTCGACCGCGGGCGCCACGACCTCGGACCACGGCAGCCGGCCCCAGCGCCGGTGCACCTCGCCGCAGCCCGCCGGAACGCCGGGCACCGCGACGCTCGCGCCGCCGATCGAATAGACCTGCGGCATGCCGCCGAAGAACACGTCGACCGCGACCATCGGCCCGGCCTCGCGATCGCCGTCGGTGCCTGGCACCGCTACAAAGAAGTCGAGACAGGTGACCTCGCCCCGAGCAGCGTCGAAGTAGGTGGCGAAGCCTCCGCCGCCCAGCCCGGTGTAGATCGTCTCGGCCGCGCAGCAGGCCAGCACGGCAGCGACCGCCGCGTCCGCCGCCGTTCCGCCGTCCCGCAGGATTCGCAGCGCGGTCGCGGCCGTGGCCGGATGGCTGGCGGCGACCCCGGCCGCAACCTTTTTCATCTGGCGAAGCGTAGGCGCGAACTCATGATCGTGGTTACCATCCGCGTTCATGGCGACGGCTGATCCCACTCCCGATGTACGGCAGACGGCCGTGCTGCCTCGTCGGGTTTTGGCCGGATATTCATTGGGTTCGCTGGTCACGGGCGCCTTCGGAACCGTGCCGGGATTGCTCCTCCTGCCCTATCTGACCGATACGTTAGGTGTGGCGGCTGGCGTCGCGGGTCTGCTGGTGCTGTTGCCGAAGGCGTGGGACGTGTTGGTCAACCCCGTCGCCGGCCGGATCTCCGACCGCCGAGGCGACCGGCGGCCCTTCCTGCTTGGCGCAGGCCTGCTGCTTGCCGTCTTGTTCACGGCAATCTTCGCCGGGCCCGTACGCAGCGGGGCGGGCGCGGGCCTCTATGTCGCTCTCGCCTTCCTCGCCGCCGCCACCGCGTACGCCTTCTTCCAGGTCCCCTATGTCGCGATGCCGGCCGAGCTCACTGACGGCTACGGCGAGCGCACCCGCCTGATGACCTGGCGTGTCGCCGTGCTGGCCTTGGCCATTCTGATCTCGGGCGCCCTCGCCCCGCTGGTCGTGGAGCAAACCGGCGACGGGTTGACCGGGCACCGCTGGGCGGGCCTGTTCGTCGGCGCGCTCATCGCCGTCGGCACGCTGGGTGTCTACCTCGGAACACGCTCGGCCGACTCCCGCTCGGTCGAGGCGATCGAGCCGGACCTGCGCGCGCAGATACGTGTTGCCGTCGCCAACCGGCCGTTCCGGGCATTGCTTCTCCTCTGGATCATCCAGGCCGTCGGGATCGGCACGATGCTCGCCGGCGTGCAGTACTTCGCCGACCACGTCGTCGAGCGCGACTCCGGTGCCACCTTCCTGTTCGCCGCCTTCGTCGGGCCGGCGCTGCTGGTCATGCCGCTCTGGACCCGTGTCGGCCGCCGGCTCGGCAAGCCCGCGTCGCTGGCGGTCGGGTCGCTGCTCTTTGCGGCGGGCGCCCTCGCCCTGCTCTCCGCGCCCGCGCTGCCCCCGGTGGCCGTCTATCTGGTCGTCGCGGTGATCGGCGTCGGGTACGCCGGCCAGCAGGTCTTCGCAATGGCGATGCTGCCGGACTGCATCGCCTACGACACCGAGCGCACCGGCCGTCGTCAGGCCGGGGTCTTCACCGGCCTGTGGACCGCTGGGGAGACCCTCGGACTCGCCCTCGGACCCGGTCTGTACGCCCTGATCCTCCAGCTTTTCGGATACGTCTCATCGTCGACCGGCGAGGCGGCACGCCAGGACGACACCGCTCGTCTGGGTGTGCTGCTCGGTTTCACTGTCGTCCCCGCCCTTCTCGTCGGCGTCGCGGTTGTGCTGCTGCGGGCTTATCGCGACGTCATTCGACACCCGTGAGCGTGGCCGGAACAGCTACTTCGGTACTGGTGCGAGGCCCTACTTCCGGCGGTCCTCACCGCTCCCGCCCTGGGATAGCGTGATCGGCATGTTGGAGGCGCTGCCCGAGAAGGGTGTTCCGGGGGAGCAGATCCTCGCCGAGCTGAGCGAGCTGCGGTCCGCCGACCTGCCCACTCACGGCGGCCGGCTCTTCGCCTATGTCTACGACCCCGCGCTCGACGGGCTCGACGAGCTGGCCCGGCAGGCCTATGCGATCTCCGCGCACGTCAACGGCCTCGACCCGACTGCGTTCCCGTCCCTGCTGGCGATGGAAAACGCTCTCGTCGGCGCGGCCGCTCGCCTGCTCAACGGTGACGGTGGCACGGTCGGCAGCGTCACCAGCGGCGGCACCGAGTCGCTGATCCTGGCGGTCAAGGCCGCCCGCGACTCCCGGCCCGAGCTGGTCACCCCGCGTCTCGTGATCCCGTCGACGGCCCACGCCGCGTTCGCCAAGGCCGCCCACTATCTGCGGGTCGCTCTCGACGTGGTGCCCGTCGGGGCCGATCTGCGCGCTGACCCGGCCGCGATCGCCGAGCGCATCGCCTCCGACACCGTTCTCGTCGCCGCGTCGGCGCCCTCCTACGCCCACGGCGTCGTCGACCCCATTCCCGAGCTCGCCGCGATCGCCGCCGAGCGGGGCGTCCGCTTCCATGTGGACGCGTGCTTCGGCGGTTGGGTGCTGCCCTACCTCCGCCGGCTCGGGGCCGACCTGCCCGCGTTCGACTTCGCCGTCCCCGGGGTCACCAGCATCTCGGTTGACCTGCACAAATACGCGTACGCGCCGAAGGGTGTCTCGATCCTGCTCCACCGCGACGAAGGGCTGCGCCTCCCGCAGTATTTCGCGTACGCGGGCTGGCCGGGCTACACGATGATCAACCCGGTCATCTCGTCGACGCGCTCCGGCGGCCCGATCGCCGCGGCTCTGGCCACCCTGCGCCACATCGGCGACGCTGGTTACCTCGAGCTGGCCGCCCGCACCCGCGAGGCGGTCGCCACACTGGCCGAGGCGGTGAGCCAGACCGATGGCGTACGCCTGTTCGCCCCACCCGAGACCAGCGTCGTCTGCCTGGCCGCCGACACCACAGCCACCGACACGCGTCCCGCAGCAGCCGACACCCGTCACGCCGCCGACACGCGTCCCGCAGCAGCCGACACCCGTCACGCCGCCGACACGCGTCCCGCAGCAGCCGACACCCGTCACGCCGCCGACACGCGTCCCGCAGCAGCCGACACCCGTCACGCCGCCGCAGCCGCCGACACGCGTCCCGCAGCAGCCGAAACTCGTCCCGCCGAAACTCGTCCCGCCGCCGCAGCCGTCGAGCCCCGTCCCGCCGCCGGAGCCGTTGAGCCCCGTCCCGACGCCGGAGCGGTTGAGCCCCGCTCCGACAACGCCGGCGACACCCGTGCCGTGACAGCGGCCGCCGTGGACCTGTTCGTCCTGGCCGATGAGCTTGCGGCGCGTGGCTGGCACACCCAGCCCCAGATGGCGTACGGGGAAATGCCCGCCACCATCCACCTCACCGTGACCGCCGCCGTGGCATCGACCGTCGCCGAGTTCGCACCCGATCTCGCCGTGGCCGTGGCCGCAGCCCGCGCGGCCGGCCCTGCCGACATCCCACCCGTCCTCCTGGAGGCGGCAGGCGCGCTCACCCCCGAGATGGTCACGCCCGAGCTGATCGCCGGTCTGGCTCAGGGCCTCGGGCTGGGCGGGGGCGACTTCACCCGCATGGCAGCGGTCAACTCGCTGCTCAATGTCGCCCCGCCGGCGCTGCGCGAGGCCCTGCTCACCGGCTTCCTGAGCCTGCTCCAACGCCCGGCTGACCCAACTGGGCCCGGTCCCGGTGGTCCGGCCGGTGCGAGCGGGCCCGGTCCGGGTGGTCCGGCCGCCACGAGCGGGCTCGGTCCGGGTGGTCCGGCTAGTGCGAGCAGGCCCGGCCCGGATGGTCCGGCCGCCGCGAGCGGGGTTGGTCCGGACGCGTCGGCTCGTGAGACGGAGTAGGTTGACGTCGTGTCCGGTCTGCCAGGAGTGCTCGGGGAACCCATCCGGTTCGTGCTGAACTGGGGGCGGCGCTACTCCCTCTGGGTGTTCAACTTCGGGCTGGCGTGCTGCGCGATCGAGTTCATCGCGTCCAGCATGAGCCGCCACGACTTCATGCGCATGGGCGTCATCCCGTTCGCGCACGGCCCGCGCCAGGCCGACCTCATGGTTGTCTCGGGCACGGTGACCGACAAGATGGCCCCCGCGATCAAGCGGCTCTACGACCAGATGCCCGAGCCGAAATACGTGATCTCGTTCGGTTCCTGCGCCAACTGCGGGGGTCCCTACTGGGATTCCTACTCGGTGACCAAGGGCGTCGACCAGATCATCCCCGTCGACGTCTACGTCCCCGGCTGCCCGCCCCGGCCCGAGGCCCTGCTGCACGGCATCCTCCGCCTGCAGGAAAAGATCGCCGCCGAGCAGGCCGGTCCGGGTGGTGTGTCGCGACCCGATCCGCTGGCGTTGACTGCCCCTTTGGTGACTCCGCCGCGATCAAGTGGGGACTAGTGTCCGCACCATGACGGACCAGTCGCGTGCCGACTTCATCATCGACGTTCTGAACAGGGAATTCGGCGAGCTGATCGCCATTGATCCGGCCGCTTTCCGGCGGAAGTTCCGCAAGATGGCGGCGTCGCCCTTCGCCTTCTACCGCGGCAGCGCCTCGCTGTTCTACGCCGACCTGTCCGGGGCGTACGCCGACAACAGCTTCCTCGACGAGCACACCAGCCGGGTGTGGATCCACGGCGATCTGCACGCCGAGAACTTCGGCACCTACATGAACGCGTCCGGGCAGCTCGTCTTCAACGTCAACGACTTCGACGAGGCGTACGTGGGTCCCTTCTCGTGGGATCTCAAGCGCTTCTCGGCCAGCGTCGCCCTGATCGGTTACTCCAAAGCCCTCTCCGACGAGCTCATCACCGCGCTGGTCACCGGGTTCGCGCAGTCCTACCTGACCGAACTTCGCGCGCTCGCGCACGGTGGCGACGACGCCATCGGCTCGATCACCCTGGAGAACGCGGACGGCGTACTGCGCCGCGTGTTGCAGCGGGCCCGCCTCAGCACCCGCATCGACCTGCTCAACTCCCAGACCACGATTGACGACTACGAGCGCCGGTTCGCTCTGGCCGACGGCGTCTACGAGGTCGACGAGGCCACCCGGGCGGCGGTGCTCGAGGCGTACGAGCGATATCTGCCGACCCTGCCCGAGCAGACCCGGCCGGTGGCCAGTCACATCAAGGACATCAAGCTGCGCAAGGGCGTCGGGATCGGTTCGGCCGGCCTGCCGTCGTACAACATGCTGCTCGAGGGGCACACCCAGGCGCTCGAGAACGACGTGATCATCTACATGAAGCAGGCGCAGGTCCCGGCGGTCGCCCGTTGGATCGACGACGAGCGGGTCCGGGGCTATTTCGAGCACCAGGGCCACCGTACGGCCGAGTCACAGCACGCGTTGCAGGCCCACGCCGACCCGTGGGTGGGCTACACGACGCTGAACGGCGTGGGGCAGCTCGTCGCCGAGGTCTCGCCGTACGCGGCCGACCTGGACTGGTCCGATGTCAACGAACCCGACGAGCTGGCCGGGGTGATCGCCGACCTGGGCCGGGCCGTCGCCCGCATGCACTCGGTGGCCGACGACGAGTCCAGTCACGACCTGGTCGACTTCTCCACCGAGGAAACGATCGTGGCCGCGATCGACAAGGACGAGGCCGGTTTCGTGCAGCACCTGGTCGAGTTCGCCCACCGCTACGGCGATCAGGCGCGTGAGGACCACCAGGACTTCGTCGACGTCTTCCGCAACGGCCGACTCCCCGGGCTGTGACCGGAGAAACCCTAGGATGACCCCATGACGCCTGAAGAGGTCGGCGAGCGCCTCGTCGCGCTGCTGACGGACGACTCGCCGGACGCGCCTCCGGGCGAGATCGTGGCCGGCCTCTCGGGCGGCGGCCCCGGGCACGAGCGCGCGGTGGTCGACGTGCCGGTCGCCCGCTGGTGGGAGGCGGTGGGCACGGCCAAGCACAACGGCGCCCTCGGCTGCGACTATTTCGACTGGCTGTCCGCCGTCGACGAACTCGACGACGGTTTCCGCCTGGTCGCGCACCTGTGGTCGACCCGGCGCCGGCACGCGCTGCTGCTGCGCACGCTTGTGGCCCGTGACAACCCGGTGATCGAGTCGGTTGTCGAGCTCTTCCCGGGCGCCTCGTGGCACGAGCGGGAGACGTACGAGATGTTCGGCATCACCTTCGCCCGGCATCCCGACCTGCGTCCCCTGCTGCTGCCGCCCGGCTTCGAGGGTCACCCGCTGCGCAAGGAGTTCGTGCTGGCCTCCCGGGTCGCCAAGGCGTGGCCCGGCGCCAAGGAACCCGGCGAGTCCGAGGCCGGCACGACGAAACGCGCCCCGATGCGCCCGCCCGGCGTTCCCGACCCGAAAGAGTGGGGTCCTCGGGCGGGGGAGGGCGCCTGATGCCGATCTGGCTCGACCTCGTCGTCCGGGTGGTCGCCGTCGTCGTCGCGTTCCTGCTGCTCCCGTTGGTTGTCGGCCAGGCCGAGCACAAGGTCATGGCCCACATGCAGGGTCGCCTCGGCCCGATGTACGCGGGCGCGTTCCACGGCTGGGCGCAGCTCGTCGCCGACGGCGTCAAGTTCGTGCAGAAGGAGGACGTCGCGCCCGGCGCGGCCGACAGCCGGGTGTTCCGGCTCGCCCCGATCGTCGCCCTCTTCCCGTATCTGCTGGTCCTGCTCGTCATCCCGCTCGGCCCGAACGGTCTCGTCGCCCAGGCGCTCGACGTCGGCCTGTTCTTCGTGCTCGCCGTTCTCGGTGTCGGCGTGCTCGCCGTCCTCATGTCCGCCTGGGCCTCGGCCAACAAGTACAGCCTGCTCGGCGGCCTGCGCGGCGCCGCTCAGCTGCTCGGTTACGAACTGCCGCTGGTGCTCGCCGCGGCCAGCGTCGCCATGGCCGCGGGCACGCTCAGCCTGCCCGGCATCGTCGAGGCCTGGCGCCCGTGGTGGTTGCTCTGGCAGGCCCCCGCCGCAGTCGTGTTCTTCGTGGCCGGCCTGGCCGAGATCCGCCGCCCGCCGTTCGACATGCCGATCGCCGACTCGGAGCTGGTTTTCGGCTACATGACCGAGTACACCGGCCTGCGGTTCGCGTTCTTCCTGCTCGCCGAGTACGTCGGCATCATCGTGATCGCCGCCCTGACCACCGTCCTCTTCCTCGGCGGCTGGCACGGCCCGTTCGCCGACCAGCTCGGCTGGCTGTGGACGCTGGCGAAGATCTTCGCCGTCTCCTTCGTGATCATCTGGCTGCGCGTCAGCTTCCCCCGCCTGCGCGAGGACCAACTGCAACGGCTCTGCTGGCTGATCCTTGTCCCGCTGGCGCTGGCCCAGCTGGTGCTGACCGCCGCGGTCAAGGTGCTCCTCTAGGCACAACCCGGCGGAAGATCTGTTGGGGGTGTGCTCGCATGAAAGGGGGCGACGGGGCAGGATATGCGTTTGTGAGTGACGACGGGGAGCGGAGCACGCCTGGGAAGGGCCTTGTGCAGGGGCTCGCGGTCACGCTCAAGACGATGACCCAGCGGTCGATCACCCAGCAGTATCCGGACGTCGAACCCGAGCTGCCCCCGCGCAGCCGCGGCGTGATCGCGCTCCTGGAAGAGAACTGCACGGTCTGCATGCTGTGCGCCCGGGAGTGCCCCGACTGGTGCATCTACATCGACTCGCACAAGGAAGAGGTCGTGGTCCCGGGGGCCGCGCGCTCGCGGCAGCGCAACGTGCTCGACCGGTTCGACATCGACTTCTCGCTCTGCATGTACTGCGGCATCTGCATCGAGGTCTGTCCCTTCGACGCGCTGCACTGGACCCCGGAATTCGAGTACGCCGAGACCGACGTCCTCGACCTGCTGCACTCCAAGGACCGCCTGGGCGACTGGATGCGTACGGTGCCTCCGCCGCCCGCCCACGACGTGCTGGGCGAGCCGTCCAAGGAAGAGGCCACGGCGGCTCGAAAGGCGGCCGGCCCGGGTGCGGCCACGGCGGCCAAGACCGCCCGCCGTCCTGGCGCGTCCCCCGCAGGGACCCGGCCGACAAAAGCGACAGCACCGACCGCATCGACAGCGCCAGCAGCGCCGACAGCGCCAGCAGCGCCGACAGCACCGGCGGAGGCGACAGCACCGATAGCACCGACAATGCCGGCAGAGGCAGAGGCAACGCGACCTACGAAGACGACGCCGCCCGCGAAGGCGACCCCGCCGGCCGACCCGTCCGCCGGTGAAGCGGAGCGGGAGCGGTGACGGTCGCGGACGCGCTGATGCTGGCTCTCGGCGCGATCGCGGTCGGGTCCGGCGCGCTCGTCGTCACCAGCGCGCACCTGGTCCGTGCCGGCTTCTATCTGGTGGTCAGCCTGGGGGCGGTCGCCGGGCTCTATCTGGTGCTCGGGGCCGAGCTGGTGGCCTGGGTGCAGATCCTCGTGTACGTCGGCGCGGTCGTGGTGCTGCTGCTCTTCGCCGTCATGCTGACCCGGGCGCCGATCGGGCCGTCCAAGGATCTCGACCGGCCCGCCCTGCCCGCCGCGATCATCGGCGCCGGTGTCGGGCTCGGTCTCACGGTTCTGCTGGTCGACGCGTTCCGCTGGACGGAGTTCGAGCTGCCCCCGCCCGGGGACGGCCGCCGGGTCGGGGAGCAGATCTTCGGCGCCTGGGTGCTGCCGTTCGAGGTGCTGTCGATCCTGCTGCTCGCCGCCCTCGTCGGCGCGATCGTGCTGTCGCGCCCCGACATCGGCGCCCGGCCCGACCCCAACGCCGGCGCCGAGCCGCCACCGCCCGACCCGGTCGCGGAGTCGCCCGAGGTGGTCGCCCGGTTGGAGCGGATCGCCGCTCGTCAGGCCGCCGCCCAGGCGCGAGTGCGAGCCCAGCATGCCGCCGAACGGGCAGCCGAAGATCGGGCCGGTGAGCCCACGCCGAAGAGCGAACCCACCCGCGAGGACGTCCTCAAGGATCAGGCCCGTGACGTCGTTTTCGGCGCTCGCGAGTCCGCCCCTAAACTCGGCGTGCCGGATGAATCGGAAATGTCGGATTCGGGGGGAGTGGGCAGCGGGAAGGGCGGCAGGTCGAAAGAGAGAGGCAGCGAGCCCGGGATCATCGAGGGCACCAGCACCGAGACAAGCCGTGGCGGCCCCGCCCTCCCAAGCGGAGAGCCGTCCACACCAGCGCTGCCTCAGAAGGAAGCCCGAGCGCTACCTCAGAAGGAAGCCCGAGCGCTACCTCAGAAGGAAGCCCGAGCGCTGCCTCAAGAGGAAACCCGAGCGCTGCCCAAAAACGAAACCCGAGCGCTGCCCAAGCGGGAACCAGATCGCGCACTGTCCAGCGGCGAGGACCCCACGGCCGAGGACCCCACGGCCGAGGGCGAGGGGACCTGATGCACGCGGTCATCCCGTACGTCGTAGCCGCCCTGCTCTTCGCCCTGGGGGTCTACGGCGTCCTCCGCCGGCGCAACGCCATCCTCGTCCTGATGGCCGTCGAGCTCATGTTGAACGCCGTCAACCTGATCCTGGTCGCGGCCGACAGCACGATCAAGTCCACCCTCACCGACGTGCAGCCCGAGGCCTGGGCCAACGCCGTTCCCGAGCCCCGGGCCGGTGCGATCTTCGCGTTGTTCGTGATCGTCCTGGCCGCCGCCGAGGTTGGTGTGGGTCTGGCCATCGTGCTGCAGTACTACCGGCTGCACCGCTCCGTGGTGCTCGACGAGGTGGCGTTGCACGAGCACGACCACGAGCGGCGGGTGACCCCATGACCGCCGCCGCGCTGATTCCCGGCGTACCGCTGCTCTTGGGCCTTCTGGGTCTTCTGCTGCCCCCCGATGACAACCGGGCCCGCCGCCGCCCCGCCGCAGTCCTCGGCATCACCGGCGCCGCCGTCTCACTCCTGGTGACTCTCGGCGTCCTACTGACAGCGACCAAGCCCGTCGAGTGGACAACACACTGGGTGAGCTTCGGCGACATCCGGCTCACGCTCGGCATCAGCGCCGGCCACGCGGCCCTCTACGTCGCCCTGGCTGTCTGCGCCGTGGCCCTCGCCGTCCAGGTCTATTCGGTCGCCTACCTGCACGACGACCCCCGGTACGCCCCGTACGCCGCCCAGATCAGCCTCTTCACCGGCGCGATGCTCCTGGTGGTCACCAGCGGCGACCTGATCACGCTGCTGATCGGCTGGGAGGTGATGGGCGCCTGTTCCTACCTGCTGATCGGCCACGACCGCCGGCTGCCCGAGGCCCCGGCCGCCGCGGTCAAGGCGTTCCTGGTCACCCGGGTCGGCGACGTCGGTTTCCTGCTCGGCGTGGCGATCCTGATCGTCGACACCGGAACCAGCCAGATCTCCGCCGTGCTGGCCGAGCCGCCGCACACCGCCGCGCTGATCCTGATCCTGGCCGGGGTGGCCGGCAAGAGCGCCCAGTTCCCGCTGCACACGTGGCTGCCCGACGCGATGGCCGGCCCGACCCCGATCTCGGCGTTGATCCACGCGGCCACGATGGTCGCCGCCGGTGTCTACGTCGTGTTCCGGCTCTACCCGCTCTATCAGCAGTCGCCGGCCGCCCTGGCCGTGCTCGGGGTCATGGCCGCGATCACGATCCTGCTCGGCGCGCTCAGCGCCATGGCCCAGGACGACCTGAAGCGGGTTCTGGCCTGGTCGACGGTGAGTCAGATCGGCTACATGACCGGCGCCCTGGCCGTCGGCTCACCCGCCGCCGCGCTGTTCCACCTGCTCACGCACGCCGCATTCAAGGCCCTGCTGTTCCTCGCGGCGGGCGCGGTGATCCACGCCGTCGGCACCAACTACCTGTCCCGCATGGGTGGCCTGCGTGAACACATGCCCGTCACGTTCTGGTCGTTCGTCGTCGGCCTCGGCGCGCTGGCCGGTCTGCCACCGCTCGCCGGGTTCTGGTCGAAGGAGAACGTGGTCACCGCCGCCACGCACGCCACCGAGGCCGGTCAGGCGACGCCGGTCTGGGTCGGCTGGCTGGTCTGGATCGTCGCGCTGCTCGCCGTGGGCATCACCGCCTGGTACGCCACCCGTCTGCTGCTCTGGGCGTTCCTCGGCGTCTCCCGGGCACACGGCCCCGACGGCCCGGACTGGGAGGTCGGTTTCGACGACGCGCGGTACACCGAACCCGCCGCGCCGCACGACCCGCCGGGGCTGATGCGCTGGCCGATCCTGTTGCTCGCGGTTCCGTCGGCGTTGCTCGGCCTGATCGCGTACGCGCCCGGTTTCCGCACCGCCCTCGAGCTCGACGAGCCTCATCTCAGCGTCGCCGTCGTGCTGCCCTTGATCTTGCTGGCGGCCGGGGCGACGGCCGCCTGGTGGCTGTGGCGCGAGGTGCCCGGGGTCGATCCGGCGGCGGCTCTCAGGCGCGCTCGTCCCCTGCTGGCGGCCGGGTTCCGCCTCGACGACATTCAAGACCGTTTCCTCGTACGCCCGACACGCGCACTCGCCCGGGCGGTGACCACGGTCGACGACAAGGTCGTGGACGCGGCCGTCGAAGGCACTGGCGCCACCACCTCGACCGTCGGCACCGCCCTCGCGTACGCCCATCGCATCCCCCTGCCCGTGGCGGCCGCCGTCGTCCTCGCCGGCGCCCTGCTGCTCGGCGTCGCCGTCGTCCTGTTCGGAGCCGCCGCATGAACGCGGCCCTTGTCGTTCTTCTCCTCATCCCGGCCCTTGGCGCCAGCGTGCTCGCGCTGTTCCCCCGGGACAAGGACCACGCGGCCCGCATCACCGGCACGATCTTCGCCGCGGCCGCCATGGTCCCGATCGTCATGCTGGCCTTCGCCCGCACCACCGGAACGTGGGCCGAGGTCGACCGGTCCTGGGTTCCCGCCCTGCACCTGGACTTCCACCTCGGCGTCGACGGGGTGTCCTACCCCCTCATCGCGCTCACCGGCCTGCTCACCCTGCTCTGCTGCGCGTACACCGTTCGCAAGGTTCCCGACGGCGGCTCCGGCCGTACGCTCGTGGCCCTGCTCCTGGTCCTCGAGACGGGCATCCTCGGCACGTTCCTGGCCCTCGACCTGATCCTTTTCTTCCTCTTCTTCGAGGTCGTCCTGCTCCCCATGTACGCGGTGATCGTGGGCTGGGGTGGCGAGGACAGACGTCGCGCCGCCCGCAAGTTCGTCCTGTACACGCTGTTCGGCTCGGTGTTGCTGCTGCTCGGCGTGGTGCTGGTCGCCGTCGAGGCGGGCACCGGCGACATCGTCCAGCTCACCGGCGGCTCCGGCCTGAGCCGATCCACCCAGTACGGCGCGTTCGCCCTGTTCGCCATCGCGTTCGCGGTGAAGGCCCCGCTCTGGCCGCTGCACACCTGGCTGCCCGACGCGCACACCCAGGCCCCGACGGTGGGCTCGGTGATCCTGGCCGGCGTGCTGCTGAAGATGGGCACGTACGGCCTGATCCGGATCGGTGTCGGTGTCACACCGCTGGGCGCCGAGTGGGCCGCTCCTGTGCTCGGCATTCTGGCCGTGACCGCCGTCTTGGCCGGCTCGCTGATCTGCCTGCGACAGACCGAGCTGAAGCGCCTGATCGCCTACTCGAGCGTCGGTCACATGGGGTTCGTGCTGCTCGGCATCGCCACGCTGACCGCCACCGGAATCCAGGCGGCGCTGCTCGGCAACGTCGCGCACGGGGTCATCACCGGACTGCTGTTCTTCCTGGCGGGCGCGATCAAGGACAGGGCGCACACCGGCGAGCTGGCCGACCTGGGTGGCCTGCGCGAGTCGGCGCCCCGGCTGGCCGGCCTGCTCGGTTTCGCCGCCATCGCCTCGCTCGGCCTGCCCGGTCTGGCCGGCTTCTGGGGTGAGGCGTTCGCCGTGGTCGCCGCGGTCGAGCGGGGCGGCGGCCTGTGGGTGACGCTGGCCGTGCTGGCCGCGATCGGCGGGGCCCTCACCGCCGCCTACTTCCTGCGGCTGCTCCGCAAGGTCACGCACGGCCCGTCCACCAGACCCGTGCCGTCGGCGATCACCGGCGTCGAGTGGCTGGCCTGGTCGCCGCTGGCCGCCCTGACCCTGGCCGTGGGCGTCGCGCCGCTCCTGGTGCTGGCCGCGACGAGCGCGCCCGTGCGAGCCCTGACGGAGGCACTTCGATGAGGGCTCAGTCCGTCGACCACGTCTCCTTGCTTCCCCTGTACGCCGCGGCCGGCACAGCGGTGCTCGTCCTGCTGGCCGATCTGCTGCTGTCCCGCCGTACGGCCGTCTTCGGCACCCTGTTCGTGGGCGGGGCGGCCACCGTCGTCGCCGCGATCGTCACCGGTTCGCGGGCCGGCACGTTCTGCGATCCCACCGGCGGCGCCTGCTCGTGGGTGCCCAGCCCGGTGGCCGCCACCGCCGCGGTCGTCTTCGCCGCCCTGACCGTCGGCGTGCTCGCCCTCTCGATCCCGTCGCTGCGTCTGGGCACGGCGCCCGCCGGCGAGTTCTGTTTCCTGCTGGCCGCCTCGATGACGGGTGGCGTGGTGGTCGGCTACTCCGGCGACCTGATCACGCTGATTGTCGGCCTGGAGACGCTGACCCTGCCGCTCTACCTGCTCGTCGGCCTGCGCCGGTTCGCGCCGGGGGAGCCGGTGACCACCTCGGCCGCGTCCGCCTCGGTCACGTTCTTCCTGATCAGCGTCCTGTCCACGACGATCGCCCTGCTCGGCGCGGCCCTCAACTACGCCGCCACCGGCGCGCTGCACTTCGACCGCCTGATCAACGGGGCCGGTCCTGCCGAGCCGGTCGCCCAGGCCGGCGTGGCCCTGCTCGTTATCGGTCTCGCGTTCAAGGTGGCCGCCGTCCCGCTGCATGCCTGGGCCCCACCCACGTACGAGGGTGCGCCGCTCCCGGTCGCCGCCTACCTGTCCACGGCCTCGAAGCTGGGCGGCGTGCTCGCGCTGGCCGCGGTCGTGACCCGCCTCGACGCCGCCACCCTGACCGCGCTGCTGGCCCTGCTGACGATGACGGTCGGCAACCTGGTCGCGCTGCGCCAGACCCGCATGGTCCGCCTGCTCGCCTGGTCGTCGATCGCCCAGGCCGGCTACATCCTGGCCCCGCTGGCCCTGGGTGCGGACGGCGTCGAAGCCGCGATCGCGTACGCGGTCTTCTTCGTGATCCTGGAGTTCATCGCGTTCGGCGTGGTGGTGGCCCTGCGCCCGCCCCGCGCCGACGGCGGCGACATCACGGCCTACCGGGGCGCCGCCCGTCGTTCCCCCTGGCTGGGCGCCGCGCTCGTGCTCGCCCTGGCCGGTCTGGCCGGCCTTCCCCCGGGCCTGGCGGGCCTGTTCGCCAAGGTCACCGTCGTCGACGCGCTGATCGACGGCGGCCAGACGTGGCTGGCCGTGATCGTGGCCCTCAACGCCGTGATCGCGCTGGCCTATTACGTCCGGGTCGCCGCCCTGCTCTACTCCGCCCCGCCCCGCGTCGGCCTCGCCGTGGCCGACCCCGAGCTGCTCGAGGCCGCCACCCACCCACGCCTCCCCGTGACCCGCCCGGTAGCCGCAGCCCTGATCACCGCAGCCGCCGCGGCCGTGGCCCTGGGCTTCGCCCCCCAGTTCCTCTTCGACGCCCTGTCCTGACCCCGCCGTCCCTGGACGTGCCCCGGTGCTCCGCGCCGGCCGGAGATCCGTTGTTCTAGGACGCACCGCCCCGAGGCTCGCGTTCCGGAGATGTGCTTTTCTGGCGGCGGGCCGGTCGGCTGAGGGCGGCCCGCCCCGCGATCAGCAGCGCCAAAGCCCCGAACCCGGCCGTCAGGGTGGTCAGCGAAGCCACCCCCGCCACCAGCAGCGGCCCGCCTGCGTCGCCCAGTTCCCGGCCCACTTCGGCCGAGCCCATGGTCTGCCCCAGCCGGGCCTCGGGGGTCGAGGCGGCCAGGGCGGCGAAAGCCGGCGGCGTGATCAGCCCAGTTCCGGCCCCGGTCAGGACAGCCGAGAGCAGGATGCCGACCGGACCCGGCAGAACCACCGCGGCCAGACCCACCGTGGTCAGCAGCAGACCCACGAACAATCCCGTACGGGTCGTGAGGCGCCCCGAGTCGAGCGCCCGCCCGGTCCGCGGCTGCACCAGCGCGGCGCACAGGGCCAGCACCGAGACCGCGGCGCCGGTGGCGATCGGGCCAAGGCCCGCCTCGCGGCCCAGGACAGGCAGGAAGCCGACGCTCACAGACAGGGCCGCGGTCGCCGCCGCCAGCGCGCTCGTCGGCCCGAGGAATGCCTGGTCGGCCAGTCGCCGGGCCAGGCCGGCCACCGTCTGCCGAGTCCTGGGCAGCGGCGGCACCCGCGGCACGACCGCAGCTACCCAGACGGCGACCGCAGCCCCCAGCACCGTCATGACCAGGAACAACAGCCGCAGGCCGCCGGCATACACCAGCACCCCGCCGAGCAGGGGGCCGAGCGTGTATCCGATCGACTTGAAGAACCCGTACGAGCCGAACGCCCGCCCGTGCTGTGTCGCCGGGCTGAGCCGGGCCACCAGCGCCGACGCTGCCGGGGAGAACGCCGAGGCAGCCGCGCCCTGGCCCAGGCGGGCGGCCCACAGCCACCCCGGGCTGTCGGCGATCACATAGACGGCCGAGGCGGCGGCGAACGCGATCAGCCCGCCGAGCAGGACGGGACGCGGGCCGACCCGGTCGGCCAGGCTGCCGAAGATCGGCTTGAGCAGCACCTCAGCGCCGTCGTAGAGGGCGAGCAGCGCGCCGAGAACCATCAGCGAGGTGGCCCCGCCGAGGTTGGCGGCGACGGCGTGCGCGCCGAAGGCCGTCGTGAAACCGGCCGCGTACAGGGGCCAAGTCCTCACGTGAACGACCGTACCGGTTCAGCGAACTCACAGCTCGGTGGGGATGAAACGCCTGGCCGGAGGAGTTGTGGCAGGTGTGGCCCGACCGGGTCACATGTCTAAGGAGCCCAAGTTGCACAGCCATCACAACGGCCTCAAGACGGCCGCTCTGCTGGGCCTGCTGACCGCCCTGATCCTGGGCGCCGGCTATTGGCTCGGTGGCAGTGGCGGTCTGGTCTTCGCGGTTCTCATCTCGCTGGCCATGAACGCCGGCAGCTACTTCTTCTCGGACAAGCTGGCCCTGCGGGCGATGCGCGCGCAGCCGGTCAGCGAGGCGCAGTTCCCTGAGCTGTACGCGATGGTCCGGGAGTTGTCGCAGGCCGCGCGGCAGCCGATGCCCCGGCTCTACGTCTCGCCGACGCCGCAGCCCAACGCCTTCGCGACCGGCCGTAACCCGCAGCACGCGGCGGTGGCCGTGACCGAGGGGATCGTCCGCCTGCTCAGCCCGCGCGAGCTGCGCGCCGTGATCGGGCACGAGCTGTCGCACGTCTACAACCGCGACATTCTGATCTCGAGCGTGGCCGCCGCGCTGGCCGGCATCATCACGATGTTCGCCCAGCTGGCGATCTTCCTGCCGCTCGGCGGTTCGGACGACGAGGACGGCCCCAACCCGGCGAGCCTGCTGCTGATGCTGATCCTCGGCCCGCTGGCCGCGTCGGTCATCCAGCTGGCGATCAGCCGTAACCGGGAGTTCCAGGCGGACGCGGACGGCGCCACGCTGACCCGTGACCCGCTGGCCCTGGCCGGCGCCCTCGAAAAGATTCACTACGGGGCGCAGCGGATGCCGCTGCCGGCCGACGGCCGGCTCACCAGCGCCGCCCACCTGATGATCGCCAACCCCTTCTCGGGCGGCGGTCTGGCCAAGCTGTTCTCGACGCACCCGCCGATGGCGGAGCGTGTCGCCCGGCTGCGCCAGCAGGCCGGCGCCATCCAGTACGCCCGCTGATCCACCGAACCCGCAGGGCCGCCCGGAACCGGGCGGCCCTGCTGTGTTTCCGGACACCACCACTGATATTTCGGATGTGTTGTGAGGCTCCTGAGGTTAGGGTCCGTAACAAGCGTTACCGATTGAGTGGGGAGACGGAAAGTGGCCGCGTTGCGTCAGTACCTGGGCGTTTGGCAACTGCCGGGCGGGCGGGTCTTGCTCAGCGTGGGCATCCTGGCCCGGCTCGGCATCGGCATGACCCCATTGGCCCTGCTCCTGCTGGTGCAGCAGGCCACCGGCCGCTACGCAGCGGCCGGCCTCGCGGGTGGGGTCTACGCGCTGGCCGGCGCGGCCCTGAGCCCGGTCGCGGGCCGGCTGGCCGACCGCATCGGCCCGGCGCCGATCCTCGCCGTCACCGCGGTCCTGCATCCGCTCGCCCTCGTGGCCCTGGTCCTGACGAGCCGGGGCGGGGCCGGCGTCCTGCCCTGGATCTTCGTGATCGCGGCCGTCGCGGGCGCCACCTACCCGCCGCTCTCCGCGGCCATCCGGCGTGCCTGGACAGACATGACCGAACCCGGCAGCGGGCAGCATCACCTGCGCGGCGCCGCGATCGCCGCCGAGACCTCGCTGTTCGAGCTGGTCTTCGTGCTCGGCCCGATCCTGGTGGCGGCGTTCGTCGTGGTCACCAGCCCGGCGACGGCCCTGCTCGGCGCGGCCGTGGCGACCCTGATCGGCACGCTGTGGATCTCGCGGTTGCCGGTCATGCGTCGCCCGCACCGGTCCGTCGCCGACGACGCGGCCCGAGGCCTCGGCCCGCTGAAGGTGTCGGGCTTCCCGGCCCTGCTGATCTGCGTGATCGCGCTCGGCATCGCGTTCGGCGCGGCCGGCGTCATCGTCCCGGCGTACGCCGGCCAGCACGGTGGCGGCGACGGCCTGGGCGGCGTCCTGCTCGGCATCTGGGGTGTGGGCAGCGCGATCGGTGGCATCTGGTTCGGCACCCGGCGCCCCGCCATGGAGCTGCCGCGGCAGTTCGCGTGGCTGCTGGGCGCGGTTTCGCTCAGCTTCCTGGTGCTGGCCTTCATGCCGAGCCCGCTCTGGCTCGGCGTGGCTCTGGTGCTGGGCGGTGCGGTCATCGCCCCGGCCCTGACCGTCGAGACCAACCTCGTCGGCCGCCTGACCCCGCCGGCGATGTTGAACGAGGCGTACACCTGGGTCGTCACCGTCTCGGTGGCCGGCAGCGCCGCCGGTGGCGCCCTGGCCGGCGCGATCGTCGACCAGCCGGGCGGTCTGGGCTGGGCGTTCGCCTTCGCCGCGGCGGTCCTGATGGTGGCTGCCCTGGTCGCGGCCGTCCCGCACGGCTCGATCGCCCGCGCCGACCGCCTGGCCACGGCTCGCCTGACCGAGGCCCTGAGCCGCTGACCCGTCCCGCGCTCGCAAGAAGGGCCGCGTGATCGCAGGGGGAAACTCATGGTTTTCCCCCTGCCGATCGAAAGGGTCACTCGGATAGCCTGACCCGGTCGGGGGTGTGAAGGAGCGACCATGGCGAAAGAGGTCCGGGCCGACATCGAGACGATGCGGGCCGCCGATGCTGATCGTCAAAAGGTTGCCGATCAGCTCAAGACGGCGCTCGACGAGGGCAGGCTCACGCTGCACGAATATGACGAGCGAGTCGCGCTGGCCTATTCGTCCAAGACGTATCAGGAGCTGCTGATGCTTCTGACCGATCTGCCCCGGCCGGGTCTGAGCGCGAGCGAGGTGCGCGCCCGCCACGAGGCCGAGCAACGCCGGGCCGCCCGCCGCCTGCCCACCGCCATGCTGGTGCTGTGGACGATCTGGGCCTCACTGACGGTGGTCAACCTGGTCGTCTACGCCCTGGTCGCGCTCGGCGCCGACGACGTCTATCCGTGGCCGGTCTGGATGCTCGTCCCCGGCGCCGCGCTGGCGGCGGTGACCGTCGGAGTGCAGGTCATCCGCCACCAGCAGCGCTGATCAGCGAGGCGGGAACAACGCCCGGTCGAGCAGCGGCGCGATCGCGTGGGCGTAAGCCGGCGTCATGTGGCTGTTGTCCTTGTAGACCAGGACGTTGCCGACCACGACCGGGCATTTCGTGTCGCTGCAGAACCACGGCGTCGGGTCGATCACGCGGACCCCGGCTCCCCGGGCCGCCTCGGCCACCAGCGTACGGCGGTTCTGCTCGGCGATCGCCTTGGTCAGCGACCGGTCGCACTTGGCGAGCCGGCGCGCGTTCTCGGCCGCGCACTCGGGAGCGTCCTGGCTGGGCCACGGCGTGTCCTGCAGCAGCACCTTCGGAATGCCGTCGAGCTTGGCCCAGGTCTGCTCCCACCGCTGCACCCAGACCGGGTCGTCCTCGAAGCCGGCGATGTCGATGATGCGGCCGTCGTCGCCGACGATGCCGCCGTTGTCGAGATCGTTGGAGGCCATCACCAGCAGGTCGGGTTTGGCCGCGACGACCCGCTCCAGGATCTGGTTGCGCCATTTCACGCACTCGGTGTAGTTCCGCTTGAGGGCCGAGTTGTAGGTCAGCACCTGCGGCAACTGACAGGCCGCCTTGGTCAGCGCGACCAGCTTCCAGCCGTTGTCGCGGGCCACGTCGTCCATCGCCGGGAACCAGTGGGCGGCGTGCGAGTCACCGATCAGGTACATCGTCCGGGTGCCCGCCGGGTCGCCGTACACGCACTTCCTGTTCTGCTTGACCTGCGTGTAGTTGAAGTGGCACTGGTCGTCGTAGATCCGCGGGCTCTCCGCCCCGGCGTCCGTGACCTTCGGGTTCAGATTCCGGGGCAGTGTGGCGCCGCCGACCGAGGCGGTGATCAGCTCGGTCAGGCGGGCCTGCGGGTCGGCCGCGGCGGCCACCTCGGCTCGGGTGTCGGCGGCGACCGGGCCGGTCGGCAGCGACGGCGGGAACTGGCTGACGAGCACTGCGAAGATCGCTGCCGAGGCGGACAGGATCACGCCCAGCGTCAAACCGTTGCGAGCGCGCCTGCGCAGCGCCGGCCGCGTCCTGATCGGGTTCTCCACCGTGTGGTAGGTCACCCACGCCAGGCCGAGGGCAGCGACCGCGAAGATCAGATTGCTCCTGACGCCGGGGTCGCGCGTGAACGCGGCCGGCCAGATCATCAGGACCGGCCAGTGCCACAGGTACCAGCCGTACGACAGCTTGCCGACGAACCGGAACGGGGCGGTGCCGATCAGCTTGCCGGCGCCCCATCCCTCGGCGCTCGTGCCCCCGGCGATCACCGCGGCGGTGCCGAGCACGGGCAGCAGGGCGTGATAGCCGGGGAAAGCGGTCGCCTCGTCGTAGGTGACGGCGGCGATGACGACAGCCGCGAGGCCGCCCCATGTGAGCACGGCGGCCAAGGCTTTCGGCGTACGGCGAAGGAAGCTGCCACCCACCGCGACCAGCGCTCCGATGCCCAGCTCCCAGGCACGGGTGTGCGAGCCGAAGTAGGCCCACGGCGCGGCGCTGGTCGTCTGCTGCACGCTGACCGCGAGCGAGACCACGACCAGGGCGCTCAGCGCGAAGAGGGCCCGCCGATTGGCCCGGCGCCCGGCCCAGACGACGAGCAGCAGCAGCGGCCAGATCAGATAGAACTGCTCCTCGACCGCGAGCGACCACAGGTGCTGCAGCGGCGAGGGCGCGGCGGTGGCGTTGAGGTAGTCGGTCCCCTCGTACGCGAGCCGCCAGTTGATGCCGTAGAACGTGCTGAACAGGGCGTCGAGCGAGATCGACGGGAACCGGGTCGCGGGCAGCCAGAGCCACGCCCCGACGACCGTGGCCACCAGCACCACGGTGGAGACCGGCAGCAACCGGATCGCGCGCCGGGCATAGAAGCGGGGGAGCGAGATCGTGCCGGTCTTGCCCAGTTCCTTGAGCAGCAACGTCGTGATCAGGAAGCCGGAGATCACGAAGAAGACGTCCACACCGACGTAGCCGCCGGCGAAGACGTGGATCCCCGCATGGCTGAGCACCACGAGCACGACCGCGATGGCCCGCAGTCCTTCGATGTCCGGCCGGAACCCGATGTGCGGACCCGAAGCGGGCGAGGACGCCGGGGAAGCCCCGGAGCCTGCGCCGTCGGGGCGCGGCAGCGGAGGCTGCCGGCTGACGAGGGGCGTGTGGACTGAAGAATTCATGTCGCCGCACAAAGATACTCAGGAGGCGAGGACGGGTCGACCGGAACCGGCTCGCGCTACGCGGGGAGTGTGACCTTGGTCGCTGTCGATCAACTGTCTGTTCCCGACCGAGTCACGGTACGTACAGGGCGCTCCTGCCCGGGTTGATTCGGTGGCCGCACAAAAAGAACGATTCGGTCGCGATCGGGTCGCGTGATACCCCGATACCCGGCCATTCGGGCCTACCGGCCTGTTCGCCATTCGCCAAGCACTCCATCCCGGGACGTTCCGCTCGCGGGGCGTCACGGAGGCCGCCCGCTGACCCTGACGTGCCCGACCGGTCATGCTTCTAACCAACGCCCCGGCTCCGCCGGGTGGATCGAGCGATCGGGGAGTGCGGGATGACAGACGGCAAGGTGCTTTCGGTGAACGTGGGCGTCGCCCGCCCCAACCCGGCCAAGCGCGACACCGGCCTGACCGGCATCGACAAACTGCCGGTCGACCACGCTGTCGACGTGCGCGCCCCCGGTCCCAAGACGACCGGCCTGCACAGCGGCGTGGTCGGCGACCCGATCGGCGACATCCGCCACCACGGCGGCGACGACCAGGCCGTGTACGCGTACTCCCGCGAGGACTACGACTGGTGGGAGGCGTCGCTGGGCCGGTCGCTGCCCGCCGGCATGTTCGGCGAGAACATGACCACCGCCGGCCTCGACCTCAACCGGACGCTGATCGGCGAGGTCTGGCGGGTCGGCGACGTGCTCGAGCTGCAGCCCACGTTCGGGCGGATCCCGTGCGCCACGTTCCAGACCAAGATGGGTGAGAAGCAGTGGTTGAAAAGGTTCGCCCGCGAGGCCCGCACCGGCACCTACCTGCGGGTGGTCACGCCCGGCCCGCTGCGCGCCGGTGACCCGATCGAGATCGTCCACCGCCCGGCGACGAGCATCGGCGTCTCCGAGGCCTTCGACATCTACATGCACCGCTCCGAGGAGCTCGAGCGGTTGCTGGTCGCCGAGGCGCTGCCGGCCGACCTGCGTGACGAGATCGAGCGCCGAGTGGCCCGGGGCTGACACGAAGAAGGCCCCCGACCGACTGGTCAGGGGCCTCTCGTGCGCCTGGTGGCGGGTGAAGGATTCGAACCTTCGAAGCTTTCGCGACGGATTTACAGTCCGCTCCCATTGGCCGCTCGGGCAACCCGCCTGGGCACACCACCACGGTCGCCCGTGGCAGCGGAGAACAGCTTAGCCGTACCGCGGAGCGGATTCGCAACCGGGTACGGTCGGCATGTCGGCGTCCGTTCCGCGGGCCCGCCTTCATCGACGAAGCCAGCATCGCAGGAGTCCTGATCATGGCAGCCAGCCCGTCCTTCGACATCGTGAGCAAGGTCGACCAGCAGGAGGTGGACAACGCGTTCCACCAGGCGGAGAAGGAGCTCGGCACCCGGTTCGACTTCCGGGGCACCGGCACCAGCCTCGCCAAGTCGGGTGACTCCGGGGTCACCATCACCTCGGAGACCGAGGAAAGGGCGAGCGCCGCGCTCGACGTCTTCAAGGAGAAGCTGGTCAAGCGCAACATCTCGCTCAAGTCCCTGGACGCGGGGGAGCCCCGGCAGTCCGGCAAGACGTACAAGATCGACTGCAAGATCGTCGAGGGCATCGAGACCGACAAGGCCAAGGCGATCAGCAAGAAGATCCGCGACGAGGGCCCCAAGGGCGTGCAGGCCCAGATCCAGGGCGACCAGCTGCGGGTCACCGGCAAGAAGCGGGACGACCTGCAGGCCGTGATCGCCCTGCTCAAGGCCGAGGACTTCGGAGTCGCGCTCCAGTTCACCAATTACCGCTGATCGTGCCGCTCGTGGCCCCAGACTGGGGCCATGAGCACCAGTTTCTGGACCATGGTGGCCGGTGGGGTGGCCGGGGCCGGGCTCGCGGTGTTCGGCCTGGTCATCCTGGTGACCGGCCGAGCGCCGGCGCCCACCGCTCGGGCCTTCCGTTCGGTACGCGACGCCGGTTTCTACCACTTCCTGTTCGGCGTGGCCCTGGGCCTGGTGGTGATCGCCACGGGCATCAACAGTCCCGTCGTGACCACGACGATCACCGTGCTCGCGGTCATCATGGCGGGCACGGCCCTGGTCCGGTTCCGCCCGCGCCCCCGGCAGAGACCCGTCAACAGATAAAGAGGTAGCCGTGATCGAGCCGGTCGTCAGCCCCGAGTGGGTTCGCAGTCATCACGACCGGGTGATCCTGGCCGACGTCCGCGCCTACCTCGACGGGCGCAAGGGCGCCGACGCGTACGCCCGGGGGCACCTGCCCGGCGCTGTCTTCGTCGACCTGGACACGGATCTCGCGGCCCCGCCCACCGCGTCCGACGGGCGCCATCCGCTGCCGGACCCCGCGCGCTTCGCCGAGCGGATGTCGGCGCTGGGCATCGGGGTGAACGACACCGTGATCGCGTACGACGACGCGGGCGGTGTGATGGCGGCCCGGCTCGTCTGGATGCTGCGTGCGCTGGGGCAGGACGCCGCCCTGCTCGACGGCGGGATCAACGCGTACGGGGAGGAACGCGAGACCCGCACCCCCCGGCGTCCGCGTGCGGATTTCCCCGTACGCCCGTGGCCCGCCGACCGCCTGGCGAGCCTGACCGACGCGACGTCCGGCGACTTCGTCGTGCTCGACGCACGCCAGCCCGAGCGCTTCCGGGGCGAGAGCGAGCCGATCGACCCCCGGCCCGGCCACATTCCCGGCGCCCGCAACGTCCCCTGCCGCGAGAACGTCGACGCCGAGGGCCGTTTCCACCCGGCCGAGATCCTGCGCGAGCGGTTCCTCGCGGCCGGCGTCGGCGACGGTGTGGACGTGGTGTCGTACTGCGGCTCGGGCGTCACCGCCTGCCACAACCTGCTGGCCCTGGAGCGCGCCGGGTTCGCCCCCGGCCGCCTCTATCCCGGATCCTGGTCGCAGTACAGCTCGACCGCTCTGCCCGCCGCGACGGGAGAGTAGGCCTGCCGGCCGCGACGGGGAAGGCCGGACGGGGCTAGGCCTCCGGGCGCCGGTTGTGCGCCTCCCAGGCGGCTTGCTTGGTGGTGCCGAGGGCGGCGCCGATCTGCGCCCACGAGGCGCCGGCGTCGCGGGCCACCCGCACCATCGACTGCCGGGCGTAACCGGCCTTGCGGATGACGACCTCGCTGAGCGCCAGCATCTCCAGCGTCTCCTCGCGGGTGAGCGGGACAGCGTTCGCGCCGCCTTCCCCGGCCACCGCCGCGAGGGCGTCGCGCATCCTCAGCTCGTCGTACCGCGTTGTAGCCGTGGACAGCGTGTGCTGCCGCTCGAGATCGTCCGGTGAGGCGTTCACGGCGAGCCAGCATGGCGTCAGGACCGCTTGACGTCAAGATCACCTGACGTCGGACACGCGAATTGCCCTCACTTCTCCCGTTATTTCGGACGTAAAGTCGTCAATTCTGCGCGTAACCGAGGGGGACGGAACTCAGCCGTTCGGTCAGGATTTCGGAATGTGCGGTTTCGACCCGCCGATGGACACTGCCAGTCGCACACCGCGTGTGGCACCATCATGTGACCCCCCACCGCAGCGCGTAACCAACGCAGGAGCCAAACATGTTCGGTAGGAAGCTGGGCCGTTATGCAGGCTTGGTTTTCGCGGTTGTCGTCGCAATCGGCGGCATCGCAGGTTTCAGTGGTGCGCACCCGTCGGAGTCGGGCGCCGTCAACAGCACCAACATCATCATCGAGTGGGACTGACGATTCGGCTGACCGACCACACGGCATCGGTTCGCGTCGGTTGACGAGGGAGCGCGATGGGCGGGCAACCGCGGCGAGCAAAGCGTTCCGCGCAGTACGCCTGGTTGATCACCAACCCGCTCGGTCTCTTCGCGCTCGTCTGCGTCATCGCCTTCTGGGTCCATGACCCGAGGTGGTGGACAGACTCCTGGCTCGGTGGCCTTGTCGCGCTCGTAGGAATCATCGTCGCGTACATCGGCGTGATCAACGTCGTGATCCGGCGGAGCACGTTCAGCATCTACATCACCGAGGTGCCGTTCCTCCTCGCGCTCTATTACCTCCCGCCGACCGTGGTCATCCTCGTGGTGACCCTGGCGGTGCTGATCGTCCAGCTCACCCGGCGCGCCCCGGTGGTGGCGAGCAAGCTCTGGTTCAACGTCGCGAAATCGGCCGCCGGCGCCGCTGCGGCCGTCCTGGTGATCGAGGCGGCCCCCCGGATGCGCGGCGCGGGGCCCGGCACCTGGGCCATCCTGTTCGCCGCTGTCGGCGTTTTCGTGCTGGTCGAGGTCCTGAGCATGGCGGCTGTGATGGCCGTGGTGCAGGGGCCCCGGGCCGGTCAGGAAGTGTTGCGCGGCTCCCTGCCGGTCTGGGCGATGGCCGGGGTCAACGCCGTGATCGGCCTGGTCTTCCTGGTCGCGCTGGTCGCCACCCGCTGGTCGGCGCTGCTGCTGGCCGTGCTGGTGGTCGCGCTGATCCTCATGTTGCGCTCGTTCGCCGAGTTCTTCCGGCAGCATCGCACGCTGGCCGACGTCTACGAGCTCACCCGGGCGGTCCGTGACGAGGGCAGCAGCACCGCCCTGCCCGACGTCATGCTCGGCCGGGTGCAGGCGTTGATGCGCTCGGAGTACGCCACCCTCTGGATAGCGCCGCAGGGACTGCACCCCGAGGTGCTGCTCACCGCGCGCGTCGAGAACAAGGGCCTGCTCGACATCTCCCCGACACCCGCGGCGGTCCGCGAGGGCGCGGTCGCCGACGGGCACACGGCCGCCGTCGGTCCCCAGTTCGCCGAGCACGAGTCGCTGCGCCCCACCCTGCGCGACTCCAAGGTCAAGGACGTCATCGTCGTGCCGCTGCGGTCGGGTCAGACCCCGATCGGCACTCTCGAGGTGGTCAACCGGCTCGGCGACTCCCGCACCTTCCGCTCGGCCGACGTGCAGGTGCTCGAGACGATCGCCGCACACGTCGCGGTCGCGGTCGAGAACGCCCGGCTGGTCGAACGGCTGCGCTACGACGCGTATCACGACCGCCTGACCGGCCTGCCCAACCGGCGCCGGATCACCGACGCGCTGGCCGAGTCGGTCAAGGTGCGCGCCGAGGACGAGGTGGTCGCGGTCCTGCTCTTCGACGTGGACGGTCAGCGGGACGTCAACGAGTCGATGGGCCACGCCGCCGGCGACAAGCTCCTGGCCGAGGTGGCCGGGCGGCTGCGCTCGATCGCCGGGCCGGGCGCCCTGGTCGGCCGCATCGGCGGTGACGAGTTCGTGGTGACGATGCGCGCCGAGAGCACCGACGCCACCGTCCAGCTCGCCACCGACATGCGCGAACAGCTGCGCGGCCCGATGACGGTCGGCACGCTCACCCTCGACGTCGACACCGCCGTGGGCGTGTCCGTCTATCCCGACCACGGCGGCGACCCCGAGATGTTGCTCCAACGGGCCGAGCTCGCGGGCAATGCGGCCAAGGTCCTCCCGTACGGGGTGCAGTTGTTCCACCCCGCGCTCGAGTCGCGCGCCGTCCGTCGTCTGGGCATCGCGGCCGATCTGCGCACGGCCCTCGACAGCGGCGCGCTCGACGTCTACTTCCAGCCCAAGGTCACGCTGGGTGACCGTCACCTCGTCGGCGTCGAGTGCCTGGCCCGGTGGCAGCACCCGGCCCAGGGCGAGGTGGCGCCGGAAGACTTCGTGGCCGTCGCCGAGCACACCGGCCAGCTCTCCCGCCTGACCGAGGTCGTGCTGACCGAGGGGCTGCGGCGCTGCCGTGAGTGGGCCGACCAGGAGCGCCCGCTCTCGATCGCGGTGAACCTGTCGGTCCGTACGCTGCTCGACTCCCGCTTCCCCGGTCAGGTCGCCGCGCTGCTCGAGCAGTACGGCGTGGCCGCGGCCCAGGTCACGTTCGAGATCTCCGAGCCCGGCATGCTCAACGACATCGAGCGCGTGCTGCCCACGCTTTACCGCCTGCGCGACCTCGGGGTCCGGCTCAGTGTCGACGACTTCGGCACTGGCGCGTCGTCACTGTCGTATCTGCGGCAGTGGCCGGTGCACGAGGTGAAGATCGACGACAGCTTCGTCCAGGGCATGGCGACCGACACCGGTGACCTCGCGATCGTGCGCGCCGTGATCAGCCTGGCTCGTGAGTTCGGTCTCACCGTGGTGGCCGAGGGGGTGGAGAGCGAGCTCACCCTCGACCTGCTCGAGGAGATGGGCTGCGAGATCGGCCAGGGCTACCTGTTCAGCCGCCCTCTGCCGTACGAGCGGCTGGAGGCCTGGTTCAGCGCCCAGACCGAGCCTGCGACCACCGACGCGGGCGAGGTCAGAAGGCTCCGCGCGGTGATCTGACCTGCGCCGACACGGGTATCGGGGAGGCGATTTCACCCCCTGCCCCGGGCCGTGTAAGCTTCTGTCTGCGCAACAAGCGAGAGATCGTGCGCAAGCCCCCTTAGCTCAGTCGGCAGAGCGTCTCCATGGTAAGGAGAAGGTCTACGGTTCGATTCCGTAAGGGGGCTCTACCGGGTTCGTTCCCGCCACAGGCGTCGGACTTGAGCCTGGCTCTGGCGGTGTAGCTCAGATGGCAGAGCAAGCGGCTCATAATCGCTGTGTCGCCGGTTCAAGTCCGGCCACCGCTACTTTGCAATAGGGATCCCTCCCGGGGTCCCGCTTTGCATGTCGGCGCTCCTCCGGAGTAATCTGGAGCGTCGTTCAACCCCGTTAGCAGGAAGGCAACCCGTCGTGGCCAAGGCGACCGACGTCCGTCCGAAGATCACTTTGGCTTGTACGGAGTGCAAGGACCGGAACTACATCACCCGGAAGAACCGGCGTAACGACCCCGACCGGGTCGAGCTGAAGAAGTTCTGCCCGCGTGACGGCAAGCACACCCTGCACCGCGAGACCCGCTGATCTTCCGTACTTCTGCGCCGTTCGGTCCTGGACCGGGCGGCGCAGAGTCGTTTCGGCCGAAGTAAGTTCTTGGGTATGCCCCTGGACCCGTCCTTCGTCGGCCGCAGCTGGCCGGCCACCGAGCCCTACCAGGTCGGACGCGAAAAGATCCGCGAGTTCGCTCGCGCGATCGGCGCCGCCGACGCCGAATATCACGATCCCGAGGCGGCCCGGGCCATCGGCTACGCCGACGTCGTGGCCCCGCCCACGTTCCCGGTCGTGATCACGATGGCGGCGAACCGGCAGATCATTGAGGACCCGGCGCTCGGGCTCGACTACAGCCGCGTCGTGCACGGCGACCAGAGGTTCGCGTACAAGCGCCCGGTCGTGGCCGGCGACGAGCTGGTCTGCGTCAACTCGGTCGACGACATCACCTCGCGCGGCGGTCACGACTTCCTGACCACCCGCACCGAGGTCACCACCGTGGCCGGCGAGCCCGTCGTCACGGTCTGGTCCAAGCTGGTGCAAAGAGGTACGGAGTGATCGACTGCACCGGAGCGAGCGAAGCAGGCGTAGGGCCAGGAGAGCACGACCACGGAGGCACGGAGTGAGCGAGACGCTGGAACCGCAGACCTTTCGGGTCACCCGGGCCGACCTGGTGCGTTACGCGGGCGCCTCGGGCGACTTCAACACCATCCACTGGAGCGACCGGATCGCCACGAGCGTCGGCCTGCCCGGGGTCATCGCCCACGGCATGCTGACCATGGCCCTGGTCGGCCGGGCGGTCACCGCCTGGGCCGGCGCGCCCGACGCCGTCGTGGAATACAGCGTGCGGTTCGCCCGCCCGGTTCCCGTCCCCGACACCGACGAGGGCACCGAGGTGGTCGTCACCGGCACGGTCAAGGGGACCACCGACGAGGGCCTGACCAAGCTGGCGCTCACGGCCACCTGCCAGGGCGAAAAGGTGCTCTCCCTGGCTCAGGCGACGATCCGTAAGCGCTAGCTCCCAGTTCGGGCGAGCCCGGGTTGGGCGAACCCGGTGTGAACCCGTACACTGGTGCGCCGTGGGGCAATGACCCCCCGGACCAGGCTGCCTGGACCGGGGTTTCAGTTGCCTCGCACAGGGGTGTAGCTCAATTGGCAGAGCAGCGGTCTCCAAAACCGCAGGCTGCAGGTTCAAGTCCTGTCACCCCTGCGCAATCCTCCTAGACGTGCCCGCCCGGTGCGCGGTCCGCACGACCTCCGCGCCCGTGGCGAGCGCCGACAGGGGAAATCCCCACCACCGATGACGGAAGTAGGGCGCCATGGCCGACGACAGGAAACGACCCGGTGACGCCGGCGACCCTGCCGACGACGAGGTGTTCGACGACGCCGTCGAGGACGACAAGGACGCCGCCGACGGCGACGAGCCCGTAGGCCGCGGCGGCACCGCCGTCGCGGAGCGTTCGGCCCGGCCGAAGAAAGAGGTCCGCCGGACAGGCTTCTTCGGGCGGATCGGCGGTTTCTTCCGTGAGGTCGTCAGCGAGCTGCGTAAGGTCATCTGGCCCACGCGCAAGGAGCTCCTGACCTACACGACGATCGTGATCGTCTTCGTGACGGTCGTGACCACCATCGTCGGCCTGCTGGACCTCGGCCTGGGCAAGGCCATCCTCTGGGCGTTCGGCGGCTGACCCCGCCGTTGAGAAGACATAGCTGGAAGTGAGCGAGCGTGCCTGAGTACGACGACGAGACCGCGCAGTCCGTCGACGAGCAGTCGTCGGTGGCCACGGCGGACAACGACGAGTCGGTCGAGGCCGCCGAGCCGCAGGAGTCCGCCGAGCCGCAGGACGCGGTCGAGGCGACGGCCGCCCCCGCGCCGGCCGTCGAGGACGATGAGGACTTCGACCCGGTGCAGGAGCTTCGGCAGAAGCTGCGGTACGCGCCGGGCGACTGGTATGTCGTGCACTCCTACGCGGGCTACGAGAACAAGGTCAAGACCAACCTCGAGACCCGCATCACGAGCCTCGACATGGAGGACTTCATCTTCCAGGTCGAGGTGCCGACCCGCGAAGAGGTCGAGGTCAAGGGCGGCAAGCGCGTCCAGGTCAACAACAAGGTCTTCCCGGGCTACATCCTCGTCCGGATGGACCTGACGCCCGAGTCGTACTCCTGTGTCCGGAACACGCCCGGTGTGACCGGTTTCGTGGGTGCGACCGACCGCGTCGACCGGCCCGCCCCGCTCTCGCTCGACGAGGTGCTGAAGTGGCTGGCGCCGGCGGTCGAGCAGGAGGAAAAGAAGGCCAAGCCGGAGGTCAAGGTGCTCGACTTCGAGGTCGGCGACTCGGTCACGGTCACCGACGGCGCGTTCGCCTCGCTGCCCGCCTCGATCAGCGAAATTAATGCCGACCAGCAGAAGTTGAAGGTTCTGGTCTCCATCTTCGGCCGCGAGACGCCGGTGGAGCTGAACTTCAACCAGGTCGCCAAGATCTGACAAGCACGTCAGTGGGAGGGCCTGATGAACAGGTCCGCCATCTACCACAACAGGAGTAAGTGAACATGCAGCGCAGCAAGGGCTACCGCAAGGGCGCCGAGCAGATCGACGCGAACAAGCTCTACGAGCCGGCCGAGGCGATCAAGCTCGCCAAGGAGGCCAGCCCGACCAAGTTCGACGCCACCGTCGAGGTCGCGATGCGTCTGGGCGTCGACCCGCGCAAGGCCGACCAGATGGTCCGCGGCACGGTCAACCTGCCCCACGGCACCGGCAAGACCGCCCGCGTGATCGTTTTCGCCCAGGGCGCGAAGGCTGAGGAGGCCGTCGCGGCCGGCGCCGACGAGGTGGGCACCGACGAGCTCGTCGCCCGCATCCAGGGTGGTTGGCTCGACTTCGACGCCGCGATCGCCACCCCCGACCAGATGGCCAAGATCGGACGTATCGCCCGCATCCTCGGCCCGCGTGGTCTCATGCCCAACCCGAAGACCGGCACCGTCACCATGGACGTGGCCAAGGCGGTCAACGAGATCAAGGGCGGCAAGATCACGTTCCGGGTGGACAAGCACTCGAACCTGCACCTGATCATCGGCAAGGCGTCGTTCACGCCGGAGCAGCTGACCGACAACTACGCCGCCGTGCTCGACGAGGTGCTGCGGGCCAAGCCGTCCGCAGCCAAGGGCAAGTACCTCAAGAAGGTCACGGTCACCACCACCATGGGCCCCGGTGTGCCGGTCGACCCGAACGTGGTCAAGGGCTTCACCAGCACCGAGGCCTGATCCCGCATCAGGACGGCCCCCGGGGGACATCCCCGGGGGTTTTTCTGTGGCAAAGTTCCGTCGTGCGTTTCGACGGGGTCTGGTTCCGCTACGCCCGCCGCGCCGACTGGACGCTGCGCGCGGTCGACGCCGTCGTCGAGCCCGGCCAGACGGTCGTCGTGCTGGGCCGCAACGGCGCCGGCAAGTCGACGCTCCTCCAGCTCGCCGCCGGTGTCCTCCGCCCGGGACGCGGCGCCGTCCGTGACCGCCCGCCCACCGTCGGGTGGGTGCCCGAGCGTTTCCCGGCCGACCAGCCGTTCACTGCGGGCGACTATCTGCACCGCATGGCCTCCGTGCGCGGTCACGACCCCGCCGAGGCCGACGAGTGGATCGAGCGTCTGCTGCTCACCGGCCACACCGGCACCCGGCTGAGCGACCTCTCCAAGGGCACCGCCCAAAAGGTCGGCCTCGCTCAGGCCCTGACCGGCCGCCCCGGGCTGCTCATCCTGGACGAGCCGTGGGAGGGCCTTGACGCCGTCGCGCGCACCCTGATTCCCGAGATCGTCGCCGAGGTGACCGCAACCGGCGGCATGGCCCTGCTCAGCGACCACCGTGGCGAGACAGCCCACCTTCCCGGCGCGATCCACTGGTCTGTTACCGACGCGACGGTGCAGCCAACCGCGGCCCCGCCCGCTCCCTCCCGCGACGAGGTCGTCATCGAGATCTCCGTCCCCCGCGCCTCCGCCGACGAAGCGGTGGTCCGGCTGCGTGCTTCCGGTCACGCCGTCTTGGGCGTACGCGACGTGAAAGGTCCCCGAAGCGGAGATTCCCGATGAGCGCGCTCGTCCGCATGCGCCTGGCCGGCTTCGTGCGCGGCGGCCGCATCCTCCCGCCCGCGATCGCCGTGCTGGTCGTGCTCGGCATCATCTACGGCGGAGGAGCGTCACCCGCCTCCGTGGCCTACGGCTACTCAGCGGCGGCCCTCTTCCCCGTGTTGGCCTGGCAGAGCAAGCTGCTGCTCGACACCGAACCCGACGTGCAGCGCCGCCTGGCCCGCGTGGCGGTCGGCGCCCCCGCCGAAGCAGTGGCCGGCCTGGCGGCCGCGGGGGTGCTCGCGCTGATCGTCTGCGCCCTCGCCATGGGCGCCCCCTGGCTGTTCCAGGGCATCGACACCGGCAAGCCCGTCCTGTCCGGCGTCCTGCTCGGCACCCTGGCCCACCTGCTCGCCATCCCCGCCGCCGTGGCGGTCGGCGCCCTGGCCAGCCGGTCCGTCACCCGTGGCACCCGCAACGGCGTAGCGGTGCTCGTCGTGGCGGCCGTCCTCGTGGTCGTGCTCGGTCTGCGGGGTTCGTTCGCGCCGTGGCTCGTCCCGCCGGTCATGGCCACGGCACGCGCCCTCAACGACGTCGACCCGCCACCCGCCGCCACGCTGGCCTTGCTCACCGGCTGGGCCGCCGTCTGGTGCACCGTCGCGCTGGCCGTCTACGCCCACCTCCGCCGCTCTCGTTCCTGATGCCGGCCCGACCCTCTCCTGAAGCGGCGATCGTGCCTCAGGAGGCCAAGATCCCGCTCGAGCCCTGTGGAAAACCCGCAACTGTGGACAACTCCAACCCCACTCGGACGAGCCCGTAGGCTGAGAAGTGGGTGGCCACCCCGGGTGGGTGGGGTCTGGGCTGGGAGAAGTAAGCGCGCGTAGACGAGGGGCGATTTGGCGGTTGGTGCCGGGTCGCGTACTCTTGCCAATCGAAGTTCCACCCATAGACCGCTGGTCGCCATGCCTGATCGCTCAGGCCATGGTCGAAGGCCCCGCATGATGCGGGCGGCCCGCGCAGGGGAGAACGGTTCGTGATCAGGCCGGTGAGAGCCGCGCCCGCTCCGCCCCGTGCGCCCTGCGCCGGGGCGTTTCTCATTTTGCCCCTCCTTCGAGTTCGGCCAGTGGCTCGAGCACTGAGAGAGGAGGGACATGGCGGACAAGCCGGTCCGGGCCGACAAGGCCAGTGCCGTCGCGGAGCTGACGGACAACTTCCGTAACTCGTCGGCCGCCGTGCTGACCGAGTACCGCGGTCTCACGGTCAAGCAGCTCACCGAGCTGCGCCGTTCGCTGGGCGGCGACACCAAGTACGCGGTGTCGAAGAACACCCTGGCGAAGCGCGCCGCGAGCGACGCGGGCATTGAGGGCCTCGACACGCTGTTCACCGGTCCTACCGCGCTCGCCTTCATCAACGGCGACCCGGTCGAGGCGGCCAAGGGCCTTCGTGCCTTCGCCAAGGCCAACCCCGTCCTGGTCATCAAGGGCGGTGTCTTCGAGGGCAAGGCGATCACGGCTGACGAGGTCAACAAGATCGCTGACCTCGAGTCGCGTGAGGTTCTGCTGGCCAAGCTGGCCGGCGCCATGAAGGGCAACCTGACCAAGGCGGCCGGCCTCTTCCAGGCCCCGCTGTCGCAGGTGGCGCGCCTCGCGGCCGCTCTTCAGGAGAAGCGCGAGAAGGACGGTCCCGCGGAGGCCTGAGCCACCGCGCACCAGCAAGACTTTTTGATCAGAAGCTAGGAAAGGTTGCCAGACATGGCGAAGCTCAGCACCGACGAGCTGCTCGACGCGTTCAAGGAGATGACGCTGATCGAGCTGTCGGAGTTCGTGAAGCAGTTCGAGTCGACCTTCGAGGTCACCGCCGCTGCTCCGGTCGCCGTCGCGGCCGCTGCCCCGGGTGCGGCTCCGGCCGAGGCCGAGGCCGAGAAGGACTCCTTCGACGTTGTCCTCGAGGGCGACGGCGGCAAGAAGATCCAGGTCATCAAGGTCGTGCGTGAGCTGACCGGCCTGGGCCTCAAGGAGGCCAAGGACGCCGTCGAGTCCGCCCCCAAGGCGATCCTCGAGGGTGTCAACAAGGAGAAGGCCGAGGCTGCCAAGGCCAAGCTCGAGGGCGAGGGCGCCAAGGTCACCCTCAAGTGACCTGACGCTCCACCGTTTCACCTCCCGGATGGCGAGGACCCCGTACGTGGGGTCCTCGCCATCCGTCGTCCGGGGGCTGTCCGGGTGCCGACGTACAAAGCGGGTCCAACCGGGCAAGCCGTGGAGTATGGTCGCTACAGCGCGCCGGGCGGGCGACGGCGAAGGGGCGACCCGCGTCGCAACCCTTGACTGTGTGTCCGCTGACAGGCACGCTGATGACAGCAAGTTTCCGCGCTTGCGACAGCCGAGCGGTGGGTAGTCCGGTTTTACCGGCTCCCGCGGCGAGGCGCCAGAGGGAGAGTTGCCGCGTTCCGAGCGGCCCCGCTGTTGGCCCTGGCCCCTTGGAGGCGCAGGTCAGAGGCCGCGGGGACACGTTCCGCAGGCCCCCTCAGGTGTGGGCTGGACAGCGGTTAGCCGAGCGGCTACACTGCTAGTTTGCGCTGCCTTCTGTCTTGAGCCCTGTCGGGACATCCACCCGGATGAATTCCCGAGGGCTCGTTGGAGTGCACGCAGACAGTTGCATACCGCAGCTGCAGCCGCATCAGCAGCACCGGTCCTCGGAAGGACGCATCTTGGCAGCTTCCCGCCCTGCGAAGACCAGCCGTACGTCGAGCGCTTACGCACCCCGCCGTGTCTCTTTCGGCAGGATCACCGAGCAACTTGAGGTCCCCAACCTCCTCGCCCTCCAGACGGAGTCCTTCGACTGGCTGGTCGGGAACGAGGCTTGGCAGGCCCGGTCGACGGACGACCCGCACGCCCACTCGGGCCTCGCAGAGATCCTCGAAGAGATCAGTCCCATTGAGGACTTCTCCGGCACAATGTCGCTGTCCTTCTCGTCTCCCCGATTCGACGAGGTCAAGGCCTCGATCGAGGAGTGCAAGGAGAAGGATCTGACCTACTGCGCGCCGCTGTTCGTGACCGCGGAGTTCACCAACAACACGACTGGCGAGATCAAGAGCCAGACCGTGTTCATGGGTGACTTCCCGATGATGACCCCCAAGGGGACGTTCGTCATCAACGGCACGGAGCGCGTCGTGGTGAGCCAGCTCGTCCGCTCGCCGGGCGTGTACTTCACCAAGGAGCCGGACAAGACCTCCGACCGCGACCTCTCCAGCGTCAAGGTCATCCCCAGCCGGGGCGCCTGGCTGGAGTTCGACATCGACAAGCGCGACACCGTCGGTGTCCGGATCGACCGCAAGCGCCGGCAGGCCGTCACCGTCCTGCTCAAGGCGATCGGCTGGTCGGCCGACCAGATCCGTGAGCGGTTCGGCTGGTCCGAGCTGCTCATGACCACGCTCGAGAAGGACCACATCGCCGGGCAGGACGAGGCCCTGCTCGACATCTACCGCAAGCTCCGCCCCGGCGAGCCCCCGACCCGGGAGAACGCGCAGACCCTGCTCGACAACCTCTTCTTCAACCCGAAGAGGTACGACGTCGCCAAGGTCGGCCGCTACAAGTTCAACAAGAAGCTCGACATCGACGTCCCGATCGTCCGGGGCACGTTGACCGAGGAAGACATCGTCAAGACCGTTGACTACCTGTGCCGGCTGCACGCCGGTGAGGATGGCTACGAGCCCGACGACATCGACCACTTCGGCAACCGTCGTCTGCGCACTGTCGGCGAGCTCATCCAGAACCAGGTGCGTGTCGGCCTGTCCCGGATGGAGCGCGTCGTCCGTGAGCGCATGACGACCCAGGACGTCGAGGCGATCACGCCGCAGACCCTGATCAACATCCGTCCCGTCGTGGCGGCGATCAAGGAGTTCTTCGGCACGTCGCAGCTGTCGCAGTTCATGGACCAGACGAACCCGCTGGCGGGCCTGACCCACCGGCGTCGTCTGTCCGCGCTCGGCCCCGGTGGCCTCTCGCGTGAGCGGGCCGGCTTCGAGGTCCGCGACGTGCACCCGTCCCACTACGGCCGGATGTGCCCGATCGAGACGCCCGAGGGCCCGAACATCGGCCTGATCGGCGCCCTGTCCACGTTCGCCCGGGTCAACCCGTTCGGCTTCATCGAGACGCCGTACCGGAAGGTCGAGAACGGCATCGTCACCGACGAGGTGCACTACCTCACGGCTGACGAGGAGGACAGGTACATCAAGGCGCAGGCGAACGCCACGCTGAAGAGCGACGGCACCTTCGCCGACGACCGCGTCCTGGTCCGCCGTAAGGGCGGTGAGGTCGACTACGTGCCCGGCGCGGAGGTCGACTACATGGACGTGTCGCCGCGTCAGATGACCTCGGTCGCGACCGCGATGATCCCGTTCCTCGAGCACGACGACGCCAACCGTGCCCTCATGGGCGCGAACATGCAGCGTCAGGCCGTGCCGCTGGTCAAGGCCGAGGCGCCGCTGGTCGGCACCGGCATGGAGTACCGCGCCGCGGTCGACGCCGGTGACGTGGTCGTCGCCGAGGTCGGTGGCGTGGTCGAGGACCTGTGCGCCGACTACGTGACGGTTCACCAGGACGACGGCCACCGCCGTACGTACCTGCTGCACAAGTTCCGCCGCTCCAACGCCGGCTCCTGCGTCAACCAGAAGCCGGTCGTGTTCGAGGGTGACCGGGTCGAGGCCGGCCAGGTCATCGCCGACGGCCCGTGCACCGACGAGGGGGAGATGGCCCTCGGCCGCAACCTGCTCGTCGCGTTCATGTGCTGGGAGGGCCACAACTACGAGGACGCGATCATCCTGTCGCAGCGCCTCGTGCAGCAGGACGTCCTCACCTCGATCCACATCGAGGAGCACGAGGTCGACGCCCGGGACACCAAGCTCGGCCCGGAGGAGATCACCCGCGACATCCCCAACGTCAGCGAGGAAATGCTCGCCGACCTGGACGAGCGCGGCATCATCCGGATCGGCGCCGAGGTCGTCCCCGGCGACATCCTGGTCGGCAAGGTCACGCCGAAGGGCGAGACCGAGCTGACCCCCGAGGAGCGGCTGCTCCGCGCGATCTTCGGTGAGAAGGCCCGGGAGGTCCGGGACACCTCGCTGAAGGTGCCGCACGGTGAGACCGGCACGGTCATCGGCGTCCGCACGTTCTCGCGTGAGGACGGCGACGAGCTGCCCCCCGGTGTCAACGAGCTCGTCCGGGTCTACGTGGCCCAGAAGCGCAAGATCCAGGACGGTGACAAGCTCGCGGGCCGCCACGGCAACAAGGGCGTCATCTCCAAGATCCTGCCGGTCGAGGACATGCCGTTCCTCGAGGACGGCACCCCGGTCGACATCGTGCTCAACCCGCTCGGTGTGCCCTCGCGTATGAACATCGGCCAGGTCCTGGAGACCCACCTCGGGTGGATCGCCAAGACGGGCTGGGAGGTCGAGGGCGAGGACGCCGAGTGGAAGCGCCAGCTGCGCGCGATCGAGGCGCACGAGTCCCCCAAGGACTCGAACGTCGCGACCCCCGTCTTCGACGGTGCGCAGGAGGAGGAGATCAAGGGCCTCCTCGAGTCGACGCTGGTCAACCGCGACGGTAAGCGGCTGGTCAACGGCGACGGCAAGGCGCAGCTGTTCGACGGCCGCTCCGGCGAGCCGCTGCCGGACCCGGTCTCGGTCGGGTACGTCTACATCCTCAAGCTGAACCACCTGGTCGACGACAAGATTCACGCTCGGTCGACCGGCCCGTACTCGATGATCACGCAGCAGCCGCTGGGTGGTAAGGCGCAGTTCGGTGGCCAGCGGTTCGGCGAGATGGAGTGCTGGGCGATGCAGGCCTACGGCGCCGCTTACGCGCTGCAGGAACTGCTCACCATCAAGTCCGACGACGTCCTCGGTCGCGTGAAGGTCTACGAGGCCATCGTCAAGGGCGAGAACATCCCGGAGCCGGGAATCCCCGAGTCCTTCAAGGTGCTCCTCAAGGAGCTGCAGTCGCTGTGCCTGAACGTCGAGGTGCTTTCCAGCGACGGTGTGGCCCTCGAGATGCGCGAGACGGACGACGAGGTCTTCCGGGCCGCGGAGGAACTCGGTATCGACCTGTCCCGACGCCCGAACGAGGGCGTCAGCAGCGTCGAAGAGATCTGACGGAAGCGTTCCCCGGCTCATGTGAGCCGGGGAACGCCACCGCCGGCCTGGAACCCATTCGAGCAACGAAATACGAGGGATAGACCAAGTGCTCGACGTCAACTTCTTCGACGAGTTGCGCATCGGCCTGGCCACCGCTGACGACATCCGGCAGTGGTCGCACGGCGAGGTCAAGAAGCCCGAGACGATCAACTACCGCACGCTCAAGCCCGAGAAGGACGGACTCTTCTGCGAGAAGATCTTCGGCCCTCAGCGGGACTGGGAGTGCTACTGCGGCAAGTACAAGCGGGTCCGGTTCAAGGGCATCATCTGTGAGCGCTGCGGCGTCGAGGTGACCCGGTCCAAGGTCCGCCGTGAGCGCATGGGCCACATCGAGCTGGCCGCCTCGGTCACGCACATCTGGTACTTCAAGGGTGTGCCGAGCCGCCTGGGCTACCTGCTCGACCTGGCGCCCAAGGATCTCGAGAAGATCATCTACTTCGCCTCGTACGTGGTCACGAGCGTTGACGCCGAGGCGCGTCACCGCGACCTGTCCACCATCGAGAACGAGATCTTCGCCGAGAAGCGTCAGTCCGAGAACAGCCGTGACTCCGAGATCGAGAAGCGGGCCGCGAAGCTGGAGCAGGACCTCTCGGAGCTCGAGGCCGAGGGCGCGAAGGCGGACGTGCGCCGCAAGGTCAAGGAGGCCGGCGAGCGCGAGATGCGCCAGATCCGTGACAAGGCGCAGCGCGAGATCGACCGGCTCGACGAGGTGCTCGACACCTTCCGCAAGCTCGACTCCAAGCAGCTGGTCACCGACGAGCTGCTCTACCGCGAGCTGCGGGACCGTTTCGGTGAGTACTTCACCGGTGGCATGGGCGCCGAGGCGATCAAGGCGCTGCTGCAGAACATGGACCTGGACGCTGAGGCCGAGAACCTGCGCGAGATCATTCGCACCGGTAAGGGCCAGCGTAAGATCCGTGCGCTCAAGCGCCTCAAGGTCGTCGCCGCGTTCCTGAACACGCGCAACTCGCCGCTCGGCATGGTGCTGGACTGCGTCCCGGTCATCCCGCCGGACCTGCGCCCGATGGTGCAGCTCGACGGCGGCCGTTTCGCCACCAGCGACCTGAACGACCTGTACCGCCGCGTGATCAACCGCAACAACCGCCTCAAGCGGCTCATCGACCTCGGCGCGCCCGAGATCATCGTGAACAACGAGAAGCGGATGCTGCAGGAGGCCGTCGACGCGCTGTTCGACAACGGCCGCCGCGGCCGGCCGGTCACCGGTCCGGGTAACCGCCCGCTCAAGTCGCTGTCCGACATGCTCAAGGGCAAGCAGGGCCGGTTCCGTCAGAACCTGCTCGGCAAGCGCGTCGACTACTCCGGCCGTTCGGTCATCGTCGTCGGCCCGCGCCTGAAGCTGCACCAGTGCGGTCTGCCCAAGCAGATGGCGCTGGAGCTGTTCAAGCCGTTCGTGATGAAGCGCCTGGTCGATCTGAACCACGCGCAGAACATCAAGTCGGCCAAGCGCATGGTCGAGCGTCAGCGGCCGGTCGTGTGGGACGTCCTCGAAGAGGTCATCAGCGAGCACCCGGTGCTGCTGAACCGCGCGCCGACCCTGCACCGCCTGGGCATCCAGGCCTTCGAGCCGCAGCTGGTCGAGGGCAAGGCGATCCAGATCCACCCGCTCGTGTGTACGGCGTTCAACGCCGACTTCGACGGTGACCAGATGGCGGTGCACGTGCCGCTGTCGGCCGAGGCGCAGGCCGAGGCCCGGATCCTGATGCTCTCGTCGAACAACATCCTCAAGCCGGCCGACGGCAAGCCGGTCACCATGCCGACCCAGGACATGGTCATCGGTCTGTACTACCTGACCCACGAGACGCCCGGCACCAAGGGCGAGGGACGGGTGTTCAGCTCGGACGCCGAGGCGCGGATGGCCTTCGACAACGGCGAACTGCACCTGCAGGCGCCGGTGAAGATCCGGCTCCGCGAGGTCATCGGCGTGGACAACGGCGCCAAGAGCGCCGCGTGGACCGCGCCGGAGGGCTGGACCGAGGGCGAGCCGCTGCTCGTCGAGACCACGCTCGGCCGGGTCATCTTCAACGAGACGCTGCCTCCGGGCTACCGCTTCGTGAACTACGAGATCCGTAAGGGTCAGCTGTCGGCGATCGTCAACGACCTCGCCGAGCGCTTCCCCAAGGTCAGCCTCGCGGCGACCCTGGACGCGCTCAAGGAGGCCGGCTTCCACTGGGCCACCTGGTCCGGTGTGACGATCGGCATGGGCGACGTCATCGGCCCGGAGCGCAAGCCGGAGATCCTGCAGCGCTACCAGGTCGAGGCCGACCGGATCGACAACCAGTACCAGCGTGGTCTCATGACCGCCGAGGAGCGTCGCGGCGAGCTCATCGAGATCTGGACCAAGGCGACGAACGAGATCTCCAAGGAGATGGAGAACTCGCTCCCGCACGAGAACCCGCTCTGGGTCATGATCAACTCGGGTGCTCGCGGCAACTTGCTGCAGCTGCGGCAGATCGCCGCTATCCGTGGCCTGGTGGCCAACCCCAAGGGTGAGATCATCCCGCGGCCGATCACCTCGTCCTACCGCGAGGGTCTGACCGTGCTGGAGTACTTCATCTCCACGCACGGTGCTCGTAAGGGTCTGGCCGACACCGCGCTGCGTACCGCCGACTCGGGTTACCTGACCCGTCGTCTGGTGGACGTCTCGCAGGACGTCATCATCCGCGAGGAGGACTGCGGCACCGACCGCGCGATCCCGATGCAGGTGGGCGAGCGCGACGCCGAGGGCAAGCTGCACGTCCACGTGCACGCCGAGACCGGTGTGCACGCCCGTACGCTGGCCGACGACATCAAGGACGCCAACGGCAACCTGGTCGTCGCCCGTGGCTCGGACCTCAACTCGATCCTGGTCGACAAGCTCGTCGCGGCAGGTGTCGAGAACGTCCGGGTGCGCTCGGTGCTGACCTGTGAGTCGAAGCTCGGCGTGTGCGCGGCCTGCTACGGCCGTTCGCTGCCGACCGGTAAGGGCGTGGACATCGGTGAGGCGGTCGGCATCATCGCCGCCCAGTCCATCGGTGAGCCGGGCACGCAGCTGACGATGCGCACCTTCCACACCGGTGGCGTCGCGGGTGAGGACATCACCCAGGGTCTGCCGCGTGTGCAGGAGATCTTCGAGGCCCGCGTTCCCAAGGGCAAGGCGCCCATCGCCGACACCCCGGGACGCATCCGCATCGAGGACGGCGAGCGTTCGCGCAAGATCATCGTGGTGCCGGACGACGGCAGCGAGGAGATCGTCTACGACAAGATCTCCAAGCGCGTCAAGCTCCGTGCTCACGACGGCGACCACGTCGGCGTCGGCGAGAAGCTGACCGAGGGCACCATCGACCCGCACGAGCTTCTGCGGATCATGGGTCCGCGGGCGGTCCAGGTCCACCTGACCTCTGAGGTCCAGGAGGTCTACCGCTCGCAGGGTGTGCTCATCCACGACAAGCACATCGAGATCATCATTCGCCAGATGCTCAAGCGGGTGACGGTCATCGACTCGGGCGCGGCGGAGTTCCTGCCGGGCGTGCTGGTCGACCGGGCGCTGTTCGAGTCGGAGAACCGCCGGCTCGTCGGCGAGGGTGGCGAGCCCGCCGCCGGTCGCCCGGTGCTCATGGGTATCACCAAGGCCTCGCTGGCCACCGACTCCTGGCTCTCCGCGGCCTCCTTCCAGGAGACCACGCGGGTCCTGACCGACGCGGCGATCAACTCGCGCAGCGACTCGCTCGTCGGCCTCAAGGAGAACGTGATCATCGGTAAGCTCATCCCGGCCGGTACCGGTATCTCCAAGTACCGCAACATCCGGGTCGAGCCGACCGAGGAGGCCAAGGCCAAGGTGTACTCGATGACCGGGTACCCGGAGACCGACTACGGCTTCGGGCCGGCCAGCGGGCAGGCTGTGCCGCTGGACGACTTCGACTTCGGGTCGTACCGCTGAGGTTGTGACAAACCGAAGGGCGGCCGCGCACTGCGCGGCCGCCCTTCGGGCTTTCTAAGATGGTCGGGTGACGCTTCCCGCGGCCGTGCCGGCCCGCCACCCGATGGACCCCGATCCGGAGCCCTCGTCGAAGGCGCGCGCGGTTTTCGCGCTGGGCCTGCTGGGCTTCCTGACCGGTGCTTTTGTGGGTGGTGTGATTCCCGCCACGATCGCGCTTCTCCTTGCTCGGCAGGCGGCTCGGCAGGCGTACGAGGCGAAGGGCTTTCTGACCGGCTCGGCGTGGATCAGGCGGGGCCGTCGGCTGGCCTGGGCGGGCATAGTGCTGGCGCTCACGTCACTGGTCATCGCGTCGATCGCCGGCCTGCTGCACCTGGCCGGCCCGGCGGGCGCCGACTTCTCGCCAGGCACCGACTGAGGCGGGGTGCGGCCGGTCCCGTACGGGTGACATGCTCTTGTCATGACGGTCCCGCCCTCGCCCTACCAGCAGGCCGTGCCCCCGCCGCCGCCCTCGGGCCGCTGGCGCCCGGAACGGGTCGACGTGCTCCCGGGCACCGAGTTCAGCCTGGTCCAGCTGCGGGTCGAGCCGATCACCTCGGGCCTGGCCATCGGTTCGCTGATCGCCGGGATCGGGTCGATCCTGGCTGCACTGCTCGTGCTCTGCTTCGGCGTGGCCGGTTCGGCGGCCGGCTGGGGCGGCTGGGTCTCGGGCGCCTTCACACTGCTCAGCGTGCTGGTGGGCGGGGGAGCGATCGCGCTCGGCGCGGTGGCCCGCCGACAGATCCGCACGTCCGGCCAGACCGGGCAGGTGCGGTTCACCGGCGCCGGCCTGGGGATGTCGGGGATTGTCTGCGGCGCGTGTGGCGCGGGAATTGCTCTGCTGTCTCTTGCGTTGACTCTGGTGTTGCAGATCTCGGCTTGAGCCACGCTGTTCACCTGCCGATACGGCACCGCGGCGTTGCTGCCGCAGGGCACCCGGTACACTTGCATCGGAGATATCCGTCGCGCGATCCCAGTGCTCATTTTGACCTGGGTGCTCGGGGTGGGTAATCTTTCCCTTCGTGCCCGGGCTTGCCCGGGCAACTCGTGCGTGCGCCCGAGTCCGCGTCAAGCGACTCGGCGGCGCTACGCCGAGCCGGCACCCCCCTCGGGGTGTCGACCAAGACAAGACCCGGTGCGCGTTGACAGACGCGCGGCGGGACCGTGAGCCGGACGACACGCCCGACCGCGGGTGCCGGACAGTCCTCCCGGGCGGGGGGATTGACCAGCACATAGGCAGACTCAAGACGGTGCGGCCGCCTAGGAAGCGGCCGAAGGGAGCGGAGAAACCCGGTGCCCACGATCCAGCAGCTGGTCCGAAAGGGCCGTCAGGCTAAAACGAGCAAGACCAAGACGCCGGCGCTGAAGGGTAGCCCTCAGCGGCGCGGCGTGTGCACGCGCGTGTACACCACCACCCCCAAGAAGCCGAACTCTGCGCTGCGCAAGGTCGCTCGTGTGAAGCTCAGCAGCCAGATCGAGGTGACGGCGTACATCCCCGGCGTCGGCCACAACCTGCAGGAGCACTCGATCGTGCTCGTGCGTGGCGGCCGTGTGAAGGACCTGCCGGGCGTCCGCTACAAGATCGTCCGTGGTTCGCTGGACACCCAGGGTGTCCGCAACCGCAAGCAGGCTCGCAGCCGTTACGGCGCGAAGAAGGAGAAGAGCTGACATGCCGCGCAAGGGCCCCGCTCCGCGCCACCCAGTGGTCGCGGACCCGGTTTACAACTCGCCGCTGGTGACCCAGCTGGTCAACAAGATCCTGGTCGGCGGCAAGCGTCAGCTCGCTGAGCGCATCGTGTACGGAGCCCTCGAGGGCTGCCGTGAGAAGAACGGCACCGACCCCGTGGTCACGCTCAAGCGCGCCATGGACAACGTCAAGCCGACCCTCGAGGTCCGCAGCCGCCGCGTCGGTGGCGCGACCTACCAGGTTCCGGTCGAGGTCCGCACGCCGCGTCAGACCACCCTCGGTCTGCGCTGGCTGGTCCAGTACTCCAAGGCCCGCCGCGAGAAGACCATGATCGAGCGCCTCCAGAACGAGCTGCTCGACGCCAGCAATGGCCTCGGCGCTGCTGTCAAGCGGCGCGAGGACACCCACAAGATGGCGGAGTCCAACAAGGCCTTCGCGCACTACCGCTGGTAAGACCCGCTCGGCCCGGCAGCCGCCGGGCCGCGGTGCAAGTCGTACCGGTCCACGAGACGACGACGAAGAAAAGTAGGGATTGAAGTGGCCGCCGCAGACGCGCTCGCCAACGTACGCAACATCGGCATCATGGCGCACATCGATGCTGGTAAGACCACGACTACTGAGCGAATCCTCTTCTACACCGGCATCACGTACAAGATCGGTGAAGTCCACGATGGCGCCGCCACCATGGACTGGATGGAGCAGGAGCAGGAGCGCGGTATCACGATCACTTCCGCCGCCACCAAGTGCGAGTGGAAGGGCCACACGATCCAGATCATCGACACGCCCGGCCACGTCGACTTCACGGTCGAGGTGGAGCGGTCGCTGCGTGTGCTGGACGGTGCGGTGGCGGTCTACGACGGCGTGGCCGGCGTGGAGCCCCAGACCGAGAACGTGTGGCGCCAGGCGGACAAGTACCACGTCCCCCGGATGTGCTTCGTCAACAAGCTCGACCGGACCGGCGCCGACTTCTTCCGCTGCGTGCAGATGATGATCGACCGGCTGAACGCCACCCCCCTGGTTCTGCAGATCCCGATCGGGCTCGAGGGCGACCACATCGGCGTCGTCGACCTGGTCGAGATGCGTGCCCTCACCTGGCGCGGCGAGACCCAGAAGGGCGAGGACTACGCGATCGAGGAGATTCCGGCCGACCTGGCCGACTCCGCGGCCGAGTGGCGCGAGAAGCTGATCGAGACCCTGGCCGATGTCGACGACGCGGTCATGGAGAAGTACCTCGAGGGCGAGGAGCTCTCGGTGGGCGAGATCAAGGCCGCCATCCGGCGTGCCACGATCGCCAGCAAGGCCAACCCGGTGCTGTGCGGCTCGGCGTTCAAGAACAAGGGCGTTCAGCCCATGCTCGACGCCGTGGTCGACTACCTGCCGTCGCCGCTGGACATCCCGGCCATCGAGGGCACCGCGACCGACGGTGAGACCCCGATCCAGCGCAAGCCGTCGAACTCCGAGCCGTTCTCCGGCCTGGCGTTCAAGATCCAGACGGACAAGCACCTCGGCAAGCTCACGTACGTCCGGGTCTACTCCGGCACGCTCGACTCCGGTTCCCAGGTGGTCAACTCCACCAAGGACCGCAAGGAGCGGATCGGCAAGATCTACCAGATGCACGCGAACAAGCGTGAGGAGCGCGCCACCGCGCAGGCCGGCGACATCATCGCCGTCCAGGGTCTCAAGCAGACCACGACCGGTGACACGCTCAGCGACCCGGCGAACCCGGTCATCCTGGAGTCGATGACCTTCCCGGAGCCGGTCATCCAGGTCGCCATCGAGCCGAAGACCAAGTCGGACCAGGAGAAGCTGGGCACCGCGATCCAGCGTCTGGCCGAGGAGGACCCGACCTTCCGCGTCTTCAACGACGAGGAGACCGGGCAGACGATCATCGCCGGCATGGGCGAGCTCCACCTGGACATCCTGGTGGACCGCATGCGCCGCGAGTTCAACGTCGAGGCGAACATCGGTAAGCCGCAGGTGGCGTACCGTGAGACGATCCGCGGCACCGTGGAGAAGTACACGTACGTCCACAAGAAGCAGACCGGTGGCTCCGGCCAGTACGCGAAGGTCGTCGTCACGATCGAGCCGCTGCCGCTCCAGGCGGACGGCCCGACCTACGAGTTCGTCAACGCCGTGACCGGTGGCCGCATCCCCAAGGAGTTCATCCCCTCGGTGGACGCGGGCGCGCAGGACTCCCTGCAGTACGGCGTTCTCGCGGGCTACCCGCTGGTCGGCGTGAAGTTCACGCTGGTCGACGGTCAGTACCACGAGGTCGACTCGTCCGAGATGGCGTTCAAGATCGCCGGTTCGATGGCAATGAAGGAGGCGGCTCGCAAGGCCGACCCCGCGCTGCTCGAGCCGATGATGTCCGTCGAGGTCACGACGCCCGAGGACAACATGGGCGACGTGATCGGCGACCTCAACTCCCGCCGTGGCATCATCCAGTCGATGGAGGAGCGCTCCGGCGCCCGCGTCGTCAAGGCTCTGGTGCCGCTGTCGGAGATGTTCGGCTACGTCGGCGACCTGCGGTCCAAGACCGCCGGCCGGGCCAGCTACAGCATGCAGTTCGACTCCTACGCCGAGGTCCCGCAGGGCGTCGCGAAGGAGATCATCGCCAAGGCAACAGGTGCCTGATACCTGCGCTTGATCGATGAGGCGCGTGCGGTCCGTCGAGGGCCGCACGCGCACGAGCAGTCGACAGAGTCCCCATCGCCTTATCGGGCGTGCCGGGCGCAAGTAATTCCACAGTCCACAGGAGGACACAAGTGGCGAAGGCGAAGTTCGAGCGGACTAAGCCGCACGTCAACATCGGCACCATTGGTCACATCGACCACGGTAAGACGACGCTGACTGCGGCCATCACGAAGGTCCTGCACGACGAGTACCCGGACCTCAACCCGTACACCCCGTTCGACGAGATCGACAAGGCGCCGGAGGAGAAGGCCCGCGGCATCACGATCTCGATCGCACACGTCGAGTACCAGACCGCGGCGCGGCACTACGCGCACGTGGACTGCCCCGGCCACGCTGACTACATCAAGAACATGATCACCGGTGCCGCCCAGATGGACGGCGCGATCCTGGTGGTCGCCGCGACCGACGGCCCGATGCCGCAGACCAAGGAGCACGTGCTCCTGGCCCGCCAGGTCGGCGTTCCGTACATCGTCGTCGCCCTGAACAAGAGCGACATGGTGGACGACGAGGAGCTGCTCGAGCTCGTCGAGCTCGAGGTCCGCGAGCTGCTCAGCACCTACGAGTTCCCGGGTGACGACCTGCCGGTCGTGCGGGTCTCGGCGCTCAAGGCGCTCGAGGGTGACAAGGAGTGGACCGGCAAGCTCCTCGAGCTGATGAACGCGGTCGACACCGCGATCCCGCAGCCCGAGCGCGAGACCGAGAAGCCGTTCCTCATGCCCATCGAGGACGTCTTCACGATCACCGGCCGCGGCACCGTGGTCACGGGTCGCGCCGAGCGCGGCATCCTCAAGCCGAACGAGGAGGTCGAGATCGTCGGCATCCGCGAGAAGTCGACGAAGACCGTCTGCACCGGCATCGAGATGTTCCGCAAGCTGCTCGACGAGGCCCGCGCGGGCGAGAACGTCGGTCTGCTGCTCCGCGGTATCAAGCGCGAGGACGTCGAGCGCGGCATGGTCGTTGTGAAGCCGGGCACCACGACTCCCCACACGGAGTTCGAGGGCCAGGTCTACATCCTCTCGAAGGAGGAGGGCGGCCGTCACACGCCGTTCTTCCAGAACTACCGCCCGCAGTTCTACTTCCGCACCACGGACGTCACCGGCGTCGTCACGCTGCCCGAGGGCACCGAGATGGTCATGCCGGGCGACTCCACCAGCATGTCGGTCAAGCTGATCCAGCCGATCGCCATGGAGCAGGGCCTGAAGTTCGCGATCCGTGAGGGTGGCCGCACCGTCGGCGCCGGCACGGTCACGAAGATCAACGCCTAGGGGCCGCTGACCCCGATTAGCATTGCCGGCCTCAATCCGGCATACTAGTCAGGTTGCGTCCGAGCGGGGTGGTCAGCTGCCTTGTGCAGGTGACCACCCTCGCCGGGTGTCTGGGTGTGTTTACGAGCCACCCGTTCGGGCTGTGAAGAGCCCGGGGCACCTCAAGATCCCCGCGATCTGGATAGCTGCTGTGCGCAGTTCTCTGAGGTACAACGCGACACGCCCGACCGCGGGGGTCGGACAACGCAGGATCAACGGTCCTGCGGGCATGCGAGAGCCACCGCTCTCGCACGTAGCGGCATCGAGAGAAGGAAACAGAAGCCACCATGGCGGGACAGAAGATCCGCATCCGGCTCAAGGCCTATGACCACGAGGTCGTCGACTCCTCGGCTCGGAAGATCGTCGAGACGGTGACGCGTACCGGGGCGCAGGTTGCTGGCCCGGTGCCGCTGCCCACGGAGATCAACCGTTTCTGCGTCATCCGCTCGCCGCACAAGTACAAGGACTCGCGCGAGCACTTCGAGATGCGCACGCACAAGCGGCTGATCGACATCATCGACCCGACTCCCAAGACGGTCGACTCGCTCATGCGCCTCGACCTGCCGGCTGGCGTCGACATCGAGATCAAGCTGTAGGGATCTGCGACTGATGGACAGGCAAGTTAAGGGGATCCTGGGCGCCAAGCTCGGCATGACCCAGGTCTGGGACAACAACAAAGTCGTCCCGGTGACCGTGGTGCAGGCCGGCCCTTGCGTCGTGACCCAGGTCCGCACAGATGAGAAGGACGGCTACGCCGCCGTCCAGCTGGCGTACGGTGCGATCGACCCTCGGAAGGTCAACAAGCCCGAGGGCGGCCACTTCGCGAAGGCCGGTGTCTCGCCCCGGCGGCACGTCGTCGAGCTCCGCACGACCGATGCCGGCGAGTACGAGCTCGGTCAGGAGGTGACGGTTGACACGTTCGCCGTCGGCACCTCGATCGACGTCACGGGCAAGACCCGCGGTAAGGGTTACGCCGGTGTCATGAAGCGGCACGGCTTCCACGGTCTCAAGAGCAGCCACGGTGTCGAGCGCAAGCACCGCTCGCCCGGCTCCATCGGCGCCTGCGCGACCCCGGGTCGCGTCTTCAAGGGCGTCCGGATGGCCGGTCGCATGGGTAGCCAGCGCTTCACCGTGCAGAACCTCACCGTGCAGGCGGTCGACACCGAGAACAACCTGATCCTGGTCAAGGGCGCTGTGCCCGGACCCAAGGGCGCGCTCGTTCTCGTCCGCACCGCGGCGAAGAAGAAGGGCGGCGCCAAGTGAGCTCGGTTGACGTGATCAACGTTGAGGGCAACAAGGCCGGCTCGGTCGAGCTGCCGGACTCGGTGTTCGACGTCCAGGCCAACATCCCGCTGATGCACCAGGTCGTCGTGGCCCAGCTCGCCGCCGCCCGTCAGGGCACGGCCAAGGCCAAGACCCGCGGCGAGGTCGCCGGTGGCGGCAAGAAGCCGTACAAGCAGAAGGGCACCGGTCGCGCCCGCCAGGGCTCGATCCGCGCGCCGCAGTTCACCGGTGGTGGCGTCGTGCACGGTCCCGTGCCGCGCGACTACTCGCAGCGGACCCCCAAGAAGATGAAGGCCGCCGCCCTGCGTGGGGCCCTCTCGGACCGGGCCCGCGACGGCCGCGTGCACGTGGTCGAGGCGTTCGTCAGCGGCGACAAGCCGTCGACCAAGGCCGCGATCGCCACGCTGCGCAAGGCCACCGAGTCCACCAAGGTCCTGGTCGTGCTGAGCAGCACCGACGAGCTGAACTGGCTCTCGCTGCGCAACGAGGCGACCGTGCACCTGCTCGAGGCCGGCCAGCTCAACACGTACGACGTGCTGGTGGCCGACGAGGTGGTCTTCACCAAGGACGCGCTCGACGAGTTCCTGGGCGCTGCTCCGGCGACCGCCGAGGGGGAGAACAAGTGAGCACCATCGCCGACCCGCGCGACATCATCATCAAGCCGGTCGTCTCCGAGAAGAGCTACAGCGTTCTCGACCAGAACTGGTACACGTTCCTCGTGCACCCGGACGCGAACAAGACCGAGATCAAGATCGCGATCCAGCAGATCTTCAACGTCCGCGTGCTGACGGTGAACACCGCGAACCGCGAGGGCAAGCGTAAGCGCACCCGCACCGGCTTCGGTCAGCGCAAGGCGACCAAGCGCGCGATGGTCAAGCTGGCTGACGGCGACCGTATCGAGGCCTTCGGCGGCCCGGTCAGCTAAGGGGTTTGTGAACAATGGCTATCCGTAAGTACAAGCCGACCACGCCGGGCCGTCGCGGCTCGAGCGTCGCCGACTTCGCCGAGCTCACCCGGTCCACCCCGGAGAAGTCTCTGCTGGTTCCGCTGCCCAAGAAGGGTGGTCGCAACGTCCACGGCCGCATCACCACGCGGCACCAGGGCGGCGGCCACAAGCGGCAGTACCGGCTGATCGACTTCAAGCGGGTCGACAAGGACGGCGTGCCGGCCAAGGTCGCTCACATCGAGTACGACCCGAACCGCACCTCCCGCATCGCACTGCTGCACTACGCCGACGGCGAGAAGCGCTACATCCTCGCGCCGAAGGACCTGAAGCAGGGCGACCGCGTCGAGAGCGGCCCGGGCGCGGACATCAAGCCGGGGAACAACCTTCCCCTGCGCAACATCCCGGTCGGTACGACGGTCCACGGTGTGGAGCTTCGTCCCGGCGGTGGCGCCAAGCTGGCCCGTTCGGCCGGTGTCGGTATCCAGCTGCTCGGCCGTGAGGGCGCGTACGCCACGCTGCGTATGCCCTCCGGTGAGATCCGGCGGGTCGACATCCGTTGCCGCGCCACGGTCGGCGAGATCGGCAATGCCGAACAGTCGAACATCAACTGGGGCAAGGCCGGCCGCATGCGCTGGAAGGGCAAGCGCCCGACCGTCCGCGGTGTCGCCATGAACCCGATCGACCACCCGCACGGTGGTGGTGAGGGCAAGACCTCCGGTGGTCGCCACCCGGTCAACCCGGCTGGTAAGCCCGAGGGCCGTACCCGCCGCAAGGGCCAGGAGAGCGACAAGCTGATCGTTCGCCGCCGCTACGCCACCCGCAAGCGCGGGTAACGGGAGTTAGAAGATGCCACGCAGCCTGAAGAAGGGCCCGTTCGTCGACGACCACCTGATCAAGAAGGTGGAAGTCCAGAACGAGAAGAACTCGAAGAACGTCATCAAGACCTGGTCGCGGCGCTCGACGATCATCCCCGACATGCTCGGGCACACGATCGCCGTGCACGACGGGCGCAAGCACGTCCCGGTGTTCATCACCGAGGCCATGGTCGGTCACAAGCTCGGGGAGTTCGCTCTGACCCGCACGTTCAAGGGTCACGAGAAGGACGACCGCAAGAGCCGTCGTCGCTAGTCAGTCCACGGACAAGAAAGGGGTCACAGCGATGCCAACGAAGAACGACGCTCCGGCTCTGCCGGGTAGTCGCGCGGTTGCGAAGCACGTCCGCATCTCGCCGAACAAGGCACGCCGTGTGGTCAACCTCGTCCGCGGTCTGCCCGCGAAGGAGGCTCTGACCGTGCTGCAGTTCGCGCCGCAGGCCGCGAGCGAGCAGGTCTACAAGGTGCTCGCGAGCGCTATCGCGAACGCGGAGAACAACGAGCGGCTCGACCCGGACGCGCTCCTGGTCAGCGAGGCGTTCGTCGACGAGGGCCCGACGCTCAAGCGGTTCCGTCCGCGGGCGCAGGGCCGGGCGTATCGGATCCGCAAGCGCACCAGCCACATCACGATCGCCGTCGAGGCGGTCCAGGTCGCCCGGCCGGCCAAGAAGGCTGCCGCGGCGAAGAAGGCGACGCCGGCCAAGAAGGCTGAGCCGGCCGCCGAGACCCAGACGACGGAGGAGTCCGAGTAATGGGCCAGAAAGTTCACCCCACCGGATTCCGCCTCGGTATCTCGACCGACTGGAAGTCCCGGTGGTTCGCCGACAAGCTCTACAAGGACTACATCGGCGAGGACGTCAAGATCCGCCGCATGATGTCCAAGGGCCTCGAGCGTGCCGGCATCTCCAAGGTGGACATCGAGCGGACCCGTGACCGGGTCCGGGTCGACATCCACACCGCCCGGCCGGGCATCGTCATCGGCCGTAAGGGCGCGGAGGCCGACCGGATCCGCGGCGAGCTCGAGAAGCTCACCGGCAAGCAGGTCCAGCTCAACATCCTCGAGGTGAAGAGCCCGGAGTCGGACGCTCAGCTGGTGGCGCAGGGCGTCGCCGAGCAGCTGTCCTCCCGGGTGAGCTTCCGCCGGGCGATGCGCAAGGCCATGCAGTCGGCGATGAAGAACCCGGTCTGCAAGGGCATCCGGGTGCAGGTCTCCGGCCGCCTCGGCGGCGCGGAGATGAGCCGCACGGAGTTCTACCGTGAGGGTCGCGTTCCGCTGCACACGCTGCGCGCCAACATCGAGTACGGCTTCTTCGAGGCCCGTACGACGTTCGGCCGCATCGGCGTGAAGGTCTGGATCTACAAGGGCGACGCCGTGCCCGGCCGCGAGGCCGTGCAGGAGGCGCCCGCGCGTCCGCGCCGTGACCGTGGTGACCGTCCCGAGCGTCCGCGCCGTGGCCGTTCCGGCTCGTCCGGCACGACCGCGGGTGGCACCGAGGCCGGCCGTGCGGCCGCCCAGGCCCGGACCGGGGACACCCCGACCGGTGAGAACACGAACGACGCCGCGGTTGCCGCGGCTCCGGCGCAGGCCGAAACGCAGCAGGAGGGCTGACAGATGCTGATGCCGCGTAAGCCCCCGAAGGGCTTCCGCAAGCCGCACCACCCGGACCGCCACGGCGCGTCCAAGGGCGGCAACCGGGTCGTCTTCGGCGAGTTCGGTATCCAGGCGCTGGAGCCCGCGTACGTGACCAACCGGCAGATCGAGTCGGCCCGTATCGCGATGACCCGTCACATCAAGCGTGGTGGCAAGGTCTGGATCTCGGTGTTCCCCGACAACGCTCTGACCAAGAAGCCGGCCGAGACCCGCATGGGTTCCGGTAAGGGTTCTCCCGAGTGGTGGGTGGCGAACGTCAAGCCGGGACGCATCCTCTTCGAGATGTCGTTCCCGAACGAGACGATTGCGCGCGAGGCGATGCGCCGCGCGATCCACAAGCTCCCGATGAAGTGCCGCATCGTGACACGCGAAGTGGGTGAAAGCTGATGGCAGCGGGCGTTAAGGCATCCGAGCTGCGCGAACTCTCCGGCGAGGAGCTGGTTTCGCGGCTGCGGGAGGCCAAGGCGGAGCTGTTCAACCTTCGCGTGCAGGGCGCGACCGGCCAGCTCGACAATCACCGTCGGCTGCAGGTGGTCCGCAAGGACATCGCGAAGATCTACACGATCATGCGTGAGCGCGAGCTGGGGCTCTCGGTTGCGCCGGATGAGGTGACAGCATGAGTGACGAGAGCACGGCCACGGTCCGCGCGAACCGCAAGGTGCGCGAGGGTCTCGTGGTCAGCGACAAGATGGACAAGACCGTCGTCGTCGAGGTCGAGGACCGTGTGAAGCACGCCCTCTACGGCAAGGTTCTGCGCCGCACCCGCAAGCTCAAGGTGCACGACGAGCAGAACGCGTGCGGCGTCGGCGACCGGGTTCTGCTCATGGAGACCCGTCCGCTGTCGGCCACCAAGCGGTGGCGTGTCGTGGAGATCCTCGAAAAGGCCAAGTGAGTGCGGCTGGGCCGGCTCATGCCGGCCCAGCCCACCAGCGTTCCGCCAAGCTTCGGTCGCTGACCGGAGAACTGGCAGACATAGGAGACAGACGTGATTCAGCAGGAGTCGCGACTGCGCGTCGCTGACAACACGGGTGCGCGGGAGATCCTGTGCATCCGCGTGCTCGGCGGCTCCGGTCGCCGTTACGCGAGCATCGGCGACGTCATCGTGGCCACGGTCAAGGACGCCATCCCGGGCGCCGGTGTGAAGAAGGGTGACGTCGTCAAGGCGGTCATCGTTCGCACCGCCAAGGAGAAGCGTCGTCCCGACGGCTCGTACATCCGGTTCGACGAGAACGCCGCCGTCATCATCAAGGACGGCGGGGACCCCCGCGGTACCCGCATCTTCGGCCCGGTCGGGCGCGAGCTGCGCGACAAGCGGTTCATGAAGATCATCAGCCTGGCGCCGGAGGTGCTCTGACCGTGAAGATCAAGAAGGGCGACACGGTCGTCGTCATCGCCGGCAAGGACAAGGGCGCCAAGGGCAAGGTCATCGCGGCCTACCCGAGGCAGGACAAGATCCTGGTCGAGGGCGTCAACCGCGTCAAGAAGCACGAACGCATCCGCACCACCCAGCGTGGTTCGAAGACCGGTGGCATCGTCACCCAGGAAGCCCCGATCCACATCTCCAATGTGCAGATCGTGGACGACCAGGGCAAGCCGACGCGCATCGGATACAAGGTCGACGAGAACGGCAACAAGATCCGTATCGCGCGTACGACCGGTAAGGAACTCTGATGACTGCCGCCACCGAGACCAAGACGCTGCCCCGTCTCAAGGACAAGTACCGCAACGAGGTTGTCGCGGGCCTGAAGGAGCAGTACAACTACGCCAACCCCATGCAGATCCCCGGCCTGGTCAAGGTCGTCGTGAACATGGGTGTCGGCGAGGCCGCGCGGGACGCGAAGCTGATCGACGGCGCCGTCCGTGACCTCACCACCATCACCGGTCAGAAGCCGCTGGTGCGGCGGGCGACCAAGTCCATCGCGCAGTTCAAGCTGCGCGAGGGCATGCCGATCGGCGCGAAGGTCACCCTCCGCGGCGACCGGATGTGGGAGTTCCTGGACCGGCTGCTCTCGATCGCGCTGCCGCGTATCCGTGACTTCCGCGGTCTGGACGGTCGCAAGCTCGACGGCCACGGCAACTACACGTTCGGTCTGACCGAGCAGTCGGTGTTCCACGAGATCGACCAGGACCGGATCGATCGTCCGCGGGGCATGGACATCACGGTGGTCACGACCGCCAAGACCGACGACGAGGGCCGGGCGCTGCTCAAGCTCCTGGGCTTCCCGTTCAAGGAGAACTGAGCATGGCCAAGAAGGCGCTGATCATCAAGGCGGCCGCGAAGCCGAAGTTCGCCGTGCGTGCATACACCCGCTGCCAGAAGTGCGGTCGCCCGCACTCGGTCTACCGCAAGTTCGGCCTGTGCCGCGTTTGCGTGCGGGACATGGCTCACCGCGGTGAGCTGCCCGGCGTGTCGAAGGCCTCTTGGTAACCCTTACAGCAACACCGCTTCGCCGTAGGCCCGCCTGCGGGAACCCCGGCGAGAAAGGTTGACGAACACCCATGACGATGACGGACCCGATCGCAGACATGCTGACGCGTCTGCGTAACGCCAACCAGGCGTACCACGACAAGGTGACCATGCCCTTCTCGAAGATCAAGGCGAACATCGCCGAGGTCCTCAAGGCCGAGGGTTACATCGCCTCCTGGACGGCTGAGGAGCCCGAGGAAGGCGCTGTCGGCAAGCGTCTGGTCGTTGAGCTCAAGTACGGCCAGAACCGCGAGCGCAGCCTCGCCGGCATCAAGCGCGTTTCCAAGCCCGGCCTCCGGGTGTACGCCAAGTCCGACGAGCTCCCGCGGGTGCTCGGCGGCCTGGGCGTCGCGATCATTTCGACGTCCCAGGGGCTGCTGACCGACCGGCAGGCCCGCAAGCGGAGCGTTGGCGGGGAAGTCCTCGCCTTCGTCTGGTAACTGGAGACTGAGAAACCATGTCGCGAATCGGACGTAAGTCGATCCCGGTCCCGGCCGGCGTCGATGTCACCATCACGGGCCAGACCATCAAGGTCAAGGGCCCCAAGGGCGAGCTGTCGCACACCGTCTCCGAGCCGATCACGGTCGAGCAGGAGGGTGGCGAGCTGCACGTCAACCGCCCCAATGACGAGCGCAAGGCCAAGGAGCTCCACGGCCTCTCCCGTACCCTGGTCGCCAACATGATCGTCGGCGTCACCGAGGGCTACAAGAAGACGCTGGAGATCAACGGCACCGGTTACCGGGTCACGGCCAAGGGCAAGGACCTCGAGTTCGCCCTGGGCTTCTCGCACCCGGTCAACGTCGTGCCGCCGGCCGGTATCACGTTCTCCGTCGAGAAGCCGACCCAGTTCACGGTCGCGGGCATCGACAAGCAGCTGGTCGGCGAGGTCGCCGCCAACATCCGGAAGATCCGCCCGCCGGAGCCCTACAAGGGCAAGGGCGTGAAGTACCAGGGCGAGGTCATCCGCCGTAAGGCTGGAAAGGCGGGCAAGAAGTGATCGCCGCCGACATTTGGGCGAGGTCATCCGCCGGCCGTAACAAGGCACGAAAGGCAGGTAAGAAGTGACCGCCACGCTGCTCAAGCGTCGCAACGGCGCGGGTGCCGCCGCCAAGCGGGCTGTCGGAAAGGCGCGTCGGCACTTCCGGGTCCGTCGGAACCTTCGCGGTACCGCCGAGCGCCCCCGTCTGGTCGTCACCCGTTCCACGCGGCACATCACCGCGCAGATCATCGACGACCTCAAGGGCCACACGCTGGCCTCGGCCTCGACCCTCGACTCGTCCCTGCGGGGCACCGAGGGTGACAAGAGCGCCCTGGCCGGCAAGGTCGGCTCGCTCCTCGCCGAGCGGGCCAAGGCCGCGGGCGTGTCCAAGGTCGTCTTCGACCGCGGTGGCAACAAGTACGCGGGGCGTATCGCCGCGCTTGCCGATGCCGCTCGCGAAGCCGGACTCGAGTTCTAGGAGGAATTGACCAATGCCTGGTCAGCAGCGCCGAGGCGGCGGGTCCGGCGGTAACACCGAGGGTGGCAACCGCCGGGACAACCGCCGTGAGGGCGGCCGCGGCAACGCGCCCGTCGACAAGACCCCGCATCTCGAGCGGGTCGTCGCGATCAACCGTGTCGCCAAGGTCGTCAAGGGCGGTCGTCGCTTCAGCTTCACCGCTCTGGTGATCGTGGGCGACGGCGACGGCACCGTCGGCATCGGCTACGGAAAGGCCAAGGAGGTGCCCGCGGCCATCGCCAAGGGCGTCGAGGAGGCCAAGAAGCACTTCTTCAAGGTTCCGCGGATCGGCGCCACCATCCCGCACCCGATCACGGGTGAGGCTGCCGCGGGCGTCGTGCTCCTCAAGCCGGCCTCCGCCGGTACCGGCGTCATCGCCGGTGGCCCGGTGCGTGCCGTGCTCGAGTGCGCGGGCATCCACGACGTGCTCTCGAAGAGCCTGGGCTCGTCGAACCCGATCAACATCGTGCACGCGACCGTCGCGGCCCTGCGGGGTCTCGAGTCGCCCGAGCAGGTCGCGTCCCGTCGTGGCCTGCCGGTCGAGGACGTGGCGCCGGCGGCCATGCTGGCGGCGCGTGCGGAAGCGGCGGTGCACTGATGGCGCGTTTGAAGGTCACCCAGATCCGGTCCGAGATCGGCCGTAAGCAGAACCAGCGGGACTCCCTGCGGTCGCTCGGCCTGAAGCGGATCAACGATGTGGTGGTCAAGGAGGACCGTCCCGAGATTCGGGGCATGATCTTCGCCGTGAACCACCTCGTGACTGTTGAGGAGGTCGAGTAATGGCGATCAAGGTCCACCACCTGCGTCCGGCGCCCGGAGCCAAGACCCCCAAGACCCGCGTGGGTCGTGGTGAGGGCTCCAAGGGCAAGACCGCTGGCCGCGGCACCAAGGGCACCGGCGCCCGCAAGAACACCTCGGCGGCGTTCGAGGGTGGGCAGATGCCCCTCCACATGCGTCTGCCGAAGATGAAGGGGCTCAAGAACAAGCCCCGCAACAAGGTCGTCTTCCAGGTCGTGAACCTGGACCGTCTCGCCGAGCTGTTCCCGAACGGCGGCGAGGTCGGACCGGACGAGCTGGTGGAGGCGGGCGCTGTCCGCAAGAACCAGCCGGTCAAGGTCCTCGGCTCGGGCGAGCTGGGCGGCGTGTCGCTGACTGTCAAGGCGCACGCGTTCAGCGAGTCGGCCAAGGAGAAGATCGCCGCAGCCGGTGGTTCGGTCAGCGAGCTGTAAGTTTCGACAATGGGGTGGCCCGGGACTCGACGAGTGCCGGGCCATTGCCTGTTTCGCCCCTTTACGGCGGAGATTCGGGGTCGATCGTCGCTCCACGCGGTCGAGCTGATACACTGCTCCGCTGGTGGCCTGTGTGTCGATTGTTGTCGCTGCCAGGTCATGAGGCTTATGGGGGTGCCTGCCCTGGCGCCGCGACGGCGTAGCTCGGGCAGCATCCCCTTTGTGGCGTCTGACCTGCTCTTTTATCGGCAGGTCAGATGCTCACCCGCGGTGAGCGCTACCGTGACTCACCGCGGTCCGGCAAGACTGTTAGAGTCCGTTCCCAGCTAGGGATATCGGTCGTCCGGACCGATGCCTTCCCCCATCCGCCGATTGCGGCGGTAACCTCGCGCAGGAGGAAGAAGTTGCTCTCCGCCTTTACCAGTGCGTTCCGGACGCCTGACCTGCGCAAGAAACTGCTGTTCACGATCTTCATCATCGCGCTGTACCGGCTGGGCGCCACCTTGCCCAGTCCTGGTGTGTCCTACACCAACGTGCAGAAGTGCCTTGACATCGTGAACTCTCAGAACGCCGATGCCGGCGTGCTCAACCTGTTGAACCTGTTCTCGGGTGGCGCGCTGCTCCAGTTGTCGGTGTTCGCGCTGGGCATCATGCCGTACATCACGGCCTCCATCATTTTGCAGCTGCTGACCGTGGTCATTCCCCGCCTCGAGCAGCTTCGCAAGGAGGGCCAGTCCGGCCAGGCAAAGATCACGCAGTACACCCGCTACCTCACGCTGGGCCTCGCCGTCCTGCAGTCCTCGGCGTTCGTCGCCCTGGCGCGGACGGGCCAGCTCTTCGGCAACGCCTGTGACCAGAACGACCCCACGCTGCAGATCATCCCGGAGAACACCGGGCTGCCGATGTGGCTCACGCTCTCGGTCCTGGTGCTGACCATGACCGCCGGCACCGGCATGGTGATGTGGCTCGGCGAGCTCATCACCGACCGCGGCGTCGGCAACGGCATGTCGGTCCTGATCTTCACCTCGATCGCCGCCCGCCTTCCCGGTGAGGGCTGGACGATCAAGGAGTCGACCAACTGGGGCAAGTTCTCGCTGGTGATCGCCCTGGTCCTGGTCATCATCGCCCTGGTCGTCTTCATCGAGCAGGCGCAGCGGCGCATCCCCGTGCAGTACGCCAAGCGCATGATCGGCCGCCGGATGTACGGCGGGACGTCGACCTACATCCCGCTGAAGGTCAACCAGGCCGGTGTCGTCCCGGTCATCTTCGGATCGTCGCTGCTGTACCTGCCGCAGCTTTACCTGCAGTTCTTCGACCCGAACAACCTCAACGGCTACCAGTTGTGGATCCAGAAGTGGCTCGCCGACCCGACGAGCGCGCTGTACATCGGCGTCTACTTCCTGCTGATCATCTTCTTCACGTACTTCTACGTCTCGATCACGTTCAACCCGACCGAGGTCGCGGACAACATGAAGAAGTACGGTGGATTCGTGCCGGGCATCCGTCCGGGCAAGCCCACCGCCGACTACCTGGACTTCATCCTCAGCCGGATCACGCTGCCGGGCGCGTTGTACCTTGGTCTGATCTCGGTCCTGCCGAACTTCTTCTTCATCTGGCTGAATGCGCAGCAGTACCAGAACTTCCCGTTCGGCGGTACGGCAGTGCTGATCATGGTGGGTGTGGGTCTGGAGACGGTGAAGCAGATCGAGAGCCAGCTCATGCAGCGCAACTACGAAGGGTTCCTCCGGTAGTGGCGCCGCGGAGCCGGGGGGCTCTTGCGTCGAGGATCTCAACTCACCTAAGCGAGGCGATGTAGGTGCGGCTGGTGCTGGTGGGCCCTCCGGGGGCCGGCAAGGGGACCCAGGCTGAGTTCATCGCCGCCCATCTGGCCGTACCGAAGATCTCGACCGGCGACATCTTCCGGGCGAACGTCTCCCAGGGCACGCCGCTGGGCGTCGAGGCCAAGCGGTACATGGACGCGGGGCAACTGGTTCCGGACGAGGTGACCATCAACATGGTCCGGGACAGGCTGGCCGAGCCGGACGCCGGTGACGGCTTCCTGCTCGACGGCTTCCCGCGGACGGTGCCGCAGGCCTCGGCGCTCGACAAGCTGCTGGCCGACCTGGGCACGGCGCTCGACCTGGTGATGGAGCTCGTGGTCGACGACGACGAGGTCATCCGGCGGCTTTCGGGCCGCCGGACCTGCCGTGGCTGCGGCAAGATCTGGCACGTCGAGTTCGACCCGACCAGCAAGGAGAACATCTGCGACCGCTGTGGGTCGGAGCTGTTCCAGCGGGACGACGACAAGGCCGAGACGATCGCCAACCGGCTGGTCGAGTACGCCGAGAAGACCGCTCCGCTGGTCGACTTCTACGGCGCTCAGGGCAAGCTGGTCGGGATCGACGCGACCGGGCCGGTCGAGGACGTCACCGTGCGCGCCATAGACGCCTTGCGGTCGTACGGGGGCTGACATGCGGCGCCAGCAGCTGGACATCCAGCTGAAGACACCCGATCAGATCGAGAAGATGCGCGGTGCCGGCCTGGTCGTCGCCGCCGCGCTCGACGCGATGCGGGACGCGGTGGCGCCCGGCGTCTCGACGGCCGACCTCGACGCGATCGCCGAGAAGGTCATCCGCGACGCGGGGGCGATCCCGTCGTTCAAGGGCTACCACGGCTTCCCGGCCTCCATCTGCGCCTCGGTCAACGAGCAGGTCGTGCACGGCATCCCCAGCGCCGAGCAGGTGCTGCGCGAGGGCGACCTGATCTCGCTCGACTGCGGCGCGATCCTCGACGGCTGGCACGGCGACTCGGCGATCACCGTCGGTGTCGGCGATACCGATCCGGCGCTGCTCAAGATGTCCCAGGTCGCCGAGGACGCGATGTGGGCCGGCATCGCGGCGGCCGCGCGGGGCTCGGCCAACGGCCGGGGCCGGCTGACCGACATCTCGTTCAACGTCGAAAAGACCGTTCGCAAGGCGGGCCGCTACGGCATCGTCGACGGGTACGGCGGGCACGGCATCGGCACCGAGATGCACCAGGACCCGCACGTGCTCAACCACGGCAAGCCCGGCAAGGGTCCGCGCCTGCAGCCCGGTTTGTGCCTGGCGATCGAGCCCATGATCACGTTGGGCTCGCCGCGGACGGCCGAGCTGTCCGACGGCTGGACGGTCGTGACGCGCGACGGCTCGATGGCGGCGCACGTCGAGCACACGATGTGCCTGCTCGAGGACGGCGTCTGGGTGACCACGGCCGTCGACGGCGGCCGGGCCCGGCTGGGCGATCTGGTCACGTCACGGCAGTCCTGACTACACACGAGTATTTCTCTCAGGCATGCTGGGACGCATGGGGCGGGAAGACATGCGCGCCGGGGACGGTGACCGCAAACAGGTCGCGGACCAGTTGAAGGCCGCGCTCGACGAGGGACGTCTCGACCTGGACGAGTACGACGAGCGGCTGCAGCGAACCTACGCGGCCAAGACCTACGGCGAACTCGACGGCCTGCTCGACGACCTGCCCGGCACGGTGCCCGTGCAGCACTCGCAGATCCAGCCCGCCGCGCCCCCGGCTGCCTCGATGACGCCGGTCGGCACGCCGAAGGCCCCGGACCCCCGGCATTGGATGGGCGGTTACGCGGGCGTCGTGGTCGTCTGCACGCTGATCTGGCTCTTCACCATGGTCGCCTCGGGACACTGGATCTATCCGTGGCCCGTCTGGACGTTGATCCCGCTGATTCTGGGCTTCTTCAGCCGCCGGCGCTGACCCGGCCCGTACTGGACGAGGGTTGTCACCATGGACGGTATGGGCCGGGAGCAGATGCGCGCGGCGGACGAGGACCGTCGCAACGTGGCTGAGCAGTTGCGGCTGGCTCTCGAGGAGGGCCGTCTCGACCTCAACGAGTACGACGAGCGCGTGCAGCAGGCGTACTCGGCCAAGACGTACGCCGACCTCGACGGGCTGCTGACCGACCTGCCCAACGCCGCGCCGGTCGTGCCGGTCCCGCCGCCCGGCGAGCTGCTGGTCGACGACAAGCAGGCGGAGAAGGCCACCCGGGTCTGGCTCGCCCACGTGTGGGGTTCGTGGCCCAAGGCGCTGGTGTTCTTCACGCTGATCTGGGGCGTCACGTCGCTGGCGAGCAACGATCTGGTCTTCTACTGGCCGGTCTGGGTGCTCGGCCCCTGGGGTGTGGTGCTCCTGCTGCGTACGGCGGCCGGCCTGGCTCAGGGGGAGCCCCGCAAGTACGCGGCCGAGTCGGAGCACCGGCGCCGCCTGCGCGAGCACAAGCAGGAACGCAAGACGCTGTACCGCCGGGCGATCGCGGCCGGGGAGCTGCCCGCGAAACCGACCAAGGAGCAGCGCAAGGCGTTCATCGCGGAGGCCATCGCGAGGGGCGAGCTGCCGCCGAAGCCCCGCCGACCGGCCGTCGGCGAGTGAAAAGTAGATGTTTGTCCGTTTTCTGACGGGGCGACACACCCGACTCCGGGTCAGGGCGACCTCGGTTTGGCGTGGCCCGTAAGGCGCGCGTACACTGGCTAGCTGGCGCGCAGCGTCCACTCCCGCATGTCTTCAGCGCTTCGAAGGCGGTGGGAGCCGCGGCTGGTCCGAGTCCGGTCAACGTACTCGGGTAAGACGTTGCACAGCCAGCCCCGAACCCCAATGTCAGGTAGCGGAGGACATGCCTAAGAAAGACGGAGCCATCGAGATCGAGGGCCGTGTGATCGAGCCCCTGCCGAACGCCATGTTCCGCGTTGAGCTCGCCAATGGTCACAAGGTTCTTGCACACATCTCCGGCAAGATGCGGCAGCACTACATCCGCATCCTTCCCGAGGACAGAGTCGTCGTCGAGCTCTCGCCGTACGACCTCACCCGTGGGCGCATCGTCTACCGCTACAAGTGAGTTGCGGGAGCCGGGGGCAACTAAGTTCCCGTCCGACTGAGAGTTAAGGCAAACCGTGAAGGTCAAGCCGAGCGTCAAGCGGATCTGCAACAACTGCCGGGTCATCCGGCGGCACGGGCGCGTCATGGTCATCTGCAAGACCGACGCGCGCCACAAGCAGCGCCAGGGCTGAGTCCCCGGTAAAGCTGCCAGATCCGGCACCTGAACAAGCTCGTCCCAGCCACGTCAGTGGCCACACCCCCGGCGCGGAGGCCGGGGCCCGTCCGGGCAGACGGGGTGGGAGGGGCACAGACCTCCGAAGGAATCGACAGGAGTTAGCCCACTTATGGCACGACTCGTCGGCGTCGATCTTCCCCGCGAGAAGCGGATGGAGATCGCGCTCACCTACATCTACGGGATCGGTCGCACCCGTGCCGTCGAGGCACTGACCGCTACCGCGATTGACCTGAACAAGCGCGCCAAGGACCTCACGGACGAGGAGCTGGTTCAGCTCCGCGACTACATCGAGGGCAATTTCAAGGTTGAGGGTGACCTTCGCCGCGAGGTCGCCGCGGACATCCGCCGCAAGGTCGAGATCGGCTGCTACGCCGGCATCCGCCACCGCCGGGGTCTCCCCGTGCGGGGTCAGCGCACCCGGACCAACGCGCGTACGCGCAAGGGCCCGAAGCGCACGGTCGCTGGTAAGAAGAAGCCGGGTCGGAAGTAATAGGAGCGCACTGACTTATGCCACCGAAGGCACGCGCAGGGGCCGCAGTCAAGAAGGTCCGGCGCAAGGAACGCAAGAACGTCGCCCACGGGCAGGCGCACATCAAGAGCACCTTCAACAACACCATCGTGTCGATCACCGACCCGACCGGTGCGGTCATCTCCTGGGCTTCTTCCGGCCAGGTGGGCTTCAAGGGCTCCCGCAAGTCGACCCCGTTCGCCGCGCAGCTGGCCGCCGAGGCCGCCGCTCGCCGGGCGATGGAGCACGGCATGCGCAAGGTCGACGTCTTCGTCAAGGGTCCCGGCTCCGGCCGCGAGACCGCGATCCGCTCGCTGCAGGCCGCCGGCCTCGAGGTCGGGCAGATCAGTGACGTCACGCCGCAGCCGCACAACGGATGCCGTCCGCCGAAGCGCCGCCGGGTCTAAGGGAGAGACAGGAAGCAATGGCTCGTTACACAGGTGCGGACTGCAAGCGCTGCCGCCGCGAGAAGATGAAGCTGTTCCTCAAGGGCAGCAAGTGCGACGGGCCCAAGTGCCCGTTCGAGTCGCGTCCCTTCCCGCCCGGCCAGCACGGCCGTGGCCGGACCAAGGAGACCGAGTACCTGCTCCAGCACCGCGAGAAGCAGAAGGCCCGCCGCGTCTACGGCGTGCTCGAGAAGCAGTTCCGCGGTTACTACGAGGAGGCTGTCACCAAGCCCGGCAAGACCGGTGAGGTGCTGCTGCAGATCCTCGAGTCGCGTCTCGACAACGTCATCTACCGGGCCGGCCTCGCGCAGTCCCGGGACATGGCCCGGCAGCTGGTCAAGCACGGCCACTTCCTGGTCAACGGCGTGAAGGTCGACATCCCGTCGTACCGCGTCAAGGAGCACGACATCATCACCACGCGGGAGAAGTCGAAGGAGATGACCCCCTTCGTCGTCGCCCAGGCCCAGGCCGGTCAGCGGCCCGTGCCGGCGTGGCTGGAGCCCATCCCGAGCGAGATGAAGGTTCTCGTTCACTCGCTCCCGGCCCGGGCTGTCATCGACACCCAGGTCCAGGAGCAGCTGATCGTCGAGCTCTACTCCAAGTAGCGCTCTCGCCGGGGCGCCTCGCCGGCGCCCCGGCTGCACCATCCGGACGGCCATCAAATAGTGGGTGGCCTGACAGAAAGAAGAACAGCGTGCTCATCAGCCAGCGGCCCTCCCTCTCCGAGGAGTCGATCAGCGAGACCCGCTCCCGGTTCACCATCGAGCCCCTGGAGCCGGGTTTCGGGTACACCCTCGGCAACTCGCTGCGGCGTACCCTGCTGTCGTCCATCCCCGGCGCGGCGGTCACCAGCATCAAGATTGACGGTGTCCTGCACGAGTTCACCACGATCCCCGGTGTCAAGGAGGACGTGGTCGAGCTCGTCATGAACGTCAAGGAGCTCACCGTCAGCTCCGAGCACGACGAGCCGGTCAGCATGTACCTGCGCAAGCAGGGCCCCGGCGACGTCACCGCAGGCGACATCCAGCCCCCGGCCGGTGTCTCCGTGCACAACCCCGACCTCAAGCTGGCCACGCTCAACAGCAAGGGCCGGCTCGACATGGAGCTCACCGTCGAGCGGGGCCGTGGCTACGTCACGGCGGCGCAGAACAAGAGCGCCGGCGCCGAGATCGGCCGCATCCCGGTCGACTCGATCTACTCGCCGGTCATGAAGGTGACCTACCGCGTCGAGGCGACCCGTGTCGAGCAGCGCACCGACTTCGACCGCCTCATCATCGACGTCGAGTCCAAGGCGTCCATCTCACCCCGTACCGCTCTGGCCTCGGCCGGTTCGACCCTGGTTGAGCTGTTCGGCCTGTGCCGGGAGCTGGACGAGACCGCCGAGGGCATCGACATCGGCCCGTCGCCGCAGGACGCGCAGCTCGCGGCCGACCTGGCTCTGCCGATCGAGGAGCTCGACCTGACCGTCCGGTCGTACAACTGTCTCAAGCGTGAGGGCATCAACAGCGTTGGTGAACTCATCGGGCGGACGGAGGCCGACCTTCTGGATATAAGGAATTTCGGTCAGAAGAGCATCGACGAGGTCAAGATGAAGCTCGCCGGTATGGGCCTGGGCCTCAAGGACAGCGCGCCGTCCTTCGACCCCGCGCACGTCGTGGACTCGTTCGGCGACGTGGACTACGACACCGACGACTACCGCGAGACCGAGCAGCTCTAAGAGCCCGGCCGCCTTTTACAAGGAGCATTGGAAATGCCCACGCCCACCAAGGGAGCCCGCCTCGGCGGCAGCCCGGCGCACGAGAAGCTCATCCTGGCCAACCTGGCCACCGAGCTTTTCCGGCACGGGAAGATCAAGACCACCGAGGCCAAGGCGCGCCGGCTGCGCCCCCTGGCTGAGCAGCTCATCACCAAGGCCAAGCGCGGCGACCTGCACAACCGTCGCCGGGTGCTGGCCACGGTGAAGGACAAGGACGTCGTGTACGCCCTGTTCGAGCAGATCGCTCCGCGTTACGGCAACCGGCCGGGTGGCTACACCCGGATCACCAAGACCGGCCCGCGCAAGGGTGACGCCGCTCCCATGGCCGTCATCGAGCTGGTCGAGGAGCTGCAGGTCGCGGCGACCACCGCCCCGGCCAAGAAGACGGCCCGCAAGGCCGCCGCTCAGCAGGACAAGGTCGAGGCGCTGGCCCGCGAGGACGAGGCGCCCGCCTCTTCCAAGGCCGACGCTGCCGACGACCAGGACGCCGAGCCGCCGGTGAACGCCTCCGGTGACAAGGGCGCCGAGGGTCCCGGCGACCAGGCCGAGGGCGAAGACACCGACGCCAAGGCGTAGCTTTCCCTGAATCGAGCCCGGCACCCTCAGTGGGGTGCCGGGCTCCTTTCATGTACGAGTTCTGGTGCTCACGAGTACGTCGGAGTGTTCCCCGGCGCCGTGGGTGGTTCGGGCCGAGGAGGGGCGATTGCGCTCATGAGATCCATCCGCTTGCGACTGGACGTCTCGTACGACGGCGCGGATTTCTCGGGGTGGGCCGTGCAACCGGGTCGCCGCACCGTGGCGGGCGTACTGCTGGAGGCGCTGGGACGGCTGGCCGGTGTGGACACACCGCTCGGCCTGACGGTCGCCGGACGTACGGACGCCGGGGTGCACGCCTCGGGGCAGGTATGCCACATCGACCTCCCCGCCGACACCTATGCGGAACTCGAGTCGTCGCTGCTGCGGCGGCTCGCGGCGCTGATGCCGGCGGACGCGCGGGTCAAGGCGATCACGCCGGTGCCGGAAACCTTTGACGCGCGGTTCTCGGCCACCTTCCGGCGCTACGAATACCGGGTGGCAGACACGCTGTGGGGGCCGGAACCACTGCGGCGGCACGACACGATCGGGTGGGTGCGGCCGCTCGATGTGGACCGGCTCACCGTGGCCGCGGCCGGGCTGACCGGCGAGCACGACTACGCCGCGTACTGCAAGCGCAAGGAGCACGCGACCACGGTCCGGGCGATCACGCGGTTCGACTGGCGACGTGACCCGGACGGCGTGGTCGTGGCCACGGTCGAGGCGGACGCGTTCTGCCAGTCGATGGTGCGCAGCCTGGTGGGGGCGCTGCTGGCCGTGGGGGACGGGCGGCGGGACCCGGGCTGGCCGTCGACGTTGCTCACGCGTACGGAACGGTCGAGCGAGGTCACCGTGGCGCCCGCGCACGGGCTCACGCTGATCGCGGTCGGGTACCCGGACGAGGCGGCCTATGCCAGCCGGGCCGAGGCGACCCGCAGGCTGAGGGCTTAGGGGAGCGCGCCGGGCGGCTGTGGCGGAGCCGTCCTGCCGCCCAGGACCGCCGCGCCGAGGTGGTCGTCCACGATCTCGGCGGTGATTCTTTCCGCGTACGGGTCGTCGTCGGGCACCAACGCCCCGTCCGGTCGGGTGATCACGCAGTAGAGCAGGTAGTTACCGCGTACGTGCCAGCCCACCGAGGCGGAAGCCGGGTCGCCGCCGGTCGCCTCGGGCAGGGTGCGGAACCCCCCGTTGCCGCTCACTACCTGCCCTCGGACCAGGCCGTCGACCGTTGCGGCGGCCTCCGCGTCGGCGAGGGTGAAGACGCCGGCGGTGACCTGATAACCCTCGTACGGGGAAAGGAGACCGGCCCGGACCACCTCGCTGCAGCCGTTGCCGGTGAGCAGCGCTCCCAGACTTCCGTTGGTCGCCTCGGCGCAGTCCGTGCCGTAGTGCCGCATCTCGATCCGGTACGCCCCCGTGGCGCCCACCGGTCGCAACACGTCCTGCTGCCCGAAGACGTCACCCAGCGGCACTGTGGCCGGCTCACCCGGTGCGACAGTGGTCGGTGAGCTCTGACGCCTGTCCGAGGCGGTCATCATGAAGCCGATCATCAGGACCAGGCCGAGCAGGATGACCCCGGCCAGGCCCTGGGTGAGCCACTGCACGGCGCGCTGCGGCTCGACGGAGGGCCGGGTGACGGGGGCTCGCCGCCGGCCGCGTTGCTGAGGGATGCGCGGGAGGGGTGACGCCGGCGGCGGCCGATGCTGTCCGCCCGATCCGATGCCGCGAACCAGGAGCATCAGGCCGCCGTCGGCGGTCGCGCGGTGGGCTGCTCGGGAAGGGGTGCCGTACCGCATGCCGACCAGGCTAGGAGCGCACCGTGATCAATGAACGCACATTCTGTGCGGCACCCCCGTGCGCGCTCGCGCGTTGACCGGCGGCAGACTGGTCCGGTGAGCGCCGATCATTACTTCAGCGCCGAGCCGACCACGCCGGACCGCCGCGGCGAGATCGAGTTCAGCGTCGCCGGACGCGGCTACCGGCTGGCCGTCGCGTCCGGCATCTTCAGCGCGGGCCGGCTCGACCCGGGCACCGCCGTGCTGCTGCGCAAGGGCGACCTGCCCGTGGCCGATGCCGGAGGCACGTTCCTCGACCTCGGCTGCGGCTACGGGCCGATCGCCTGCGTGCTCGCGAGCGAGGCGCCCGGGGCGACGGTCTACGCGGTGGACGTGAACGCGCGGGCCAGGGAGCTGACCGCCCTGAACGCCGAGACGCTGGGGCTGGCCGGCCGGGTGCGGGTGGCCGAGCCCGGCGAGGTCCCGGAGGAGGTGACGTTCGACCAGATCTGGAGCAACCCGCCCACCCACGTCGGCAAGAGCGAGCTGCGGGCGCTCATGCAACGGTGGCTGCCGCGGCTCGCGCCCGGCGGCGTGGCCTGGCTGGTGATCAACCGGCATCTCGGCGGTGATTCGCTGCACACCTGGCTGGTCGAGAACGGCTGGGACGTGGAGCGTACGGCCAGCCAGAAGGGCTTCCGGGTGCTACGGGTGGCCCGGAAAACCGACTGACGATCCCGGTCCGGGCCGGGATGATGACCGGCATGGGTTACGTGGATGTCGCCGGCGCCGGTTTCGTGCTGCCCGACGGGCGCCGGCTGTTCGCCGACGTCGCGTTCCGGGTCGGCGAGGGGGCCAAGGTCGCGCTGGTCGGGCCGAACGGCGCGGGCAAGACGACGCTGCTGCGCATGGTCGCCGGTGACCTCGCGCTGCCCGAGGGGTCGATCGCACGATCCGGCGGCCTGGGCGTGATGCGCCAGTTCATCGGCATGATCGGCGACGACCGTACGCTGGAGGACCTGGCTCTTTCGCTGGTGAAACCCGAACTCGGGGCGGCCGGTGAGCGCCTCGCCAAGGCAGCCGCCGGGCTCGACGACACCGAGCGCAGCCAGCTGGCGTACGCCAATGCTCTGGCCCACTGGGGCGAGGCCGGTGGCTACGACGCCGAGGTGCTGTTCGACACGGTGGCCGTGGCCATCCTGGGCAAGCCGTGGGACGAGGTGCGCCACCGTCCGGTCCGGACCCTCTCGGGCGGCCAGCAGAAAAGGTTCGCGCTCGACCTGCTGCTGCGCGGCGACGACGAGGTGCTGCTGCTCGACGAGCCGGACAACTTCCTCGACGTGCCCGGCAAGCGCTGGCTGGAGGCCCGGCTGCGCGAGTCGCCGAAATCCGTGCTGTACGTCTCCCACGACCGTGAGCTGCTGGCCCAGACGGCCGACCGGGTGGTCGCTGTCGAGGGCGGCACGGCCTGGACGCATCCGGGCGGGTTCGCGTCGTGGCACGAGGCCCGCGTGCACCGTCACGACCGGATGGAGGAGAACCGCCGGCGCTGGGACGAGGAGCACCAGAAACTCAAGGATCTGGTGCTGTCGCTCAAGCAGAAGGCGACCTTCAACGACGGCATGGCCTCGCGCTACCAGGCCGCACAGACCCGGCTGCGCAAGTTCGAGGAAGCCGGTCCGCCACCGCTGCCGCCCAAGGAGCAGTCGCTGCGGATGAACCTGCGCGGCGGGCGTACGGCCAAACGCGCGGTGATCTGCGAACAGCTCGAGATGGAAGACCTGACATTCCCGTTCGACCTGGAGATCTGGTACGGCGATCGGGTCGCCGTGCTGGGCGCCAACGGCACCGGGAAGTCACACTTCCTGCGGCTGCTCGCGGCCGGTGGCAGCGACCCGGCGCCGGAGAACAAACCGGTTGACGGCGCCCCGCTGGCGCACGTGGCGCACAACGGCGTGGCCCGGCTGGGCGCGCGGGTGCGGCCTGGGCATTTCTCGCAGACGCACGACCGGCCCGAGCTGGTCGACCGCACCCTGGTCGAGATCCTGTGGCGCGGCGACGACCACCGCTCCGGAATGGACCGGGCGGGGGCGATGAAGGCGCTCAACCGGTACGAGTTGTCGGCGCAGGGCGACCAGCGGTTCGGCACGCTCTCCGGCGGGCAGCAGGCTCGGTTCCTGGTGCTGCTGCTGGAGCTGTCGGGGGCGACGGTGCTGCTGCTCGACGAGCCGACCGACAACCTCGACCTGGCCTCGGCCGAAGCTCTCGAAGAGGGCCTCAACAAGTTCGAGGGTACGGTGATCGCGGTCACGCATGACCGGTGGTTCACCCGGTCGTTCGATCGCTTCGTGCTGTTCCAGGGCGACGGCGAGGTGGTGGAGACGCCGGAGCCGGTTTGGGACGTGCGCTAGTTTTTTCGTCCTCGGCCGGGTTATGGTCCGAGGCAACACAACCCCACGGGAGTCCGGTGCACCGGGCTGAGAGGGGGGCTGACGCGGCCCCCGACCGTCGAACCTGATCCGGATCATGCCGGCGCAGGGAGGAGCCACCGTTGTTGTTGCCGCGTCTGCACATCGTCACCGACTCGCTCGACATCGTGCGGGGCGTCCTCGGGCACGGTCCCGTGGCTGTCCAGATCAGAGTCAAGACCAACGACCGCGAGGCGTACGCCCTGACCTGCGCGGCGCTTGAGCTGTGCCGGCCGGCGGGGGCGTTGTGCCTGGTCGACGATCGGATCGGGGTGGCCCTCGCGGCGGGGGCGGACGGCGTGCACGTGGGCGCCGACGACCTGCCGGTGGCGGCCGCGCGCCGGGTGCTCGGGCCCGGACCGGTGATCGGCGCCACCTGCCGGAACCCGTCCGCCGCCCGGGCCGCTGTGGCCGACGGGGCGTCGTACCTCGGTGTCGGGCCGGCGTTCGCCACCGGCAGCAAGAGCGGGTTGCCGGATCCGATCGGGCCGGACGGGATCGCGGCGGTGAGCCGGGCCGTGCCGGGTACGCCGGTGATCGCCATCGCGGGCATCACAGCGGGTCGGGTCTCGGAGCTGGACTGTTACGGGGTGGCCGTGATCTCGGCTGTCGCGGCGGATCCGGCGGGGGCGACGGTCGAGTTCCTGCGGGCGCTGGCCGCCCATCCGGGCCTCGGTGTGTCGGATTTGTCTCTTGGCGCGTCGCATCCGGGTCTTGGCGGGTCGGACTCGTGGGCCGCCGCCCTTGGCGAGTCGGATTCATCGGGCGTATCGGATTCGGCGGCTGGTGCGTCTGCTTCGGCTTCGCGGGCCGGGGATCGCCAATGAGCGACGTCACGGTGGTCGGGGGCGGGATCGTCGGGCTTTCTGTTGCGTGGCGGCTCGTGCAGCGTGGTGCGGACGTGACCGTGCTGGACGGCGGGGACGACGGCGCCTGGCACGTCGCGGCGGGGATGCTCGCGCCGGGCGGGGAATCCGAGCACGAGGACCCGGCCCTGATCCGGTTACTGGAGCGATCGGCCCAGCTGTGGCCCGCGTACGCGAAGGAACTGGGGGTTGATGTCGGCTATGACGACGCCGGCACCCTCAGCCTGGCGATGACGGCGGACGACCTGGCTCAGCGGGCGCGCGTCTGGAAACGGCAGGAGCTGGCCCTGCTGCGGCCCTCCGAGTTGCGTGACCTCGAGCCGGCACTGTCTCCCCGCGTACGGGCTGGGGTCTTTGATCCTCGGGAAACCCAGGTCGACCCGCGCAAGGTGGTGAGCGCGCTGCGGGAAAAGCTCGGGCCGCGGGTGGTGCCCAAACGGGTCGAGGCGCTGTCCGATGTGGATTCGGCGACTGTTGTGGTGGCTGCCGGATGTGGCACGGCGGCGCTGACCGGGCTGCCGATCCGGCCGGTCAAGGGCCAGGTGCTGCGGCTGCGCGGCGAGCCGGGGCTGCTGCGGCACGTGCTCAACGCATCTGTCGACGGGCGTGAGGTCTACATCGTGCCGCGCGCGGACGGCGAAGTGGTGGTGGGCGCGACCCAGGAGGAGCGGACCGACCGGCTGGTCACGGCGGGTGGAGTGCACGAGCTGCTGCGCGCGGCGCTCGACCTGGTGCCGGGGTTGGCCGAACTCGAACTCACCGAGACCACGGTCGGGCACCGGCCCGGCACACCCGACAACGCGCCGCTGCTCGGGCGGCTTGACGACCGTGTGGTGGTGGCGGCGGGGCATTTCCGCAACGGGGTGCTGCTGGCGCCGGTGACCGCCGACATCGTCGCCGGGCTGGTGCTGGACGGCGCGGACGATCCGATGTCGGCCGACTTCTCGCCCCGGAGGTTCTGATGCTGACCGGGGTGTTCGGCGACCAGGTCCGGAGGTTCTGATGCTGCTGGTGACCGGGATGTTCGGCGACGAGATCCGGAGGGTCTGATGCGTTTGACGGTCAACGGGACGGCGATCGAGAGCGACGCCGGAACTGTGCAGGCGCTCGTTCAGACGATCACCGAGGCCCGGCGGGGAGTCGCGGTCGCGGTCAACGGCGAGGTCGTGCCCCGCTCGACGTGGGTGGAGACCGAACTGGCGGACGGCGACCGGGTCGAAGTGCTGACCGCGGCGCAGGGAGGATGACTGTGGACCTGTTCGAGAAGTCGCGGCTCATCCTCGGCACCGGCGGGGCGAACAGCCTGGCCGCGCTGGAGGAGGCGATCGCCGCGTCCGAGACCGCGCTGGTCACCGTGGCGCTGCGCCGGGTCGACGCGGCCGGGCCGGGCCTGCTGCCGATGCTCGACAGGCTCGGGGTGGCGGTGCTGCCGAACACGGCCGGTTGCTACACCGCGGGGGACGCGGTCAAGACGGCCCACCTGGCCCGCGACGCGTTCGAGACCGACCTCGTCAAGCTCGAGGTGATCGGCGACGAGCGAACCTTGCTGCCCGACGGGGTGGAGTTGCTGAAGGCGGCCGAGACGCTGGTGGCGGACGGGTTCCGGGTGTTGCCGTACACCAGCGACGACCCGATCCTGGCCCGGCGGCTGGCCGACGTGGGCTGTGCGGCGGTGATGCCGGCCGGGTCGCCGATCGGTTCCGGTCTGGGCATCTCGAACCCGCACCACATCCGGCTGATCCGGCAGAGCGTGGACGTGCCGGTGGTGCTCGACGCGGGCATCGGGACGGCCTCGGACGCGGCGCTGGCGATGGAGCTGGGCTGCGACGCCGTGCTGATCGCCAGCGCCATCACCCGGGCCGAATCGCCGGCCGCCATGGCTTCCGCGATGCGTCATGCGGTGATCGCCGGGCGGCTCGCCTTCACGGCCGGTCGGATACCGCGGCGGTTCCACGCGCTGGCGTCCACATCGGACGAGGGGATCGCGGAGTGGTGACGCCGGGCGGGCTCGTGGTGCTGACCGACCGGCGGATGGCTCGCCGGCCGCTGACCTGGGTGGTGCGGGAGGCGGTTCGCGGTGGCGCCTCGTGGGTGATTCTGCGGGAGCGGGATCTGCCGTACGGGGAAAGGTCTGCGCTGGCGGCTTCCTTGCGGGCGCTGCTGCCGGCGGGGCGGCTGATCGTGGCCGGGCCCGACCCGCTCGATGGGGACGCTGTGCATCTGGCGGCGGTGGATCCGTTGCCTTCCGGGCGGGTGACCCTGGTGGGGCGGTCTTGCCACGACTTCTCGGATATGTCGGCTGCGGACTACGTGACGTTGTCGCCGATCTATCCGACCCGCTCGAAGCCGGGGTATGGGCCGCCGCTGGGGCCCGCTGCGGCGGCTGGGGTGGCGGGGGACGTGCCGTGGCTGGCGCTCGGTGGGGTGGATTCCGCTTCGCGGGCCGCGGAGTGTGCGGCCGCTGGAGCCAGGGGGATCGCCGTGATGGGCGCGATCATGGGCGCCGCTGATCCGGCGGGCGTGGCCGCCGAGCTGATCACGGCCTTCCAAGATCGTCTGGGTGCTGTAATGCCATCCCCAGCCCCCACCCTCCCTGGGGAGAGGGATGAAAGTACACCCTGTCAAGCGGGTGGGGCGGATTATCCACAGGCTGCGGGCCGAGGCGGGGTGTGGCGGTCATGACGCCGCCGGTGGTGTTGACCATCGCGGGGTCGGACTCCGGGGGTGGGGCCGGCATCCAGGCCGATCTCAAGACGTTCGCGGCGCTGGGGGCGTACGGGACCTCGGTCCTGACCGCCGTCACCGCGCAGAACACCCTGGGCGTGACCGCGATCCATCCGATCCCGGTTGATGTGGTGGCGGCGCAGCTGGAGGCGGTGCTGGCGGATCTGCCGGTCGCCGCGGTCAAGGTCGGCATGATCGGTGACCCGGCCGTGGGCGAGTTGCTCGCGTCGTGGGCCGACCGGCTGCCCAACCTGGTCGTCGATCCGGTGCTGGTTGCCACCTCGGGGGCCCGGCTGGCCGAGACCGCCTCGGTTGCGCCGCTTCTGAAGAGCCCGTGTGTGCTGACCCCGAACAGGCAGGAGGCCGCGGCTCTCGTCGGGGAGCCGGTGGAGACCGTGCCGCAGATGGCCGCCGCGGCGCAGAAGCTGGGCGGACGAGCCGTCGTGGTGACCGGCAGCGAGCTGGCCGTTGACGTGCTGCATTTCGGCGGCGTGACCGAGACGATCGCGGGCGAGCCGGTGGCGACGGTCAACAACCACGGCTCGGGCTGCACTTTCTCGTCGGCGATCGCCGTGCGGCTGGCCCTGGGTGATCGGGTGCCGGAGGCCGTACGGGCGGCCAAGAAGTACGTGACCGCCGCGCTCGCCGGTGGGCGCGACTGGCAGCTGGGCGCCGGCCCCGGGCCGCTGAACCACTTCGCGATTTAACGAGGGCGCCGTCCACAGGGGATCAGTGCGTCCTCCGAAGGGGAGGAATGGGATATGAGGCGCAAAGTGTACGTCGAGGGGTCGAGCTCGGACATCCGGGTGCCGTTCGCGTCGGTCGAGCTGAGTGACGGCAACGACCCCGTACGGCTCTACGACACCTCCGGGCCGGGCAGCGAACCCGAGAAGGGCCTGCCGCCGCTGCGCGCGCCCTGGGTGAGCGGCCGCACCCAGCTCGCGTCGGCGCGGGCCGGCGTCGTGACGCCCGAGATGGAGTTCGTGGCGATCCGCGAGAACGTGCCGGCCGAACTGGTTCGCGCGGAGATCGCCGCCGGCCGGGCCGTGCTGCCGGCGAACCGCAACCATCCCGAGTCCGAGCCGATGATCATCGGGTCGCGGTTCCTGGTGAAGGTCAACGCGAACATCGGCACCTCGGCCGTGACGTCGTCGGTGGCCGAGGAGGTCGAGAAGCTGACCTGGGCCACGCGGTGGGGCGCCGACACGGTGATGGACCTGTCGACCGGTCCGCGCATCCACGAGACCCGCGAGGCGATCATCCGGAACTCACCGGTACCGATCGGGACCGTGCCGATCTATCAGGCGCTCGAGAAGGTCAAGGGCGACCCGGTCAAGCTGACCTGGGAGTTGTTCCGCGACACCATCATCGAGCAGGCCGAGCAGGGTGTCGACTACATGACGATCCACGCCGGGGTCCTGCTGCCGTACGTGCCACTGGCGGCCGACCGGGTGACCGGCATCGTGTCCCGCGGCGGCTCGATCATGGCGGCCTGGTGTCTCGCCCACCACGAGGAGAACTTCCTCTACACGAACTTCGACGAGATGTGCCGGATCTTCGCCGACTACGACATCACGTTCTCGCTCGGCGACGGCCTGCGCCCGGGCTCGATCGCCGACGCCAACGACGAGGCGCAGTTCGCCGAGCTGCGCACGCTGGGGGAGTTGACCCACCGCGCCTGGGAGCACGACGTGCAGGTGATGGTCGAGGGGCCGGGCCACGTGCCGATGCACAAGATCAAGGAGAACGTGGACCTGCAGGTCGAGCTGTGCGGCGGCGCACCCTTCTACACGCTCGGGCCGCTGACGACCGACATCGCTCCCGCGTACGACCACATCACGTCGGCGATCGGGGCGGCGATGATCGGGATGTTCGGCACGGCGATGCTCTGTTACGTGACGCCCAAGGAGCACCTGGGGCTGCCGGACAAGGACGACGTCAAGGCCGGGATGATCGCCTACAAGATCGCGGCGCACGCGGCCGACCTGGCCAAGGGGCACCCGGGCGCGCAGGAGTGGGACGACGCGCTGTCCAAGGCCCGGTTCGAGTTCCGCTGGGAGGACCAGTTCGAGCTCGCCCTCGACCCGGAGACCGCGCGGGCCTACCACGACGAGACGCTGCCGGCCTCGGCCGCGAAGACTGCGCACTTCTGCTCGATGTGCGGGCCCAAGTTCTGCTCGATGAAGATCAGCCACGAGCTCAAGGCGCAGGGGATGGGCCAGAAGTCGCAGGAGTTCGTCGCCTCCGGCGGCCGGGTCTATGTTCCGTTGCCCGTCGTTCCCGCGCACTCCGGTAAAGGCGAGATCACCTAGTGGCGCGGTTCCTGGAGCCATTCCAGGAAACGAACCTCTTGGCCGAACGCCAATAGGGAGTTCGATTTCCGTGAATCCGTGATCGGCTCCGATTGCGGATTCACGGGAAATGGCGGCTCCGTGCTTCCGATCCTCGTTGTGCCAGATATCGAGGACGACGGAATTAGCGGCCGAGCCCGCTCACCCAATCGGCGATCTCGCCGTCCGGATTGTCCGGCCGGGCGGGTCGCTGCTGCTGCGAGGGCGGGGTGAAACCGTCGAACGGGGGCATCGTGATCACGCCGGTGTCGGACGGTTTCAGCTCGTGCTCCGGGCGCTGGGCGGCGACCGCCGCACGGGCGGCCACGGTGGACCGGGCCGCGACGGACGCCCGTCCGGTGATGGCCTGGGCGGCGCCCGTGCCGGGCAGCGGGCCGCCGCCGGCCTGAGCGATCGCCGAGTCGGGCTGGGCGTCGCGCTGCGGCAGCGGCGGACGGTCGGCGGTGGGTTCCGGGTCGAGCGGGGAGCCGGGCTGGTCGGAAGCAGGACCGCGACGCAGCATGGCGGCGATCACCGAGCCGAACACGCCGGCGCCGGCCGCGGTCATGGCGCCGTAGTACGGCACCTCCTGGAAGCGGGTCGCGCCCGGCCCGGCGATCAGGTAGGCCACCGTGAGCAGGGCCGGACCGGGCAGGCCGGCCAGGGCGATCGCCGTCGTGGACAGTCCGCGGCGGCGGGCCGCAAGACCGATGACCAAGCCACTGAGCAGGGCGAGCACCGGCATGGTGAACAGGGCGGCCCGCTCGATGAGGCTGTCGGGCACAAAATCGGCGTCGAGCACGCCGAGGCGTACGGGGGGAAGGGTCTCACCCGAACGCAGGGAAGGCGCCACCGATGTGAGCGCGACGAGCCAGACCGCGCCGGACAGGGTCACCAGGCTCCAGTGCGACACGGAACGGCCCAGGGCGGCGTACGCGGCGAAGATGCCCCCGGCCGCGCCGATCAGGGCACACGAACCGATCACGAAGACCGCGTTGACCCCCGCGATCTCGGCGCTGCGGGCCGGCTGCATGGTCAGCGGCACGATCGCCGCCGCGCCCACACCGGCCGCGATCGCGCCGATCATCCGGGTGCCAGCGCCCGCCGTCAGGGGCAGCCGGGTCCGGCCGGCCAGCCCACCGGCGGCTGCCGCGGTGAGCGCGAACCACGCGACCCAGCCCAGCTGAGCGGTCCATTGATCACGGGCGGTAGCGTCCACGACACGGGTGAAGTTGAGGATGCCCAGCCCGTAGGCGAGCCCCAGCTGACCGGCGCCGACCAGCGCCGCGGCGCCGAACGCGGCCCCCAACAACTTCACCCAGGTCCGAAAAGCCATGCCCGGCACGTTACGGTTCCCTCGCCTGCGCGCTCAACAGCGGGACTCGATTCTTAAAATCCCGCTTAGTTATTTGTACGGAGAGTGACAGCTTAGGCCATCAGAAGATCATGGAGTAGGCCACTGCAGCGGGCCACCTCGTCGGAGTGCGCCGTACGCCCCAGCGTGCGCGGACGCGGGATCCGGACGTCGACGATCTCGCGGACCCGGCCCGGCCGCGGGCTGAGCACCACGACCCGGTCGGCGAGCAGCACCGCCTCGTCGATCGAATGGGTGACGAAGACCGTGGTCGCTCTTTGCTCCATGTGAATGCGCTGCAGCTCGCCGGAGAGCTCCTCGCGGATCAGCGGGTCGAGCGCCGAGAACGGCTCGTCCATGAGCATGACCTGCGGCTTCGCGATCAACGCCCGGCAGAGCGCAACCCGCTGCTGCATGCCACCGGAGAGCTCGTGCGGCAGCCTCTTCTCGAAGCCGTTCAGCCCGGTCATGACCAGCAGCTCCTGGGCGCGCTCGCGGTAGTCCGACTTGCGCTTGCCGAAGAACTGCACCGGCAGCAGCACGTTGTCGAGCACCGAGCGCCAGGGCAGCAGGGCCGGCCGCTGGAACATCATCGACACGTCGCGGCGCGGCTTGGCCACCGCGGCGCCACCCACCTCGATGACGCCCCCTGTCGGCGGGAGCAGCCCGGCGATCATCCGCAGCAGCGTCGACTTGCCGCAGCCCGAGCGGCCCACCACGGCCACGAACTCGCCGTCGGCGACCTGCAGGCTGACCTCGTGCAACGCCTCGACCGTGCCCGAACGGCCGGTGAAGGTCCGGGAGACCCGATCGATCTTGATCATGAGGAGAGTCGCCACCGGCCGCTGCGCGCCACCAGCAGGGTGAGCGCCTGCGGCATCAGGCCCGAGTGGTTGTCGGGGGTCATGCGGATCGGGCCGGACAGGCCGTCGACCTGCGACGTCTCGATGATCTCGCGGATCCGCGGGCGGTCCGTGCCGACCCGCGCCACCGCTTCGGCGATCAGGTCGGCGGCGTCCGCGGCGAACGAGGCCACGCCCGAGTAGCTGCCGTACCGGGAGGTGTAGTCCCGGAACCACTGCTTGCGCGACGACTTGGCCGGGGTGGTCGCGATCACGTCGTCGATCGCCAGGATCTGGGTGAACACCATGGTGGCGTTGTTGGTGGCGGCGGCCGCCTCCTGGGCGATGAACAGGTCGCCCGCGGCCGCGGCGTCGAAGTAGATCTTCTTGCCGAAGCCCGCGTTGCGCGCGTCCTGGGCGGCCAGCAGCGACAGCTCGGGCGGCGCGAGCACGATCAGGGCGTCCGGCTCGGCGTCGGTCAGCGTGCCGACGGACTGCGCGATGTCGGACGCGCCCGGGTTGACCGCGCGGGCCGCCTTCACGTTGATGTTCAGGTTGCGCAGCGCGTCGTTGAGCGCGGTGTTGGCGCCCTTGCCGTAGAGGTCGGCCGTGTAGAGCACCGAGATCGAACGGGTGCGCGCCCGCACCAGCTCCGCCACCAGCGCCGCGGTGCTGTCGGCGGCGTTCGGGCCGAGCTTGAAGACGTACTGCCGGTCGGCGACGGGCGACGAGACCTCGTCCGACGCGGCCAGCGCGATGGTCGGGACGGCCTTGTCGTTGATCGTCTTCGCCGCCTGGACCACGCACTGGTCGCACGAGCCGGTGACCACCGCGGCCACGGCCGGGTCGTCGGCGAACGAGGTGATGTTGCGCAGCGACGACGCCGGGTCGTTCCGGTTGTCCTTCGTCACCAGCCGCAGCTCGCGGTTGCCGAGCCGGCCCGAGGCGTTGATCTGGTCGACCCGCAACTGCAGGGCCCGGGCGTACGCGGTGTCGACCGACGAGTTGTTGAGGTCGGCCGCGATGACCACGACTTCGGCGCCCGAGGGGGCGTCGTCGTCGGAGGTGCATCCGGCCGCGCCGGCGAGGAGCATCGATGCCACGGCCGTGGCCGCGGTGATGCGGGGGTGCCGCACTGCGGTGCCTCCTATGGGGGGCGGGAAGGCTGGGGTGCCCGCAGCATCGTGGTCCGCCGCCGGGCGCTCCGACACGGACAATGTGTCCGTTCGATCGCGCCAAACCTTGCCAACGTGAAGCCCCCTGGTCAAGCGGGTCGTCATCGATGGATCGGGACGGTTGTCCCATATATTGGTTGGAATCTTGGGGGTTTCGAGTGACTGCGTGGTTACCGGATGTGTCGGTCGACATATTCGCGCACGTCAAAGCGCATTCTTTGTCGAAAGTGGAACTGCCAGGAATCCTTGCACCCGGACACGCAGTTCGTTTCCGGGTGTTTCCAGACTTCCCAAAGCGATGTCCGTTCTGATGAAATTCCCGGGCCGCGCGAGGTTCTGCGGGCGAAGAGCCACGGGGACGACCACGGAGGAGAAGTCGTGAGCACCGGATCTTCGACCCAGGTGACGCGCCGTGGTGTCTTTCCCCGACTGCGAGACGCCCGGATCCGCGCCAAACTGGGTCTCATTCTGGTGGTTCCGCTGGTCGCGGTCATCGCCCTGGCGACCACGCGTCTGGTCGACGTCGGACAGCGCGCTGCCGACGCCGGGCAAGTGGAGGAACTGACCAAACTGGAGACCGACGTCTCCGCCCTCACCCAGCTGCTGCACATCGAGCGGATGGCCGCCGCCGCCTTCCTGGGCAACCGGGTGAGCGACGAGCGCACCCAGGCCTATCGGGCCGCCGTCCGGGCGAGCGACGCGCAGATCCAGGTCTACCGAGCCCACCGCAACGACATCGGCGAGCCGCCGGCCACCGTGAAGGCCCGGCTCGTACGCATCGACGACCACCTGAACACGATGGACGCCACCAGGTCGGCGGTCGGCGACCGCAACGGCATCGCCGTCGCCGAGGCCGTCTCCCGCTACACCGTCGTGATCACCGACCTGGTCTCGTACGGCGAGGCCGTCAGCCAGTTCGCCGGTGACGGCGACATCGCCGACCGCCTGCGGGCGATCGCCGCGTTCGCCCGGGCCAAGGCCGGCACCGCCGATCAGGAAGCCGTCTCGTACGCCGCCGTGGTCACCCGCGACCTCAGCGCCGAGCAACGCGTCACCTTCATCGCCACCCAGACCGCCCAGCAGGAGGCGTTGCTCGCCTTCTCGCTGGTGGCCAGCCCCGAGCAAACCACCCTGGTCGACAACGTCGTCTCCGGCGACGCGGTCAACCTGGTCGACGGCGTGTCGGCACAGCTCAGCCGGGCCGGCAACGGCGGGGTGACCGACCCCGACGAGGTCACCCGCACCTTCGGGTCCGTGGTCGACCTGATGCGCTGGGCCGAACAGGAACTCGAGTCCGACGTGGTCGATCTGGCCTCGTCCGAACGCGACGCCGTCGTGCGCCAGACCGCGATCGAGGCCGCGCTGGTCCTGCTCGTGCTGATCGTCGCCATCGCGCTGGCCGTCATCCTGGCCCGCTCGCTCAACATGTCGCTGCGCCGGCTGCGTGAGGGCGCCCTGGCGGTGGCCAACCGCGACCTGCCCGACGCCGTGGCCATGCTGCGCGACGCCCGCAACCTCGGTGAGGGCGGTGCCGACGAGCTGGTCCGGCAGGTCCGTGACCCGATCCAGCTGCCCAACCGGGACGAGGTCGGCCAGGTCGCCCAGGCGTTCAACGTGGTCCACCGCGAGGCGGTCCGCATCGCCGCCGAGCAGGCCGCCCTGCGCACCAGCGTGTCGACGATGTTCCTCAACCTGGCCCGCCGCAGTCAGTCGCTGGTCGACCGGATGATCGGCGAGCTCGACCAGATCGAGCGCACCGAGGAGGACCCGAAGCGCCTGGCCCAGCTGTTCGAGCTCGACCACCTCGCCACCCGGATGCGCCGCAACGACGAGAACCTGCTCGTGCTGGCCGGCGCCGACTCCAGCGCCCCCCGCCGCGAGGACGCGCTGCTGGTCGACGCGCTGCGCGCCGCACAGTCCGAGGTGGAGCTCTACAACCGCATCGAGTTCGGCACCGTCGACACCGACATCTCGATCGCCGCGCTCGCCGTCAACGACGTGGTGCGCCTGGTCGCCGAGCTGCTCGACAACGCCACCCGCTTCTCGCCGCCGACGACGATCGTGGTCGCCGACGGCCGGCGGATCCGCGACTACGTCGTGATCCAGGTGGAGGACCGCGGCCTCGGCATGTCCGAGGAGCAGATGGACCAGCTCAACCGCCGGCTGGCCGAGCCGCCGAACGTCGACGTGGCCGCGTTCCGCCTGATGGGTCTGGCCGTGGTCGGCCGTCTCGCCTCCCGCTACGGCATCCGCGTCGAGCTGCGGGCGAACCTCGAAGGCGGCACGGTCGCCCAGGTCACGCTGCCGAGCAGCATCGTCGTGCTGCCGAGCCGCCGCCTCGACGCGCCGGTCCGGCCGCAGGAACTGGGCACCGCCCCGTACGGGAGTGATGGCTGGGACGCGCGGTCCTCCCGCGCGGCCACGGCGACGCTGCCGACGATCTCGTCCGCGCCCGAGCCGGCGTGGCGCGAACCGACCCCGCCGCCGCCCGCGGCACACCCGCAGCTGCCGATGTTCCCGTCGCAGCGGCCACCGTCCGATCCGGACACCCAGCCCACGCCGAACCGGCCACCGCTGCCGACCCGGGTCACCAAGACGATCGACGCGACCAACTCGTCGACCACGATGAACGGGTTCGCGGCGGCCACCCCGGCGTCGCCCGCCTCCGCGCAGCCGGTCTCCGCGCAGCCCGCCTCCGCGCCGCCCGCCCCCACCGGCAACGGCTGGGGCGCCGCCCTGGCCGCGATGCCGCCACCGCCCCCGCCGCCGGTGGCCCCGTCGGCCGAGGACCGCAGCGACGCGCCGATCTTCGTGCAGATGCAGCAGAGCTGGTTCCGCAACCACGAGAACACGAGCGAGGAGTGGGGCATGCCGACCGCCGGTTACGCCCCGCCGCCCAACGGTTCCCCCGCGAAGCCGGCTGCGGCCGCGCAGGCCTCACCGGCTCCCGCTCCCGCGCCCGCCAAGGCGGCGCCCGCACCGGTGGCCGCACCGCCACCCCCGACGCCGTCCGCCGCGTCGAAAGGGCACAATGGACCGTCGGTTCCGAAGCCCCGCGCTGCGGCCGAGGACAGGTGGAAGACGTCGGCCGACGAGGGGTGGCAGAAGGCGATGGCAGCGGCCGAGCCGGTTGACGCCGGCACGACACGGTCGGGCCTGCCCAAGCGTGTTCCCCAAGCGCAGCTCGTGCCCGGAGGCGTGCAGCCCGGGCCCAAAAACCAAAACCGTCGCAGCCCCGATGAGGTCCGCGGACTGCTTTCCGCGTATCACCGTGGAGTGCAACGCGGGCGGACGGACGGCACCGCCGAGTCCGCCGCCTCCCAGGCTAAGGAGAACCAACCGTGACCAGGCCCCCCACCATGCAGGACATGGGCTGGCTGCTCAACAACTTCGCCAACAGCGTCGCCGGCATCGCGCACGTCGTGGCGGTGTCCGCGGACGGCCTGCTGCTCGCCGCGTCGCGAGACCTGCCGACCGACCGGGCCGACCAGCTCGCGGCCATCACGTCCGGTGTGGTCAGCCTGACCGACGGCGCGTCCCGCATGTTCAACGCGGGCGAGGTCCAGCAGACGATCATCGAGATGGACTCCGGGTACCTGTTCCTCATGACCATCAGCGACGGGTCCTCGATGGCCGTGCTGGCCGCGCGCAGCTGCGACGTGGGCCAGGTCGGTTACGAGATGGCGCTGCTGGTGGAACGGGTCGGCGCGTCGCTGTCGCCCGCACCCCGGGAAACTGTCAATCACTAGTCGCCGGTTCGACGGAAGGGGGTGATCGCGATGGGCCAGCCGCAGGATCCGAGAGGCAACCTGGTGCGTCCCTACGCGGTCACCCGTGGACGCACCGAGCCGCGCCGAGACATCCCGATCGAGGCAGTCCTGGTCGCCAGCCAGGCCGGTCTGCAAGAGGCCCGGTTCGCCGGGCATGACAAGTACCGCATCGCCGTGCTGTGCGAGGCGAAGGCGCAATCGCTGGCCGAGCTCGCAGCGCTTTCCCGGCTACCGCTGGGTGTGGCGCGGGTCCTGGTCGCCGACATGGTGGCCGACGGACTGCTCTCGTTGCACAGCGCCGCTCCCAAGACTGGGTTCTCGGAGCGGATGAACCTGCTGGAAAGGGTGTTGAGTGGACTTCGCAAGCTCTGAGCGGGCGGGGGCGCAACCCAAAGAGATCACCTCCGCCAAGATCGTCGTCGCCGGCGGTTTCGGCGTGGGCAAGACGACGCTGGTCGGGGCGGTCTCCGAGATCGAGCCGCTGACGACCGAGGCCGTCATGACCTCGGCCGGTCAAGGGGTCGACGACGCCTCCAAGGTGCCCGGCAAGGGGACCACCACGGTGGCGATGGACTTCGGCCGCATCACGATGGCCGACGACCTGATCCTCTACCTTTTCGGCACCCCCGGACAAACTCGTTTCTGGTTCATGTGGGACGAGCTCATCCGCGGCGCGGTCGGCGCGGCAGTGCTCGTCGACACCCGCCGGATAGCCGACGCGTTCGCCCCCCTCGACTACTTCGAGAACCGCCACCTGCCGTACCTGGTGGCGCTGAACTGCTTCGACGGCGCTCCGCGTTACGAGCCGGACGAGGTGCGGGAAGCGCTCGCCATTCCGCCGCACGTGCCGCTGGTCATGTGTGACGCCCGCCACCGCGAATCGGTCAAGCAGGTGCTGGTGGCGGTCGTCGAACACGCCATGGCGACACTGGTGGCGGAGCAGTCAGGCGGCTACCCGGCAACGGTTGGATAAGTCAAAGGCAGATGTCGTATCGGGGCGGTGGGTGACCGCGGATCCCGAAACTTCAAAACCAGATGTCGTAGCGGGGTGGTGGGTTCAGACCGTCGCTCCCGCCGAGGGCCCGGGTGGGCTGAGCAGGGCGCCGGCGCGCCCAGAACGCTCAACCCACCCGGGCGACGTGCGTAAGTGGTTGCGCCCAAAACCGGGAGTGCCCGGTCACGCGAGAGGCGCGGCTGCGGCCTTGAGTTGCAGGGAGGCCGCGAGGAGCCCCCGGGACGGGGCTGGTGCGGTTGTTCGAGGCGACGAGGCGTACGTCTTCTTCGGTTTCAGACGGGTAAGCGGTAGCCACGTTTGACGACGGTTTGGATGACGCCGGGGGCGCTGAGGCCGGCTCGGAGGCGGGCCACGGCCATTTCTACGGCGTGTTCGTCGGCGCCTCGGGGGAGGGCGTGCAGCAAGGCCGCCCGGGAGAGGACGCGGCCGGGGGTGGCAGCCAGCGCGCGCAGCACGGCCATCGGGGCGGGGGCCAGGGGACGAAGCTCGCCGTCGACTATGGCGGCGTGGCCGCGCAGGGTCAGCGAGTGGCCGGCCACCTCGAGAGAGACGGCTCGTTTGGGGAGTTCGTCGACGATCGTGCGGACCAGCGCGCTCAACCGGGCGCGGGACGGCGCGACCACCGGAACATTGTGGCGGCGCAGCGGGGCGGCTGTGACGGGGCCGACGCAGGCCGCCAGCACGTCGCCGCGCAGGGCCTCCAGGACGGCGTCGGAGCTGGGGCCGGCGGCCCGCAGCAGCGCCTGAACGGCGGGGGCGGCGGTGAACGTGACCGCGTCGACCAGGCGCGCGGTGATCAGGTCGACCAGCCGGTGCAGGGGGGCCGGGTCGGTCGGCGGGGCCCAGCGATAGACCGGGACCTCTATCACCCGGGCGCCCGCCCGCTCCAGGGCCTCGGTGTATTCGGGCTGGCTCTCGCCGTGCAGCTGCACCGCCACGGTCAGGCCGGCTATCCCGCGGGCCTTGAGGTGGTCGACCACCTCGTCGTAGCTTTCGCCCTCGGGGGACCACTGGTCGTGCAGCCCGGCCGAGCGGACAGCGGCGCGCGCCTTGGGCCCCCGGGCGACCAGATAGGCCTGGGACAGCACCGCGCGCAGCGGCTCGGCCAGCCCCCACCCCTCGGCCGCCTCGAGCCAGCCGCGCATGCCGATGCCGGTGTTGACCAGCACGATGTCGGGTGGGGTGTCGAGGCAGGCCCGGGTTGCCGCCCGCAGCTCGGCATCGTCGGCGATCGGGACTATCCGCAGCGCCGGGGCCAGCACCACCCGGGCGCCCCGGCTCTCCAGCAGGGTGGCCAGCTCGTCGCGGCGACGGTCGGCGGTCACCCCGATCGTGTAACCGGACAGCGAAGCGGCCGGCTCGGCCAGTGCGGCCGCCGTGATCACCGTCCGGCGCGTTCCCCCCGTGCGGTCGGTCATATCGGTATTTCGAGAAGTCGCGGCGCGGCCGAACGGTCCACCGAAGGGCACGCTCGGAGTCCGCCGTCCTCAGCGTCGACCCGCTCCCATGTCACGCCTGCGTTCTCCGCCGTACCTCCGCCCGGCGCGCGCCACGACTCCTCCTCGCCGAACCAGGAAGCCGGTCCAGCGGTCACCGTCAGGTCCGTCCTCAACCCTGACGGTGGCTTCTCAATAGTGCGTTGTCCCCGCACGTGCGGGCCACGCCGGGCCCGCGTCGTCGAGGTGTCAGCACCATTGCTCATATCGGAAGCGTGCCGTCGGGGAATTTCGCCCTCGCGTCCCGTTTGTTTCGAGCCTGCTAAGAGGCATCGAGCTGTGACCTTCGCTACGGGCGGTGGTGACCTTGGATCCCGCTGCCGGGCGCGTCGGAGGGCCGGGTATGCTGGTCGAGGTTATGTTTGGAGGTCGCGTCAGTTCCTACGACGGGGCCACCGATCGTGTCGCTCCACGCACGTTTTGACCACGCGCCGCGCAGCCGGGTATTGTTGCCTGCTGTTGTGCGACAGCTGCGAGCCCGCCCTCCGGGTAGGCTTGATGTTCGCGTTCACCGCGACCAGCGCGCGACCCCAGACCGACGACAAGACAAGGTAATTCTGTGCGTACGTACAGCCCGAAGCCGGGTGAGATCGAGCGTCAGTGGCACATTATCGACGCTTCCGACGTCGTTCTGGGCCGCCTGGCCACCCACACCGCGAACCTTCTGCGCGGTAAGCACAAGCCGACCTTCGCCCCGCACGTCGACACCGGCGACTTCGTGGTGATCATCAACGCCGGCAAGGTCGCCCTGACCGGCAACAAGCGGCAGACCAAGGTCGCTTACCGCCACTCGGGCTACCCGGGCGGTCTGAAGCAGGTCGGCTACGAGGAGCTGCTGAGCAAGCGCCCCGAGAAGGCGATCGAGCTGGCCGTCAAGGGCATGCTCCCGCACAACAAGCTCGCGCGGCAGATCATCAAGAAGCTGAAGGTCTACCCGGGCGCCGAGCACCCGCACGCGGCCCAGCAGCCCCAGCCGTTCGAAATCACCCAGATCGCGCAGTGAGCGCGGGAGAAGGCAGCAGCATGTCCGACATCATCGAGCCCGAGGTCGTCGAGACCGTCGAGGAGCCCGCTGAGACGGTCGTCGTCGTCGAGACGCCCGCGCCGGCCCCGGTCCGCGCCCCGCGTCCCGGTGACCGTCCGATCCAGACCGTCGGCCGCCGCAAGGAGGCCATCGTCCGAGTGCGTCTCGTGCCCGGCAGCGGCAAGATCGTTTGCAACGGCCGTGACCTCGAGGCCTACTTCCCCAGCAAGGTGCACCAGCAGCTCATCCGTGAGCCGCTCGTCACGGCTGAGAAGGAAGAGCAGTTCGACGTGATCGCGAACCTGCGCGGCGGCGGCATCACCGGCCAGGCCGGTGCGCTGCGCCTCGGCATCGCGCGGGCGCTCATCACGAACGAGCCCGACGACCGCCCCGCTCTTAAGAAGGCCGGCTTCCTCACCCGGGACGCCCGCGTCAAGGAGAGCAAGAAGTACGGCCTCAAGAAGGCCCGTAAGGCTCCGCAGTACTCGAAGCGCTGATTTTGCGCCGAGTCTGACAACGGCCGGGTTGTGCCCCTGGGTTTCCCTGGGGGCCGGCCCGGCCGTTTGCGTTCCCTCCCCTTTTACGACGCACCGCAAAGGAAACCGCCATGGGGCGACTGTTCGGCACCGACGGCGTACGGGGGCTCGCGAACGGCGAGCTGCTCACCCCGGAACTGGCCCTCAAAGTGGCGGTCGCGGCCGCACGCGTCCTGGTCGAGAGCGACAGCAGCCACCAGCCGCTGGCCATCGTCGGCCGTGACCCGCGGGCCAGCGGCGAGATGCTGGAGGCGGCCGTCGTCGCCGGCCTGACCAGCGCGGGCGCCAACGTCGTACGGGTCGGGGTGCTGCCGACGCCCGCGGTGGCCTTCCTGGTCGGGCAGACCAACGCCGACCTCGGCGTGATGCTGTCGGCGTCACACAACCCGATGCCCGACAACGGGATCAAGCTCTTCGCCGCCGGGGGCACCAAGCTTCCCGACGAGCTGGAGGAGCGCATCGAGCAGGCCATCGAGGACGGCCACGGGCTGGTCGGCCGCCCCACCGGCGCCGGCATCGGCCGGGTGCACGACCTCCTCGACGGCGCCGAGCACTACGTGAAGCACCTGGTCGGCTCCACCCCGCACAGCCTGGCCGGCATCAAGGTCGTGGTCGACTGCGCGAACGGCGCGGCCAGCGAGGTCGGCCCGGTGGCGTACGAGGAGGCCGGCGCCGAGGTCATCGCGATCCACGCCGACCCGGACGGGCTGAACATCAACGACGGATGCGGCTCGACCCACCTCGACAAGGTGCGCGACGCCGTGCTGGCCGAGGGGGCCGACCTGGGGCTGGCCCACGACGGCGACGCCGACCGCTGCCTCGCGGTGACCGCCTCCGGTGACGTGGTGGACGGCGACCAGATCATGGCGATCCTGGCCCTGGCCATGCGCGACGCGGGCACGCTGACCGACAACACGCTGGTCGCGACCGTGATGAGCAACCTCGGGCTGCGCATCGCCATGAAGCAGTCCGGGATCAAGCTGCTCGAGACCAAGGTGGGCGACCGCTACGTGCTCGAGGAGCTCAACGCGGGCGGGCTGGCGCTGGGCGGCGAGCAGAGCGGGCACATCGTGATGCCGGCCTACGCGACCACCGGCGACGGCGTGCTGACCGGCCTGCACCTGATGGCGCAGCTGGCCGCGTCCGGCAAGTCGCTGGCCGACCTGGCGTCGGTCGTGCACCCGCTGCCCCAGGTTTTGATCAACGTACGCGTCGGCGACCGGGACGCGGGTGCGGCGGCTCCCGCCGTGCAGGCCGCGGTGGCGCTGGCCGAGAACGAGCTGGGCGAGACCGGCCGGGTGCTGCTGCGTCCCTCGGGCACGGAGCCGCTCGTCCGGGTGATGGTCGAGGCGGCCACCGAGGAGCAGGCCCGTACGGTCGCCGAGCGGATCGCCGACGAGGTGCGCTCCGCCTCTCCCGCCTAGTTCCTCAGCCGTATTTGAGGGACTTGTCCGCTTCGTCGGTCTCTTTCAGCGGCCCAGCTTCGACAGGCGGCTTTAGGGGACTTGTCCGCTTCGTCGGTCTTTTTCAGCGGCCCAGCTTCGACAGGCGCTGGGCCGCTTCCTCCATCACGGACTCGCGTTTGCAGAAGGCGAACCGGATCAGGTGCCGGCCCGCCTCCTGGTGGTCGTAGAAGACCTGGGTCGGGACGGCCACGACACCGCAGCGCTCCGGCAGCTCGCGGCAGAACTCGATGCCGTCGGCGCCGCCCAGCGGGGTGATGTCGGCCGTCACGAAGTACGTGCCCTCGGACGGCTGGACGGCGAACCCGGCCTCGGTCAGCCCGGCTGTCAGGTGGTCACGGCGGGCTTGCAGTTCCGCGCGGAAACCGGTGAAGTACGAGTCGGGCAGTCCGAGCGCCACGGCCACGGCGGGTTGCAGCGGCCCGGCGTTGACGAACGTGAGGAACTGCTTGACCCGGGTCACGGCCGAGACCAGCCGCGCCGGGCCGGTCGCCCACCCCACCTTCCAGCCGGTGCACGAGAACGTCTTGCCGGCCGACGAGATCCGCAGGGTGCGCTCGTGCATGCCGGGCAGGGTCGCGAGCGGTACGTGCGGCTCGGCGGCGTCGGTGAAGGCCAGGTGCTCGTAGACCTCGTCGGTGACGGCGTAGGTGTCGAACTCCTGGCAGAGCCGCGCGATCAGGTCGAGCTCGGCGCGGGTGAAGACCTTGCCGGTCGGGTTGTGCGGCGAGTTCAGCAGCACCAGGCGGGTGCGGGGCCCGAACGCCGCCCGCAGCTCACCCTCGTCGAACCCGTACCGCCTGTCGGGGCCGGGGCGTAGCGTGACGGGCCGGCGGACGGCGCCGGCCAGCGTGATCGAGGCCGCGTACGAGTCGTAGTAGGGCTCGAAGGTGACGACCTCGTCGCCGCGCTCGCACAGGGCCAGGATCGCCGCGGCGACCGCCTCGGTGGCTCCCGCCGTCACGACCACCTCGGTGCCGGGGTCGCGGGGCAGGGACCAGAAGCGCTGCTCGTGCTCGGCGATGGCGGCACGCAGGGCCGGGATGCCGGGCAACGGCGGATACTGGTTCGCGCCGTCGCGCAGAGCCTTGGCGGCCGCCTCGAGCATCTCGGGCGGGCCGTCGGTGTCGGGGAAGCCCTGGCCCAGGTTGATCGAGCCGGTGCGCAGGGCGAGGGCGGACATCTCGGTGAAGATCGTGGTGCCGAACGGGCGCATGCGTTCGACCAAGGGATCACTTGTCACGGGATCAGTCTCACTCGATGGCGAAGTGGGTGCAGGTCGCGGTGGCCACGTTCGACGGGCTGGAGGTGCGCTGTTTCACCTCGGCGCCGTCGACCAGGGCCCGGCACTCGATCGTCCCCTCCGAGGTGCCGACGCGCATCGCGACGACCGACACGAGAGCCGGTGTGTCCATCTCGGTGGTGATCTTCCACGGCAGGTTGACGTCCTGCAGCCGCTTGGGCGGGGCGCCGAGCTTCTCCGTGTACAGGATCTGGGAGGCCTGGCCGGTGCCTTTCACCTCGTACGTGACCGTGATCTTGCGGCCGGTGACGTCGGGCACGTTTCCCGGCAGGCTGGGGAGCTCGGTGGGCAGGTCGGGGATCTGCGGGGCGGCCGAGGGCAGCTGGGGCAGCTCGGGCAGGGCCTCCTTGGCCCGATCCGTCACATTGCGCACGAAGAGCACGCCCGCGGTGGCGACGCCGCCGCAGAGCAGGAGCGTGATCGCCAGGACAAGCAGGACCATGGGGATCTTGCTCCGGCGGGGCGGCGGCGGAGGTTGCTGGTAACTGGGCTGGGCGTATCCGGGCGGCGGACCGTATCCCGGTGGGGGCTCGTAAGCCTGCGGCGGCCCGTAGTCGGGTGGGGGCTCGTACGACTGCACCCGATAGTGCTCCGTCGGCGCGGCCGGGAACTCGGAGGTCGGCGGATAGTCCGGGTTGGGCGGCTGCGGCAGCGGCGCGGAGCCGGGCCTGAACGACGGCGGGGCGGGCGGCAGGGGGGTGGTCGGCTCAGAGGTGCCGTCCGGCTGCTGATTGCTCAACGTTTCTCCCGGTGCGAGCGCGCTGTTGTGGCGCGGTAGCCGACGGTACGCCGGCGACGCCAGCCGTGGGATGGCCCGGTCGGCTGTTCGGCTCTTTTTGCGCAGCCGGTGTGCTCGAAAGGGTGCTTCTCGAGCATGACGGATGAGCGGAAGTCCGCTAGGCTCAGGGCTATGTGTGGCATCGTGGGGTACGTCGGCGGTCGTCCGGCGCTCAGCATCGTTCTTGACGGACTGCGCAGGCTGGAATACCGCGGGTACGACTCCGCCGGTGTGGCTGTCGTGGACGACGGCACCGTTCTGACCGAGAAGAAGGCCGGCAAGCTGGCCAACCTGGAAAAGGCGCTGGCCGAGTCCGGCGAATCGCGCATCGCCGCCGGTCTCACCGGCATCGGGCACACCCGCTGGGCGACGCACGGCGGCCCGACCGACCGCAACGCGCACCCGCACATCTCGCAGGACGGCCGGGTCGCGGTCATCCACAACGGCATCATCGAGAACTTCGCCCGGCTGCGCGCCGAGCTCGAGGCGACCGGCGTCGAGTTCAGCAGCGACACCGACACCGAGTGCGCCGCCCACCTGCTCGCGGCCGAGATGCGCCGGCTCCGCGAGTCCGGTCAGGCCGACGGCCCGCAGCTGCTCGCCGAGGGCATGCGCCGCACCGTCCGCCGGCTCGAGGGCGCGTTCACGCTGCTCGCCGTCGACGTCGAGGTGCCCGACGCGGTGGTCGCCGCCCGCCGCAACTCGCCGCTGGTCGTGGGCCGCGGCGACGGCGAGAACTTCCTGGCCAGCGACGTCTCGGCGTTCATCGAGCACACCCGCGAGGCGATCGAGCTCGGCCAGGACCAGGTCGTCCTGATCACCCCGGCCGGCATCGAGATCACCGGTTTCGACGGCTCGGCCCAGGAGGGCCACGAGTTCCACATCAACTGGGACGCCTCGGCCGCCGAGAAGGGGGGCCACGACTACTTCATGCTCAAGGAGATCGCCGAGCAGCCGCAGGCGATCGCCGACACCCTGCTCGGCCGTCTCTCCGACCGCGGCGAGATCGTGCTCGACGAGGTGCGCCTGACCGACCAGGACCTCCGCGACGTCGACAAGATCTTCATCGTGGCCTGCGGCACGTCGTACCACGCGGGCATGGTCGCCAAGTACGCCATCGAGCACTGGGTGCGCATCCCGTGCGAGGTCGAGCTGGCCAGCGAGTTCCGCTACCGCGACCCGATCCTCGACCGTTCGACGCTGGTGGTCGCCATCAGCCAGTCCGGCGAGTCGATGGACACGCTGATGGCGCTGCGTCACGCCAAGGAGCAGAAGGCCCGCGTCCTGGCGATCTGCAACACCAACGGCTCGACGATCCCGCGCGAGTCCGACGCGGTGCTCTACACCCACGGCGGGCCCGAGGTCGCGGTGGCGTCGACCAAGGCGTTCCTGACCCAGCTGGTCGCCTGCTATCTGATCGGCCTGCACCTGGCCCAGATCCGCGGCGTCATGTACGCCGACGAGGTCGCCGCCGTGGTCGAGAAGCTGCAGCAGACCCCCGACAGCCTGCGTACGCTGCTCGGCCGCATGGAGGAGGTGCGCGAGCTCGCCCGTGACCTCAAGACCGCCTCGACGGTGCTGTTCATCGGCCGGCACGTCGGCTTCCCGGTGGCCCTGGAGGGCGCGCTCAAGCTCAAGGAGCTCGCCTACATGCACGCCGAGGGCTTCGCCGCCGGTGAGCTCAAGCACGGGCCGATCGCCCTGATCGACGAGGGCACGCCGGTCGTCTGCGTGGTGCCTTCCCCGGCCGGCCGCGGTGTCATGCGCGACAAGGTCGTCTCCAACATCCAGGAGGTCCGCGCCCGCGGCGCCCGCACCATCGTGATCGCTGAGGAGGGCGACGAGGACGTCCGCGCCTACGCCGACCACCTGATCCCGGTGCCCGCGACCCCGACGCTGCTGGCTCCCCTGATGACCACCGTGCCCCTGCAGGTGCTCGCGTGCGAGATCGCAGCCGCCCGCGGGCACGACGTCGACCAGCCCCGCAACCTGGCCAAGTCCGTCACCGTCGAGTAAGCAACGCTGCCCATCCTGTCCGGGCGTCACCGCATCACGGTGTCGCGCGACCTGCCTGGCGGTCACCGCTTTTACGGCGTCGCGCGATCTGCCCGGCGGTCACCGCTTTACGGCGTCGCCCGGATTGTCCGGCCGTCACCGCGTCGCTTGGCGGCGTCGGTGACGGCCGTTGGCGTGTCACGGTGGTCTCATCGGGCTGTCCCCAGGGTGATCGCGGTGAGGGTCTCCAAGGACGGGGAGCCGGGCTCCCAGTAACCGACGTGACCACCGCCGGGTGCGCCGGCGAAGGCGTGCGCGCCGAACGCCGGGTCGCTCGGGTTGTGACCGAACCACAGGTCGCTTTCCGGGCGGCCGAAAGCCATGAGCGCGCCGATGCCCGGCACGGCGGCGGCTGTGCCCACATCGCGGACCAGGCTTGCCGGGGACACCGCCACGTACTGGATGACGTCGCTGCGGGACGTGCTCGACCAGACCTCACCCGAGGGCACCCGCAGGTCACGGGCCGAGTCGACGCCGACACCCGGTGAGCCGACGAAGACCACGCTGTCGGCGTCGAGACCCCCGGCAGCCGCCTTGCCCACGACCAGCGAGCCGTAGCTGTGGCCGAGCACCACCTGCCGGGCCGGCGGGCCCTCGTGCGCGGCCCGCAGACCCTCCTGGAAATGCCGCAGCGCAGGTGCGCCGGCCTCGGCCCGGCGGGCGCTCGCCGCCTCGTCGACGAAGTCGGGTGCGTCGTAGTCGAGCCACATGATCGCGCTGGTTGAGACGGCCGGCCGTACCTCGGCGGCGCGCACGGCGACCCGTTCGGACCGGGCCAGCTCCCCGCCGAACGAGGCCAGGTCGGCGGTCATCCCCGGAACGTGAGTGAGCACGTTGCCGGCCCGGTCGGGATCGCCGAGCGCCACCACCGCACGGCCCTCCTCGGCCACGTCGAGCCGCAGCAGGTAGGCGCGCGGGCCGGCCCCGTCGGCGAGCCGGCGGTCGAGCGCGAACAACCCGTTACGGAGTTTCCGCAGCTTGTCGCGCTCTCTGCCACTTGCTCCGGCGATCGCCCTGTCCACCTCGGCCAGCCGCTCGTCGAGCAGCAGACGGTTCGCGATGTCGCGGTCGGCCGCGGGGAGGCCGTCGAGCCGGGCCAGCCACGCCGCCTCGGTGGCGAGCAGCCAGTTGCGCTGCCCCGCCGGAAGCCCGCCCCACCAGCGCCGCACCCCGGCGGGGGAGGTGGTGCAGTCGGGCCGGCCGGGATCCGGGCCGGGCGGCTCGGCCGGGGTGTGTATCGCCGTGGCCAGGCTGCGCAGCCGCTCGGCGGCCTCGGTGTCGGACCGGGCCGCCAGCGCGAGCGCCGCGGTCAAGTCCGGATGGAAACCCCACGCCGGCCCGAAAGCACGGGCTTTCGCGACCGGCCCGTGGGCAGCCTGCCCGGCCGCGGCCTCCGAATTCGGCCGCGGCGTCAGCGAATCGGCCCGGGATGCGGCGGCGAGGGCCCGCGCCAGCAGCGCTTTCGCCCTGATCAGGGCGGCCGCGAACTCACCGGCGGTCTGGTCGGCACGCCAGCAGTGCAGGCGGAACAGAATCAGCCGGCGGCGCAACTCGTGCAGACGGTGCGAGGCGGCGGTCGCCGTGGTGCCACGCCACGCCGAAGGCAGTGCGGCCAGGCGGGGAACCAGCTCGGCGATCAGGTGACCGGCCAGCTCGGCCCAGCGGCGCCAGGAAAGCGCCAGCGCTAGCCATCGTGCCGGGTCGGTCGCCTGCAGGCGAGCTTGCACGGCGGTGGTCATCGGGTCAGCCGCAGGCGGGTGGCGGCACGGGCGTCGGCCAGCTCATAAGCCTCGGCGGCCGCGGTGATGCGGCGGGCGGTCTCTTCGATCTCGGCGCCGATCATCGTCAGCTGCCGGCGGGCGGCATCAGCGGCCAGCTGGGCCGCGTCGACGGTGGCCCAGCGCGGGACCTGTGGCGGGGCCGGCTCGTCGGCGGCTGCGGCGGTCACCCGGGCGCCGGTGGCCGCCACGCCTGAGGCCGCGCGTCGCAGGGCCTCGATGTCGGCCTCGAGATCGGGATTCATCAGCAACCTCCGGATGGGGCGAACGGATGCGAGGAATTTAGGGGTCGCAAGGCGGCCACGGAGTGGCCTGTGGACAACGCCGGCGGTTGTCCACAGGCCGGGTGTGCAGGGGCGACTACCGATAAGGTTGGGCCGTGATCGTGGCTGTCGGCATCGATGTTGTTCTGGTGGAGCGCTTCGCCCGTGCTCTCGACCGGACGCCTCTGCTGGCGACCCGGCTCTTCACCGAGGGCGAGCGAGTGAGCTCCACGGGCAACCCGCGGTCGGCCGAGTCGCTGGCTGCCCGGTTCGCGGCCAAAGAGGCGGTGGCCAAGGCTCTGGGCGCTCCCGCGGGCATGCTCTGGCACGACTGCGAGATCGTGGCCGATCCCGATGGCCGCCCCTGGCTGACCGTGTCGGGCACGGTGGCCGCGGTCGCCGCCGAGCGCGGGGTCAACAGGTGGCATTTGTCGCTCTCGCACGACGGTGGCATCGCCTCGGCCATGGTGGTCGCCGAATCCTGACCGGGAAGCCCGGCGGCGCCGGCACACCGGACGTGGGCGGCGCCGGCACGCCGGGACGTGGGCGGCGCCGGCACGCCGGGACGTGGGCGGCGCCGGCACGCCGGGACGTGGGCGGCGCCGGCTGACAACGGTGTGCCGGCGGCGTTGTGGGGAAGCGGCATCCGGGTGGCGCGGCGGGAAAATGTCGCAGGGGTGCGCTAGAACCGTCGGCAACACCGAGATGGCTGGAGGACCGATGCGGCAGGCATGGCGGGTTGCGGATGTGCGCGCGGCCGAGCAGACGCTGATGGCGGCTCTGCCCGAGGGCACGCTGATGCAGCGGGCCGCGGCCGGGCTGGCGAGGCGCTGCGCGCTGTTGCTGCAGGACGCGGGCGGTGTCTACGGCGCGCGTGTCGTTCTGCTGGTGGGCAGCGGTGACAACGGTGGCGACACGCTCTACGCCGGGGCCGCGCTGGCCCGGCGCGGCGCCCAGGTGCGTGCCCTGCTCATGCGGCCCGACCGCGTTCACCTGGCCGGGTTGCGGGCGCTGCGCGCGGCGGGCGGCTTCACCGTCGCCGAGCTGCCCGAGCGGGCCGACCTCGTGCTCGACGGCATCGTCGGCATCGGGGCCAGCGGCGGCCTGCGCAAGCCCGCGGCGGCCGTGGCCGAGAGGCTGGGCGAGCTGCGCGGGCGATCCGGGGCGCGGGCCGTCGTGGTGGCGGTCGACGTGCCGAGCGGCGTGGCCGTCGACACCGGTGACGTGCCCGGCGCGGCCGTCACGGCCGATGTCACGGTGACGTTCGGCTGCCTCAAGCCGGCCCACGTGCTCGGCCCCGCCGCGGTGCGCTGCGGTCAGATCGAGCTGGTCGACATCGGGCTGGGCCCGGTGCTGCGTGCCGGCCCGGCCGTCTCCGTGCCCGACGCGGCCGACGTCGCCTCCTGGTGGCCGCATCCAGGGCCGGCCTCCGACAAGTACACCCGGGGCGTGGTCGGCATCGCCACCGGCTCGGCGACCTATCCGGGGGCCGCCCTGCTCGGTGTGAGCGGCGCCCTGGCCGGCCCCACCGGCATGGTCCGCTATGCGGGCAGCGCCCATGAGGAGGTCGTGCGTGCGCACCCGTCGGTGGTCGCCTCGCCCCGCGTGGCCGTTGCCGGGCGGGTGCAGGCCTGGGTGTGCGGTTCCGGACTGGGCACCGACGATCAGGCCCGCACGACGCTGCGCAGCGTGCTCGCCACCGCGCTGCCGGTCGTGCTCGACGCCGACGCGCTGACCCTGCTGATCGACGGCAAGCACGCGGAGGACCTGCGCCGTGACGCTCCGATGGTGGTCACGCCGCACGACGGCGAGTTCAAGCGCCTGGCCGGGGAGGCGCCCGGTCACGACCGTGCCGGCGCGGCGCTCAAACTCGCCTCGTGGATGAACGCGGTGGTGCTGCTCAAGGGCGACCGGACCATCGTGGCCACCCCGGGCGGCGAGGTCTGGGCCAATCCGACGGGCACGTCCGCGCTGGCCACGGCGGGCAGCGGCGACGTGCTGGCCGGGCTGCTGGGGTCGCTGCTGGCCTCGGGTGTGCCGGCCGAGCGGGCGGCGGTCGCGGCGGCGTACGCGCATGGCCTGGCCGGCCGCCGAGCCGCCGAGGACGGCCCGGTGACCGCCCCCGACATAGCCGCCGCTCTGCGCCCCACCGTTCGTGACCTGACCGGTCAGTAGGCTGGGAATCATGTGGCAGGCCGAGGTCCGGGTCGATCTGGACGCTATCCGGGACAACGTCGCGTTGCTGCGCGCCAGGACGACCGCCGAGGTCATGGCCGTCGTCAAGGGCGACGGCTACGGGCACGGCATGCTGCCCTCGGCCCGGGCCGCGCTGGCGGGCGGGGCGACGTGGCTGGGCGTGGCGACGCTCGGCGAGGGCCTGGCGCTGCGCCGGGCCGGGTTCGAGGTGCCCGTGCTGGCCTGGCTGCACTCGCCCGGAATGCCGTTGCACGAGGGTGTGGCGGCCGGCATCGACCTCAACGCTGGCAGCGTGCAGCTGCTCGGCGAGCTGGTCACGGCCGCCCGGCGGGCCGAGCGGACGGCTCGGGTCCACCTGAAGCTCGACACCGGTCTGTCCCGTGGCGGCGCCACCCCGGCGGAGTGGCCGGCGCTGCTCGAGGCGGCGGCCAAGGCGCAGGCCGACGGCGACATCGACGTGGTCGGCGTCTGGAGCCACTTCGTCTACGCCGACGAGCCCGGTCACGAGACCATCGACCACCAGCTGGCCCTCTTCGCCGAGGGGCTGGCGACGGCCGAGCGCGCCGGTATCACCCCGCGTTACCGGCACATCGCGAACTCGGCGGCGACGCTGACCCGCCCCGACGCGCATTACGACCTCGTACGCCCCGGCATCGCGGTCTACGGGCTGTCCCCGGTGGCCGGCGAGTCGTACGGGTTGCGGCCGGCCATGACGGCGCGGGCGCGGGTCGCGTTGACCAAGCGGGTGCCGGCCGGTCAGGGCGTGTCCTACGGCCACACCTACTTCACCGAGCGCGACACGACCCTGGCGCTGGTGCCGCTGGGCTACGCGGACGGGGTGCCCCGCGCGGCGTCCAACGCAGGCCCGGTCCAGCTCGGCGGCAAACGCCGTACGGTGGCCGGGCGGGTCTGCATGGACCAGATCGTCCTCGACGTCGGCGATGACCCGGTCGTCGCCGGTGACGTGGCCACGCTGTTCGGGGCGGGCGACGACGGCGGCCCCACTGCCGACGACTGGGCCGCGGTCATCGGCACGATCAACTACGAGATCGTGACCCGTTTCGGCAGTTCCCGGGTGCCCCGCGTCTATCAGGGGGGTGCTGCGTGAGCAAGCGGGCCAAACAGGTCGGGATCGCCGGCGCGGCCGTCGGTGTGGTCGCCGCGGGGCTGGCCACCGCGTTCGCCGTCGAGCGGGTGCTGGTGCGGCGATCGATCAGCGCGCCCGGCGACCCGTACGCGGACGAGCCGTTCGGCGACCAGCCGTTCGACCACGAGATGACGGTCACGGCGGCCGACGGCACCGAGCTGCACGTCGAGATCGTCGAGCCCCGGTCCGAGCCGGAGGAACCCAGGCCCACGATCGTCTTCGTGCACGGCTTCGCGCTCGACATGGGGACCTTCTATTTCCAGCGCCAGGCCCTGACAGAGCGTGGCGACCACCGTCTGGTCTTCTACGACCAGCCCGGCCACGGTCGCTCGAGCCGGCTGCAGTCCGGCGACTACGACATCGCGGCGCTCGGGAAGTCGCTGGCCGCGGTGCTCGACGCCGCCGTGCCCGACGGCCACATCCTCCTGGTCGGTCACTCGATGGGCGGCATGACGATCATGGCGTTCGCCGAGGAGTACCCGGAGTGGTTCGGCGAACGCGTCACCGGCGTGGTCCTCATGTCCACCTCGGCCGGCCTGATCGACAAGACCAAGCTCGGCATCCCCTCGCTGGTGGCGCGGGCCAGCGCGCCCTTCTTCCCGCTCTGGGGCAAGGCGGCCCACCTGGGCGGCAGCCGGATCGACCGGGCCCGCGTGGTCTCGTCCGACCTGGCCTGGCTGCTCACCCGCCGGTACGGCTTCGGTGAGCCCAAGCCCAGTCCGTCGTTGGTCACGTTCGTGGAGAACATGAACTCCCGGACGTCGGTCGAGACGTTGACGAAATACCTGCGCACGCTCTACACCCACAACCGTTTCCCGGCCCTGTCGGCCCTGCGCGGCACGCCCGTGCTGGTGATCGTCGGCACCCGCGACTACCTGACCCCGGTGACCCACTCCGAGGAGATCCTGCGGTACCTGCCCGACGCCGAGCTCGTCAAGGTCGCCAACAGCGGGCACGTCGTGATGCTGGAGAAGGCCGACGAGGTCAACGCCGCCCTGATGCCGTTCCTGGAGAAGATCTCGTGAAGCTGCCCACCGTGGACGACACCCGCGCGTTCGGCCGACGGCTCGCCTCGATCCTGCGCCCGGGTGACCTGGTGCTGCTGACCGGGCCGCTCGGCGCCGGCAAGACAGCGCTGGTGCAGGGCATCGGGGCTGGGCTCGGCGTGACGGACTCGATCACGTCGCCGACGTTCGTGATCGCGCGGGTCCATCGGGGACGGATTCCGCTGGTGCACGCGGACGCGTACCGGCTGGGGGACAGCCCCGACCCGCGCGCCGAGATCGACGACCTCGACCTGGACGCCTCCGCCGAGGACGCGGTGACCGTCGTCGAGTGGGGCGCCGGCCTGGTCGAGCAGCTGAACGACGAATACCTGCTGGTGCGGCTCGACCGGCTCGACGACGACACCCGGGTCGCCGAGCTGATCCCGTACGGCGGAGACTGGGCCGCACGCATCGCGGACCTTACCGACATGGAGGAGCGACCTTGAACCTGGCGGAGTTGCTGCCGGCCGCATGGCAGGCCGAGCTGGCTGGTTTTCTCGACGAGAAGGCCACAGCCGCGCTGGGCGAGTTCGTCGCCTCCGAGTACGCGGCGCACACGATCTATCCGCCGATCGAGGACCTCTTCACGGCGTACCGGCTGTGCCTTCCCGAGCAGACCCGGGTGCTGATCCTGGGGCAGGACCCGTATCACGGTCCCGGCCAGGCGCACGGGCTCAGCTTCAGCGTGCGTGAGGGGGTACGCATCCCGCCGTCGCTGCGCAACGTGTTCAAGGAGCTGGCCGAGGACGTCGGGGTCGTCCCGCCCGCGGCGGGCGACCTCACCGGCTGGGCGAAACAGGGCGTCCTGCTGCTCAACGCGGTCCTGACCGTGCGTGCGGGAGCGGCCGCGTCCCACGCGGGCAAGGGCTGGGAGGCGTTCACCGACGCCACGATCCGGGCGCTGAACGCTCGCGACGAGCGCGTGGTGTTCCTGCTCTGGGGCGGTTACGCGCGCAAGAAGGCGGCTCTGATCACCAACCCGGCCCACGTGGTGCTCGAGGCCGGGCACCCCAGCCCGCTCAACCGTGAGGGTTTCCGCGGCGCACGTCCGTTCAGCGCGACCAACAAGGCCCTGGCCGACGGCGGTCGCCCGGTCGTCGACTGGGATCCGCGCGCCGCGGGTTAGGGTCTGCAACGTGCTCGTACTGGCTCTGGACACCGCAACGCCCGCGTCGACCGCCGCGCTGGTGGAGGTGACCGCCGACGGCCTGCGCGGCATCGCCGAACGGCGTACGGTCGACCCCCGCGCGCACGGCGAGAAGCTGGCCCCCGAGATCGAGGCCACCCTCGCCGACGCGGGGGTGCGTCCGCGTGACCTGGGGGCGATCGTCGCCGGGCTCGGGCCGGGCCCGTTCACCGGCCTGCGGGTCGGCCTGGTCACGGCGGCGAGCATGGGCCAGGCGCTCGGCATTGCGACGTACGGGGTCTGCTCGCTCGACGGTCTGGGGCGGGCGGCCGGTCCGGGCCGGGTGCTGATCGCGACCGACGCCCGGCGGCGCGAGGTCTACTTCGCGACGTACTCCGACGGCGTACGCGTGCTGGGGCCTGACGTCGCCCGGCCGGGTGACGTGGCCGCCGCGATCGTCCGCGCCGGCACCCCGGCCCGCAGCCGCGCCCGCAACAGCGCCGCCACCGACGCCGCCGCCCTCGCCGAGTCCGAGACCCTGGAGGCCGCGATCTCGTTGGCCGGCGTGGACGCCGCGCGGGTCGCCTCGGCGCTGGCCCGAGCAGAGGCGGCCGACCTCATCGGGCAGGCCACCGCCCGCGACGACGGCGTCGACCTGACCGGCCGGCAGCCCGAAACTCCTGGCGCCGGTGTGCAGGGCCTGGTCGACCGGGTCGCGGGCGAGGGCGCCCTCAAGTACGGCGACGTGTTCGGCGTGCCTGTCGAGGAGCACCTGCTCTATCCGCCCGGCGCCGCCCTGGTCGCGCTCGCCGCCGACCGTGTCCGTGCGGGCGCCCCGTCCGAGATCTTGACCCCGCTTTACCTGCGCCGGCCGGACGCCGTCGAGCCGGCCGGTCGCAAACCGGTGCTGACCTGATGCGGGTCGAGCGTTTCCGCTGGTGGCACATCGCCGAGGTGGTCCCGATGGAGGCGGATCTGTTCGGCGACGAGAAATGGACGGCCGCCATGTTCTGGAACGAGCTCGCGCAGCGCAACTTCTACGTGGTGGCGCTGGACGACCACGACGAGGTGCTCGGTTACGGCGGGCTGGCGGCCACCCTCGACGAGGCATGGGTGCAGAACATCGCCGTACGCCGGTCCGGGCAGCGCCGCGGCACCGGGCGCAAGCTGCTCGAAGCGCTGCTCGACGAGGCTCACCGGCTCGGCATCAAGCAGACTCTGCTCGAGGTGGCGGTCGACAACGAGCCCGCCCAGCGCCTGTACGCCGGGTACGATTTCGAGCCCGTCGGCATCCGGCGCGGCTACTACCAACCGAGCAACACGGATGCCCTGGTGATGATGCGCAATGGCTGACGAGCCCCTGGTCCTCGGGATCGAGACCTCCTGTGACGAGACCGGCGTCGGCATCGTCCGGGGGCACACCTTGCTGGCCGACGCGCTGGCGTCCAGCGTGGATCAGCATGCCCGGTTCGGCGGTGTCGTGCCCGAGGTGGCCAGCCGCGCCCATCTCGAAGCGCTCGTGCCGACCATGCAGCGCGCGCTCGACGAGGCCAAGGTCACCCTGGCCGACATCGACGCGATCGCGGTGACCAGCGGGCCCGGTCTGGCCGGGGCGCTGCTCGTCGGGGTCGCCGCGGCCAAGGGGTACGCCCTGGCCGCCGACAAGCCGATCTACGGCGTCAACCACCTGGCGGCGCACGTGGCGGTCGACACGCTCGAGCACGGCCCGCTGCCCGAGCCGGCGGTCGCCATGCTGGTCTCGGGCGGCCACTCCTCGCTGCTGCTGGTCGACGACCTCACCAACGGGGTCACGCCGCTCGGGGCCACCATCGACGACGCCGCCGGAGAGGCGTTCGACAAGGTGGCGCGCCTGCTGGGGCTCGGCTTCCCCGGGGGACCGGTCATCGACCGTACGGCCAAGGAAGGCGACCCGGCGTCGATCGGGTTCCCGCGCGGGCTCACCGCCCCGAAAGACCTGGCCGCCCACCGGTTCGACTTCTCGTTCTCGGGGCTCAAGACCGCCGTCGCCCGCTGGGTCGAGGCCCGCGAGCGCGCCGGCGAGCCGGTGCCGATCGCCGACGTCTCGGCCTCGTTCCAGGAAGCGGTCTGCGATGTGCTCACCGCCAAGGCGATCGAGGCCTGCCGGGTGAACGGCGTCCGAACCCTGGTGATCGGCGGTGGCGTGGCGGCGAACTCGCGCCTGCGGGCGCTGGCCGAGGAGCGCGCGGCCAAGCACGGCATCGAGGTGCGGGTGCCCCGCCCCGCGCTGTGCACCGACAACGGCGCGATGGTGGCGGCGCTCGGCTCGCGGCTGGTGGCGGCCGGGGTGGCGCCGAGTCGTCTCGATCTGCCGGCAGACTCGGTGATGCCATTGACCGCGGTCAGCGTGACGGGGTAGGAAGCCATCATGATCGCGCGGATGTGGGAGATACGCGCCTCGCTCAGCGGCTTCGACGAGTTGCTGTCGTGGGTGTGCGACGTGGCCGTGCCGCGGGTCGAGGTGCTGCCGCAGCACGTGTCGAGCGACGTCTACTCGTCCACCGACAACCGCATCGTGGTCATCACCAAGTGGCGGCACAGCCCGGAAAGCCTGCCCGCGCCGCCGCCCCACCTGATCGCCCGAGCCGCGCACGTGTGGGACTTCACACCGGTCGACCGCTAGGCAAAATCGCGTCGCGAACGTCGTACCCCGGCCGTAACGTCGGGCCTGCGATGAAGAAGCTGCCCGATGCCGATCCCGGCACCCCCGACGACCGTTCACCCGTCCGATATCTCCGCTGGCTGATCCGCCGCGCCTGGCGTCCGGTGTATGCGGCGATCGTGCTCGCCGTGCTGTGGATGCTCTGCCAGGCGTTCGTCCCCGCCATCGTCGGCAAGGCGATCGACGCCGCCACCCGGGGTGACCGTGCGGGGTTGCTGACGTGGAGCCTGGCGCTGCTCGCGGCCGGCGTCGGCCAGGCGGTCTTCGGCGTCAGCCGGCATCGGTTCGCGGTAGTCAACTTTCTGGGCGGCATGTTCACCACCATCCAGGTCACCGTGCGCCAGGTGGGCCGGCTCGGCTCGGCGCTGTCGCGGCGGCTCGACACCGGCGAGGTGGTGGCGATCGGAACGTCCGACATCCGCCAGATCGGCGCCGCGATCGACATCACCGCCCGGGGCACCGGCTCGCTGATCGCCGTCGTCGCCGTGTCGATCATCCTGCTCACCACGTCGGTGCAGCTCGGCCTGGTCGTGGTGCTCGGCGTGCCGCTGCTGATGGCGATCGTCGGGCTGCTCATCCGCCCGCTGCACCGCCGTCAGCAGGCCTCCCGCGAGCAGCAGGGCCTGCTCACCGGGCGCGCGGCCGATCTGGTGGGTGGCCTGCGGGTGCTGCGGGGCATCGGCGGCGAGGCGGTCATGGGCGAGCGCTATCGGGAGGACTCGCAACGGCTGCGGGAGGCCGGGGTGCGGACGGCTCGGGTCGAGTCGCTGCTCGAGGCGGCCCAGGTGCTGCTGCCGGGCAGCTTCCTCGTGCTGGTCACGTGGCTGGGCGCCCGGTTCGCGCTCGACGGGCAGATCACCGTGGGGCAGCTGGTCTCCTTCTACGCGTACGCGGCCTTCCTGGTCATGCCGTTGCGGCAGCTCACCGAGGCGATCGACAAGCTGACCCGCGGCCACGTCTCGGCCCGCCGGGTGGTGTCGATGCTGCGCTCGCGGACAGACCTGCCCGATCCCGCCTCCCCCGTCAACCCCGCCCGGTTCCGCGGCCCGCTGACCGACCCGACGTCGGGCGTGACGATCCTTCCCGGCGGGACAACGGCGATCGTCGCCACCGTGCCCGCCGAGGCCACCGCGATCGCCGACCGGCTCGGCCGGTACGCCGACGGCGCGATGATCGACGGGGTGCCGCTCGGCGAGTTCGAGCTGGCCACCGTCCGCGAGCGGATCCTGGTCGCCGACAACGACGCCCGCCTGTTCACCGGTCCCCTGCGCGCCGACCTCGACCCGGGCGGCGACGGCCGGCTGGCCGAGGCGCTGCACACGGCGGCCGCCACCGACATCGTCGAGGCGCTGCCCGACGGCCTCGACAGCGAGGTCGCCGAGCGTGGCCGCACCTTCTCCGGCGGCCAGCAGCAGCGGTTGCGGCTGGCGCGGGCGCTGGTGGCCGACCCCGAGACGCTGATCCTGGTCGAGCCGACGAGCGCGGTCGACGCCCACACCGAGGCCCGCATAGCCGACCGGCTGGCGGCCACCCGGGCCGGCCGCACGACGGTGATCTGCACCTCCAGCCCCCTCGTGCTCGACCGCGTCGACTGGGTGATCTTCGTCGACCAGGGCCGGGCGGTGGCGTCCGGCACCCATCGTGCCCTGCTCGACGACGAGCCGCGCTACGCCCGCACGGTGTTGCGAGAGGAGGACGCGTGAGCAGTCTGCTGCCGGTCGCCGACAGCGCGCAGGTCCGGCGGTACGCCCGTGACCTGATGCGCCGCTATCCGCGAGCCCTCGGCCTGACGCTCGGGCTGCATGTGCTCGCCGCCGTGGCCGGTCTCGTCGGACCCCGGTTGCTGGGTGATCTGGTCGAGGCGATCCGGCACGGCGAGGGCGTCGGCGTCATCGACCGGCTGGCCGCGGCCATCGCCGGGTTTGTGGTGCTGCAGGCGATTCTCATCCGGTTCGCATACCTGGCGTCGGCGCGGTTCGGCGAACGGGTGCTGGCGAGTCTCCGGGAGGAGTTCGTCGATCGGGTGCTCGCGCTGCCGCTGTCCACGGTGGAACGCGCGGGGTCCGGAGACCTGCTGACCCGTACCACCCGGGACGTCGACGCCCTGTCCCGTTGTGTCCGCCTCGCGGTGCCCGAGACGGTGATCGCCCTGATCACGGTGGCACTGGTGATCGGCGCTCTTGTCCTCACCGGACCGCTGCTGGCGCTGCCGTTGTTCGTCGCCGTGCCGATCATCGTGGTCGGCACCCGGTGGTATCTGCGCCGAGCTCCGGCGGGATATCTGCGTGAGAACGCGGCCTATTCCACAGTGACCGACGGCCTGGCAGAGACGGTCGAGGGTGCGCGGACGGTGGACGCGCTACGCCGCCGGCAGCAACGGATCGAACGGTCCGACGCCGACCTGCGCCACTCCTGGATCGCCGAGAAATACACCCTCTTCCTCCGTACGGTGTGGTTCCCGGTCATCGAGGTGAGCTATGTGCTGCCCGTGGTCGCGACGCTGCTGGTGGGCGGCTGGCTCTATCTGCGCGGCACGGTGTCGCTGGGGCAGCTCACCGCGGCGGTCATCTACGTGCAGTTGCTGATCGACCCGCTCGACCGGCTGCTCGGCTGGCTCGACGAGGTGCAGGTCGGCGCGGCTTCGCTGGCCCGGCTGCTGGGGGTGGCGACCGATGAGGAGCCGCCGGCCGTGGCGGCGGCCGAGCCCGACGGTTCCCGTATCGAGGTGCGTGATGTGCGCTTCTCCTACGTGCCCGGCCGTGAGGTGCTGCACGGCCTCAACCTGACCCTGGAGCCGGGGGAGCGGCTGGCAGTCGTCGGGCCGTCGGGCGCGGGCAAGTCGACGCTGGGCCGGTTGCTGGCCGGGGTGCACGAGCCGACCGGCGGCACGATCACGGTGGGCGGAGTGCCGCTGCACGACCTGCCGCTCGACCGGCTGCGCACCGAGGTGGCGCTGGTGACCCAGGAACATCACGTCTTCATCGGCTCGGTCCGCGACAACATCGCCATGGTGCGGCCGGGCGCGGCGGAGGTGGACGTACGGGCGGCGCTGGCGGCGGTGCACGCGCTGGAGTGGGTCCGGGCGCTGCCCGAGGGGCTGGAGACCGTGGTCGGGGCGGGTGGCCATCCGCTGACGGCGGCGCAGGCCCAGCAGCTGGCGCTGGCCCGGCTGGTGCTGGCCGACCCGCACACGCTGGTGCTCGACGAGGCGACGTCGCTGCTCGACCCGCGGGCGGCGCGCGACCTCGAACGGTCGCTGGCTGCTGTGCTGCACGGCCGTACGGTGGTGGCGATCGCGCACCGGCTGTTCTCGGCCCACGACGCCGACCGGGTGGCCGTGGTCGAGGACGGCCGGATCACCGAGCTGGGCTCGCACGACGAGCTGGTCGCGGCCAACGGCCCGTACGCGGCCCTGTGGCGCTCCTGGCACGGCGAACGCATCCCCGACCCGGGCGAGCCGGCCGCGGCCCGCTGACGTGGGTCAGGAGCGGATCAGGGCGATGAAGAAGCCGAGCAGCACGAGGGTGGCGGCGGCGACGGCGAAGAGGATGAGCAGGTCGCGGCTGGGCTCCTCGGGCTGGGCGGCGACTGATCCGGCCGGCTGAGCGTCGGCGGGCAGGTCGTGGACGACGGCGGCCAACTCGTCGAGGGTGCGCGCGCCGTGGGCCAGCTTGGCGCGCTCGGCGAACTCGTCGAGCGTGAGGCGTCCCGCGCCCGCGTGCCGTTCGAGGTCGGCGACCGTGCGCTCGCGATCTTCGTCGGAAGCCCGGATTTCCACGGCCGCACTCTACCGCCGCCACGCGACCCCCGGAACGGACGAATGCGAAAAGGCGCGCCCCCGGGGGACGCGCCTTTCGGTGCTGCCGTGGATCAGAAGCCGGGGCCGTGCTGGTGGCCGTGGCCGCCGTGGCTGTGGCCGTGGCCGCCCGCGGCGGCGGGCTCAGGCTCGGCCGGCTTGTCGACCACGAGGCTTTCCGTGGTCAGGAGCAGGCCGGCGATCGAGACGGCGTTGGAGACCGCGTTGCGGGTCACCTTGACCGGGTCGATGATGCCGGCCGCGGCCAGGTCGACGTACTCGTCGGTGGCCGCGTTGAGGCCGTGGCCCCAACCCAGCTCGGCGACCTTGCCCACCACGACGTAGCCGTCGTGGCCGGCGTTCTGCGCGATCCAGCGCAGCGGCTCCACCAGCGCCTTGCGGACGATGGTGACGCCGATCGCCTCCTCGCCGGTCAGGCCGAGGTTGCCGTCGAGCTCCGTGGCCACCTGGGCCAGGGCGGCACCGCCGCCGGGGACGGTGCCTTCCTCGACCGCCGCCTTGGTCGCCGCGATGGCGTCCTCGATGCGGTGCTTGCGCTCCTTCATCTCGACCTCGGTCGCGGCTCCGACCTTGATCACCGCGATGCCGCCGGACAGCTTGGCCAGCCGCTCCTGCAGCTTCTCGCGGTCCCAGTCGGAGTCGGAGGCCTCGATCTCCTTGCGGATCTGCGCGACCCGGTCGGTGATCTCGGAGGACTTGCCGCCACCGTCGACGATGGTGGTGTTCTCCTTGTCGACCACGATCCGCCGGGCGGTGCCCAGCATGTCGAGGGTGACCTGGTCGAGCTTGTAACCGAGCTCGGGGGCGATCAGCTCGCCACCGGTGGCGATCGCCAGGTCCTGCAGCATCGCCTTGCGCCGGTCGCCGAAGCCGGGCGCCTTGACGGCGGCGACCTTCAGCGTCTTGCGCAGCGAGTTGACCACCAGCGTGGACAGGGCCTGGCCCTCGACGTCCTCCGCGATGATCAGCAGCGGCTTGCCGTCCTGCAGAACCTTTTCCAGCAGCGGGAGCATTTCCTCGATGCTGGAGATCTTCTGCGTCGTGATCAGGATGTGCGCGTCCTCCAGGACGGCCTCCTGCGACTCGGCGTCGGTCACGAAGTTCGGCGAGATGAAGCCCTTGTCGAACTGCAGACCCTCGGTGACGTCGAGCTCGGTCGCCATGGCCGAGCCCTCCTCGACGGTGATGACACCGTCACGGCCGACCCGGTCCATCGCCTCGGCGATCAGCTCGCCGATCGTGGCGTCCTGGGCCGAGATGGTGGCCACGTTCGCGATCGCCTTGTGGTCGGCGACCTCAACCGCCTTGGCCAGCAGCGCCTTCGACACGGTCTCGGCGGCCTGGTCCATGCCGCGCTTGAGGCCGATCGGGTTGGCGCCCGCGGTCACGTTGCGCAAACCCTCGCGCACGAGCGCCTGGGCGAGCACCGTTGCGGTCGTGGTCCCGTCGCCGGCGACGTCGTTGGTCTTGGTCGCCACCTCCTTGACCAGTTGCGCGCCGAGGTTCTCGTACGGGTCGGTGAGCTCGATCTCCTTGGCGATGGTGACGCCGTCGTTGGTGATCGTGGGCGCGCCGAACTTCTTGTCCAGGACGACGTTGCGGCCACGCGGGCCGAGGGTGACCTTGACCGTGTCGGCGAGCGAGTTGACGCCGTGCTCGAGCAGGTGGCGGGCGTCGTCAGAGAAGCTGAGAATCTTCGCCATATGTGGTCCCTTCACGCACCAACGCCCTGGCCCGTCAACAACGAGCCAGGGCGGTCAGCACTGTCAGTAGGTCACTTCTCGATGACCGCGAGGACGTCGCGGGCGGAGAGCACCAGGTACTCCTCGCCGGCGTACTTGACCTCGGTGCCGCCGTACTTCGAGTAAAGAACCGTCTCGCCGACCTGGACGTCAACCGGGATGCGGTTGCCCTTGTCGTCGATGCGGCCGGGGCCGACAGCGAGGACGGTGCCCTCCTGCGGCTTCTCCTTGGCGGTGTCGGGGATCACGATGCCCGACGCCGTGGTCGTCTCAGCCTCGTTCGCCTGGACCACGATGCGGTCCTCGAGCGGCTTGATCGCAACCTTGGTCGCGGTAGTCACGGGCATACCCTCCTGGGTACAGGTTTGCCGACCAGAGAATCTGGCCGGGCTGATGCCTCATGCCACCGGGCGGGGCCGTCGTCGCGGGTGCCGGTCCGCCTGGTGCCAAGCCGCGGGCCCGGATGGGCTCGCGGCTGGCACCCTCATGTTGAGAGTGCTAATCGGAGATTAGGCCGGAACTAGCACTCCGTCAACCAGAGTGCTAGGTGAAGTCGGGCCGTGGACAATGCCCGGGTGACTGCCGAGCCGACCACCTCGTTGCGTACGCCCGAAGGGGTGAACGCCCTGGCCATGGCGAGCGAGATCGCCGCCGGGGACCCGCTCGCCGCCGCCTCGGCGCTGCGCTCGCGCGGGGTGCCGCCCGCCCTGGCCGCCGCGGCGCTGACGCAGGTCGATCTGCGCCGCAGGGCGGCCGCGAAATTCGGCCCGGACGCGGAGTTGATGTTCTTCACCCGGGCGGGTCTGGAGCAGGCGACCCGGTCGGTCGTGTCGCGGCGGCGGGCGGCCCGGCTGGCCGCGGCCGGGGTGCGGACCCTGGCCGATCTCGGCTGCGGGCTCGGTTCCGACGCGATCGCCGCCGCCCGCGCCGGGATCGAGGTGTACGCGGTCGATGCCGACCCGGTCACCGCCGAGACCGCTGCGGCCAACGTGGCCGCCCTGGGGCTCGACCAGATGATCAAGGTCGAGTGTGCCGACGCCACCACGGTCGCGGTGGAGGGGTACGACGCGGTCTTCGCGGATCCGGCCCGCCGCCGGGCCGGTCGTGGCCGGGTGTTCGACCCCCGGTCCTATTCGCCGCCGTGGGACTTCGTCGCCGGGCTGCCCGAGCGGGTGCCGCGGACGGTGCTCAAGCTGGCTCCGGGGATCGACCACGAGCTGCTGCCGCCCGGAGCCGAGGGGGAGTGGGTGAGCGTCGGGGGCGATCTGGTCGAGGCCGCGTTCTGGTGCGGCCCGCTGGCCGAGGCCCCCCGCCGCGCGACGCTGCTGCCCGCGAAGGGCGAGCCGGGTCGGGGCGCGGGCGAAAAGAGCGGTGAGCGGAACAGCGCGCCCGGGGAGGGTACGGACGAAAAGAGCGGGTACGGCGTACGGGGGGAGGGTGCGGAGCGGGAAGACGCGGGCGGGGGAGCCGAGCTGACCGGCAGCGGGACACGCAAGGCGCCCGTCGGGCCCGTCGGGGCGTATCTCTACGACCCCGATCCGGCCGTGGTGCGGTCGCACCTGGTGGCCGAGTTCGCCGAGATCGTGAACGGCCGCCTGGCCGACCCCGACATCGCGTACGTCTACACCGACGAGCCGCACGTGACCCCGTACGGGCGGAGGTTGGAGGTCACGGATGTGCTGGGCTTCTCGCTGAAGCGGGTGCGCGCGCTGCTGCGGGAGCGTGGCGTGGGACGGCTGGAGATCCGTAAGCGCGGCTCGGCCCTGGAACCGGAGCAACTGCGTCGCGATCTGCGCCTCTCCGGCCCGGAATCGGCCTCGATGGTGCTGACCCGGGTAATGGGCGCGCCGACTGTGCTCCTGTGCCGGTAGCCTGCGCGCCATGGCTAAGAAGGCCGCGGCCGGCACCCCGGCCACCGCGCTGCTCACCGCACAGAGGGTCGAGCACACCCTGCACCCGTACGAGGTCTCGCCCGACTCGCCGAACTACGGCGCGCTCGTGGCCGAGGCTCTCGGGGTCGGGGCCGAGCGGGTCTTCAAGACGCTGATCGCCGAGGTCGACGGCGGCCTCGTGGTGGGCGTCGTGCCGGTGACCGGCGACCTGGATCTCAAGGCGCTCGCGCACGCCGCCGGGGGCAAACGGGCAAACCTGGCCGATCGCGCCGCCGCCGAGCGCAGCAGTGGCTACGTACGCGGGGGGATCAGTCCGCTCGGGCAGCGCCGGAAACTGCCCACGGTGGTCGACGACTCGGCGCTCGATCTCGACCGGATGTACGTCTCGGCCGGACGCCGTGGTTTTCAGGTGGCCTTGGCGCCGGGTGATCTCATCCGCCTCACGGAAGCGGTTACGGCGACAATCCGGACATAAGCCCCGGCGATCGCGAGCCGTTACGACAACGTTACGCGCGTGGGGGATCTTTATCTCTAGAACGGGGCGATTCGGGCAGCGACCTGACTTAGCGTCACATCGTGAGTCATGTCAGCGATCGATGGAGAGCGCTTGGTGGGCCGTTGCCAGGGCCGTACGCCTTCTATCACTGCCGTGTTGCCGGATTGTTATGCCGGGTTACGAGATCGGCTGGCGGCACGGCTTGTGTATCCGGCCGCAACAGGAATACGTTGCCGGGCACAACAAACTAGCTCCTGATCACTTTGATCATTCGGCGTCTCGGGGAGCGACACTCCCGCAGCGCACACCATCGAATCCGATGAAGGCCCGGATTTACCCGAAAGGACTACTAGGAATGCGTAAGGGAATGTTCGCCCTTGCCGCGGTCAGCCTCCTGGCGACCGGCAGCATCGCCGCCTGTGGCGACGACAGTGGCAGCGACTCCGGCAGCTCGGGCGGCGGCAGCACCGCCGCCGGCAAGGTCGGCATCATCCTGCCCGACACCAAGAGCTCGCAGCGCTGGGGCACCGACGACCCGAAGTTCCTGAAGGCGGCGTTCGACGCGGCCGGCGTTCCGGTCGAGATTCAGAACGCGCAGGGCGACAAGACGCAGTTCCAGACCATCGCCGACGGCATGATCTCGAGCGGCGTCGCGGTCCTCATGATCGTCAACCTCGACTCCGGCACCGGTAAGGCCGTCCTCGAGAAGGCCAAGAAGGCCGGTATCGCGACGATCGACTACGACCGTCTGACCCTGAGCGGCGGCGCCGACTACTACGTGTCCTTCGACAACGTGAAGGTCGGCAAGCTGCAGGGCGAGGGCCTGGTCAAGTGCCTCGAGGACAAGAAGTACGTCAAGCCGGTCGTGGCCGAGCTCAACGGCTCGCCGACCGACAACAACGCCACCCTGTTCGCCGAGGGTTACGACGGCGTGCTTGACCCCAAGTACGCCGACGGCACCTTCCAGAAGGGCCCGAACCAGGACGTTCCGGACTGGGACAACGCGCAGGCCGCCACGATCTTCGAGCAGATGCTGACGTCGAACAAGAACATCAAGGGCGTTCTCGCGGCGAACGACGGCCTCGGCAACGCGGCCATCACCGTGCTGAAGAAGAACAAGCTGAACGGCCAGGTCCCGGTGACCGGCCAGGACGCCACCGTTCAGGGCCTGCAGAACATCCTCGCCGGCGACCAGTGCATGACGGTCTACAAGGCGATCAAGAAGGAGGCGGACGCGGCCGCCGAGCTCGCGGTTGCCCTGGCCAAGAAGCAGAAGCCGACCACGGCCACCGGCACCACCAAGGACCCGGAGTCGGGCGCCGACGTCCCCTCGGTGCTGCTCGACCCGCAGTCGATCACCAAGGAGACCGTCAAGGACGTCATCGCCGACGGCTTCGTGACCAAGGACGCGGTCTGCACCGCCGACTTCGCCAAGTTCTGCACGGAGGCGGGAATCAGCTGAGAATCCTCAACTGATCACGGGCTGGACCCGAACTGACGACGGCGTCGCCCACCTCCCCGTACGGGGACGGGGGCGGCGCCGGAGTTGGGTTTCCCCCCAATCCGCCGCCCACGGCCGTGCCGCGGGCGGCAACCCGGTCACTTAGCGAAGGAGAACCACCGTGGCCGCGACACCCCTCTTGGAGCTGAACGGGATCAACAAGGCCTTCGGCCCCGTTCAGGTCCTGCACGACGTCAGCTTGAGCGTTTATCCCGGTGAAGTCACCGCCCTCGTGGGCGACAACGGCGCCGGCAAGTCGACGATGGTCAAGTGCATCAGTGGCATCTACCAGATCGACTCCGGCACGGTGACCTTCGAAGGTAACCAGGTCGCGATCCACGCCCCCAGCGATGCCTCCGCCCTGGGCATCGAGGTCGTCTACCAGGACCTCGCGCTCTGCGACAACCTGGACGTCGTCCAGAACATGTTCCTCGGCCGCGAGAAGAAGCGCGGCATCGTGCTTGACGAGCCGACCATGGAACAGATGGCCGGCGACGCCCTCGCCAGCCTCTCGGTGCGCACCTTGAAGTCGCTGCGGCAGCTTGTCGCCAGCCTTTCCGGTGGGCAGCGACAGACCGTGGCGATCGCCAAGGCCGTGCTGTGGAACTCGAAGGTGGTCATCCTCGACGAGCCGACCGCCGCCCTCGGTGTGGCCCAGACCGCCCAGGTCCTCGAGCTCGTCCGCCGCCTGGCCGACAACGGTCTCGGCGTCGTGCTCATCTCGCACAACATGAACGACGTGTTCGCGGTCTCCGACCGCATCGCGGCGCTCTACCTCGGCCGGATGGCGGCCCAGGTCAAGACCACCGACGTGACCCACTCCCAGGTGGTCGAGCTCATCACCGGCGGCCGCAGCGGCAACATCGGCCTGCCTCCCGAGAAGCCGGCTGACTTCGGCGGGGACGTCGTCGACATCACGCCGGGAGGCGACAAGTGACCACCACGACCACTACGGCCGGCGGCGTCAAGGTCGTCAAGCCGACCGTCACCAGCTACATCAACGACTACTGGGGCCGGGTCCGCGGCGGTGACCTCGGTGGCCTGCCGGCCATCCTCGGCCTCGTCGTGCTGAGCCTGATCTTCGGCGTCGCCCGGGACACGTTCTTCAGCGGGCTCAACTTCGCGAACCTGTTCAACCAGGGCGCCATCTACATCTTCATCGCGATGGGCCTGGTCTTCGTCCTGCTGCTGGGCGAGATCGACCTGTCCGCGGGTTACACCTCGGGCGTGTGCGGCGCCGTCGTCGCCATCCTGCTGACCAACCACGGCTGGGACTGGTACACCGCCATCCCGGTGGCCCTGCTCACGGGCATCGTGATCGGCTTCGGGCTGGGCTTCCTGGTGGCGAAGATCGGCATCCCGTCGTTCGTCGTCACGCTGGCCGCGTTCCTCGGTTTCCAGGGCGTCCTGCTGGTGCTGCTCGGCGGCGGCACGAACATCTCGACGCGCAACGAGTTCTTCAACTCGCTCAACAACGACAACCTTTCGGTGTCGTGGAGCTGGATCCTGACGATCGTCGCGATCCTCGGCTACGCGGCCGCGCAGTTCAGCCGCGTCCGCAGCCGGGCCGCGCGCGGCCTGGTCACCGACCCGATGGGCATCGTGCTGATGCGCATCGGCGGCCTGGCCGTGCTGCTGATCGTGGCGACGGCGATCCTGACCCAGGAGCGCGCGATCAACCCGGCGATCAACTCGCTCAAGGGTGTGCCGATCGTCGTCCCGATCATCGGGTTCTTCCTGGTGCTGTGGACGTTCGTGCTCGGCCGCACCAGCTACGGCCGGCACATCTACGCGGTCGGCGGCAACACCGAGGCGGCCCGCCGCGCCGGCATCCCGGTCGACCGGATCCGCATCTCGGTCTTCGTGATCGGCTCGTTCATGGCCTCGATCGGCGGTCTCATGGCCGTCAGCCGGGCCAGCTCGGTCGACCCGAACACCGGTGGCAGCAACGTGCTGCTGTACTCGGTGGGCGCGGCCGTCATCGGCGGCACCAGCCTCTTCGGCGGCAAGGGCAAGGTCATCAACGCCGTCGTCGGTGGCGCGGTGATCGCTGTCATCGACAACGGCATGGGTCTGCTCGGCTTCAGCTCCGGTCAGAAGTTCATCTTCACCGGCGTCATCCTGCTGATCGCCGCTAGCGTCGACGCCCTGGCCCGGCGTAGAGCGGCCGCAACCGGCAACCGATGAACGACATCCACCTGGTTCCGGGGACGGCACGCTGATGCGGGCCGGCCCCAGCCAGGAGGAGGTCCGCCGGCACAACCTCGGGACACTGCTGCGTTACGTGCACGTGCACGGCGCCACCTCCCGGGCGGAACTCGCCAGCCGGCTCGGCCTGAACCGAAGCACCATCGGGGCCCTGACCGCCGACCTGACCACCGCTGGACTGGTCACCGAAGCGGCACCACGCGAAACCGGCCGGGCCGGGCGACCGTCACTGGTTGTCCGGCCCGAGTCGTCCCGCGTGTACGCGTACGCGCTCAGCATCGAGGTGGACCGTCTGCGGGCGGCCCGCGTCGGGCTGGGCGGGCGGATCCTGGACCGCCGGGAGACCTCGAGGCCGCGCGGCATGCAGGTGCTCGACGCGGTGCAGCCGCTGGCGAAGTTCGTCCGCGAGATGCGTGCGGACGTGCCCGAGGACACGCGCTGCGTCGGCACCGGCGTGGCCGTCGCGGGCCTGGTGCGCCGCACCGACGGCGTGGTGCGCCTGGCCCCCACCATCGGCTGGGTCGAGGAACCGGTCGGTGCGGCCCTCCGCGGCGAGCTCGGTGAACTCGGCGAACTCACCCTGGGCAACCACGCCGACGTGTCGGCCCTGGTCGAACACAGCCGGGGCGCCGCCGCCGGCTGCGACAACGTCATCTACCTGTACGGCGACGTCGGGGTGGGCGCCGGCATCATCGCCGACGGCCGGCGCGTCGCCGGGCACGGCGGGTACGGCGGCGAGGTCGGGCACATGGTCGTCAACCCGTACGGCCGGGAGTGCAGTTGCGGCTCGCGCGGCTGCTGGGAGACCGAGATCGGCGAGTACGCGCTGCTCAAGCACGCCGGGCGGGCCGAGCGGAGCGGTCGCGAGGCGGTGCTGGAGGTCGTCGACGCGGCCATGCGCGGCGACAGCCAGGCCCAGTTCGCCGTGCGCCAGGTCGGCGAGTGGATCGGCTTCGGCGTCGGCAACCTGGTCAACATCTTCAACCCGGAGGCGGTGATCTTCGGCGGCACCCTGCGCGACGTGTACCTGGTGGCCGCGGCGCAGATTCGCAGCCGCCTGAACGCGATCGCCCTGCCGGCCTGCCGCGAGCACATCCGCCTGCGCACCCCGGAGCTGGGCAACAACGCGGCCCTGATCGGGGCGGCCGAGCTCGCCTTCGAGCGCCTCCTCGAAGACCCTTTGATCACCTGATTTCGCCGTACGGGGTTCCGCCCGCCCTCATGTGCACACGGGGTCGTTCCGCCGCTGCGGAACGGCCCCGGCCACCGACGGCGGCATGGGGCTTCGCCAATGATCAACATCATCTATGCTGCCTGCCGTGAATGCGCAGGCGTCGGTGACGTTCAACGAGACGACCGCCTATCCCCCGTACGCGGCGGCGCGGGAACGGGTGGCCGCACGGGACTGGGGCGGTGCGCGTCAGGTGGTCGACGGCCTGCCGCCGGCCGGGCGGACGTACGCGTTGCGGTTCGCCGGCGAGCTGGACGGGTGCGAGGACTTCCTGCGTGAGGTGGTCGACCGTGACCCAGCCGATTCGGCCGCTGCAGCCGCCCTCGCGTACCGGCTCATCGACATCGGCTGGGAGATCCGTACGGGACATCGGGCCGAGCACGTCAGCAGCAAACAGTTCGCGAGTTTCCGGGAGTGGCTGTGCCGGGCCGAGGCGGTGCTGATCGACGCGGTGGCCCGCAGCCCGCGTGACCCCGCTCTCTGGACGGCCCGCCTGATGACGGCCCGTGGACTCGAGCTGGGGCTGGCCGAGGTGCGCCGCCGTTACGACAAGGTTGCCGCGCTCGACCCGCACCATCTGCCCGCTCAGTGGCAGCTGCTGCAGTCGCTCTGCCCCAAGTGGAGCGGCAGCTGGGAGCTGCTGCACCCGTTCGCCCGGGAGGCGATGCTGGCCGCCCCACCCGGTTCCGTGCAGGGCTCGCTGGTGGCCGAGGCGCACATCGAGCACTGGTTCGATCTGCCCCAGGGTTCCGATACCGCCTACCTCAACAGTCCCGCGGTGCGCCAGGAGCTGCGGGAGGCCGCCGAGCGTTCGGTGCTGCACCCCGATTTCGGCCGCGTCCACGGCTGGGTGGTGGCGGTCAGCGCGTTCGCCTTCGTCTTCAGCCTCACCGGCGACCGCCGCCACGCGGCCCGGCTCTTCACCCTGCTGGGCGACTTCGCCGCCGAACACCCGTGGCACTACCTGCCCGGCGACCCGGCCGAGCACTTCGAGCGGCACCGTCGCCGCATGCTCGGGGGAGGAGCGCAATGATCAAGCAGTTCGAGGTGGACGGGGTCCCGGCGCTGCTCTCGCCGACCAGCGGCCCGGCGCACGCGGGGCTGGCCTTCCGGGTCGGGTTCGCCGACGAGCCGCTGTACCGGCGCGGCATCACCCACCTGGTGGAGCATCTCGCGCTGCATTCCACCGGCGGCGCCGACTACCACTACAACGGCGCGACCGGGGTCGAGCACACGTACTTCCACATGCAGGGCTCGGGCGACGAGATCGCCGACTTCCTCACGGGGGTCTGCGCCTCGCTGCGCGACCTGCCCCTGCACCGGCTCGGCATCGAGAAGGACCTGTTGCGCGCGGAGGAGAACGGGCGCAACCGCCGGCCGGCCGATCAGATGCCGATGTGGCGGCACGGCGCGACCGGTTACGGCACCCCCAGCTATCCCGAGTGGGGGCTGCCCGCGATCACGGAGGACGACCTGCGCGCCTGGGTGGCCCGGTTCTTCACCCGCGAGAACGCCGTGCTCTGGGTGGTCGGCGACGACGTGCCGGCCGGGCTGCGGCTCGACCTGCCCAGCGGCGTCCGCCGGCCGTCGCCCGAGCTGACCTCGACGTTGCCGGTCACCCCGGCCTGGTTCGCGGGCGGGCACGGGTCGCTCGTCTGGGACGCCCTGGTGCCCCGGGCCGCGCGTACGTCGGTCTTCGCCGGGGTGCTCGAGCGGGCCATGTTCCGCGAACTGCGGCAGGAAGGCGGGCTCTCCTACACCGTGCACGCAGGCTACGACCTCGTCGGCGCCGATCAGGCGTTGGTCACCGCGGTCGCCGACGCGGCGTCCGGGAAGCACGGCGCGGTGCTCGGCGGCTTCGTCGACGTGCTGAACGCGCTGCGGGTGGGCCGGGTCGACGAGGCCGACGTGGCCAGCGTGATCAAGAAGCAGGCCGAGGCGATCACGCACGCCGAGGAGCACGGCGGACGCCTGCCGGGTCAGGCCCTGGGGCTGTTGTCGGGCCGCCCGGTGCGCGAGGCCGAGGACATGCTCACCGAACTGCGCGAGGTCGCCGCGGCCGAGGTGGCCGCGACCGCCGCCGAGGCGTGTGGAACGGGCCTGCTCATGACGCCGCGGGTGCGGGGCGATTGGACCGGTGCGGCAGAGGCCCCGACCGAGTCCGGCAGCGTGGCCGAGGGCGTCGAGTACGGGACGCAGGACAACCGGGCCGAGCGGTTGATCATCGGCGCCGAGGGGATCAGCCACGTCTCGGAGCACGGTCGCGCGACCGTGCGCTGGGCCGATTGCGCCATCGTGCTGGCCTGGCCCGACGGCGGCCGCCGGTTCATCGGGAACGACGGCATCGGGGTCTCGTTCGAACCCACCCTGCTGACCGACGGCCCCGCCGCCCGGCGCCGGCTCGAACCGCTGATTCCTGACGCCGTCCGGGTCGAGCAGCCGGCCCGCGACTCCGAACGGATTCCTCAGCCGGAGCCCGCGGGGGTGGCCACGGTTCAGGCGGCCGCGAGTGGCGAGCGGTCATGGACCTACCTCAAGCTGATCTTCCAGGTTCCGTTGACGCTTGTCGCGGTGGGTATCGCGGTGCTGCTGGCGATGGCGCCGACCGAAGGCGGCGCCGACCTCGCCGTTACCGTCGGCACCGTGGTGACCCTCGCCGCGCTCGCCGTGTACGGCGGCATCACCGTCTACCGCAACGTCGCCCGGATCCGCTGAAGTTCTTTCGATTTCCTCACGTCAGGGCCTCGGCCGTCGTCGTTCGCGCGCGCCCGGAGCACGATGAGAGGCGTGAAGCTTTCCGTACGTGGGGGCCTGGCCGGTGTGGCGGCGGCCGCGGTGGCCGTGGGTGTGGCCGAAGTGGTGGCGGTGCTTACCGGGCCGCTCTCGGCACCGCTGATCGCCGTCGGTGGCGTGGTGGTCGACAACGTGCCGGGGCCGGTAAAGGATTTCGGCGTACGGGTGTTCGGCGTGCACGACAAGACGGCGCTGATCGTGGGGACGTCGGTGCTGCTCGCGGCGTACGCATACGGCGTCGGAGTGGTGGCGCTGCGGTCGTGGCGGCTGGCCGTGGGCGGGATTGCGCTGTTCGCGGCGGTCGGTGTGGCGGCGGCGGTGACCCGGCACGACGCGGGGGTGTTCGCCTGGCTGCCCACGGTGGCAGGGGCGGCCCTCGCCGTGTGGACCTTGCGGCTGCTGCTGACCCGAGCGGCCGAGGAGCAGGGGGCCGGTCAGGACGCGTACGGGGAAGGCCGTCGGGGTTTTCTCAAGGGGCTGGGCATCGCGGCCGGCGTGGCGGCTGTCCCCGGGCTCGCCGGACGCTGGCTGACCTCACGGCAGGCGGTGAACGCGGCCCGTGGCGAGGTGGTGCTGCCCGCGGCCCGTCAGACCGCGCCGCCCCTGCCCGCGGGGGTGCAGGTGCCGGGGGTGACGCCGTACGTCTCGCCCAACAGGGACTTCTATCGGATCGACACCGCGCTCATCCCGCCGCGTGTCGACCCCGCGACCTGGGAACTGCGGATCCACGGCATGGTCCGCAACCCGTTCACGATCACCTGGGAACAGCTGCTGCAACGCCCGATGATCGAGCGCTACGTGACGCTGGCCTGCGTCTCGAACGAGGTCGGCGGCGACCTGATCGGCAACGCGCTCTGGCTGGGCGCCCCGATCCGCGAGCTGCTGGAGGAGGCGGGGCCGCTGCCGGGGGCCGACCAGGTGGTGCAGCGCTCGATCGACGGCTGGACCTGCGGAAGCCCGACCGCGGCGCTCATGGACGGGCGGGATGCGCTGCTCGCGGTCGGCATGAACGGTGAGCCGCTGCCGGTCGCCCACGGTTTCCCCGTACGCATGGTCGTGCCGGGATTGTATGGCTATGTCAGCGCCTGCAAGTGGATCACGGAGATCGAGCTGACGCGGTTCTCCGACTTCGACGCCTACTGGGTGCCGCGGGGCTGGTCGGCGCAGGGGCCGATCAAGACCGAGTCGCGGATCGACACGCCGCGCGACGGTGGCAGACGTCCGGCGGGCACGGTCGTCGTGGGCGGCGTGGCGTGGGCCCAGCACCGCGGGATCACCAAGGTCGAAGTTCAGGTGGACGGCGGGGCCTGGTCCGAGGCGAGCCTGGCCGACACCGTCTCCAGCGACACCTGGCGCCAGTGGAGCTGGTCGTGGCCGGCGACTGCGGGCGAGCACACACTCCGGGTACGCGCGACCGACGGCGCGGGGGCCGTGCAGACCAGCACGCCGGCCCCGCCCGCGCCCGACGGGGCGTCGGGATGGCATCAGATCAGCGTCACCGTCGAGTGAACGTGCCGGTTGCTTGAAGGCCGCACCAGTGGTCCGTCGTTCGTGCGCAAGTCGCTCATACGGTGGCTTGCATGTCCACCAATGCGGTTGAAGAAGAGCCGTCTGACAACGTTGCCCGGCCCCCGACAGGGGACCGGATCGTCACGGTGATGCCGGGCCGGCGGCGTCAGGCCGCCGGCGCCTGCCGCTGTGCGGGAACGGCGGACTTGTGGGGCCGGCCCAGCCGGGCCTCGAGACGAGCAAGGTCGACACGTCCGTGATGACGGTCGGCGAGGTCCTCCCAGCCGACGGCGAGCAGCCGCAGCCGCTCCGCTTCGCTGAAACCTCCCCAGACCCCGTACGGCTCCCGGACGGCGAGGGCGTGCGCGGCGCATTCGGCCCGAACCGGGCACGCGCCGCAGACGCTCTTGGCCTTGGCCTCGCGGCGGTTGCGGGACGAACCGCGCTCGCCGTCCGGGTGGAAGAACTGCGCACTGTCCCGGCCCCGGCACAAGCCCAGTCGCTGCCAGTCCCACAGGTCGGCGATGGGCCCGGGCAGTCTGCGTACGTTCGACATGAAAAACCCTCCTCCCGCGCGGCACCGCGGAGTGTCGTCATGAGGGCCCTTGCTCAGGCCTGCCGCGGTGTTACCCCGGTGATCCCCGGCTCACACGCAACATGTCGATGTCTTCTGAGGCCGCATGACATCGGGCAACCAACTGATACCGATCTTTCCCATTTTTTCCATCTAAAGCGCGTAATGCTGCGGCCCTCGCGTGATCTCCTCTGAGAGAGAAGGAGGATCACTGTGCGTACCGTCCTCGTGTGCGTCCGTACCCCGCTGGCGGCCCAGACCGTCGCGTCCACCGCGGCCCGGCTCGGCATGACCGGCGTCGTCCGGACAGCGGTCAGCGAGACCGAGGCCATGATCCGCCTGGCTGAACGGCCGGCTGAAGTGGTCCTGGCTGACACCGCCGTAACTCGTCCCGACAGCGTCGGCTTCACCCGGCGTGTGCTCGCCCGTGCGCCGCAGGCGCAGGTGGTGCTCTTCGGCGCCGAAGACCCCCGGGTGGCCGCGGCGGCCGTCGCTGCCGGCGCCCGTGGTGTCATCCGCGGCGTCGAGCACGACCTGGTCAGCGTCGTGGCCAAGGCGCTGCTCCTGCTGCTGCTCCCGGTGCGCCCGCAGGGCATGCCGATCAACGGAGCGAATGCCCAGCCGGCCGCGGTGGCCGGCGGTGCCCGCAACAACAACTCGACCGCGGCCCGCGCCGCCTATCAGAACGGCCTCGCCATGGGGGCGCCGAACGCCGCCGCGGTGCCGGCCGTGCTCGGACCGAACGCTCCGATGGTGCCGTCGCAGCGTGGCGACGCCCCGATCGACCCGGCGACCGGCCGGCCGATGGTGGCCTGGCCCGGGAACGAGTCCCAGGTCGGGGTGGCCGACCCGGCGCCCGCCGGGCGGCGGCTCACGCTCACCGAGCGCGAGCTGCAGGTGCTGCGGGGGATGGCCGACGGCAAGAGCAACGCCGAGATCGGCCGGGAGCTCTTCGTCTCGGAGGACACCGTCAAGACCCACGCCCGGCGGCTCTTCCGGAAGCTCGGGGCCCGTGACCGCGCCCACGCGGTCGCGGCCGGCTTCCGGGCCGGGCTGGTTGCGTAACGCCTGACCCCCGGCGGCCGCCGCCGGTGAGTTGGCACTCGGTTTTTCGACGCCCGCGGGGTTTGCGGGTGGCGGAAAACCGACTGCCAACTCACCGGCCTCTCAAGGCGGTCGCCCGCGGAGCGAAGCGGAGCCAGCAGCTCAGCCCCTTTTTTATTCCTTTTCGTCCTCGTTGCCCTCGGTCAGCGTGTCGTGGACGCCGTCGGCGTAGCCCCGCGCGTACTCCCACGTGACGTAGTGATCGGGATCCGGGTCGTAGGCCGGCTCGTGCACCCGGGGACGCCCGCTGCTGAGCAGATGCCGCAGATTGCCGCGGAGCAGATCCCAGTCGAAATAGTGCGGCTCGTGGCAGTCCTCACACTCGATGACGAGGCCGCGGATGCCGGTCGGGCTCAGAAGCGCCTGATAGATCTCCAGGTCGGAGAGATCCTCGAGGACATCCTGCCGTTCGGCGTCGGTCAGCGGCTCGGCCTCGGCGTCTTCGCTGAGGTCGTCGAGGCCGGCGGCCGGGTCGGTGGGGTCGCCGTTGAACGGGTCGATCGGCTCTTCTTGCACCCCCTTACCGTACTCACCCCGGGCGGATGTGTGCTGGCCCGCACGTCCTGTCCGTCCCGCGGGGCGGCCGACGACGGATGGGTACGATGAACCATCCGTCTTCCGGCTTAAGGGATGCTCCGTGGAAACTGACTCGGCCCGCACGGTTCCGCTCGGTCTGACCTTCGACGACGTGCTCCTCCAGCCCGGCGAATCGGACATCGTGCCGAGCCGGGTCAACACGAACACACGGCTCACCCGCAATATCGACCTGACGATCCCGCTGCTGTCGGCCGCGATGGACACCGTCACCGAGGCCCGCATGGCGATCGCCATGGCCCGCGAGGGCGGCATCGGCGTGCTGCACCGCAACCTCTCCCCGGAGGACCAGGCGGCCCAGGTCGACCTGGTGAAGCGCTCCGAGTCCGGCATGATCACCAACCCGGTCACCTGCAGCCCCGACGACACGCTGCGCCAGGTCGACCAGCTGTGCGGCCGCTACCGCATCTCGGGCGTGCCGGTCACCGACGCCGACGGCACCCTGGTCGGCATCGTGACCAACCGCGACATGCGCTTCGTGACCGACTCCGAGGCCAAGGTCCGCGATGTCATGACCAAGATGCCGCTGATCACGGCGCCGGTCGGGGTCAGCAAGGACCAGGCGCTCGCTCTGCTCCAGCAGCACAAGATCGAGAAGCTGCCGTTGATCGACGACAGCGGCAAGCTCTGCGGCCTGATCACGGTGAAGGACTTCACCAAGAGCGAGCAGTTCCCCAACGCGACGAAGGATGCGCAGGGCCGCCTGCGGGTCGCCGCCGCGGTGGGTGTCGGCGACGAGTCCTACAAGCGGGCCCGCGGCCTGATCGACGCGGGTGTCGACGTGATCATCGTGGACACCTCGCACGGTCACCAGCGCCAGGTGCTCGACATGATCGCCCGGCTCAAGCGCGACACCACCACCGACATCGTGGGCGGCAACGTCGCGACCTACGCCGGGGCCAAGGCGATGGCCGAGGCCGGCGCCGACGCGGTCAAGGTGGGTGTCGGTCCGGGTGCCATCTGCACGACCCGCATCGTGGCCGGTGTCGGCGTCCCGCAGATCACCGCGGTGATGGAGGCGCAGCGCGCGTGCGCGCCGTTCGGCGTTCCGGTGATCGCCGACGGCGGCATCCAGTACAGCGGCGACATCGCCAAGGCGATCGTGGCCGGCGCCGAGACCGTGATGCTGGGCGGCCTGCTGGCCGGCTCGGAAGAGAGCCCCGGCGACCTCATCTTCGTGAACGGCAAGCAGTACAAGTCGTACCGGGGCATGGGCTCGCTCGGCGCCATGCAGTCACGCGGTCAGGCCAAGTCGTACTCGAAGGACCGCTACTTCCAGCATGATGTGCCGGAGGAGAAACTCGTTCCCGAGGGCGTCGAGGGCCAGGTTCCCTACCGCGGCCCGCTCTCGCGCGTGGTGGCCCAGCTCGTCGGTGGTGTCCGGCTCGCGATGGGTTACGCCGGAGCCGAGACCATCCCCGACTTGCAGCAGCGCGGGCAGCTCATCAGGATTACCGCTGCGGGTCTGAAGGAAAGCCACCCGCACGACATCCAGATGACGGTCGAGGCCCCGAACTACCACTCCCGCTAGAGAAGACGTCCACCTCCCCACCCCCCGCCCATAGAACGACCTGAAGGGCTGAAACATTATGCGTGACGTCGTGGAGATCGGTCTCGGCAAGACCGCTCAGCGCGGATACCACCTGGACGACATCGCCATCGTCCCGAGCCGCCGCACCCGCGACGTGGACGACGTGTCCACCGAGTGGCGCGTCGACGCCTACCCCTTCAAGATCCCCTGCGTCGCACACCCGTCCGACGCGACCATGAGCCCGGAGTCCGCGATCGCCCTGGGCCGCCTCGGCGGCCTGGGCGTGCTCAACGCCGAGGGCCTGTGGACGCGCTACGAGGACCCGACCAAGATCCTGGAGGAACTGGCCTCGCTCGACGAGGACGCCGACGCCACCCGGCGCCTGCAGGAGGTCTACTCCGAACCGATCAAGCCGGAGCTGATCGCCGAGCGGGTGCGGGCGATGCGCGAGGGCGGCGTAACTGTCGCCGTCCGGGTGTCGCCGCAGCACACCCTCGCGCTCGCGCCGGTGGTTCTCGACGCCGGGGTCGACCTGCTCGTCATCCAGGGCACCCTGGTCAGCGCCGAGCACGTGTCCACGACGGACGAGCCGCTGAACCTCAAGGAGTTCATCGCCGACCTCGACCTGCCGGTCATCGTCGGCGGCTGCACCGATTACAAGACCGCGCTGCACCTCATGCGAACGGGTGCGGCCGGGGTGATCGTCGGGGTCGGCGCCGACGAGTGGTCGACCACCGACACCGTGCTCGGCATCCGGGTGCCGATGGCCAGCGCGATCGCCGACGCCGCGGCCGCCCGCCGCGACTACCTCGACGAGACCGGCGGCCGGTATGTGCACCTGATCGCCGACGGCGGCATCTCGACGTCGGGTGACATCGCGAAGGCGATCGGCTGCGGCGCCGACGCGGTGATGCTCGGCGAGCCGCTCTCGCTGGCCGAGGGCGCGCCCGCCGGTGGCGCCTGGTGGCACTCCTCAGCGAGCCACCCGCAGCTTCCGCGCGGCGGGTTCTGCATCGCCGGCGAGCCCGACGGCACGCTCGAGGAACTGCTCTACGGCCCGGCCGACCGGCCCGACGGCCAGCTCAACCTCTTCGGCGGGCTGCGGCGGGCGATGGCCAAGTGCGGCTATCGCGACCTCAAGGAGTTCCAGAAGGTAGCGCTCGTTCTCGACAAGTGACCCCGAGCTAACCTCGCGCCATGAGGCGTACGGGTGTGGCCGGTGTTCTGTGTGTCGTGCTGGCGGTGACCGGCTGTTCCACCGACGACGAGCCGGCGCCGGCCACGTCCTCCGCGCCGGCTTTCGGCCCCGGCGCGGAGGGCATCGGCGACCCGTACTTTCCGAAGTACGGCAACGGCGGTTACGACGTCGCCGGTTACGACCTGAAGCTGCGGTACGACCCGCGCGACGGCAAGCTCACCGGCACGGCGACGATCACCGCCACCGCGAAGCAGGACCTGTCCCGGTTCAACCTCGACCTGTCCAAGCTGGCCGTCCGGAACGTGACGGTCGACGGCGTACGGGCGAGCTCGTCGGCCGCGGGCGCCGAGCTGACCGTCACCCCGGCCGCCGGCATCCGCACCGGGCAGGCGTTCACCACCGTGATCGAGTACGGCGGCGAGCCCAGCCAGTTCCACAACGCGGTGCTCGGCGACGGCGGCTGGCTCAAGAACCCGCAGGGCGCCGTCGCGCTGGGGCAGCCCGAGTCGGCCAGCACGTGGTTCCCGGTCAACGACCACCCGCGTGACAAGGCCACCTTCAAGCTCGAGATGACCGTGCCCGAGGGCGTCGAGGCGATCAGCAACGGCGTGCCCGGCCCGCGGCGCTCCACCGGCGGCTGGACGACGTGGACCTGGTCGGAGAGCGCGCCGATGGCGAGTTACCTGGCGATGGTGGTGATCGGGCAGTACCGGGTGACCACCAGCACGCACAACGGCAAGCCGATGGTCGTCGCGGTCTCCGAGAAGCTGCCCGTGAACGGTCCCGCCGCACAGTCGCTGGCCAGGACGGCCGAGATCACCGACTTCCTGGCCACGAAGTTCGGTCCCTACCCGTTCGACGCCAACGGCGGGGTCGCGGTGGACGACCAGCGCATCGGGTACGCGCTCGAGACGCAGAGCCGCCCGGTCTACGGTCCCGCCTTCTTCACCGGCGGCGCCAACGAGGGTGTGGTCGCCCACGAGCTGGCCCACCAGTGGTTCGGCGACAGCGTGGCCCTCGAGAAGTGGCAGGACATCTGGCTCAACGAGGGCTTCGCGACGTACGCGGAGTGGCTGTGGGCCGAGCACTCGGGCCGCGCCAGTGTGCAGGCGAGCTTCGACAACGTCTACAACTCGTACCCGTGGAACCAGCCCGGTGAGGCCGGCAACCCGGGGGCGAGCCGCATCTTCAGCCACGCCGTCTATCAACGTGGCGGCATGACGGTGTTCGCGCTGCGTAAGGCCATCGGCGATCAGGCGTTCGACCAGCTGCTCCAGCGCTGGACCAGCGAGCACAAGGACGGCAACGCCGACACCGACGACCTGATCGCGATGGCCGAGGAGATCTCCGGCAAGCAGCTCGACGACCTGTTCCAGGCCTGGCTGTTCTCGACGGAGAAGCCGGCCAGGCCCTGACGCTATTTGTCCACGAGCTTGGGGTGGCTCGCCAGATAGGCGGCGGCCTTGTCCTGCGCGACGGCCTTGAGGAAACCACGCCCCTCGGCGGTGAGCCGCTCGCCGAGGTAGCCGCTGCCCCGGCCGACCCCGTTGCCGGGCAGGCTGACGCGGGTGATCTTCTCGGGCGACAGATCGCGCAACGCGTACGCGTATTCGACCGGTTCGCGCCCGCCGAGGTACACCAACGTGTCCCCGAGCGCCCCGATCAGCTGATCCACCTTGTCCGGGTCGGTGGGCAGTCCCTGCTCGAGCGCCTTGGCCAGCAGCGCCGTGACGAGCTGGCGCTGATGCCGTTGCCGGTCGTAGTCGCCGTCCGGCAGGCCGTAGCGCTGCCGGGCGTAGTCGATCGCCTGCCAGCCGACGAGGTGCCGGCGACCCTTTTGATAGACGGCCTGCGGACCGATGTAGTCGCCACCGCGCAGCGGCCGGAGCGAGCCGTCCGGCTTGCGGTGCCGTGACTTGACCGTCTGATCGATCACCAGGTCGACCCCGCCGAGCTGGTCGGTCAGCCGGGCCAACCCGCCGAAGTTGAGGATCGCGCCGGCCTGGAACTCCTTGATGCCGGTGTAGCCGCTGAGGGCCCGGGTCAGCAGCTCGTAACCCTTTCCGACGTCCGGCTCCTTGCTGCCCGCGACCCGGGAGCCCAGGCTCATCGCTTCGGTGATCTTGCGGGTGCCGTGCCCGGGGACCGGCACCCGGGTGTCCCTTGGAATCGAATAGAGGTACGCCGCGTCGAGCCCCGGCTCGACGTGCAGCAGCATGATGGCGTCGGCGTGCGGTTCCCAGCCCGGGATCGAGACGCGGGTGTCGACGCCGACGAGCACCAGGTCGAGCGGCCCGGTGATGTCGGCTCCCGGCGGGGGCGGCGGGCTGGTGGGCACGGTCGAGGCCGAGGGCGGGGCCGGCACGATCGGCGTCGCCGCGGGCTTGTCCGATCCCGACCTGACGGCCCACGCGATGCCACCTCCGGCGGCGAGCGCCACGACGACCGCCGCGCCGATCACGGGTCCGAGCCTCTTGTTCCGCATGCCGGAACAGTAGGCGAGCATGATCCGCAGCTCAATCTCTGCTGATCTCGCAATGTGAAACTGGTCATTGCTTTCCGTGTGTTCGCCCGTACGCTGACCGCCGCGAATCAACGGGGGAGGCAAACGCTTCAATGAAGCTCACCAAGCGACGGATCACCGTCGGTCTCATCTCCACCGCGGTCGTCGTTTCCATGACGAGCGTGACCACCTGGGCGCTGGCTGCCGACAACGAGAAGGTCACGGCCTCATCGTCACCGTCGGCCGTCCGCCTCGTCGTCGGGTACAAGCTCGGCGCCGACCGCAGCGCCGCGAGTCAGACCCTGTCTGCCGCGGGTGCGCGCGTGACCACCGCCGGTGAAGCCACCGCGGCCCTGTCCGCCATCAATGCCTCCCGCGTGTCTGTGCCGTCGGCCCGCAGCGAAGCGACCATCTCGGCGCTGCGCAACGACCCGAACGTGGCTTATGTCCAGCAGGACGTGCAGGTCAAGGCGTTCGACACGACGCCGAACGACCCGTCGTTCAGGCTGCAGAACGAGATGTACACGGTCAAGGCCCCGCTGGCCTGGGACGAGACGACCGGCGGCGGAAGCCCGGTCACCGTTGCCGTGATCGACACGGGCGTGGCCGCCGTCGAGGACCTGGCCGGCGTGACCGTGCCCGGCTACGACTTCGTCAACGGCGACGCCAACCCGGCCGACGACGAGGGCCACGGCACGGCCGTCGCCGCCCTGATCGCCGCTCGTGGCAACAACGGCGAGGGCATGGCCGGCGTCTGCTGGACCTGCAAGATCCTGCCGGTCAAGGTGCTCGACTCCGACGGCAGCGGCTGGGACAGCGACGTCGCGCAGGGCATCATCTACGCCGTCCAGAAGGGCGCGCGCATCCTGAACCTGTCGCTCGGCTCGCCGCAGTCGACCAAGGTGCTGTCCGACGCGGTGGCCTACGCGAACATGAACGGCGCCCTCGTGGTGGCGGCCGCGGGCAACGCGGGCAACACCGTGAAGCAGTACCCGGCCGCCTACGGCGATGTGCTCACCGTTGCCGCGACCAACCGCTGCCCGGCGTTCGCCTCCGACCCCGACTGCACCTCCGGCACCACGACCCGTTCGGCGTTCTCGTCGTACAACAAGGCGGGCGACAAGTGGGTCGACGTGGCCGCCCCGGGCACCGTGCTGAGCATGGACCGGTTCGGCAACTACAGCACCGGGATCCAGGGCACGTCGTTCTCGTCGCCGATCGTGGCCGGCGCGGCCGCCCTGATCAAATCGCTCAACCCCAGCTACAGCGGCTGGTCGCTGGCCAACGCGATCTACAACGGCGCCTCCAAGCGGAAGCTCGCCAACGGCGGGGTCAACTACGGCCTGGTCGACATCCCGGCCTCGCTGCACGTGCCGACCGACGTCAAGGCGCCGACGGCCACCGGCATCACCCCGCCCAAGGGCTCATACAAGCGGGGCACCTTCTCGGTCACCCCGGTGAACCTCAAGGACGACCGTTCCGGCATCCGGGCGGTGACGCTCTGGGTCAACAACAAGTTCGTCGGCTCCAGCCGGGTCGCCCCGTTCGGCGTCAGCTACAACTTCGGCACGCTCAAGGGCTCGACCAAGATCGAGCTGCGCATGTTCGACCGGGCCGGCAACAGCAAGGTCATCGCGCACAACATCACGATCGACAACGTGAAGCCGACCGTACGGATCACCTCGGCGCCCAAGAGCGGCAAGAAGCTCAGCGGCAAGGTGACGATCAAGTACACCGGTGCCGACGCGATCGGCCTCAACCGCTTCGAGCTGCTGATCAACGGCAAGGTGGCCCAGAAGCACACGAACACCGCGGCCTTCGTGTTCGCCACCTCGGCGGTGCCGAAGAAGTTCACGGTGCAGGTGCGCGTGTACGACAAGGCCGGCAACTCGGCCCTGTCCAGCAAGTACAGCTACACCCGCTGAACAACCGGATCGCACCGGCGAACCAACCGGGTGATCGAGCAGAAGACCGAACGTGAAGGAGCCGGCCACATGGGCCGGCTCCTTCGTTTTGTGAGGTCGTCAGCATGCGTACGCTGCTCGCCGGTCTGGTCGCGGCCGGCTCGATGCTCGTCGGGGCGCCCGCCGAGGCCGCCGTCGCGCAGCCCGGCCTGGCCCAGGCCCGCGTCACCGAGGCCTGGAAGGCCACCCGCGGCGCCTCCCGGGTGATCGTCGCGGTGGTCGACACCGGCGTGAGCCCGCTGCCCGACCTGGCCGGCCGCCTGCTGCCCGGGCGCGACTTCGTCAACCACGACGACAACGCGGCCGACGACAACGGGCACGGCACGATGGCCGCCACCGTGGTCGCCGCGGCCGCCGGAAACCGCGCAGGCGTCGACGGTGTCTGCGGGAACTGCCGGATCCTGCCGGTCAAGGTGCTCAACGCCAAGGGCGGCGGGAGCTACACCGACATCGCCCTGGGCATCCGCTACGCCGCCGACCGGGGCGCGGCGGTGATCAGCCTCTCGCTGGGCGGGGCGGACGACAGCCCGCTGCTGCGCGACGCTGTCGCCTACGCCGAGAGCAAGGGCGCCCTGGTGGTGGCCGCCGCCGGCAACAGCGGCGTCTCGGTAGCGCACTATCCGGCGGCGATTCCGGGCGTGCTCGCGGTCGGCGGTGTCACGGCAACCGGCGCGCGCTACAGCTGGTCCAACCACGGCAGCTGGGTCGGCGTCACCGCGCCCGGCTGCAACCCCGCCCAGGGCCCCTCGGGCGCCATCGGGCAGTACTGCGGCACCTCGTCGGCGACGCCGTTCGTCGCAGGGGTGGCAGCATTGCTCGCGTCGACCGACCCGGCGCCCACGGCGGCCCGGATCCGCACCGCGTTGATCTCGACCCGGTCCCGGCCCTCGGGTCGTGTCGACGCGGCTGCGGCGCTGCGGGCCCTGCCGTACGACGGCGACGTCACCCGTCCCGCGGCCGCGTTCGGCGCCCTCCGCTCGATCATGCGCGGCCGGGTCACGATTCCCGCCACGGCGGCCGACCAGCACGGCGTCTCCCGGGTGCAGTTGTTCGCCGGCGGCCGCCTGATCGCCACCGACACCACCGCGCCGTACTCGTTCACATGGCAGTCAGCACCCCGTACGGGCCTGGTGCCGCTGGAGCTGCGCGCCTACGACCGCAAGGGCAACCTGACCGTCGTACGCCGGAACGTGCGCGCCGACAACACCGCGCCCACGCTCCGGCTGGTCAGGAAGGGCCGGACCTTCACCGCGCGTGCCGCCGACCAGTCCGGCGTGGCTCGGCTCGAGCTGGTCGTGAACGGCAGGGTCACTGCCCGTACGGCGGCTGCGTCCGCAAGTTCACGGTGCCCGGACGAGCACGTACGGTGAAGGTTCGAGCGGTCGACCGGGCCGGGAACGTACGGGTCGTCAACGGTAAACTCGGCGGGTGAGTACTCCCCGCCCGGTTCTCGTCGTCGACTTCGGCGCCCAGTACGCCCAGCTGATCGCCCGCCGTGTCCGTGAGGCGCGGGTCTATTCCGAGATTGTCCCGCACTCGATGCCCGTCGCCGAGATGCTGGCCAAGGACCCGGCCGCCATCATCCTGTCCGGCGGCCCGTCCAGCGTCTACGAGCCCGGCGCGCCCGTGCTCGACGCCAAGCTGTTCGACAACGAGGTGCCGGTCTTCGGCATCTGTTACGGCTTCCAGGCGATGGCTCAGGCGCTCGGCGGCACTGTCGCGCACACCGGCTCGCGGGAGTACGGGCGCACCCACCTGACCGCCCAGGGCGGCACGCTGCTGCGCGAGCTGCCCGACGACCTGCCGGTCTGGATGAGCCACGGCGACAGCGTGGCCGTGGCGCCGCAGGGCTTCGCGGTCACCGCTTCGACGCCGGGCGCGCCCGTGGCCGCTTTCGAGGACCTCACGGCCCGTCGCGCCGGCGTGCAGTTCCACCCCGAGGTGGCGCATACCGAGCAGGGTCAGGAAATGCTCAAGCGTTTCCTGTACGACATCGCCGGCATCGAGCCGACCTGGACGCCGGGCAACATCATCGACGACCAGGTGGCCGCGATCCGCGAGCAGGTCGGCGACAAGCAGGTGATCTGCGGGCTGTCCGGCGGCGTCGACTCGGCGGTGGCCGCCGCGCTCGTTCACAAGGCGATCGGCGACCAGCTGACCTGTGTCTTCGTCGACCACGGCCTCCTGCGCGCGGGCGAGGCCGAGCAGGTGGAAAAGGACTACGTCGCCGCCACCGGCATCCGGCTCAAGGTGGTCGACGCGGCCGACACGTTCCTGGGGCACCTGGCCGGCGTCACCGACCCGGAACAGAAGCGCAAGATCATCGGACGCGAGTTCATCCGCGCGTTCGAGGGCGCTGCCCGCGAGCTCGACGCCGAGCGGCACATCGAGTTCCTGGTGCAGGGCACGCTCTATCCCGACGTCGTCGAGTCCGGCGGCGGCACCGGCACGGCCAACATCAAGTCCCACCACAACGTGGGCGGCCTCCCCGACGACCTGCAGTTCGCGCTCATCGAGCCGCTTCGCACCCTGTTCAAGGACGAGGTGCGTGCCCTCGGCTCGGCGCTGGGCCTGCCCGACGAGATGGTCCACCGGCACCCGTTCCCAGGTCCCGGCCTGGCCATCCGCATCATCGGCGCGGTCGACCGGGAACGCCTCGACCTGCTGCGTGCGGCGGACCTGATCGCGCGCGAGGAACTGACCGCCGCCGGCCTCGACCGTGACGTGTGGCAGTTCCCGGTGGTCCTGCTGGCCGACGTGCGCAGCGTCGGCGTGCAGGGCGACGGCCGGACGTACGGGCACCCGGTCGTGCTGCGGCCGGTCTCCAGCGAGGACGCGATGACCGCCGACTGGTCGCGCCTGCCCTACGACGTGATCGCGAAGATCTCGACCCGGATCACCAACGAGGTGCGCGAGGTCAACCGGGTCGTCCTCGACGTCACGAGCAAGCCGCCGGGCACCATCGAGTGGGAGTGACGCGGTCTCGGATCTCGGTGGTGCCGTCGTTCGGGGCGCCTCTTTTGTGAGGCGCCGGGGCGCTGATGTTTCAGGCGTTCGGGGTGCCGTCGTTGGATGTGCCCGGGGCGCCGGGGTTCGAAGCGTCCGGGCTGCCCGGAGCGCTCGGGTTCCAGGCGTTCGAGGTGCCCTCGGCCGAGGTGCCGGGGGTGCTCGGGTTCCAGGCGTCCGGGGTGCTCTCGTTCCATGGGGTCGTGGTGGCGGCGTTCCAGGCGCCCACCGAGTCCTCGGGCATCAGGAACCACATGATGGGATAGGCGAGCAGCGCCGCGCCCGCGGTGATCACGGCGAGCAGCACGAAGCCGACGCGCACGAGCACCGGGTCGACGCCGAAGTAGCGCCCGACACCGCTGCAGACGCCCGCGGCGAGGCGGTCGTCGAGAGGCCGGCGGAGTTGCTTGTACGGGGTCTGGAGGCCGCCGTCGGGGAGCTGTGTCATGTCCCCATGGTGGCCCCGGAAGGGCCCCGGCGACCTCGGTGAGCCCCCGGATACCGACCCTGAGATGCCCATTACGCATTGTAGTGGATCGAGGGCCGAATGTGCCTAATGCTGCTCTGATCAGCGATTACGCAGCGCGAACCACCTGTCAGGAATCCGACAGACGTTTTCTGGACTTAACATATTCCGGGCAGAATGCCGCCCGTGACCCCCGCACTGGAACCGCTCCGCCGGATCGCTGCCTACGCCGTCGCCACTGATGACGACGGCCGGGTGCTGCTCGTGCGCGCCTCCAGCAAGTCCGGTACGCCGGGCGTCTGGTCGTTGCCCGGTGGCGCCGTCGATCACGGCGAGGACCCGAATCACACCGTCGTCCGCGAGACGGCCGCCGAGACCGGGCTCTCGGTCGCCGTCACCGGGCTGCGCGACGTGCTGGCCGACATGCGTTCGCTGCCGCACCGTGGCGTCACCATCCACACCGACCGGCTCATCTACTCGGTGTCGATCCGCGGTGGAACGATCGTGGACCGGGTCGGCCACCCCACCGACCTGGCCCGGTGGCACACGCTCGCCGAGGCCGAGCGCCTCAAGCTCCGGCAGTTCACGGCGGACGCGCTCGGGCTCGGCAGCGCCTCGGCCGACCTGCGCCCCGACACGGCGCCGACCTTCCCGTCGTTCTACGCCCATCCCGGGCCGGACGGGCTGCACCGCGCTCAGCGCTTCGCGGCGTACGCCATCGCCACCGACCCGCACGACGCCAGCCTGCTGCTGACCCGGATCGCCCCGGGTTATCCCGGCGAGGGCCGCTGGCACCTGCCCGGCGGCGGCACGGACTACGGCGAGCAACCCGGCACCGCCCTGATCCGCGAGCTGGTCGAGGAGACGGGGCAGGAGGGCCGGCTGGTCGAACTGCTCGGCGTGGCCAGCCACCGCGACGCCGCCTCGCTCGGCCCCGAGGGCTACCCGATCGACTGGCACGGCGTACGCGCCTTCTACCGGGTGATCGTCGACAGGCCCACCGACGTCGAGATCAGGGATGTCGGCGGCTCCACCTCCGAGGCCCGTTGGGTTCCGGTCAAGCAGGTCGCCGACCTGCCCGAGGACGAGCTCACCGAGGTGACGGCCGAGGCGCTGCGCAAGGCGGGACTAATCTGGTCCCGGTGAAGATCAGGCGAGTCGGGGCGTACGGGATCTGTCGCGACGATTCTGGGCGGGTGCTGCTCGCCCGGAACTCGCCGCTGAGCGAGTTCCCCGGCCTCTGGACCCTGCCCGGCGGCGGCGTCGAGCAGGGGGAGCACCCGGATGCCGCGGTGGTGCGCGAATTCGGTGAGGAGACCGGTCTGTCCGTACGGATCGAGGCACTGCACGCCGTCACCGCGGACGTCTTCCGGCTACCCGGTGGCGACCTCGAGCACACGGATCGCATCGTCTACGACGTCTCGGTGACCGGAGGAGCCCTGCGGCCCGAGGTCGGCGGCACTACCGAGTCGGTCGAATGGGTGACTTCCGCCCGTATCGCCGAGCTTCCGCTGATGTCGTTCACATCGGCCATGCTGGGCGGCTCCGCGGCCGTCTCCGACAAACCGGACGAAGACGAGGAACTGTCACGTCCGTCGCGGGTGCAGCGTTTCGGCGCGTACGGGGTGGCGACGGACCCGAACGGGCGGATCTTGCTCACCCGGATCGCCGAGGGATACCCCGGCGCCGGCCGCTGGCATCTGCCCGGCGGCGGCACCGACCACGGCGAGACACCCGAGGCGGCGCTGACCCGCGAACTGTTCGAGGAAACCGCTCAGCGTGGCCGCGCGACCGGCCTGCTGGGCATCTCCCATCGGCACGATCCCGCAGCTCTGGGGCCGGAAGGGGTGCCGATCGACTGGCACGTCATCCGGGTGCTGTTCAGGGTCCAGGTGGACCTGCCGACGGTACCTGTGGTGACCGAGGAGGCGGGCGGATCGACCGCGGAGGCGCGCTGGTTCACGCCGGCCGAGGCGAGGCGGCTGCGTCTCACGGAGCTGGCCGCCGACGCCGTAGCTCGCGTCGGTGCGGAACAGGCGAGGTAAAATCGGGCCGGGGAGAGGTGATCAGGTGGCCTGTCCCGCGGGGTGGGCCGTCGGAATTGACTGCTCGCCAACATCGTTCGGGTATGCGAAGGTGTAAGCCGCAATTTTCCCGGCTCCGCATGTGCGGCGGGCTACCGGGCCACAACCCACCGCGACAGTCGGTGGCCCACCGATCCCATGGAGGAAGCACGTGCCGAGAACCCCTTGGCGCCGGCGTCGGACGACGGACAGCCCCCGTCCCGCTGGTCGTCGTTGGGCAGGTCGTCTGCGCCGCAGCGGAACCATCGCGCGGCAGGCCCTGATGGTGCGGGTGGGTGGCCGGAACTCCGGCCGCGCCGCCACCGCGACCCGTGCCGAGGTCATCTACACCGGAGTCGACCCAGGCCGGTCCCTCGTTCCCGTCGCTCCCCACCTGGCCATCCCGGCGCCCGCCGAGCCGGCCGCCGAGAGCTCCTCGCTTCTTCCCGGCGAGCACACCGCGGCCCGCCGGTTCCGCTTCGCCGTCGTCAACGCGTGCACCCTGGCCAGCCTGGCCCTGGGCATGCTGGCCATCGTGCTGGCGATGCACGACGAGGTTCGCCTCGCCGCCGCCTTCCTGGTCGCCTGCGTGGCCTTCGACGGTCTCGACGGCGCTCTCGCCCGCAAACTGGGCGTGTCCAGCCCGTTCGGCGCCCAGATGGACTCGCTGGCCGACATGTGCTCGTTCGGCCTGGCCGCGCCCGTGGTGGTCTACGCCTCGCTGGCCCACACCGTGCCGACCCCGGCCGCCGCGGTGGCGTGCATGCTGGTCGCCGGCTGTGCCGCGATCCGCCTGGCCCGCTTCAACGTCTCGCCCAAGGACGGCCGGTTCTTCAGCGGCGTGCCGACGACACTGGTCGCGGCCGTGCTCGCGCTCACCGTGCTGATCGACCTGCCGCTGCCCGGCGTGGTCATCCTGGGCGGGGTGGCGCTGCTGGCGTTCGCGATGGTCTCAAGCTTCCCGTACGCGAAACTCGCTCGCCTGGTCAAGCTGCCGGCCTGGTTCTGGCTGCTCCCGGTGGTCGGCGCCCTGGTCGACGCCCGGCTGACCTTCGTCATGCTGGTCGCGGTCTACCTGGTGAGCGGCCCGATCATGTGGGCCCGCGCCAAGCGCGTCTAGTTCTGCCTGTCGAACGGCCGTCCCCGAAGGGGCGGCCGTTCGACGTCGGTCAGCGCCAGCGGGCGATTACCGAGGAGCCGCCTACTACCTTTTCGTTGACGCTGACCTGGGGGTCCGCCTTGTCGGCGGGGAGGTAGACGTCGGTGCGGGAGCCGAAGCGGATCAGGCCCATGCGTTCGCCGCGGGCCACCAGGGTGCCGACCGGGACCCGCTGGACGATGCGGCGGGCGATCAACCCCGTGCGCTGGGCGACTGCCACCGTGCCGTGGTCGGTGTCGAGGACCGTGTACGCGGCGACGTTGTGTTCGGCGGCGGCGGTCATCGCGTTCGCGTAGCCGCCGTCCTCGACGAAGTAGTCGGTGACGCGCCCGGCCACCGGCACCCGGTTGACGTGCACGTCGAGCACCGACAGGAACACGGCGATGCGCAGGAACTCGCCCGGGCCGAACCGCTCGTCGGTCATCCGCTCGATCGACAGCACCCGCCCGTCGGCCGCCGCCACCACGGCCCGCGGGTCGTCCGGCAGGTCCCGCTCGGGGTCGCGGAAGAACGCGGCGACCGGGGCCGCGGCCAGCGCGGGCAGCAGCCAGAGCTTCGACTTGGGCCGGGCGATGCGGGCCGCGGCGGCCAGGCCCAGCGCGATGCCGGCGGCGGCCACGCCGTTGGAGTCGATGTGCATGGTCCGCGTCAACGGCACGCTGGACGGGCGATAGGCCGGGGCCAGCGTGGCCGCAACCCGTACATCGGCCGCGGTGAACCGCAGCTTGTGCACGCGCAGCGGCGGCTGGTTGCGAACCACCAGGTCGGAGCCGACGCCGAAGAGCGCGCTCTGCCGGAACATCTCGGCCGCGGCCCCGCCGGTGCGACCCGGGGTGGCCGGGACGGCCAGCGTGACCACGCCGCCGTCGGTGAGGTGCTTGCCCATCCGATCGAGCAGGTCACGCACGTCGGAGGCGGTGCCGGTGAGCGGCTCGCCGACGATCACCACGTCGGCCTGGCCGGCCTCGTCGAGCGTCTCGACCACCTGCACCCGGTCGGCGATCCAGCTGCCCAGCCCGGAGATGTGATCACGCAGCAGATCGGCCGTGCTGCGCTCGCCGGCGACCAGGGTGAGCCGGTCGCCGGGCAGCAGGGCCTCGACCGCGCTCGCCACCACGGGCGAGGAATGGTCGGCGCCCGCCACGATCGCGGTGGTGGCCGCGTTGTGGCGGGCGAACTCGGCGGTGAGGGCGCGGGCGGCCGTGGCGCCGACTCCGACGATCGGTGCTTGGGACACGGCGGGGAACGGAGTCATGACGACGAGTTTATTGCGCCGCCCCGGTCAATCCTTGCGGGGCTGCTCCGATGCCAGGTTCGGATGCTCCTTGGTGATCCGGTCCACCGAGTTGTCCATCAGCTCCTGAACGATCGAGGCGTGCATCTCGGGGGTCAGGTCGCCGGGCAGCTCCGGCTCGGCCGGACGCTCGACGGTCGCCGGGACCGAGACCGGCTCGGCCGGGGTGCGGGCCGAACGCAGGGCGCCCAGCAGCCCGATCACCCCGAAGACGATCAGGCCCCCGGCGACCAGCCAGCCCACCGCGGGCAGGTGGACGGTGATCACCTGTGACACCGCCCACCATGCGGCGACCAGCAGGAACAGGACGCCGAAGCTGAGCGAGACGCCGTCCATGCGATGCGGCTTCATCGGATGACCTCCACGTTGCCCGTGTCCATCTGCAGGTCCAGCTTCAGGGTGCCACCGCCGGCGCCGTCGCGCCCGAGGTCGGTCAGGCTCTCGCCGTTGATCTCGCCGTCCTGGAACTCCTTGCCGAAGATCACGGCCCGGCCGTTCTTGACCTGCATCAGCGCCGTGGTGTCGACGTTCTCGGGCAGCAGCACGCGGATCTGCCCGAACTTCATGGTGACGACCACGTTCTGCTCCTGCCCGGTGAAGTTCACCTGACGGAGGTCGAGCGTGGCGCTGCCGGCGGTGAAGTCGTACCGGTCGGCCACGGCGGCCGGGGACACCGGACGGTAGACGCTGTTGCCGACCTCACCGCCCCAGCGCTCGGCGCCGGTCGAGATCATCAGGCCGATCGAGAGCAGGATGCCCAGCGCGATCAGCCCGCGGGCCCGGCCCAGCCAGGCGCCGACGATCAAGCCGAGCGCCACGGTGATCAGGGCGCCCGCGAAGTACACCGAGACGGCGACACTCGCGCCGGCCGTGTCGATCGCGGCGATCACGCCGATCACCATGAGCGCGGCGAAGAACGTGAGCCGCCCCAGCTTGGAACGTTCGCGCGGCGGCTTCGGCGGCTTGACCCGCAGCGGCGGGACGGGCGGGGCCGGGGGCGCCGGCGGGTATGTGACCGGCGTGGGCCGGGCGTACGGGCCGTGCGGCGCGAACGGAGGCCGGTAACCGCTGGTGGGCGGCGCGTACGGCGGGGGCGGCGGGGGCGCCGAGGGCGTGCCTACCGGCTGCGTGGGCGGTGCGGTCGCGGGCGCCGGACCGGGCGGAGGGGGAACCGCCCCGAACTGGGCTGTCTTGTCGAACGCGGTCGGCTCGAACGGGCCGGGCGGGGTCGCGGGCGGGGCGGTCGGGGGCTGCCCGGCGCCCGGAAACGTGCCGGCCGGCCCCCCTTGCTGCGGTGTCCCGGTGCGCTTGATCAGCAGGATCGCGCCGACGATGACCGCGCAGGCCAGCAGGCTCGCGCGCACCCCGTCCTGCACGATGAAGGCGAAGGTGAGCACGGCCGCGCCGCCGAGCAGCACCACCGAGGCCGGCGCCATCCCGGCGCGACCCTTGCCGAGCAGCGACTCGATCGGCGAGGCGGTGTCGCCCTCGGCCGGCATGACCAGCCAGCCGATCAGGTAGAGCAGCACGCCGACCCCGCTGAGCAGGCCCAGCACGGCCAGCAGCACCCGCCACAGGACCGGGTCGGTGTTGGTGGCCCGGGCCAGGGCGCCGCAGACGCCGGCGACGTAGCGGCCCTGGCGGGGGCGCACCAGCTTTTCGCGGGAGAAGGCGTCGCGGGAGAAGAAGGGACCCGCGTGGGGGTCGCCGGCCGGCGGGAACCACGGCGGCGGATCACCGGCGCCGGGCTGTGCCCTCGGGCCGGTCTCGGGCTGGGGGTCGTCCGGCACGGCCTCGGTGCGCAGGTCGGCCGTGGGCGGCTCGTCGGAGCCGGCCGCCGTCCCGGCCGAGGCCGCCGTTTCCGCAGCCTGCGCCGTTTCCGCAGCCTGCGCCGTTTCCCTGTCCGACATTTCCACGGTGGCCGGCGCCGTTTCCGTGGCCGGCATTTCCACGGTGGCCGGCGTCTCCACCGGCGCCGGCATTTCCGCGGTGGCCGGGGCCTCCGGGGTGGCCTGGGTCTCGTCTGGAGCCGGCGTTGAAGTCGCCGGCGGGGTGGGTGCGTCGGCGGCGGACGCCGGCACGTCCTGCGAAGGACGGGACGGGCCCCGCGACTCGGCAGCTTCGTCGTTCATGACACCGATCCTCGTCGTGCGGACACCCGAACCGCCTCGGGCGGCGACCCTGAGACCACCCTGAGATCCTGGCACCCGGATACCGGGGGTTGTTCCCCGTGGTCCGAGCCGCCCGAACGTGTGACGATCGGGGGGACACAACCGAGGAGGAGCCATCACCACCGCCGTCAACCCGCCGCCACGCCGGCTGTACCGGCCGCGCGACCACCGCATCGTCGCGGGCGTCGCCTCCGGCCTGGCACAGCACCTGGGCGTTCCCGTGCTGGTCGTGCGCATCGCGCTGGTGGTGCTGCTCGGCTTCAACGGCCTCGGCCTGCTCCTGTACGCCGCCTTCTGGGCCGTGCTCCCGCAGCAGGTCGTCACGGCCGACCCGCCCCAGCGCCGCGACCTGGCCATGCTGTTGCCGTTCGGCGCCATCGGCCTGGGTGTCGTGCTGCTGCAGTCGCTGGTCTTCCAGGACAGCGTCGCCGGAACGGTCGGCTGGCTCATCGCGGTGGTCGCGGTCGGCGCCGGCATCATCTGGCATCAGTCCGACCCCACGCGCCGTCACCTCGGCGGCGCCGTGCCACAGCAGCCCTGGCTGGCCGCCGTGGTGGCCGAGAGCGACCGCCGCTTCTTCCTGTTCCGCTTCATCGGCGGCGGGGTGCTGGTCGCCACCGGCATCATCGGCGTCGTCGCCGTCTACGCCCCGGCCGGCAGCCTGACCGCCGTGATCAACGGGGTGATCTTCGCGCTGGTCGGCCTGCTCGGTGTCGGGGTGGTGGCCGCGCCGCTGCTGTGGCGCATGTTCAACCAGCTGCGGGCCGAGCGTGAGGGCCGCATCCGCGAGCAGGAACGCGCCGAGCTTGCCGCCATGATCCACGACCAGGTGCTGCACACGCTCGCCCTGATCCAGCGCAACTCGGCCGACATCAAAGAGGTGCAGCGGCTCGCCCGGGGCCAGGAGCGCAGCCTGCGCAACTGGCTCTACAAGCCGGCCGCCTCGCCGACCGAGCGTTTCGCCGCGGCCCTCGAGCAGGCGGCGGCCGAGGTCGAGGACACGTACGCGATCAGTGTCGAGACGGTCGTGGTGGGCGACACCGAGTGCGACGAGCGGGTGGCGGCCCTGGTCGCGGCAGCCCGTGAGGCGCTGGTCAACGCGGCCCGTCACGCCGGGGTGTCGACCGTTTCGCTCTACGCCGAGGTCGAGGAGAGCGAGCTGAGCGTGTTCGTGCGTGACCGCGGCGCCGGTTTCGAGATGGCCGGTGTGAAGGAGTCCCGGCACGGCGTGCGAGGCTCCATCATCGGGCGTATGCAGCGTCACGGAGGCAAGGCGGAGATCCGCAGCGCTCCCGGCGACGGCACGGAGGTACGGCTGACCCTCCCCGCGTCCCGGGAGAGCGTGTCGGCCGCTAAGGAGGCAGCACGATGACCGAGCCACAGGGCACCGAGACCGAGCGGCGGCTCACCGTCTTCCTGGTCGACGACCACGCGATGTTCCGGGCCGGCGTCCGCGCCGAGCTGGGGGCCCATGTCGAGGTCGTGGGCGAGGCGAGCTCGGTGGCCGAGGCGGTCAGCAAGATCGCCGCCATCGAGCCGGACGTCGTGCTCCTCGACGTGCACATGCCCGACGGCGGCGGCCGTGCGGTGCTCGACGCGATGCGCCGCAGCCACCCGCACGTGAAGTTCCTGGCGCTCTCGGTCTCCGACGCCGCCGAGGACGTCATCGGCCTGATCCGGGCGGGCGCCCGGGGCTACGTGACCAAGACCATCTCGCCCGACGAGCTGGCCGCGGCGATCCGCCGGGTGGCCGACGGCGATGCGGTGTTCAGCCCCCGGCTTGCCGGCTTCGTGCTCGACGCGTTCGCCTCCCGCCCCGACGTGCCGGTGGCCGACCCCGAGCTCGACCAGCTCACCAATCGCGAGCGCGAGGTGTTGCGCCTGCTCGCGCGCGGTTACGCGTACAAGGAAATCGCGAAGGAACTGTTCATCTCGATCAAGACCGTGGAGACCCACGTCTCCAACGTCCTGCGCAAACTGCAGATGAGCAACCGTTACGAATTGTCACGATGGGCGGCTGATCGACGCCTCGTCTGATCGGCCCTAATCCCAACGCTGCGGTGGGTCGCGACTCCTGCACTCACCGACATCGTTGCTGCTCAGGGCCATAAAACACGCCGAGGAAAAAGCGTCCAACCGCTTACCGGCGAGTATCGGCTTGATAACGGGGCTCGGGCTGTCGTTGGCTCTGTGTCACAGTTGCTGGCGTCTCACACGACCCCCGTGAGCGCCCTGAAGGAGGCACCCCCCACATGCCTGGGAAAAGCCCGTGGAAGATGGTGGCCATAACGGCTGTCATCGCCTTGCTGGCGGCCGGTTGCAGTGGCAGCAGCTCGGATGACACCGAGGTCCTGCCCAACAGCATCAGCATCGGTATCGGCGAGCCTCCGAGTCTGATCCCGTCGAACGCGGTCCAGGTGAACGCCTCTCAGGTGCTGGCGTCGCTGTTCTACCCGCTTGTCCGGTTCGACCCGACCAACAAGCCGTACATGGTCGCCGCCCAGTCGATCACGCACGACAAGTCGAACAAGGTCTGGACCGTACGCCTCAAACCGGGTTTCACCTTCAGCAACGGTGAGCCGGTCACCGCGGACAACTACATCGACGCCTGGAACTACGGTGCGTACGGCCCGAACGGGCAGGCCGCCTCCTACTTCTACAGCCGCATCGACGGCTTCGCCGAGCTGCAGTCGGAGGACCCCGACGGCGACGGCCCCGAAAAGGCGCCCCAACCCCAGGCCGACAAGCTGCGCGGGCTCAAGAAGGTCAACAACCTGACCTTCACCGTGACGCTGTCGGAGCCGTTCGCGGGCTGGATGGCCGTGATGGGCTACGACGCCTTCTACCCGCTGCCCAAGGCAGCCTTCTCCAGCGACGGCGTGCTCAACAAGGACTTCGGCGAGGCACCGATCGGCAACGGCCCGTTCAAGATGAAGGGCACCTGGCAGCACGACGACAAGATCGTCGTAGAGAAGGTCGCCGACTTCAAGGGCACGATCCCCAAGGTCAACGGCATCACTTGGAAGATCTATCAGGAGCTCGGCGCCCAGTACGCCGACCTGATCGCGGGTAACCTCGACATTCAGACGACGATCCCGATCGAGAACCTGGCGTCGGCCTCCGGCGACCTCGGCGACCGTCTCGGCCGTTCCGACAGCTCGTCGTTCTCCTTCGTCGGCTTCCCGATGTACCTCGACAAGTACAAGAACGTGAACGTCCGGCGCGCGATCTCCATGGCGATCAACCGCGAGGAGATGACCGACCAGATCTTCCTGGGGTCCGAGAAACCGGCCACCTCGTTCGTGTCGCCGGCCGTCGAGGGCGCCCGGTCCAACAGCTGCGGCCAGTGGTGCGAGTACAACCCGACCCGGGCCAAGCAGCTCTACACCGCGGCCAACGGGCCCCGCGACATCAAGATCACGTACAACGTGGACGGCGGGCACAAGGCCTGGATCGACGCGATGTGCAACCAGATCAAGGCGTCCCTCGCGATCAACTGCACCGGCTCGGGCCTGCCCAAGCTGCGTGACGTGATCGCCAAGGCGTCGGCGGGCGAGGACATCGGCCTGATCCGGCTGGGCTGGTCGATGGACTACCCGCTGATGGAGAACTACCTCGGCCCGCTCTACACCAGCGACGGCTCGTCGAACTACTACGGCTACAAGAACAGCACGTTCGACAGCCTGGTGCGTCAGGGCTCGGTCGCGAACAACACCAAGCAGGCCGAACAGCTCTGGAACGAGGCCGAGAACCAGCTCGTACGGGACATGCCGGTGCTGCCGCTGCGGTTCGGGCAGAACGTCTTCGGCTGGTCGGAGCGGGTCACCGACGTGACGATGGACCTCTACTCGAAGGTCGACATCTATTCCGTCGACATCGCGTCCTAGATTTCTGACCACTCGAACACTGGTGGCGCCACGGTTGAAGGTGAAACCGTGGCGCCACCGCTTCGTGCCCGTCCTCGTGCCCCTCGCCCAAAAGGCTTCACCACATGTTCCGCTACATCGTGCGGCGTCTGCTCCAGATGGTCATCACCTTCTTCGGAGCGACGTTCGTCGTCTACGCCCTGCTGTTCGCCTACGTCGACGATCCCTATCAGGTGCTGGTCGGTGACCGTCCCATCTCCGACATCCAGCGCGCCACGCTCGAGGCCCGTTTCCACCTCGGCGACGGTTTCTTCACGCAGTACTGGCATTACCTGAAAGGCCTGCTCACCGGCGACCTCGGCGAGTCGATGACCGGCCGCCCGATCGGCGACATGCTGGCGCAGGCCTGGCCCGTCACCATCAAGCTGGCGCTGCTCTCGATCGTCATCGCGGCCGTGATCGCCGTCGGGGCCGGTGTGCTCTCCGGCATCAGGCGCGGCGGCGCGTTCGACACCGTCACCCTGGTGCTGACCCTGGTCGTGCTGGCCCTGCCGATCGTGGTCCTCGCCCCGATGGCCCAGCTCGTCCTCGGCATCCAGCTCGGCTGGTTCCCGGTGACCTCCGGACGCGACGCCGGCCTGTACGAGCTGCTGCTGCCGGCCCTGGTGCTGGGCAGCCTGGTGGTCGCGACCGAGCTGCGGGTGACCCGTTCGTCGGTGGCCGAGAACCTGCGGGCCGACTACGTGCGTACGGCCCGGGCGAAGGGCCTCGCCCCCAAGCGGGTGATCGGCGTGCACGTGCTGCGCAACTCGATGATCCCGGTGATCACCCTGATCGGCGTTGACATCGGCGTGCTGATGTCCGGCGCGATCGTGACCGAGGGCGTGTTCAACATCCCCGGCGTCGGCTTCAACCTGTTCCGCGCCATCCGGAGTGAGGACGGCCCGCTGGTGATCGGCTTCGTCAGCGTTCTGGTGATCGTCTTCCTGGTGATCAACCTGATCGTCGACCTGCTCTACGCCGCCCTCGACCCCAGGATCCGCTATGAGTGACCTCAACGCGGTGACCACGGCTGAAGCGCCGGGACAGTCACCCGACCGCCCGCACCGGGCCGGCCGCTCCGACCGGCCGCGCAGCCTGGCCGCCGACGCCTGGCTCGACCTGCGTACGAGCAAGATCTTTTGGGCTGCCGCCGCGCTGGTCGTGGTGGTGCTCGCGATGGCGGCCTGGCCGTCGCTGTTCACTTCGGCCGACCCGCGCGACTGCCTGCTCGCCCGCAAGAACGCCGGGGCCGACGGCGGCGCCATCTTCGGGTTCGACTTCCAGGGCTGCGACGTCTACGCCAAGACCGTGTACGGCGCCCGTGACTCCGTCCTGGTCGCGGTCGGCGCCACCCTGATCGCCGGCGTGATCGCGCTGGTCGTCGGGCTCGCCGCCGGCTACTTCGGCGGCTGGCTCGACGCGCTGCTGTCCCGCTTCATCGACGTCGTGCTCGGCATCCCGTTCCTGCTCGGCGCGATCGTGCTGGCCAAGAGGCTGTCGGCCGACCCGGAGAGCAACGGCGTGCTCGCGGTGACCATCACGCTCGGGGTGCTGGGCTGGACGACGGCCGCCCGCGTCCTGCGTTCGGCCGTGCTGACCGCGAAGAACCAGGACTACGTGGCCGCCGCGCGGATGCTCGGCGCCGGCCCCGGGCGACTGATGCTCCGGCACATCCTGCCCAACGCGATCAGCCCGTTCGTCGTCGTGCTGACCATCCTGCTCGGCGTCAACATCGCCGGCGAGGCCACCCTGTCCTACCTCGGCGTCGGCCTCAAGGGCGACGCCGTGAGCTGGGGCCTCGCGATCGCCGAGAACGGCCCGTACGCCCGTACGGCGGCGGCCCCCCTGGTGTGGCCCTCGCTGTTCCTGGCGGCCACCGTGCTCGCCTTCATCATGCTCGGCGACGCCATCCGCGACGCCTTCGACCCGAGGCTGCGGTGAGACGCCGATGACCGACATCACGGCACGGATGGACGCTGTCCCCGGCGTCGACCCGTATGCCCCGCTGCTCGACGTGCGCGACCTGCAGGTCGAGTTCCGCACCCGGGACGGCGTCGCCCGCGCGGTCAACGGCGTCAACCTGCGGTTGCACCCGGGCGAGACGCTTGCCGTGCTGGGCGAGTCCGGCTGCGGGAAGTCGGTGACCGCCCAAGCGATCATGGGCATCCTGGACACCCCGCCCGCGCACGTGACCGGCGGGCAGGTGCTCTATCGCGGCGTCGACCTGCTGCGGCTGCCCGAGAGCGACCGGCGCAAGGTGCGCGCCAACCGCATCGCGATGATCTTCCAGGACGCCCTGAGCGCGCTGAACCCGGTCTACACGGTCGGGTTCCAGCTGGCCGAGCTGTTCCGGGTGCATCGCGGCACGTCCCGCGGCGAGGCCAAGCGCCGGGCCGTCGACCTGCTCGACCAGGTACGCATCCCGGACGCCCGGCGCCGCGTCGGCGACTACCCGCACCAGTTCTCCGGCGGCATGCGGCAACGCGTCATGATCGCGATGGCGCTCGCCCTCGACCCCGAGGTGCTGATCGCCGACGAGCCCACCACGGCCCTCGACGTGACGGTGCAGGCCCAGATCATGAGCCTGCTGGCCGAGCTGCAGCGCCAGCGCAACATGGGCCTGATGCTGATCACGCACGACATGGGCGTGGTGGCCGACGTCGCCGACCGGATCGCGATCATGTACGCCGGGAAGGTCGTCGAGGAGGCGCCGGTCTACGACATCTACGCCCGGCCGGCCCACGCGTACACGAAGGCCCTGCTCGAATCGATCCCGCGGCTCGACCACAAGGGGCGGGCGCTCAACGTGATCAGCGGCCTGCCACCGGCGCTCACGGACATCCCGCGGGGCTGTGCCTTCCACCCGCGATGCGCGTACGCGCGGGAGATCTGCCGGCTGGAACCGCCACCCGCGTATCAGATCGCGCCGCAGCGGATCGCGAGCTGTCACTTCGTACGGGAGGTCCTCGGTGTCTGATGTTGTGCTGGAGACCCGGGGACTGATCAAACACTTCAAGAGCCGGACCGGCGCGGTGCGGGCGGTCGACGGGGTCGATCTGAGCCTGCGCCGCGGTGAGACCCTGGGCGTCGTCGGGGAGTCCGGTTGCGGGAAATCGACGCTGGCCAAACTGCTGGTGGGGCTGGAACGGCCGACCAGCGGCGAGATCCGGGTGCGCGGCGACAACCTGGCCACGCTCCGCGGCGGCAGCTTGCGGCGGGCCCGGCGCAACATCCAGATGGTGATGCAGGACCCGTACACGTCGCTCAACCCGCGGATGACCGTCGGGGACATCATCGGCGAGCCGTACGACATCCACCCCGACGCGGTGCCGCACACCGGCAAGCAGCGCGCCGTCCAGGAACTGCTCGACCTCGTCGGCCTCAACCCCGACCACATCAACCGCTACCCGCACCAGTTCTCCGGCGGCCAGCGCCAGCGCATCGGCATCGCCCGCGCGCTCGCCCTGCGCCCCGAGATCATCGTGTGCGACGAGCCCGTCTCGGCCCTCGACGTGTCGATCCAGGCCCAGGTGATCAACCTGCTCGAGGGCCTGCAGCGGCAACTCGGCCTGTCCTACATCTTCATCGCGCACGACCTGTCGGTGGTACGCCACATCTCCGACCGGGTCGCCGTCATGTACCTCGGCAAGGTCGTCGAGATCGGCAACCACGTGGCGATCTACGACCAGCCGACCCACCCGTACACGCAGGCGCTGCTCTCGGCCGTCCCGGTGCCCGATCCCCGCCTGCGCGGCCGCCGCGACCACATCATGCTCACCGGCGACGTGCCCTCCCCGGCCGACCCGCCGTCCGGCTGCCGATTCCGCACACGCTGCTGGAAGGCCCAGCCCGGCTGCGCCGAACACGAGCCGCTGCTGGAGATCCGCCAGCGCTCACCCCACCCGAGCGCCTGCCACTACGCCGAAGTCCGGGACGTCATGCGCCGGTTCTGACCTGCCAGACTTTGAGCTCGGTCGACCTGCTCGCGGCCCGCAACGAGTTGGTCGCATGGGGACAGTCGGCCCTGCGGTCGTTGCGTGAGCGCCGCGCGGGCCTCAGCCGTTTCGACCTCCTCTCGCTCGGCGACCTGCCCGACGGCGTGACGCTACCGTCCACTGCCGACCTCTATGTCAACCCGCGGGCTCGGGCCCGCCGTGCCGAGTCGGGATCGCCGGCTGCGGCAGGAGTTCGAGATCCTCGGTGTGCCTTTCCCCGAGGAGTTGTTCGCCTAGAGCGGGCCGCGGCCCGCGCGCAGGATCATCAGGGCGACCTGGGCTCCGTCGGCGCCCAGGGCCTGACGGAAGCGTTCGACGATCTCGCGCTCGCGGGACAGCACCAAGCGGGTGCCGCCGCTGGCCATGCGGGTCTTGCCCACGGTTTGCGACAGGCGGGCGCGTTCCAGCCACAGGTCGATGATCGCCTGGTCGATCTCGTCGATCCGCTCGCGCATGGCGCGGATCTCGTCGGCGGCCAGCGGCTCGCCAGCGCCGGTGTTCTGGTCCATCACGTCGGCGGTCATGTCGTGCTCCTCGGGTGCTTGCGCCCCGGTCGGCCCGGCCCGGGCAGCATCGAGCCCCGGGCTGGGAAGCCCGGGGCTCGATGTAGGTCTGACGTTCAGACGCCTACGGCAGCCGGACTCCCGGTGCCATAGAAAAATCGCGTCTGCTGGATCACGAGGCCGAGTATGCCCCCGTCACGAGCGGCTCCGCAAGAAAACCGCCCGATCCGTGGGACGACATCGACGTCACGAAACCGTGGTGATGCGGTTGGCCGGCCCGGGTGCGACCGGTTCACCCGCGCCCAGGTACGCCACGAGCGCGTCGACGTCGAAGCCTGGCGCGGTGGTCCGTCCCGTGCCCGCCGTGAGCGTCGTGAAGCCGTCGCCGCCGTTGGCCAGGAAGTCGTTCGTCGTCACCTTGTACGAGGCGGCGGGGTCGATCGGCGTCCCGTTCAGCGCCAGGTTCGAGACCTTCGAGCCGAGCGGGGCCGAGGCGCTCCACGTGTAGGTGAAGCCGTTCGACACCTGCAGGATCTTGGTGGTGGTCTGCCCCTCGTGCCCGGCGAACTGCTGTTCCAGCACGGCCTTGAGCTGCGTGCCGGTGAAGGTCTGGGTGACCACGAGGTTGTTGAACGGCTGCACGGTGAAGGCTTCCCCGTACGTGACCTCGCCGTTCGCTTCCCCACCGGCGGAGGCCTCGGCGTCGAAGTCGGCCCGGATGCCGCCCGGGTTCATCAGCGCGATTTGTGCGCCGTCCCCGGTCGTACGGGCCAATTGGGCGTCCGCGATCACGTCGCCGAGCGGACTTTCCCCGGCCGGGGTCGCCGTACGGGTGATGTCAGCCGCGATGCGGCCCACCACGCGATTGGCGATCGGCGCGACGGCCGTACGGTATTTGTCGGCGATCTTTTTGGCGCCCGCGTCGACGGTTTCCGGGTTCTTGAGGTAGACGCCGTTCGCATCCCTCTTCCAGCCGCCGTTGCCGTCGGGCACGCCGTTCTCGACGACCACGTTCTTCGCGGTGATCTCCGAGAAGCGACCCGTACGCTTGTCGACCGCCCAGTCGATGTCGGTGATCAGCTGGCCGTTGGTGCCGGCGCTGGTGACCACCGAGGTGCCCTTCTTGTTGGGCAGCTTGCACGTGTAGAACCTGTGCGTGTGCCCCGAGACGACCACCCCGAACTCGGGGTTGAGCCCGGCCACGATCGGCACGATGGGCCCGGTGAAGCCGGCGCAGTCGGAGACACCCGGCGTCGGCGTGGCCGTGGCCTGCGTTCCGCCCTCGTGGATGAGCAGCACCTGTGCCTTGACGCCCAGCCCGCTGAGGACCTTGCTCCACTTGTTGGCCGTGGTGATCTCGTCGGTGAAGTGCACGTTCTTGATGCCGGCCGGGTTGACGATGCCCGCCGTGCCCTCCAGCGTCATGCCGACGAAGCCGACCGGCACGCCGTTGACCAGCCGGATGTCGATCGGCGGGAGGATCGGCAGCTTGGTGCGGTTGTCGATGGTGTTCGCCGCCAGATAGGTGAACTTGGCGCCGCCGAAGCCGTCGCCGTCCTGGCAGCCGTCGACCGGGTGGCATCCGCCGCGCTGCATGCGCAGCAGCTCGATGACGCCTTCGTCGAACTCGTGGTTGCCGACCGAGCTGATCTGCAGGCCGACCTGGTTCATCAGCTCGATCGTCGGCTCGTCGTGGAAGGCGGCGCTGACCAGCGGGGTCGCGCCGATGAGGTCGCCGGCGCCGACGGTCAGCGTCGTCCGGCTCTCGGTCTTGGCCTGGGCGCGCAGCTTCTTCAGATAGGTCGCGAGGTATTCGACGCCGCCCGCGGGGGTCGACGTGCCGGACGCGTTGACGACCGCGCCGCTGCCTGCCGGCGGGTCGATGGCGCCGTGGAAGTCGTTGTAGCTGAGGAACTGGCCCTTGGCGGTCGCGCCCTTGGGCAGCCCGTAGCTGACGCTGACGGGCGCGAACTCGGGCGGCGGGGCCGCGGCGGCGGAATTGCCCAGGGGCAACCCGGCGATGATGGCCAGCGCCAGGGCGGGCGCGGCGAGGTGACGCAGCGCCGCCCGGCGGCGGAAGCGGGGACGGTCCATGTTGTTCGGTCTCCCGATCAGCGGTGTGATGTCAACTACGACAGACTGGTGGATCGACGCTCGTGAGCGCTACCGCCGTGCGGTCAGCAAGGGGCGGAATTCTTGTCGGGGGGTCGGCATAGACTTCACCCCGCGATGCGACCTTCTTCTGAGACCCCCGACGGCGCCCTGTTCGCCGTGCCCGCCACGCGCCCTCCGGCCGAGGCGGCGCAGCCCCGGCGCCCCCAGCCCCGGATCGATCCGGAATCGCTGCTCACCGGCCTCAACGGCCCGCAGCGTGACGCGGTCACCCATGCGGGTTCGCCGCTGCTGATCGTGGCCGGCGCCGGTTCGGGCAAGACCCGTGTGCTCACCCATCGCATCGCCTACCTGCTGGCCGAACGCGACGTGCACCCCGGCCAGATCATCGCGATCACCTTCACCAACAAGGCCGCCGGTGAGATGAAGGAGCGCGTCGCCCAGCTCGTCGGCCCGCGGGCCCGGCTCATGTGGGTCTCGACGTTCCACTCGGCGTGCGTGCGGATCCTGCGGGCCGAACACGAGCACGCCGGCCTCAAGAGCACCTTCTCGATCTACGACGCCGACGACTCGCGCCGCCTCATGACGCTGGTGATCCGCGAGCTCGACCTCGACCCGAAGCGGTACTCCGCGCGCGGCCTGGCGGCCCAGGTGTCGAACCTGAAGAACGAGCTGGTCGAGCCCGAGGAGTTCAAGGAAAAGGCCAAGGGCCCGCAGGAGCGTGCGGTCGCCGAGGCGTACGAGCTCTATCAGCGCCGCCTCCGGGAAGCGCACGCGCTCGATTTCGACGACATCATCATGACCACGGTCCACCTCTTCCAGTCGCATCCCCACGTCGCCGAGACCTATCGTCGCCGTTTCCGCCACGTCATGGTCGACGAATACCAGGACACCAACCACGCGCAGTACATGCTGGTCAAGGAACTGGTGGGCGAGAAGGGCGGCGAGGTCCCCCCGGCCGAGCTGTGCGTGGTGGGCGACGCCGACCAGTCGATCTACGCGTTCCGCGGCGCCACGATCCGCAACATCCTGGAGTTCGAGCGCGACTATCCCGACGCCCGCACGATCCTGCTCGAGCAGAACTACCGCTCCACCCAGACGATCCTGTCGGCGGCCAACGCGGTGATCGACCGCAACACCTCGCGCAAGCCCAAGCGCCTCTGGAGCGATCAGGGCGCCGGCGAGCAGATCGTGGGTTATGTCGCCGACACCGAGCACGCCGAGGCCGACTGGGTCGCCCGCGAGATCGACAGGCTGAGCGACCGCGAGGGCATCCGCCCGGGTGACGTGGCCGTCTTCTATCGCACCAACGCGCAGTCGCGTGTCTTCGAAGAAGTGTTCATCCGCGTCGGCCTTCCGTACAAGGTTGTCGGCGGTGTCCGGTTCTACGAGCGCAAAGAGGTGCGCGACGCGCTGGCCTACCTGCGAGCCGTGGTCAACGACGACGACACGGTGAGTATCCGCCGCGTGCTCAACACCCCCAAGCGCGGCATCGGCGACAGGGCCGAGGCCTGCATCGAGGCGCTCTCGGCGCGCGACCGCATCTCGTTCGGCCAGGCGCTGCGCCACGCCAAGGACGCGCCCGGCATCGCCGCCCGGTCGGCCAACAGCATCGCCGATTTCGTGCAGTTGCTCGACGACCTGCGCGAGCTGGCCCAGGGCGCCCCTCCCGAAGAGGTGCTCGAGCTGGCCCTGCAGCGTTCGGGCCTGCTCTCCGAGCTGGAGGAAAGCCTCGACCCCCAGGATCAGGGCCGGGTCGAGAACCTGCAGGAACTGGTCAGCGTCGCCCGCGAGTACACCGAACGCGTCGAGGCCCAGGCCGACGAGGACGAGGCCCCCGTCGCCACGCTGGCCGGTTTCCTGGAGCAGGTCGCGCTGGTCGCCGACGCCGATCAGCTGCCCGACGACGACCCCGACCACCAGGGTGTGGTCACGCTGATGACGCTGCACACGGCCAAGGGGCTGGAGTTCCCGGTCGTCTTCCTCACCGGCCTGGAGGACGGCGTCTTCCCGCACACCCGCGCGCTGGGCGACAACAACGAGCTCGAAGAGGAACGCCGCCTGGCCTACGTGGGCATCACCCGCGCCCGTCAGCGGCTCTACCTTTCCCGCGCGGTCACCCGGGGTGCGTGGGGCCAGCCGCAATACAACCCGCCCTCGCGTTTCACCGACGAGCTGCCGCCCGAGCTGATCCGCTGGGAGCGTACGGCCGGCTCCTACACGTCGTGGTCGGGCACCGGAGGCGGTGTGGGCGGGCGAGGCGGGGGAGACCGTTACCGGGGCGGTGGCTTCTCCGGCGGCACACCCAAGGCGCAGCAGCTGGCGAGCCGGCTGGGCATCGACGGCAGCCGGTTGTCGACGGCCAGCGAGCTGCCCCAGGCCCCCAAGGTCTCGGCCGGCGACAGGGTCAACCATCAGCGCTACGGCCTCGGCCGCGTGATCACCGTCGAGGGCCAGGGCCCCGGCGCGAGAGCCCAGATCGACTTCGGCGACCAGGTGATGTGGCTGGTCCTGCGCCACGCCCCGATCGAAAAGATCTAACCCCTTCCCCGTACGCGGTGCGGGGCTGGGATGCGCTAGCCGGGAGGGTTGCGCCGGGTCGGGAGGGTCGTGCTCCGGCTCGGGCGCGGCGCCGGGAGGGTCGTGCGGTGCGGCGTGGTCTTTCTGGCCGGTGCTGCCCTGCTCTCGGCGGTGCCGGGCGGGTTGGGCGGCCGACGGTGGGGGCGTGTGCGGTCAGCGCGGGGTGAGGGCGGCCTCGCAGCCGTTCAGGGTTACACCGCGGTCGTGGAGCCAGCGCACCGGCTCGACCGGGTTCTTGTAGAAGCCCTGATGCACCTCGAAGTGCAGGTGCGGCCCGGTGGAGTGGCCTGTCGAGCCCTCGTCGCCGATCTGCTCGCCGGGTTCGACGCGCTGCCCCTCGTGAACGGCGATGGCCGACATGTGCCCGTAATGGGTGAGGTAGCCGTTGCCGTGGTCGATCAGCACGGCGTTGCCGTAGCCCTGAGCCGCGCCGGCGCGGACCACCACCCCGGCGCCCGCGGCGAGGATGGGTGAGCCGTTCGGCCCGGCCATGTCGACGCCCGCGTGCAGTCGTCCCCAGCGGGGGCCGAAACACGAGGTGACGCGGCCGGACGGGTTCGGGTTGACCCAGCCGGCGGCGGCCGGGGCCTTGGTGACGACCACGCGCGGCTTGGCCTTGAGCCGGCCGCGCGCGGCCGCGGCCTCGCCGGCGGCCGGCGGCTTCCACGGGCCGGCGTCCACGATCGGGGCGGGAACGGCCATGGTCTCGACGGGCGCGAGGCCGGCCGCGGGCACGACCTGCTTGTCGGCGGCCGCCGCGGCCGAGCCACCGGCGATCCCCGTGGCCAGGGCGGCGCTCAACGCGGCCGTCAGCAGCGCCGCCCGGCCCCGGCCGCTGGACAAGACGCCCGAGACGACCGTACGGGTGAAGGTGCTGGAGGACGTGCTGGAGCGCGCGCCGGGGACGACCGTACGGGGGAAGGTGTTGGAGAACGCGTCGGAGCGCGTGCTGGCGGCCGTTGTGGAGGGCACGAGCGGGGTGGGGACGGCGCTGGGCGCGCGGTGACGGCCGACCTGGTTCCGGCGGTGGCGACCGGCGGAACGGGTCTCGTCTCGATGCGCCACGCGGCACGACCTCCCAGGCAGAACTGATCACCGACATCTGCCTGTCGGCCTGCCTGAACGGTTTGTGAGAAAGGTGTGGCCCGGTTCAACCGAGTTGCAACCAGGGGAGTGTCCGGGGTCACATCACCCGGCGGATTTCACCGCCCGCGGGCGGGTACCACAGTGATCAAGAAGCGGCGGCGACGCCGGCGAACACCGACTCGACCCGAAGCTTGATGTCGACGCCGCGATCGCGCAGGAACGGGATCGGGTCGGTCGGGGTGCCGTTGACGTGGATCTCGAGGTGCAGGTGGGTGCCGTACGAGGCGCCCGTGTTGCCGACCAGGCCGATCACCTGGCCCGCCTTGACCTCGTCGCCCACCTTGACGAGCAGTCGCCGCGAGTGGGCGTAGATGACCTCGTTGCCCTCGGTGTCCTCGATCGTGATCGAGTTGCCGTAGCCGCCGTAGTAACCGGCCTTGGTGACCTTGCCCGCGTGGATCGCCTTGTAGGGCAGTCCCTCGGGACCGGCCAGGTCGATGCCGGCGTGCAGCTTGCCCCAGCGAACCCCGTACGCCGAAGTGAACTGGTAGTCCTCCATCGGGAGGAGCCAGACGTCGGCGGCGGCCTCTTCCGCGCTGACCTTGGTCTTGGCGGTCTCGGTGCGGCTGTCGCCACGGGAGGCGGCATCGTCGGCGGCGCGATCGGCGATGGCGTCGTCGATCGACTGAACCGCGCCGTGGGACTGCAGTGCCTGAGGGTCGACGTTCTTCTGGTCGGGGAAGTTGGAGGCCGCTCCGATGGCGACGACACCGGCGCCGGCGAACGCCGCGGTGACAGCGACGGCGTAGCGGCTGCGCGGAGGGGTGGGTACGCGACGACGACCCCGATAGCGATCGGGCTCAGACGACAAGCGCTGGCGCACGAACAACCCTCCGTCGGTGGCAAATCGGCGACGAGCGTGGCGCCGGAATTCCGGTGGACCCTGCTCGTCGGGGCTGTCAGATCAGCGTTAACTGGTTGACAGCCGGGAGCCACGGTAACGAAATGGCCCCAGGCCCACAAGTCGAAGCGCCAAATCGCTGACACTTCCGGGTCCGCATTGCGCAGCGAATGTCCGAATTGGTCACCTTTCCTCGCGCAGTTGTTCGCGCACGCGGAGTAATGGCCTATAAAACAGATAGTGAGGTGACGCAGAATACATTTCTCGTCACGGCAGGTGATCACGTGTTCGGCGGGCCTGCTACCCCCTGGGCCCCGCTCGGGTTAACGTTGGTTCAGGTGGCATCGCGGTCAGCGCTCGGAGGGGCAGGATGCAGGCACGGATCAGGGTCGTCGTGGCGAAGCCGGGGCTGGACGGGCACGATCGCGGGGCGAAAGTAGTGGCCCGGGCGCTGCGGGACGCCGGCATGGAGGTCGTCTACACCGGCCTGCATCAGACGCCCGAACAGATCGTCGAGACCGCTATTCAGGAGGACGCCGACGCGATCGGTTTGTCCGTCTTGTCCGGCGCGCACATGACGTTGTTCCGCCGAGTAATTGAACTGTTGGCGGAACGTGACGCAGCCGACATCGTCGTATTCGGCGGCGGCATCATTCCGGCCGACGACATCGCCGAATTGGAAAAGCTCGGGGTCGCCCGCATATTCACTCCCGGCGCCACTACCGCGTCCATCATCGAATGGGTACGCGCCAATGTGAGTTCACCGGTGGCCTGACCAGCCGTTACTGGTCAGCCGGGTAGGTAAAGGGCAAGGCAAGGGGAGAGGCCGGACGCACCCCTCACACGTCCGGCCTCTCCATGCACGATGCCCCGCCGCCACCCCTCGACCGACAGGGCATCGGCCGCCTTCGTGCCGCCGCGCCGTAGCGCTCCGACATCACACTCAACGAGGCCCTGACAGGCTGGTTACGCGGCTTCTGCGGAAATTTCAGGGACCACTGGGACAACTCCGGTCACGCCGGTCCCGGGCGCACCTGGTGTGCGGTCTTGCACACCGCGTACCCGCGCCTCCGTAGCGGGTGCCCAGGTCGCTAGTCTGCGAATGAAGGCCCGCAGGGCCGGACAGTGAGGATTGTTCAGGGCGGTGGAGACCTCGGCAGCAGGGCTGCGGCTCGTTGTTGGTCACGGTTGGCCCTGAACAACCCTCATTCTTCACGCCGGCGATGCCGCTCAAGAGGCCGCCGCGCACACAGGTCGGGACGCAATGGTGCGGCTTGCCGGCGCTTGGCGTCGCGAGCGAAAGGAGACACGTGGACCTGTTCGAGTATCAGGGGCGCGACCTCTTCGAACGGCACGGGCTGCCCGTGCTGGGCGGTGGCGTCGCTGAGACCCCGCAGGAGGCCCGGGCGATCGCCGAGCGGCTCGGCGGCAAGGTCGTCGTCAAGGCCCAGGTCAAGGTGGGCGGCCGGGGCAAGGCGGGCGGCGTCAAGCTGGCCGGCGGTCCCGACGAGGCCGAGGCCCGTGCGACCGACATCCTGGGCATGGACATCAAGGGCCACACCGTTCACAAGGTGATGCTGGCCGAGACGGCCGACATCAAGGAGGAGTACTACTTCTCCTACCTGCTCGACCGCGCCAACCGCACGTTCCTCTGCATCGCCAGCGTCGCCGGCGGTATGGAGATCGAGCAGGTCGCCGAGGAGGACCCGGACCGGGTGGCCAAGGTCGCCATCGACGCCAGCAAGGGTGTCGACGAGGCCAAGGCCCGCGAGATCGTCGCCCAGGCGAAGTTCCCGGCCGAGGTGGCCGACCAGGTCGCCGACATCGCGGTCAAGCTGTGGCAGGCGTTCGTCGCCGAGGACGCCACCCTGGTCGAGGTCAACCCGCTGGCCAAGGTGGGCGACGGCCGCGTGCTCGCGCTCGACGCCAAGGTCACCCTGGACGAGAACGCGTCGTTCCGGCACCCCGACCACGAGGCGTTGATCGACCAGTCCGCGGTCGACCCGCTGGAGCAGGCCGCGAAGGCCAAGAACCTGAACTACGTGAAGCTGGACGGCGAGGTCGGCATCATCGGCAACGGCGCCGGCCTGGTCATGTCCACCCTCGACGTGGTGGCGTACGCGGGTGAGCAGCACGGCAACGTCAAGCCGGCCAACTTCCTCGACATCGGCGGCGGCGCCAGCGCCCAGGTGATGGCGAACGGCCTCGAGATCGTGCTCGGCGACCCCGCCGTGAAGTCGGTCTTCGTCAACGTCTTCGGCGGCATCACCGCTTGTGACGAGGTCGCCAACGGCATCGTCCAGGCCCTCGCCCTGCTGGGCGAGCGCGGCGAGCAGGTCACCAAGCCGCTCGTGGTGCGTCTCGACGGCAACAACGCCGAGGCCGGCCGGGCCATCCTCGATCGCGCGAACAACCCGCTGGTCGAGCGAGTAGACACGATGGATGGAGCGGCCGCGCGGGCCGCCGAGCTCGCGGCTGCGGGGAAGTGACTTTCATGGCAATCTGGCTCACCAAGGACTCCAAGGTCATCGTTCAGGGCATGACCGGCTCGGAAGGCTCGAAGCACACCCGGCGCATGCTCGCCGCGGGCACCAACGTGGTCGGCGGCGTGAACCCGCGCAAGGCCGGAACGACCGTCGACTTCGACGGCACGGCGCTCCCGGTGTTCGCGTCGGTGGCCGAGGCCATCAAGGAGACCGGCGCCGACGTGTCGGTCATCTTCGTGCCGCCCGCGTTCACCAAGGCCGCGGTCGTCGAGGCCATCGACGCCGAGATCCCGCTCGCCGTGGTCATCACCGAGGGCGTGCCGGTGCAGGACTCGGCCGCCTTCTGGGCCTACAACCTGGACCGTGGTCAGAAGACCCGGATCATCGGCCCGAACTGCCCGGGCATCGCGTCGCCGGGCGCCAGCAACGCCGGCATCATCCCGGCCGACATCACCCCGGGCGGGCGCATCGGCCTGGTCAGCAAGAGCGGCACGCTGACCTACCAGCTCATGTACGAGCTGCGTGACTTCGGCTTCTCGACGGCCGTCGGCATCGGTGGCGACCCGATCATCGGCACCACCCACATCGATGCGCTCAAGGCGTTCCAGGACGACCCGGACACCGACGCCATCGTCATGATCGGTGAGATCGGCGGCGACGCCGAGGAGCGGGCCGCCGAGTTCATCAAGGCCAACGTCACCAAGCCGGTGATCGGTTACATCGCCGGCTTCACCGCCCCGCCCGGCAAGACCATGGGCCACGCCGGCGCGATCATCTCGGGCTCCGCGGGCACCGCGGACGCCAAGAAGGAGGCCCTCGAGGCCGCGGGCGTCAAGGTCGGCAAGACGCCGAGCGAGACCGCCCGGCTCATGCGCGAGATCATGAGCTGACGCTGCACGCCATGCGATCGGCGCGTCGTCGTCCGGGTCCCCGCGACCCGAATGACGGCGCGCCGTTGTATCTGCGTCGCCCGCCCGCCTCCGGCGTGGAAAAGTAGGCGCCGATGCCGACCACTCCCGACCGTCCCGTGGACTCGGACGACCCCTTCGCGGTCGCCGAGGCGGCGCAGGTCGCCCACGAGACCGTGCCGGTCGACGTCGAGCGCCCGGCCGAGGGCATCGACCGGCCCACCGAGGCTGTCGACCGGCCCACCGAGGCCGTCGACGCGGCCGAGGCCAGGGAACAGCGCACCGTCCTGGTCGACGACAAGGTGCAGGCCGGCCGCGAGACGGTCAAGCTGCCCGCGCAGCGCCGCCCGCCGCAGCGTACGAGCCGTGCCCCGCTGCCGGTGGCGGCCGCCTTCGCCACGCTCTGGGCCGCCCTGCTGTCCTATCTTCCGGTCGCGGCCGTCATCGGCCTCGCCCGTACGCTCGAGGGCAGCGGGGGCCTGGCCGGCGCCGCCCACGCGGGTCTGGCCAGCTGGTTGCTCGGCCACGGGGTGCCCATCGGCACCTCGATCGGCTCCCTCGGCCTGCCCCCGCTGCTGCTCAGCATGCTCGTCGCCTGGCGGCTCAACCGGGCCGGCCTGCATGTCACCCGGGCCGTCGGCGCCCGCCGCTCCGGCTCGACGGCGCGGGCGCTGTCCGTGGCGTTCGCGATCGCCCTGGGCTATTCGCTGCTCGGCTCGATCTGCGCGCTGCTGGTCGACGGGCGGGGCACCGAGGTCACCGCGGGCCGGGCGGCGCTCAACTTCTTCCTGATCGGCGGGCTCGGCTCGCTCGTCGGCTCGCTGCGTGGCACCGACGCGCTCAGCGTGTGGGCGGCGCGCCTGCCCACACCGCTGCGCCACGGCTTGCGTACGGGAATGGTGGTGGCCCTGTTCGTGGTGGCCGCGGGCGCGGGGGTCGCCGGGCTCTCGGTCGCGTTCGGCGGCGGACAGGCGGCCGACATGATCTCGGCGTATCGCACCGGCGTGGCCGGGCAGGCCGGCATCACCCTCGTCAGCCTCGCGTACGGGGTGAACGGCGCGATCTGGGCGGCGGCCTACCTGCTCGGGCCCGGCTTCGCGCTCGGCACGGGCTCGGTCGTCCGCCTCACCGAGGTGACCGTCGGCCCGCTGCCCACCCTGCCGCTGCTGGCCGGGTTGCCCAACGGCCCGATGGGGGCGACCGGCGCCCTGCTGCTGGCGCTGCCCGTGCTGGCCGGCCTGGCCGCGGGGTGGCTGATGATGTTGCGCCTCAGCCGCGAGGCACACGACGGGAAGGCCGCTCCCAGGTGGCCGATCGTCATCGGCGGCGGTCTGCTCGCCGGTCCTGTCGCCGGCCTGGTGCTGGGCCTGCTAGCCGAATTCTCCGGCGGGCCGCTCGGCGACGGCCGGATGGCCACCATCGGGCCCGACCCGTGGGCGGTCGGCCTCGTGGCGGCCGCCGTGCTCGGAGTCTCGGCGGCCGTGGGCGCGTCCGCCGCGAAAGCGTTACGCCCGGTGCCGAAGGCATGAGAAAAGGGCGCCCGGCCGGACGCCCTTTCCCGATGAACGGAACTCAGTTGTTCGAGTTCTGGAAGTCTTCCCAGTTGATGCTGCTGCCCGCGGTGACCGCCCAGATCAGCAGGGCGATGCCGAGCACCGCGGCGATCGCGCCGCAGATGAGACCGGCCATGGCCTGGCTGCGGTTGGTGGCGCGGCCCGCGTTCGCCTTCTGCAGGCCGAGCCAGCTGACGATCGCGCCCGCGATGCCCAGCGGAATGCCGAGGTAGAAGCAGCAGACCAGCGGGATCGCGACGATGCCGAGGATCATGCCGACGAGGCCCTGGGTGTTCTCCGGAGTTGCCGGCGCCCCGCCCGGCTCGCCGCCAGGGGGACCGTAGTACGGGGGTGGGGTAGTCAAGAGCTGTTCCTCCTGTGGATATGGCGACCAGCCATGCGTGCGAATCGAATCTCTGAGGACCGGCAGCGTAACCGATGATCAGCTGTTTCGCCTGCCCATCGGCCCACCCGTTGTCGGCCTTTCGGGGGCACGGCGATAGGGTGCTCAGGTGACCGACCCCGCGCCCGCCCGCCTGGTCGTCCTCGTCTCGGGTTCGGGCAGCAACCTGCAGGCACTGCTCGACGCCTCCGCCGAGCCCGCCTACGGCGCCCAGGTCGTGGCCGTGGGCGCCGACCGTGACGGCATCGCCGGTCTCGACCGGGCCGCGGCCGCCGGTGTGCCGACCTTCGTCGACTCGGTGAAGGCCTACGAGACGCGTGACGACTGGGACGCCGCCCTCGCCGCCCACGTCTCCGAGTTCAAGCCCGACCTGGTCGTCTCGGCCGGCTTTCTCAAGCTGGTCGGGCCGCGGTTCCTGGCCGCGTTCGGCGACCGCTACATCAACACGCACAACGCGCTGCTGCCGTCGTTCCCCGGCATCCACGGCCCGCGTGACGCGCTCGCCTACGGCGTCAAGATCGCCGGCGCGACGCTCTTCTTCGTCGACGCCGGTGTCGACACCGGACCGATCATCGCCCAGGTCGCTGTTCCCGTGCTCGACGACGACACCGAGGACACGCTGACCGAGCGGATCAAGGTGGCCGAGCGGGCCCAGCTGGTCGAGTACGTCGGCCGTCTGGTGCGCGAGGGCTGGACCATCGAGAACAGAAAGGTACGCATTCCATGACGACCCTTGACGAGGGCCGCCGGCCGATCAAGCGGGCGCTGCTGAGCGTGTACGACAAGACCGGCCTCGTCGAGCTGGCCCAGGCGCTCGCCGCCGCCGGTGTCGAGATCGTCTCCACCGGCTCGACCGCCTCCACCGTCGAGGCGGCCGGCGTCCCTGTCACCCGGGTCGAGCAGCTCACCGGCTTCCCCGAGACCCTCGACGGCCGGGTCAAGACGCTGCACCCCCGCGTGCACGCCGGCCTGCTGGCCGACCTGCGGCTCGACAGCCACGCCACGCAGCTGGCCGAGCTCGACGTCCAGCCGTTCGAGCTGCTGGTCAGCAACCTCTACCCGTTCACGCAGACGGTGGCGTCGGGCGCGAGCGTCGACGAGTGCGTCGAGCAGATCGACATCGGCGGCCCGGCCATGGTGCGCGCGGCCGCGAAAAATCACCCCTCGGTCGCCGTGGTCACGTCCGTGGAGGCGTACGGGCTGATCCTGGAAGCTCTGGAGAACGGCGGCTTCACGCTGACCCAGCGGAAGGCGCTCGCGGCCCGGGCCTTCGCCGACATCGCCGAGTACGACGTGGCCGTGGCCAACTGGACGGCGAGCACCCTCGTCGAGGAAGCCGGCTTCGCCGCGTTCGCCGGTGTCGCCCTCAAGAAGCAGAACACCCTGCGCTACGGCGAGAACCCGCACCAGCAAGCCGCGCTCTACGTCGACCCGAACGCTCCGGCCGGGCTGGCCCAGGCCGAACTGGTGCACGGCGGCGAGCTGTCGTTCAACAACTACGTCGACGCGGACGCCGCCTGGCGCAGCGCCAACGACTTCGACGAGCCCTGCGTGGCCATCATCAAGCACGCCAACCCGTGCGGCATCGCGGTCGGCGCCGACATCGCCGACGCGCACCGCAAGGCCAACGACTGCGACCCGGTCTCGGCGTTCGGCGGGGTCATCGCGGCCAACCGCGTGGTCACCGAGGCCCTGGCCAAGCAGCTCGACGGCATCTTCACCGAGGTGATCGTCGCCCCGGCCTACGAGGAGGCCGCGCTCGACATCTTCCGCGCCAAGAAGAAGCTGCGCGTGCTCATCGCCCCCGCCTGGGCCCCGGCCGCGGCCGAGGTCAAGCAGGTCGGTGGCGGCATGCTGGTGCAGACGGCCGACCGGATCGACGCGCCCGGCGACGACCCGGCCAACTGGACGCTGGCGACCGGCGAACCCGCCACGGCCGACGACCTGGCCGACCTCGCGTTCGCCTGGCGGGCCATCCGCAGCGTCAAGAGCAACGCGATCCTGCTGGCGCGTGACGGCGCGACCGTGGGTGTCGGTATGGGCCAGGTCAACCGGGTCGACTCGGCGCACCTGGCGGTCAACCGGGCCGGCGCCGACCGGGCCAAGGGCAGCGTGGCCGCGTCCGACGCGTTCTTCCCGTTCCCCGACGGGCTCGAGGTGCTGATCGCGGCGGGTGTCAAGGCCGTCGTGCAGCCCGGCGGCTCGATCCGCGACGACGTGGTGATCGAGGCGGCGGCGAAGGCAGGCATCACCGTCTACCTCACCGGCACCCGGCACTTCTACCACGGCTGATGACCGATCTCGTCCAGGACACCACCTTCCGCGGCCAGGACTGGGCGCTGGAGGAGGTGGCCGGTGTCCGGTACGAGGACTGCGCGTTCCACGACGTCGACTGGTCGGAGGCGCGGCTGACCGGCTGCGTCTTCACCAACTGCACGTTCGGCAACGTCCGGTTCAACGCGGCCGTGCTCGAACGGGTGGCGATCCTGCAGTCCACCCTGCAGCGCTGCTCCTTCTTCGACGCCGAGCTGACCGACTGCAAGCTGACCGGCTCGCGGTTCGTCGAGTGCGGGCTGCGACCGATCCGGATCACCGGCGGCGATTGGGGTTTCGTCTCGCTGAGCCGCCAGAACCTGACCGGTGTCGGGCTCGGCGGACTACGGTTGCGGGAGGCCGACCTGGCCGGCGCCGACCTGAGCCGGGCCGACCTGCGCGGGGCCGACCTGTCCAACGCCCGGCTCACCGACGTGATCCTCAAGGGCGCGGACCTGCGCGGCGCCGACCTCGACGGGGTCGAGCTGCGCGGGGTCGACATCGCCGGCGCGAAGATCGACATGGGGCAGGCGGTGCAGTTCGCCGTCGCGTACGGCGCGACAGTGGCTTAACTCGCGTTACGGCGACCGGCCGGTAATACGCCGGTAACCGACTGATAGCGTCCGGAAAAATCGTCCCTGGAAGCTGGGAGTGGAAGAGCTATGGGCAAGAAGGTAACCGTCGTAGGCGCCGGTTTCTACGGCTCGACGACCGCGCAGCGTCTGGCCGAGTACGACATCTTCTCCACCGTTGTGCTCACCGACATCATCGACGGCAAGCCGGCCGGTCTGGCGCTCGACATGAACCAGTCCCGGCCGATCGAGGGCTTCGAGACCAAGGTCGTCGGCGTCACCACCGGCCCCAACGGCGAGGGCTACGAGGCCATCGAGGGCTCGGACGTCGTCGTGGTCACCGCGGGCCTGCCGCGCAAGCCGGGCATGAGCCGCATGGACCTGCTCGAGGTCAACGCCAAGATCGTGCGCCAGGTCGCCGAGAACATCGCCAAGTACGCCCCCAACGCCGTCGTCATCGTGGTCTCGAACCCGGTCGACGAGATGACCGCGCTCGCCCAGCTCGCCACCCAGTTCCCCAAGAACAGGGTGTTCGGCCAGGCCGGCGTGCTCGACACGGCCCGCTTCACCAACTCGATCGCCGAGACCCTGGGCGTGCCGGTCAAGAGCGTCAAGGCGCTCACGCTGGGCTCGCACGGCGACACCATGGTGCCGGTGCCGTCGCGCTGCACCGTCGACGGCAAGCCGCTGTCCGACCTGCTCCCGGCCGACAAGATCGAGGAGCTCGTCGTCCGCACCCGCAACGGTGGCGCCGAGGTCGTCGCGCTGCTCAAGACCGGTTCTGCCTACTACGCCCCGTCGGCCGCCGCCGCCCGCATGGCCAAGGCCGTGGTCGAGGACTCCGGCGCCGTGCTGCCGGTGTGCGCCTGGGTCGAGGGCGAGTACGGCATCTCCGGCGTCTACCTGGGTGTCGAGGCCCAGATCGGCGCCGAGGGCATCAAGAAGGTCGTCGAGGACAAGCTGACCGACACCGAGCTGGCCGGTCTCAAGGAGGCCGCCGAGGCCGTGCGCGCCAAGCAGGCGGACGTCGCGAACCTCTGATTCGCCGTCGTGAGGAAAGGCCGGGACTTCGGTTCCGGCCTTTCCTCGTACACGACCCGGCCGAGCGGCAGACGCATGCAGCGCGTTATGGGCCCTTCGCGCCCGTCCATCTCACGCTCATGAGATGAACTCCGGCCCGACGTGCGAGACGGCCAGCGTCGCTCCCCGCCTCCGCGCCTCGGCGAGTGCCGCCTCCCGGGTTGCGCCGGCCCGCGCCGGGTCGGTGTCACCGGCGTACGGCAGATCGGGATTGACCAGTTGGATGGCGTGGACCAGGAGATCGCCGGTGACCAACAGCGAATCGCCACCCGCCTCGACCCACACCGACTGATGCCCCGGAGTGTGACCGGGAGTCGGCACCACCCGTACGCCCGGAGCCAGCAGCCGCTCGCCGTCGAGCGCCTCGAGCCGCCCGGCCGCACGCAAGGGCTCGACGAGCAGGTCGTGCTGCCCGGCATGCTCACGGTTGGCGGCGTACAGGTCGAGGTCGTCCTGATGCGCCACCACGCGCGCCTCGGTGAACGGCGAATCGCGCGGCACCGCCCACCCCATGTGATCGTTGTGCAGGTGGGTCAGCACGATGGCCGACACGTCACCCGGCTCGATGCCCGCCTCGGCCAGCGCTTCGGGGAGGCGCCCCGGCACCGGCGCCCAGTCGGCGGCCAGTGAGCCTGCCGGCCCGATACCCGCGTCGACGAGAATCACGGGGCCGTTTCCGACGCGTACGGCATAACTCCGGAACCGCAGCAGCCACTCGCCATCCCCCGTACGCGCTGCCGGGTCGAGCGCGTCGGCTACGGCCCACTGCTCGGCGGTCGCCGTCGGAAAGGCCTCCGAGCGCGGCCCGAAGTATGGCCCAGCGGCATCCTCGACAGCGATGACAGTGATGGGTCCGATCGATCGGGTCAGCGCCATCCCACCATTCTGGGCGGGCGATCAGCCCGTCCGCAGCAGGCAACCGTCAGACTTCCCGCGCTGACCACGACCAGGGCCAGATCGCCACCCCCTGCAGCCGGTTTTGTCGGTTTTCCCATGCGGAGCAGCCATCCCAAACCCCCACCCTGGGGGTGATGGAGAGACTATCCCCTGTCAAGGGGGCGTGGCGGGGGTTGTGGACAACCATGGCCGCGTGCTCCTGAACGGGAGCACCCGCCTCGGCGCGCGGGGGCGGCCGCGGTCGGCGCAACAGCGGTCCTGACGCGCAGGCGAACGGCCATTCCGGGAGTGGCATTGGTCGATGCGGCCGCGTTCTGGTCACAGCGCGTCCGGGAGAGGCCAGACTGGGACTGGTGCTCCGGCCGCCGGGGAACCGGGCCGGGGTCGCCCGGCGAACGCGAAGGGTCCTGCAGTACGCTCGTACTGCTAAGCACGGTTTTCGGGAGAGGAGCGCCGGCCGCATGGCGAAAATCAAGGTCACAAACCCGGTCGTGGAGCTCGACGGCGACGAGATGACCCGCATCATCTGGAAGCAGATCCGGGAGCAGCTGATCCTGCCCTACCTGGACGTCCCGCTCGAGTATTACGACCTGTCGATCCAGTACCGCGACGAGACCGACGACCAGGTGACGATCGACGCGGCCAACGCCATCAAGCGGCACGGCGTCGGCGTCAAGTGCGCCACGATCACCCCGGACGAGGCCCGCGTCGAGGAGTTCGGCCTCAAGAAGATGTGGCGGTCGCCCAACGGCACGATCCGCAACATCCTCGGCGGCGTCGTCTTCCGCGAGCCGATCATCATGCAGAACGTGCCGCGGCTGGTGCCGGGCTGGACGAAGCCGATCATCATCGGCCGTCACGCCCACGGCGACCAGTACAAGGCCACCGACTTCGTGGTGCCGAGCGCGGGCAAGCTGACCGTCACGTTCACCCCCGAGGACGGCTCGGCGCCGATGGAGTTCCACGTCGCCGACTACCCGGGTGGCGGCGTCGCGATGGCGATGTACAACTACGACGAGTCGATCCGCGACTTCGCGCGCGCCTCGTTCCGCTACGGCCTGGCCCGCAACTACCCGGTCTACCTGTCGACGAAGAACACGATCCTCAAGGCGTACGACGGCCGGTTCAAGGACCTGTTCGCCGAGATCTTCGAGACCGAGTTCGCCGACCAGTTCAAGGCGGCCGGCCTCACCTACGAGCACCGGCTGATCGACGACATGGTCGCCGCCGCGCTCAAGTGGGAGGGCGGCTACGTCTGGGCCTGCAAGAACTACGACGGTGACGTGCAGTCCGACACGGTGGCCCAGGGCTTCGGCTCGCTCGGCCTGATGACCTCGGTGCTGATGACGCCGGACGGCAAGACCGTCGAGGCCGAGGCCGCGCACGGCACTGTCACCCGGCACTACCGCCAGTGGCAGAAGGGCGAGAAGACGTCGACCAACCCGATCGCGTCGATCTTCGCCTGGACCGGTGGCCTCAAGCACCGCGGTGTCCTCGACGGCACCCCCGCGGTGACCGAGTTCGCCGAGACGCTCGAGAAGGTCTGCGTCGAGACGGTCGAGGGCGGCCAGATGACCAAGGACCTCGCGCTGCTGATCTCGCGCGACGCCCCGTGGCTGTCGACCGACGAGTTCATGAACGCGCTCGACGAGAACCTGGCGCGCAAGCTCGGCGCCTGAGCACCGTGAAGGGCCGCCGGGAACACCCTCGGCGGCCCTTTTCATGCGGCGAATCGCATGTTTATTTGCGTAACCTGTGGTTATACGCGTCGTTTCTCATGACAGAACGGATGACGATCGCGACGCCGAGGGGTCGCCCACCGGTCCGGCCGCCTTGTCCCGGGCGCCGACCGGTTCCCTGCGGCGCTCGTGACCTGCGTAGGCGCCCGCACGCGCCTGCCGTCCCTTCCTGCGGGGGGTCCTGTCCCGGGCCCCCCGCCCCTCTGTCCACAGCCTGTGGAAAACTCCGCGCCGACGATGCGCCGACGATGCGCCGACGATGTGCCGACGATGCGCCGACGATGTGCCAGCGACGCGCCAGCGACGCGCCGACGATGCGCCAGCGATGCGCCGACCATGGGCCGACGATGGCCACTGCTGGAAACGAAGCAGGTCAGCGACGGCTCGCGCAGGAAACGCAGGTGGTCGCGAACGGCCGGATCTCCAGGCGCTCGTCCGGGATCGGCCGCCCGCACGACTCGCAGACCCCGTACGTGCCGGCGTCCAGGCGGGACAGCGCCTCCTCGACCGCGGACAGCTGGGCGCGGGCGGCGCTGAGGACGGACGTCAGCTGGGCCCGTTCGTACGCGATGGTCGCGCCCTCGGGGTCGTGCTCGTCGTCGGCGTTGTCGGACCGCGACGCCTCGAACAGCGCGTGCAGATCGGCGTCGAGGGTCGCGATCTCGGCTACCGCGCGGCTGCGCAGGCCGAGCAGGGCTGCGCGGTGGTCCATCAGATCTCGCGCAGCAGCTGGGCGGCTCGCTCGGGCACGATGTCGTTGACGAAGAAGCCCATCGCCGACTCCGAGCCGGCCAGGTATTTCAACTTGTCGGCGGCCCGGCGGATGCTGAACAGCTGCAGGTGCAGGTAACCCAGCTCGCGGCCCTCCCCGACGACCGCCTGGTGCCAGGCCGAGATGTACGGCATGGGCCGGCCGAACAAGCCGTCGAAGCGGCGCAGCACGTCGAGGTAGAGCGGCCCGAACGCGTCCCGCTCGGCGTCGGACAGCGCCGGGAGGTCGGCGACCTTGCGGTGCGGGGCCAGCTGCACCTCGAACGGCCAGCGCGCGGCCGCCGGCACGTACGCCGTCCAGTGCTCGTTGGCCGCGACGACCCGTACGCCGTCGGCCCGTTCGGCCGCCAGCACATCGGTGTACAGATCACGGCCGGTGCGCGCCAGGTAGGCCCGCGATGCGGCCAGCATGGCCCGGGTGCGCGACGGCACTGTCGGGAACGCGTAGATCTGGCCGTGCGGGTGGTGCAGCGTCACGCCGATCTCGACGCCCCTGTTCTCGAACGGGAAGACCTGCGCCACACCCTCCAGCGTGGACAGCTCAGCTGTCCGGTCGGCCAGGGCGTCGACCACCGTCCGTACGCGGGAAGGGGTCAAGGCGCCGAACGAGCTGTTGTGATCGCTCGTGAAGCACACGACCTCGCACCGCCCGACGCCGGGACGCACCGGCACGAGGGGAGTGACCTCGGTGATCTCGTCGGCGGCCACCCGGTCGCTGAACGACGGGAACTGGTTTTCGAAGACGACGACGTCGTAGTCGGGCGCGGGGATCTCACTGGCGAACCGCTCGGTGGTCGGGCACAGCGGGCAGGCGTCGCTCGGCGGCAGGAACGTACGGGTCTGCCGGTGCGCGGCGACGGCCACCCACTCGTCGACCAGCGGGTCGTACCGCAGCTGCGACGTCGGCGGCGGGGGCGGCAGCTGCCGGGTGTCCGGGTGGTCGGCCCGGTGGGTCTGCGCCTCCTCGTTGAAGTAGATCAGCTCACGACCGTCGGACAGACGGATCGCCGTACGGCTTTTGAAACTCACTGCGCGCTCACAACCACAAGCTCGGGGACCGTCTCGGACAGCAGGGTGCGGGCGGCGTCGTCGAGCCCGTCGTCGGTGATCAGCACGTCGGCTCGTTCGAGCGGGACGATCGAGGAGATGCCCACCGTGCCCCACTTGGTGTGGTCGGCCAGCACGACGAGGCGTTCGGCCGCCTCGACGAGGGCACGATTGACGTCGGCCTCCATCAGGTTGGGCGTGGTGTAGCCGGCCCGCTCGCTCATCCCGTGCACGCCGAGGAACAGCATGTCGAGGTGGAGCGTGCCGATCGCGGCGACCGCCACCGGGCCGACCAGCGCGTCCGAGGGCGTACGGGTGCCGCCGGTCAGCACCACGGTCTGGTCGGGGCGGCCGGCGCGGTAGAAGACGTCGGCGACCGGGATCGAGTTGGTGACCACGGTCAGCGCGGGGACGTCGACCAGGCGCTGGGCGAGGCCGGCAGTGGTGGTGCCCGCGGAGAGCGCGATCGCGTCGCCGGGGGAGACCAGCGAGGCGGCCCGCATGGCCATGGCCGCTTTCTCAGTACGCTGGCGCACGCTCTTCGCCGCGAAACCGGGCTCGTGGGCCGAGCCCGGGCTGACCGTTGTCGCCCCGCCGTGTACCTTCGCCAGCAGGCCGCGGTCGGCCAGCGACTCGAGGTCGCGGCGGATGGTCATGTCGGAGACGCCGTATTCTGCGGCGAGCTCGCTGACCCGGACGCCGCCGGCGGCCCGGACCCGGTCGAGAATGGCTGCCTGGCGCTGCTGAGCAAGCATCAGCGGACCTCCGCCGGGAACCGCACTAAATCGAACACGCCCGAACACTACCTGGCGTATGGGCGTGAGCGAAAGAGTAAGTTAGATACCTCGCCCTCGCTTGTGCAACGCGGAGAGAACGTTCTCAACCTTCACTGCTCCGGTCATTGCCGCAAGAGCAATCGCCGTACGGGGTTCTTTCCAGTTCGCCCGTACGGCCTCCTTGCTGAACTGCCACGCCTGACTGCGGTTGCCCGTGGCCGCCGACCAGCACGCCAGCTGCCCGTAGACGCGGGCCGCACCGGGCCGGCAGCCGCTGATCTCCGGGTGCCGTTGCATCATCCAGCGCAGGGAGCTGATCTTGGTCGCGTACTCGTAGGCGTAGTGCGACGTGCGGCCCCACAGGACCCGTACGAGGGGCTCGTCGACATGCACGACGGGCGCCCGCCGGGCGGCGCGCAGCAGCAGGTCCCAGTCCTCGTTCTGGCTGCCCGGGGCGTCCTCGGCGACCAGCCCGATCGCCTCCGGCGCCAGCGCCGAGCGGCGGATCAGGAACGACGACGAGTGCAGCATCGCCATCCGGGAACGGGCCAGCTCGTCGACCGTGACGCGGCTGCGCCCGGCCAGCCGCGGGGTGCACTTGCCCTCGTACTCGACCTCGATGGCGCAGGTGGCGAACTCCGCCTCCGGCTCGGCCAGCACGGCCGCGACCTGGCGGCGCAGCTTGTCCGGCTGCCACACGTCGTCGTCGTCGCAGAACGCCACGAACTCGGTGTCCAGCGCGAGGATCCCGGTGTTGCGCGCCCCGGCCAGCCCCGAGGTCCGCCAGTTGGTCAGCACCAGCACCTGTACGCCCTCGGTCGAGGCGAGCAGGTAGTCCGGCTCGGTCTGGTCGTAGACCACCAGCACCTTGATCTCGCCCGGATAGCGCTGGTCCCGGACCGCGCCGATCGCCTTGCGCACCAGCTCTGGGCGGTTGCGGGTGGGGATGACGACGCCTACGGACGGCCAGTTCATCGGGTCTCCTCCAGTGAGAGCGGGTATCCGTACGCGCGCAGCATCGGCCCGCAGACCGTTCCGACCAGGCGCCTCTGGTTGCGGGGGAGCGAGCGTTTCCAGGCGTCGTCGCGGCGCAGCGGCACCCGGCCGACGGTGAAGCGCATCGGGTTGCCGGCGGCGCTGTGCCCCACCCGCAGGTCGGCGTAGCCGTCGCCGACGAAGTCGAGGTCCTCGGGCATCAGGCGCAGACCGGCGAAGTCGCTGATCGCGGACAGGCGCGACCGGGGGTCGTGGAGGAACTCCTCGTACCGCAGCCGGTGCATCGACACTCCTCGTTTTCCGAGCAGTCCGAAGGCGGCGTTGTGAGCGTTCCACAACAGGGCCGAACGTCCGGGGGAGTAGCGGGTCATCTCCTCGGCGCCGTCCGTCTCGGGTCGCGACACCTTTTTGGTCCATGAGTACGCCACCCCGCGCGCGTCCCGGACGACGTGCACCACGCGCAGGTCGATCTCGGGCGCCCAGCGCAGCACGTGGGCCAGCGCCGAATGCTTCGACGAGTCCACGACGACCCGGGCCCCGGAGACCTCGGCGGCTGCTTTGTAGACACGCGCGTAGAAATGCGCGTACTCGTGCACTTCGTCGGGCGCCTCGACCGCGGTCGCGAGCCGGGGGATGTGCCGGGTGCGCTCGACGGCGTCGCGGAGCGCGTGCACCCGGTCGACGTCCACGTTGTGCCAGCCGCCGAAGGCGTGCCGCCCGACCCGCTGCCAGAACGTGCAGGCCGAGAACCGGGCGCCGCAGCCGCAACGCTCGTCGTCACGGATGTCGCGCTGCCAGAGGTGGACCACCTCGCCCAGTGCGCAGACTCCGGGCAGTTCGCCTAGCAGGCGTTCGACGAGTGTTGTCCCACTTCGCCCTAATCCACCCAGAAAAAGCACACGTGCCACTTTGGCCTACCTTCGCTCGTTTCGCTCGTATAACGAGCCAACAACCGTGAAGGAGGCGTTGCGTGTCAGTCGAGGCTTTCGACCGGGTCGAGCTGGACGGAACCGGCATCGATCGGATCACCGAGGCCGAGGTGGTGGCCGTCGTCCGCGACGCCCTCGCGCACGGACGCGGGGGGCGGATCTTCACCCCGAACGTCGACATCCTCCGGCGGGCGCAACGCGACGACGAATGCCGCCGCCACCTCGACGACGCCGACCTGATCGTGGCCGACGGCATGCCGCTGGTGTGGGCGAGCAAGCTCCGCGGCGCGCCGCTGCCCGAACGGGTGGCGGGCAGCAGCCTGATCTGGTCGCTCTCGGCCGGGCTGGGCCGCGACCAGCGCTCGATCTTCGTGCTGGGCGGCACTCCCGCGGCCGACGACGCCACCGCCGACGGCGCGACCCGGGCCGCCGACCGGTTGCTGGCCGCCTGCCCCGGGCTGCGCCTGGCCGGAACGTCCTGCCCGCCCTACGGCTTCGACAACGACCCGCAGACGTACGCCGACCACTGCGCGAAGGTCGTCGACGCGCGGCCCGACCTGGTCTTCGTCGGGCTGGGCTACCCCAAGCAGGAACGCCTCATCTCGCGGCTGCGCCCCGACCTGCCCGGCACCTGGTTCATCGGCTGCGGCGCCGCGGTCAACTTCGTAGCCGGCGACATCGAACGCGCGCCGCGCTGGATGCAACGCACGGGCCTCGAGTGGGCCCACCGCCTCGGCACCGAACCCCGGCGGCTGGCGGGGCGCTACTTGAAACACGACGCCCCGTACGCGTTGCGGCTGCTCGCCCAGGCCCCGGTCCAGCGCACACGCGTCCGCTGAGCCGGACGCATCCGGGGGTCCTCGTCGACGACCTCGACGGGCTGGCCGCCGGACTGGAGGCCGCCGGTCGCCCGGTGCGGTGGGATCCCCACTTCCCGGGCAACCGGCTCGAATTCCTGGAGCCCGTCAGGGAGTGAAGTAGGGGTCCTTCGCCATCCGGTGGAACTCCTGAAACGCGGGGTTGTCGCCGGTCAGCTGGAACTGTTTCTTCGGGCCGTTGCCCTCCGGGTTCGACTCGAAGTAGGCGATCGCCTTGATCTGCGGGTTCGCCTTGAACGTGCGCCGCGCGTCCTTGAGCCACGCGGCCCGGCCAGCCGAGCCCCACGCCTTGGCCACGCCGAACTCGCCGATGACGATGGGCTTGGGGCGTTGCGCGGCCCACGTCAGGAACGGGCCCATCAACGTGCCGATCGGTTCGAACCGTTCGCCGGCGTAGACGTCGACGCACGTCCAGTCGACCTGGTCGTCGCCGGGGTAGAAGTCCGGGGCGTCGCCGCGCATGAAGCCTTCGGCGGTCGGGCACCACACCCATGACACGTTGGTCGCCCGTTCCCGTTCGAAGATCGCCCGTACGTACTTCCACGCCGCGATGTAGTCGGCGCCGGACCACATCGTCGCGCGCAGGTTGGGCCGGTCCATTTCCCAGCGCATCCGCAGCAGCACCGGCACCTTGATCTTCCGTACGGCCTTGGCCTGTTTGCGGATCAGGTCGTCGTGCTCGCCGTCCAGGATGGACCGGTTGTCGCCGGTGGCCCAGCTGACCATCAGCGTGGCGCCGCGGGCCAGGAACTCCTTGTCCGACGGCGTCCCGACCATCTGCTCGAAGCGCCGGTACGTGTTCACGATGTGCAGCGGGCGGCCCAGGTCGGACTGCAGGCTCTCGACCGCGGCCAGCCGGCCCACGTGGGTCAGCGCGTCCGGCTTGATCCACGCCCCGAACAGCGCGCCACGGGCGGGCGCCCGCACCGGCCCCGACCTGAAGGGTCCTTTGTTCACCGCCACGGCCCGGGGCGCGCTGGTCAGGTCGGGGGCCGGTGGCTGCGGCGGCTTCTCGTCCTTCTTGCCGAACGAGCAGCCGCCCAGCAGCGCCAGGGCCAGGAGGATGACGAGGAGCCTACGCATGGACTCGCCGGGCGGTGTAGAGGACGTTCACCGCGTACGCGTCGCTGCCCGGCAGCCGGCGCACGGCGGCGTCGGCGGCCCGCGCGACCGGGTTGCCGTGCAGCGACGGCGTGATCATCGAGAAGCCACGGCGTTCGACGATCACGAAGCCGTGCCGGTCGAGCAGGGTCGCGACCTGCTCGTGGGACAGCTCGGCGAACCAGCGCTCACCCCGGTGGCGACGGGCCCGCAGGTGCCGCACCGAGCCCGCGTTGCCGTGGTTCTCGACGACCAGGATGCCGGAGTCGGCGCTGGGCAGGGCCTTGGCCGCGAAGGCGAGCGCCCGGTCGCGGACGGCCTCGTCGACGTTGAGGAGCAGGCGGAACATGGTCACGATGGCGGGGAAGCCGGCCGGCGCGGGGTGCGGCACGGGCCCGTCGGCGGCCACCTGATGCCAGTTGGCCCGCGACCCGACCTCGGCCGCCTTGGCCATCATCTCGGCCGACGTGTCGTAGCCGTGCGCCTCGCGGACCAGCCCGTGCAGGGTGCGGATGGCCCGGCCGGTGCCGCAGGCGAAGTCGTGCTGCACCGGGGCCAGGTCGCCGAATTCGCGGCGCACCAGCGTACGCAGGTAGTCCTGCTGCCGTTCGTTGATCTGCGAGGCGTAGCTGTCGGGCGCGTAGGTGATGTTCTCGTACTTCTCGACGGCGTCCGTGTCCTGGAACACCTTGGTGTAGTCGGTGGTCAACTCGTCCTCCTCATGGGTTTGAACGCGTCCAGAGCGAGCGGGACGCGCAACAGCCAGGCGCCGGCCAGGAAAACGGGCACGGCGACAAGCACGGCCGAGGTCCGGCCGAGGGACACGGCGGTCAGGCACCACGGCAGTACGCCGAAACAGGCGACCGCGAGCAGTCCGGCCGCCCGGGTGCCGCGGCCGAACGGGTGCAGCCCGGCCGACCGCCCCACCTGGATCAGCGGCAGCAGGTTGTTGACGACCATCGAGCAGGCCAGCCCGATCGCCGCGCCGAGGGCGCCGTACCGGGGGATGAGCAGCACGTCGAGAACCACCGTGACGGCCAGCGCGACGAGCACGTTGACCAGGTTCCACGACGTACGCCCGGCCATCGCCAGCACCATGTCGACCATCCCGCAGCCGGTGGCGACCAGCATCGCGCCGGCCAGCACGGCCACCACCGCGACACCTTCGGCGGCGTACCGGTCGCCGAAGAGACGCAGCCACACCGGCGCGAAGAAGATCACCAGCAGGTTGACCGGCCACGTGACCAGCACCAACCAGCCGGTCGCGGTCTGGTAGAGGTCGTTCGCGGCCCGCCGGTCACCCACGGCCAGTGCCTCGGCCAGTCGCGGCTGCACGGACTGCGAGATGCCCTGGTTGGCGAACTGGATCAGCACCACGAACCGGCCCGCCACCGCGTAGACGGCCGCCGCGACCAGGCCGCCGAACGCCGCCACGAGCAGCACGTCGATGCGCTGCAGGGCCAGTTGCGCCACGCTGGCGATCGCGCGGGGCCCGGTGAACCGCCAGAACTCGCGACGCAACGCGGACCGTTCGGCCCGCCGAGTGGTCACGCCGGGCGCCTTGGCCTCGCGGTAGAGGCGTCTGAGGGCGTACGCGGAAAGGATTGTCACCGGCAGGTAGGGGGCGGCCCAGGCCAGCGCGAACATCGGGAGTGAGGCGGCCGTCCACAGTGCCGTGACACCGGCGAGGCCGACGAGCCCGAGCTGCATGCCGCTGCGCAGCAGCCGGTCGAGGGTCACGGTGGGTCGCATCGCCCGGTAACCGCGCGTGGCCGTGAGCAGGGCGTCGGTCATCGCCTGCAACGGCAGGAACAGCGCCAGCACCCGCAGACCTGCGGTGTGCGCGCCGACCACGTGTGCGGACTCGCCCGCGGTCAGCCGGGCGATCGCGGGCGCGGCGAGCCACATCGCCACCGCGAGCACCACCGACAGCACCATGACCGGCATCAGGCCGGTACGCAGGCAGGCGCCGAGCAGGTGGGTACGGCCGGTGGCGCGCAGGCGGGCCGGCCAGTAGACCAGCCCGGTCTGGGTGCCCAGCTTGGCCAGCCCGCCGGCCAGCACGAACGCGGCGGTGGCGGCGAAGAAGGCGCCCGCCTGCTCGGCTCCCAGCGAACGGGCCACGATCCAGGTGACCGCCACCCCGGTGCCGCCGGCCAGCGCCGAGCCGGCCATGTTGGCCAGCCCGCCCCGGGCCGCCCCGCGCGCGCCGGCGGCCGGCTTGTCTAGGACCGCCATACCGGCTTGCGTCCCAGCCAGCGGGCGAGGGCCTCGTCGTGCGGCAGGTAGTAGTCGGTCAGCTCGCGCCGCAAGGCCGGGTCCATGTCGCTCTGGCGGGGGCGGGCGTTGTGCCGTTCGAAGACCGGCCGTTCGAGATAGCTGGGCAGGCCGAGGAACTCGCACACCTCGTCGTAGACGTCCTCGGGGTGGCTGAAGAAGCGCTCGCTCTCCATCACGTGGATCCGTTCCCGGCCCACATGCTGCGCCATCACGCTCAGGTAGCGGGCGTACTCCCCGCGCGCCCGGTAGGCGTGGTGCTGGTGGCTGAAGCTGTAGAACCCCGGGTCCTCGGCCAGCCGTTCCTCCTGCTTGTGCAGGCGGGCCGGTTCGAGGGCCAGCGCGGCCCCGAAGTCCCGTTCGGTCTCGAAACCGCGGGCCACCTCGTGGTGGTGCTGCGAGTACGCGCGCTCGACGGGGTCACGCACGAGCACGAGCAGCTTGGTGTCGGGCAGATCGCGGGCGATCCGGGCGGCCGCCTGCGGGTGGTACATGTAATACGGACTCGACTCGAAGGTCTGCGGCGGCACGCCGTAGCGCTCGCCGATCTTCTCGCCGCTGCGCACCAGCGGGAAGTGCGCCTTGTACCAGGCCATCCCGCGGTCGTACGAGACGTCGAAGTAGTGCACGCCCTTGTGCAGGACGGCCTTGAGCACGACCGGGTGCCCGGCCAGCGCGCGGTACAGCGACGTCGTGCCGCAGCGCTGCCCGCCGCAGATCAGGAAGGTGGGCGTCATCCGGCCCGGCGCGGTCAACCGGCCGTAGGAGCGGGACCCCAGGTGCACGACGCGCTTCATCGGCGCCGGCAGCTTGCGTACGTCCATGGTTGGTCTCCTCAGAGCTCCTCGACCCGCCGGATCAGCACCGGCAGCAGCCACGTGCCGAGCACTCCCAGGCGGGCGCCGGCCTCGGCCTGGCGATCGGTCAGATAGCGGGTGGCCAGGTCGACCAGGTAGAGCAGCGCGGTGACGTCACGCCCGGCCACCGGCACGCCGAACGGCGCCAGCAGCTCGGCCGAGCGCTTGACGGTGGCCTCGACGGCGTCCTTGGCGTCGTCGGTGGACTGGATGCGCCGTTGCAGCTCGTGGTGCACGGCGTCGAAGCCCAGCGGCACCCCGGAGGCGAACCGCTCCCAGTCCCAGACCAGCAGCCCGTCGGCGATGTTCGCCATGTTCCAGGGGGCCCAGTCGCCGTGCCACGCGCCGTACCGGAAGACGATGTCGCCGGACCGCTGGACCAGCAGCTCGGCCGCCGACGCGAGCGCGACCCCCTCGGGCCGGTCGGCCAGCTCGGCCAGCCGCGCGCGCAGGTCGTGCCAGTACAGGCTGCCGGAGAGCGCGCCGGTGGTGTAACCGCAGCACCCGGCGATGTCCAGCATGGCCGCGACCAGGCGCCGTTGGCTGAGCGGAGCGCGGGGCAGCCACACCGGCAGCGCCGACTGCACCAGCACCTCGAGGCCGCGCCACTGCCCGGCGTGCAGCACCCGGGGCACGATCAGCTTGGTCAGGCCGCTGTGGGCCAGCGAGGTCAGGGCCGCGGTCTCGGCCCGTACGAGGGCCTGGGTGAGCGGGCCGGCGCCGAGTTTGCCGAAACCGAAGGTGTCACCGTCCGGCCCGATCAGCTGCAGCACCGGCTTGCGGTTGGCTCGCGCCGGACCGATGTGCACACTGACCGACAGCTCACGGCCGAGCGCCTCGCTCAGGTGCCCGTCGATGCTGTGCGAGAACGGGCCGGTGACCCGGATCCGGTCGCGCAGCAGCACGCCGGACGCGCCGGTGCGCACGGCGGCGACGACGGCCTCCCGCTTGAGCTTGGCCGAACGTGACTGCGGCTCGGCGTACCGGCGTACGGCGGCCGCGGCCACCCGGCGTGAACCCGAGGGCACCAGCAGCTTGGGGCGGCGGGCGTCCGGCACCACCAGGTACTCGGCGATCGGGGTGCCGGGCGAGCCGTCGGTGCGGCACGGTGACGGGTAGAGGAGGCCGAGCACTTCGTTCAGGTAACGGGTGCGCAGCTCCGCGTCCCCGGCGGTCAGTTCGGCGGGCGCTGTCCGGACCGGACTCATGTGGTTTCCCCCTCGATCGAATTGCGCCAGAGCAGCGCGAAGGCCAGAACCATGAAGGCCAGGGGGGTGACCAGCGAGTTGTACCAGAGCATGGCCGAGAACGACGTGACGATCGCACCCCCGGCCGCCACCCCGATGGCGCTGCGGTCACGCCGGAACCGCCACAGCCCGTACGCGAAGAAGCCGAGATAACCCACGGCGCCGGCCGCGCCGTGTGCGTAGAGCAACTGCCACAGCTGCCCGTTGCCGCCGACCGTGAAGTTGCCGCACCGCTCGCAGCCGGCGCTCTCGCCGACCGTGATCGAGTTGCGGCCGCCGAGCGTGCTGCGCGTGCCGCCGTAGCCGATCACCGGTGAGTCCTGGAAGCCGTCGAGCGCCCGCTCGATCAGGAACGAGCGCACGCCGTTGGACTTGCCGTTGTCGAGCCGGGCCCCGACCACCTCGCCGAGCGGGGTGGCGATCAGCGCGACCCCGAGCAGGGCTGCCGCCATCACCACCGCCCCGATGATCCAGAGCTTGCCGGCCAGCACGTAGCGGGTGGCAACGTAGACGACGAGCACGCCGATGCCGATCCACAGGCCGCGGTTGAGCGACACCACGGCGGGCACGACCGAGACGACCAGGCACACGACGGTCCAGAACTTGGCCTTGCCGCTTCCGCTCTGCCACGCGGCGACCACGAGCCAGCCGGCCAGCAGGCAGAAGTTGTTGCCCCAGGTGTTGGTGTAACCCCACGGCGCGGCCGGGCGGGGTTTGCTGTCGCCGACGATGTCCATGATCTGAGCCGCGTACGGGTGCACGAGCGACTGCACGAAGCCCTTGTTGCGCACCCCCGAGGGCAGCAGCCACTCGACCGGCGAGGTGAACTCGAAGGTGCCCGCCACCATGCCCAGCAGGCCGCCCAGCACGGTCACCACGAACAGCCAGCCCAGCAGCTTGACCAGGCGTCTACGGGGCAGCTCGGCCTCGGTCAGGTTGCCCGCGTAGACCAGCAGGACGGTCAGGGAGGCGTACATGAGCGCCTTGTAACCGGCCGGCAGCAGGCGGCCCGTCGCGTGCCCGGCCACCGTGCCCGCCGGGTCGGCCCCGAGCGCGCCCATGCTGACCACTACGGCGATCAGAAAGACGGCCCACCACACGAACCCGGGCGGCAGGAGCAGCGGGCGTCCGGCCGCGCGCCGCCTGAGCAGCAGGAACAGCATCGGCACGGCCATCACGGCGAAGATCAGCACGCCGAGGCCGAGCGCCCACCAGATCGGATAGAACGCGAGGATGCTCGCCACCGGCCAGGCCGGCAGGCCCGTCTTCGCTCGTACGCCGTGGGCCGGGCCGGCGGTGCTGGGCACCGCGGCCGCAGACACCTGGGTCACTGCTTGTCGCCGTCCTGCGTCTTGACGTCCACGCCGGACATGTCGATCACCGCGGTGATCTCCTCCGCGCTGTCGGCGACCCTCGGGCGCACCTGCTGGGCGGCCTTGTCGGCGGCCGACATCGTGTTGGTCGGGAAGCGCTTGGGCGGCATCAGGTCACGATCGAGCACGGCGGTCTCGTCCGGTCGCGGGCCGGACGACGGAACCGGCGGGGTCAGCGTGACCGCCGGGCCCGCCGATTCGGCCGCACGCATCTGCGACAGGCGCGGCATCACGACGGCGCCCAGCAGCGGGGTTCCGACCCGCCGCAGCTGCTCGGCCGCGTCGAGCAGGGCCGGGCGGTGGGCGCGGCGCAGCTCGACGGCCACGATCGCGGCGTCGGCCAGGCTGGCCAGGCTCTGCGCGTCGGCGCTGCTGGACGTCGAGGGCGCCTCGATCACGATGTACCCGCCCTGGCCGCGCAGCGTCTGCAGGGTGTCCTTGAGCCGCTGCGACTGCATGAGACCGGCCGCCGTTGCCGCGCCGCCCGTGGTGACGACCCGCAGCGACGGGATCCGCGGGGTGCGCTGCAGCACCCGGGCCAGCTCGACGCGCCCGGCGAGCAGGTCGGACAGGCCCGGGACGGCCGCCACCCCGAGCATGCGGGCGATCGGGGCGGCGTCCACGACGCTGTCGGGCAGGTGCGCGCCGATCAGCACGACGTCGCTGCCCGTACGGGCGAGGGCCGCCGCCAGGTTGGCCGCCACCAGCGTGCTGGCCGAACCGCGGCTGGCGCCGGTGACCACGATGACCTGGTCGCCCGGCGGCATGGTGGCCAGCACCTCGTTGCGCAGCCGGTTGAAGACCCGGCCACCTGCGCCGTAAGGCTGGAGGATGTCCTCGAAGTGCGGGGTGGTGCGCTCGTCGAGGGCGGCCAGCACGTGCATGCGCCCGCGGTCGCGCACGTCGGCGGCCGAGCGCAGGCGGCGGTCGTACCGTTCCCGGACGAAGCCCAGCCCCAGCCCGAGGAGCAGGCCCAGCATGCCGCCGGTGGCCAGGTTGACCATCGGGTTCGGGCTGGTCGGGGTCTCGGGCAGGCGGGCGTCGCTGATGATGCTGCCCGCGCCGATCGTGGTCGTGGTCAGCTCGTTGAGCTTGCCGGTCATGCCGTTGAGCTGATTCTGCGAGTTCGACCGCAGGCTCAGCAGGTTGCTCTCGTCCGAGCTGCCCTTGGCCGACCGCGCCAGCCGGGCGTTGATCCCGGCCAGCGTGGTGGTGAGCTGCTTGATCTTTGCGGTGAGCGTCTTGATCTGCTGGTTGAGGCTGTTCTGCGCGGTCTCCTCGCGGTTGCGCAGGTACGCCTCGGCGAACGCGTGCGACCCGGCCTGGGCCTCCTCGGGGGTGCCGGCCTTGAAGGTGACCATGAGGACGGTCGTGTTGGCGGGCACCTCGACCGAGACGTCGCGGGCCAGCTCGATCGGCGAACGGGAGCTGCGCAGCAGGGCCGTGGCCCTGGCCGCGACAGCGCCCGAGCCGACCAGCTGCGCCTCGGTGTCGAGGTTGACCATGCCCTTGGTCCGGCCGCCCTGGACGTTGGTGTCCTGGTCGACGGCCTGGACGAGCACGGCGGTGGAGGACTGGTAGACCTTCGGCATGGCCGAGGTCAGCGCCGCGCCGCCGCCCAGCCCGGCCCCCGTCGCGATCAGCGCGATCCACCAGTGCCGGCGGAACACGCCGAGATAGTGCGAGACATCGGCAGGGCGTGAGGCTTCCATCGGCTGGCGGCCCTTTCGGGGGTGGAGTGAGAAGTGGCAATCGGGCGTTTCGCCCCCGGAGGGGTAAACGTCTCACTCCCGCCTGCGTAATGGGTTTATTGCATTTTCGGCTCCACCCAGCCGTTGTCCACGAGATAGGCGACCACGAGCTCGATCGCCTCGGGCACGGTGATGGTTGTCGTGTCGATGGTCAGCTCGGCGTCGGCCGGCTCCTCGTACGGGTCGTCGATGCCGGTCATGCCGCGCAGCTGCCCGGCGCGTGCCCGCGCGTACAGGCCCTTGCGGTCGCGCTGCTCGCACACCTCGAGCGGGGTGTTGACGTGCACGAGCACGAAGCCCGCCCCGGCCTCGACGGCCATCGCGCGTACGGCGGCCCGGGCCTTCTCGTAGGGCGCGATGGGACAGGCGACCGCCATACCCCGGTGCCGGCCCACCTCGGCGGCGACCCAGCCGATCCGGCGCACGTTGGCGTCACGGTCGGCCTTGCTGAAGCCCAGACCGGCCGAGAGCTCGCGGCGCACCACATCGCCGTCGAGCAGCGTGATCGTGCGCTCGCCGGTTTCCCGCAGCGAGTCGGCCAGGCCACGGGCGATCGTCGACTTGCCCGAACCGGAGAAGCCGGTGAAGAAGACGACCAGGCCCCGGTGCCGGCGTGGCGGGCGGGCCCGGACCAGCTCCTTGGCCACGGCCGGGGGAGTGTGCCACTCGGGCAGCGGGAAGCCGCGGTCGAGCAGGTCGTCGATCTCGGCCGGGGTCATCGCGAGGCGGCGGTTGCGCAGCGGGATGTCGTCGCGCCAGCGCCACTGCCCGTCCCGGTTGTCGTAGGCCAGCTCGCGCGGGACGAGCACCCGCAGGTTGCCGCCGGAGAGCATCTCGCCGGTGGAGAGCACATGGGTGACCCCGTACGACCCCAGGACGCGCGCCCGCAGCAGGGCGTCACGTATCTCGTCGCCGCGGGTCAGCAGCGGGACGGCGACGATCGTGGCCGGGGGCATCCGGTCGCGGGCGGCGAACACCGCGCGGACCAGCGCCTCGGGCGGCAGGCCGTCGGGCCCGGGTCCGCTGACCGGAATCATGATCAGCAGATGGGCGCCGAGGGTGCGGGCGGCGTGGGCGATCTGGGCCAGCTGCGGCCGGTGCAGCGGGCGGTCGGCGATCACGCCCAGCACCCGGCCCGGTGGCAGCAGCGCCCGCACCTCCTCGGGGGTGCGTTTGAGCCGCTGGAACGGGCCGTGCCCGCCGTCACCCATCCGGCGGACCGTGCCGCCGGCGGCGAACGTGCGCTCGCTTGTCGGCCACAGATCGCTCACCTCGAGCGCGGCGACCGGCGCGCCCTCGGGGTCGGTGAGGATGATCGCGCGGCGCAGCGGGTCACCCACCGTCAGCCGCTCGGCGAGCTCGCGCGGCAGCTCCAATGTGACCGCCACGGGCCACGGCGTGCCGTCCGCGAGCCGGCCCCGGCGGCGCAACGCGTTCAGGTCGTCGCGGCCCAGGAAACCGGTCAGCGGCGCGTACGCGCCGGACAGCAGGAGTTCCAGATCTGCCAGCTCATGCGGGTGCGGTGTGTACGACGGAGCGTCGCGCAGCACGTCCTCGGGCAGCACCGAACCATTCACTTCCGTATCCCCCTGAGGCCGATTAGGAGACAGTTTCTCAGCCTCGCTGATCGTGGTCGAGACGGGTATCCCGCCCCGGTTTCCCGTTCCCGGTCGTCCGGTAATAGACAAAACGGATAAAAGTCACAATACTGGCTGATCGTGAATCGTCGTCCTCGCCGTTTCCGGCTCGTTCAGATAGCTGCCGTTCCCACCGCCTTCGCACTTTCCGTCGCCACCACGCTCGCGTGGGCCTGGACCGGCGGGGTCGACCAGATCGGACTCCCGGTGGGGGCACTCGGCGACCCGACCGTCTCGGTGCCCGTGCTCTCGCCCACCGCCCAGCAACCCGGCATCCCGGACGCGCTCGCCCCGGCGCGTCGTCCCTCCTCAGCGCCCGCCGCCGCTTCGCCTTCGGCCGCGGTCACCACGGCGACAAGCCCCGCCGCCACGCCCACGACTCCCGTGCCGCAGGGACGGCGGGCGCAGGCCGGCAGCGTCAACGTCACCCAGCAGCGGCGCCAGGAACATTGCCGTACGGGTCACAAGCTCGTGCCCACCTGCGGCGTGCTGTGGGGTGTGGCGCCGGGTGCGCACACCGAGAGCCGGGGCGCCTCGGCCCTCGCCCGCTTCGAGCGCAAGACCGGCCGCCATCAGGCCATCTACCACGCGTACCACGGCGGGATCCGGCAGCTGTTCCCGACCGAACAGGAGATCGCGATCGCGCACGAGCGCGGCAAGCGGCGCATCCTGTTCCTCAACTGGAAACCCGAGTCGGCGTCCTGGGCCAAGATCGCCAAGGGGGACAAGCGGACCGACGCGTACCTCGACCGGCTGGCCAAGCACATCAAGAAGAACTTCCCCGAGCAGTTCTTCTTCGCCGTGCATCACGAGGGCGAGAACGACGTACGCGAGAAGGCCGGCTCCGGGTACACCGCGCGCGACTACGCCGCCATGTACCGGCACGTGATCAAGCGGCTCCGGGCCAAGGGCGCCGACAACATCGTCAGCGTGCTCGTGCACATGGCGTACGTGCCGCACGCCCAGAAGCCCTGGTTCAACAGGATGTACCCGGGCGACGACGTGGTCGACTGGATCGGGCTCGACACCTACGCGTACAGCGACCCCGGTTACGGCCACGGCCAGTTCTCCGAGGTCTTCAACCGGCGCCTGGAGGGCAAACCCGGCTGGCCCGGCTTCTACAACTGGGCCAGGACGAGGCACCCCAGCAAGCCGCTCATGCTGGCCGAGTGGGGGGTCTGGTCGTCGAAGCGCAACCCGCAGTACAAGGCCGAGTTCTATCGCCGGCTGGGCCGCGAGATCCGCGAGTTCCCCCGGATCAAGGCGATGGTGCAGTTCGAGACGCCGAGCAACCAGAAGGGTCAGGACTCCTCGGTGGACAGCACGCCGGCCGCGCTGCACGCGTACCGCAAACTGGGCAGCCTGCCGCTGTTCCAGGTGTCCGTCACGCCACGGCGGTAGGCGCCGTCAGGTCAGCGAGATCCGGGCGCCGGGCGAGGAGAAGCTCTGGTGCAGCACCACGGTCGTGAGGCTGGACCCCTCGGGGACGTCGAAGACCAGCGAACCCTTGACCTGGCTGCCCGGCGGGATCTCGTCCATGAGGTTGCGCGCCTCGTTGTTGACGAACACCTCGGCCTGCAGGTCGGTGGAGAACTCGGCGCCCTTCGCGTCGTACGCCTTCTGGGACGTGCTGTCGAAGAGCTCGGCCGTGGTCCCGCCGTTCTTCACCGTCAGGTCCAGCAGGCAGAACGTGCCCTTGGGCTCGACGTTGACGAACTCGTCGCCGACCTTGCCGACGCCGCAGCGCAGCGCGGTGACGGTGAAGACGAACCGGCCGTCGCGGACCGGCCGGCCGATCTCGCCACCGGTCGTGCTCACCACTTCCGGATCGCCGTCGTCGTCGCGCAGCACCAGGAACCAGCTGAACGCGGCGACGACGGCGAGAACCAGGACGCCGGCCACCCACGGCCACAAGGGCTGCGGAGGGCCGGCGTCCTCGTCTTCGTCAGCGACCTCGGCGTCGGTCATGACCCCATCAAAACACCGCTCCGACCTCGGGTGGCGGGCCGATCGGTCAGAAGCGCCGCCGGTCTAGCTGGTTTCGCCGGCCACGCTGAACGAGCCGAGCCGGTTGATCGCGTAGATCGTGCCACCGAGGGCGAAAACGGCGCTCATCACGATGGCCACCGGCACCGAGACCTTGCCCTCCAGCATGCCGGTCGGCGCGATCCTGTCGGCGATCGAGATGACGTACTGCTCGATCGAGAGCACCCGGGTGCCGCTGACGAACCGGCCCAGCAGGCCCTCCCACACCAGGATGTAGGCCAGGCCGAGCAGCACGGGCCGCCGGGTGACCAGGCTGAGCAGCAGGAACAGTGCCGAGTAGGCGATCGCCCCGGCCATCGCGCCGACCACCAGGGCCAGCCCGAACCGCACCGAGTCGGCCAGCAGGCCCGCCACGAACAGCGGGACGGCCGCGGTCAGCGCGCTCACCCCGGCCGCCACCAGCAGCTTGGCCAGGATGATGTCGCGCCGGGGCAGCGGCTTGGTGAGGATGTGCACGATCGTGCCGTCGTCGACCTCGGAGCCGAGCACTCCGGTGCCGACGATCAGCGAGATCACCGGCAGGACGACGGCCAGGCCCAGCCCGACGACAACCGCCTGGCCCCACTGGTCGGGGTCCACGTCGTAGGCCCGGCAGAGCGCCGCCAGGCCGATCAGCAGCAGCGGCAGAGGCAGCAGCATGAGCACCCGCCGGCGGCCGAACAGGCCCCGTGCGGTGATGTAGGCGACGGTGGACATCAGGCCTCCAGCAGGTAGGAGAAGACGCTCTCCAGCGACTCGTCGGACGGCAGCAGCTTGCGCAGCCGGATGCCCTCGCCGAGGGCGATGCGCGGCAGCGCGCGGGTGAAGCTGCCGTAGTCGGACGCGCGTACGGTCAAGCCGTTGGCCTCGACCTCGATGCCGCTCACCGACTTCTCGCCGATCAGCGCGACCGCGAGCCGCCGGTCGTCCGAGCTCTGCACGGCGAACACGTGCGGCCGGTTGGTCATCAGGCGGCGGATGCGCCGGTAGTCCCCCGAGGCCGCCAGCCGGCCGGCCACGATCACCTGCACCAGGCCGGAGAGCTGCTCGACCTCCTCGAGGATGTGCGAGCTGAACAGGATCGTGTGCCCCTGGTCGCCCAGCGTGTGCAGCAGCTCCATCATGTGCATGCGCTGCCGCGGGTCCATGCCGTTGAACGGCTCGTCGAGCAGCAGCACCCGCGGCTCGTGCACCAGCGCGGCGGCCACCCGCGTGCGCTGCCGCATGCCCTTGGAGAAGGTGTCGATCCGCCTGTCCTGCGCCGGGGTCATCTCGACCAGCTCGATCGCGCGCTTGGCGGCCGCCGCCGGGTCGGGCAGCTTCTGCATCTTGGCGCAGGCGAGGACGAACTCGTACGCGGTCAGGAAGCCGTGCACCGCCTCGCGTTCGGCCACCAGGCCCAGCGAGCGGTAGATGCCCGGGTTGCGCCAGGTCGGCGAGCCGTCAATGGTGACCGTGCCCTTCGACGGGGCGAGGAAGCCGGCCATCATGTGCAGCACCGTGGTCTTGCCGGCGCCGTTCGGGCCGAGCAGGCCGGTGACGCCCGGCTCCAAGGTCATGCTGATGTCGTTGACGGCGACGACGTTGCCGTACCAGCGGGAGACGTTCTGCAGTTCGACGGTGCTCACAGCGAGGCCACCTTCCGGTAGCGGGCCAGCAACAGCAGGAGACAGGCGGCGACCAGGCAGAAGAACTCGATGCCGTAGATGACACCGAACTCGCCGATGTCCAGGCCCAGGTCGTTCTTGCCGCGCAGCCACGACTGCACGCCGGTCAGCAGCGACATCGGGCTGGCCAGGCCGGCCAGGTGCTGGGCGGTCGTCGACGGCAGGATGCTCAGCACGCCGACCACCGGGGCGGTCATCAGGAAGACGGCGACGATGCCGCCCGCCGCGAACGCGCGCTTGCCGGTGATCGAGGCGACCAGCAGGCTGATCGACGCGAACAACAGCGCCCAGAGCACGCTGTAACCCCAGCCCGGCAGCAGGTCGAGGAACTCGTTCCAGACGCCGCTCGCGCCCTTCTTGGTGGTGAACGCCCCGCCCAGGAACATGATCAGCTGGGGCACGCCGAGCAGCAGGAAGACCGCCGTGGCCAGCGCGGCGAACTTGGCCCCGATGTAGTCGAAGGCGCGCAGCGGCCGGCTGAAGTACAACGGCAGCACCCCCGAGCGCATGTCCCGGGAGACCAGCTCGGGCGCGACGATCGCGACGAAGAAGATGACCAGCCAGCTCATCGTGTCGTCGAACGAGAAGTAGTCGAACAGGATGACGTTGGCCTGCGCCTTGACCGCGGCGTTGATCACCGCGACCAGCAGGACGATGCCCGCCACCAGCCACGGGAAGATCTTCGCCTTGGCCGAGCGGCCCAGCCCGAACGCGGCACGCAGGCCGTGCTGGTAGATCGCGCCGAACACCGCGGCCCGGCCCAGGCGTGGGCCCTCGTACCGCTGGTATCCGATGTCGTGGATGACGCCCGCATCAGACATCGGCGGTCTCCTTCGTCGTGAAGAGCTCGGCCACGCGGTGGCGTCGCTGGTCGAGGCGGTGCAGCGGCAGGTCGAGCTCGGCCACGGCGCGCAGGATCTCGTCGTACGCGGCCTCGTTGGTCAGCGGCACGAGCAGCATCCGGCCCTCGCGGGTCACCGACAGCTCACGCTGCACGAGGACGTCGGCCAGCTCGTCGGTGCCCTCGCTGACCTCCACGGCCAGCACGTCGGAGGCGGCCGTCATCGCCGAGATCCGGTCCGCCCGCAGCAGGCGTCCGCCCTCGATCGCGATCAGCGAGTCACAGATGCGCTCGACCTCGCCGAGCAGGTGCGAGCAGACGACGACCGAGATGCCGAACTCGTTGCCGATGCGGTGCACCAGGTTGAGCATGGCGTCGCGGCCGGCCGGGTCGAGGCCGTTGGTCGGCTCGTCGAGCAGCAGCAGGTCGGGGTCGTGCACCAGCGCCTGCGCCAGCTTGACCCGCTGCTTCATGCCGGTCGAGTAGCCGCCGATCTGCCGGTAACGCTCCTCGTAGAGGCCGACGTGGCGCAGCGCCTCGGAGGCCCGCTCGCGCGCCGCCGTCTTCGGCAGCCCGCTGAGCCGGCCCAGGTGGGTCACGAACTCCGAGGCCGAGACGTCCGGCGGCAGGCAGTCGTTCTCGGGCATGTAGCCGACCCGGGCCCGCACCTTGTCGGTGTCGGTCACCGGGTCGAGCCCGAACACCCGCACCTCCCCGCTGGTGGGCGCCGTGAGGCCGAGCATGATCTTGATAAGGGTGCTCTTACCGGCACCGTTCGCGCCGACGAGGCCGATCACGCCCGCCTCGACGTCGACGGTGAGTTCGCTGAGGGCGGTCACCCCGCCCCCGTACGTCTTCGTGAGCGACTGTGTCGCGATGATGGTCACGGCATCAGCCTAGGAAGGGCGCGCACCCGCCCGGATCCGGTTAAACCCTGAGAAGCGTTCGGGGGTCTCTCAGCGTCCTCTCAGAATTACCTGATCGGTGGTCCGCGCGTTCACCAGACATGGGACTGGTGTCAATGTGGCCGGGTGGGGTCTTCCTGTCGTTCGGCCTCTGGTTCGACCATCCGCTGGACGAGCCGGCGCTGGCCGCGGTCGGGGACGTCCTGGAAGAGAACGGCGCCACGTACGCCGGGGCGATGTTCCACGGCCCGCCCGGCCTGTCGTTCTCGCGGGTCCCCGGCGCGCCCGGGATCACGTACGCGGGGGTCCGCTCGGCCCGCGAGGTTCGGCGCTGCCTGCGCGACGGCGGCGGCTACCGCGTGGCGATGTCCCTGCCCGGCGTGGGCCCGGCGGCGATCTCGTTCGAGGCAACCCCCGGCGAGGACGTCCCACCCGAACGGCATCCGGTCGAGGTGACCGTGGAAGCCGGCGCGTTCGCCATCCCGCGGCCGCTGTGGGACGAGAGCGAGCGGGCGGCCGCCGAGGCCCGCCAGGCCGTGGTGCTGCGCTACCTGGAGGCGTGCTGTACGGCCCTCGACCCGGCCTACGCCGTCCTGCACTCCGAGGGCTCGACCCCCACGCCGGCCGCCCTGAGCGTGGGCCGCCAGCTCGGCACCGACATCTTCGTCTCGAAGCGGCTGGCCCTGGAACCCCGCCTGACCCAGGTGAACCGGCTCTCCCACACGCTGCAGTGGCCGACCGGCACCTTCCACTCGGGCTGGTTCCTCGGCGAGACCCCCGACCTCGACGCCCTGCTCGCCGCCTGGACCCGCCCCGCCCTGCTCATCGCCGAACGCCTCACCGAAACCTCCGCTGAGCCCCGCCGATAGCCCCTGACCCGGCACTTCTCGTCAGCTGTTGTCAGCTATGGCAAGCTGTTGCCAACTGTTGCACAGCTGTGGCACGCTGTTGCACGGCTGGTTGCTATAGCTGAGGTGGGTCGGCATGAACGAAGACGATCTCGACACCCTCTTGGAAAATCTCCGCGGGCATGGCGCCGACCATCTCGAGTGCGAGGTCAAGAGGGCTAGGGGCGGACTTCCGGTCACGCTGTGGGAGTCAATCAGCGCCTTCGCAAACGTCGACGGCGGATGCATCTTGCTCGGAGTCGATGAGAAGAGTGGCTTCACCGTTGTGGGGGTCGACGACCCGGCCCAGATGGAGGCCCAGGTCGCTGCTGTCTGCTCGGAGATGGAGCCCCCGGTCCGCGCCGAGATCCGTACCGTTCGGCTTGAGGGCCGAAACGTCGTTCTCTGTGTAGTGCCGCCGGTGCCTCGCAATCAGCGTCCGTGCTTCAAACGATCTCTCGGCCCTCACCAAGGATCTCGCGTCCGGGTTGCCGACGGTGATCGGAAGATGACGGACTATGAGGTAGCGATTCTGCTGTCGAATCGATCTGAGCCTCGGTTCGATGTCAGCCCTGTCCCGCGCGCGACGCCCGAAGATCTCGATCAGGAACTCCTGGCGGCCTTTCTCCGGCGGATTCGCAGCACCAAGGAAACCTTTGGACGAGTGGACGATGAGCGGGCGCTCCGGATGCTCAACGTTTTGACATCGTACGAGGGCCGGACCGTACCGACGCTTGCCGGGCTTCTGGTCTTCGGTATCTATCCGCAAACCTTCGAGCCACAGTTGAACGTCACCTTCGTCGCCTACCCAGAAGCCGAGGCCGGCGCGGTCGGGCGCTTCGGTGAGCGGTTCATCGACAACCGATCCATCGATGGGCCCATTCCCCTGATGGTGGCCCAGTGCATCCAGGCGCTGAAACACAACATGAAACGGCGCAGCATCGTGTCCGGGATCTTCCGGGTCGACGAGTGGGAATACCCGGAAGAGGTGCTGCGCGAAGCCCTGGTGAACGCTCTGGTGCATCGCGACTACTCGGAGATGGCTCGTGGCACCCAAGTCCAGGTGGAGTTGTATCCCGATCGTCTGGTCATTCGGAACCCCGGTGGTCTCTACGGTCCGGTGGATGTCAGCTCTCTCGGCACGACGACGATCACAGCCTCGCGCAACAAGGTTCTGCTGAAGATCCTTGAGGACACGCCCCTGGGTGACGGTCGCATGGTCTGCGAGAATCGCGGGACCGGCATCGCGCGGATGTTGATGGGTCTGGCCGAGGCCGGGATGGAACCGCCGCGCTTCACCGACACGATCTCCTCGTTCACCGTCGAGTTCCCGAATCACACGCTTCTCGACCAGGACTCCATCGACTGGCTCGCATCACTGCCGATCGGGCCGTTGTCGCGGTCCCAGATGATGGCGCTCGCGATGATGCGGGACGGGTCGGTACTGACCAACGCGACCTATCGCACGCTCACGGGAGTCCAGGACAGTCGGACTGCGAGCCGTGAGCTCAGGGAACTCGCCGAGTCCGGCGTCGTCGAGCAACTCGGCACCCGAGGCTCGACCACGTATCGTGTGATCTCCGCGGACCATCCCGGTGGCTTGTCCGAGAAGGATTCCGGTCTGGCGAACGCCGACTTGGCGGTACTCAAGGCGCTCGCGGATGGGCCACGCTCTCGGGCCGAGATAGAGATGGCGTCCGGGTTGGCTACCGATCCCGTGCATCGGGCACTGCGCCGGCTTCGTGACGGCGGGCGGGTCCGGATGTTGGGCAAGCCGCGCTCACCCAGCGCGAAATGGACGCTGACGCGGTGACACGTGTGCCCCCGGGCTGGTGGGTACCCGGGGGCACACGTGGGTCAAAGGCCGCGCGGCACCGTCAGAAGTTGTCCGGGGTGCTGATGCGGCTCTTCAGGTACGTGCCCGACTCGCTCAGCACGCCGCTGCTGTAGTCCGAGCCGTTGCAGGTGCCGGACCGGAAGGCGGCGCTGCTCTCGTCGGCGTCGGAGTACGTCCAGTTGGCGTAGCTGATCTGCAGGCGGTCGAGCAGGTCGAGCCACGTGCCGGTGCTCTGCAGGTCGACCTGGCCGCCGCCGGTGTAGGTGACGGTGCCGAACTCGGTGACGAACAGCGGGAGCGAGGCTGCCGCCCGCTGCACCTCGGCGCGGTAGTTGTCCAGGTGTGACGCGGCGTAGAAGTGGAACGCGTACATGATGTTGCTCGCGTTGACCGGATTCGCGGTGATCTCGCTGGAGTTGCCGCCCTCGGAGACGCCCAGCGACGACCAGCCGCGGGTGCCGACGATGATCACGGCGTCCGGGTCGTTGGCGCGGATCACGGGAATGACCTGCTCGGCGTAGCTCTTGATGCCGGCCCAGCTGACGCCGTTGGGCTCGTTGGTGATCTCGTAGATGACGTTCTTCTTGTTCGCGTTGCGGGCCGAGACCTCGTTGAAGAACGTCTTGGCGCGGGCCAGGTTGTAGTTCGGGTCGCCCGGGGTCAGCGTGTGGAAGTCGATCAGCGCGTACAGCCCGCGGCTCTCGGCCTGGTCGACCAGCCCGTTGACCTGCGACGTGAAGCCGGCCGGGTTGGTCTCGTAGCCGCCCTCCTGCACGTACATCGAGATGCGCAGCAGGTCGGCCTTCCAGTCGTTGGCCAGCGCGTCCAGCGAGTTCTTGTTGTAGCACTTGGCGAACCACTGCAGGCCGTGGGTGCTCATGCCGCGCAGCTGGATGGCCTTGCCGTTGGAGTTGCACAGCTTGGTGCCGCAGACCCGCAGCTGCCCGTTGATCGCGACCGGGGTGGTGCCGGTCGGGGGAGCCGAGGTGGGCGGCGTGGTCGGCGGGGCAGAGGTCGGCGGGGTGGTCGACCCGTCACAGGAGACGCCGTTGACCGTGCACGACGTGGGACGACCGGCGCCGCCGGCGATGAACCCGAAGGACGTCGACGCGCCCGCCGCGAGCGTGGCGTTCCAGCCGGCCGGCGTGAACGTGTAGGTCGAGCCGGAGGCCGACTGCGTGGTGTTCCAGGAGTTGACGACCGTCGTTCCGGCGGGCAAAGTCAGCTGAACCCGCCAGGTGCTGATCGTGGACGAGGTGTTGTTCCTGACCTCGACCTGGCCCTGATAGCCGTTGCTCCACGAGCTGGCCACGGTGAAGACGGCCGTCTCGGCGCCGGCCGGCAGGGCGATGGCCGTGGCCGCCGTCGCGGCGACCGCCGCCACGGCGACACCGGCGAGGATTCTCCATCTGCGCATGGGGGATCGATGCTCCATCGGGGGAGGGGAACGGGGAGGATGCGTGGGAGCGCTCCCACGGACCATAGCCGTAACCATCGATGGCCGCAAACATGGAGGAGGGCCGAGGCGTCATTGCCCCGGCCCCCGAAACGGGCTGAATCAGCCCGTGTTGCGCATACCGGCGGCGATGCCGTTGACCGAGGTCAGCAGCGCCCTTTCCAGGGCCGTCGAGTCGGACGGCGACCGGCGCGCCCCCGGCGCCACCATGGCCTGGCGGTCCGCCTCACCGGCCTCGCGATACTGCCGGAGCAGCGCCACCTGCAGGTGGTGCAGCGGCTCGAGATAGGTGTCGCGGACGCCCAGCGTGCGCTTGAGCTCGGGCTGGTTCTCCAGCAGCTCCGACGTGCCGGTGATCGCCAGCACCTCGCGCACGGTCAGCTCGTACTCCGCCCGGATCGTCTCGAAGATCGGGTGCAGGTGCTCGGGCACCAGCGTTTCGACGTAGCGGTGAGCGATGGTCAGGTCGGTCTTGTTCAGCATCATCTCGACGTTGGACAGGAACGTCTGGAAGAACTGCCAGTTGGCGTGCATCTCGCGCAGCGCCTCGGCGTGCCCGGCCTCGCGAGCCGCCTTGAGCCCGGTGCCGACGCCGAACCAGCCCGGCACGATCTGCCGCGTCTGGGTCCAGCCGAACACCCACGGGATCGCCCGCAGGCCGCCCAGACCGGCGTCCGTGTTCGGGCGCTTGGCCGGGCGGGAGCCGATGTTCAGCGCGCCCAGCAGCTCGGTCGGGGTGGCCGCCCAGAAGTACGCGGGCAGGTCCGGGTTCTCGACCAGCGAGCGGTACTGCGCGTACGCCGCGTCGGAGGCCGTGTCCATCGTGCGGTCCCAGCGAGCCAGCCGTTCGAGGTCGACCGACGGCGAGGTGTGCAGCAGGGTCGCCTGCAGCACCGCGGCCACCGTGAGCTCGAGGTTTTCCCGGGCCAGGGCCGGCAGCGTGTACTTGTCGGAGATGACTTCGCCCTGCTCGGTCACCTTGATCGCGCCGTCGAGCGTGCCGTAGGGCTGGGCCAGGATCGCCTCGTGCGTGGGGCCGCCACCACGGCCCACTGTGCCACCGCGGCCGTGGAAGAGCCGCAGCCGTACGCCGTGCCGGGCGGCCACGTCACGCAGTGAGCGCTGTGCCTTGTGGATGCCCCACTGGCTGGTGGTGATGCCGCCCTCCTTGTTGGAGTCGGAGTAGCCGAGCATCACTTCCTGCACGTCGCCGCGGGCCCGCACGATCTCGCGGTACGCCGGCAGCGTCAGCATCTCGTCGAGCAGGTCGCCACCCGCGTCCAGCTCGGCCGGCGTCTCCAGCAGCGGCACGATGTTGACCCGCGCCCGCCCGGTGTGGATGTCGACGAGGCCGGCCTCGCGGGCCAGCACGGCCGCCGCCAGCACGTCGTCCACACCCAGGGTCATCGAGATGATGTACGTCTCGATGACGTCGGCGCCGAACCTGTCCTGCACGTCGCGGATCGTGTTGAACACGTCGAACGTCTTGCGGGCCGAATCGGTCAGCGGCGTGTCGGCGCTGGCGAGGGGGCGCCGCCCGGCGAGCTCGGTGGCGAGCAGCTTGGTGCGCTCGGCCCGGTCGAGCGCGGCGTAGTCCTCCACCTCGCCGACCTGGGCGTACATCTGCTGCAGCACCTCGTGGTGCTTCTCGGCGTGCTCGCGGACGTCGAGCGTGGCCAGCTGCAGGCCGAACGCCGACACCGTACGGATCGCGGTGGCGACCACACCGACGGCGGTGAGCTGGCCGGAGTTGCGGGCCAGCGACGCCCGGATCAGCTCGAGGTCGCTGATCAGCTCGTCGCTGCCCAGGTAGTCGCGGCCGGCGACGTGCGCGGTGCCGTTGCGCAGCCGGGCCCGGGTGTTCGCGAGCTTGGCCTTGATCGCGCGGACCTTCAGCCTGTACGGCTCCTCGGCGTTGGTGCGGCGGAACCGGGGCGCGACCTCGGGCAGGTTGTCCAGGTCTTTGGCAAGCGAGGCGGACAGGTCGAGCGAGACCCCGCGCAGCCGCCGCGACACCGACAACACGTCGATGAGCTGGTCCATCGCGGCCTCGGTGGCCTGAATGCCGTGCTCGTGCTGGATCAGCAGCACGTCGCGGGTGACGGCCGGAGTGACGAACGGATTGCCGTCGCGGTCGCCGCCGATCCACGAGCCGAAGGTCAGCGGGCGGGCCGTCGGCGCCGTCTCGACGCCCAGCTGCCGCAGCGTCTCGGCCAGGTCGGCCAGCACCTGCGGCGCGGCCTCGGCGTAGAGGTCCTTGAGGTAGTAGACCGCGTTGCGGGCCTCGTCGGTCGGGTCGGGCCTGTCCAGCCGCAGCTCGTCGGTCTGCCACAGCAGGTCGATGAGCTCGGCGAACTTGCGCGTCGAGGCGGTTGTGTCGGACTGGCCGTAGAGCACCTGAGCCGCGGCCTCGGCGTCGAGCGCGTCGGCCAGCTGGCGCAGCTTGGACAGGATCGAGCGTCGGGCGGCCTCGGTGGGGTGCGCGGTGAAGACCGGGCGGACCGCGAGGCGGCGGGCGGCCGCGGCGATCTCGTCGGACGGCACCCCCCGCTCGGCGATCAGCTTGGCCGCCTGGTCGAGCCAGCCGCCGTCGCGGGCCCGGCGCCGGCGCAGGTCACGCGAGCGGTGCACCTGCTCGGTGATGTTGGCCAGGTGGAAATACGTCGAGAACGCGCGGGCCAGTTTGGTGCCGGTGGTGACGTCCATGGCCGCGAGCCGGTCGGCGGCAGCCTCGGGCTCCTGCCGGACGAGCGCGCGAATCTCCTCGACCAGGTCGAGCAGCGGACGGCCTTCCTGGCGGGCCAGGGTCTGCCCGAGCAGGGTGCCGATCCGCCGGATGTCGGCGCGCAGGGCGGCGTCAGGACCGTCGGGGTCGAGGTGGCCGTGCTGGTCGGTCATCGGGGGGCGCTCCTTCGCCTCAAGGTGCTCCAGGACAGCGCTGTCCCGACTGCGCCGATCGTATCGGCGTGACCGGCCGAAGGGGGGAATTGGGATAAGGTTCACTTGGCCAGAGCGAGGGCGTACGCAGGGAACCAATGCCCCGCCGGGGGGTGACCCGGCCCGCACGCGCCGTCGGACTCCCCGGGGCGTTTCACCCAGAGGTACGCGTCGACCAGCGCGTGCCCCGTCCGCAGTGTGGGCGCCGGCCCGAGGCGGCGTCCGGCCGGGTTGCACCAGTGCCGGTCGCCCGCGCCGCGCTGGGCCGGCCCGTTGCCGTTGCGGCTGGTGTCGACGATGAAATGTTTGCCCCCGAGACTCCGCGAGACCGTATTCCCGTACGCGACGTTGTCCGCTGTGGTCTCGAAGTTGGCCACGTTGAGCGCGAACCCGGCCGCCGTCCCCACACCGGCCGAGCGCAGGGCCGGGCCGAGCTGCGCCGCCGGGACCCAGGTCGGGTTGCCCGCGTCGACGTAGACGCGCACGCCCGGGGACGCCATCCGCAGGGCCGCCACGGCGTGTCGCAGCAGACCGAAGCGCTCGGCCGCGCGCTCCGCGGACAGGCACCCCCGTACGGCCTGTGCCACCGCGTCCGGTTCGAGCACGACGATGGCCCGGTGCCCGCGCAGGGCCCCCGCCAGCGCGTTCACCCAGCCCCGGTAGGCGGCGGCGTCGGACGCCCCGCCCGCCGAATGCCCCGAGCAGTCCCGGTGCGGGATGTTGTAGAGCGTGAGCACCGGGGTGCGCCGGGCGGCGGTGGCCGCGGCGACCAGCCGGCGCGCCCGCTCGACGTAGCCGGGCGCGCCGTCGGTGAACCAGACCGAGGTCGGCTGGTCGGCGATGCGGCGGATGAGGGCCGCCTCGCCGCGCCGCCCGGCCCGTTCCAGGGCGCGTACGGCGACGGCCGCCGCGCCGTTCGGGTCGACGTAGAGGTGCGGGCTCACGGCCCGCGGCGGTTGCGGGATGTGCAGCTCGCGGTCGAGTTCCCGGGCCCCGGCGGCGACCGCCACCGTGCCCAGGCCGATCAGGGAGCCCGCCAGGAGCAGGGACAACCGGGCCCGGCGGGGCATCACCGGACCTTGACCCAGTGGGCCACCGACGGGCGCCCCTGGTCGTCGACGAGGAACAGCATGTACCAGCCGGACGGCGCGATCCCGGCCTGCGCGGGCGCCCGCAGCTCGAGGCGGCCGTCGCCGTCGTGCCGCAGGCCGAGCGCGACCGAGCGCTGGTCGGTGTCGGTGCCGTGGGTGACCGAGCTCGGCCGGATCAGGCGGGCCGACGTGATGCGCGCGGCCTGCGGCGACGCGACCGGGAAGGAGCCGCCGCGGGTGATCTCGGCCGGGGCGTCCGTGATCGCCGGCCGGTCGCCACGGAACAGGTAGGGCGGGCTGTAGACCTCGATGCGCTGCTCGAACGTGCCCGGCGCCGTGCCCGTACGGTCGTAGAGCGGGTCGCTGCCCATCGTGATGATCCGGCCGTCGGGCAGCAGGATGGCCTCGGAGTGGTAGTTGCGGCCGACCGTCGACTCGGCTGCGGTGCGGAACGAGTTGGCCGACGGCACGTAGAACTGCGCGTTGAACAGGTCGCTGCGCGGCTGCCCCCGGTACGGCCCGCCGCGGTAACCGGACGAGCCGCCGCTGGTGAACACGGTGTCGTCGGGCAGCACGACGGTGGACAGGTAACGCGCCGGCTTGGGCAGATCCGGTCCGGGGCGGTACGCCGGCTTCTTGCGGCGCAGGTCGACGATGTCGGTGCGGGCCGTCGAGACCGGCGAGTCACCCACCCCGCCACCACCGAAGATCATCACTTGCTGCTCCTGGGCGGGCGGCAGCAGCAGCGAGGTGGCGGTCTCGTTGAGCTCGGGCTGCCGCAGGCCGGGCACGGGCTGGAAGCGGTTGCGGCCGAGGTCCCAGATGCCCGGCGTACGCCCTTCCTGGTCCGAGCCGTAGCCGCTGTTCGCGCCGGAGTAGAACAGCCGTCCGTCGGCCAGCTGGTGCAGGCTCGGATAGGTGGGGAAGTAGCGCTGCAGCTCGGGCGCGCGCGACCACGTCTTCGTGCGCGCGTCGTAGACCTCGTTGCGCCCCGGGATGATCCGGCCGTACTGGTCGAGGCCGGAGACCGCGAGCACGTTGCCGTCGGTCATCGTGACCAGGGTCGGGTACCAGCGGTGGTCGGTCATGTCGCCGGTACGGACGTAGCGCTCGGTGCGCGGGTCGAACTCGTACGAGGTCTTGTCGCCGCCGTACTCCTGCTTCTCCCGCGTGATCTTGTCGGCCACCCCGTACAGGTTGCGGCGGTCGGAACCGGTCAGCGACGGGATCGTGTACTGCGCGCCCTCGCGGACGACCGGGGCGTCGCCGGCGCGTACGGCGTCGACCCAGACCTCCTGCTCGCCGGCCGTGACGGCGACGTGCGGGCCGTGCACCACCTTGCGCGCGGGCGGCACCGTGAACGCCGTACGGCTGGCGTACTCGTGCCCGGAGGCCGAGCGGAACCGGGTGCCCTTGGCGAACCGGCGCGCGCCGTGGTCGGCCGACTCGTTCTTCACCTTCATCACGCCGCCGGCCCGCTTGACGTCGGACTCGAGCACCTCGTACGACTTGGTGCCGCCCGCGATCAGCAGGTTGCCGCTGGGCAGGAAGCTGTGCCCGGCGCAGAACACGTCGGTCGGCGTGTCGACCTCGCTGAACTTGTCCGTACGGGGGTCGTACAGGATCGTCCGGAAGGTGCCCGCCTCGAACTGCTCGCGGTTGTTGCCGCTGCCCGCCACGATCAGCACCTTGCCCGTGCTGAGCAGGGCGGCGTGGATGGCGTTGACCCGGAAACCGGCCGGCACCGGCAGCTTGGCCCAGTGCCCGTACTTCTCCTTGTAGGACTGGCGGTTGATGTTGTAGTTGTGCAACGCCTCGGATCCGGCCGCGAGGACCGGGCGGTTCGCGAACGCGACCACGGCGAGCACCACCACCGCGACGGTTCCGCTGGCCATCCGGCGCGCGAGACTGGGGCGGGGGCGGGGCTTCATGCAGCGGGCTCCTTTTTTCGTTGCCGGCGTTGCGCGAACCACAGCGCCGGCGGGGTCAGGCAGATGAGCAGGTTGAGCGCGGGCCACACGAACATCGCGTTGTCGACGTGCCCGGTGACCTCGGCGATCACCAGCAGCACGACGTAGAACCCGGCCCAGCGCAGCCCGGGTGCGAAGGTGGCCAGCCGGTCGGGGCTGGTGGAGTCGCCCTTGGGCGTGACCACGAAGCCGGCCGTACGGCGCAGCAGCGCGCCGACGAAGGACGAGACGTAGATCGGCGTGGACAGCGTGGACGCCACCATGCCGGTCAGCCCCGACGAGCCCGCTTCCTCGTGCGGGCTGGTGTTGTGGCGCCGGTTGAACACGTACAGCCCGACCTGGAACAGCGCGGCGTCGATGTAGAGCATCAGCCACACCTCCTGCGGCACGTGCACGCCCTGGGCGCCGAGCGCCAGATAGCAGAACGCGTTGATCGCCCCCAGCAGCCAGGCCAGGGCGGTCAGCGGGTAGTACGACATCAGCAGGCCGTAGTGCAGCGCCCTGCCGGGGCCGAGCTTGAGCGCCAGCCGGGCGAACTTGCGCAGCACCACCTCGTCGGTCCCGCGTGACCAGCGGTGCTGCTGCGTGAAGTAGTCGGTCCACGAGGACGGGCCCTCGCCCACGGCCAGCACGTCGGGCGTGTAGACGGAACGCCACTTGCCGGCGTGCAGGGCCAGGCTGGTCGCCATGTCCTCGGTGATCGAGTCCTGCAGCCCCCCGATCGACTTCAGGGCCTTGATGCGTACGGCGTTGTTCGTACCCACCAGCATGGCGATCCCGCGGCGGTTGCCGGCCCGCTGCAGCAGCGAGTGGAACAGGTACTGCTGCGACTCGGCCCAGCGGGTGACGAGGTTGTCATAGTTGCCGTAGATCTGCGGCCCGACCACGAAACCGACGTCCGGGTCGCGGAAGTAGCCCAGCAGCCGCTCGCAGAAGTTGGGCATCGGCACGTGATCGGGGTCGACCGAGACGAACACGTCGTAGTCGTCGCCGTTGACCTCGACCCACGAGTTGTAGTTGCCGTGCTTGGTCCTGGCCTTGAACGCGCCCGAGGCGGTGTTGAACTCCTCGCGGCCCTTGCGGCTGAAATGGCGGACGCCCAGGCGCTCGCACATGGCCTTGACCTCGGGGTCGTCGCCCTCGTCGAGCAGCCACACGTCGTACGTGCCGCCGTAGCGCACGTTGCGGGCCGCGCGCAGGGTCCGCTCGACCATCGCCACCGGCTCCTTGCCCGGCACGATCGTGGTCAGGAAGGCCACCCGCAGCGTCGGGTCCGGCACCACCGGCACGGGGTCGCGCGCCCACAGCGTCGACAGGCACAGCGTCACGACGTTGACCAGCCGGAACAGCTCGATCGCGGCGGTCGCGCCGATCATCATCAGCGCGCCGGCGTAGTGCGCCGGGTTGAGCGAGCGGTCCGGCAGCTCGATCGACGCGATCAGCCAGCCGAAGAACGTGCTCTCGAACGCGAACGCGAACATCGTGATGAGGACGGTGAGGAACGGACGCCGGCGGGCGAGCCGCTTCATCCGTACGCGATAGGGCTCCTGACCCTGCGGCGCCGGATCGGCCGGGCCGGCCAGCACGCTGTACGCGCTGTAGTTGTAGCGCGCGGGCAGCAACATCGTGGCCGCCTGCAACGCCGGGCTGACGCTGACCCGGCCGGTCGGGCGGCGGGGTGCGGGAACCTTCTCCTGGACCTTGCGCATCAGGCGGACAGGGGTACGGCCGGGCGCACCACGAGACGGCGCTCCTTGGACCCGATGCGCGTCACCGGCGAGGCGAACCGCAGCCGGTGCGGCGTGGTCGTGGCCTTGGCCTTGGTGACGAAGGCGTGCCGGGCGGCGGCGAAACCGGACCGGTCGCCGAACATGTCGCGGCTCATCTCGGCCAGCTCACGGGCCTCGAACACCTCCAGCGGCACGCGCTCGGCGGCCAGGCCACGAGCCTTGGCCTGACGACGACGGCGGGCTGTGCGAGGGTCGGCCTCGCGCTCGGCCAGATCGGTCAGCCATTGTGTGTACGCCTCGGGGTGGCGCGGCCCGACCTCGTCGACCAGCCCGATCGAGACCGCGTGGTCGGCGCTGATCGGGAGCTTGTCGTCGACCAGCCGCTGCGCCTGACCCGCGCCGACCCGCCGTGGCAGCGTGAAGGTGTGCAGCTCGGAGCCGTACAGGCCCATCTCGTAGTACGGGTTGAGCACGATTCCCTCGCGGGCGGCCACGATGTCGGCGCCGAGGCCGAGCATCACGCCACCGGCGCCGGCGCTGCCCGTGTACGCGGAAACGACGACCTGCCGCGTGCAGGTGACGATCTCGCGGCACACGTCGTTGATCGCCCGGATGTTGGTCCACGCGCCCGCGGCAGGGTCGGACGCGGCCTCGATGACGTTGAGGTGGATGCCGTTGCTGAACGCGTCCAGGCCGCCCTGCAGCACCAGCACCTCGGTGTCCTGGGCGACCGCGTGCCGCAGTCCGGCCAGCATCCGCCGGCAGTGCCCGGCCGACATCGCGCCGTTGTAGAACTCGAAGGTCAGCCAGCCGATTTTCCCCGTACGGCGGTAGCGCACCTGGCGATAGGTCTGCGGCGCCTCGGGCTCGGCGCCGACGGGCAGCGGCGAGTGCGGAACGCCCCTGAGCCGCGCGCCGAGCAGGGTGGTGGCCGGCAGCTTGATCCGGCGTTCCCCTTCGGCGGCGCGCAGGTGGCCCAGCCAGATCGCGCCGTCGCCGGTGCCGACCAGCACCGCGCCCTGCCGGCGGCCGAGCAGCACACCGGGCCGCGGGTCACGGGCCGGGCCGGGCGTGCCGTCGTACGCGAACACCGGCAGCCCGGCGATCTCGGTGCGCACCCCCGGCGAACCGTCGGCGGCCCGGATCTTGCGCAGGATCCGCTCGGTCGACTCCGACCAGTCGAAGGCGCGGTCCTTCTGCGTCATCGACGGTCGCAGCCGCGCGTCCGGCACCCCGCCCGCGACCTGGCCGGCCGGCGCCGGCTCGAAGCCCGGGTCGGCCGCCTTGGCCACCACCTCGAACACGCACTCCATGGCGGCGTCGGCGACCAGCCCGTTGTAGAGCGACGACTTGCGCGGCGGAGTGGCCGGCAGGCCGAACGTCCGGGTGGCCCAGATCGGCCCGGCGTCCATCTCCTCGACCGCCTGCAGCGCCGTGACCCCCCACACGGGCAGCCCCTCGGCGATCGCCCAGTCCAGCGAGGACGGGCCACGATCGCCGACCGGGCCCGGGTGGATGATCACCGTGCGCCAGTTCCGCCAGACCTTGGCCGGCACCCTGTCCTTGAGGAACGGGCACAGGATCAGGTCGGGATTCGCGGCCCGCACCGCATCGGTCATGTCCGACGCGCCGGTCGCGAGCTGCACGCCCACGTCGTGCCCGGCCTCGCGCAGCGCGCACCAGACCCGCTGACTGAGACCGTTGAACGCCGTAACGAGCAGCAGGATCCGCACGTTTCCTCCCCAGGGAATGCTTTCTGCAGCCGCCACTATTGCCCCGTTATCAATGGCTATGTCGGACATGCTGTGCGTTGTTGCGCCGCCGCCCGTGAATGTCGGTGGGGCGGACTAAACTCGTCGTCGTACCCCCGCCCCCTCCGGGCGCTGGGGTTAATTGACGTGCTTGGGGTCTTTCAGATGCAGCTCTCCGGTCTCATTCCCGCCGCGCTCCGCGACCGCGGTCTCGCGCGTGCCCGCGACCTGGCGCGCCAGGGCTTCGTCTCCTCCGACGCCCTCGACCTCACCGCGCCCGCCTCGCTGCGGCCGTTCGTCGTGGCCACCGTGGCCGGGACGGCCGAGATCGGCGGCGCCGACCGTCCGGTGCTGGCCGTCACCGCCACCACCCGTGAGGCCGACGACCTCGCCGACGCGCTGGGCTGCCTGATCAGCCCGTCCCGGGTCGCCGTCTTCCCGTCGTGGGAAACGCTGCCCCACGAGCGGCTGTCCCCCCGCTCCGACACGGTCGGCCGCCGGCTGGCCGTGCTGCGCCGACTGGCCCACCCGGCGTCCGGTGAGGAGCTTCAGGTCGTCGTCGCGCCGGTCCGTTCACTGCTGCAGCCCCAGCTCAAGGGCCTGGGTGACCTCGAGCCGGTCGAGCTGACCACGGGCGGCGAGGCCGAGCTCGAAGCGGTGGCCCGCCGGCTGGCCGACATGGCGTACGCGCGGGTCGACCTGGTCACCAAGCGCGGCGAGTTCGCCGTACGCGGCGGCATCCTCGACGTCTTCCCGCCCACCGACGAGCACCCGTCACGTGTCGAGTTCTGGGGCGACGAGGTGGAGGAGATCCGCACCTTCGCCGTCGCCGACCAGCGCACGATCGACCCGGTCACGTCCCTGTGGGCGCCGCCCTGTCGTGAGTTGCTGCTGACCCCGGCTGTTCGGTCGCGCGCTGCCCGGCTTTCCGCCGAACACCCGGAGCTGGCCGAGATTCTGGACAAACTGGCCGAGGGCATTCCCGTCGAGGGCATGGAGTCGCTGGCCCCGGCGCTGCTGGACGGCACCGACAGCATGGAGCTGCTGATCGACTGCATGCCTTCGGGCACCCACGTGCTGCTCTGTGACCCCGAGCGGATCCGCACCCGCGCGCACGACCTCACCCGCACGTCCGACGAGTTCCTCGAGGCGTCCTGGGCCGCGGCGGCTGTCGGCGGTCAGGCCCCGATCGACGTGGGCGCCGTCGCCTTCAGGACCTTGGCCGACGTACGCGCTCACGCGGCGACCCTGAAGCAGCCATGGTGGACGCTCTCGCCGTTCGGCCTCGCTTCGGATGGTCAGGATCAACCCGATGATCAACCCTGGCTGGAGAAGCCCGAGGTCGAGGTCTCGCCCGACCTGGGTGACGCGGTGGCCCTGGCCGCGCAGCCCGTGCCGCTTTACCACGGTGACACCGCCAAGCTCGCCGGCGACCTGAGCGACTGGGCCGCCGCGGGCTGGGCCATCGCGCTGGTCTTCGAGGGCCACGGCACCGCCCAGCGGGCCACCGAGCTGCTGCGCGACGCCGGGCTCGGCGTCACCCCGGCAGACTCCATCGAGGCCCCGATCGAGCCCGGTCAGCTGCTCGTCACCTGCGGCGGGCTCAACCACGGCTTCGTCGACGCCACCTCGCAGCTCGCCGTCATCACCGGCAACGACATCACCGGCGGCCGGGGCGCGTCCACAAAAGACATGCGCAAGATGCCGTCCCGGCGGCGCAACACCATCGACCCGCTCGAGCTCAAGCCGGGTGACTTCGTGGTGCACGAGCAGCACGGCATCGGGCGTTACGTCGAACTGGTGCAGCGTACGGTCAACGGCGCCGACCGCGAGTACATCGTGCTGGAGTACGCCGCCTCCAAGCGCGGCCAGCCCGGCGACCGGCTCTACGTGCCGACCGACCAGCTCGACCAGCTCTCGCGCTACGTCGGCGGCGAGTCGCCCACGCTGCACAAGATGGGCGGGGCCGACTGGCAGAAGAGCAAGGCCCGCGCCAAGAAGGCTGTCAAAGAGATCGCCGCGCAGCTCATCCAGCTGTACGCCGCCCGCCAGGCCTCGCAGGGCCACGCGTTCGGCCCCGACACGCCGTGGCAGCGCGAGCTGGAGGACGCGTTCCCCTACACCGAGACGCCCGACCAGATGGCGGCGATCATCGAGGTCAAGCACGACATGGAGCTGCGGGTCCCGATGGACAGGCTGATCTGCGGCGACGTCGGTTACGGCAAGACCGAGATCGCCGTACGGGCGGCGTTCAAGGCGGTGCAGGACGGCAAGCAGGTCGCCGTGCTGGTGCCGACCACGCTGCTGGCCCAGCAGCACTACAACACGTTCACCGAGCGGATGAGCCAGTTCCCGGTGTCCATCAAGCAGCTGTCGCGCTTCCAGACCCCGTCCGAGGCGCGGCTGACCCTCGAGGAAGCCGGCAACGGCACGGCCGACATCGTGATCGGCACCCACCGGCTGCTGGCCAACTCGACCCGGTTCAAGAACCTCGGCCTGATCATCGTGGACGAGGAACAGCGGTTCGGCGTCGAACACAAGGAGCAGCTCAAGTCGCTGCGGGCCTCGGTCGACGTGCTCACCATGTCGGCCACCCCCATTCCCCGTACGCTGGAAATGGCCATCACCGGCATCCGCGAGATGTCGACGATCGCCACCCCGCCCGAGGAACGCCACCCGGTGCTCACGTTCGTCGGCGCCCAGGACGACAAGCAGGTGGCCGCGTCGATCCACCGTGAGCTGCTCCGCGACGGACAGGTCTTCTACCTGCACAACCGGGTCGAGTCGATCGACAAGGCGGCCCGCAGGCTGCGCGAGCTGGTGCCCGAGGCCCGGGTCGCGGTGGCGCACGGCCAGATGAGCGAGGAACAGCTCGAAAAGGTCATGGTCGGGTTCTGGGAGAAAGAGTTCGACGTCCTGGTCTGCACCACGATCGTCGAGTCCGGCATCGACATCCCCAACGCCAACACGCTCATCGTCGAGCGGGCCGACCTGCTCGGCCTGGCCCAGCTGCACCAGATCCGGGGCCGGGTCGGCCGGGGGCGCGAACGGGCGTACGCGTACTTCCTCTACCCCCGTGAGAAGCCGCTCACCGAACAGGCCCACGAGCGGCTGGCCACCATCGCCCAGCACACCGAGCTCGGCGCCGGCATGTACGTCGCGATGAAGGACCTCGAGATCCGCGGCGCCGGCAACCTGCTCGGCGGCGAACAGTCCGGCCACATCGAGGGCGTTGGTTTCGACCTGTACGTCCGGATGGTCGGCGAGGCCGTGCAGGCGTTCAAGGGCGAACGCCCCGAGGAGGAGCCCGAGGTCAAGATCGACCTGCCGGTGGACGCGCACCTGCCGGTCGACTACGTCTCGGTCGAACGGCTGCGGCTCGAGATGTACCGCAAGCTGGCCGAGGCCCGCGACAACGCCAAGCTCGACGAGGTCGTGGCCGAGATGACCGACCGGTACGGCGAGCCGCCGGCCCAGGTGACCAACCTCATCGCGGTCGCCCGGTTCCGCCAGCTGGCCCGGGCGTACGGGCTGACCGACGTGTCGATGCAGGGCAAGCACATCCGGTTCTCCCCGCTGCCGCTGCCCGACTCCAAGCAGCTGCGGCTCAAGCGTTACCACCCCGACTCGGTCTACAAGCACGCCACCGACCAGGTGAGTGTGCCCCGGCCCAGCACCCGGCGCGTGGGCGGCGAGCCGCTGCGCGACCAGGCCCTGCTGGAGTGGTGCGCCCAGCTGCTCAAGGACGTGCTGGGGGAGGTGCCGGCGCCTGTCACGGCTTCATAGCTCCAGTCTGCCGGCGCTTCTGCCGGGGCCGGGTGATCTGTCTCATAACCTTCGTGAGAGAGTCAACGTCATGCAGCGTGCTCGCCGACTGGCATCCATCGTCGTCGTTGCGTGTCTCGGGGTGGGCGGGCTTTCCGCCTGCCGGTCCGAGCCGTCCGTGGCCGCGTACGTCGGCGACAGCGTCAAGGTCACCGAGGCCCGGGTGCAGGAGGTCTGGGACAACGCGTCGGCCGAGCTGACCCGCGCGGTGGCCGAGCAGCCCGACGCCCGCGACGGCGCCCCGGCCATGCCGATCACCCGTGCCGAGATCGTCCGCACGCTGGTCGGCCATGACGTGCTGGCCGACGTGGCCGAGCGCGAGGGCGTGACAGCGCCGGCCGACCTGGCGCTGTCCGACTACGCCACCCAGCTGCGCCTGCCCCCGACCGCTGAATACGTCCGCCTGTACGCCGAGACCGACGGCCTGCTGCGTGCCCTGCGCGCCAAGGTGCAGGCCGGCGCGCCCGACGCCACCGAGGACGACCTGCGCCAGGTCTTCAACGTCCTGATCACCTCGGGCGAGGTCCCCGCGGGCACGACGTTCGACCAGTTCAAGACCCAGCTGCCCGCCGAGAACCTGGCCCTGGTCAAGACGGCCGCCGCGGTGCGCAAAGAGGTCGCCGAGCTGACCGACACGCTGGACATCACGGTGAACCCGCGGTATCAGCCGCTCAGCATCCCCGTCCTGGAGTTCCAGACCCAGCAGGGTCAGCTGAAGCCCCTGGTCAACGTTCCGCTGGGCGAGGCCACCGACAGCCCGGTCACCGACATCTCCTGACGGCTTCCGTAAACGGGCCCGGTCTTCCACGAAGGCCGGGCCCGTTCCGGCTCAATCCGGGGGTGGCAGAGTTGCGGGCATGACCGCACGGATCTTTCTGCTTGTCACATCACCCCGCCTCCCTGCGGGCCTGCTCACCGCGGCCGCCTGGGATGTCGTGCGGAACCACCCGGTGTTTGCCGGGGCCGAGAGCGAGCAGGCCGAGGCGCTGCGCAAAAGCGGTGTTCCGGTCACCGTGGTCGACAGCGATCCCGAGCGGCTGATCGCCGAACTGGCGGCGGTTGACGACCACCACGGGGCCGGGGACCGAGGGGTTGTGTGGCTGGCGGGGCCGACGGGCGACGAGGCGTTCGCGCGCGGCTTGGGGCTCCGGCTGGCGCGCGAGCCGGGACTGGCCGAGCTGGAGCTGATCTACGGCTCGTGGGATCCGCCCGGGGCCCGGCTGCTCGACGCCGTCGCGGTGATGGACCGGCTGGCCTCGCCCGGCGGCGACCCCTGGAAGCGGGCCCAGACGCACCGCACGCTGGCGCCGTACCTGCTCGAGGAGAGCTACGAGGCGTACGACGCGATCGAGTCCGACGACACCGACGCCCTGCGCGAGGAACTGGGCGACGTGCTGTTGCAGGTGGTCCTGCACGCGCGCCTGGCCGAGGAACTCCCCGAGGACGAGGCCTGGAACATCGACGACGTCGCGGGCGGGCTGGTCGACAAGATGGTGCGCCGCAACCCGCACGTGTTCGCGGGCGTCGAGGTGGCCGACATCGAGGAGATCACCCGCAACTGGGACTCCATCAAGAAGGCCGAGAAAGTCCGCGACTCGGCGCTCGACGGCATCGCGCTCAGTCAGCCGGCCCTCGCCCTGGCCGCCAAGATCCTTCAGCGTACGGGCCGGGCCGGGCTCACCGCCCCGCTGCCCGACGGGTCCGACGTCGGTGCCCGGCTGTTCCGGATCGTGGCCGAGGGCGGCGACGCCGAGCAGGCACTCCGGCGCACGGCACTGGAGTACGCGGAGGCCGTACGGGCGGCGGAAAGCACAGCCAAGGCGGCAGAACCCAGAATTGTCGGACCCGCCGAGTAGGTTTCACGACATGCCGGAGTTCGTACCGCTCGCCGAGCGCATCGTCGACGCCCTGCTCGAAAGCAACCCCGGGCTGGCCACCTATTCGGGTGATCACCGGTTCGACGACCGTCTGCCCGACCTGTCGCCCGGCGCGGTCGACGCCCAGGTGGCCATGCTGCGCGACGCGACCGACGCGTTGTCCGGGGTCGATGCCGACGCGCTCGAGCCGGAGGATCAGGTCGATCACGCCATTCTCAGTGCCATGGCCGAGCGAGGCCTGTTCGAGCTGGGCGACGTCCGCGAGCACGAGTGGAATCCGCTGGAGCACAATCCCGGCCCGTTGCTGCACGCGCTGATCTCGCGCCAGTTCGCCCCCGCCGAGGAACGCCTGGCCGGCCTCGGCGGCCGGCTCGCGGCGATTCCCGACGCGCTGGCCACGGCTCGGGCCGTGCTGCGTGACGTGCCGCGCATCCACGCCGAGACGGCGATCGGCCAGTTCGCCGGCACGGCCGCGCTGATCCGCGATGACCTGCCCGCCCTCATCGAGCAGGAACCCGGCATGCGCAGCGCCCTCGAGCCGTCGTCGGCGGCCGCGCTCAAGGCCCTCGACGAGTTCGACGGCTGGCTGCGCGGCCTGATCGACAGCGGCGAGCCCGGCCGTGATCCGCGTCTGGGCCGCCCCCTGTGGGAGGCTCGGCTCTGGCACACGCTCGACACCGAGTTGCCCGCGGCCGAGGTGTTGTCACGCGCCGGGGCCAACTTCGAACGGGTCAGCGAGCGCCTGCGTGAGGCGGCTGCCGAGCTGACCGGCGGTCCGGCCACCGCCGAGACGGTCCGCCAGGCCCTCGACATGCTCGGCGAGCAGCATCCGGCCAACGACACGATCGTCGGCCTGGCGCAGGTCACGATGCGGGAGGCGACAGAGTTCGTCCGCAAGCACGACATCGTGTCGCTGATCGACGACCCGTGCGTGATCGAGGAGATGCCGGAGTTCGCCCGCGGCGTCGCCGTGGCCTATTGCGACCCGCCCGGCCCGCTCGAAACCGCCGACGTGCCGACGTTCTACTGCATCTCGCCGACCCCGTCCGACTGGCCGGCCGAGCGGGTCGAGTCGTTCTACCGCGAGTACAACGACCACATGCTTCGCGACCTCACCGTGCACGAGGCGATGCCCGGCCACTTCCTGCAGCTCGCCCACTCCCGGCGTTTCCGGGCTGCGACCAGGGTGCGCGCGCTCGGCTGGTCCGGCCCGTTCGTCGAGGGCTGGGCCGTCTACTCCGAGGAAGCGATGGCCGACCTCGGATTCGGCGGCCTGCCGGTGCGTCTGCAGCAGCTCAAGATGCAGCTGCGCATGAGCCTCAACGCGATCATCGACCAGCTCGTCCACTGCGACGACCTGCCCGAGGCCGATGCCATGGCCCTGATGACCGGCGGCGGCTTCCAGGAGGAAGGCGAGGCCGCCGGAAAGTGGCGCCGCGCCCTGCTCACCTCAACCCAGCTCTCGACCTACTTCGTCGGCTACACCGAGGTCGCCGCCATCGCCGCGGCCCGCCCCTTCGGCGCCACCCCCAAGGCCTGGCACGACGCCATGCTCGCCCACGGCTCCCCACCCCCACGCCACCTCCGCACCCTCCTCGGCGTCTGACCAGCCCACACCGCCCACCCCTGATGTGCGCCACCGGGCCACGTAGGCAATAGGGGTCGGCGCGCCGTACGGCAGGGGCGCGGGAGGGGTGGCGTTGGGTGCGGATTGGCCGAGCTGCGCTGACGGGGCGGGCTGCGTAAGGGCCGATGAGCTGTGCGGTGCGGCTGTGAGGCCGACGAGCCGAGCTGGGCGGAACTGTGGAAGCTGATGAGCCGCGCCGGCCGGGGGCAGGGCTGCGGGACTGATGACCGTGCCCCGGGCCGGGCGGGTTGCTGGCGGTCAGCCGCCGAGTTCGGCTTTGCGGCGCAGCAGGGTGGAACGTTTGCGCAGCGCCGTGAGCAGGTTGGTCACCGCCGCGAGGCCGAGTGCGCCGATGACGGCGATCAACCACGGCCGTACGGGGGGCGCCACGATCACGGCGCCGAGCGTGAACACGGCCCACGCGGCCAGGGCCAGCATGCCCGCCACCACACGGTCACGCGCGTACAGCGGTGTCCGGCGGGTGATCGCCCACAAGCCGACCACCGTCCAGCTCAGCCCGATGGCGATCAGGACGGCGAAGGCCACGCCCGTACGGGTCGGGAGCGCGGGCTCGGTCGCCCACAACAGTGCGATCAGCGCGCTGCCGACGAAGCCGGTCAGGGCCGCCACCACGTACGCGATCCGGCGCACCGGCGACAGCCGAGCGTCGAGTCGTCCCAGCACGTCCTCCGGTGTCATGCCTCGTACCCCTCTCGTGTCAGTTCCTCCCGAAGCAGCCGCCGGGCCCGGTGCAGCCGCGACTTGATCGTGCCGACCGGCACCCCGCAGATCTGCGCGCAGACGTCCAGCGGCTGGTCCTCGAGGTGGAAGAGCAGCAGCACCTCGCGTTCCGGGGGCGGCAACGCCGCCAGCGCCCCCGCGATCACCTCCCGGTCGATCACCGCCGAGATGTCGTCGTAAGCGCTCCCAGGTGAAGGCGCCCCCGACAAGGACGCCCTCGGCAAGGGCGTGCCCGGCAAGGCCGCCCCGGACGAGGGCGACGATGACGGCCGCGAGGGCGAGGGCGACGAGGACGGCGACGGCGACGGCGAGGGTGACGACGACGGCGAGGGTGACGGCGATGACGGCGATGACGGCGGCGGCGACGATGGCGATGACGGCGGCGGCGACGATGGCGATGACCGCGGCGGCGACGATGGCGAGAGCGACGGCGAGGAAGGGCTCGCGTAGGCCTCGCGAAGGCGGTTCATCACGGCCCGGCGGGCGATCGTGAACAGCCAGGGCGCGAAACGTCCCGGTTCCCGCAGCCGGGGCAGCCCTTTGACGACCGCCAGCCAGACCTCCTGCACCACGTCGTCGTCACCGCGGCCGAGCATCCGGGTCACGTATCGCTCGACCGGGCCGTGCCATGTGCGGACCAGTTCCGCGAAGGCGTCGCGTTCGCCCAGCTGACAGCGGACGACCACCAATTCGTCGGTCATGTGCACCTCCCTGCAGAGTTCAGTCGGGAGGGACCTGCGAAAGGTTCGCTACTTCGTCGACTTGTCGATCAGCCTGGCCGTGGGCGGCACTTGGAAGGCGTCGTCCGGCACGTCCTCGCGGTAGGCCGTGAGGGCCTGGTCGATGCGCTTGCCGGCGATGGTGGCGGTGAAGCTGGCCAGCGCGCCCTCGTTGGTCACGCACAGGTCGAAGGCGTCGGCCGCGGCGCCGTCGACGCCGCTCAGCGACAGGCAGGTGGCGTGGCGGCCGGCGATCGTCGTGTCGTGCTGGGCGGTTTCGACCACCGGGTCGAGCGCGGCTGTGGCGAGCATCGCCTGGACGGCCTCGGCCGAGATCAGGGGGCCGGTGTCGAGCGAGGCGGCGGCGGCCGGGTCGGCGGCGGTCGACTCGCAGGTCGAACCCGCGCACCTGACGGTCACCGTCGAGGTCGCGATCAGGCGGCCGCCGGGATAGACGTACGACGCCCGGAACGGCTGCTGAGCGCGGTGCACGGTGGCGATCTCGCCGCCGGTGACCTGGTATTTCGCGGAGTATGTCAGGCCGGAGCCGGTCGCCAGCTGCCCGGCCGTCTCGGTGATCAGCGAGTCGCGGCTCAGCGGGGCCGCGCTCGCCTCGCCGACCTCACCGCAGCCCGCCGTGCCGAGCAGCGCCAGGCACGCCGCGGTCAGGCCGGCGGCGGTCAGGCGCGAGACGATGGGCACGTCTGACACCATGGCTCATGCCCGCAACCCCAGGCAAACCAGTTACTGCGAGGCTGCGCTACGTGCACGTGCCATCAACTGCTCGCGCATGATATAGCGCCGGACAACGCGGGCCGAGTGCTCGTCGGCCCCGGCGAAGACGGCCACCATCTCGACGATCATCGGGCCGCGGTGCGGCAGCTGCTGGCGCATCGAGCTCACCTTGACAGCCTGGGCGGCGAACTCGACCACCTCGTCGCCGAGCTGGATGCGCAGCGTCAGTTCGGTGCCCGGGGGCACCTCGACGTCGGTGAACTGCGCCCGGACGGCCCGCTCGCTGAGGTCGCGGACGAAACCCTGGGCCGGGCCCTCCGGCAACATCAGCACGACCGGCTCGCCGCCGCCGCCGCGTACGAAGTCCCGGCTCTGTTCCAGGGAAGCCTCCCCGGCCAGCCGTACCTCGACCCGGTTGCCGTCGATCGCGGTCACGTTCGCGAGGGAGGCGTAGCGGCCGCGCGGGGCGGTGGCCCAGCGCAGCGTCACCGTCGAGTCGGCCGGTGGCATGTTGTCGAGGGCCAGCGAGAGCGTGAGGACCGGGCCGGCGGTCTGCACGACGCGAACTCCGGGCAGCGTTTCGCCGTACGAGGTCATCTCGATGAACGACCCGTCGGCGGGAAGCGTAGGTGTGCTCATAGTGCCCGGGTAATCGGTGACCCCGGGCCGGACCTGAGACAAAACCCAAGGGCAACCGTACGAGCGCGGGGACGGCTCGATACGCTCAGTGCCGTGGTCGGCCGCAGGGTCGCGGTCGGTGAACAGCAGCCTCGGCAAGAGGTAACGGCAGCCGGCATTTCAGTGATGGCTGCCTTGACAGAGGGAGCGACACGACACATGGCCACCATCGAAGCGATCGTCGCGCGCGAGATCCTGGACTCCCGGGGCAACCCGACCGTCGAGGTCGAGGTGGGGCTCGACGACGGCACGGTCGGCCGCGCCGCGGTGCCCTCGGGCGCCTCCACCGGCGCTTTCGAGGCGATCGAGCTGCGGGACGGCGACAAGGGCCGTTACCTGGGCAAGGGCGTCGAGAAGGCGGTTGCGAACGTCGAAGACAAGATCGCCGACGAGCTCGTCGGCTACGAGGCCAGCGAGCAGCGCCTCATCGACCAGAAGATGCTCGACCTGGACGGCACCGCCGACAAGAGCGAGCTGGGCGCCAACGCGATCCTGGGCGTGTCCCTCGCGGTGGCCAAGGCGGCCGCGCTGAGCGCCGAGCTGCCGCTGTTCCGCTACGTCGGTGGCCCCAACGCCGCCGTGCTGCCGGTGCCGATGATGAACATCCTCAACGGTGGCGCCCACGCCGACTCGAACGTCGACGTGCAGGAGTTCATGATCGCGCCGATCGGCGCCCCGACCTTCCGCGAGGCCCTGCGCACCGGCGCCGAGGTCTACCACGCGCTCAAGTCGGTGCTGAAGAAGAAGGGCCTCTCGACGGGCCTGGGCGACGAGGGCGGCTTCGCCCCGAGCCTGCCGTCCAACGCGTCCGCCCTCGACCTGATCGCCGAGGCCGTGCAGGCCGCCGGCTTCTCGCTGGGCAGCGACATCGTCCTGGCCATGGACGTCGCCGCGACCGAGTTCTTCAAGGACGGGTCGTACGTCTTCGAGGGCAACCCGAAGTCGACCGACGAGATGATCGCGTACTACGCCAAGCTGGCCGCCGACTACCCGATCGTCTCGATCGAGGACCCGCTGTCCGAGGAGGACTGGGCCGGCTGGAGCGCGATGACCACGGAGCTGGGCGACAAGATCCAGATCGTGGGCGACGACCTGTTCGTCACCAACCCGACCCGCATCGGCCGGGGCATCGCCGAGAACGCGGCCAACGCCGTGCTCGTCAAGGTGAACCAGATCGGCTCGCTGACCGAGACGCTCGACGCCGTCGACCTGGCCCACCGGGCGGGTTTCAAGACGATGATGAGCCACCGTTCCGGTGAGACCGAGGACACCACGATCGCCGACCTGGCCGTCGCGGTGGGCAGCGGCCAGATCAAGACCGGCGCCCCGGCCCGGTCCGACCGGGTCGCGAAGTACAACCAGCTCCTGCGCATCGAGGAGCAGCTGGAAGGCGCGGCCCGGTACGCCGGTGCGGGCGCTTTCCCGCGTTACCGCACCGCGTGACGAACGCCCGCTAGATCATGGAGTTGTGGCGTCCGCGGAAACGGGCATAGGTTTCAGCGGGCGCCGCAACACGTGACGGAGGGGTTGGGGTGACGACACAGCGACGATCACCGAGCGGTCAGGGTCCGTCCCGCCGCCCCGGATCGTCGCGCGCCCACACCACCGGCCCTGTCCGGAATACCGGAAATATTCGGCGCGGTGGCGGAAGTAGCGACGCGGGCCGCGACAGTTCGAAGCGCGATCCCGAGCCGACCGATAAGTCACGAAAAAACCGGCAAATCGGTAAAAGCGCCAAGGATGGCGATAAATCCGGTGAGACGAGACGCGGAGGCGCCGGCGGCGATGGTGGCCGCGCGGGTAGCAGGTCCGGCAGCGGCGCGAGCGACGGGTTCCGTGGCGGCGCGACCCGAAGCGGTGCCGGCCGGACGGGCAACGGCAGGGCGGGCGGCCCGACCAGGAGCGTCAAGCGGACCGCGCTCAATCGTCCCGCGGCCTCCCGGCGTACGGGAAACGCAGGCCGGGGCGCCACCAAGCGCACCGTCGCCCCGCGGCCGCGAGCACTGACCGGCCGCGCGACGGTTCTGATCGTCATCTTCGTCGCGCTGGCCCTCGCCTACACCTACCCCCTGCGGGTCTACCTGGCCCAGGAGTCGCAGATCGCCCAGCTCGAGGCCGACCAGGCCGAGCAGCGGGAGCTGATCGCACAGAAGGCGCAGGAGCTGCAGAAGTGGCAGGACCCGGAGTACATCCGGGCCCAGGCCCGCGAGATCCTGTTCTACGTACGATCGGGGGAGACCCCTCTCCTGGTGTTCACCGACCCGGCTGGCGCCGCCGCCGAGGCCGGTCAGAAAGCCCCGGCGGCCGCACCCGACCGCTGGTACGACACGCTGTGGAGCAGCGTCCGAGCCGCCGACGCGGAGTCCCCCGACTGAAATGCCTGAACCCACCGAAGAAGATCTGGAAATCGTCAAGGCCCAGCTCGGCCGCCCTCCCCGCGGCACCCGTGCGATCGCGCACCGCTGCCCCTGTGGCAATCCGGACGTGGTCGAGACGGCTCCCCGCCTCGACGACGGCACCCCGTTCCCGACGCTCTACTACCTGACCTGTCCGCACGCCACCGCCGCGTGCAGCCGTCTGGAGTCGGCCGGGGTCATGCGTGACATGCAGGACCGCCTGGCGACCGACCCCGAGCTGGCCGCGCACTACGCGCGGGCCGCCGAGGACTACCTGGCCCGCCGCAAGGCCATCGAGGACGTGCCGGAGATCTCACATGTCGCCGCGGGCGGCATGCCCGATCGGGTGAAGTGCCTGCATGTCCATCTCGGGCACGCGCTCGCGGCCGGGCGCGGCGTGAATCCTTTCGGGGACGAGGTCCGCGACGTCGTCGAGCCGTGGTGGGCCGAGGGCCCCTGCGTCAAACGGGAAGACTGACGGTGGAGATCCGGCGCGCGCGCACCCAGGACATCCGGGCGATCCGCGCCCTGGTCGACGAGTACACGGCCGACCGGCGGCTGCTCAGCAAGGCGACGGTCACCCTGTACGAGTCGGTGCAGGAGTTCTGGGTCGCCGTCGACGAGCGCGATCGCGTGGTCGGCTGCGGCGCCCTGCACGTGATGTGGGAGGACCTGGCCGAGATCCGTACGGTCGCGGTCGATCCGGCTCACCGGGGGCAGAAGATCGGTCACCGCATTGTCGACCGCCTGATCGAGGTGGCCCGCGAGCTGGGGGTGGCGCGGGTGTTCTGCCTGACGTTCGAGACCCGGTTCTTCGGCTCGTTCGGGTTCACCGAGATCGACGGCGCTCCCGTCCCGCACGCCGTCTACGAGCAACTTCTTCGCTCGTACGACGAGGGTGTGGCCGAATTCCTCGACCTGGAACGGGTCAAGCCCAACACGCTGGGGAACACGAGAATGCTGCTGCACCTATGAGGGTGGCCGGGATCGACTGCGGCACCAACTCGATCCGCCTGCTCATCGCGGACGTCGGCGACGGCGGGCTCACCGATGTCGCCCGCCGCATGGAGATCGTTCGCCTGGGCGAGGGGGTCGACCGCACCGGGCGTCTGTCCAAGGGCGCCATATCCCGTACGCGGAAGGCTCTGCTGGGTTATGCCGCGGAGATCGCCGAGCTGGGCGTGAACCGGGTGCGCATGTGCGCGACGTCGGCCTCGCGCGACGCCGAGAACGCGCAGGAGTTCCGGGACATGGTGCGCGGTGTGCTCGGCGTCGACCCCGAGGTGATCACCGGTGACGAGGAGGCCCGGCTCTCGTTCACGGGCGCGGTCGCCGGCCTGAGCGCCGAGCGGCCCTGCCTCGTGGTCGACATCGGCGGCGGCTCGACCGAGTTCGTCACCGGCTCGGACGGCGTCGACCACGCGATCTCGATGGACATCGGCTGCGTGCGGATGACCGAGCGCCACATCCACAGTGACCCGCCCTCGGCTGCGGAGATCCACAACGCCGTACGGGACATCACCGCCGCGGTCGACATCGCGCTGACCGCTGTGCCGGGTCGCGAGGCGAAGACCCTGGTGGGCCTGGCGGGCACGGTCACCACCGTCACGGCGCTGGCGCAAAACCTTCCCTCTACGATCCCTCGCGCATCCACCACGCCGAGGTGAGCCTGGCCGACGTGTCCCGCGTGACCGCCGAGCTGCTGGCCATGCCGGTCGCCGAGCGCCTCGCGCTGCCCGTCATGCACCCGGGCCGGGCGGACGTGATCGGCGCCGGCGCCCTCATCCTCCGCACGATCATGGAGCGCTCCGGTCACGAGTCGGTCATCGCCTCCGAGCACGACATCCTCGACGGCATCTGCTTCAGCCTCGCCTGAACTGTCCGTGGCCGGGCGGGTACTACTGTCGTCTTGACGGTATTTCGCATTGCGAAGTACTGTCCATCGCGTGGATACGACCCAGCTGCTCAAGGGGGTCCTCGACCTGGCCGTGCTCGCCGCCCTGCGCGACGAGGACGGTTACGGCTACGACATCCTGCGCCGCCTGCGCGCCGCCGGGCTCGAGGACGTCGGCGACGCCTCGGTTTACGGCACACTGCGCCGCCTGTTCGCCGGGGGCTATCTGAACAGCTACGTCGTTCCGAGCATCGAGGGCCCGCACCGCAAGTACTACGGGCTCAACACGGCCGGCCGCGCCGAGTTGCAGCGATCGGGCAAAGTGTGGCACGGCTTCGCATCCACGATGGACGATCTGCTTCGCGAGCGGGAGACGGCGTGAACTCCACGGCACAGGACGAGATCACCGAGTACGTCGAGCGGGTCCGCGCGGCCCTGGCCGACCTGCCCGAGGCCACCCGCGCCGAGCTCCTCGAAGACCTGCCGGAGCACCTGGCCGAGATCCGCGCCGAGGACACGGTCACCCTGACCGACCGGCTGGGCACCCCGGAGGCGTACGCGGCCGAGCTGCGCGCCACCGCGGCAGGTTACGTGGGCGGCTTCCCCGAGCCGCCCAAGAGCCCATGGGTGACCCCGGCCGAGGTGCGGGCGCAGGTGATGCGGGTGCTCGAGCCTGCCGACGTCAGGATCGGTCCGGTGATCGGCTACCCCCGGGCCAGCGACTTCCTGCGGCTGCTGCTCCCCGCGTGGTGGGTGCTGCGCGGCTACCTGGGCGCGATGGCGGTGGCCTACCTCTTCGACGCCAGCGGCAACCGGCCCGGCCTGCTGCCCCGCATCGGCGGCAGCACGCTGGTCGCGTTGATCCTGCTGGCCGGCTGTGTCATCGCGTCGATCCTGGTCGGACAGCGCCGCCTGGGCCGCGAGGGCTGGCAGCGCTACGTGCTCAACGTCGGCGCGGTGTTCCTGGTGCTGTTCGCGATCGGCGTGTTCTTCAGCGCGGACAGCGACGTGCGCAACCCCGGCTACGACGACGCGGGCTACTCCGGTGGCAACCCGTACGACTACATCACCGACGTCTTCGTCTATGACAGCACGGGCAAGCTGGTGCCTGGCGCGCGCCTGTTCGACCAGGAGGGCGCGCCGATCCAGATGGGCAACGCCTGGTGCGAGGACCCGGAAACCGGCGAGGGTTCCCACTCCCGCTCGATGGGCTACCCGTACTGCCCCGAGGCGGCGCCGTTCGGGGCGCCCTCCGCGGGCAGCGGCGGTGTTCCCGAGCCGGACGCCACGGACGACGGCTCGGCGAGGCCGCCCGCTCCGGCCGGCTCGGCGACGTCACCGTCGGCTCCGAGTTCGCCCGCAGCACCGCCCGAGTCGCCCGGCGCGCCGACCGTGACGCCGCCCACCCCGGCCGGCCGCTGAACGGGGTCGCGAGGATTCTTCGCGGTCGCTACTGTCTGCTCCGCTGATCCGGCCGCCCCAGGGCCGGGCCGCGGAAAGGACCACCCTGTGAGCGACGCGCCCCCGCCGCCTCCCGACCCCACCTTCGCGCCGCAAGCGTCCTTCCCGCCTCCGGTTCAACCCCCACCCACCGACGGCCTGGCCGTCCCGCCGGCCCCGGCCCCGGAATACGCGCAGCCGGGCGCTTCGCAGAGCCCGCTCGCATCGCAGCCGAGCGCCCTGCAGAGCCCGCCCGTGCCGCAGCCCGGTCAGCCGCACCCCGGCGGGCCGGGCTTCTGGCAGCCTGCCTACGGTGCGCCGCCGAGCCACACCGGCTACCCGCCCCCCGGCCCGCCGCTCGGTCAGCCCGGTTATCCATCCGCCGGCCGGCCCTATCCCGGCCAGTCCTTCCCGGGTCAGCCCTACCCCGGCTACCCGCAACCGGGCGCGCCCGGCACCAGGAACACCAGCGTCCTCAAAATCGTGCTGCTGGCGGTCGGCCTGGCCGGGGTGCTGCTGGTCGGCCTCGGCGTCTTCGGGGTGAGCGCGATCGTCGCCGCCGCGGCCGACCCGGCCAAGGGTGCCCAGGCCGGCGACTGCCTTGCCGCCGTGGGCCCGGTGGCCGGCTCCGGCACCACCGAGACCTCCGCCGAGGTGGTCGAGTGCTCGTCGGCGCGAGCGGAGTACACGGTGGTGGCCCGCGTCGAGGGCGAGAGCTCCCCGAACAGCACCGCCTGCGACAGGTTCTTCCCCGCCGACGAGCCCTTCTACGTCTACGGCAGCACCGCGGGCGACGGTTACGTCCTCTGCCTGCGCCCGAATGGCTGACGGCAGGCTCGCCACACCACGGGCCGGTCACTAAAGTCGCGGCTGCGACCACCCGCTGGAGGAGGACCCCCCGTGAGCACTGCAGTTAAGGCCGAAGCGTCCCCGTCCCGCCGGGGCGGCATGGTGGTCGCGGCCGTCGTCGCCGGGCTGGTCGTGGCGGCGGCGGTCTACGCGCTCAGCGGTTTGTTCCTCGGCGGTGACGGCGCCCGCGACGCCAAGGCCGGTGACTGCATCGCCTCCGACAAGAAGGTCGAGGACGAGGGCACCACCGAGACCGGCGCCGACCTGGTCGACTGCTCGTCGGCCGAGGCGCGGTTCAGCGTCGTGGCGCGGGTCGACGGCGAGAACTCGACCCAGAGCGATTCCTGTAACAAGTTCTTCCAGGAGAAAGAGGAGTTCTACGTCTACGCCTCCCGCGATGACGAGGGCTACCTCCTGTGTCTCAAGCCCAGGGCGTAGAAAGATCCGGGTGAGCCCCACTCGTACGCCCGAAGAAGCGCAAGCCGCCGCGGCCCAGGCGGCCTCACTCAGCGTGCTGGACGCCGAGGTCGCGGGTTGTTTCGCCTGCCCGCGCCTGGTCGCCTGGCGTGAGGAGGTCGCCGTCACCAAGCGTGCCTCGTTCCGCGACCAGGATTACTGGGGGCGCCCGGTCCCCGGTTACGGCGTTGCCGACCCCGAGATCGCCATCCTCGGCCTGGCGCCGGCCGCGCACGGCGGCAACCGCACCGGCCGCATCTTCACCGGCGACCGTTCGGGTGACGTCCTGTTCGCCGCGCTGTACCGCGCGGGCCTGGTCAACCAGCCGACGAGCGTCTCCGCCGACGACGGTCTCACGCTGCGCCACTTGCGGATCTTCGCCGCCGTCCGGTGCGCCCCGCCCGACAACAAACCTCTGCCGGAGGAGCGCGACACCTGCGCCCCCTGGCTGCACCGCGAGCTCGAACTGATCCGCCCGACCCTCAAGGCGGTCGTCGCGCTCGGGGCTTTCGCCTGGCAGGCGTGGTGGCCCGCGATGACCGCGGTCTACGGCACCCGGCCGCCGGTGCCGCGCCCGAAGTTCGGTCACGGCGCCCGGGTCAGCCTGCCGGGTGTGCCGGATCTGCTCGGCTGCTTCCACGTCAGCCAGCAGAACACCTTCACCGGTAAGCTCACCCCGGCCATGCTCGACGACGTCTTCGCCGAGGCGAAGCGGCTGGCCCAGATTTCGTAGAGCCCCAAGGTATGTAGAGCCCCAAGGTATTTCGTAGAGCCTCAAGGTAAGGACAGATGACCCTCGCGGCAGTGCGACGATGGTGGCCCGTGGCCGCCGTCCTCGTGCTGCTCTTCGGCACCGCGCTCGCCGCGACCAGGTCCGAGCCCCGCCTCGAGCAGATCGTCCGCGACGAGCCGACGGCCCAGGCGCCGCTGCTGCCCACCGCGGTTCCGTCCGGCGTGCAGACCAGCCCGCCGCCCCCGCCCGAGCCGGCCCGCGGCCTGCCCGACTGGATCAACACGGCCGCCCTGGTCGTGCTCGGTGTGGTCGTCGTGATCGTCCTGGTCCTGCTGATCGTTTCGCTGCTGCGGGACCGCCGGCGCCGCAAGGGCCGGAACAAGCGTGACCGCAAGCGCCCGGCCGACCAGCCCCGTACGGCCGAGGAACTGGTCGCCGCCCTCGACGCCGGCCTCGAGGAGCTGTCCGACACCGACCGCGACCCGCGCCGCGCCGTGATCGCCTGCTGGGTGCGCCTCGAGCAGGCCGCCGCCGCCGCGGGCACTCCCCGGCACCCCGGCGACAGCCCCACCGACCTGGTCGGCCGTCTGCTGAGCGAACAGCAGGTCGACGCGCGGGTGCTGGCCGCCCTGCTCGACGTCTATCGCCAGGCCCGGTACGCCACCCACACGGTCGACGACCAGATGCGCCGGCAGGCCCGTTCGGCCCTTGAGCGGCTCCGCGCCGACCTGGGCGCGGGGGTCCCGGCGTGAGCACGGGCGGGCTGGAGTCGCTGTTCGGCGAGCGCGACGAGGTGATCGCCGACGAGCCGGCCCCCGAGCGCCGGCGGTCGTGGACCGGCTGGGTGCTGCGCAACCTGCTGCTGGTCGCCCTGGCCACCGTGGTCGTCGTGGCCGTCATGCGCTCGGCCGACTACGACATCTCGATCATTTTCGTGGTCGCCGCCCTGGCCGGGTTGCGGCTGGTCCTGCTGGCGGTGGCCGAGGTGCGCCCGCCCCCTGCGCCCAAGCGCTCCGACCGGCGCGGCGGTTCCGACACCGGCAGCGGCACGGATTCGCTGCGGGCGGCCGTGCGCCGCTGGGAGCAGACTCTGGAGCGGGCCGCCGCCGACGACGATCTGTACTCGCGTAACGTTCTGCCGGTGCTGGCCGAGCTCACCGACGAGCGCCTGCGGCTGCGTCACGGGATCACCCGGGCGTCCGACCCGCGGCGTGCCCGTCAGCTGCTCGGCGACCCGCTCTGGGCGACGTTGCACGACCGCGGCCGGCGCATGCCGAAGGCGCGTGATCTCGAGTCCTACGTGGATGTGTTGGAGCGACTGTGAGAAAGGTGCCGTGGTGACGGAGACAGGCGTGCAGCCCCTTCCCCCGTACGAGGTGGGAAGGCTGGCCGGTGCCGTCCTGGACTCGGTCGGCAGCGTGGTCGTGGGCAAGCGCGACTCGCTCGAGCTGGTGCTGGCCGGGATCCTGGCCGGCGGGCACGTGCTGCTGGAGGATCTGCCCGGTCTCGGCAAGACCCTGACCGCCCGCTGTTTCGCGCAGGCGCTCGGCCTCGACTTCCGCCGGTTGCAGTTCACCCCCGACCTGCTGCCCGCCGACGTGACCGGCTCGTTCCTCTACGACCAGCGCAAGGGTGACTTCGCGTTCCGGGCCGGCCCGGTCTTCACCAACATGCTGCTGGCCGACGAGATCAACCGGACACCGCCGAAGACCCAGGCCGCGCTGCTCGAGGCCATGCAGGAAAAGCAGGTCTCGGTCGAGGGCGTCACGTACCGTCTCGACCCGCCGTTCCACGTCCTGGCCACGGCCAACCCCATCGAGTACGAGGGCACCTATCCGCTGCCCGAGGCCCAGCTCGACAGATTCCTGCTGCGGGTGTCGTTCGGCTACCCCACGGCCGAGGAGGAGTGGGATGTGCTGCAGCGCCGCATGTCCCGCCGCCAGGAAGAGGCGTTCCTGCAGCCGGTGGTCGACTCGGCCGCGCTTCAGTCGATGCAGTCGGCGCTCGAGGCGATCACCGTGGAGGATTCGATCGGCCGCTACATCGTGTCGCTCACCGCGGCCACCCGTGAGCACGCGTCGGTGCTGGTCGGCTCGTCCCCGCGCGGCTCGCTCGCGTTGCTGCTGCTGGCCCGGGCCCGCGCGGCGATGGCCGGCCGCGACTTCGTGGTGCCGGAGGACGTGAAGGACGTCGCCGTGCCCGCGCTGGCCCACCGCATCACGCTGCGCCCCGAGATGTGGCTGCGCCGCGTCGATCCGTCCTTTGTGGTCGACGAGGTCCTGCAGAACACTCCCGCCCCGGCCAGCGGCGCCCTGCCCACCTACGCGACGGGGTACACCGCGACGTGACGGTTCCCGAGCCGCTGCTGCGCCGAGCCGTGCCGCCGGCCGTGCCGGGCGATCCGGGTCACGGTCCCGCCTGGGCGCCGACCCGCGCGCTCGGCCGTGCCGTGCTGCTCACCGGCCTGCTGCTGGTGCTCGGGGTCGCGCTGGGCCGGGTCGACCTGGTGCTGCTGGCCGCGCCGTTCGCGATCGGCGCGGCGGTCCACCTGCGCCGGATGCCCCGCGCGACGCCCGAGCTCACGGTCACCGCCGACGAGGAACTGCTGGTCGAGGGCGGTCAGGTGCAGGCCTCGGTCACCGTCTCCAACCCGGACGTCATCCCGTACGACCTGGTGGTGGTCCGCACCCGTACGTCGCGCTGGCTCAAACTGGAGCACGCCGACCGCCCGTTCGGCCTCACCGTGGCCTCGGACGGCTGGGCCGCGGTCGACCTGCCCGGCGACGCGCTGCGCTGGGGCCGGCAAGACGTGGGTCCGGCCGCCGCGCGGGTTGCCGCCTGCGGGGGACTGCTCGCGTGCCGTCCGGTCGTGACCCCCGCGTACGGGGTGCGGGTCTATCCCGTCACCGAGCCGTTCAACGCCATCGAGGCCATGCCCGCGGCCGCCGGTCTCGTCGGCGCGCACCGGTCGCGGCGCATGGGGGAGGGCGGCGAACTGGCCGGGGTCCGCCCGTTCGCACCCGGCGACAGGCTCCGGCGCATCGACTGGCGGGTCTCCCTGCGCACCCGCGACCTGCACGTCGCCTCCACGCTCTCCGACCGCGACGCCGAGGTGGTGCTGCTGCTCGACGTGCTGGGCGAGGTCGGCCTCTCGGGCGGGGTCGGCGGCAGCGCGTCGGTGCTCGACACCACGGTCCGGGCCTCGGCCGCCATCGCCGAGCACTATCTGCAGCGCGGCGACCGGGTCTCGCTGCTCGAGTACGGCGCGGCGGCCCGCCGGCTGCGCCCCGCCACCGGCCGCCGGCAGTACCTCATCGTGCTGGAGTGGCTGCTCGACGTCCGGCCCGACCCGATGGAGCACGAGGGCGACTTCGGCGCGCACCACGTGTCGTCCGACGCGCTGGTCGTGGTGTTCACCCCGCTGATCGACCCGCGGGCGGCCGACATGCTGGCCTCCCTGGCACAGGCCGGCCGGTTCGTGGTGGCCGTCGACACGCTGCCCGCGCAGGCCGCGCCCGATGCGCGCACCCCGTGGACCCCGCTGGCGACCCGGCTGTGGCGTCTGGAGCGCGAGAACGTCCTGGGCCGGCTGCGCGAGCACGGCGTCCCGGTCGTGGAGTGGGCCGGCGCGGGCAGCCTCGACCTGGTCCTGCGGGACGTCTCCCGCCTCGCCTCGGCGCCGCGGGGGCGCTGATGCTCGACATGATCTCCCGGCGGCTGGCCGGCGCCCGGCGCACCCTGACCCGCGCGACCGTCCTCCCGTTCCTGGTGCGCTGTGCCATCGGCCTGTGCGGGCTGATCGCCATGGCGGTGGCCTGGCCGGCGGCGCTGCTGGGCACGCAGTTCTTCGTGCTGCCGGCGCTGGTCGCCCTCTATCCGGCGGTCGCGCCGCGCGGCCGGGGCGCCACCTTCGCCGCCCTGGTGGTGGTCGGCGGCTGGCTGGCCGACACCGCCTTCGAGGACGCCGAGGTGTCGCTCTGGCGGGTTCTGAGCATCGCCACCGCGCTCTACCTGGGGCATTCGCTCACGGCGCTGGCGGCTGTCCTCCCGTACGACGCGATCGTGAACTTCGACGTGGTGGGCCTGTGGCTGCTGCGGGCGCTGGCCGTGGTGCTGGTCTCGGCCGTGCTCACCGTGTTCGCCCTGGGACTCTCCGCCGAACTCGCCGGCGGGCCGTTCCTCGTGGCCACGGTGGTCGGCCTGATCGGCGCCGCAACCGCCACGCTGCTCATAGCACGGCTCGTGCATCGTGCATGAAATCTGCCCGTAATATGTGCCTGACGGCACTTGACAAACGGCATTGTTGTACGTCACACCAGGAGGCGCGGGAGCCCCTGGGCGCGCGAGAATGGCTCACGTGAATCCGCAGCGCATCGTCGTCGTTGGTGCAGGGCACGTCGGTCTTTACGCCGCCCTGCGCCTGTCGAAGAAGCTCAACCGGCGCCGGGCCGAGGTCGTCGTCATCGACCCGCAGCCGCACATGACGTACCAGCCGTTCCTCCCCGAGGCAGCGGCCGGCAACATCTCCCCGCGGCACAGCGTCGTGCCGCTCCGCCGCGAGCTCAAGAAGTGTCGCGTGGTGGCCGGCGAGGTCACCAAGGTGGAGCACGCGCGCAAGACGGTGACCATCCAGCCCATCGAGGGCCCGCCCACCGAGATGAGCTACGACCACATCATCGTGGCGCCGGGTTCGGTCTCGCGCACGCTGCCGATCCCCGGCCTGAGCGAGCGCGGCATCGGCCTCAAGACCATCGGCGAGGCCACCTACCTGCGTAACCACATCCTCGACCAGCTCGACGTCGCCGCCGTCACGCCCGACCCCGAGGTCCGCAAGGCCGCGCTGACGTTCGTCTTCGTCGGCGGCGGGTTCGCCGGCATCGAGGCGCTGGCCGAGATGGAGGACGTCGTCCGCGACGCCCTGAAGTACTACCCCGAGCTCGACAAGAACGAGCTCAAGTTCGTCCTGGTCGAGGCGACCAACCGCATCCTGCCCGAGGTCGGCCCCAAGATGGGCGCGTACGCGGCTCGCGAGCTGGCCAAGCGCGGCATCTCGCTGCGCCTCGACACGTTCCTCAACTCGTGCGTCGACGGCGAGATCGTGCTCTCCGACGGCGACACGTTCCGCGCCGAGACCCTGGTCTGGACGGCCGGGGTGAAGCCGTCCCCGATGCTCGACAACACCGACCTGCCCCGCGGCCCCAAGGGTCACGTCAACTGCCTGCCGACACTGCAGGTGGCCGACCTCGACGGCACCGTGCTCGAGGGCGCGTGGAGCGCGGGCGACAGCGCCCAGGTGCCCGACCTGACCAACCCCGGCGGCTGGTGCTCACCTAGCGCCCAGCACGCCGTCCGGCAGGCCCGGGTGCTGGCCGACAACATCCGGCAGGTCGTCCTCGGCGGCGAGCCCAAGGAATACAAGCACAAGTACATCGGCAGCGTGGCCGGCCTGGGCCTCGGCAAGGGCGTCGCGCACGTCTACGGCATCAAGGTCAAGGGCTGGCCGGCGTGGTTCATGCACCGCACCTACCACGTCAGCCACATCCCGTCGTTCCACCGCAAGGCCCGGGTGGTCGCCGACTGGACCCTTGCGATGCTGTTCCAGCGCGAGACGGTGGCCGTCCGCCAGCTGCACGCCCCGCGTGAGGAGTTCACCGGGGTGACCCCGCCGGTGCAGCGCCCGGCCGAACGTCCCAAGGCGGAAGCCGGGTCCCGCTGAGGCGGTCTCCTCTCCGAACGCTCGGGCGTATACGGTGTCTAGGGCGTCACCGCGCGCGGTGACGCCCTGACCCTGCCCGGGTGGTGGAACGGCAGACACGGCCGCCTTAAAAGCGGCTGCCTCACGCAGGCGTGCGGGTTCGAGACCCGCCCCGGGCACCTCACAAAGCTTTGACGGTCGTACATTCAGCCTGTTCACAGCAATCCGAGGCTTTCCTGATCAGCTTGCTCCCGTACTCTGGAACGGCACGTCAACGTGCCTCAACCTCATAAGGGAGGCTGGACACAGTGAAGACTTCCAACCCGGTGCTCTCGCGCCTCGGCCAGGCGGCCGAGCGGGAGCGTACGGCCGGGTACGGGGCCTACGGCCCCGCCGGTGCCGCCCCGGGTTACGGTCAGCCGTATCCCGGCGCGACGGACTATCCCGCCGCCCCGCCCGCCGTTCAGCCCATGACAGTCGACGACGTCGTCGTCAAGACGGTCACACTGCTCGGCATCACGGGCGCCTCCGCGGTTGTCGCCTGGAATGTGATCCCGGAATCGATGACCGGTGCCGCCTGGATCGGCGCGGCGGTCATCGGCCTCGTGCTGGGCCTGGTCATCTCGTTCATGCGCCTGGCCAACCCCGCGCTCATCGTGGGTTACGCGGTCGTCGAGGGTGTCTTCGTCGGCATGGCGTCCAAGGTTTTCTCGGTGATCGCCGGCTATCAGGGCGTCGTGCTGCAGGCCGTCATCGCCACGTTCGGCGTCTTCTTCCTGACGGCCTTCCTCTACAAGGCCAAGGTCATCCGGGCGACGCCGAAGTTCCAGCGCGGCATGATCATCGTGATGGGTGGCCTGTTCGCGGTCATCCTGATCAACCTGGTGCTGTCGCTGTTCGGCTTCAGCACCGGCCTGCGCGACAACGGCCCGCTGGGCTACCTGTTCAGCATCGTCTGCATCGTGGTGGCCGCCCTCAGCTTCATCCTCAGCTTCAACGAGGTCGAAGAGGGCGTCCGCATGGGCCTGCCGCAGCGCTACTCCTGGGTGGCCGCGTTCGGCATCCTGGTCAGCCTGATCTGGCTGTACCTCGAGGTCCTGCGCCTGCTGAGTTTCCTGCAAGGCGACGACTGACACCAACCAGGATCAAGAACGCCCGGACCCCCGTACGGTGGTCCGGGCGTTTTCTTTAACCTGGTCGCGTGACCGACTTCGCGACGTCCGTCGACCGGCTGCTCAACCAGATCCGCGTGTGGGAGCAGCCGCGCTGGAACCAGGACGACCGCGCCGCCCGTACGTTCGCGTTGGTGCAGAGGCTGGCCGACCTCGGGGCCGACGCCGAGGGCCGCCCCCGCCGTGAGGTGCCGCGCGAGCACGACATGATCCTGCCCGACCAGGTGCGGGTGCTGGCCGACGACCTGCTCGCCGCCGGGCCGGAATCCGTGCTGGTGGAGGCGGCCGCGGCGGTGGACGAGCTGCGGGCCGCGCTCAACAGGTAAAAACCGCCGAGCCCGGCCGCTCGTGGCTGACCGGACCCGGCGGTAACTCGGGTGCTCAGCGTGTCAGCTGAGCCGCTCCAGCACCATCGCCATGCCCTGGCCGCCGCCGACGCACATCGTCTCGAGGCCGATGCTCTTGTCGTGCCAGTCCAGGGCGTTGAGCAGGGTGCCGGTGATGCGGGCGCCGGTCATGCCGAACGGGTGGCCCACGGCGATCGCGCCGCCGTTGACGTTCAGCTTCTCGAGCGGGATGCCCAGGTCGCGAGCCGACGGGATGACCTGGGCCGCGAACGCCTCGTTGATCTCGACCAGGTCGATGTCGTCGATCGTCATCCCGGCCCGCCGCAGCGCCTGCCGCGACGCCTCGACCGGGCCCAGGCCCATGATCTCGGGGCTGAGCGCGGTCACACCGGTCGACACGATCCGGGCCAGCGGGGTGATGCCCAGCTCGCGTGCCTTGGTGTCGCTCATGATCACCACAGCGGCGGCGCCGTCGTTGAGCGGGCAGCAGTTGCCGGCGGTGACCCGGCCGTCGGGGCGGAAAACGGGCTTGAGCTGCGAAACCGCCTCGAGCGTGACCCCGGCGCGGGGGCCGTCGTCCTGCGAGACGACAGTGCCGTCGGGCAGCGTGACCGGGGTGATCTCGCGCTCCCAGAAGCCGTCGGCGATGGCCTTCTCGGCGAGGTTCTGGCTGCGTACGCCGAATTCGTCCATGTCCTCGCGGGTCACGCCCTTGATCTGGGCGAGGTTCTCGGCGGTCTGACCCATCTGGATGTAGACGTCCGGGATCTGACCGTCGTCGCGCGGGTCGTGCCAGGTGCGGCCGCCCTCGGCGTACTGCGCCGTACGGGCCTGGGCCTCGGCGAACTTGGGGTTCTCCCAGCCGCCGCCGACCTGGGCCTGCAGCGCCGAGGGGAGACCGTCGGAGCTGCCCCGCGCGTACCGGGAAACGGTTTCGACGCCGGCCGAGAGGAAGATGTCGCCCTCGCCGGCCTTGATCGCGTGGAAGGCCATGCGGGTGGTCTGCAGCGAGGACGAGCAGTAACGGGTGACCGTCGCGCCGGGCAGGCCGTCCAGACCGAGCTGGGTGGCGACCACGCGGGCCATGTTGAAACCCTGCTCACCGCCGGGCAGCCCGCAACCGAGGTAAAGATCCTCGATCAGGGTGCGGTCGAGCTGCGGCACCTTGGTGAGCGCGGCGTCGATGATGGTGGTGGCGAGGTCGTCGGGACGCAGGTCCCGCAGGGATCCCTTGGCTGCACGGCCGATGGGGGATCGGGCGGTGGCGACGATGACAGCTTCCGGCATCTGCCCAATTTAACTGGCCGGTAACTTAGTCGGTAGTACAAGTTCGTCACACAGGTGGCATGTCCGATTACTGCTTTTCAGCCCGCCGGGGTCATCGCCGCCTTGGCCACCGCCGGATACAACGCGTGGGCCCACACCCGGTAGCCGTCGGCCGAAGGGTGGAAACCGTCGTAGCAGAGGGTGCCCGCGTCGGCCCGGAAGACGGCGCCGGTCTTCTCACCCAGGTCGACCACCGCACCGCCCGCGGCCGTCACGGCCTTGGCCTGCGCCTTCGCCATCCGGCGGCCCAGCACGGCCGCGATCTGCCGCAGCGGCGGAGCGATGGCCCGCAGTGCGCCCAGGTCGGGGCAGGTGCCGACCACCACGCGGACGCCCGCCTCCCGCAGCCGGCGCACCGCCGTGCCCAGCTGGGCCGCTGCCTCCTCGGGGCTGCGCAGGCCGGCCGCGTCGTGCGCCCCGATCAGCACCACGGCCACGTCGGGCCGGTCGCCCAGCAGCGCCCGGGCCACCTGGGTGGCCAGGTCGGACGAGCGGGAACCGGCCACGCCGACGCTGGACAACAGCACGTGCCGCTCGCCGGTCCCGGGGCTGCCCTCTGCCAGCAGACGGGCCAGGTGCCCGCCCACGGTCTCGCTCAGCCACTCGACACCCACGCCGATCGCGGCCGAGTCGCCCAGCAGCACCAGGCGCAGCGGCGGCGCCGCCACCGGCCCCATCGACGTGCGCAGGGCGAGGCCCATGGTCGGCTTCGCGTAGCGGCGCGCCTTGGCCGCCAGCACCTCACCGATCAGCAGCGCGGCCCCACCGACCGCCCCAGCGAGCAGACCGGTGGCGGCCGCCTTGCCGATCCGTGCGTTCAGCCCCGCCATCTCGCTCGCCTCCCTGCGTCACGTTGCCTGCTCTTGATCCTCTGGAGTCCACCCTACGGCGCTCGACGCCGAGCGGCCGGTGGGAACAGCGGGCGACCCCGGCGCCGGGGTCTGCGCCGCGCGGTGGCCGAACCAGGTGCGCGGCTCGCCGAACCAAGGGTGCCGGCGCAGCACCGCCCACCGGCCCGCCGCGCTGACCTCGGTGCCCGGAGCCTGGACCGCCTCCTGCGCGGCCTCCTGGAGATTGCGTACCCCGTCAGCGGCCGGAAGAACCGTGCGATCGTCCTCGCCGAGCACCGCCATGAGGGTCGGCATCACCACAGCCGCGGCCCGCGCGTAACCCTCGGCGGACGGATGAAAACGGTCGGAGGCGAACATGCGTACCGGGTCGGCCTCGAACATCGGGCCGAGCAGGCCGCCGATCGACACCGTACGCCCGCCCGCCTCGACGACGGCCACCGTCTGGGCGGCGGCCAGGTCACGGCTCCACTTGCGGGCCAGCCAGCGCAGCGGCCGCTTGATGGGCTGGATCGCCCCGACGTCGGGGCAGGTGCCCACGACCACCTTGCAGCCCGCCTCGCGCAGGCGTCGCACGGCGTCACCGAGGTGGCGTACGGCGGCGGCCCGGTCGGAGATATGCGTGACGTCGTTGCCGCCGATCAGGATCACGGCCACGTCCGGCTCGTACTCCAGCGCCGCGTCCACCTGATAGGGCAGGCCGGACGACATCGACCCGACAACGGCGAGCCGGTGCAGCCGTACGGGCCGCCGCAGCCGCCGCGACACGCCCGTGGCCAGCAGCGCGCCCGGTGTCTCGCGGGGACGGTGCACGCCGTACCCGGCCGCTGTCGAATCACCCAGAATGACCATGTTGATGGGCCGGCCGCCGAACTTCCCGCCGTACAGGCCGTCGCCGCGCGGCGGGGGCGCCTCGGCCATCGGAATGACCCGCCGGGCGTGTGAGGCCTGTCGCAGCAGCAGCCCCACCGACACGGCGGTCACTGTGGCCAGCGCACCCGTCACGCCGCCGAGAATCTGCCCGGCCAGCTTGATCCGGCGCCAGTCGTCCGCGGTGATCTGAATGGTGCTCACGGGCTCCCTCGCTGTCGCTCATCTCAGATTCCCGGAACCGGCAGGGGAATTCGAGGCTATCGCGCGGCGGCGAGAGGCAATCATGGCGCGGACAAGTCATGCTGGAACTACCGGGCCGAACCCGCATCGGAAGGGGAACAGCATGGCGAAGACGCTGAAACGAACGGCGGCGTTCACCGCGCTGGCCAAGGCGCTGATGGCGGGCGCCAGGGGAGGGCCGTCGTTGTCCACCCGCATCGCGGCGATCCCGCGGATGATGAAGGCGACAACCCGCGGCCAGTACGACGGTGGGCTGCGTCTGGCGATGATGGCGGCCGCCACGGCGTACGTGCTCTCGCCGATCGACGTCATCCCGGAGGCGTTTCTGCTGGTCGTCGGGCTGGCCGACGACGCCGTGATGGTGGCCTGGCTGGCCGGGTCGGTGCTCGCCGAAACGGAGCGCTTCCTGGAGTGGGAGCGGGCCCAGGATCGGATAGTCGTACCCTGAGGTTGTGCGCTACTACGACAACGTCGTCGACATCATCGGGGACACCCCCCTGGTCAAGCTGAACCGGGTCACCGAGGGCATCTCCGCCACCGTGCTGGCCAAGGTCGAATACTTCAACCCCGGCGGCTCGGTGAAGGACCGGATCGCCCTGCGGATGGTGCTCGACGCCGAACGTGACGGCCTGCTCAAGCCGGGCGGCACGATCGTCGAGCCCACCAGCGGCAACACCGGGGTCGGGCTGGCGCTGGTGGCCCAGCAACGCGGCTACAAGTGCATCTTCGTCTGCCCCGACAAGGTCAGCGAGGACAAGCGGAACGTGCTGAAGGCGTACGGGGCGGAAGTTGTGGTCTGCCCCACCGCGGTCGCCCCGGAGGACCCGCGTTCCTACTACAACGTCTCCGACCGCCTCGCCCGCGAGGTGCCGGGCGCGTGGAAGCCCGACCAGTACAGCAACCCCGCCAACCCGCGCTCCCACTACGAGGAGACCGGCCCCGAGCTGTGGAAACAGACCGACGGACGGATCACGCACTTCGTCGCGGGCGTCGGCACCGGCGGCACGATCACCGGCGTCGGGCGATACCTCAAAGAGCAAGGCCCCGTACGCGTCGTGGGCGCCGACCCGGAAGGCTCGGTCTACTCCGGCGGCACCGGACGGCCCTACCTGGTCGAAGGCGTGGGTGAGGACTTCTGGCCCACCACGTACGACCGGGACATCTGCGACGAGATCATCGAGGTCTCCGACTCGGACTCGTTCGAGATGACCCGCCGGCTCGCCCGCGAGGAAGGCCTGCTGGTCGGCGGCTCGTGCGGGATGGCCGTGGTGGCCGCGCTCGAAGTGGCCCGCCGCGCCTCGGCCGACGACGTCGTGGTGGTCCTGCTCCCCGACGGCGGCCGCGGCTACCTGTCCAAGATCTTCAACGACGACTGGATGGCCCGCTACGGCTTCCTGCACCGGGCCGACGGCACCCCCACGGTGGCCGACGCTCTCGAAGGCAAGGACGGCGCGATGCCGCCGCTGGTCCACGTCCACCCCACCGAGACGGTGCGCGACGCGATCGACTACATGCGCGAGTACGGGGTTTCGCAGCTGCCCGTGCTCAAGGCCGAGCCCCCGGTGGTGACCGGCGAGGTGGCGGGCTCGATCGCGGAGAAGGCGCTGCTGGACGCGCTGTTCACGGGGCAGGCGCACCTGCACGACACGATAGAGCGCCACATGGGCGACCCCCTCCCGATGATCGGCGGCGGCCAGCCGGTGAGCGAGGCAGTAACCCTCCTCGAAAAGTCCGACGCGGCGATGGTTCTGATCGACGGGAAGCCGGCCGGGGTGCTGACCCGGCAGGATCTGTTGACGCATCTCTCCTGAAGAGGCGGCTTTTCTGGGCCGGCGCGGCTGATGCTGTGCCGGCCCTTTGCTTGGCTCCGCTCGCCTGGGTCGCTCGGCCTGCGGATGACCGCTGTGCCTGTGGCTGTGGTTGTGCGCTGGCCTGCTGATCGCTCTGGCTGTGGTTGTGCGCTGGCCTGCTGATCGCTCTGGCTGTGGTTGTGCGCTGGCCTGCTGATCGCTCTGGCTGTGGTTGTGCGCTGGCCTGCTGATCGCTCTGGCTGTGGTTGTGCGCTGGCCTGCTGATCGCTCTGGCTGTGGCTGTGCGCTGTGCCAGCTGATCGCTGTGGCTGTGCGCTGCGCCGGCCGCGTATGCGCGTTTTGCCCGTCGTCGCAACCGGCTCCCAACTAGCCCTGACCCGCCCGACCTAGGGGGACCCCCACCCTAAAACAGCGGCGGCTGTCGCGGATTCGCCTGTCCACAGGATGCCGGAAAACGGAAACGGGCGCTTCGAGTTATCCACAGGCCAGGGGATCGGAGCGGACGAAGCCCAGCGCAGTGGCCTAGTTTGGGCTGGTGACATCGAAGCTGCGTCGTCTCGTCGTCCTTCCGCTGGTGGCAGCGGCCGCCGTCGTGCTGATGGCGTGTCCTGCCGCCGCTCAGGCCCCCGAGCGGCTCGCCACCCAGGTGACCGATCAGGCCGGCGTGCTCGGCGATCGGGGCGCGGTCGACGCGGCGCTGAGCGAACTTCAAGAGAAGACGGGGCTGCAGCTGTTCGTTGTCATGGTCGACTCGTTCGACGGTCAGCCGGCCCAGGAGTGGACGGACGAGACGGCCCGCCTGAGCGACCTGGGCGATCGGGACGCGCTGCTGGCCGTGGCGGTCGGAGATCGGGCGTACGCGTATTCGTTCCCCGACGACTCCCGGCTCAGCGACCGCGAGCTTGCCGACGTCGCGGAGAACGACATCGAGCCCGCCCTCAGCCGCAACGACTGGTCGGGGGCGGTGATCGCCGGCGCCCAGGGTTATGCCGACGCGGCGAGCCCGGGCGGGTTCGGCTGGGTGTGGCTGATCGTCGTGCTGGTGGCGGTCGTGGCGCTGGCATGGCTCTGGCTGCGCCGGAAGCGCCGGCCCGCCCCCAGCGCGGCCCCCGACGCCCCGGCAGGTCCGAGTCTGGAAGAGCTGACCGGCCAGGCCAACGCGCTGCTGATCGAGCTCGACGATGACCTGCGGGCCGGGGAACGAGAGCTGGCGCTGGCCACCGCACAGTACGGCGAAGAGGCGACAGCGCCGTTCCAGGCGGCTCTGCAGACGTCCCGGCAGGACGTGGCGGAGGCGTTCCGGTTGCGGATGACCCTCGAGGAAGTGCCCGCGCCCGACGAGGCCCGCCGTCGCGAGACCCTGGCCAGGATCATCGAGCTGTGCCAGGGGGCCGACGCCCGGTTGGATGCCGAGTCCGAGGCCTTCGACCGGTTGCGCGACCTGGAGGGCCGGGCCGCCGAGGCCGCCGACGAGATCGACAAGCGCCGGGCGGCGATCGAGGCGTCGTTGCCGGCCACCGAGGCCACCGCGCAAAAGGTGCTGACCGCCTACTCCGGCGGCACGGTCACCTCCATCGCCACCAATGTGGACCAGGCCCGCGAACGGCTGTCCTTCGCGGCGTCAGCCCTGGCCGAGGCCCGCGCCGCCCTGTCCGACGCAGCCGGCGGCCCAGCAGCTGCGGGAGGCGGGGCAGCGGCGGCGGGAGGCGGGGCAGCGGCGGCGGGAGGCGGGCCAGCGGCTGGACTCGCCGACGGCGTCGCGGGAACAATGGCGGGTGGGGCGGATCCGGCCGGGCGTGACGGCGTGGGCCAGACAGCTGGCGGGGCAGCGCGGGGTGAGGCAGCGGCAGTCGGCGGAGCGGCGCAGGTGCCCGGTGGCGACAGGGCTGAGGCGGCGCTGGCAGTGCGGGCCGCCGAGCAGGCGGTCGACCAGGCGGAACAGCTGGTGGCCGCGGTGGGGCGAGCCGCTTCTGATCTGCCCGCTGCGCGGACCGCTGCCGAGGCACTGATCGCCGAGATCACCGGGGAGATCGCGGCGGGGCGGGCGGCCCTGACGGCCGGCGGTCCGGCGCCCGCGGGGCTCGGCGCGGCTGTCGAAGGCGGTGAGCAGGCGCTGGCCGAGGTGTCGACGGCGCTGGCCGCGTCCCGGCCGGATCCGATCGAGGCCGTGGCGACGTTGCAGGCGGCCGACGCGGCTCTGGACGCCGCGCTGGCCGAGGCGCGCGACGTGGCCGAGCGGCTGGCCCACGACCGCGGTCTGCTCGCTCGGGAACTGCCGGTGGCGCGGGCCGAGGTGGCGGCGACCAACGACTTCATCACCACTCGTCGCGGGGCGGTCGACTCCGGTGCGCGGGCGACGCTGTCCGAGGCACTGCGCCACCTGGCGGCTGCCGAGAGCCTGGCCGCCACCGACCCGGCGACCGCGCTGGCCGAGGCGCGCCAGGCCCGTCGACTTGCCGCGAACGCCGGTCAGGCGGCCCGCCTCGACGTGCAGCGCTGGGGCGAGGGCTCCGGATGGGGCGGCGGCTCCGGCTGGGGTGGGGGCTCCGGATGGGGCGGCGGCCCGGGGCACCCAGGCGGTTTCGACGCGGGCGCGTTCGCGGGTGCGGTGCTGGGCGGGATCCTGTCCGGGGGCGGGCGGACCCACGGCGGCCGCTCCGGTGGGTTCAGCGGCGGCGGTTTCGGGGGCAGTGGATCACGGGGACGCCGTACGGGCGGCGGCGGCGGGGGAGGCGGGCGACGGGGTGGAGGTGGCCGTTTTTGAGCATCAGATGTGGGGCTCCGCGACCTCGATCACTCGGGTGGTGGGTGCCGCCTCGGCGAAGCTCGCCCGCAGGGACAAGCGGTCGGGGTCGCTCATGAAGGTGTTGTAGCCCGCCCGCGACTCGAAGCGGATCACGTGGACCTCGGAACGCGCGTCGGTGCTGTGGAGGCGTTGCTGCAGCGTGCCCCCGTGGCGCGGCAGCAAGGCGAGAACGGCGTCCTCGTATTGTTTGCCCCGCGCCGGATCGCCGGGCGACATGTCCACCACGGCCACGAGCAGGAGGCCGTCCGCCTCACCGGAATCGATCATCCGCGGAGTATCCCATTTGATCGCTCGGTGAGGCGGCTCTGAGCGGCCGGAGCGCGGCGGCGGTGTCAGTTGAGTTCGGCCCGGGGACGGTGGCGTCGTGGACGGGGCGTTCTTGCGCATCAGTTGAGTTCGGCGGGAACGATGGCGTCGTGGACGGGGGCGTTCTTGCGCATCAGTTGAGTTCGGCGGGAACGGTGACGACGTCGACGAGGGCGTTCTTGCGCAGCAGCGTGATCGGCAGGTCGGCGCCGATCGCCGGGCCCAGCATGAGGCGCTGCAACGCCTGCACGCTCTGCGTCGACTGGCCCCCGGCCGTGATCAGGATGTCGCCCAGATAGATGCCCGCGTTGCCGGCGGGGCTGCCGGGGACGACCTCGACCACGCGCAGGCCGAGCTTCTGGTTGAGGCGTTCGGCGAGGGCCGGCGGCAGCGGGGCGGGTACCCCGGCCACACCCAGCCAGGCCCGGCGGACGCGCCCGTTGGCGACCAGTTCGCCGATGATCGAGCGGGTGGTCGAGTTGATCGGGACGGCGAGGCCGAGGCCGTACCCGGCCACCGCCGTGTTGATCCCGACCACGGTGCCCGTCGAGTCGGCCAGAGCGCCGCCCGAGTTGCCCGGGTTGAGGGCGGCGTCGGTCTGGATGACGCTGTCGATGATGCGTAAGCGGCGGCCGTCGCGGGCCGGCAGCGAGCGGCCCAGCCCCGACACCACGCCCGCCGTGACCGAACCGGCGAGGCCCATCGGGTTGCCCACGGCCACCACCAGCTGGCCGATCTTCAGCTCGTCGGCGTTGCCCAGTGGGGCGGCCGGCGCGCCCGGGTTGTGCACCCGTACGACGGCCAGGTCGGAGAGCGGGTCCGCCCCGACCACGTCGAAGCGGGTTTCGGTGCCGTCGGCGAAGTCGGCTGTTCCGCCGTTCGCCCCGGCCACCACGTGTGCGTTGGTCAGCAGAAAACCGTCGTCGGTGAAGGTGACCGCCGATCCGGCGCCCTGGCCGCGCGCCGTACGCACGGAGAGGGCCGCAACCGACGGGAGCAGTTTGGTGGCGACGCCGGTCACCACACGGCTGTAGGCATCGAGTGCCCCTGAGTCGACACCCGTGTGTTCGGTATCCATGAGTGCTTCAACGCGGCCCTGACCGGCGCCAATCCCCGGTGGCGTCCGCCCACGGCGAACAGCGGCCAAGAGCGTGTGTGCAAAAGGCGCCACACGAACCAGTCACTCAGGGTCGCGCTAATCGCACAGAAAGTCCGACCGGGGGATGGCGCCTCGCGGTTGTATAGCTCGTGACGGACATATGACGACCCGACCGACACCCGATTCGCCGACGGAGGGGTACGGAATGGTCATCGCCCAGCCGATGCCGACGGACATTGTGGATCGCCTCCTGTGGGAGGACGCTCAGCAGATGCTCGGGCGGCACGCCGAGCCGGACCGCGACAACAACTGTGTCTGGTGTGGATGGCGCTGGCCGTGCGCGCCACGCCGGCTCGCCGAACGGGCCGACGCCGCTTCACGCCGGCCGTGGCGGGAGGCGTGGACCGTCCGTCACGACCTGAACAGCATCCGGGACATGCCGACCATGCGAGCCGGCCGTGAGGAGCCCCGCCGCCCGACGAACCGCGGGCCCTTCGACCGGTAAGGCACGACCAGACAACTCCATCGAGCCTCCGACGTCGCCCGTCAGCTTGACCTCCCCCGGCAGGCCATGGCTACCCGGCCCGGGATGACGTCGTCCGGCGGTGAGTCCGCTGCGCCCCGCCAGCGCCGCGATCACCCGCCGCAAGACCCGCCCTGGAATCGAACAGGACCGGCATGCCTCCGCCGGTCCAGCGTCTCCGGCCAGACGCGACCCCGATTCGGGCGGGACGGTTGGCGGGAGCGTGGGGCCACAGGTTCCCCCGTTCCATATCGGTCCCGCGCTCCCGCCCAGCCGAAGCACGACGAGGAGCAGGTCAACGACCAGGCAGTTCCCGCGTGTAACGAAGCTGAGCCACCGGTTCCCCGTTCACCGGCTCGTTCCGCGTCGCGCCGTCGGGCCGCCACCCGCCGGCCTCGTAGAAGGCCCGAGCCCGTACGTTCTCCTCGAGCACCCACAGCACCGCCCGCGACCTGCCGAGCGCCGTGAGGGACTCGAGCGCGTTGATCATCAGCAGCCGCCCCACCCCTGCGCCGATCACCGACGGCAGCACGTGGATCGCGTACAGCTCGACGGCATCCGGCGTCTCCGACGGCCCCACGTACGAGAACCCGACCACCTGATCGGAGTCGTCGACGGCGACCGTCATCCGATGCGTGTCCTTCTCCCAGCGGTACCGTTCGCTCCACCACTCGCCGAAGGCTTCCTCGGTGCGCCGGGCCAGCGTCTGCTCCGGAAGAATGCCCGCGTAGGCCGCGACCCGCGAGCGCTGGTGAACCGCACCCACCGCGACAAGATCAAATTCCGTTGCCGTACGCAGGGAGACCGTCATCAGGCGACCGTAGCCTCCCGCCGCGGCGGCACCGGCACGCGCCCGAGATCCGCCCCGACCACGATGTCGCCGTCGAACGTGCCCCTTGCCTCGTCGAGGAAGCGCGACGCGTCCTGGTAGCGCTGCGAGAAGTGCGTCAGAACCAACGCCCGTACGCCCGCGTCGCGCGCCACCGCTCCGGCCTGCGCCGCCGTCAGATGCCCGACCTGCGCAGCCATCTCGGCGTCCTCGGTCAGGAAGGTCGACTCGATGACCAGCATGTCGACGCCGGCCGCCAGCTCGTGCACGTTGTCGCACAGCCCGGTGTCCATGATGAAGGCGAAGCTCTGCCCGGGCCGTTCGACGCTGACCTGTTCCAGCGTCACATCGCCGATCCGGCCCGCCCGCTGCAACTCGCCGACCAGGGGCCCGGCAATTCCGTGGGCGGCCAGCAGCCCCGGAACCATCCGGCGCCCGCCCGGTTCGTCCAGTCGATACCCGTACGTGGGCAGGGAATGCAGGAGTGGCAGCGCCGTGAGGCGCCCCGCCGAGGTCTCCACCACCGTGCTCGCGCCGGACACGGGCGAAGGGATGATCTCGGCGTTGTCCCAGTAGCTCGTGGCGTGCCGCAGCCGGTCGAAGAACTCCTGGCCGGCCGCCGGGTAGTGCACCGTCACCGGGTGGGGCACCTTGTCGAGCGAGATCCGCTGCAGGATGCCGGGGAGACCGAGGCTGTGATCGCCGTGGAAATGGGTGATGCAGATCCGCTTGATCGGGGTGACCGCGAGCCCGGCCATCAGCATCTGGCGCTGGGTGCCCTCACCCGGGTCGAAGAGGATCACCTCGTCGTCCCAGCGCAGCAGGTAGCCGTTGTGGTTGCGCAGCCGGGTCGGCACCTGGCTCGCCGTGCCGAGCAGAACCAATTCACGCACTGGAGCACCCCCGGCGGAAATGAAGCGACCCCTGGGGACTTCCGCACACGCATGCACGGTCCGGTCGGACAAGGCCGGATCCCCAGGGGTCGGGTGGCTACCTTGAATTCGCCGCACCGCTGCCACACGGTCTCGACGTAGTACTACGAAGCTGTCGAGGACAGCGGCTAGCGGACAGCCACCTCACGAGTCCCGTTGCTATACAACTTCGGACCACCTCCCTTCACGTGTACGGCTACGTTAACTACGCGAAGGCCGAGCCGCCAAGGAATTTTGAATCACTACAGACGCGGGAATACGCGCGGCGACATCTCGGTGCCCTCGACGGCCAGTGCCGCCGGGCCGACGATCAGCGGGTCGGGCCTGCCGACGACGCTCTCGTCCTTGTTGTCGTAGTCGAAGCGGTTGAGCACGTGCCGCATCGCCTCGAGCCGCGCGCGTTTCTTGTCGTTGCTCTTCACCACGGTCCACGGCGCGTCGGCGGTGTCGGTGTAGAAGAACATCGCCTCCTTGGCCTCGGTGTAGTCGCCCCACTTGTCGAGCGACGCGAGGTCGTTGGGGGAGAGCTTCCATTGCCGTACGGGGTCGACCTGGCGAATGGCGAAGCGGGTGCGCTGCTCGCCCTGGGTCACCGAGAACCAGAACTTGACCAGGTTGATGCCGGAGCGTACGAGCATGCGCTCCAGCTCGGGGGCCTGCCGCATGAACTCGAGGTATTCCTGGCGGGTGCAGTAGCCCATCACCCGCTCGACGCCGGCCCGGTTGTACCAGGACCGGTCGAACAGCACGATCTCACCGGCGGCCGGCAGGTGGCTGATGTAGCGCTGGAAATACCACTGCGTGCTTTCCCGCTCGCTCGGTTTCTCCAGCGCCACGACCTTCGAGCCGCGCGGGTTCAGATGCTCCATGAAGCGCTTGATCGTGCCGCCCTTGCCGGCCGCGTCGCGCCCCTCGAAGAGGATCACCAGGCGCTCACCGGTGCTCTTGCACCAGTTCTGCAGCTTCAGCAACTCGATCTGCAGCAGCCGCTTGTGGTGGTCGTACTCCTGCCGGGGCATGCGTTCGTCGTACGGGTAGTCCTCGCGCCACGTGTCGACCGGCGAGCCGTCGGCGTTGAGCAGCACCGGGTCGTCGTCGTCATCGTCCGCGACCCGGTATCCACCCAGTTCGGCGACCGGTCCCGAATACGGCTCGGTCGTGGAATCGGTGTCCTCGACGTGACCGTTCTGCTCTGCCTCCGCCTGCATGCCGGACTACATACCCGCGCCGGGTGACAATCAGGCCAACCACCGGCGAAGTTTCGTCTTGCGCGACTTCTTCACCACCGGGGGCAGTTCCGCGTACGTGTCCCGGCCGACCTGCTCCTGCCGGGCCCACAGGACGCCGAACCAGAAGCTGTCCTCGCCGAGCTCGAGCAGCAGCTCGCGGGCGACCACCGAGTCCTGATGCGCGCCGAGCCCGTCCTGCAGGGTGGTCAGCGCCTTGACCAGCCGCTTGGCGGGCTTGCCGGCCTGCGGCTCGAACACCTCGACGGCGTACCGGGCCCGCTTGTAGGCCTTGCGGGCGTCGTGCAGCTCGTGGTCCTCGCCGTGGGCCAGCGCCTCGTCGAGCAGCCCGTCGGCCTTGGCCAGGCTCTTACGGGCCCGGTTGATCGGGTCCTTCTCGGCGGTGGTCTGCCGGGCCAGCTGGTCGATGCGGTCGAGCAGGGTCAGATAGCGCTCGCTCTCCAGCGCGTCGTCGAGCGCGGCCCGGCCGTCGGCCACCTGCCTGTCCAGGTGCTCGCGGATCCGGGCGGCCACCGGCACGAACTGCGGCCCGGCGTCGTCGAGCCCGGCGAGCAGCTTGGCCTCCTGCACCTGACCGTCGCGTACCTGGCCCAGCAGGTCGGCCAGCCACTTCAGCTCGCCGTTCAGGTCGGCCGCCTCCGGGAAGGAACGCTTGAACGTCTTCAGGGTGCTGCGCAGACGTCGCGTGCCGACGCGCATCTTGTGCACCGCTTCCGGATCACCCTGCCGCACCCCCGGGTCGAACCCGGTGATCGCGTCGCGCTGGTCCCGGACGTACCGGAGAACGGGGTTCTGCGGGGTGGGCGCCGGCGCGGCAGGGGGCGGGTTGCCGAAGGCGCGAGCGACCTTGGAGGGCCCCGACGCGGGCGTGGCGCCGGCCTTGAGCAGCAGCTTCTCGATCGCGGCGAGCAGTTTCGGGCCGCCCTCGACGAGCTCGACCTCGACCTCCTGCCAGCGCTGCTCACGCCCGTCGCGCTCGGCGATCACCTGGTCCTGGGCGATGAGGGCCAGCGTGTTGCCGGCGGCGTCGCGCAACGGCGTCTCGACCCGGTGGGTGCGCAGGCGCGCGACCGGCTTGAGCGGCTCCCGCCTGATGATCGCGCGGACCAGGCCGGTGAGCTGGGCCGGGACCAGCTCACCGTCGAGGGGCATCCGGTGTTCCGTACGACTGCCGCCGTCACCCGGGGTCTTGAGGTGCCAGCCGGCGTCCTCTCCGCCCGTACGGCGCCGCAGCGTCCGCCGGTTCTTCATCAGCGCCAGATCGTCGGTGTCGAAGTACGTGGCGTCGAGCTCGTGGGTCTGCGCGCCGTCGGTGCTGCTGATCCCCGCCCGGCCGGCGAGATCGGGCAGCTGAAACTCGGCGGCCACGTCGTATTTACGCTCTGTCTCGCTGGCGATCTCCATCGGTTAATAGTGCCCGAACGGATGACCCTGACACAGACCAAGTCTTTGGCAGGTTCTGCACAGGGGCGTCACAGGAAGCGCTGTCACCGTGGGAAGCCATCCCGCGATGGAGGTACGCATGGACAAGTCCGAACGCCGCCCGGTTTCGCTGGCCGGCCTCGGTCTGATCAGCGCCGGCGCCGTGCTGGGCCTGGCCCTGGCCAATCCCGCCTCGGCGGCGCCGGCCGACCCGCAGCCCCGCCCGCAGTCCGCGCAGGCCGCGACGGCCGACGAAGAGGGCAGTTAGGCCGCCATCGGCCGGCCGCCCAGGCTGCGCAGATAGAGCGCCCGGGTGTAATTGGCGGCGGCCGCGCCGTAATACATGGTCGCCAGCCCGACGTAGAAACCGTTGTTGGTGATCGCGTTCTTCGCATTCGTCGACGCCGACCAGCGGATCTCCGCGTCCGACTCGCTGATGCCCTTACGGATGCAGCGCAGCCGGTTCATCTCCTTGCCGGTCTTCCACGTCTCGAGGGCCTCCTCGGCCTCCCGCATCGACTCCTCGGCCTGCTCGGTGAGCGACTCCGCGAGGTTCCAGGCCTGGCGCTCGTCGTCGTTGTAAAAGGTCCGCACGTCACACCTCCCGCTGTACCGCTGTCGATCCCCAGTGTGCGGACGATGTCGGGACATGTCGATCTTTTCCACCCCCAGGCATGAAAACCACCCCCGGCGGTTGCCGCGATTGCACGGCCCGAATCGGGACGGTTGCCTAGGACACGTCGAAGAGGCGCAGGCCGTCGTACTCGGCGAAGTCGGCGAAATCCTTGCCGTTGAACGTTGCCAAGGGCAGCCGGTCCACCAGGCAGCAGGCCGCGATCCACGAATCGTTCATGGGACGGGGGCGCCCACGGTGCTGTGCGCGTGCCTGCAGATGACCCCAAGTGGTCGCGACCGCCTCGTCGAACGGCAAGACCACGACGTTGGAGCGCCAATCCGCCAGGTCTGCCAGCTTTCTCGGGCCCCAGCTGCGCAAAACGGTCCACTTGGTCAGTTCGCCAAGAGTGACGAACGTGATGCACAAGGTCTTACCGGCTAGCCGGGCCCTGAGCCGGTCGTGCAACCTGCCGCGCAGGATGGCCGACGCGACGTCGGTGTCCAGGACGACCAGGCTCAAGCGAGCCCCGCCCGCCGAGAGGCATACAGGTCGGTGAGGAACTCGTCCAACTCGTCGTCCGACTGGAACAACTCGGGCCGGGCGAGGTCATCGATGGCGGCGACCGGCTGAACACCCTGGCGACGGGCCAGTTCCGCGGCCGGCACGTGCTCGGCAGCCGGGGGCCACGCGGGCATCGGTTCAGCGTTGCTGGACATCCTTCACCTCCGGTCGGTCGGTCACCGCCATTCTCGCACGTGCGTCAGTTGGTGCGGGCGACCCCGACCGGGCAGGTCATGCCGTTGGGGCCGTGGTTGCAGTAGCCGTACGGGTTCTTGGCGTCGGACAGGTACTGCTGGTGGTAGTCCTCGGCGTAGTAGTACGTGCCGAGCGGCCGGATCTCGGTGGTGATGGGGCCGTGGCCGGCCTTGGTGACCACCGGCTGGAACGCCTCCAAGCTGGCCTCGGCGGTGGCGGCCTGCGCGTCCGTGGTCGTGTAGATCGCGGAGCGGTACTGGGTGCCGACGTCGTTGCCCTGGCGCATGCCCTGGGTCGGGTCGTGGTTCTCCCAGAAGGCCTTCAGCAGGTCCTCGTACTGGATCTTGGTGGGGTCGTAGACGACCTGGACCACCTCGGCGTGGCCGGTCGCGCCGGAGCAGGTCTCCTCGTACGTCGGGTTCCTGGTGAACCCGCCGGCGTAGCCGACCGAGGTCGAGTAGACACCCGGCAGCTGCCAGAAGATCCGCTCGGCGCCCCAGAAACAGCCCATCCCGAACACGGCGACCTCGAGGCCGGCCGGCCACGGGCCCTTCAGCGGGGTGCCGAGAACGGTGTGCTCGGCGGCGACCGGCATCTCCAGGAGCCGGCCGGGCAGGGCCTGGTCGGGGGTAATCAGCTCGAGCTTCTTGTGCCGCAGGAACACGGTCACTCCCTTCATCCGGTGATGTAACACCGGGGACGGCCTGATCCTTACCCGAGTTTCGCGGCGATGCGGCTCGCGTAGTCCCGGGCCTCGTCGTCGCTCGCGTACTTGTGCCGGGGCCAGAAGAAACCGCGCAAACCGTCACCTTTTGTCCGCGGCACCACGTGGAAATGCAGGTGGGCCACCGACTGCGAGACGATGTTGTTGTTCGCCACAAATGTCCCCTGCGCCCCCAAAGCTTCGGGAACCGCCGCCGTGACCCGCTGCACGAGGTTGAAATATCCGGGCAGATCGGTAAGGGGCAATGAAGGCAGGGTCACCACGTGGGCCCGGGGCACGACCAGCACGTGCCCCTTGAACACGGGCCGCACGTCGAGGAACCCCACGCCGTCGGGCGAGTCGATGACCTTGAAGGCGGGCACCGATCCCGCCACGATGTCGCAGAACACGCACGATGCCACCTGGCGAGACTAGCCTTGCGCAACATGACGGCTTACGACTACGGGTTCGACACCCTTGCCATCCACGCCGGCCAGGATCCGGACCCCCGGACCGGCGCGGTCGTGCCACCGATCTATCAGACGAGCACGTACGCCCAGGACGCCGTCGGCGCGCCCCGGCTGGGTTACGAATACAGCCGCTCCGGCAACCCCACCCGCGACGCGCTGCAGGAATGCCTGGCCGCGATCGAGGGCGGCCGCCGTGGCCTGGCCTTCGCGAGCGGTCTGGCCGCCGAGGACACGCTGCTCCGAGCCGTCTGCCGTCCGGGCGACCACGTGGTGATCCCCGGGGACGCGTACGGGGGAACTTATCGCCTTTTCGCCAAGGTGGCCGAGAACTGGGGGCTGTCGTGGACGGCAGTGCCCCTCGACGACCTCGACCAGGTGCGCGCCGCGTTCCGGCCCGGCGTGACGAAGATGATCTGGGCCGAGACGCCGACGAACCCGCTGCTCAACATCGCCGACATCGCGGCGCTGGGCGGGCTGGCCCACGAGTACGACGCGCTGCTGGTGGTGGACAACACGTTCGCCTCGCCCTACCTGCAGCAGCCGCTCGCGCTGGGGGCCGACGTGGTCGTGCACTCGACCACCAAATACCTGGGCGGTCACTCCGATGTGGTCGGCGGGGCCCTGGTCGCGGCGTCCGACGAGCTCGGCGACACGCTGGCCTTCCACCAGAACGCGATGGGCGCGGTCAACGGTCCTTTCGACGCGTGGCTCACCCTGCGGGGCGTCAAGACCTTGGGCGTACGGATGGAAAGGCACTGTGACAACGCCGAGCGCATCGTCTCTTATCTTCGCGAGCACCGGGCCGTGTCCGACGTCCTTTATCCCGGTCTCGATTCGCACCCCGGGCACGAGGTCGCGGCCAAGCAGATGCAGCGATTCGGCGGGATGGTGTCGTTCCGGGCGAACGGGGGCATGGAAAAGGCCGTCGAGATCTGCAACCGGACAAAGCTCTTCGTGCTCGCGGAGTCGCTGGGCGGCATCGAATCGCTGATCGAGCACCCCGGGCAGATGACACACCTGTCCGCTGCGGGCTCCGCGCTTGAAGTCCCCGCCGATCTCGTGCGACTGTCTGTCGGCATCGAAACCGTTGACGATCTGCTCGCGGACCTGGAGCAGGCACTCGGCTGAGCTACGGAGCACGAAATGACGGACGGGACGACCTGGGTCGGCGCCACCGCCAAGCAGATCTCGCGCGCGGTGCGGCGCGGCGACATCACCGCCACCCAGGTCGTCGCCGACCACCTGGAACAGATCGCCATCACCGACCCGTCGCTGGACGCGTTCCGGGTGATCCGGGCCGGCGAGGCGATCACCGAGGCCGAGAAGGTCGACGACCAGGAAGACCTGTCGAACCTGCCGCTCGCGGGCGTGCCGGTGGCGGTGAAGGAGAACACGCCGGTCGCCGGGTTGCCGACCTGGAACGGGTCGGCGGCGGCACGCACCGGCGTGGCGGAGGAGGATCACGAGGTCGTCCGCCGTCTGCGCGGGGCCGGGGCGGTGGTCGTAGGAACGACCCGCATGCCCGAGATGGGGCTGTGGGCGGTCACCGACGCCTCCGACGCGCCGACCCGTAACCCGTGGGACCGCGACCGCACCCCGGGCGGCTCCTCCGGGGGTGCGGCCGCCGCCGTGGCCGCCGGACTGGTGCCGATCGCCCACTGCAACGACGGGCTCGGCTCGATCCGCATCCCGGCCGCCTGCTGCGGGCTGGTCGGCCTCAAACCCGGCCGCGGCGTGGTCCCGCCCGAGCTGGGCCTGACCAACTGGTACGGCCTGGTCGAGCACGGCGTGCTCACGACCACGGTGGCGGACGCGGCGCTGGGCTTCTCGGTGCTGGCCGGCCGCGATCCGATCAAGCTGGTGCAGCCGAGCCGGCTGCGGGTCGGTGTCTCGACCCGGTCACCCCTTCCCGGCGTACGCGCCGACGAGCCCAACATGAGCGCGGTGAGCTCGGCGGCCAAGCTGCTGGTGCAGGCGGGCCACGACACCCGTACGGCCGACCCGAAGTACCCGCCGGCGCTGGGGCTGGGCACCCTGGCCACCTGGTTCGCGTCGGCGTATCGCGAGGCCGAGCACTATCACCTGGCCGACCTGCAGCCGCGCACCCGGCAGCACATCCGCCTGGGCAAGTGGGCGCTGCGCAGCGGCCTGGTCCGGCAGTCGCAGCGCGACGCGTTCCGCGAGGCGTCTATCCAGTTCTTCGCCGACAACTCGATCGACCTGCTGCTCATGCCCGCGCTGGCCTCGGCGCCCCCGCTCGCCGACGGGCACGCGGGCGGGTCGTGGCGGCACAACATGTCGGTGAGCATGAAGTACGCCCCGTTCGCGGGCCCGTGGAACGTCGCGGGCCTGCCGGCGATCGTGGTGCCGGTCGGCCTGCGCCCGGACGGCCTGCCCCTGGCCGTGCAGTTCGTCGGCCCGCCCGACTCCGAGGCGCTGCTGCTGGCCGTGGCCGGGCAGTTCGAGGTTCTCAACCCCTGGCAGCGGCACGCCTTCGTGTAGGGGCAGTATTCAGGCATGCACACCCCCTACCCGCTCGATCTGCTCGGGCTGGCCGACATCCGGGCCGCCCGCGAGCTGCTGGGCGACGTGGTCAAGACGACCCCGCTGATCCCGTCGCGCCCGCTCACCGAGATCACCGGCGCCGAGGCCTGGCTCAAGTGCGAGAACCAGCAGCGCGCCGGCTCCTACAAGGTCCGCGGCGCGTACACGCGGATCGCTCGCCTCTCGCCGGCCGAGCGCGCCCGCGGGGTGGTCGCGGCCAGCGCCGGCAACCACGCGCAGGGGGTCGCGCTGGCCGCCGGGCTGCTGGGCATCCGCGCCACGGTGTTCATGCCCGAGGGCGCGCCGCTGCCCAAGGTCACCGCCACCCGGGGTTACGGAGCGGCCATCGAGTACGCCGGCACCAGCGTCGACGACTCCCTCGAGGCGGCGCAGAGCTTCGCCGAGCAGACCGGGGCCGTGCTGATCCACCCGTTCGACCATCCCGACGTGATCGCCGGCCAGGGCACCGTCGCGCTCGAGATCCTGGAACAGTGCCCCGAGGCCACCACGATCGTCACCGCGGTCGGCGGCGGCGGGCTGATCTCGGGCGTCGCGGTGGCGGCCAAGGCTCTGCGGCCCGGCATCCGGGTCGTGGGGGTGCAGGCGGCGGGCGCGGCGGCGTACCCGCCCTCGCTGGCCGCCGGTGCGCCGGCCAAGCTCGACCGGGCCGTCACGATCGCCGACGGCATCGCCGTGCTGCGCCCCGGCGAGCTGCCCTTCGCCCACGTCAGCAAGCTGGTCGACGAGATCGTCACGGTCACCGACGAGGATCTCTCCGCCGCTCTCCTGGTGCTGCTGGAGCGGCACAAGATGGTGGTCGAGCCGGCCGGGGGAGCGGCCGTGGCGGCGCTGCTGACCGGCGCGTACAGTCCGCCGGCGGACGGCCCGGTGGTGGCGATCCTGTCCGGCGGCAACATCGACCCGATGCTGCTGCTGCGGGTCATCGAGCACGGGCTGGCCTCGGCGGGCCGGTTCCTGCGGCTGGCGGTGCGCTGCACCGACCGGCCCGGCGAGCTGGCCCGGCTGCTGAGCGAGATCGCCGAGCAGCGGGCCAACGTGGTCGACGTGGCGCATTCACGGCAGAGCCCGCGGCTCAGCTTCGGCGAGGCCGAGGTGGCGCTCTCCGTCGAGACCCGCGGGCCTGACCACTCGGCCGCACTGATCAGCACGCTGCGCGACTCGGGCTACCGGGTGTCGTTGCTGGCCGACACCACGCCCTAGATGTGGAAAAGGCCCGCGGGGTGCCGCGGGCCTTCCTGGCCGGGTCAGCCCTCGAACGGGCCGAACTTCACCACGGTCACCTTGATGTCGGCGCCGCTGGGGGCCGTGTAGGTGACGGTCTGGCCCTCGCGCGCGCCGAGGATGGCGGTGCCCAGGGCCGACTCGGGGCTGTAGACCGTGAGGTCGGTGGTGGAGGCGATCTCACGCGACCCGAGCAGGAAGGTCTCGGTGTCGCTCTGGTCGTCGTCGAAGTAGATCGTCACGACCGAGCCGGGAGTGACCTCGTTGGCCGTCTGCGCCTCGCCGACCTCGGCGTTGCGCAGGAACTCCTTCAAGTACAGGATCCGGCCTTCCTGGCGGCTCTGCTCCTCGCGGGCGGCGTGATACCCACCGTTCTCACGAAGGTCGCCCTCCTCGCGACGCGCGTTGATCTCCGCCGCGATGGCGGGGCGACCGGCGATCAGCTCGTCGAGCTCGGCCTGCAGCCGGTCGTAAGCGTCCTGAGATAGCCAGGTCTTGGGCGCTTCTGAACTGGTCACGGTCGATCTCCTTGCTGGAACGGGCACGAGACAAAAAGGAAAATCGCCCAACATCTCTGGCGGGGATGCTGAACGGAGCGAATTACTTAGCTTACCAGCGGTGTGCGTGGGGCCGGTTTTGCACGATCTTGCACCGATGACGACGGGTCGTGCGCGGTATTTATGCGGCCTCGCGGCACTTCAGCACGTCGCCGACGCTGGCCCGGGACGTGGTGGGCACGTCTTCCTCGGCGTCGATCGACCTCGCGTCGCCGGTCGCCCGAACCACCACCGTACGCCGCCCGACCTCGAACCCGTCGTAGTCGCGGGCGCGCAGGATGCACTCGGCGGCCCCGCCCGCGGGCACCCGCACCTTGAACTTGATGGTCATGACGGTGTCGGACGGCTCGGACCAGCCGACGATCTGCGGGTCGTAGTCGGTCTGGCCGAACTGCTGGAAGAGGCGGACCGAGAGCACGAGCGAGGCGGCCACGACGACCACGAGCACGAGGACCGGCAGCACCGGCCGGCGTCGGCCGGAGCGGCGCCTGCCGTAGCGTCCCGGCGGGAACACCGGGGTTGTGGTGCGCGTCTCGCTCACCTGAGCACCTCTCGTGCGTTTCTTGTCGGGGGGATCCGCAAGAATGGCAGGGTCCATCTTCGCAGTCGACACCGGCTCGCTCGTCGCGGGTCAGGTCCGAGGAGACTTCAGTGGCCGAGCAGTTGCGTCTCATGGCGGTTCACGCCCACCCCGACGACGAGTCCAGCAAGGGCGCCGCAACGATGGCGCGCTATGTCGCCGAGGGTGTCCGGGTGATGGTTGCGACGTGCACAGGCGGCGAACGCGGCAGCATCCTCAACCCGAAGATGGACCGCCCCGACGTCCTGGAGAACATCTCCGCCATCCGCCGCGCCGAGATGGACAGGGCGCGCGAGATCCTCGGCGTCGAGCAGTCGTGGCTCGGCTTCGTCGACTCGGGTCTGCCCGAGGGTGACCCGCTGCCCCCGCTGCCCGAGGGCTGTTTCGGCCTGCAGGACCCCGAGACCGCCGCGATCCCGCTGATCAAGCTGATCCGCGAGTTCCGCCCCCACGTCATGACCACCTACGACGAGAACGGCGGTTATCCCCACCCCGACCACATCATGTGCCACAACGTCTCCGTTGTGGCATTCGAGGCCGCCGGCGATCCCGAGCGTTTTCCCGAGCTGGGGGAGCCGTGGCAGCCGCTCAAGCTGTACTACAACTCGGGCTGGACCAGGGCCCGCATGCTCGCGCTGCACGAGGGCATGCTGGCGGCCGGGCTGGAGTCGCCGTACACCGAGTGGCTCGAGAAGTGGTCCGACCGCGACGACCGAGGCGACAAGATCACCACGCGCGTCGAGTGCGGCGAGTACTTCGAGACCCGCGACGAGGCGTTGCGCGCCCACGCCACCCAGGTCGACCCCGACGGGTTCTGGTTCAAGATCCCGCTCGACCTCCAGCAGAAGGTGTGGCCGACGGAAGACTTCGAGCTGGCCCGCTCGCTGGTCGACAGCCCGGTGCCCGAGTCCGACCTGTTCGCGGGCATCCGCGAGTCGGTCGAGGCTCGCTGACCTCCTCGAGCCCCTGCCCGCCCGTCCATGAGCGGACCGCAGGTCAGTACTCTCGTGGGTATGGACCTCATCGCGGTCAACAACTTCGGCGACACCCGGTCGGGCGGCCTGGCCGGCCCGATGGGGTTGTTCGTCATCGTGCTCATGTCCATAGCGACTGTTCTGCTGATCCGCAACATGAACAAGCGCTTGCGTCGGCTTCCCGACAGTTTTCCTGACGCGAAGCAGACGCAGCGTGAGGCTGAGATTGCCCGGCTGAATGCCGATCTCGAGCGTTCCGGCAATCGGGAGGCCACGCACGACGTTGACGCGGATCGATCCGACGAACCCGCCGCCGGTGTGGACGACGAGGTCACGGGCGTTACTACGCAACGTGACGGCGGCTCGGCGGACGGCGACAACCGCCGCGTTTGACCACGTGGTGGGCGGTGTCGTCACGATGGGCGACAGCACTCACCGTATTGGTCTGACGTAAGGGCCACACGCGTCGTGCGTCAAGCCCTGTTGCGTTCATCGGTATTGATTTAGCCTTCCGCCGGGGGCTTAACCGCCCCCGATCCCTGCGCGGAAGGGGGCGCCGAAAATGACCATTCCCCGCCCGCGTATTTCTCCACTGCAGATGCACGTGCATCCGCGAGTGCCGCTGTTCCGATGGGGTTCCGCATGAGCGCCCCGCCGGTCGCCGGCGCCCGTGTCCGCCGTTCCTTGCTCGACGCGGCGGGCCTGGCCGGCCGTTCCCGAGGGGTCCGCGCGCTGACCGCCGCGGTCTCCGGCGCGGCCCTCCTGGTCGCCGTCGCCGGGCTGCTGCTTCCCGCGGGCCTGCCGGCCGACCGTCCACTCACCCCCGTCACCGGGGTCGCGCTCGCCGTGACGCTTGTCATGGCCGGTCAGCTGGCCCGGCTGCGGTTCCGGCTGGGCCGCGGCTTCGTGTCCGTGAGCTGGGGCGAGGCGGCCTTCATCATCGGCTTCGTGACGACGCCGCCCGGCTGGCTGCCCGCCGCGACACTGGCCGGCGCGCTCGCCGGCTGGGCGCTGCTGTCCTGGTGGGACTCGCAGCGCAACCTGGCCGAGATGGCACACCTTGCCGCCTCGCTCAGCCTGGGCTCGGCCGGCGCCGCGCTGGTGGCAACCCTGGTCGCCGGGAACGCGCCCGTGCTGAGCACCGTGACGGCGATCGGACTGATCGCCGGCGCCCTGACCTATCAGCTCATCACGTTCGGCCTGGCCACGCTGACCCTCACGCTGCACCGGGACGCGCCGGCCCGGCAGATCCTGGTCCGGGCCTCGTACGCGAAGATCCCGATGTTCGTCGGCAACGTGGCGGTCGGCCTGGGCGCCGTGCACGCGCTGGTCGACGGCCCGCTGTGGCTCCTCGCGTTCGCCCCCGCGCTCTGGCTGCTCCAGCGCACCTACCGGTTCCACCTGCGGGCCGAGGAGGAACGCCGCATGTGGGAGGCGTTCTCGGCGGCCACGGCGACCCTGCCGGCCGGCACCGAGGCCGAGGTCGTACGGGCCGGGCTGGGTGCCGCGCTCGACGTGTTCGGCGCCCGCCGGGTCGAGATCGAGGTCCGCGGGCGCGACGGCGAACGCCGCTACGCCCAGGACGGCCCCGGCCAGGACAACGTGGTGGCCGGCCTGCCCGGCCCGGCGATCACCCGGACGATGGCGGTCGCCGGGGACGCGGTCGGCGAGCTCACCGTCTGGCTGGCCGACCCGACCCTGCCCGTGCCGCGCGACGAGGCCGCCATCTCGGCCTTCGGCGACGCCCTGGCCGGCGCGCTGCACGACGCGGCGGCCCGCACCCGGCTGGCCGAACTGGAGGAACGGATCACCCGAGACCTCACCCAGGACAGGCTGACCGGTTTGCTCAACCGAGGCACGCTGCTGACCGAAGGGGACAGGCTGCTGCGCTCGTTCGACCGGCGCCGCCCGGTTGCGCTGCTGCTGCTCGACATCAACGACTTCCGTGAGGTCAACGGCACCCTCGGCCACCGGCACGGCGACGAGGTGCTGCGTACGGTGGCGGAACGTCTGACCGAGCTGGCCCGCGCCGACGAGCTGGTCGCCCGTACCGGCGACGACGAGTTCGCGCTGCTCATCCCGACCGTCACCACGCTGGCCGGGGCGGGCTCGGCCGGGTCCACGCCCTCCGGGATCCCGATGGCGCTGCGGCGGGCGCGCGACGTGGTCGAGCACCTGATGGCGCCGATGGAGGTGTCCGGCGTACGGCTGGCTGTCGAGGTGGCTGTCGGAGTCGCGGCCGGGGCGGCCGGGCGGGTCGACCTGGCGGAGATGGTGCGGCGGGCGTCGCTGGCCCTGCGGCAGGCCAAGCGCCAGCAGGTGTCGGTATCGGTCTTCGACGCCGCTCAGGACGCCGTCACCACCGACGGGCTGGCGCTGCTGGCCGAGCTGCAGGACGCGCTGGCCGCCGACGACCAGATCATGCTCAACCTGCAGCCCGCCGTCGACCTGGTCACCGCCGCGCCCACCGGTGTCGAGGCCCTCGTACGCTGGAAGCATCCGCGCCGCGGGCAGTTGTCGCCGACCGAGTTCATCCCGGTCGTCGAGCACTCGGCCGAACTGCACACGGCGTTCACCACCCGGGTGCTCGACCTGGCCCTGCAGGCGGCCGGCAGCTGGCACGCGGCGGGAATCGACGTGCCGGTCTCGGTCAACGTCTCGGCCCGCAGCCTGCTCGACCCCGGCTTCCCGGCCCAGGTCGCCGAGGCGCTGCGCCGGCACCGTGCCCCGGCCTCCCGCCTGGTCCTCGAAATCACCGAGTCGGTGGCGGTCAGCGAGGAGCGGATCGTCGACGAGGTGCTGGCGGAGCTGCGTGACAACGGTGTCAAGCTCTCGCTCGACGACTTCGGCACCGGGTACTCGTCCCTGGCGATCGTCACCCGCGCCCCGGTCGACGAGATCAAGATCGACCGCTCGTTCGTCGACGACATGATCGAGTCGACGGCGGCCGAGGCCGTGGTGCGAGGGGCGGTCGAGCTCGGCGCCCGCCTCGGCGTACGGGTGGTGGCCGAGGGTGTCGAGACCACCGAGCAGCGTGCCGCCCTCATCGCGCTCAACTGCCCCGCCGCTCAGGGCTACCACTTCTGCAAGCCGATGCCCGACGACCGGATCGTGCAGGCGCTGACCCAGCTCGCCGAGGCCGCGCCGGCCAACATCCGCCCGCTGCGCGCCGACGACGCCGTCTAGGTCACGAAAACCTCGCCTCCGAGCCCCCGGCCGCCGGGAGTGAGAGGCTGTGGGCATGGCCAACCGTCTTGCCGGAGCGACCTCGCCCTACCTGCTGCAGCACGCCGACAATCCCGTGGATTGGTGGCAATGGTCCGACGAGGCGTTCGCCGAGGCCAGACGCCGCGACGTGCCGGTGCTGATCTCGGTGGGGTACGCGGCCTGCCACTGGTGTCACGTGATGGCGCACGAGTCCTTCGAGGACGAGCGGATCGCCGAGCTGATGAACGCGGGCTTCGTGTCGATCAAGGTCGACCGGGAGGAACGGCCGGACGTCGACGCCGTCTACATGACCGCTACCCAGGCCATGACCGGGCAGGGCGGCTGGCCCATGACAGTCTTCGCCACCCCGGACGGCGACCCGTTCTTCTGCGGCACCTACTTCCCGAAGGCGAACTTCGCGAACCTGCTGAACTCGGTCACCACGGCGTGGCATGACCAGCGGCAGCAGGTGATCGAGCAGGGCGCCAACGTGGTCCAGGCGATCGGCGGATCGCAGCTGGTCGGCGGGCCCAAGGCCCCGATCTCGTCGGAACTGCTCGCCGCGGCCGCCACCGGGCTGCTCAAGGATCAGGACACGACCCACGGCGGTTTCGGCGGGGCGCCGAAGTTCCCGCCGCACATGGCGATGCTGTTCCTGCTGCGGCATTACCAGCGCACCGGCAACGAAGAGGCGCTTGAGGCCGTACGGTTCGCGGCCGAGCGCATGGGCCGTGGCGGCATCTACGACCAGCTGGCCGGCGGGTTCGCGCGCTACTCGGTCGACGCGACCTGGACCGTGCCGCACTTCGAAAAGATGCTGTACGACAACGCGGTGCTGCTGCGGGCGTACACGCAGCTCTGGCGTCTCACCGGCGACCCGTTCGCCCGCCGGATCGCCGAGGAGACGGCCGGCTTCATGCTGCGCGACCTGGGCACCCCGGCCGGCGGGCTGGCGTCCGCGCTCGACGCCGACGCCGCGGGAGTCGAGGGCCTCACGTACGCCTGGACGCCCGCCCAGCTGATCGAAGTGCTCGGCGAGGACGACGGGAAATGGGCGGCCGACCTGTTCCGGGTCACCGCCGAGGGCACGTTCGAGCACGGCAGCAGCGTCCTCGTGCTGGCCCGGGACATCGACGCCGCCGAGCCGGGCCTGGTCGCCCGCTGGCGTGATGTTCGCGCCCGCCTGCTCGAAGCGCGGGCCGGCCGTCCCCAGCCCGCCCGCGACGACAAGGTGGTGGCCTCGTGGAACGGCCTGGCCGTGACCGCGCTGGCCGAATACAGCATCCTGACCGGGTCGTCGGGGGAGGCGGCCGTACGGATCGCGGAGGTGCTCGCGACCCGGCATGTCGTCGACGGTCGCCTGCGCCGGGTGTCGCGCGACGGCGTGGTGGGGGAGCCGGCCGGCGTGCTCGAGGACTACGGGTGTGTCGCCGAGGCGTTCCTCGCGGTTCACCAGCTCACCGCCGACGCTGTCTGGCTGGAGCGGGCCCGCGACCTGCTCGACGCGGCGCTGGCACACTTCCCGACCGGTGACGGCGGGTTCTACGACACCGCCGACGACGCCGAGCGCCTGGTCACCCGGCCCGCCGACCCCACCGACAACGCCACTCCGTCCGGGCTGTCCTCGTTGTGCGCTGCTCTGGTCTCGTACGCGGCGCTCAGCGGGGAGCCCAGCTATCGCGAGGCGGCCGACGCGGCACTGGCCACTGTCGGACCGGTGATCGGCACCCATCCCCGGTACGCGGGGTACGCGGCGACCGTGGCCGAAGCGGCGCTGACCGGCCCGTACGAGATCGCCATCGCGGCCCCGCCCGGACAGGAGGGTCCTCTGCTGGCCGCGGCTCACCGGCACGCGCCCCCGGGGACGGTGATCGTCGCCGGGCAGTCCGACCGGCCCGGAGTGCCGCTGCTGGCGGACCGGCCGTTGCAAGGGGGCGTCCCCACCGCGTACGTGTGCCGTGGGTTTGTCTGCGACCGCCCGGTGACCAGTCCTGAGGAGCTGGCCACCCGCCTGGCCTGAGCCCAGCCTCACGCCCCTTCATGCTCTGTGCTCTCGCCCTCCCCTCGGCGGGCTTGAGCTGGGGCTTGGTTAGGCTGGGCGGGCGATGGATACCCGAACCGGTCTGCCGGTAGTCGGCATGGTGGGCGGTGGGCAGCTGGCCCGGATGACCCACCAGGCTGCTATCTCTCTCGGCCAGTCACTGCGTGTGCTGAGCGTCTCGCCCGACGACAGCGCCGCCCTGGTCGCAGCCGATGTGCGCATCGGCGCCCACACCGATCTGGCCGCTTTGCGTGAGTTCGCGAAGGGCTGTGAGGCGGTCACCTTCGACCACGAGCATGTTCCGACCGCGCACATCGAGGCGTTGGAGGCCGAGGGGGTCAAGATCTTCCCCGGGTCGGCGGCGTTGATGTTCGCCCAGGACAAGGGGCTGATGCGTACGCGGTTGGCGGCTCTGGGGGCTCCGGTTCCGCGCTGGTCCGCAGTGTCGTCTTCTTCGGACATTTCTGATTTCTCCGGTGGCACGTGGCCGGTCGTGGCCAAGGCGACGCGCGGGGGCTACGACGGCCGTGGCGTGTGGATGCTGTCGTCACCCGAAGAGGCTGCCGAGCTGGTGGCGACCGGCACGCCGCTGATCGTCGAGGAGGAGGTGCCGCTGCGGCGCGAGCTCGCGGCCCTGGTGGCCCGCTCCCCGTTCGGGCAGGTCGCGGCGTACCCGGTGGTCGAGACCGTGCAGAAGGACGGCATCTGTGTCGAGGTGCTCGCGCCCGCCCCCGGCCTGTCCGAGAGCCGCGCCCTCGAAGCTCAGCAGCTCGCGATCGACCTGGCCAACGCGCTCGGCGTCGTCGGCCTGCTCGCCGTCGAGCTGTTCGAGACCGAGGACGGCATCGTTGTCAACGAGCTCGCGATGCGGCCGCACAACTCCGGCCACTGGACGATCGAAGGCGCCCGGACGTCGCAGTTCGAGCAGCACCTGCGGGCGGTCCTCGACTACCCGATGGGCGAGACCTCGCTCACCGCGCCCGCGGTCGTCATGGCCAACGTGCTGGGCGGCGAGCCCGGCGGCATGTCGATCGACGAGCGGCTGCACCACCTGTTCGCCGAGGACCCGGGCGCCCGCGTCCACCTGTACGGCAAGCTCGTGCGGCCCGGCCGCAAGATCGGGCACGTGACCGTGCTCGGGGACGACATGACCTCGGTGCGGGCCCGCGCGGCCCGTGCCGCCCAGTGGCTTCAGGAGGGCCGGTAAATGGCGCCGCTCGTCGGGATCATCATGGGCAGCGATTCCGATTGGCCCACGATGGAGGCCGCCGCCGTCGCGCTGGCCGAATTCGAGGTGCCGTTCGAGGTCGGGGTGGTTTCGGCCCACCGTACGGTCGGCAAGATGGTCGACTACGCCTCGTCGGCCGCCGAGCGGGGACTGCGGGCGATCATCGCGGGCGCCGGGGGAGCGGCCCACCTGCCGGGCATGGTCGCCGCGCTGACCCCCCTGCCGGTGATCGGGGTGCCGGTGCCGCTCAAACACCTCGACGGCATGGACTCGCTGCTCTCGATCGTGCAGATGCCGGCCGGCGTGCCCGTGGCGACCGTGTCGATCGGCGGGGCGCGTAACGCCGGGCTGCTCGCGGTGCGCATCCTCGGGGCGTCCGACCCGGTGCTGCGGACGAAGATGGCGAACTTCCAGGCGAGCCTCGAGAAACTGGTCGCCGAGAAAGACGCGGCGCTGCGCGAACGCCTGCTCGGGTAACGTCGCAGCTATGAGGCGCTGGACCTCTTCAGTCATCCTCGTCGCCGCCGGGCTTCTGGGCGGCATCCCGATGATCGCCGACGGCTCGGTGGCCGGCGGTGTGGCGGTGCTGACCGCTTTTGTCCTGTTCGGAGTACTCGTCTCGCCGCCCGCTTTCCCGCGCTCGGTGACCGACGCCGAGGCGCGCGCCGCTCAGGCCGTCGACGGTCGCCCGATCATCTATTGGCGCCCCGGGTGCCCGTACTGCTTGCGTCTGCGCTCCTCGCTGGCGCGGCGGGCCGGGCGTTACCACTGGGTCGACATCTGGAAAGACCCCTCCGCGGCGGCTTCGGTCCGGGCAGTCGCCGACGGCAACGAAACCGTGCCAACGGTCATCACTGTCGACAGCTCCTATGTGAACCCGTCACCACAACTCGTCCGAAACCTCCCCTGACCCCGTACGGGATTTGCGCTCGTCAATTTCAATGACGGGAGGCGGATTCGGCACGAGGGAGGTCGATATGAGCGACGACAGCGCCGGGTCGGGCCGGCACGCCCGATAGGGGCGACATGTCGAAGCGACCGCGCAGCGGAAACGACGACCCGCCCGACGGACCCGGCGGCGACGGGCCGCCCCGGCTGCATTCGGACGGTGATGATCCGGAGTCCATAAGGAGAGCCCAGAGGGCGGTGGACGGTAAGGCGCAGATCGGTCGAGTCAAAGCGGCCGCGATGCGACAGTCCGGCGGCGCGCTTACCCATCGGAGTGGCACGCCGGGTGGTGTTCCGGACGGAAACAAGACCGTGCCCAAGGGAAAGCAGGATGAGTCGACGCTGCGGTCAATCGAGATGGAGAATTCGGCTGCCGCGGTCCTCGCCGCCCAGGGATGGCGGATCAAGCAGAACCCCTCGGACGAGGAGATCGCGCAGGCGCGGCAGGCGACCGGCGACCGCGGAGACCCGATCAAGAAACCGGATTACCTGCTCGAAGGCAGGGTGTTCGACTGTTACTCGCCGACCAACCCCAACAAGCCCCCGTACGGCATTTGGAGCTATGTGCGCGACGAGAAAATTATCAAGCTTCAGACGCAGCGCGTGGTCATCAACCTCCAGGGGTGGGGAGACGATCTGACATGGGATGGCAGGTGAGGAACATGCTCACCGTCGTCCGACGTGTGCTCGACTCCGGTGACGAGGACGCCGCGTTTGTGTTCAACGGTGACAACCTCCTGTTGGCGCGGTTCGGGGGCGTGCTGACGAAGCACCGGCGTGAGAAGTGGTGGGAGCACTACGAGGGCGCCGATCAAGTGCTTCCGGGTTGACGAAGAAATCGGTGGCCGTCGGGTGGGGCGTGGCATACGGTCGGGCGACGATATCTGTGGAGGTGCTTTGTATGCGGGTTCCGGCCGGTTCTGAGCTGACCATCCGTTCGTCCGGCGTGAGGAATTCTCGAAGTGGACCTTCCACGTAGTTTTGTTGTTCGTGAACGGCACCATCGCATTCACAATCCGATCGATGAGGTCAAGCTCGCCGTTCTGGGGCGGGCCCTGCAGCTGCGCCCGGGGACGACCATGCTCGACCTGGCCTGCGGCAGCGGCGAGATGCTGTGCACCTGGGCCCGCGATCACGGCATCTCCGGTACGGGTGTCGATATCAGCACGGTCTTCGTCGAGCAGGCCCGCACCCGCGCGGTCGAGCTGGGCGTGGCCGGCAGCGTGACCTTCGTGCACGACGACGCGGCCGGCTTTGTGGCGGCCGAACCCGTCGACGTGACCGCGTGCATCGGCGCGACCTGGATCGGCAACGGGCTTCCCGGCACGATCGAGCTGCTTGAACGCAGCCTCCGCCCGGGTGGCCTGATGCTGATCGGGGAGCCGTACTGGCGGGAGGAACCACCCGACGAAGCGGCGGTGCACGGCTCCGGCATCGCCAACAAAAACGACTATTCGGACCTGCCGGGGCTGGTCGAGTCGTACGGGAAGCTCGGTTGGGACCTGGTCGAGATGGTGCTGGCCGACCGGGACAGCTGGGACCGTTACGTGGCGGCGCAATGGCTGACCGTCCGTACGTGGCTCGACGAGAACCCGGACGACGAGCTGGCCCCCGACTTCCGGGCCGAACTCGACACCGCGCCGCTCAACTACGTTCGCTACCAGCGCCGCTATCTGGGCTGGGGAGTGTTCGCCCTTCGGAAGCGCTGACCTCTACAGTGCCTGCATGATCAGACTGAGCGTGGCCACCCTGGCCGGGCCGGAGCTGGACAGCCTGTACGAGATCTGCTGTTCGCAGCCCGAGTACTGGCGCATCAGCGGCGACCTCGACCTCGGCACCCTGTCACGGACCGAGGTCGAGGTGATGCTCGGCGAGGACACGGTTGTCGGGCGTGACGCCGGCGGCCGTGTGGTGGGCTTCGCCCAGGTGCTGCAGGAACACCCCGTCGACGGCCACCCGTGGATCGGTCTGCTGCTTGTGGACGGTCGTCTGGCCCGCCGGGGTCACGGCCGTGCCATCACGTGCGCGATCGAGGAGATGTTCCGCTCCGGCGGCGCCACTGCTCTGCGTCTGGGCGTGCTGGCCAACAACGAGCCGGCGTTCGCGTTCTGGCGGGCGCTCGGCTACGACCAGATCGACCTGCGCCCCGACCTCGGCAAGGGTCGCCCCACCCGAGTCATGGAAAAGCGTTTCCCGTACGCGTAGCAGGCCGCCCTCACGCACGCAGCCAACCCGTCCCACACTCGTAACCCGAGCCGCCTCCTCTCAGGCGGCGAGCACCTCGGCGACCTTTGTGGCCTGGTCGAGCCCGCGGTCGGAGTCGGACCAGCCGCCGACGTGAAGCGGGCCCATGCCCGCAAATGTAGGGTCGAGCCGTGATCACGTGCGTGGTGCATTACACGATCGATCCCCGGCAGATCGAGGCGTTCGAGCGCTTCGCCCGCGAGTGGATGCGGCTCGTGGCCGAGCACGGCGGCGTCCACCACGGCTATTTCCTGCCCGCGGAGGGTGCCAGCGACAAGGCCGAGGCTTTGTTCAGCTTCGAGAGCCTCGCGGAGTACGAGCGGTATCGGGCGCTCTTCGGGAAACATCCGGATTTCATCGCGGCCGACCGGATCCGTGACGAGTCGGGATGTGTGCTCCGCTACGAGCGCACGTTCATGCGACCACTGCTACCAGAGCGTTGACAGCGCCGCGCGATCACGGCAGCGACGTTATGCCGCAACCCGGCGGGCGGGGCGTGGCGGCAGAGTCGCTTGATTACTGACCGCGCCGCGGGGCCACGACACTCGATGTTGCGGCGTAATCCGGCGGGCGGGTGTGGCGGCAGAGCCGCCGGGACGCGTGCAGGAACCCGAATGGAATATGGGCCTAACGCATGCGGACCAGGGCGCCCCGCAACCCCTCGCGGGTGCGGCGACGGTTTTCGTTGGTGGCGCCCACCCAGAGAAGGATGACGCCGAGCGGCACCAGCACGAGCCACGGGCCGACCAGGGTCATGGCGAAGTGGATCGCGGCGATGATGGTGGCCACGGCGCCGACGACGACGGGCGCCTGCTGGCGGTTGCGGGAACCGACGATCAGGGTGGCCACGGCGGCCAGCAGGAGCAGGACTTCGCGGAGTTCGCCGCCGTTGCCGGCCAGCACGATGCCGATGGTGGGGACGAAGGCCGCCAGCAACGCCGGGCCGTACGCCACCCAACTGCTCAGGTCGGGGCGGTCACGCGATTCGACGACGCCGACGAGCAGGGCGAGGGCGGCGAACGGAAGTGTGTACGCCTCGGGCAGCGCGACGTCGGCCAGCGCGATGAACAGCCACCAGCCGACCACTTCGAAGCCGACCGCCGTCCAGAACAGGGCGCGGCGCTGGTTGGGCGGGCGTCCGACGCGGGCGGCGGCCAGGCCGAGGACAGCGCCCCACGCGGCGAGCATGGCGGCCAGGTGGGCGGGGGAGTCGAACGCCATGACGCCGGCGATCAGCGCGGACGCGTAACCGCTCCACTCGATCGTCGTGGCTTCGATGCGGTATTGCGGCAGGCCGAGCCGGGGAACGGTGGCCTCGAGGATCAGCAGCGCGGCTCCGACGGCCAGCACCCCGAACGCGGCCCAGGGGCGTTCCACCCCGGCGGCGATCGCGGCCGTGAGCACGAAGAACTGGCCCATGACGGCGGCGAAGACCCAGCCCAGCACGCGGGCGAAGCGGCTGCGGCCGGCCAGTGCGGCGGCCAGGCCGACGAAGATGGCGCAGCCCAGGGTCAGCAAGGTGAGGCGCTGCTGGGCGAGGCTTCCGGCCAGGCCCGCGTTGCCGGCGAGCAGGCCGATCACGAAGACGATGGTGCGGATCGTGCCGAGCAGTGAGGAGCGCCGGCCGGCCGGGGGCGGGGTGAGCGCCAGGCCGAGCATCGAGAGCGTGAAGACCAGCAGGGCCGCGGTGGTGGCGGTCGGGTAGTCCGCCTGCAGGGCGATCGGGGTGATCAGGATGGTGATCGCCAGGCCGGGCATGATCACCGGCACGGCCTCGGAGGCGCGGCCGCCGAAGCCGATCGCGGCCAGCGCGGCAGCCCCGGTGAGCAGCACGATCGCCAGGACGCTGGTCTCGTCGACGTAACCCGACGACGGTGTCGCCAGGGCGGGGATCGGGCCGTCCCAGATGTGCTGGAGCTGGCCCAGCGGGTCGATCAGGGCGGCCCGCAACGCCGGTGCGATCGAGAAGATGGCCAGGATGGTGGGGACCAGGGCGAGCACGACCGCGCTGGTGGCCGGGTCGACCAGCCAGCGGCCGGTGAGCCCGAGCGGGCGGGCCGTTGTCCAGCGGCGGGCGCGATAGCTGCCACCGGAGAACGCGCCCTCGCGGGCGAGTGTGAGACCCGGCGCGGGGATCGAGCCGCGTAGCAGTTCGGCCAGGACGCCGAGCAGGGCCGCAGCCGCCGCGTAGAGGGCCGTCGGGTGCGGGGTCGGGATCGAGGCGAACGCGGTGATCGTGGCGCCGAGAACCAGCCCGGCCGTGGCCCACGGCAGGAACTGTGGGATGTAACGGCCGGCCAGCGCGAGCATCGCCAGGCTGAGGCTGGATCCGGCGAGCGCGGCGGTGAGCAGGATGAGCGCGCCATGGCCCTGGTCGGCGGCGACCGACGCCAGCACGCCGGGCAGCGCCAGCATGATCGCCCCGGTGGCGGCGCCTCCGATCTGGGCGCGGTGCCGGGGCATGCCGGTGTCGTCGCGTGCCAGGTCGGCCTCGGTGATGGTCGACGGCGACCAGAACCGGCCGGGCGGGGGCAGCGGGGTGCCGGGCGGCGGATCCTCGATCACGGCGACCTGGGTGCGGGCCATGACCGCGGTGAGGGCGCCGACCATCACCACGATGAGCAGCGAAAGGGCTGTCGACCAGGGCCGGGCCAGTGACGCGAGCACGGCGTGCAGCAGCACGACGGCGCCTGCTCCGGCGCGGCACAGGGCGGCGATCGGGTCGATCGTGGACACGGCGGCCATCGCGTACGCCAGCCCGACCGCCCCGCCGATCAGCAGCGGCGACCACCAGGGCAGGCCGAGCGCGAACGGCGCGCCGATGGCGGCCAGCGCCCCGGCGATCGCGGAGAACAGGTGCGACCACGGGCGGGGCGCGGCCAGGGCGGCGGCGATCGAGATCGCGAGCAGGGCGAACGGGGCCTGCCAGGCGCCCGCGCCGGGGCTGGGGACCTGGGTCAGGTCGGCGTCCCAGAGGTCGGCCGGGACGGACAGCATGCGCACGGCCCCGGCCAGCGCCAGATAACCCGCGATCGCGCCGACCACCCCGCCGGCCACGGCAAGCCCGCGGTTGGGGCCGCGCGCCCAGTCCTCAGGCAGGACAGCCACGCCGAGCGCAACGATCAGCACGACCACGCCGGCCACGGCCAGCGGCGCCTGCGGGAAGGCCAGTGCGAAGACCCGGGCCAGCGCGCCGCAGATGGCGACGGTGGCGGCCGCGGCGGCGATGTCGGGGCCGTCGAGCAGCCGGTCGCTGCGCCGCCCGTTGTCGATCGACTTGGAGAAGAACAGCAGGCCCGCCGCGACCAGCAGCAGCGCGCCGACCCAGATGTCGGGGGCGGTGGCGCCGGGCGAGAGCAGGGCGGCCAGGGCCAGGGCGATCGCGCCGAGGCCGGTGCCGGCGGTGAGCGGCAGGCTGATGTCGCGCCGCGCCACCTGGAAGACGGCGGCGTAGCTGAGCGTGGCGGCCACGGCCAGGAAGCCGACGGCCAGGGCGGGAACGGTGACCGCCTCGGTGGGCGGCGGGCCGTCACCACGGTCGGCGACGGCCAGCGCGGCGCTGACCACGGCGCCGGGCAGGGCCAGCGCGGCCGCGCCGGCGGCCCAGTCGCCGACCAGCCACGCGTACAGGCGGATGGGGATCTGGCGGGCGGCCACCGCGATCATCACGCCCGCGCCGGCCAGCGCGGTCAGCACGGCGGCGGTCAGCCAGGCCGCGCCCAGCGCGGCGCCGGCCCCGAACAGGCCCACCACCCCGGCCGCGGCCACGTGGACGACCGCGATGCGCCGGGTGGTCGCCGCGAGGCCGGCCGCGCCGATGCCGACCGAGGCGATGACCAGCGGCCAGGGCGCCTCCGACCAGTTCAGCCCGAGCGAGGCGGGCAGGGCCAGGGCGGTCAGCGCGATGCCGATGACCGCGCCCTCGTGCCGCAGGGCGGGCGGCAGGGCCAGGGCGGCGGCGATGGTGACCAGCAGCGCGCTGAACGCGAGCAGCCAGCCCAGATCGCCGGCCGCCTCGGCCATGCGCTGCGCGTAGTCCGCCGTGCCGGCGTGCCAGACCGGGCGGGCGGCCTGCAGCGGCGCAACCGCGGCTCGCAGGCAGTCGATCACCAGGATCAGGCCGATGATGCCGAGCGCTACCGCCGAGGCGATCTGCGGGCCGCGGCGCACCTCGGCCGGGATCATCGTGACCACGGCCCCGGTGACCGCGACGGCGGCCGCGGCGACGGCCAGCGTCCAATGCGGCGAGACGACGTCGGCGATGCGGGCGGTCGCGCCGATCACGGCAAGGGCGAGGACACCGCCGGCGATGTTGCGGGCGGCCAGGTTGTCGAGCAGGTAGGCCGCGGCGGCGCCGGTGAGCGCGGCCAGCACCAGCACGAGGCCGGACCGCAGCGCGTCGGGCAGCGCCTGGGCCTGCAGCAGCGCCACCGACGAATAGAGCAGGGCGCCCGCGCTGGCCACGCAGAGCAGGGCGAACGTCAGCTCGCGCAGCCAGTCGGCCGAGGGCGGAGAGGCCGGCGGGGCCAGCGGCACCGAGCCGGCGGGCGGCGCGTCGCCCGGGCGCGGGCCGGGGAAGATGCGTGAGCGCAGCCAGTTTCCGCGGCGGGGACCGGACAACCCCGGGATGATCAGGTCGGGTTCCTCGCGAGCGGTCTCTGGGCGCTCGGGCGGGTCCTCGGCGATCGGGGCGGGGTCTTGCGTCTGCCGGTCGGCGGGGCCGGGGCGGCCCCACGGCCAGCGCGGCAGCAGCCGACCCTTGCGGATGACGGTGGTGAGCAGCAGCAGGTCGAGGACGGCGACCACCGTCAGGGCCATGCCCCAGCCGGCCGGGCTCTCGATCATCGGTTCGGCCAGCAGCAGCGGCACCGGCTGGACGGCCACCACCGTGGCGTAGCGCGGCGCGGCAAGGCGGGTGAACCCGGCGTAGACGAAGGCGGCCACCGCGGTCAGGGCGAACGTGACGCCCAGATAGAGCGGGACGGGCACGGACTCGCCGCCCGTCGCCGGGCTGCCGTGCAGGGCGAACAGGGTCAGCGGCAGCAGGATGAGCCCGACCCAGGCGACCGTCTCACCGGTCGAGCTCAGGCCGCGCTTGGCGATTCCGGGGGCGACGGAGAGAGCGATCGCGGTGCACAGGGCGAGGATGAACGCCCGGGCGAACGGGTTGCTGACCGCCACCCCGGCGAAGACCACGGCGGCCACACCGATGAGCAGCGCGCCCAGGGCGAGCAGGATGTTCTGCACCGACTGGGAGGAGGCCTCGGGCGGGTGGTGCTCGGCGCCGGTGAACCCGGCGGAGCGACGCGGCGGCGGAGCGACCCGCTCGGTCGGCGGCGGGTCGTCGACCAGCATGGTGACACCGTCGGTGGCCACCCCGGGCGGACCTGTGTGCGGCGAGCCCGGCGGCGCCCAGTCGGGCCGCGGACCGGGCGAAATGCCGGCGCGCGGAGGCGGGGGCGGCTTGTCGCCGGTCGGGGCGCCCGTCGGCGGGGGCGGGGGCGGGAACTCGTCGGACCCGCGGCGGCGGGGACGGCGAGCCTTGGCCTTGGCGGCCTTTTTCTGCTGGTTGGCGTGGGCGAGGATGTCACGCTGGAACTGTGCCGCCTGGATCTTGGCGGCGATCTGCGTGCGTTCCTTGGCCGCCTCCATGTCGCGGATCTTCAGATCCGCGATCGAGGCCTCGATGCGGGCCAGCTCATCGTCGTAGCCGTCGGGCTGTCCAGCCTGCGCCACGGAACCTCCTCGACCTGCCCGGGCACCCGTCCGTCTAACTAGAGCATGCCGGTACGACATTCATTAGAACAGGCTCACGGCGGTCGACATCCATGGAAAACGCGCAGACGGCGACATCGGTCGTCACACGGGCGGCCGGCCCATCCCGCGGTAGGTCCATCCCGCCTGCGCCCACTGGGCCGGGTTCAGGCAGTTCCGCCCGTCGATGACCCGGCGTTCGGCGACCAGCTCGCCCAGGAGCACCGGGTCGGCGTTGCGGAACTCGGCCCACTCGGTCGCCACGACCACCAGAGAGACGTCCGTCACGGCGGCGACAAGGCTTTCCTCGTACGCGAGAGCGGGCTGGGCGGCACGGGCGTTGGGCATGCCTTCCGGGTCGTACACATGCACGTGCGCCCCGGCATTGGCCAGCGCGGCCGCCACGGCGAGGGAGGGCGCATCCCGTACGTCGTCCGAATGGGGTTTGAACGTCGCGCCCAGAACCGCGATCCGGGCGCCGGACAGGTCGGGACCCGCTGGACCTACCGGTCTGTTCAGCAACTCCGCAGCCAGCGTGAGCGCCCGCCCCCGCCGCCGTGCGTTGATCAGGTCGACCTCGTGCAGGAAGCGCAGCGCCTCACCCGCGCCCAGCTCCTGCGCCCGCGCCTGGAACGCGCGGATGTCCTTGGGCAGGCAGCCACCGCCGAACCCCAGCCCGGCCTGCAGGAACCGATGCCCGATCCGCGGGTCGTAGCCGATCGCCCGGGCCAGCAGCGTCACGTCACCGCCGGCCACCTCGCAGACCTCCGCCATCGCGTTGATGAAGCTGATCTTCGTGGCCAGGAACGCGTTCGCGGCCACCTTGACCAACTCGGCCGTGGCGAAGTCGGTGACCACCACGGGCACGTCCCGGTCCTCGGTCGCGGCCAGGTCGAACACGCCCTTGTGAGCGGCGTGCAGGCGTACGCGGGCCCATTCCGAACGCACCCCGGCCACGATCCGGTTGGGGCGCAGCACGTCCTCGACGGCGTACCCCTCCTGCAGGAACTCGGGCGACCACGCCACCTCGACGCCCAGGGCCGGGTCGGCGTGCTTGGCGACCAGCTGCTCGACCCAGGCCGCGGTGCCCACCGGCACGGTCGACTTGCCCACGATCAGCGCACGGCGGGTCAGCAGCGGCGCGAGGGCGGTGACGACGTTCTCGACGTACGTCAGGTCGGCGCTCATCCCGTCCGGGCGCTGCGGGGTGCCCACGCAGATGAAGTGCACGTCAGCGAACCCGGCGACCTCGGTCAACGACGTGGTGAACCGTAGCCGGCCCGCGGCCAGGTTGCGGCGCAGCAGGTCGTCCAGCCCGGGTTCGTGGAAGGGGGCCCGCCCGGCGGCCAGCTTGGCTATCTTCGCGTCGTCGACGTCGTACCCGAGCACCTCGTAGCCGAGCTCGGCGAAACAGGCCGCGTACGTGGCGCCGAGGTAACCGGTGCCCAGGAATGACAAACGCATCACGTCCGGCATAACGACCGGACCTCTGGCAGGCGTACGCTACGCGCCAGTAACATAGCGGCGGGACTGCTTGAGGGAAGGGACCAGGGGCATGAGCGAGTTCGACGTCTACCAGTTGCCTGAGGATCACGAAACCATCCGCGCGGCCGTGCGCGAGGTGTGTGACGCGCGGGTGGCGCCGAACGCGGCCGAGGCCGACGAGACCGGCGAGTTCCCCAAGGCGTCGTACGACGCCCTGCGCTCGAGCGACTTCCACGCCCCGCACATCCCGGTCGAGTACGGCGGTGCCGGCGCGGACGCCCTGGCCACCGCGATCGTGATCGAGGAGGTGGCGCGGGCCTGCGGCTCGTCGTCGCTCATCCCCGCGGTCAACAAGCTCGGCACGATGCCCCTGATCCTGTCGGCCTCCGAGGACCTCAAACGCCGTTACCTGCCCAAGGTCGCGTCGGGCGAGGCGATGTTCTCGTACTGCCTGTCGGAGCCCGAGGCCGGCTCGGACGCCGCCTCGATGACCACCCGCGCGGTCCGCGACGGCGACTTCTGGGTGCTCAACGGCGTCAAGCGCTGGATCACCAACGCCGGTGTGTCCGAGTTCTACACGGTCTTCGCGGTCACCGACCCGGCCAAGCGCTCCAAGGGCATCTCGGCCTTCGTGGTGGAGAAGTCCGACGAGGGAGTCAGCTTCGGCGCGCCCGAGAAGAAGCTCGGCATCAAGGGCTCGCCCACCCGCGAGGTCTACTTCGACAACGTACGCATCCCCGCCGACCGCATGATCGGCGACGAGGGCACCGGCTTCGCGACGGCGATGAAGACGCTCGACCACACCCGCGTCACGATCGCCGCGCAGGCGCTGGGCATCGCGCAGGGCGCCCTCGACTTCGCGAAGAACTACGTCAAGGAGCGCAAGCAGTTCGGCAAGCCCGTAGCCGACTTCCAGGGCGTTCAGTTCATGCTGGCCGACATGGGCATGAAGCTCGAGGCGGCCCGCCAGCTGACCTACGTCGCCGCCGGCAAGAGCGAACGCGGCGACGCCGACCTGACCTACTTCGGCGCCGCCGCCAAGTGCTTCGCCTCCGACGCCGCCATGGAAATCACGACCGACGCGGTCCAGCTGCTCGGCGGGTACGGCTACACCCGCGACTACCCGGTCGAGCGCATGATGCGCGACGCCAAAATCACCCAGATCTACGAGGGCACCAACCAGGTCCAGCGCGTCGTCATGGCCCGCCAGCTCCTCAAGGACTGACGACTTCTCTGCGCTGCGAGACCTCCCTCGCGTCGAGAAGCGCGATGAGGGCGACCAGTTCGGTGCGGAGGCGGGCCAGTTCGGTGGCGGTGATGCCGAGTTCGTACGTGTGGTGGTGGCCGGCTCGGGTCAGGGCCCACCACAGGTAACTGGCCCGCTGCCCGATCTCCGTACCGGCGTAGTGGCCGAGGAGGAGCAGTTTCGGCCGCTGGGCGCGGGCCTGCCCGATCTCCGGGCACGCCCGCTGCCAGTAGCGGTCCATGGCGGCTTCGAGTTCGTGGCGCAGCAGCCAGGCGCAGGCTCGGGGCCAGCATCCCCGGGCCCCGCGGACGACGGTGGTCAGCATCCGGTCGGCGGTTTCCAGGCAATCGCTCATGACAGCCTCGCCACCAGCGCCTCGGAGGCGACAACCATGTCAAGGCTCGCCATGTCGCACTGCCCGTGAACTGCCTTCGCCACGGCCTTGACCGTGTCGACGGCGCGCGGCACCCGGCTGCGGTTCAGCTGGGCGTAGAGGTCCCCGCGGCGGCCCGGGTCGCCGAACAGTCCGAGGGTCAGCTTGGCCTGCACGCTGTGCGCCGCGTCCAAGGCAGCGTCGATCTCTCGCAGGGGCGTGCCTGCCGCATACTGCTCCGCGCGATAGCGGTCCATGGCCGTCGCCTCGAGCGCGGACCGGCAGAATCCGGCGACCATCAATCGCTTCGCCTGTTCCGGGATGTCCTCGGCGAGGGCGACCGCCCGGGCGTCCTCCAGGTAGCGCTTGGCCGGCCACAGGTTCTTGCGCACTTCGACGATCGAGCCCTCGCGCCGGGTCACCTCGCGGACGTCGGCCTCCACACCGAGCCGCCGGATGGCCTCGGGCAGCCGGTCGTCGTGGGTGAACACCACGACCTGCCGGGTACGCGCCACTTCGCGCAGCACCTCGGCGAACCCGTCGACCTTGCTCGGGTCCATGCTCTGCACCGGGTCGTCGATCACCACGAACCGGTACGGGCTGGCGTCGGCGCACGCCCGGGGCAGGAACAGCGCCAGCCCGAAGGCGTGGAGTTCGCCCTGGCTCATCACGGCGAGCGCCGGGGTGTCCGTCCCGTCGACGGCCACGGAGATGTCGACCCGCCGCCGGGTGCTCGTGCCGCCGAGCCGGATCTCGCCGATCGCGACGTTGCTCTCCTGCCGCAGCAGGTTCCAGATGTGCTGGGAATGCTGCGCCGCCGCCTGGAACCGGTCGGCCCGTATCCGGTCGGTGACGGCGATGAGGTCGTTGCGTGCCTTGGTCAGCAGAGCCAGCTCATCGGCCTCGGCCCGAACGACCTTCGCGTCCTCGACCCAGCGGCGGATCGCGGCTCCGGGCTCCCGCCACGAGTCGTGCCGGTTGGCCAGCCACTCGGCCGCGGCCACACCGAGCTTGTGGTGGGCTGCCGAGATCTCGTCCCAGGACGGTCGGTCGAGGGCCGGCGAGTCCAATGCCCGATCGAGTTCGGCGGCCTGCTCCGGCAGTGACGGTGCGAGGGCCGTCACGACCGGGTCCAGCAGCCCGCGTACGGTGCCCATTTCGCTCTGCGCCTGCCGAAGCAGCGCTTCGCGGCGCCGGGCAGCGGCACGCATCGTCTCGGTGGCCGAGCGCAGCTGGCCGACCTCCCGCTCGGCCTGTTCGCGCCACGTTCCGTCGAGAACACCGACCTGGCACACCGGGCACGACTGATCTCCCAGGTCCCGGTGCATCTCGAGCGCACCCGACAGAAGGTCCGCCACCCGGTGCCTTACAGCGACCTCGGTGCGGGCGAGCTGCTGAACCGACTCCTCCGCCTGGGTCAGTTCGCGCAGGGTGTTCCCGATGTCGGGCAACCCCAGCTCGGCCAGTCGCCGCGCGGCCGACGCCGCACGAGCGTCACCGTCACCGGTTTCCCCTGCGGCCAGCTCGGTGAGCGCCGCCAGGTTCGCCTTTCCCGCCTGTTTTCCGAGCAGATGTACGGCTTCACCGGCTCGCGGATCGTCCAGCCCAACGAGTCGTGTACGCAGGTCGCCGAACGAACCTCGGAGCGCCGCGGCCCGATCGTCACGTTCCTTGCGCAACACCTGCAGCCGTGCGCCGGCCTCGGAGAGCGGGGTAAGCCCGAGAATCGGCGCGATCGAGTCGTACAGCTCGGTGGGTTTGGAGCCGATCACCCGCTCGAGGTCGCGGGCGGACAGGAACGGGCGGAACCGTTCCGATGGGCGCAGCCATTCGGGCAGGGCGTCCGACGGAAGCGTGACGCCGTTCCGGGTCACGTGCACCGTCGCGGCCGCCACGTCCGTCTCGCCGGCGGCCCACGTACGGCGAATCACGACGGGCTGACCGCTCGATGCCGAACGCAGCTTCACCGCGATCGCGCGCTCGCCGTTGTAGTGCATGTTGCGCCAGCCCTCGCGGAACACGGGCGGACGCTGCGACCAGCGCGGCGAGTCCTCGGTGAGGCCGTACTCGATCGACTCGGCGAGGCTGGACTTGGCGGAGCCGTTCCGGCCCGCGATGACGGTCAGGCCGGGTTGGGGCTTGAGCCGCAGCGCGGCGGCGGGTGTGCCGATGCCCCGGAAGCCGGTGACCTCCACCGACTCCAGGTAGACCTCCGGCGCCTCGTCGGCCTCCGCCGCGTCGGCGGGCGCTTCGGGCAATGGCTCGCCGCGCATCACTGCCGCGAGCGCGTCCTCGCCCCGGAAGGCGGCGAGGATCAGATCGGTGGCCGGGCCGGTGGTTCCGTGAGCCCGCAGCTGGTCGGTGAGTTCGTGATAGAGCGTGAGTGCGTCGTCCATGGGGACCCCCTGGTTTACTGCCGGTTCGGCGCTCTGTTCGCGGCAGAGCGGTGTTGCGGTCAGGACGGGCTTGGAGCTGGTCAGGACGGGGAGATGCTCCAGCTGCCGTCGGCGGTCACCTCGACAAGCGCCGGCGCCGGCAGCGGCCGGGTGCCGGAGTACCCGCCGATCTCGTTGACGAGCAGACCGCCGTCGCCGGTCTCGAGCGAGTAAGCCTTGACGACGAAGTTCGACGACCCCTTGGAATGGGTGATCTTCGCCTTGGTGGCGCTGCCGCCGAGCACGATCACGTCGTCGCCCTTGCCGGACACCTTGCCGGACGCTGCCTTGGTGGCGAGCTGGTCGACGGAGCCGATCGTCAGCGTCCAGCGGCCGGACGCGTTGATCTCGAACTGGGTGGTCTGGGCGCCCTCCTCCAGGTTGATCCAGCGCTTGCCCTTGTACTTGCCGATCTCGTTGACCAGCAGGGACTCCGGCCCGTCGCTCTTGAGCACGGTGTTGCTGGAGCACCGGCAGTCGAAGACGACCACCGAGAGTTCGGTGAGCGGCGGGATGTCCACGACGTCGTCGCCGCGCCCCTTGATGACCCGGGGCTTGGCGGCCGCCTTGGTCGTCGGCGGCGCTTCCGCCGTCGTGGTGCTCTCCGCCGGCGTTGTGGTGCTCCCCGTCGCTGGGGCGGTGGCTGTCGTCACCGGCTCCGTCGAGGGCACCGACACCGCCCCAAGCTGGGAGGAGTCCTTGTCGTCACCGTTCAGCGCGGCGACTCCGATGCCGCAGCACAGCAGGACGAGGGCGGTCATGGCGGCGCCCGCGATCACGAGGCCGCGCTTGCCGCGCTTCGGCTGGGGGAGGGGACTCGGCGGGAAAGGGTTCTGCGGAACGGTCATCATGCAACTCCTGATTCGAACGGTCATCACAGGAGAGCACAACCGCATGTTCGCGCGAGTCACTCCGCTTGATAACCCGGGTTATCAACGAATGCTTGCGACTTCGGCGTACGAGGGGCTTAGAGTGAGCGGCGTGAACGAGGAGTACATGTCGTCGGCCGAGGTGGCCCGGCTCGCCCAGGTGGCGCGCCCCGTGGTGACGACCTGGCGGCGCCGGCACCAGGACTTTCCTGTTCCGGTGCCGAACGGCGGCGGGCAGCTCCTCTACTCAGCCAACTCGGTCCTCAACTGGCTCCTGGCAACCGGTCTCGGCAACACCGAGCCCGAAACCCTGCGCGCCGAACGCGACATGAACACCCTGACCGCGTACGCCCGTAAGCACGGCGGCCGTCGCATGCTGCTCTCCTTGAGCGCCGCCCTCGCCCTGCGTCATCTCGCCGGACGTGCCCTGCCCGCCGACCTGCTGTCTTTTGCCCATCGCCTCGACCCGGACGACGAATTCCTGCTGAGCGATCTGCGCGAGGCGGCCGTGCCGGCCGTGTTGCCGCAGCTGGTCGAGCAACTGATCGAAGGCGCCTATGACCCGAGCCGGGCGCATCAGTTCCTGCTCGGTAACGCGGCACGCCTCGGCTGGCCGGAGCTGAACGCCCACGCCCTCACCGCTTCCCTGATCACACTGATCCGGATGATCGCCGACCTCCCGGGCCGCCTTCACCCGGCCGGCCACCTCACCATCGGGGATCCGTGGGCCGGCCCCGGTGATCTGCTCGCCGCGCTGCTGCCCGGCCAGGAACCGGAGACGCTCAGGTTCACCGCCGCCCAGCCGGACCTCACGTTGGCCCGGCTGATCCGTCGCCGCCTGCTGCTGTCCGGCGTTCCCGAGTTCGCGGTCGACGTGGTCCCGGACGAGTTGAACGACGAGTTCGCAGAGGCCGACGTGATCGTCACTCGGCTGCCCTACCAGCCCGCCGAACTGCGCGACACCGTCGAAGACCTCAGCAAGATCGGGGATATCGCCGACCGGCTCGGCCCCGGCCGTACGGCCATCGTGGTCGGCCCAGCGGCCGGCCTGGTCGACACCCTGCGTGACACCGACGCGATCGCCAAACGAGCGGAACTGCTGACTCAAGGGTTCGTCGAAGCGGTCGTGCGACTGCCCGGCGGGGTGTTCCCCGCTCGCCCCGGCCACCCCGCCGCCCTGTGGGTGCTCACCCGCGACCCGATCCGCGCGACCGAGGGACGGGTTTTCCTGGCCGACCTCAGCAGCGCTGATCTCGATGAACGCGGGGCGCGGACGGTGGCCGAGGACATCCTGCTGTGGCGGGCCGAGGGGTTCCGGCCCGGTGACGGTCACGAGTCCCGGACCGGCCAGGTGGTTCCGTTGACGGCTCTCGACCTGCGTCGCGGCACGGCGTTACGGCCGTCGGCCTCCGGCTCGGCCATCGTTCGCGCTCGGCAGGCCGCCGATCGCCCCGCGCTGATCGGGGAGGCCGAGCGCCGCCTCACCGAGGCCGAGCAGGAGGCCATTTCGTACGGGGTGAAGCACGGTCCCCTCACCACCCGTGCCGCTCAACGCGACGGCGCTCGTCCGAAGGCAATCTTCCTCGGCGCCCTGCGCGCCGCCCGCCGCGTACGCCAACTCCCAGGGCACCGCCTGTCGCCCTCACATGTCACGCCGCGCGGCCACTACCGGGTCCTCGGCCCTGCCGAAGTCCTCGCGCCGTCCTCGAAGCGCTGGATCGATCGGCTGATTCTGAACACGGAGTATCCCCACGCCCTGCTCACCGAACCCGGTGACATCGTGGTGACCTCGGCCCCCCGGTTCGGTGCTCTGCTCGACGAGTCCGGCCTCTCGGTGATCGAGTTCCCGGCCCGTGGCCTTCGTGTCGTACCCGGCAGCGGCCTCACCCCACGAGTCCTCAAGGCACTGCTCGACATCGCCGACAACACCACGCGCAGCCCCAGCGCGGTACGTCCCCAGCGCCTGCACGACGTGACGATTCCCGACCTGAGCGGCGATGAAGTGGCCCGTCTGGACGATGTTCTCCGCCGGCTCGACGAACGCGAGCGGCTGTTACGGCAACAGAGCGACCTTTTGACGGAACTACGTGGACTCGCCGTGACCGGCTTCGCCGACGGCACCCTCACAACTTTGTACGGTACGGACTCCTGAACTCCACCAGAACGGAAGACACAGTGCCCCCACGCAAACGTGCCGGCGGACAGACCGAACTGTTCACCGTCTCCAGCACGAAGCAGATCCAGGACATCCTGTGGAAGGCCGCCGACAAGCTGCGCGGTTCCATGGACGCCGCGCAGTACAAGGAGTTCGTCCTCGGCCTGGTCTTCCTCAAGTACGTCTCGGACGCCTTCGCCGAACGCCGCGACAAGATCGCCGAGAGCCTCACCGACCTGCCGGAGAGCCGGCGGGCCGACTTCCTCGACGATCGCGACGAGTACACGCTGGCCAACGTCTTCTGGGTGCCGGAGAACGCCCGCTGGGACTACCTGGTGGAGAACGCGCCCCAGGGCGTCGGGGAACTGCTCGACGAGGCGATGGACGCGATCATGCGGGAGAACCCGGCCCTGACCGGCGTCCTGCCGAAGATCTTCAACCGCGACAACGTCGACAAGAACCGCCTCAAGGAACTCGTCGACCTGATCAGCGACGCCCGCTTCACCGGCCACGGCGACCGCCCCGCCCAGGATGTGCTCGGTGAGACGTACGAGTACTTTCTGGAGAAGTTCGCCCGAGCCGAGGGCAAGCGGGCCGGCGAGTTCTACACCCCGTCGAGCGTGGTGCGGGTTCTCGTCGAGGTGCTGGAGCCCTACTCGGGACGTGTCTACGACCCGTGCTGCGGTTCCGGCGGCATGTTCGTCCAGTCGCAGAAGTTCATCGAGGCCCGCGCCGGCCGCGATCACACCCACGACATCGCCGTGTACGGCCAGGAGCAGAACGAACGCACCTGGCGCCTGGCGAAGATGAACCTCGCCATCCACCACATGGACCCGGTGGGCATCGCCGACCGCTGGGCCGACACCTTCTCCGACGACAAACACCCGGACATGCGGGCCGACTTCATCATGGCCAACCCGCCGTTCAACATGAGCGACTGGGCGCGCCGCGAATCCGACCCCCGCTGGCGGTACGGGGTTCCGCCGCAGAGCAACGCCAACTACGCCTGGCTTCAGCACATCGTGTCCAAGCTCGGCGACCGCGGCAGCGCCGGCGTTGTCCTGGCCAACGGCTCGATGTCCTCCAAGCAGTCCGGCGAGGGCGAGATCCGCCGCACCATGGTCGAGGCGGACCTGGTCGCCTGCATGGTCGCGCTCCCGCCGAACCTGTTCCGCACCACCGCCATCCCGGCCTGCCTGTGGTTCCTCACCAAGGACAAGGGCCCGCAGGGCGCGAAGGGGCTGACGGACCGGCGTGGCGAAATCCTGTTCATCGACGCCCGTGCCCTCGGCACCATGGTCGACCGCACCGAACGCATTCTTACGGACGACGACATCGCCAGGATTGCGGACACGTATCACGCCTGGCGTGGCACCAAATCCGCCAAAGCCAAGAACCAGACGTACGAAAACATCCCCGGCTTCTGCCACTCAGCAACCCTCGACGAAGTAGCAACCCACGACCACGTGCTGACCCCCGGCCGTTACGTCGGCGCGAGCGCGGCGGAAGTGGATCCGGACGCTGTGCCGCTCACCGAGCGAATCGAACACCTCAGGAAAGAGCTGTACGCCAACTTCGACGAGTCGAGTCATCTCGAGAAAGTCGTCCGGGGAGTGCTGGGGAGGGTCGATGTCTGAATGGCGGAAAACCACCCTCGGTGACCTGGTGACACTGCAACGGGGGCACGATCTCCCCTCCAGTCAGCGGATCCCCGGAGACGTGCCGGTCATGGGCAGTGGAGGGGTCGCCGGCTGGCACAACGCAGCAAAGGCCTCCGGGCCGGGCGTGACTCTGGGGCGAGCGGCAAATCTCGGCGTGCCTGCACTGATCCAGGACGATTTCTGGCCGCTGAACACCACGCTGTACGTGACGGACTTCCACGGGAACGACGTCCGATTCGTCTACCACCTTTTCCAGACGCTGGATCTCAGCGGCTACAACTCCGGATCGGTGCAACCCATGCTGAACCGCAACTTCATCAAAGGAGTTGAGGTCACGGTTCCGGAGCCGGCCGAACAGCGAAAGATATCGGCCACGCTGGCCGCGCTCGATGAGAAAATCGGGGTCAACGACCGTATCGCCGCCTGCGCGCTCCAGCTTGCGGACGCGTATTTCGAGCTGGCCGTCGACGGCATTCCGGCCGGTCCGGAAACCTTCGACTCCATCGCCCAGGTAGGCGGAGGCGGAACGCCAAGCACCAAGAATCCCGCGTTCTGGGGTGGCGCCATCGCCTGGTCGACGCCATCCGACGTGACAGCACTGCGAGTGCCGTATCTGTTCGACACCAGTCGCAAGATCACTGACGCTGGCCTCGACGAGTGTGCTTCGGCGCTGTATCCGGCCGGCTCGATCTTGATGACGTCACGAGCAACCATCGGGGCTTTTGCCATTCCTCAGATCCCCACCGCGGTGAATCAGGGCTTCGTCGTCGTGACCGCGCCGGACGAAAACCTCACGATGTGGCTGTTCCACGAGATGAGGGACCGTGTCGACGAGATGGTCGGCCTGGCCAACGGCTCGACGTTCTTGGAGCTCAGCAGGAAGAACTTCAAGGCCATGAACGTCCGCCTGCCTGCGCCGGAGGTCGTCAAGGCTTTTGCTGAGAAGGTCGCTCCACTCCACAAGCGCGCCTCGGCTGCTTCGGCGGAGAACTCAACGCTCATCGCGCTGCGGGACACCTTGTTGCCGGAGTTGATGTCGGGACGGTTGCGGGTCAAGGACGCCGAGAAGGTTGTTGAAGACGCGGTTTAGGTAAGGACGGGGAGGGGCGGGGATGGGATTCGACGGAAGGCTGGACGAGGCCGGCTGGGAGAACATGGCGCTGGAGGAGCTGTTCGAGCTCGGCTGGGAAACCGGCTCCGGCAAAGATTTCGGCCCCGGCACCGGGCAGCGGCAGACCTGGGCCGATCTCGTGCTGGTCGAGGATCTGCGGGCGGGGATCGAGCGGCTCAACCCCGACCTGCCCCCGCCGGCGGTCGCCGAGGCTGTCCGGGCGGCCACCGACGTGGCTTCCCGTGAGGCGTTCGCCGAGAACAGGGCCGCCCACGAGCGCCTGGTCCACGGCATCCGCTCGATCACGTACACCGATGCGTTCGGCGCCGAGCACAACCCCACCGTACGGGTGGCCGATCTGCACCACCCGGACCGGAACGTTTATCGGGCGATCAACCAGGTGCTGGTGGTCGACGGTGATCACCAGCGCCGGTTCGACGTCGTGCTCTACCTCAACGGCCTGCCGGTTGCGTTCGTGGAGCTGAAGAACGCGACCGACGAGCAGGCGACTCTCACCGGCGCGCATGCCCAGCTGCAGACGTACCTCGAGGAGTTTCCGCTCGCCTTCCGCCACGCCGTGCTCTGCGTGATCTCCGACGGGGTCACCGCGAAATACGGCACCCCTTTCACCCCGTACGAGCATTTTGCGCCTTGGAATATCGACTCCTACGGCGAGCGTGTCGACACCAGCTCACCGGAGTACGACGGCCCCGAGGCGCTCATCGTCGCCCTGGACGGCCTGTTCTTCCCCCAACGGTTCGCGGAGCTGACCGCGGGGTTCGTCAACTTCACCTCGGCCACGAAGCGGATCGCGAAGCCGCACCAGTTCTACGCGGTCACGCGGGCCGTCGAACGCATCGTGCTCGCGTCGCAGAGTGACGGCAAGGCCGGCGTCGTCTGGCACACCCAGGGCTCCGGCAAGTCGGAGGAGATGGTGTGCACGGCGGCGCTGACCGCCCACCATCCGGCGCTGAAGAACCCGACCATCGTGGTGCTCACCGACCGCAACGACCTCGACGATCAGCTTTTCGACACGTTCCACGAAAGCCGGCCGCTGCTGGGTCAGGAACCGGAGCAGGCCGACTCCCGCGCCGAACTGCGGGACAAACTGTCCAACCGGAACGCCGGGGGCATCATCTTCACCACGTTGCAGAAGTTCGGGCGTACGAAGGAAGAGAGGGAGGCCGGACGGTCGCATCCACTCCTCTCCGACCGCCGCAACGTCCTGGTGATCGTCGACGAGGCGCACCGCAGTCATTACGACAGCCTGGACGGGTATGCCCGGCACCTGCGCGACGCGTTGCCGCACGCCACGTTCATCGCCTTCACCGGCACCCCGATCGCCACCGCCGAGGTGAACACCCGTGCGGTTTTCGGCGAGTACATCGATGTGTACGACCTGAAGCGCGCCGTCGACGACGAGGCGACCGTACGGGTCTATCACGAGCCGCGGATCATCCCCGTGTCGTTGCCGCCGGACATCGACCCGGAGAGCATCGACGAGCAGGTGGAAACGCTCACCGCCAGCCTGGACGACGCGGAGCGGCGCAAAGCGGTGGCGTACGCGGCCACCATGAACACGGTCTACGGCGCCCCCGACCGCGTCGAGACCTTGGCGAAGGACCTGGTCGAGCACTGGGGGAAGCGGCGCGACCTGATGCGGCCGCAGCTCGGCGGCCCGGGCAAGGCGATGCTGGTCTGCGCCACCAGGGAGATCTGCGTGAAGGTGTACGACGCCCTCGCGAAGCTCTGTCCGGAATGGGCGGACCCGGCCGTCGACAAGGGCGTCATGAAGATCGTCTTCAGCAGTCTGCCCACCGACGACAAGGTGTTCCGCCCGCACATGCTGCGGCCGTCGCAGCGCAAGGCCGTCCAGAACCGGGCCAAGAACCCGGACGACGAGCTCGAACTTCTCATCGTGCATTCGATGCTGCTCACGGGCTTCGACGCGCCACCGATCCACACCATCTACATGGACCGGCCGATGCGGGGCGCCAACCTGATGCAGGCTCTCGCCCGGGTCAACCGCCGGTTCGCCGGCAAGCAGGACGGCCTGCTCGTCGGGTACGCCCCGCTGACCGAGAACCTGCGCAAGGCGCTCACCGAGTACACCCCCTCCGACCAGGAGGACCAGACCCTGGGCCGGGAGATCGATCGGGCGATCAGCGAGGTGTACAACGAAATCTCCGTCATCGAGGCGATGCTGGCCCCGGTGAAGTGGCGCGACGTCCTCGACAACCAGGCGGACAAAAAGAGCTGGGTGCGGGCGGTGCGCCTGGCGGCCAACTACTTGCGCAACCCGCGCACCCCCGGCAACACCGTCGAGCCCGGCACGAAGCCGCTGCACCAGCGCTTCCGTGACTCGGCCGGCCGCCTGGAACGCTTCTACGCCCTCTGCGCCACCAGCCGCGACTTCGTCGAACGTGCCGGCGACATCCAGCGGCTGCGCCGGGACATCCACTACTTCCGCGACGTACGCGTCTGGATCGTCAAGGAAGAGGCCGCCGACCGCGAGGCGAAGGGCCTGCCCAACACCGCCGAGGTGGAACGCTACCTTTCCCAGCTCGCCGCAGAGGTGGTCGACGCCGCCGACATCACCGACATCTACGCCGAGGCGGGTCTCGGCCGGCTCGACATCACCGAACTCAACGGCGTCGCGATCCAGCGCCTGCAGGAGTCGGAAACCCCCGACCTCGCCGCCGCCGCGCTGCGCCGCCTGATCCAGCGCAAGATGCGCGAGGTCACCAAGCACAACGTGGTCCGCCAGGAACGCTTCTCGGCCCAGCTCGAAGACCTGATGAACCGCTACATGCGCCAGCAGCTGACCAGCGCCCAGCTGATCGTCGAACTGGTCGAACTGGCCAAGGAGGTCTCCGCCGACGCCCGCCGCGGCCAGCAGTTCGACCCACCGCTCAACCACGCCGAGCTGGCCTTCTACGACGCCGTCGCCCAGAACGGCGCCGCCACCGAGCTCCTGGGCATCGGCACCCTGGCCGAGATCGCCCGCGAGCTGGTGAAGTCAGTCCAGTCGACCATCACCGTCGACTGGTTCTCCCGCGAGCCGGTACGCGCCAAACTGCGCAGCCACATCCGCCGGCTGCTCGCCCGCTACGACTACCCACCCGACCACGAACGCGCCGCCGTCGACCTGGTCCTCCGCCAACTCGAAACCTTCGCCACCGAGTGGGCCGTGAAAACACCGTAGACGGGCCACCGGCCGGACGTAACGGTCCGATTAATGCTGCGGCCTAATCCCGACGCCACGCTTCGAGCAGGTCGTCCGGGCCGTAGGAAGCGGCCAACTCCGAAACCCGTACGCCGCTGCGGCTGATCGTGAGCAAGGGGACGGGGTCGTCGGTGAGGGCTGCGCGGTGGCGTTGCAGGGCCAGCAGGTCATGGTCGTCGAACGGCGCGTGTTCCAGCCACTTGATCGAGCCGAGGAAAAGTAACTGCTGGGCGACGGGGGCTCGGTCGGCGCCGACGATGTCGATTTCGATGCTGTTGGAGCGGGTCCAGTAGGAGCCGATCGCCGGGGCTGCGGGCAGCGAGGAGTCCGGCAGCAGGCGAGCCAGCGACTCCCTGAGCAGCGGCTCGACGGCACGGCCGCGCCAGCTTGTCCAACCGGCCTCGATTCTTCGCAGGGTGAGGTCGCCCCGCAGGCGTTCGATCTCGGGCAGGTGCGGGGCGATGAAGGTGAGCCAGAACCGCAGGTAGGGGTCGGTGACGCGGTAGCGCCGTTCCTTCGACGGGGTGAGGGCGACAGGCAACTCCGCGGCGACCATGCGTTTGCCGATGAGCACGTCGGCGGCGCGGGTCAGCGTCGAGTGGGAGATGCCTCCGGCTGCCCGGGCGATGTTCGTGAAGGTGCGTTCCCCGCTGCCGATCGCCGACAGGATCGAACGGGCCATGGCGGATTCGGGGAACTCGGCGGCCAGGGAACGTTCGGCCGACACCAGCAGCGGCGAGACCGGGTTGGCCAGCTCGGCGGCGAGGAACTGCCGCAGGCCGGCGCCCGGCGGCCACCCGGCGCAGATCAGCGGTAGGCCACCGGTGACCAGGGCTGCGTCGAAGGCTTCGGCCGGTGGCAGCTGAAGCATGTCGCCGACCTCGGCCGGGTTCAGCGGGCCGAGCACCATTTCTTTGCCACGCTGGTGAAAGGGCCGGCCGTAGGAGCTCAGGGCTTCCATCATCGACAGGTCGGAGCCGATCAGGATGAGCAGGACCGGTTTGCGGCTGAACTCGCGGTCCCACGCCCGTTGCAGGATCCCCTCGAAGGCGTCCACACGCTCGACCAGGTACGGAACCTCGTCGATCACGACGACGCTGGGCCGATCGTCGGGCAGCACACCGGCGAGCTGCCGGAGCGCGGCACTCCAGTTCCCCGGCGTGGCGTCGTCGAAGACCGCCCGATCCGGCAGGTCCGACGAGCTCACCGCCTCGACGAAGGCTTCCAGCTCGACCTGCTCGGCGGCGCCGGCGGCGGTGAAGAAGACCGCCGGCGCCGGCGTACGGTCGACGAACGCCTCGACGAGGCTGGACTTGCCGATGCGGCGGCGACCCCGGATGAGCAGGCATTGGCCGGGACGCGGATCGTCCGGGATTGCGCCGGCCACCTTTGTCAGGAGGGAGTCGAGAACGGCCAGCTGGTCTTCCCGCCCGACGAACGCGACCATGGAGCCTCCCGTAATAGTCTCGCCAGAGATACTATCGCGAGCGATACCATCGGGCGGCTCGCCCGGGGCGGAGTCGTTAGGTTAGGGTGCCCTAAACAAGCGACCCGTGGAGCGTACGTTGATGAGGGACGCCCTCAAGAAGCAGCGCCGCCTCATTGTTTTCGGCTCGGTGCTCGCCTGTGGGCACCAGGCGGGCGAGGCGGCCGTCCCGTTCCTCATCGGCGTGATCATCGATCGGGCTGTCGACGGTGGCATCGGTGACCTGGCGTTCTGGCTCGGTGTGCTGGGCGCGATCTACGTCGGGCTCAGTTACAGCTTCCGGTACGGCGCCCGGGCCGCCGAGCGTGCGGCCGAGCAAGCCGCCCACGATCTGCGCCTGCGGGTGACCCGGGGGGTGCTGCACGACCGGGGCGGCGCCGAGTCGGGCCGGTTGCCGGGGGCGCTGGTCGCGGTCGCCACTAGCGACACCGCGCGTGTCGGCGGGATAGCGGTCGCCATCACGTACGGGAGCGCGGCGGTTGTCGCCGTGGGCTTCACGGCCGTGCTGCTGTTGTCGATCTCGATCCCGCTCGGCCTGCTGGTGCTGCTCGGGCTCCCGCCGCTGATGTGGTTGACCCGCCTGATCGGCAAGCCGCTGGAGGAACGCAGCGAGACCGAGCAGGAGCACGGCGCGCACGCCTCGGGCATCGCGGCCGACCTGGTCTCGGGGCTGCGGGTGGTCAAGGGGCTGCGGGCCGAGGAGGCAGCGGTCGCGCGTTACCGGCAGCGCAGCCGCGTCGCGTTGACGGCGACCGTGCGGGCGGCGCGCATGCAGGCGGCGTACCAGGGACTGGTTCTGACCATCAGCGGGCTGTTCCTGGCCGTGATCGCGGTGGCCGGGGGCATTCTCGCGGTGCGGGGCAACATCACCGTGGGGCAGCTGATCTCTTCCATCGGCCTGGCGCAGTTCCTGGTCGGGCCGCTGTCCACGTTCGGCTGGGTCGGCGCCGACCTGGCTCAGGGGCGCGCGTCGGCCAAGCGGGTCGCGGCGGTGCTGTCCGCGCCCGAGGCGGTGCGCGGGGGCGAGCAGGCGCCGGTCACACCCGTACGGGGGGAGATCGACCTGCGCGTACGGGATCTGGCCCTGAAGGTCGCGCCGGGCGAGCTCGTCGGTGTGGTGGCCACCGACCCGGCCGAGGCCGCCGAGCTGATCCGCCTGCTCAACCGGTCGGCCGACCCGGCCGACGGCGCCGTCTCGCTCGACGGGGTCACGCTGACCTCCTTGCGGCCCGACGAGTTGCGGGCCGCCGTGCTGGCCGTGGAGCACCACACCGACCTGTTCGACGGCAGCGTCCGCTCGGCCGTCTCGCTGGACCGCGCCGACCCGGCCACCGTCGAGGCCGCGATGGTGGCCGCCGACGCCGACGAGGTCGCCCGCAACCTTCCCGAAGGGCTCGACGCCGTGCTCGGCGACGGCGCCCGTACGCTTTCCGGTGGTCAACGGCAACGTCTCGCCCTGGCCCGTGCCCTGGCCGCCGACGCTCCGGTTCTGGCCCTGCACGACCCGACCACGGCAGTCGACGCCGTCACCGAGGCCCGGATAGCCGCGCGGCTGCGCGAGGTGCGTGCGGGCCGCACCACGATCCTCATCACGACCAGCCCGGCCCTGCTGGCGATCACCGACCGCGTGCTGTTCGTGCACGGCGGGGCGGTGCGGGCCGACGCCACGCACGCCGAGCTGGCGGCGGACGACGAGAGCTACCGGGAGACGGTGCTGGCATGACGACCACTCCGCTTCCGATCGCGGCCGGAACCCGTACGCGGGCCGTTCTTCTGACGTTTCTGCGGCCTGAACGTGGCCGGCTGGCCGGGGCGCTCGCGCTGCTGATCGCGGGCACGATCGCCGGCCTGCTGGCCCCACCGCTGCTCGGCCGTATCGTCGATCTGGCCACCCGCAGTGCCGCCACCAGCGATTTCGTCGTCACCGGGGCCGCATTGGTGGCGGTCGCCCTGGTCGACGCCGTGCTGGCCGGGTTCGGCACAGCCCTGCTGGCGCGGGCCGGTGAGTCCACTTTGGCCCGGATCCGGGAACGGTTCGTCGAGTCGGCGTTGCGGCTGCCCCTGGAACAGGTCGAACGGGCCGGCGCGGGCGACCTGACCTCGCGGGTAACCAACGACGTGACGGTGGTCGGCGAGGCCGCGCGGTCGGCGCTGCCCGAGTTCACCCGCGCGTTCCTCACCATCGTGCTGACCCTCGGCGGCATGGCCGTGCTGGACTGGCGCTTCCTCGTCGCGGCGCTGATCGCTGTGCCGGTGCAGGTTCACACCGTACGGTGGTACGCCCGCCGCGCCGTGCCGCTGTACGCCCGTCAGCGGGTCGCCGTGGCCGCTCAGCAGCACCACCTGCTCGCGACGATCGACGGCGCGCCGACCATCCGAACGTTCCGCATCGCCGGCGAGCACAGTGGTCGCGTCGCCGTCCGCTCCCAGCACGCCGTCGACCTGCTGCTGCAGGGGATCGCGCTGATGACCCGCTTCTACGCGAGGCTGCACGTCGCCGAGTTCGCCGGGCTGGCCGCCGTCCTGGCGACAGGCTTCTTCCTCGTACGGTCCGACGCCGTCACCCTCGGCACGGCCACCGCCGCGGCCCTGTACTTCCACGGCCTGTTCAACCCCATCAACACCGCCCTGGCCCTGGTGGACGACGCGCAGGCGGCCGCCTCGGGACTTGATCGCCTGATCGGGGTGGCCGACCTGGCCGTCGCCCCGCGTACGGTGACACCCCGCTCGGAGGCCCCGACGGCCGTCGAGGTCAGCGGGCTCACCTTCGGCTACCACCCTGACCGGCCCGTCCTGCGCGACGTCGACCTGCGGATCCGCCGGGGCGAACGGGTCGCCGTCGTCGGCTCCACCGGCGCCGGCAAGACCAGCCTGGCCAAGGTCATCGCCGGGGTGCACGACCCGGTGTCCGGCGCCGTCGAGGTGCCCGCCGGCGAGGTGGCCCTGATCACCCAGGAGGTGCACGTCTTCGCCGGTCCGCTCGTCGACGACCTGCGGCTGGCCCGTCCCACCGCCACCGACGACGAGGTGTGGGCCGCGCTGGCCGCCGTGGACGCCGCCGACTGGGTCGCCCAGCTGCCGGACGGGCCGAACACCGAGGTCGGCGCGGGTGGTCACGTGCTGACGGCGGCGCAGGCACAGCAGCTGGCGTTCGCCCGGCTGATCCTGGCCGACCCTCCGGTGGCGATCCTCGACGAGGCGACCGCCGAGGCGGGCAGCGCGGGCGCCCGGCTGCTGGAACGCGTCGCCGCCGCCGCGCTCGAGGGCCGTACGGCGGTGATCGTCGCGCACCGGCTGACGCAGGCTGTGACCGCCGATCGCGTGGTGGTGCTCGAGCAGGGGCGAGTGGTGCAATCCGGTCCGCATTCGTCCCTGATCGAGGAGCCCGGCCCGTACGCGACGTTGTGGCAGGCCTGGTCTGGTCAGCGGGATCTTTAGCCGGGCTCTCTAGTCAGGCTGCCTACTAACCAGCTAGCCTGACTAGCCATGACGCCTCGGCCGTGGCTGCACGGCTTCCTCGACCTGTGCCTGCTCGCGATGCTGCGGGAACGCGCCGACTACGGCTACGGCCTGTCCCAGCGCCTCGCCGCGGCCGGAGTGGCCGACGTGCCCGGCGGCACCCTCTATCCCGCCCTGCTCCGGCTCGAGGAGCAGGGGCTCGCCGTCCCCAGCTGGGGGCCGTCGGAAAGCGGGCCGCGCCGCAAGAACTACGCGATCACCGAGGCCGGCCTGGAGCTGCTGGCCGCCCACGCGGACGACTGGCGGCGGTTCCGCGACGGCGTCGACAGCCTGCTCACCGGGGTGCCGCATGAGTGACTGGCCCGCGAACTTCGAGGCGGAACTCCTGCGTCTCGGCCTGCAACCGGCCCGCGCCCGCCGCCTCGCCGACGAGACCACCCAGCAGGCGGCCGAGAACGCGGCCACTCCCGCCGACGTGTTCGGACCGGCCCACCTGTACGCCCGCCACCTGGTGGCCGAGCTCAACACGCCGGCCGCGGCCCCGTCCCGTACGAGATATCGCGCCGGACCCGTCCTGTTGAGCCTGGCCGGGGTGACCAAGCGCTACCGCCGCCACACGGTCTTCGAGGGCGTCGATTTGACCGTACGCGGGGGAGAGGTCGCCGCGATCGTCGGCGCCAACGGCTGTGGCAAGTCGACCCTGCTGCGCATCTGTGCCGGTCTGACCCGGCCCAGTGGGGGAACGGTGCGGCGCACGCGGCGGGTGGGGTTCGTGCCGCAGGACGGTGGAACCGCCGGGTGGCTGACCGCCGAGGAACACTTCACGCTGTTCGGGGCGGCCGCCGGGATGGTGCCCGGCCGGGCCCGGTCGACCGGCGTGCACCTCGCCGCCCGCCTGGCCTGGCGACCGAGCCGGCAACAGCGGGCCCAGCAGATGTCCGGCGGCACCCGGCAGAAACTCAACCTGGTGCTCGGCGAACTGCACGCCCCCGACCTGCTGCTGCTCGACGAGCCGTACCAGGGTTTCGACCAGGGCGCCTATGTGGACTTCTGGCAGCAGGTCTTCGCCTGGCGCGACGCCGGGCGGGCGGTCGTGGTCGTCACGCACCTGCTGCACGACCTGCAGAACGTCGACCACGTGCTCGACCTGGGAGTCGCCGCATGACCACCCTCGTCGTCGCCCGGCTCTCCGCCCTCGAAGTGAGCCGCCGCCGGGCCGCGCTGCTGCTCGTGATCACCCTGCCGTTCTGGTTCTACCTGGTGCGGCGCGACCTCTCCGGCCAGTCCACGCGGGCGCTGACGCTGGGCATCGGCTGGGCGATCTCGACCCTGACGCTGTTCGTGGTCAACGCCTCCCGTGGGGTCGACCCCCGGCTGCGGCTCACCGGCGCCTCGGTGACCGGCATCATCGCCGGCCGTCTGCTCGCGATGACCGGCGCCGGCATGGCGCTGGCCCTGGGCTACTGGACGATGGTTGCCGTCGACCAGGACCTGCCTCACCTGTGGGCGGCCGGCGTCATGATGCTGGTGTCCGCGCTGGTCGCGGCACCGGTCGGCAGTCTCATCGGCGCGATCCTGCCCCGCGAGCTGGACGGGGCGCTCGCCCTGCTCAGCATCAGCTCGGTGCAGATGCTGGCCGACCCGGCCGGCCTGATCGCCAAGTTGATGCCGTTCTGGTCGGCGCGCGAGGTGGGCAACTACGCGGTCGACGGCGGGAGCATCGACCTGGTGTGGCGAGGCCTCGCCCATGCCGGGGTGACGTGGCTGATCTGCGTGCTGGGCACCCTGGCCGTCTTCCACTGGCGGCTGCGCCTGGTCCGCTACCCCGAGCCGTAGCCGTACCGGCGTCCGGCCGCCCGTGCTGCGTCTGCGCCTGGTTCGCCTGAGGTGTGCCTGGTCCCGGCCGACAGTGGCGCGGCGACGCCGACGGCTGGACTGCGGCGGCCCCTGTCCGGCGACGGCTCGTGCGGGTCGGCGCCTGCCGTCCGTTTGGTGCACGATGGGGTCGTGAGCCGTCGATGGGCAGTGCTGGGTGTGCCGTCGAGCGCGGGCGCGCACACGCCCGGTATCGAGCGGGGCCCGGCTGCCCTGCGGGAATCCGGCCTGGTCAACAACTTGCGCGCGGGCGGCCTCGACGTCGAGGACCGCGGCGACGTCCGCGGCTTCCGATGGCGGCCCGACCCGGCGCGCTCCGCCGGGCAGAACGCCGCAACCGTCGCCGCGGTGGCCGACGACGTAGCAGGTTCGGTGGCGGCCATCCTCGCCGACGGCCACGTTCCCCTGGTGCTCGGCGGTGACTGCAGCATCACCATCGGCGTCCTGGCCGGTTTCGACCGCGCCGCCCGCGAACCGGCACTGCTCTACATGGACGGTGGCCCCGACCTCTACACCCCCGAGACCCGCCCGGTCGGCAACCTCGACGCCATGGGCCTGGCCCACCTGCTGCGGCTGCCCGGCCACCTACCCGAGGTCGCGGCGGTCGGCGAGCCGCTGACGCCCGGACGTGTCGTGTCCTTCGGGGACGCCCTGCCCGCCGACGGTCCCGACCACGAACGAACCCTGCTCGAAGAGCTGTCCATAGCCCGGATCACCGCCGCCGACGTGCATCGCGACGCCCGGTCCGCGGCCGAGAAGGCGCTGGCCGCCGCGGGCGAGTCGTTCGTGCTGCACTTCGACGTCGACGTGCTCGTCTTCAACGACATGCCGATCGCCGACGTCCCCAACTCCGGGGGCGACCCCGTCGGGCTGACGCTGCACGAGGCCATGACCTGCCTGTCCGTCTTCGCCCGAAGCGGCTCGCGGCTGGCCGCGCTGGTCATCACCGAGGTCAATCCGGACCACGCCCCCGATCGCGCCGTGCTGAGCGACTTCTCCTCAGCGGTCGCCGCCGCCCTGAGCGCCTGACGCCACGCTGACCGACGCGCCCCGCCTCCGGCCCCCGTGCGGGCCGCCGCCGGACGCTTCTGAAACCCACCGCGCCCGGACGGTCCGCAGTGTACGGACGATCCGCGCTGTCCGGATGCTCGGATGCGAGTCGCTCAGCGCTCCCGTTTCGCGCCTACTGTGACCGGCCACACAAACGGCCAAGCAAGATCGTCCGAAAGTACGTATTTGCCTGATCAGGACTGGCGTGTCCGATATGCCACGATCTGTAGCAGAAGGCAGCACCAACTTGGGAGGTAGACATGAACAAGGCAGCACGCACGTTCACCATGATGGCGATGGGCCTGGTCGCCGGCGCCACCATGGCCGCCGGCCCCGCGATGGCCGCCGACAGCACCAAGGCCCCGGCCGCCAAGCCCGCCACCACGACCAAGGCCGAGAAGGGCTGGGGCCGCGACCGCGTCGTCGGCTACTTCCGCACCCTGCGTGCCTGCGAGCGGGCCGGCCGCATCGGCGAGATCACCCACCGCTGGGACGACTACGACTGCGACCGGGTCCGCTTCGGCTTCAAGCGCGGCCTGTGGGCCCTCGAGGTCGAGCGTGACTTCCGCGGCCACGGCGGTCACGGTCACGGCGGTCACGGTCACGGCGGTCACGGTCCGCGCGGCCACCGCTGATCACCCGGGCCGTGTAGTCCGGCCCCGTTGAAGTCGCGGGCGCGAGGGTTCCGTCCATGCTCTCGCTCCCCGCTTCGAACCACCCCCGTGCTCGGGCCGCATCTCCACCGATGCGGCCCGAGTGCGTTTTCCAGACGTACGCGTCGTCGCCCCCGCAAAGGGCCGAGCAAACATGACTCGACGACGGAGCCCTCGCGCCAGCAACGCGACGGAGCCCTCGCGCCAGCAACGCGACGGAGCCCTCGCGCCAGCAACGCGACGGAACCCCGGCTTCGGCGGCTGCCGCCCGCGACCCGGTCGGCGGCTGCCGCCCGCGACCCCGTCGGCGGCCGAGGCCGTGGTGCGGCCGTCGGCCGCAGCGTCAGACGCGGCGCAGAACTGTCACCACCCGGCCGAGAATCGTGGCGTCGTCGCCGGGGATGACGTCGTAGGCCGGGTTTCGCGGAACCAGCTCGATGTGCCGCCCGTTGCGCCGCAAAACCTTGACCGTGGCCTCGCCGTCGATCATGGCGGCCACGATGTCGCCGTTGTCGGCCACCTGCTGCTGGCGCACCACCACCGTGTCGCCGTCGCAGATCGCGGCCTCGATCATCGAGTCACCCTTGACCTTGAGCGCGAACAGCGTGCCGTGGCCGACCAGGCTCAACGGCAGGTTGAGCTCCTCGTCCACGTTTTCGTCGGCCAGGATCGGCGCGCCCGCCGCGATCGTGCCGATCACCGGGACCGGCACATTGGCCTGCTCACCCGGGGTGCGCACGTCGATCGCCCGCGAGCCCCGGGCGCCACGCCGGATGAACCCGCGATCCTCGAGGACTTTGAGCTGATGGGTCACCGACGACGGCGATTCGAGCCCGACGGCGGCGCCGATCTCGCGGATCGTCGGAGGGTAACCGTGCTGGTCGATCCACTCACGGATCATCGAAAGGATCTGCCGTTGCCGCTTGCTCAGGGGCACGTCGTCCGTGGACATGCGGTGATGATACTACATTCTTCGATCATTTGTACGACGCGATCGAGTGACAGCCCGTAACCTTTACGCGGTAGCCCCTGCTCAGCTCGGTCGGCGTTGTTCCGGCACGGCGGGCCCGTCCTCGGGCGGCCGTTCCATGCTCATCACGGTCATGCCGCGCTTCTCCCCATCGGGCTCGTTCCCGCCACCCGTCACGATCCGGCTGGTCGGATCCTCAGCGAAGTCCGGCCGCTCCACCTCCGCAATCGAACCGATCCCCACACGCTCGGACGACCCAGCACTCCCGGCTTGCTCCGCACTCCCGGCTTGCTCCGGACGCTCAGTCTGCTCGGCACGTCCGCTTTGTGCCGCGCGCTCGGTTTCCGCTGCACGTTCGGTTTGCGCGGTGCGCTGGGCCTGCTCTGTGCGCTCGATCTGCTCTGTGCGCTCGATCTGCTCCGTGGGTTCGGCCTGCTTTGTGCGCTCGATCTGCTCTGTGCGCTCGATCTGCTCTGTGGGTTCGGCCTGCTCTGTGCGCTCGATCTGCTCTGTGGGTTCGGCCTGCTCTGTACGTTCGGCCCGCTCTGTGGGTTCGGCCTGCGCCGCACGTTCGGTTTGCTCCGTGCGCCCGGCTTCGTCCGCACCTGCATCGACATGCGGGTTCTCGTGCGCCGTTCCGGGTTCCGCCGCTTCCTCCGTAGGCGGTTCCGCTCCCCCCACAGGCAGCCGGATGATCTCGGTACGCTCCCCGGGCGGCTCGACCGACCCCGGCCGGATGATCTGCGTACGATCCGGGTCGAGCACAACGACCTGGGTTTCCTCCGCACTCGGGAGGGCTCCGCGATCGCCCTCCAGGAGCCCCGGGTGCCGATCGATCCCCGGGGGCGCCACCGGCGGCATCAGCCGCAGTTCCTCAATCGGCGCGGCAATCCTGATCGGCTGCGTATGGTCCGGGTCGGACGCGTCCAGCGACCGGGTGATCTCGGCCAGCGCCTCGATCGTCTGCGTACGGTCCGGATCCGGCGCGCTGAGCGACCGCGTGACCTCCGCATCGTCAAGCCCCGAGGCGGCGTGCGCGTCCTCCGAAGTGATCACCGTGATGGTGCGAGTCGTCTCCGAATCCGACGCGTCGCCCTGTCCGGCAACCGCACCGTCGGCCCCAGCAATCGGCTCGGCAACCGCCGGGATGGTGTAGGTCAACCCGGAATCGTGAGCGGCGACTACTCCGATCGTTTGCGTCTGCTCCGGATCCGGTGCCGAGAACGACCGGGTGACTTCGGCCCCGCTCAGATCGGGCCCGTCCACGTCGGGCGCCGCCACCGAAGCACGTGCCTTGGCCGGCTCGTTCACGCCCTCCGGCAGGTCCTGCCCCGCAGCCGGCGTCACCGGAAGCTTGGTGGTCAGCTCCCCGATCTTGATGGCCCGGGTCCGCTCCGGATCGGGCGCCTCGAACGACCGAGTCTCCTCGAAGTCTGGATGGACGGCCCGCGAGTGAGGCGCCGGCTTGGCCTTCGCCGTGACGAACAACGGAGCATCCTCAACGGCCGGTTCTCCGCCCGCGCCACCATCCGCCGAGCCAATTTCCCGTACGGGCGAAACGCCCTCGCCTGCCGCAACGCCGTCACCCGCGAGTCGAGCCCCCGCCTCACCCACCACATCGGACTCAGCGTCCCCGGCAGTCAACCCGCCCGGCTGCCCACCATTCGCGGCGGCCAGGCCGCTTGTCTCCTGCTCGGTGTCGCTACCCCGAACCGCGGCGTCGCGCGCTTCCTCCGGGCCGTCCGCAATACCGGTGACAGCGAGCACGTTCGTCGTCTCTTCAGCCTCACCGTTCCGAGCGTCGACGCCAGAAACGTCGGCGGCCGCCCGCTCGCCGTCCTTCCCAGCTCCCCCGCTCACCAGATCGGTCGTGGCTTCGTCACCATCCTGAGCCCCGCTGGTGGAGAAGTCAGCGGTTCGTTCGTCGCCCCCGTCGGCAACGGCAAGAACGCTCGTTGTGTCGTTGTCCCGGATTTCGTGGCTGGTGGCGTCGCTGGTCGCGGGCGTTGCCTGCTCGCCGCTGGTCGTGGATTCGCCGCTCGTCAGATCGGCGGTGGCTTCTTCGGTGTCGCCTTCCTGAGCCCCGGCGGTGGCGACGTCGGGCGTCGTCTCTTGCTTGTGCTCGGCGACTTCCGCGGCGGCGATGATGTCCGTTGTCTCGTCGTCGGCGGAAACCTCAGCAGCCGCCTCGCCGGAGTCGGTGGGTGCCTGCTCGTCGTTCGTCGCTGTGGTGGCGGCAGCCAGAACTGTTGTGGCCGCGTCGCCGTCAGTGGGAGCGGACGTGAGGGAGCTGCCGGCCGGGGCTCCAGGTGCCGGGTCGAGGTGTTTGACCTCGGGTTCGGCGGGGGGCGGCGTAACGGTGGGCCGCCTGGTCGAGGCCTGGCCGTTGCAGAGGGCGACCACTGTGGCGGCCTCGTCGGCGGACACGATCACCGTTGTCCGGCGCTCGTCGCGGACGGTTGTCCATGCGATGGTGGCTTCGTCCTCCGGCGCGACGGCGGCAACCTCGCGCAGGGGCCCGGCCGGCGCCGGCGCCGTTGTGTCGGCCACCGCCGGAACAGCGGTAGTCGTCACGGAATTCGCGGCGGGGGCAGCTGCGTTGGTCGCCGAACTCGCGGCGGGGGCAGCTGCGTTGGTCGCCGAACTCGCGGCCGGGGCAGCCGCGTTGGTCGCGGAACTCGTGGCGGGGGCAGCCGCGTTGGTCGCGGAACTTGCCGCGGGAACAGCTGCGTCGATCGCATCCCCCGCGGACAAAGCAGCTGCAGACGAAGCCACCTCGGACGACATAACTTCAGACGACACAACTTCGGACGAAGCGGCTGAAGGCGAAGCGGCTGAAGGCGAAGCGGTTGAGGACGAAGCGGTTGAGGACGAAGCGGCGGACGCGGACGAATCAACTGCGGACGAAGCAACTGCGGACGAAGCAACTTCGGGCGAAGCCGCAGGCGAAGCGACTGGGGAGGGGTCAGCCGCGGGCGCAGAAGTGCCGGCCGCGGTGACCTCGTCCGAGGGCGAAACCGGGGGCAGCACCGAAGTCGCGTCGGGGTCGGCGGGAGCGTACGGGAAAGCCTCGACCGTGGGTGTGTCGTCACCACCGTCCGGCGGGGTGCCGAATGCCCGAGATGCCGGACCACCCGCGGCGCCTCCGGACGAACCAGAATCCGGAGCGGCAACAGAGGCAGGCCCAATCACCGCAGTGGTCGTGTTGGCCTCGGCGGTAACGGGAACACGCAGCACCGACGTCGGATCAGGGTCTCTCGGAGCGGGAACACGCAGGACCGACGTCGGATCAGGGTCTCCCGGAGCGGGAACACGCAGGACCGACGTCGGATCGGGGTCGGTCGGTGCGGGAGCGTACGCAGGCCCCGGCGGAATGACAGCCGTGGGAAGCGTGGCGGCCGGTGGCGTCCCCACCACGGCGGCCTTCCCGCGTGCCCGCCCCACCGGGCCGATCAGCGGCAGCACCGGCGGCTCGTACCGTTCCCATCGGCGCACGCTCAACGCCGTGCACAGCAGCGGCAGGGCCAGCATCGCGGCCAGCCCGTATCCCGGCCGGCTGACGTCGAAGCCCTCCTGCGCCAGTTCGCGTGGCCATACCCCGGCGTACCCGTCCGGCGAGATCAGCGCCCACACTGAGACGCCCAGGTAGGCGAGCCCACCGAAGACCGGCCCGGCCGGTGAGATCGGGGCGAGGAGCAGGATCGCGTACGCCGACCCGGCCAGCAGCAGGAGCAGCAGACCCGTCGCCGATTCGACAGCGAAGTCGTCGCGGCCCCGGGTGGTCAGGTCGTGGGTGAATCCGACCCCGGCGAGGACCCACACCGCCGGTGCCAGTACGAGGGCATACAAGATCGACCTGAAGTGGCGCACGCTTTCACTCCCCGAACACTGGCTGCCCGTCGAACCGTACCGTCGAGGGGCAACCGCACGGAAGGACGCCGTAACGTACGCCGCATGAATGAAGGCCGTCCCACCAGCCATTCCAGGGTCACGCTGAGCCGGATCATGACCGCGGTCGACGTCAACCTGTACGGCACTGTGCACGGCGGCGTGCTGATGAAGTTCGTCGACGACGTGGCGGGCGCGGCGGCGGCCCGGCACAGCGGCGGCACGGCGGTGACGGCCGCGATCGACGAGATCGTTTTCCTGGAGCCGGTCCGGGTCGGCGATCTGGTGCACGCGTACGCGCAAGTGAACTGGACCGGCACCAGTTCGATGGAGGTCGGCGTCAAGCTGTCCGGCGAGCGCTGGGACGTGGTCGCCGCCGAGCCGTTGACCGTGGCCACGGCGTACCTGGTGTTCGTGGCGGTGGACAAAGCCGGACATCCCAGGCACGTTCCTCCGGTGGTTCCGGAGAACGCGGACGACGAGCGCCGCTGGCGCGAGGCCCTGATCCGGCGCGAGCACCGCCTGGCCCGCCGCGCCGCCATCCAGAAGGCCAGAGAGGCCTGACCCGGTACGCAAGAGGGCTGGGCAGGAAGCAACAGTGGGCTGAATGAACGTTAAGGTGATCGCATGACGGGCGCAGTGTTGTGGGAGCCGCCGGCCGATGTTCGCGAGACATCCCGGATCGGGCGCTATCTGTCCTGGCTGGAGCGCGAGCGTGGCCTGAACTTCGCCGACTATGCGGCGTTGTGGCAGTGGTCCGTCGACGACCTGCCCGCGTTCTGGCAGTCGATGTGGGATTACTTCGAGGTGATTTCGCACAACCCGCCCTCGGGTGTGCTGGCGAGCGCGGAGATGCCGGGAGCGAAGTGGTTCCCCGGTGCGACCCTCAACTACGCCGAGCACGTGCTCCGCATGCCTGGCCTCGCCGACGACGACCCGGTCGTCCTGGCCCACTCCCAGACCCGTGCCCCGATGACACTGACAAAACGCGACTTACGCGAAAAGGTCCGGATCGTCCGAGCGGGTCTCAAGGCCAAGGGCGTGCGAAAAGGCGACCGAGTAGCCGCGTACGCCCCGAACATCGCAGAGACGTACGTCCTGATGCTCGCCGCCGCCAGCCTCGGCGCCGTCTTCTCGTCGTGCGCGCCCGAATTCGGCGTACGCAGTGTGATCGACCGCTGGCAACAGATCGAACCCAAAATCCTGGTCGCAGTGGACGGCTACCGCTACGGCGACAAGCCGATCGACCGCACCGCCGAGGTCGCGGCCATCCGAGAAGCCCTTCCATCCCTCGAACACGTCGTCACCATCGGCTACCTCGACCCCGCCAAGGACACGTTCGGTGACCTGATGGCCGAAACCGACGAGCCCATGGCGTACGAGGAACTCGCCTTCGACCATCCCCTCTACGTGCTCTACAGCTCAGGCACCACGGGGCTGCCGAAACCGATCGTCCACGGCCATGGCGGCATACTCCTCGAGCACCTCAAAATGCTCGCCCTGCACCACGACCTCGGCCCCGGCGACCGCTTCTTCTGGTTCACCACGACCGGCTGGATGATGTGGAACTTCCTGGTCAGCGCCCCGGCCGTGGGCGCGGCGATCGTGCTGTTCGACGGCAACCCCGGCTTTCCCGACATGTCGGTCCTGTGGGATCTGGTCGACGAGGCCGGCATCACGTACTTCGGCACCTCGGCCCCGTTCCTCATGGCCTGCCGCAAGGCCGGGCTGACCCCGCGTAAGGACAGGCTCCGGGGTGTCGGTTCGACCGGCGCCCCGCTGCCGCCCGAGGGTTTCGACTGGGTCTACGAGGCGGTCGGCACCCGGCTTCAGCTGCAGTCGCTGTCCGGCGGCACCGACGTGTGCACGGGTTTTGTCGGTGCCGTCCCGCTGCTCCCGGTGGTCGAGGGCAAGATCGCCTGCCGTGCCCTGGGGGCCAGGGTCGAGGCGTACGACGCGGGCGGCCGCCCGGTGATCAACGAGCTGGGCGAGCTGGTGATCACCGCCCCGATGCCGAGCATGCCGGTCGGTTTCTGGAACGACGACGACGGGAAGCGCTACCGCGAGGCCTATTTCGACTACTTCCCGGGCGTGTGGCGGCACGGTGACTGGATCACGATCGGCGCCGACGGCTCCTGCGTGATCACCGGCCGTTCCGACGCGACACTCAACCGCGGCGGGGTGCGGCTGGGCACGTCCGAGTTCTACTCCGTGGTCGAGAGCCTCCCCGAGGTGGCCGATTCGGTCGTCGTGCACCTGGCGAAGGCTGACGACCCGAACGGCGAGCTGCTGCTGTTCGTCGTGCCGGCCGAGGGGTTCGAGCTCGACGAACCGCTCCGCAAAAAGATCGCCGGCGAGCTGCGCGCCGCGCTTTCCCCTCGCCACATCCCCGACGAGATCCATTCCGTACGGGCGGTGCCCCGCACCCTGTCCGCCAAGAAGCTCGAGGTGCCGGTCAAGCGCATCCTGACCGGCACCCCGGTCGAGTCGGCAGCCGCGAAGGGCGCCCTGGCCAACCCGGAGTCCCTGCTGGCCTTCGAGGAACTGGCCCGGCAACGACAACCGAGCTAGGCAGCGCCAACCGAGCTAGGCAGCGACGACCGAGCTGGGCAACGGCGACCGAGCTGGGCAACGGCGACCGAGCTGGGCAACGGCGACCGAGCTGAGCAGCGACGAGCGGGCCAGGCAAAGACGAGCATGGCCGAGAGGCAGGTCAGGCGACGACGAGCGTGACTTTTTCCGACTCGGCCCGGCTGGTCACCCTGGCCGGGTCGATGTTGGCGCAGAGCACGATCGACGCACCGGTCACCAGCGGCGCCAGCAGCCAGTCGACCGGGTCGGCGTGGGTCGCGGCGTCGACAAGGACCCGGCCGCCCGCAGTGATGCCCAGCTCGGTGGCCCGGGCCGCGGCGGCCGCCAGCACCTCGGCGTGGGTGCGGTCGTTGAGGGCGGGATCGCCCGCCGCCACCGGCTGCCCCGGGAAGTGGTCGCCGAACTGGCGTACTTCGAGGACGTAGTCGGCGAAACCGGCCGGCAGCTCGCGCAGTGGCATCGCGAAGGGCAGCAGACCCGTCGCGTACCGGTCCGAGGCTTTTGTCGTTGCTGCCTGATCGGGCGCCGTGAAGAGAACGTCGGCCGACTCGGGATCGCTGATCTCGGCCGCCACGCCCGCGGACCAGACCCCGAGCAGGATCGCGGCCGTCTGCCAGTGCGGCGGGAGCGCCACCGCGGCAGTGTCCCCGGCGCCCAGCCCCAGGCCGTCGACCAGCATATTTGCCGTCTTTGACACCCAATTGTCCAACGTTGCGCCGGACAATTCGGTCCGATCCCCGCTCGTGTCGTCGTAGAACGTCAGCAGCGGGCTTGCCGGATCGCGGCGCACCGCGGACGCCAGCACCTGCGGGATCGTCGTCTCCACCGGCCCAACGATAGAGGGATCACGCAGGGTGATCGCTCCTGAACGCGCGATGAGAACTGGCGAAACGCCGGGAACAAGGCGGTGTCGCGGTCACATGCGGGATGCATTCCGGGCGTACCCTTGCCAGTGGTCGGAATTACCACCTCTTTGGGAGTTGCCTCGTGACCGCCGGTCGCCCCCCGCGAGTGCTCGTCGACGCCACCAGCGTTCCCGCAGATCGAGGAGGCGTCGGCAGATACGTCGACGGCCTGCTCGGCGCCCTCGGGCGGATGGATCCTGACCGGGTCGATCTGGCCGTTGTGGCTCAGCGGTCGGATGCGGAGCGTTACAGCCGCATGCTCGACCACAAGGCCGAGGTGATCGCCGGCCCGGCTGCGGTGGCGCATCGCCCGGCCCGGCTGGCTTGGGAACAGACTGGCCTGCCCCTGCTCGCCCAGCAGGTCGGCGCCCAGGTGCTGCACTCGCCCTTCTACACCTGTCCGCTGCGCGCTGGATGTCCCGTCACGGTGACCGTGCACGATGCGACGTTCTTCACCGAACCGGAGCATTACGACAACACCAAGCGAACCTTCTTCCGCAGCGCGATCAAGACCTCGCTGCGCCGCGCGGCCCGGGTCATCGTGCCCAGCAAGGCGACCCGTGACGAGCTGATCCGGCTCCTCGACGCCGACCCGACCCGCATCGACGTGGCCTACCACGGCGTCGACCAGGCGGCGTTCCACGCGCCGACCGAGGAGGAAAAGGCTCGCGTCCGCGCCCGGCTCGGCCTCACCGACGCCGGTTACGTCGCTTTCCTGGGCGCCAAGGAACCGCGCAAGAACGTGCCGAACCTGATCCGGGGCTGGGCCCGCGCCGTCGCCGACTGGCCGCACCCGCCCGCGCTCGTGCTCGCCGGGGGCCAGGGCCACGACGACGAGATCGACCGCGCCGTGGCCGAGGTGCCGTCGCACCTGCGCCTGCTGCGTCCGGGCTATTTACGCTACGCCGACCTGCCCGGCTTCCTCGGCGGCGCGCTGGTCGCCTGCTACCCGTCGTTCGGCGAGGGCTTCGGCCTGCCGATCCTCGAGGCGATGGCCTGCGCCACCCCGGTCCTCACCACCCCGCGGCTCTCGCTGCCCGAGGTCGGCGGCGACGCCGTGGCGTACACGACCGAGGATGCCGACCGGATCGCCACCGACCTGGCCGACCTGCTGCACGACGAGCCGCGGCGCCTCACGCTGGCCAAGGCGGGCTTCGACCGGGCCAAGGAATTCACCTGGGCGTCCAGCGCGGAAGTACACGTCACAACCTGGAAACGGGTCGCGACACCCTGACCTTTACACTCTGTGCGCATGAGCGATCAACTCGGCGGTCTTTACGGCGTGGTGCTGGCTGGTGGGACAGGCACGCGGCTGTGGCCGCTGTCCCGGGCCGGTCACCCGAAGTTCCTGCATTCGCTGACCGGCACCGAGGCATCGCTGCTGCAGGCCACGGTGGACCGGCTCGACCTGCTGGCCCCGGCCGACCGCATCTTCGTGGTCACCGGTGTGGCCCACGCGGCCGCCGTCTCGCGGCAGCTCGAGGCAATTCCCGACGCGAACGTGCTGGTCGAGCCGTCGCCGCGGGACTCTTGCGCGGCGATTGCCCTGGCCGCCGCCGTGATCGCCCGGCGTGACCCCGAGGCGATCATGGGCTCGTTCGCGTCCGACCACCTGATCGCCGAGAAGGAAAACTTCACCAAGGTCATCCGTACGGCGATGGAGGGCGCCCGCCAGGGTCTGCTGATGACCCTCGGCATCACCCCGACCCGCCCGGAGACGGGTTACGGATACCTCCAGTGCGGCGGCGCGATCGGCGACAGCCCGGTCCTCGCCGTCGAGGAGTTCAAGGAGAAGCCCACGTACGACGTGGCCGAGGGCTACGTGAAATCGGGCAACTACCTGTGGAACGCCGGCATGTTCGTCTGGCGGGCCGATGCGTTCCTGGCCGAGCTGGCGCGTCAGCAGCCCCAGCTCGCGGCGGGTGTCTCGCGCATCGCCCAGGCCTGGGAAACGTCCGCCCGCGAGGAAGTGCTCGGCGAGGTCTGGCCGACCCTGCCGCGCATCTCGGTCGACTACGCCGTCATGGAGGGCGCGGCCGCGGCCGGGCGGGTCGGCACGGTCCGCGGCGACTTCGGCTGGAACGACGTCGGCGACTTCCACACGCTGGGCGAGGTGCTGACGGCCGACCCCTCCGGGAACGTGGTGGTGGGCCGCGACGTCGAGCAGAAGGCGGGCGTTCTGCTGCGCGACACCGAGGGCCTGGTCGTCGTGCCGACCGAGGGCCGTCTCGTCGCCGCCATGGGCGTGCGCGACCTGGTCATCGTCGACACGCCGGACGCCGTCCTGGTGATCCCGCGCGAGCGCGCGCAAGAGGTCAAGAGCCTGGTCGACGAGCTCAAAGAGCTGGGCCAGCACGGTTACGTATAGCCGGGAGCGCGCCGGCGCCGAAGCGATCGAGCCGCGCCGGCGCCGGCGCGAGCAGAGCGGCAGAAACGAGCAGAGCGGCATGGGCGGTGGAGCAAGCCGCCTGCCCTCGGGTGCCGCTGGGTCCGCGGAGCGAGGCGCCGGCGCGGTCAGAGGCGGGCCAGCGCCGGGGCGATCTGCTTGATCGTGCCCGATGCCAGCGGGCTGGGCAGGGCGTCGGGGGAGAACCAGCCCAGCTCGGCCGACTCCGCGCTGATCCGTTCACGCGCGCCCGGCGGGCAGCGCAGCAGGAACCGCACGTCATAGTGGACCGACGGCGTCGCCGGGACGCCGTCGGCCGCGCCGCACCTTACGTCGTGGATGTCGATGTCGATCGGCGCCTCGTCGAGGACGAGCCCCGGGATGCCGGACTCCTCGGTGGCCTCCCGCAGCGCAGCGGCCGCCAGGGTCGCGTCCCCCGCCTCGCAGTGACCGCCGAGCTGCATCCACTTCCGCAGCCGCCCGTGCAGGCAGAGCAGAATTCGCCCGTCGCCGTCCACGATCAGCGAGCTGGCCGTGACATGCCCGGCCCGGTGGGCGCGGGTCATGGCGACCGGCCCGGCGGCCAGCAGGGCCAGGGTCTGCTCACGGGCCTGGCCGGCGTCCTCCGACGTCGGCGTCCAGCCGGTCAGCACCCGTACGGCGTCGGCGTGCAGTTCTTTCACGGGACCTCAGTTTCCGGAGAGCTCAAGGCGGAGGCCGTCCTCGTGGGGCAGCGACAGCGTGACGATCGACTCGGCGGCCAGCGCGGCCCGCAACCGGTGCGCGTCGGCGCCGAGCCGCATCAGCCCGGGTGGAGTGGTGTCCCGGGTGGTCAGGTGCAGGGCCGCGGTGGCGCCGCTGCCGTCCACGACCTCGGCCGCGGTGACGGTGAGGGCGGGGGAGAGCAGGCCGGCGACGGTGGCAGCGGCCCTGTCGACGGCGGCCGGATCGACCGGTCGGCCGGGAAGGGCCCCGTCGGGCAACTGTGCCGCCTCGCGCAGGCCGAGCGCGCGGGCCTCGGCCGTGCCCAGGCTGAACATGTCGGACCCGGCGTCGCGCAGCAGCACCGACGCGCCGTCCGAGTCGCGGACGCCCGCGCGCGGGTAGCCCCGTACCACGGCCACCGGCACCTGGTCGCACTTGCCCTTGACCAGCTCACCCGCCGCGGCCAGCTCGTCGATCACCGCCATCTGGGTGATCTCCAATTCATTCCCGTACGGGTCGGTCTCGCCCCGGTGATCACGGATCGGCTCGATGCCGGCCGCGCCCAGGGCGACGTCGGTCAGCCCGTTGCGCCAGGCCCGGCCCATCGTGTCGGAGATGATGACGCCCACGTCCAGCCCGCGGGCGCGGAAGTCGGCGCGCAACTGCCGGGCCGACGCGTCGGGGTCGGAGGGCAGCAGCACGAGGTGGGTCTTGTCGACGTTGGAGGCGTCGATGCCGGCCGCCGCCATGACGAACCCGTGGTGGGTCTGCACGATGGTGGTCGGCCCGCGCCGCGCGACCACCCGCGCGGTCTCGCCGGCCAGCACCTCGCGGCGCGCCTGCTCACGCTCGGGCCCGTCGGCGGGGACCTCGACCAGCCGCCCCTCGGCCTTCGACACGATCTTGCTGGTGACCACGAGCACGTCGCCGTCGGCGAGCCACGGCGCGGCCGCGGTGATCAGCTCGGCCAGGTCGTCCCCGGCCACGATGTGCCCGATCCCGCGCACCGGCAGGATCTCCAGCCCGTCCTCCACTTGTCGTCCCCTCTGCAGCCCCACCTCGCGGCGCCGGACCACTGCCCGACGCCTACGCCACCACCACCGGCAACGACGACCACTCTGCCCCGCCGGGCCGCCCCCGGCGAGGGTCGCCCGGATCACAGCCCCCATGCCGCGCCGGCTGAAACCTGAAAGCCGCGCTGGTCAAAGCCCGAGAGCCATGCCTGGCACAACCCGAAAGCCACGCCGAACAGCCCGAGAGCCGCGTCTGGCACAACCCGAAAGCCAGGCCGAACAGCCCGAGAGCCGCGTCTGGCACAACCCGAAAGCCAGGCCGGACACAACCCCACAGCCGTGCCGGACACAGCTCAGGCGAGACCGGCCAGGGCCACGGCGTCCTTCACCATCTGGGCCGTCGCCTCCTCGGAGCTCATCCACAGCGGGACCGCGCGGGTCTCGACGCCGGGAACGGTGACACCGGCGTCGGACGTGTCGACCAGCCAGCCGTCGAGAACGCCGCCGTTCCCCCGGGCCGCGTAGAGCCCGCCGACCCCGGCCGCGGTGACCTCGACCCCCAGCGTGGCCAGGCACTTGTCGGCCATGCCGCGGATGGGCGAGTCGCCGATGATGGGGGAGACGCCCACCACGGGGGCGGGGCCGGTGGCTATCGCGTCCCGGATGGCGCTGACGGCCAGGATCGGGGCGATGCTGACCACCGGGTTGCTCGGCGCGACCAGCACCACGTCGGCCCCCGCGATCGCCTCGAGCACCCCCGGCGCCGGTTCGGCCGCGTCCGCGCCGACGAAGACGAACCGATGGGTCGGCAGGTCGCCGCGATAACGGACCCACCACTCCTGGAAGTGGATCGCCTTGCGTTCGCCGTCGACGTCGACCACCACGTGGGTCTCGAGCCGGTCGTCGGTGGCCGGCAGCAGCGTCACACCTGGCTGCCAGCGGGCGCACAGAGCCGCCGTGACCTGCGACAACGGATAGCCGGCGGCGAGCATCCGGGTGCGTACGAGATGGGTGGCGGTGTCTTTGTCGCCCAGGCCGAACCACGACGGCTCGGCGCCGTAGGCGGCCAGTTCCTCCTTCACCACCCAGCTTTCGCCGACCCTGCCCCACCCGCGCTCGGGGTCGTGCGCGCCGCCCAGTGTGTACATGACGCTGTCGAGGTCGGGGCAGATCTGCAGGCCGTGCATGCGCACGTCGTCACCGACATTGACCACGGCGGTGACCTCGGCGCCCAGGCCGCGGGCGTGCGCGCGCACGCCGGCCAGGAACTTCGCGCCGCCGATGCCACCGGAGAGGACCACGATCCGCATGCGGTCATCCTCCCGCACCCGTATGACACAACACGCCGCCGGGTGTCCGAACCCGTGCGTCAGCCGACTACCCTTGGCCGGAATTACCCACCGTCGCCAGGGAGAATGTCCGTGACCAGCCAACCGCAGCCCGTGCCGGGCGAGGGTAAACCGGCGGGGCAGTTCCTCCGCCCGCTGCGCGATCTCGCGGCGTACGCGCTTGTCGGCGCGCCCGCCCTGCTGCTCTTCGTGGCCGTCATCCGGCTGATCCCCGACGGGGAGAACCAGTTCGGTTACCGCACGCAGGACAGCTTCTACGGCTTCATCAACACGGCGACCGTGTTCATGCCGCTCGCCGCCGTGCTGCTGGCCGTGCTGGTGCAGCCGCGCCACCCCAAGGCCGCGCTGATCACGCTGATCGCCGTCGTCGAGTACGCGGTGATGGCGCTCTTCGGCCTGCTCTTCGGGTTGCTGATCGGCCTGATCAACCACGCGAGCAACAACGGCGCCCGGGTCGCGTTCGAGGAGCTTCTGGTGCGCGCGGCCTGGCTGGCCGTGTTCGGCGTGACGGCGTACGCGGTGTTCCGCCTCTGGCAGGGCCTGTTCCAGGTGCCCAAGCCCCAGCAACAGCCGGGTGTCTACGGCCAGCCCGCCTACGGTCAGCCGGGCACCTACCCCGGTCAGCCGGGTTACGGCCAGCCGCCGCAGCAGCCCGGTTTCGCCCCGGGCGCCTACCCGCCGCCGCAGGGATTTGGGCAGCCCCCGCAGTACGGCCAGCCGCCGCAGGGTCAGCCCCAGCCCGGCCAGCCGCCGCAGGGTCAGCCCCAGCCCGGCCAGGCGCCGCAGGGTCAGCCCGGTCAGCCGCCGGCCTGGAACCAACCGGCTGTGCCGATGCCCGCGTCGGCCCCGCCCGCGCCGCCCGTCTCCGGCGCGCCCGGCCCGTACACGCCGCACCCGGCTCCCACGACTGCCTTCCCGAACTTCGCGGAGCCGACCCAGGCTGTGCCTGGCGGGAACTCGTTCGGCACGCCCCCGCCCGGCACGGCCCCGTCCGGCGACGACCGCACCGAGAAGATCTCGGACGACCGCCCCGGCTTCGGCCCGGCCGACGAGGATCCGCCGCGCCGCTGATCCGCCGCGCCGCCGGTCCGTGTCCTATGCCACTGCGGTTGCCCCGGTACGCCCGGGGCAACCGCGCGGTTTCCGGCCTAGGCTGCTGGGGTGGCAGAGGTCAACACGGTCGGAAACGGGCCCACAGAAGCGAGCATCCGGCGCGCCCTGCGCCGCGCCGCCGACGGCAAGGCGGTCGACGCCGGGGAGGCGACGGCTCTGCTGGCCGCTACCGGCGACCAGTTCGACGAGTTGCTGACGATCGCCGGCCGGGTCCGCGACGCGGGTCTGCGTGAGGCCGGGCGGCCGGGCGTGGTCACGTACTCGCGCAAGGTTTTCATCCCCCTGACCCGGCTCTGTCAGGACAGGTGTCACTACTGCACGTTCGCGACGGTGCCGCATCGGCTGCCCGCCGCGTTCCTCGAGCGCGACGAGGTGCTCGAGATCGCCCGCCAGGGCGCCGCCCAGGGCTGCAAGGAAGCGCTGTTCACGCTGGGCGACCGCCCCGAGGAACGCTGGCCCGCGGCCCGGCAGTGGCTCGACGAGCGCGGTTACGACTCCACCCTCGACTACGTGCGCGCCTGCGCGATCGCCGTGCTCGAGGAAACCGGCCTGCTGCCCCATCTCAACCCGGGCGTGATGAGCTGGGCCGAGCTGCAGCGCCTCAAGCCGGTCGCCCCCAGCATGGGCATGATGCTCGAGACCACGGCGACCCGGCTCTGGTCGGAGCCGGGTGGCCCGCATTACGGCTCGCCCGACAAGGAGCCCGCCGTCCGCCTGCGGGTGCTCGACGACGCGGGCCGGGTGGGTGTGCCGTTCACCACGGGCATCCTCATCGGCATCGGCGAGACCCCGGCCGAGCGGGTCGACGCGCTGTTCGCGATGCGCCGCACCGCCCGCGAGTTCGGCCACGTCCAAGAGGTCATCATCCAGAACTTCCGCGCCAAGCCGGACACGGCGATGCGCGGCATGCCCGACGCCGAGCTGCGGGAACTGGCCGCGACGGTGGCCGTGGGCCGCATCATCATGGGTCCGCGGGCCCGGCTGCAGGCCCCGCCCAACCTTATCGACGCCGAGTTCGCGCTGCTGCTGCGCGCGGGCATCGACGACTGGGGCGGCGTCTCGCCGGTCACCCCTGACCACGTCAATCCGGAACGCCCGTGGCCCCAGATCGACCTGCTCCGCGAGCGGTCCGCCGAGGCGGGCTTCGAGCTGCGGGAACGCCTGACGATCTATCCGGAGTACGTGCGCCGTGGCGCCGAGGGCTGGCTCGACCCGCGTCTGGCGGCCCATGTGGCCGCGCTGGCCCGTCCTGACGGGCTGGCCCGCGAGGACGCCGAGGTGGTGGGCCGGCCGTGGCAGGAGCCCGACGAGGCGTACGGGTCGGGCCGCACCGATCTTTTCGCGACGATCGACACCGAGGGCCGTACGGGCGACCGGCGGTCCGATTTCGACCACGTCTACGGCGACTGGGACGAGGTGGCTGCGCACATCACGACCGAGGCGCCCCGCAGGATCGAGGCGGACGCGATAAAGGGCCTCAAGCTCGCCTCGGAGAACCCGGCCGCGCTGCTGGAGAAGCAGAACGAGGACGCCGCGATGGCGCTCTTCAACGCCGACGGCGAGACCCTCGACGAGCTCGCCCGCATCGCCGACGACCTGCGTAAAGAGGTCAACGGCGACGACATCACGTACGTGGTGAACCGGAACATCAACTTCACCAACGTCTGCTACGTCGGCTGCCGGTTCTGCGCGTTCGCCCAGCGTGAGAACGATGCCGACGCCTACCGTCTCTCCGTCGAGCAGGTGGCCGATCGCGCCGAGCAGGCCTGGCAGGACGGCGCTTCCGAGGTCTGCATGCAGGGCGGCATCGACCCCAAGATGCCCGTGACCGCGTACGCCGATCTGGTGCGCGCCGTCAAGCAGCGCGTCCCCGGCATGCACGTCCACGCGTACTCGCCGATGGAGATCGTCACCGCCGCGGCCAAGGCCGGCGTCCCCGTACGCGACTGGCTCGCCGAACTGAAGGAGGCCGGGCTCGGCACCATCCCCGGCACCGCGGCCGAGATCCTCGACGACGAGGTGCGCTGGGTCCTGACCAAGGGCAAGCTCCCGGCCAGTGCCTGGGTCGACGTGGTCAGCACGGCGCACGAGCTGGGCATCCGGTCGAGCTCGACCATGATGTACGGACACGTCGACCACCCGCGTCAGTGGCTCGGCCACTTCCGGGTGCTGGCCGGCATCCAGGACCGTACGGGTGGTTTCACCGAGTTCGTGGCGCTGCCGTTCATCCACACCAACGCCCCGATCTATTTGGCCGGCATCGCCCGCAACGGCGCCAGCTGGCGCGAGAACCGGGTCGTGCACGCCATGGCCCGGGTCCTGCTGCACGGGCGTATCGACAACATTCAGTGCTCCTGGGTGAAACTGGGCGACGAGGGCACTCAGGTCATGCTCAACGGCGGCTGCAACGATCTGGGCGGCACCCTGATGGAGGAAACGATCTCGCGCATGGCGGGTTCCGAGCACGGTTCGGCTCGTACGGTGGCCGAGCTGAAGGAGCTGGCCGCGGCCGCAGGTCGCCCGGCCGTGGAGCGGACGACAACCTACGGTCGACGCTAGATCACAAATCGGGTTAAATTGGACGCAACCGGGCCGGGCTGCGTTACTTTCCGGTGCCCCGGAGAGATATGGCTGGAACGGGACCACGACGCGCCGAAGGCGCGCCGGGGAAACGGGCCTATTTATCAGGTTCGGCTTGACGACGCACGTCTTACACGCGTGTAATTTCGGTGGGGTTGTGAGTGAGGAAGTCGTGAATGCGAATTCTGCTCACAAATAACACGCTGCGTGCGTGGGGGGTCAGCGCCGGCACTGCTGCCGGCGCGGAAATTGGGAGGCACGCCGATGGAAGCGCAGGTTGAAGGGGTCGACCTGCTCGGGGACGCGCCCGAGTGGCAGGAACGGGCGCTGTGTTCGCAGACTGATCCGGAAGCTTTCTTCCCGGAAAAGGGTGGGTCCACGCGCGAGGCGAAGCGCATCTGCGGCCGCTGCGAGGTCAAGGCCGAGTGCCTGGAATACGCGCTGGGGCACGACGAGCGCTTCGGCATCTGGGGTGGACTGTCCGAGCGCGAGCGTCGCAAGCTGAAGCGTCGCGTGGCCTAGGACAGCTCGTCGGGATCCACTCCGAGCAGGTTGGCGACCTGTTCGATGATCACATCGTGGACGAGGTCGGCGAGGTCCTCACGGTCCATCGCCCGGAATTCCAGCGGCCGGCGGTAAAGCACGATGCGTGGGGGGAGCTCCTGCCGGCCGGGGCGACCGGGCAGCAGGCGGGCCAGCGGCACCTCGCCGTCCTCGAGCACGTCGGAGTCGTAGACGTTGAGCTCGGGCGGCACGTCCTCGACGGCGAACTCGACACCGGCCAGCTCCTTGGCATAGCGCCGTTCGAGCTGCTCGACGGTGTCCAGCACCAGGTCGTCGAAGACCTCGGCCTTGGTGCGAGCCAGGGGAACGGTGGCCGGAACCAGCCTGCCTCGCAGACCCCGGCCGTGCCGGTCGCGGCGTGCGGGATGCCCCGGCCCGGCCTTGCGCGCCGCCCGGGAAGGGTCGGTGCGGCGGCGTTCGGAACTGGTGGTCACCCGGCAACTCTAGTCCTCCGACGGTGTGACACGACGTCAGACCTGTTACCGCGCTGTTGATTCGCCCCAACGGGGGCGTACGCCATTAATTCGCCCCATCGGGGGCGGCGTGTCGGGCCGGCATGACCGAATCGTGATGCATCGTGGGTCGGCGTGTCGCGAGGCTTCCGCGCCCACGCGGGCGTCCGGGGCGATAACGTGCCGCCGTGAGGTCACCACGGCGTTGCTCCCGGAACGGCTGTCCCCGACAGGCGGTCGCCACGCTGACCTACGTCTACAGCGACTCCACGGCGGTCGTCGGCCCCCTGGCGGCCTTCGCCGAACCCCACACGTACGACCTCTGTGAGCCGCACGCCCGCAGCCTCACCGCCCCCCGAGGCTGGGAGCTGGTCCGGCACGACGGCGATTTTGCCCCGCCGCCGCCCACCACCGACGACCTGGTCGCCCTGGCCGACGCCGTGCGCGAGGCCGCCCGCCCGGCCGCGCCGCCCCCGCGTACGGACGACGAGGAACGCATCCCCGGCCACCAGACCGGCCGCCGGGGCCACCTGCGGGTCATTCCGCCGTCGCACTGACTACGGCAGGGCCACCAGCGTGTAACGCTTCTTGAGCCAGGGGATGAGCTTGCGGTACGCCGCGATGGTGTCCGGCTGCGCGTAGTCGTGTGACAGCACGATCGCCCCGGGCCGGCAGTGGTGGGTGACGCTCTTGATCACCTTGGCCTGGTGCGCCGCGCTGCTCTCGCCCTTGCGGTGGCTCCAGTCGCGCGGGTCGACCTTCCAGTAGATCGAGGTCATCCTCATCTGCCCGGCCACCCACACCAGCCGGGGCGTGAAGTTGCCGCCGGGGGCGCGGAAATACTTGATCTTGGCCGTGGGCGCCGCCTTGAGGATCGCCGCGTTGGTGCGCCCCAGGTCGGCCCGGATCTTGGCCGCCGGGTCCTTGCCCAGCTTCAGGCTGTGGTTCCAGGTGTGGTTGCAGAGCGTGTGACCACCCGCGACGATCTGCCGGACCAGTTCGGGGTGCCGCTGCACGTTGCTGCCGACCAGGCAGAACGTGGCCTTCACCTGGTGCTTGGCCAGCAGCATGAGCAGTTTCGGCGTCTCGGCCGGGTCGGGCCCGTCGTCGAAGGTGAGCGCGACGCCCTTGCTGCCGGTGAGGACGTGGCTGCCCGCGGGCCCGGCGAAGCGCGGATTGACGGCCTTGCGCGAAGTCGGCTTGGGTTTGGGTTTCGGCTTGGCGGAGGAAGAAGGGGATGGGGCGGCCGGGGCGGAGACCACCGGCGCCGGGGGCGTGCTGCCGGCCTCGGGCAGTTTCGTCTCGGCCGACGCCTGTCCGGTCAGGCCCACGGCGAGCAGCACCACTCCGAGCAGAACCGCCTTCCGGGCGTGCGACAACCGCATCCAAGCCTCCCTGTGCCTTCCGGCTGCCGACAGTGCCGCCCGGAAGCGGCGGATCGCCACCTCCCGGCGGGATTCGGCACGGTCGGGGGAGACGTCACCCGGTTCCCGGTCACTGGAACGGACGGATGCGAGCGCCCGGCGAGCGAATGCCATTGCGCGGCGGTCCGCGGCGTGCAGGGCGGTCAGGAGTCGGTGAGCGGAGGGGGGAAGCACTCTTTCCTCGGGGGTCGGCTACGGGACGCGTACGGGCGACGCGAACGCCGCCGTCTCCCATTGATACGGGATGACGGCGGCGTTGGGATCAGATTGTGGCCCGTTTCAAATGACTCCTCATGGGTTCCGATCAGGACAATTCGGCGAGCTCCTGCTCGGTGAGCAGGCGCGAGCGGATCAGGAACCGTACGCCCTCGGGCGCCTCCAGCGAGAAGCCGGAACCGCGCCCGCGGACCACGTCCACCGTCAGGTGCGTGTGCTTCCAGAGCTCGAACTGCGAGGCCGACATCCAGAACGTGATCGGCTCGGGCACCCCGTCGATCCGCAGGGATTCCAGCAGCACGTCGGACTGGCCGGTGCGGAACTCGCCCTCCAGGTAGCACATCGGCGAGCTGCCGTCGCAGCACCCGCCGGACTGGTGGAACATCAGCGGACCGTGCTGCCCCCGCAGCTGCCGCATCAGGTCGGCCGCCGCGGGGGTCACGTCTACCCGAGTGGCCATGGCCTAGAAGAAGCCCATCGCCTTGGGGCTGTACGAGACGAGCAGGTTCTTGGTCTGCTGGTAGTGGTCGAGCATCATCTTGTGGTTCTCGCGGCCGATGCCGGACTGCTTGTAACCACCGAACGCGGCGTGCGCGGGGTAGAGATGGTACGAGTTCGTCCACACGCGGCCCGCCTTGATCGCGCGGCCCGCCCGGTACGCGGTGTTGATGTCCCGGGTCCACACGCCCGCCCCGAGGCCGTACAGGGTGTCGTTGGCGATCTTGATGGCGTCGGCGTAGTCCGCGAACGAGGTCACCGACACGACCGGCCCGAAGATCTCCTCCTGGAAGACCCGCATCGCGTTGTTGCCCTCGAAGATCGTCGGCTGCACGTAGTAGCCGCCCGACAGGTTGCCCCCGAGGTCGGCCCGCGCGCCGCCGGTGAGCACCTTGGCGCCCTCCTGCCGGCCGATGTCCAGGTACGACAGGATCTTCTCGAGCTGGTCGTTGGAGGCCTGCGCGCCGACCTGGGTGTCGGTGTCGAGCGGGTTGCCCTGCTTGAGGTTCTCGACCCGCTTGACGCCCGCGGCCAGGAAGTCGGGATAGATGCTCTGCTGGATGAGCGCGCGCGACGGGCAGGTGCAGACCTCGCCCTGGTTGAGCGCGAACATCGAGAAGCCCTCGAGCGACTTGTCGTAGAAGTCGTCGTCGAGCCGGCTCACGTCCTCGAAGAAGATGTTGGGGCTTTTGCCGCCCAGCTCGAGGGTGACCGGGATCAGGTTCTCCGACGCGTACTGCATGATCAGGCGGCCCGTGGTGGTCTCGCCGGTGAAGGCGACCTTGGCGACCCGGTTGGACGAGGCGAGCGGCTTGCCGGCCTCGACGCCGAACCCGTTGACGATGTTGAGGACGCCCGGCGGGATCAGGTCCGCGATCAGCGACATCAGGTAGTGGATCGACGCCGGGGTCTGCTCGGCCGGCTTGAGCACGACCGCGTTGCCCGCGGCCAGCGCCGGGGCCAGCTTCCAGACCGCCATCAGGATCGGGAAGTTCCACGGGATGATCTGCGCGACCACGCCGAGCGGCTCGTGGAAGTGATAGGCCACGGTGTCGTCGTCGAGCTCGCCCGCCGTGCCCTCCTGCGCGCGGATCGCGCCCGCGAAGTAGCGGAAGTGGTCGATCGCCAGCGGGATGTCGGCGGCCAGCGTCTCGCGCACCGGCTTGCCGTTCTCCCAGCACTCGGCGACGGCCAGCTTCTCGAGGTTCGCCTCCATCCGGTCGGCGATCTTGTTGAGGATGTTCGCGCGCTCGGTGGTCGAGGTGCGGCCCCACGCGTCGGCGGCGCCGTGCGCGGCGTCCAGCGCCTTCTCGACGTCCTCGGCGGTGCCCCGCGCGACCTCGCAGAAGTCCTGGCCGGTGACGGGGCTGGGGTTGGCGAAGTACTGGCCCTTCGCCGGCGGCACGTACTCGCCGCCGATGAAGTGGTCGTAACGGGACTCATAGTTGACGATGGCGCCGTCGGTTCCGGGCGCGGAATATACGGTCATGCCTGCCTCCGTACCTCTGGGGTACGGGCGACCTTAGTTACGCGGACGTTGCACAGACGTTGCAACCCTGTGCCCACCGGCGTCGCCCTCCGGCTCGCGAGGTCTGCGCCCCTTGGGGTCGGTGTCGGGGACACCGAAAATGGCCTCAGCTTCGCCTGGCCATTCTCGGCGCCTCCGAGGCCGACGGGCGCAGCCCGTATTCGGCCCGCAGCTCGTGAATGCGGGCGTGCGCCAGGGGCCGGGCCGGGTCGGCGGGGGCGAGCAGGCGGGCGTAGGCCTCCCAGACCTGCAGGTCGTCCGCGCCCCACGGCGAGTGCAGCCAGGTCTGCAGCGGGCCCCGATCGCGCGTGTTGAGCAACGCGGCCCGCAGGCGGTCGTCCACCAGCCGGCGGAGCCTGACCACGCCCGGGGCATCCGAGAAGGGCAGAAGCGGTCCCCCGTACGCCTCCAGGGCCGCTGCCACCCGGCCGTGCTCGAGCAGCCGCACGACCGTACGGAAATCGGGCTCGACCTCGGCCCGCAACCTGTACGGCCGGGCCTCGATCAGCTCCGGCCCCAGCGTGCGGCGCAGGCGCGACAACTCGGCGCGGACCGTCACCGGGCTCGCGTCGTCCCCGTACAGGCCCACGCCGAGCTCGTCGCCCGTGCTGCCCTCGGGGTGGGCCAGCAGCAGCACCAGCAGCTCGGAGTGGCGGCGCCCGAGACGCCAGCGGCGGCCCTCGAAGGTCAGCACGGCCTCGTTGCGGCCCAGCGCGGCGACCGAGCCCGCCGTGGGGGCCGGGGTCAGGCTGCCCCTCAGGTAGGCCTCGGCGGCGAGCGCGGTGGCCCGTACCAGGGCCAGGCTGTGAGGGTTGGCCAGATGATCGCCGCCGGTCACGTCGATCGCGCCCAGCAGCCGGCCGGTCGCCGGGTCGTGGATCGGGGCGGCCGCGCACGTCCAGCGCTGCACCGAGCGGCTGAAATGCTCGGTCGCGAAGATCTGCAGCGGGTGGTCGATGGCCAGGGAGGTGCCGGGGGCGTTGGTGCCCGCGTGCGCCTCGTCCCAGCGGGCGCCGGGCACGAAGTTCATCTGCTCGGCCCCGCGCAGCACCTTGGCCGTGCCCTCCACCCAGAGCAGACGCCCGTACGCGTCGCAGACCGCCATCAGGTGCTCCCCGTCCTCGGCCAGCCCGCCGAGCAGGTCGCGGAAGATCGGCAGGACCCGGGCGAGCGGGTGGGCCGCCCGGTAGGACTCCAGGTCGGCGTCGCTGAGCTCGATCGGGGCGGTGGCGTCGGGACCCGGCAGGGCGACCGCCGAGCGTCTCCACGAGTCGGCCACCACCGAGCGGATGGGGGGACCGGCACTGGTCTCACCGGTCACGAACCGCTCGTGGGCGCGCCCGACCTGCCGAATGCGCTCGACGGGATCGGCGCCGGCGTCGAGGGCGAGCCACGGGTTGGCCAAGGAGACACCTCCAGACCCACCCATCGTGACCCGCGTCACGCCTTCCGACAAGCGCTGTTCGGCCAGGAGTGTTCATCGCGATCGCATCACGTAACAGTGACGCCTTGTCGTTGCCACCTTGCCGACGACACGGCTCCGCTACTCTCGGCCCGAACAGCGTGAGTAGGGCCTAGGGGGAGCAGTGTCTGACCTGTCCAAGATCGTCAAGGCGTACGACGTCCGGGGCATCGTGCCGGATCAGTTCGACGAGGCGGTCGCCCGGGCTCTGGGCACGGCGTTCGTCGAGATGCTGCGCGAGTCCGGCGACAACGCCGACGAGATCGTCATCGCGCACGACATGCGCGAGTCCGGTCCCGGCCTGGCCGCCGCGTTCGCCCGGGGCGCCAACTCGGCCGGCGCCGCCGTGATCAACATCGGTCTGGCCTCGACCGACGAGCTCTACTACGCGTCCGGCTCGCTCGGCCTGCCCGGCGCCATGTTCACCGCCAGCCACAACCCCGCCCAGTACAACGGCATCAAACTGTGCCGCGCCGGGGCCAAGCCGGTCGGCCAGGACAGCGGCCTCGCGATCGTGCGGCAGCGGGCCCAGGCCCTGCTCGACGACCTGAACGCCGAGGCCGACGGCCCGGTCCGGGTCGAGACGCGCGATCTGCTGGGGGCGTACGCGGAACATCTGCGGTCCCTGGTCGACCTGTCGGGCATCCGGCCGCTCAAGGTCATCGTCGACGCGGGCAACGGCATGGGTGGCTACACCGTTCCCGCCGTGCTGGGTGACCAGGTGCTGCCCGCCCTGCCGCTCGAGATCGTCCCGCTCTACTTCGAGCTCGACGGCTCCTTCCCCAACCACGAGGCCAACCCGCTCGACCCGGCCAACCTGGTCGACCTGCAGAACGCCATCCGTGAGCAGGGCGCCGACATCGGCATCGCGTTCGACGGCGACGCCGACCGCTGCTTCTTCATCGACGAGAACGGCGACCCGGTCTCGCCCTCGGCCGTCACCGCCCTGGTCGCCCGGCGCGAGCTGGCCAAGTTCCCGGGCAGCACGGTCATCCACAACCTGATCACGTCGGCCGCCGTGCCCGAGATCATCAAGGAGGCCGGCGGCACGCCCGTACGCAGCCGGGTCGGCCACTCGTTCATCAAGGCCGAGATGGCCCGGACGAACGCGGTCTTCGGCGGCGAGCACTCGGCCCACTACTACTTCCGCGACTTCTGGTTCGCCGACACCGGCATGCTGGCCGCGATGCACGTGCTGGCCGCGCTGGGCGGTCAGGAGAGGCCGCTGTCGGAGTTCGCCGCGGAGTACGAGCGCTACAGCGCGTCCGGCGAGATCAACTCGACCGTCGCCGACGCCCCCACCAGGGTGGCCGAGGTCCGGGCCGCGTACCCGGACGCGACCTTCGACGAGCTCGACGGGCTCACCGTCACCCTGGCCGACGGCGCCTGGTTCAACCTGCGCGCCTCCAACACCGAGCCCCTGCTGCGCCTGAACGTCGAGGCCGCGAAGCCGGACCGCATGGCGTCGCTGCGCGACGAGGTCCTGGCCATCGTCCGCAGTTAGGCTGAGCCTCCCAAGCGACGGGCGGTTCTCGAATGCCCGTCTCATCGACGAAGGAGCGTTCGGTGGCCCTCGATCCGCAACTGTTGGACATCCTGGCCTGCCCGGACACGCATCACGCGCCGCTCACCCACGACGCCGACGCGCAGACCCTCACCTGCACCGAGTGCGGGCGGGTCTTCGAGGTCCGCGACGACATCCCGGTGCTGCTGCTCGACGAGGCGCGTCCGTCCGCCGACGGGGGTGCGGCCTGATGGCCGGGGCAGGCCCGCTCGAGGGCGCCGCCGGCGTGGCCGGGCACCGGCACGCCGACGAGTCCCTGCTCGACGACGAGAAGTCGATGGTGGCCAACGACCCGGGCGGCATGCTGCGCGCCACGGCGTCGGCGGGCGCCCAGGTGCGTGAGGCGGCCGCGCTGGCCGCCGAGACCGATCTCAGCATGCTGGCCGACGAGGGCCGCCCCCGCGCGGTCGTCGTCGCCGGCATCGGCACGGCCGGCCTGACCGGCAGCATCCTGTCGACCGTGGCCGGCCCGCGCTGCCCGGTGCCGATCATCGGTCACCGCAGCCCCGGCCTGCCCGGCTGGGTCGGCGCGGCCGATGTGGTCATCGCCGTCTCGGCCTCCGGCCGCAGCCCCGAGGCGCTGGCCGCGGCCGAGGCAGCCGCCCGCCGCGGCGCCCGGCTGGTCGCCGTGGGCAACGCCGGCTCCGAGCTCGAGGCCATGGCCGCTCGTGCCCGGGCCCCGTTCTTCCCGGTGCCCCGCCGCGCGCCCGCCCGGGCCAGCCTATGGGGTCTCGCCGTGCCGGTGCTGCTCGCCGCGCGCGCGATCGGCCTGGTCAAGGTCAACGAGGCCGACCTGGCCGAGACCGCGACCCGGCTCGACGCCGACGCCGAGCGCTGCCGCCCCGGCGCCGACTCGTTCGTCAACCCGGCCAAGACGCTCGCGCTCGGCCTGGCCGGCTCGATCCCCATCGTCTGGGGCTCGTCGCCGCTGGCCACGGTGGCCGCCCGCCGCTTCGCCGACACCCTCGCCGCCAACGCGCGCTACCCGGTGATGGCGGGCGCGCTGGGCGAGGCCGGCCGCGGCCGCGTGGGCCTGCTCGACGGCGTCTTCGGCGGGCTGGCCGAGTCGTCACGCGACATCTTCGCCGACCCCGACGCCGAAGAGACCGGCACGACCCGGCTGCGGCTGGTGCTGTTCCGCGACGGCGGGCTCAACCCCGAGGACGACGCGGACGAGCCGGTCGCCGTGGAGGAGCGTCGCGCCGATGCCGTGCAGACGCTGGCCGAGCGCCGGGGCGTGCGCTGCGACGTGCTGACCGCCGAGGGTGGCTCCGCGCTCGAACGCCTGGCCTCGCTCACCGCGGTGCCCGACTTCGCCTCGCTCTACCTCGCGCTGGCGCACGGGCTCGACCCCATGGCGGTGCCCGCGATCAGTGAGATGAAAGAGCTTTCGAACCCGCTCCCCGAGGGAATGCAGTGACCCGTCGCACCGGACGTCACTGTGGAGTGGGGAAATGAGCGCTGAAGGCGGCACCAAGGCGATTCTGGCGGCGTTGAGCGCCAACCTCGGCATCGCGGTCACCAAGTTCATCGCCTGGCTGCTGACCAGCTCGTCGTCGATGCTGGCGGAGTCGATCCACTCGGTGGCCGACTCCGGCAACCAGCTGCTGCTTCTGATCGGCGGCAAGCGGGCCAAGCGGCACGCCACCCCCGAGCACCCCTTCGGCTTCGGCCGCGAGCGTTACCTGTACGCGTTCATCGTCTCGATCGTGCTGTTCAGCCTGGGTGGCCTGTTCGCGCTGTACGAGGCGTGGCACAAGATCCAGGATCCGCACCCGATCGAGAGCTGGCAGTGGGTGCCCGTGCTCGTGCTGGTGGTCGCGATCGGCCTCGAGACGTACTCGTTCATCACCGCCATCCGCGAGTCGAACCGCACCCGCGGCAAGACCTCCTGGGTCGACTTCGTGCGGCGGGCCAAGGCCCCCGAGCTTCCGGTGGTGCTGCTGGAGGACTCGGGCGCCCTGCTCGGCCTGGTCTTCGCCCTCTTCGGCGTCACGCTCACCCTGATCACCGGCAACGGCGTCTGGGACGGCATCGGCACCGCGGCGATCGGCCTGCTGCTCGTGGCGATCGCGGCCGTGCTGGCCGTCGAGACCAAGAGCCTGCTGATCGGCGAGGGCGCGAGCCCCGACGTGGTTCGCGAGATCGAGAGCGCCGTCGTGGCCGGCGAAGGCGTGGAGCGGATAATCCATATGAAGACGCTGCACCTGGGGCCGGAGGAACTGCTGGTCGCGGCGAAGATCGCGGTGCCGCGTTCGGAACGGGCCGACGAGGTGGCGCGCCACATCGACGAGACCGAGAAGCGCATCCGCCAGGCCGTGCCGATCGCCCGGGTGATCTACATCGAGCCCGACATCTACCGTCCCGAAGCCGCCTCAGCCGCTTCCACCTCGGGCGGCTCTTCCTCCGGCGTGGCTACCTCAGGCGCTGCTGCCTCAGGCGCTGCTGCCTCGGGTGCCTCCGCTCCGGGCGCCTCCACACCGTCCGATGCCACTACCGCGCCGGGCGCCCCTGCCTCGCCCCACTGAAGCATTCCCTTCCCAAATCGGATAAAGGCTGAAATGACCGTCTATTCGCTGACCGGGACCGTCCGCCCGTACGCCTGGGGTTCCCGTACGGCCCTCGCCGAACTGCAGGGTCGTCCCGCGCCCACCGAGCAGCCCGAGGCCGAACTGTGGCTGGGCGCCCACCCCGGCGACCCGGCCCAGGTGAACGGCCCCGACGGCCCGGTCAGCCTGGACGCGCTCATCGCCGACGACCCGAAGGGCCAGCTCGGCGGCCCTGTCCTCGAGTCTTTCGGCCCCCGCCTGCCGTACCTGCTCAAACTGCTCGCCGCCGAGACCCCGCTGTCGCTGCAGGCACACCCCGACCCCGCGTACGCGAAATTGGCCTTCGCCCGTCAGGAAGCCGACCCGAGCCTGCCGCGCAACTACACCGACGCCTACCACAAGCCCGAAATGCTGGTTGCGATCACACCGTTCGAGGCGCTGTGCGGTTTCCGCTCACCCGCCGCCGCGGCCGACGAGATCGAGTCGCTCGGCGTCCCCGCGTTGGCCCCGGTCGTCACGGCCCTGCGCGGCGGCGACCTCCGTACGGCCGTACAGGCCCTGCTGACCTGGCCGTCGGAAGACCGGACGGCTTTGATCGACGCCGTCGTCGCCTCGGACCGCTCGCCGCTCGCGTCCCAGCTGGCCGGCCACTACCCCGGCGACCCCGGCGTGCTGGTGGCGCTGCTGCTCAACCACGTCCGCCTGGCCCCCGGCGAAGCAATCTGGATGCCGGCCGGAAACATGCACGCCTACCTGAACGGCTTCGGCGTCGAACTGATGGCGGCCAGCGACAACGTCCTCCGCGGCGGCCTCACCCCCAAGCGCGTCGACGTCGGCGAACTCCTCAACGTGCTGCGCTTCGAGGTCCTGAACGACCCGATCCTGCCCGGCGAGCAGATCGCCCCCGGCGTCACTACGTGGGAGGTGCCGGTCCCCGACTTCCAGCTGTTCAAAATCGAGCTGGACGGCGCCGGCGCCCCCACCGAGATCCCCGCCACCGGCCCCCGCATCATCGTCGGCCTGACCGGCGACACCTTCGTCGGCGAGGCCGTCGACGGCACCCCGATCGAACTGACCCCCGGAACGGCCGCCTACGCCCCCGCAGACGCCGGTCGCCTCAAGGTGGCGGGCCAGGGCCGGCTCTTCGTAGCCGCCGTCCCCGCCTGACCGCCGGCACGGGTCCCGCCTGGCCACCATTGCAGTCCCCGCCCGGCAACCAGCACGGGTCCCGGCTGACCATCACCGCAGTCCCCGCCCGGCAACCAGCACGGGCCCGCCTGGCCGCCACCGCAGTCCCCGCCTGGCAGCCAGGTCTGTCACAGGCGGACTCGGGCCCGGGTGTGCTTGGCCTGTCTTCGGTCACCTCCGCGCCGGGCCTCTCATCACCCTCACTGGCGAGCGCACAAAATAGGAAATTTCCGGATTTGCTTGACACGGCCTGTGCGGAGTGTGAATCTATAAACACGCAGCGTCATTGGTGATCGGGGGGTCCCACGGACGCGCGCGGTACCAAACCGGGGGGATGAACGGGGCGGCGGGCTCAGGCTCGTCGTCCCGTTCGCTATGCGTCCTGACCTCGTACGACCGTGCCGCATCCCTGGATCCGCCCCGGCCGACCCGTCCGTAGGGGACTGCATTGGCCGAGCCGGGCGCGCGAGCGGGTCCGGCCGAGCGCGTGACCGCCCCGGGGGATGGGGTGCTGCGCACGAGCAGCCCGATGGTGTTTGCCGCCACCCCGCACCCGTCGTCCCGTTCCATTACTTCATGGCCTCTGACCTGCGGGTAAGTACATACCGTGCGTCGCCGGCCGCAGCCTGCGACCGTTGTGCCGTTATGGTGTTCGCGTGGCCAGGGCGACCTCGACGGCAAGACGTGAACTCGGCAACGAGCTCAGGCGCCTGCGTGGGGAACGCCGGGCGGCCGATGTGGCCACCGCCCTGGGCTGGTCGGAGAGCAAGCTGAGCCGGATCGAGACAGCGCACACCGGCATCAGCGAGCCCGACCTCGATCGTCTTCTCACTGCCTACGGCGTACGGGTTGAGGACCGTCAACGACTGCGGGACCTCGCGCGACGGGCGCGGGCGAGGGCGTGGTGGACGCCGTACCGGTCGTCAGTGCCCGACCCGTACGACGAGTATGTGGCTCTCGAGGCCGAGGCCGTGCTGATCAGCGAGTGGGAGACCCAGGTCGTTCCGGGGCTGCTGCAGACCGACGAGTACGCGCGGGCGGTGATCGAGGTCGGGGCCGATGTCGGCGCGGCCGAGACGATTCAGCGGCGGCTCGCCCTGCGGATGGCCCGGCAGGCCGTGCTCACCCGGGAACCGCCGCCCACGCTCCGGCTGGTGATCGACGAGGCGGTGCTCTTCCGTCAGGTCGGCGGGCCCGAGGTGCTGCGGCGTCAGCTGGCGCGCCTGGTCGAGGCGTCCGAGCGGCCCAGCGTCGAGCTTCTGGTGCTTCCTTTCACGGCCGGTGCGCACGCCGGCATGACCGAGCCGTTCATGGTGCTGGAGTTCGAGGTGGGCACCCGGGCTCCGGTCGTGCACAGCGAGGGGCTGACCGGGGGCCACTTCCGGGTGAAAGCGGCCGAGGTCGACGTGTATCGCGACGCCCTGTCTGACCTGCGGGAACGCTGCTTGTCGGCAGAAGACAGCCGAACGGTTATCGCTGAAAGGGAGGAAGCGCTGCGCCTCCTGACCGCTTCGTGAGCTGAAATGGAGCTGCATTTCATCCTTGGAAGGGGACACACGATGCAGGACGCCACTCTCACCTGGCGCAAGAGCACTCGAAGCGGAGCCGCCGGCCACTGCGTCGAGGTTGCCAACGTCCCGTCAACCGTGCTGGTGCGCGACTCGAAGGACGCCGCCGGTCCGATGCTCGCTTTCGGCGACGCGGACTGGGCCGGCTTCATCGCCGGCGTGCGGGCCGGGGAGTTCGACCGGCCCGGCGCCTGATCCCGTACGACCGATCAAAAACGGGCGGTCCCGCACGGGGCCGCCCGTTTTTCTGCGCCTATGCTGGTCGTGATTTACACAAGATCGCCCCCGGGGTACATGGTGTTGGGGAGGACAGTGCAATATTGGACCGCATGAGAGCCCGGGTACTCGTCGTCGATGACGATCCAGCGCTGGCCGAGATGCTCGGCATCGTCCTGCGGAGTGAGGGTTTCCTGCCTTCGTTCGTCGCCGACGGTGAGCGCGCACTGGCCGCCTTCCGGGAGAGCCGGCCCGACATCGTCCTGCTCGATCTGATGTTGCCGGGCATGAGCGGGATCGATGTGGCCCGGGCGATCCGCGCCGAGTCCGGCATTCCGATCGTGATGCTGACCGCCAAGAGCGACACCGTCGACGTGGTGCTGGGGCTCGAGTCCGGCGCCGACGATTACGTGGTCAAGCCGTTCAAGCCCAAGGAGCTGGTGGCGCGGATGCGCGCCCGGTTGCGTCGCGGTGAGGACGCCGCCCCCGAGATGCTCACCATCGGGCCGCCCGGCAACCAGATCACCATCGACGTCCCGGCGCACACCGTGTCGCGCGACGGCGAAGAGGTCAAGCTCACGCCGCTCGAGTTCGACCTGCTGGTGGCCCTGGCCCGCAAGCCGCGTCAGGTCTTCACCCGCGAGGTGCTGCTCGAGCAGGTGTGGGGTTACCGGCACGCGGCCGACACGCGGTTGGTCAACGTGCACGTCCAGCGGCTGCGGGCCAAGATCGAGCCTGATCCGGAACGCCCTGAGATCATCCTGACCGTCCGGGGGGTCGGCTACAAGGCGGGCACCGGTTAGGAGTTCGAGGGGCTAACCTTGCCGCGTAATGCGTGCTCCGGCTTGGCTTCCGCTCCCGTTGCGCCGCTTCCTGCGGGTCGTGCGGCGATACTGGCGTGTCCTCGTGCGCCGGGTCGAGGTGTGGTCGTCGCCGGCTCGCCGGGCCTGGCGGCGATCGCTGCAGCTGCGCGTGGTCGCGCTCACCCTGGTCGCGTCCAGCCTGCTGGTGGGCGCGTTCGGCTGGTTCATCGCCGATCGCAGCGCCAAGATCCTGCTGAGCCGAGCGCAGGACGAGGTGCAGGTTTCGATGCGCAACCGGGTGGCGTACGCGGAACAGCAGCTCACCATCCACCCGCAGGCTCGCGACCCGCAGCTGCCCAAGACGTTCACGCTGATCGTCAACCAGCTGGGCGACGGCGACCCGGCCGAGTCCGGCGGCTCGGTGGTGTCGATCCGCGCCGAGGAGTATCCCGAGCTGGCCGCGGTCACCTCGCCCAACATCCCCACCGACGAGCTGATCTCGCGTGAACTGATCCGTGACGTGGCCGCCGAGGGCAAGGTCGCGCGCCAGATCGTCACCGCGAGGGTCAACGACCGTACGACGAAATACCTGATCACGGGCTCACCGGTGCCGACCAGTTTCGGCCACGTCGAGCTCTACTACATGGTGCCGCTCACCACCGAGGACAGCGCGGCCAACCAGATCCGGACGACGGTGCTGGCCACCGGCATCGCGCTGGTCCTCATGCTCGGCGTCATCGCGGGGCTGGTCACCCGGCTGGTCGTGACCCCCGTACGCGTGGCCGCGCGCACCGCCCAGCGCCTGTCGGCCGGCCTGCTCGACCAGCGGATGAAGGTCGACGGCGAGGACGACCTGGCCCTGCTCGCCGCCTCGTTCAACCAGATGGCGGCCAACCTGCAGCGCCAGATCGTGCGCCTCGAGGAACTGTCCCGCCTGCAGCGCCGGTTCACGTCCGACGTCTCCCACGAGCTGCGGACCCCTTTGACCACCGTACGCATGGCAGCCGACCTGATCTTCGCCGAGCGCGACGAGTTCGATCCGGCCGTCGCGCGCAGCGCCGAGCTGTTGCAGGCCGAGCTGGACAGGTTCGAGAGCCTGCTCACCGACCTGCTCGAGATCAGCCGGTTCGACGCCGGGTTCGCCGCGCTCGACGCCGAGCACACCGACCTGGTGCCGATCGTCGAGCGGGTCGCCGACCGGCTGTCCGGCCTGGCCGAGCGCGTGGGTGTCGAGATCGAGCTGCGCGTTCCCGACCAGCCCGTGATCGCCGAGGTCGACCCGCGCCGGGTCGAGCGGGTGCTGCGCAACCTGGTCGGCAACGCGGTCGAGCACGGCGAGGCCAAGCCGGTGCGGGTCACGCTGGCCAGCGACGACGCCGCGGTGGCGATCACCGTGCGCGACCACGGCATCGGGCTCAAGCCGGGCGAGGAAAGGCTGGTCTTCAACCGGTTCTGGCGGGCCGACCCGTCACGGGCCCGGCAGACCGGCGGCACCGGCCTGGGCCTGTCGATCAGCGCTGAGGACGCCCGGCTGCACGGCGGCTGGCTCGAGGCCTGGGGCGCGCCGGGCGAGGGGGCCCAGTTCCGGCTCACCCTGCCCGTACGGTCGGGCGATCGCCTGCTCGCGGCGCCGCTCCCGCTGATCCCGCGCGACCGGGCGCCGGGCCGGCCCGACGAGCCGGCCGGCATGCCCGCGGAGTCCGCCGAGCCCCAGGCCGAGGTGGTGTGATGAGGCGCCTGCTCTGCGCGGCTGTCGTGGTGGCCACTCTGATGGCCGGCGGCTGTGGCATCCCCGACGAGAGCGACGTGACGATCGTCGACAACGGCCCTTCCGGCGTGCTGCCCAACGGCGGCGCCGACGAACCGCCGGTGCAGCCCCGCCGCGAGGACAACGGCGAGCCGAAGACCCTGGTCAGCAACTACTTGCAGGCCGCCGCGGGCGACCCCGAGACGGCAGCAGCCCGGATGAAGGCGTTCCTCGCCCCCGACAAGGCGGCCCGTTTCCCGTCGGGCAGCGACATCAAGGTGGTCCGCGAGACGGAGGCGTCGCTGCACAGCCCTGGCGAGTCCGAGGTCTCGATCACGATCCAGGTGGTCGGCACGCTCAAGGCCAACGGCGTGCTCGAACCGGCCGCCCCGAGCGATTCGGTGTCGTACACACTGCGGGTGGGCCCGGTGTCCGGCCGCGACGGGCAGTTCATTCTCGAGGCGCCGCAGATGCTGATGATGACCGACGTGGCGCTGCAGGAGTACTACTCGCCGCGCACGATCTACTGGTGGAACACGGCGAACACCGGCCTGGTGCCCGACGTGCGATACATGCCGCTCAGCGTGCCCAGCGTGCAGCAGCCGACGACGGTGCTGAACTGGCTCACCGGTCCGCCGGCGGCCTGGCTCGACGACACGGTCAACTCGCTGCCCCAGGGCACGCAGGCCTCCGACAACGTCACCATCAGCGGCGACACCTTGCGGATCAGCCTCAACGCGCAGGCCGTGCCGCAGGGCAGCGACCCCGGCGCCCTCGACCGCCTGCGGCGGCAGCTGCAGTGGTCCATGCGGCCGCTGACCACGAGCGTCATCGAGATCAAGATCGGTCACGACGACGCGGTCAGCACGGAGAACGGCGCCTATTTGGACAGCAACGCGGCGTACCGGCTGGCCGATGTGCCCGAGAGGTTCGCGCTCTACGGCTCGTCGATCCGCCGGCTCAAGGACTCGCCGCACGCCTCCGACCCGGTGCCGGTGATCAAGCCGGCCGCCAACAAGAACATCACCTCGGCCGCTCTGAGCTCGTCCTCGACGCGGGCCTACCTGGCCGTGGTGACCGGCGCGGATGACGCGCGCAAGCTGCGGGTGGCCCAGGCGCCCCTGGGTGAGATGGCCGACCTGCAGCCGGTGGGCAAGCTCACCGGCGACCTGGGCACCCCGGTGTGGGCGCAGACCCCCGACGGGGACGAGCCGTCGGCGGCCGTTGGCCTGATCACCATGGGCGGTCAGGTCTACACCTTCGACGCGACCGGCGGCGCCGCCCGGCGGATCGACTGGCCGAACCCTCCAGGCCCGGTCACCAGCCTGTCGGTGGCCCCCGACGGTCACCGTGTCGTGCTGGTCAGCGGGGACAGGCTCTACCGCGCGGTGCTCAACACCAGCGGCGACGAGATCACCCTGAGCGATCCGGAGCGGGTGCACCCGCCCGACCTCAAGACGGTGGCCGCGGCCGCCTGGAACAGCGAGTCCTCTCTGGCCGTGGCGGGCATGCGGACCAACAACCGGTACGCGGTTCTCGACGTCACGGTGGACGGAACGCTCGCCACGACCCGCCTCGGCGACATCGGCGCCGAACCGGTCACCTACTTGACGGCGTACCCGTCGACTCCCACCAATCCGGAGCGGCTGGCCTCGGAGTGGTACGTGGCCGGCGGCGACGCCTGGGATGTGCTCAGCGAGCCGGTCCTGTTGCGACCGGAACATCTGGCCGACGTGACCCCGCAGCCCGGCGTCGACGCCACGGCCCCCTTCTTCATGGACTGAGCGGGCTCAGCTTGACCGGACTCCTCGGTGACCTCGCCGACCTCGTGCTCCCGGCCCCGTGCGCCGGTTGCGAGGCCGAACGGGTGCCGCTGAGGTTCGGCGTGTGCGCGAGCTGTGCCGCCGGTCTGGAAGCCCTCAAACCCTTCCGTACGGCCCCCGAGCCCCCGCCGCCCGGCATGCCCCGGTGCGTGGCCGTGGGGACGTACGAGACCGCTCTGCGGGGTGTGCTGCTGGGTTACAAGGAAAAGGGGCGTCACCGGCTGGCCGGACCACTCGGCACGCTGCTCGCCACGGCGGTGGCCGCGCTCGCCCCGCGCGGGACACCGGTCGCCTTGGTCCCCGTGCCGTCGACCGCCGCAGCCGCGCGGGAACGGCACGGCGACCATATGCGGCGACTGGCCGCACAAGCCGTGCGTCGCCTGCGCGCTGCCGGTTGGGACGCTGGCGTCAGCCATCAGCTCGAAGCGTTACCCCGCCCTGACTCTACGTCACTGAGCGTGGCCGGTCGGCGTGCCGCAGCTGAGGATTCCCTGCGAATTCGGCGGGCCCGAATCGGCGTTCGGTGGCGCGCCGAGTCGCGACGAGGCACCCTGGTGATAGTCGACGACATCGTCACCACCGGCGCTACTCTGGCCGCGGCGACGGGTCGGCTCGAGGAGGCGAAGATGCAGGTCGCAGGCGCTGCTGTTCTTGCTGCCACCCCTTTGCGTAGATCATCCGCGGTCGGTTTCGACGTATTACCACCTGGGGGTACTGAAAAGGTGGAACGTCGGGGATCTGGTATCCCGAACGAGGGGTGACGCGAGAGCATCGGCACGTTAGCGTCTTGGTGACGAGGGTATGAGTGCCGTCTCATCCCGCCTGAGCCGGAGGCGCAGCGTTCCGCGAACCGCCGCACCGGAAAGGAGTCGTCTCAGTCGCGATCGGTAACGCCCGGTGAGCCGGCGTCACCGCAAGCCAGTACTTCACGCGTCGCAGTTCGGCGCCCCCGCCAGCACCCTCTCGCAGGGGCGTCTGCAGAACAGAAACGTTGGGGGAGGTCACGAGTGGACATTGTCGTCAAGGGCCGCAACGTAGAGGTTCCCGACCATTACCGGGAACACGTCGCCGACAAGCTGAGCAAGGTCGAGCGTTACGACCAGAAACTGATCCGGGCCGACGTCGAGCTGTTCCATGAGCGCAATCCGCGCCAGTCCGACAAGTGCCAGCGAGTCGAGATCACCGTCATGACGAGAGGCCCGGTCATTCGTGCCGAGGCCTGCGCCAAGGACTTCTACGCAGCCCTGGACTGCGCCATCACCAAGCTCGACGGCCGGCTGCGGCGTTCCGCCGACCGGCGCCGGGTGCACCGGGGGCGGCACACGCCCCGTTCGGTGGCGGCGGCCACCGCCGGCCTGCCCACCGACCTCAGCCTCGCCGCGCAGGCGGCCGAGGAAACGTCATCGGTAGCCACCGCCCTCGCGGAACACGACGAGGACCAGCCGTGGCGGATCGTGCGGGAAAAAGAGCACCCCGCTGACCCGATGACCGTCGACGACGCCCTCTTCCAGATGGAGCTCGTCGGCCACGACTTCTATCTCTTCCTCGACAAGGACAGCGGCCGCCCGAGCGTCGTCTACCGTCGCCGCGGCTACGACTACGGAATCCTGTCGCTGGAGACCACGGGCTAGTCACCCATCAAGCCGAGGGCCTTCGGTCAGGAGGTCCTCGGCGAGGAGGACGAACTGCACGTCGTCGTTGCGCGTCCCGTCGGGGCCGGGCAGCCGCGAGCGCAGCAGAGCCTCTCTGTGGAAGCCCGCCTTCTCCAGCACCCGCTGCGAGCCCACGTTGCCCGGAACGGCGCCCGCGATGAGCCGGACCACGTCCGTCTCGGCGAAGACCCACAGGGACACCAGCTGGGCGGCCCGGGTGGGAAAACCGCGCCCACGGTACGCGGGCAGCATGCTGTAGCCGATCATGGCCTGCTGCGTGTGCGGGTCGTCGTAGTAGACGCCGATGTCGCCGGCCGGCTCCCCGGTCGCCGCGTCCTCGATCACCAGGTCGGCGCGGGTGCCGGCCAGCCAGTGCGCCTCGGCCCGGAAGCAACGCCGGCGGATGCGCTGCGGTGTCGGCGCGACCGGCGGCACGCTCGTGGCCACCACGTCCGGCTGGCCGAGCAGCTCGGCCAGGAAATCCGTGTCGCCCGGACCGAGCGGGCGCAGCCGTACGACCCCGTCGGTGAGCTCCGCGCCGGGCAGGTCGGGCAGCAGCCGGGGCACGGGTTCGCCGGAGTCGGTGGCGAGGCGGGTGAAGACCACCATGTCCTCACGGCTGTCGTCGCGGCCGGGCTCGGCGCCCCGGCGTACGCCCTCCCGGGTGTAACCGGCCGCCAGCGCGACTCGTTGGCTGACCGGGTTGTCCCAGTGGGTGAGCAGTTCGAGGCGTTCGAGCCCGTGACTCAGGGCGTGTGCGCTCAGGGCCCGCAACGCGGCGGAGGCGACCCCGCGCCGCCGTGCCCACGGGCCGACCCAGTAACCCACCTCGGCCTGCCGGCGGGACGGGACGACCTTGTCGAACCCGATGCCGCCGAGCAGCTCGTCGGTGTCCGGATCGGCGATCGCGTAGAGCGCGCCGCCCTCGGCGAAGGTGGCCGCGACACGCTCGGCGATGTAGCGCTCGGCGTGTCCGGTGGTGAAGGGTCGTGGCATCTGGGGGAGGAACCGTTGCGAGATCGGATCGTCGAACCCGGCCGCGAGCGCGTCGGCGTCGTCGGCGCGAAACGCCCGGAGGCGTACCCCTGTGCCGTTGATCTGTGCGATGGTCACGCCCTCTCTCCTCGCGGCTTATCCTGCCCGAAGTCCTCCGCTCTGAGCGAACTTGATGCGAAGTTTCACACCATTTGTGCGGTTAACCCAGGGCTCGGGTCACAGCTTCGGCCGAAGGGTGCCTACGATGGTTCGGCAGACTGTCTAGGGGAGCGCTGACCCGTGTCGATATTGGAAAAGGTCCTACGTGCCGGCGAAGGCCGTATGGTGCGCCGGCTCAAAGCGATCGCGGACGCGGTCAATTCGATCGAGGACGACTACGTCGACCTCACCGATGACGAGCTGCGTGAGTGCACCCAGCAGTTCAAGGAACGTGTGGCGGACGGCGAGTCGCTCGACTCGCTGCTGCCCGAGGCGTTCGCCGTGGCGCGTGAGGGCGCCAAGCGGGTGCTCGGCCAGCGAGCCTACGACGTGCAGCTCATGGGCGGCGCGGCGCTGCACTTCGGCAACATTCCCGAGATGAAGACCGGTGAGGGCAAGACCCTGACCGGTGTGTTCCCGGCCTACCTCAACGCGTTGAGCGGCAAGGGCGTGCACATCATCACGGTCAACGACTACCTCGCCCAGCGCGACGCCGAGTGGGTCGGCCGGGTGCACGTGTTCCTCGGCCTCACGGTCGGCGTGATCCTGCCGAACCGGCCCGCCGCCGAGCACCGCGAGGCCTACCTCTGCGACATCACGTACGGCACCAACAACGAGTTCGGCTTCGACTACCTGCGCGACAACATGGCGTGGTCGAAGGACGAGCTGGTGCAGCGCGGGCACAACTTCGCGATCGTCGACGAGGTCGACTCGATCCTCATCGACGAGGCGCGCACCCCGCTGATCATCTCGGGTCCGGCGGAGCACTCGCAGCGGTGGTACGGCGAGTTCGCCTCCATCGTGGGCCGGCTCCAGCGCGGCAAGGACGGCGAGGGCGACTACGAGGTCGACGAGGCCAAGCGCACCGTCTCGATCACCGAGCGCGGTGTCGCCCGGGTCGAGGACCGCCTCGGCATCGACAACCTCTACGAGTCGGTGAACACGCCGCTGGTGGGCTACCTGAACAACGCCATCAAGGCCAAGGAGCTCTACAAGCGCGACAAGGACTACATCGTCGACGAGAACGGCGAGGTCCTCATCGTCGACGAGTTCACCGGTCGCATCCTGCACGGCCGCCGCTACAACGAGGGCATGCACCAGGCCATCGAGGCTAAGGAAGGCGTCGAGGTCAAGCAGGAGAACCAGACGCTGGCCACGATCACGCTGCAGAACTACTTCCGGCTCTACGACAAGCTCGGCGGCATGACCGGTACGGCGCAGACCGAGGCCGGCGAGTTCAACAAGGTCTACAAGGTCGGCGTCGTGAGCATCCCGACCCACCGGCCGATGATCCGCATCGACCACCCCGACGTCATCTACAAGACCGAGAAGGCCAAGTTCGACGCGGTCATCGAGGACATCGCCGAGCGGCACGCCACCGGCCAGCCCGTCCTCGTCGGCACGGTCTCGGTCGAGAACTCCGAGATCCTCTCGACGCTGCTGCGCCGGCGCGGCATCCCGCACAGCGTGCTGAACGCGAAGTTCCACGCGCAGGAAGCCACGATCATCGCGCAGGCCGGCCGCAAGGGCGGCGTCACGGTCGCCACCAACATGGCCGGTCGTGGCACCGACATCCTGCTCGGCGGCAACCCCGACTTCCTCGCGGCCAACGAGCTCGCCCAGCGCGGCCTCGACCCGGTGGAGAACCCCGAGGAGTACGCCAAGGCGCTCGAAGAGGTCCTCCCGGTGTGGAAGGAGGCTTGCGAGGCTGAGGCGGCCGAGGTGCAGGCGGCCGGTGGCCTCTACGTCCTGGGCACCGAGCGGCACGACTCCCGGCGCATCGACAACCAGCTGCGCGGTCGTTCCGGCCGGCAGGGCGACCCGGGCGAGTCCCGGTTCTACCTGTCGCTGCAGGACGACCTGATGAAGCGGTTCCGCGCCGGCGCCGTCGAGGCCGTCATGGAGCGGTTCAACATCCCCGACGACGTGCCGATCGAGTCCAAGATGGTGACGCGGCAGATCCGCAGCGCCCAGACCCAGATCGAGGGTCAGAACGCCGAGATCCGCAAGAACGTCCTCAAGTACGACGAGGTCATGAACAAGCAGCGCCAGGTGATCTACGCCGAGCGCAAGCGGGTCCTCGACGGCGAGGACATGCACGACCAGGTGCAAGCCATGATCGACGACGTGGTCGCCGATTACGTGCTGGCGGCGACGAGCGAGGGCTACGCCGAGGACTGGGACCTCGACCAGCTCTGGACCAACCTCAAGCGGCTCTTCCCGGTCACGGTCACCATCGACGACCTCATCGAGGAGTCCGGGGGCGACCGGCAGGCCCTCGACCAGGAATTCCTGACCGCCCAGCTGAAGAAGGACGCCCAAGACGCGTACGCCGCCCGCGAGGAGGAACTGGGCACCGAGGCGCTGCGCGAGCTCGAGCGTCAGGTGCTGCTCAGCGTCATCGACCGCAAGTGGCGCGAGCACCTCTACGAGATGGACTACCTGCAGGAAGGCATCAACCTGCGGGCGTACGCCCAGCGCGACCCGGTGGTGGAATACCAGCGCGAGGGCTTCGACATGTTCAACCAGATGATGGAGGGCATCAAGGAGGAGGCGGTCGGGTTCCTGTTCAATCTGGAGGTCCAGGTTCAGGAGCAGCCCACGGTGACCGTCGACCCGAGCAAGGCGGTGCCCCTGCCCGCCGGCGGCGTGATGACCGACGCCGGCAACGAGACCGAGTCCGACCGTGTCGCGGTGCGGGCCAAGGGGCTCGGCGGCGAGCGTCGTCCGCAAAACCTGCAGTACACCGCTCCGGCCATCGACGGCGAGGCCGGCGAGGGTTCCCCGGTGATCCAGCGCGAGCAGCAGCAGGCGCCGGCGCTGGGCATCGGCCCCGGCGGTTCCCCGGTGCCGGCCGGTCCGGCCCACACCTCGAACCGGCGGTCGGCGCAGGCCACCGGCCACGAGAGCAACGGGCCGTCGCGTAACGCGCCCTGCTACTGCGGTTCGGGCAAGAAGTACAAGCGCTGCCACGGCGCCCCCGGGGCGGCCTGACAGCAGGGCTCTCAACGGCCCGCCGGCGATGTTCTCACCGGCGGGCCGTTTGCTGTCCGGCCCGTGGTTCAGATCAGACGCAGGAGCGTCGCGCGCCAGGCGTCCTCGTGCAGTTCCAGCCGCAGCGCCAGGGCCCATGTGCGCTCCCCGGTCAGCAGGGCCACAGCGGCTTCGACAGCGCCCGGGCGCGGCTCGCACAGGCGTACGTGAATGACCGCGACCGGCGCGACCCGGCTCGGTTTCCGGCGGTGGCCCCGCCGCACATCCGCCACCCTGTGGGCGGCCGCCATCCCCTGAGCCACGACCGCGGAGGCCTCCATCGGGCGCGCCAGGCGACGCAGGTGCGCGGCCGGACGGTGACCGTTGAAGACCTCGACGCAGGCCCGGACGAACCGGCGGACGGCGAGCTTGGCGTCGGCCGAGGCGCCCGCGATGGGGGAGCGCTGCGGCAGGGCCGGCTGTTCCTCACGTTTCTCGCCCGGCTTGCGGGTCGACGGCCAGTCGAGGGCGAGCTGCTGAGCGGTGGCCCAGACGGTGGGCTCCAGCTCGTCGTCGAAGGGTGGCTCGCAGCGTGGGGTGGGACGGAGGGTGATCACAGTCCGGGGGCCCTCGAGCGTTCCTAACATCGCCGCACCGCCTCACTTCGAGTTGACCTTGCGTTTGCTTTCGTTTGCCTGTGACAGGGATTCTGAGCAACACGCGGCTAAGGGGTCAACGCGGGCGGAGATCGATCTGAACCAGGCGGGAAGACGGATGAATCGGACGGCGGAGGAGGGGGTGGCGCGGGCGGGCGCTACTCGGGCTCCGACGCGTTGAGCGGATTCTGCGCCACCCACGCGGCCGTCTCGGCGTACTTCTCCTCGATGTACTGCTCGAGGCGGGCGCGCTCGACGCGCCACTGGCCACGGCCGCCGATCTTGATCGCGGGCAGCTCGCCGCTGCGCACCATGTGATAAACCTGCGACTCCGAGACGTTCAGTTCGGTGGCGACGTCGGGCAGCGGGAGGAAACGTGGCTCGGCCATGGTCGTACCTCCTGTATCGCTTCGACTGCCTGAGTTTGCCACCGTTTCACTGCGGTGGTGAGATGCCTCGCCCGGTGAGCGGGCTCGAATAGACCACGCTGGTGGTGACCGCGCCGAGGCCGGAGATGCGGCCCGTCACCTCCTCGAGGTGGCGCATCGAGCGGGTCAGCACCTTGAGCACGAAGCAGTCCTCGCCGGTGACGTGGTGCGCCTCGACGATCTCGGGCGTCGACTCGAGCAGCGCGTGGAACGGCCGATAGTTGCCCGTGGGGTAGCGCAGGCGGACGAAAGCCATCACCCGCAGACCGAGCCGTTCCGGGTCGAGCGCGGCCCGGTAACCCGCGATCACGCCCGCTTCCTCGAGCCGCCGGATGCGCTCGGCGACGGCGCTGGGGGACATGGCGACGGCGCGGGCCAGCTCGGCGAACGAGGAGCGGCCGTCCTTCTGCAGTTCGGTAAGCAACTGCCAGTCCGTCCGGTCGAGCGCGAAATCCGTCGTCATGGCGGCCATTGAAGCGCCTTTCCCCGGTCGTACACCAGATGTGCCGGGGAACGACCATGTAACGACCGTGTTCACGCACCTAGCGTGATGTGCCATGACTTCCTTCTTCGAGGCGCTGCTCGCCTTCCAGACCGACGTCGCGGACGTCCGCGCGGCCATGACCTCCGGGGCGCCGGGCTTCGTGCTGATCGACTCCCGGTCCCGGGCGGCGTGGGAACAGGCCCACATTCCCGGGGCCGTGCACCTGCCGACGGCCGACGTCCCCGCCCGTGCGGCCGGACTCCTCGACCCGGCGGTGCCCGTGGTGACGTACTGCTGGGGTCCGGGCTGCAACGGCGCGACCCGGTCGGCGCTGGCCGTGTCGCGAGCGGGCTATCAGGTCAAGGAGATGATCGGCGGCATCGAGTACTGGATCCGGGAGGGTTTCCCCGTACGCACTCCCGACGGTGACGTGGCACAAGAGCCCGACCCGCGTGTCGCGCCCGTCGCGATCGGCGCCGTCCCGGTTGCCTCCGGCCTCGCGGCCCCGGCGGCCTGCGGCTGCTGAACCCGGCGAGCCACGATCCGGACACGACTGGTGGAATGGGCCTACCCGGCGCCGCCTCGGCGGTGTACTACGGGGACGGTCCAACCGCAGGAGGAGACGTGCCGATCACCGAGCTGGTCCGGGTCTACGTGCCGGCCACCGTGCCGATGCTCACGGCCCTGCGCGCCGAGGGGCAGCTGGGCTCCGGGCCGCTGGAGGCGCACGCCGTGACCCCCGCGCTGCGGGAGTGGTATGCCGAGGGCGACGAGGAGGAACTGGAGTACGTCGCCTTCACCCGGGCCGCTCAGGACGCTCTGCACCTGCTGCGTCTCGACCCCGAGGCCCCGCGCCGGCGCGTGGTGGTCTCGGCCGACGTGCCGTCGACGGCGCTGATCCGCTCCGAAGTCGAGCTGGGCTCCAGCACCGTGCGGCTCCCGCAGCCGGTGTCGATCAAGGAAGTTGCCTCGATCCACCTGGACGGCGTGGACGCGGCCGAGGCGGTGTCGGCGGCGTCCGAGGTGGTCGACGAGGCGGCCGCGGGCGATCCCGACGCCCAGTTCACGGTCGACAGCGCCGAGGACCACGAGCTCGAGTGGTACGCGGTGTCGGAGCTGGACGAGCTGCTTTAGGACGCGGCCGAGGGGGCCTGTTCGTCCTCTTCCTCCGGCGCTGGGCTGATCGTGCGGCCCACGGCGATCGTCGCGCTGATCGCCCCGGCGAACAGGATGACGAGGCCGCTGTTGAGCCGGGCGCCGCTGAGCATCTGCTGCACCACGAGCTCGAGCTCGCTGACCCGGCCGGCCAGGTCGAGCACGCGGTTCCCGGCCGTACGGGTGAGGATCTCGCCGATCACCAGCAGCAGGCCCGCTCCGGCGCCGGCGAGCCCGTACAGCGGCCAGGGCACATCGAGCCCGTCGGAGTTGCGGCGTTCGCGGCGCAGTACCCGATAGGACACCACGCCCGCCACGAGGCCGCTGAGCGTGGCCTGCCCGTACGAGATCCACTGGTTGGCATTGGCGCGGGAGCCGGGTGAGCCGGAGCTGAGCGCGTCGAGCAGCGGACCCTGGAACAGGGTTACCACGAAACCGACGACGAAGACGGCCACCGAGGCCCAGCCGGCCGCGTGCACCACCCGGGGGATGCGGAACCCGGCCAGGGCCCCGCCGATCGTCGCGGCCGCGGCCACCGTTCCGCCGACCACCGCGTACAGCCAGCCCTCGGTGTTGATCGTGACGATGGTCAGCGCGCCGAGCACGCCGATGAGCAGGCCGCTGCCGGTGGCGACGGCGAACCGGGCGCCGGGGCCGGGCTCGACCCGCCGGCTCAGCAGGGCCAGCGCCGCCAGGGCCACGGTGGACCCGGTGACGAGCGAGGCCGAGATGGCGCCGGGCAACGCGTACGCCGTGGAGGTCACTTCCATCTCGGCGTCGGCGCGGCCGGTGATCGTGGCGCGCGCCGACCAGAGCATGGCGCCCATCCAGATCAGCGAGAGGGCAGCCAGCAGGAGCCCGTTTGACGAGACGGCAGCGGCCGGTCTCGGCTCGGGTGCGACCTCCTGGGAAGACATGAGCCTCAGGGTACGCGCGGGTTCTGACGTCGCTGACGGGACCTGAGTGGCACGGGCGGGGTAAAACGGAGTCGATTGCCGTATTTGTTGGGAACGTACGCGTTCCGCAGGGGTGGTCTGTCCGGTTTTCGACCTGTTGCTGCCCGGCATCGCCGTCTGACCGTTTGGCTAGGGCCATTTTAGCTGGTCAAGACCCAAATTCTTGGCAGAACGCGCCGTCTCGACCCTCGTGGTCGGACTGTCCGTGCGGGACAGTCGTATGTGGAGACGCAAACTGGACGGATCGGGCGAAATCCTGGACGTCGGCGCGACAAAGTGGCAGCTTAGAAGGCATGCCCGACTCTCAAATCAATCCCACGGCTGCCGCTCTGCTCGGCCTGCTTCACGAGGGGCCGATGACCGGCGGTCAGCTTATGGCGGCTGCCGAACGCCGCCTCGGGCCATACTGGTCGATGACGCGGAGCCAGGTCTACCGCGAATTGCCGGTTCTCGCCGAAATGGGCTATGTCCGTCTCGGCAAGCCCGGCCCGAGATCCAGCCAGCCCTACGCCATCACCGCCGCCGGCAAACGAGCCTTCAGCCGGTGGCTGGCCGAACCCGCGGGCCGGGACGCGCTGCGCAACCCGGTCGCCCTGCGGGTCGCCTTCGGGGAGCAACACAGCGGCAACCAGTTGCAGACCCTTTACACCGGCGCCAGCGAATACCACTCCGAGGCCATGGCGATGGCCAAGGAACAGGCCAAGGAGGCGAAGAAGGCAGGCGACGCGTACGGCGCGGCGGCTCTCGAGTTCGCCGTCGCCTATCACAAGGCCGCGCTCAGCTGGCTCAAGGCGGCTCCGACCGGCTGACGACTGACACAGTGCCCGCCCCGACCAGCAAACTGGTCGGGGCGGCGTAGTCTTGACTGTCGTGACCGCTGCCGACTATCCCGAGCAACTCAAGACCCTCGACGCCACCCTGCGCAACATCGAGAACGTCCTGGACGTCGACAAGTTGCGGCGGGACAAGGCGGAGCTCGAGGAACAAGCCTCCGCGCCGGACCTTTGGGACGACCAGGCCCGCGCCCAAGAGGTCAACAGCCGGCTCTCGTACGTCTCCGGTGAGATCAACCGCATCGAGCGCCTCCGTTCCCGGCTTGACGACGCCGGCCTGCTGCTGGAGATGGCCGAGGCCGAGGGCGACGAGGACTCGGTGCACGAGGTGGGTGACGAGATCGTCGCGCTCACCAAGGCCATCGAGGAGATGGAAGTCCGCACCCTGCTCTCGGGGGAGTACGACTCCCGCGAGGCCGTGGTGGCCATCCGGGCGGGCGCCGGTGGTGTCGACGCCGCCGACTTCGCCGAGATGCTCATGCGGATGTATCTGCGCTGGGCCGAGCGCCACGGCTACCCGACCGAGGTCTACGAGACGTCCTACGCCGAGGAAGCGGGGCTCAAGTCGGCCACCTTCGCGGTGAAGGTCCCGTACGCCTATGGGACCTTGAGTGTGGAATCGGGCACACACCGCCTGGTGCGGATCAGCCCGTTCGACAACCAGGGCCGCCGTCAGACCAGCTTCGCCGGGGTCGAGGTGATGCCCGTGGTGGAGCAGACCGACCACATCGACATTCCCGAGAACGAGCTGCGCGTCGACGTCTACCGTTCGTCGGGTCCTGGTGGACAGAGCGTTAACACCACGGACTCCGCTGTGCGCCTGACGCACATTCCGACCGGGATCGTCGTCACGTGCCAGAACGAGAAATCTCAGCTTCAGAACAAGGCCTCGGCCATGCGCGTGCTCCAGGCGCGGCTCCTCGAACGGAAGCGTCAGGAGGAGGAGGCGAAGATGGCCGGCCTCAAGCAGGACACCACCGGATCCTGGGGCGACCAGATGCGCTCGTACGTCCTGCACCCGTACCAGATGGTCAAGGATCTGCGCACTGAGCAGGAGACGGGCAACCCTTCGAACGTCTTCGACGGTGATCTCGACGAGTTCATCGAGGCCGGCATCCGCTGGCGTAAGCAGTCCGAGAAGAGCGCCTCGGCGTAACGCCCGGCAAGATCGTCTACGGACGGCGACGGCCCGCGGACGAACGGTGGGCCGGCGTCGCCCGTCGGCCGGGTTTCTTCACCACATGCGCAGAATGGCGGACCCGGCGGGGTTGGCGTTTTCGTTACACCGCGTAGACTCCGTTCCCGTGATTCAGCTCGAGAACGTGACGAAGACGTACCCCAAGGCGTCTCGCCCGTCGCTGGACGAGGTCAGCGTCGGGATCGAGAAGGGTGAGTTCGTCTTCTTCATCGGCCCCTCCGGTTCCGGCAAGTCCACGATCATCAAGCTTCTGCTGCACGAGGTCGCGCCCACGCGCGGCCGGGTGATGGTGAACTCCAAGGACGTCACCTCGATCCGCTCCTGGAAGATCCCCCACTTCCGCCGTTCGATCGGCTGTGTGTTCCAGGACTTCCGCCTGCTGCCCAACCGCACCGCGTACGAGAACGTGGCCTTCGCCCTGGAGGTCATCGGCAAGACCAAGGCCGTGTCCCGGCGGGTCGTGCCCGAGGTTCTCGAGCTGGTCGGCCTGGGCGGCAAGGAGCACCGCTACCCGCACGAGCTCTCCGGTGGTGAGCAGCAGCGTGTCGCGGTCGCTCGCGCGTTCGTCAACCGCCCGCTGATCCTGCTGGCCGACGAGCCCACCGGAAACCTCGACCCCGACACGTCGATCGAGATCATGCGGCTGCTGGACCGGATCAACCGGACCGGCACGACGGTCGTGATGGTCACCCACGACTCCAACATCGTCAACCAGATGCGCCGGCGCGTCATCGAGATCGAAAGTGGCCGCATCGTTCGCGACCAGGCTCGCGGCGTCTACGGCTGAGCTCCGCCTTTACCCCCGACTGAAGAAGAACTGCGCGGAGTCCCGGAAGGAACCCCCCGATGCGCTTGAAGTACGTCCTCAACGAGGTCCTGGTGGGCCTGTGGCGAAACGTCACGATGACGGTCGCCATGATCATCACCATGTCGGTCTCGCTGACCATGCTGGGCGCGAGCGTGCTGCTGTACATGCAGGTCGACCAGATGAAGAACTACTACTACGGCGAGATCGAGGTCTCGATCTTCCTGCGCACTGACGTCACCGACGGCCAGCGCCAGCAGATCGACAGCGCGATCTCGTCCAACCCTCTGGTCGCCAACAGCACGTACGAGACTCGCGAGCAGGCGCTCGAGCGGTTCAAGCAGCTGTGGAAGGACTCGCCCGAGTTCGTCAACTCGGTCGGCCCGAACAGCCTGCCCGAATCCTTCCGGGTGAAGCTGAAGAACCCCGAGACCTACAAGACCTTCACCGACCAGATGAAGGGCATGCAGGGCATTCAGGACATCATCGACCAGCGTGCGCTGCTCGACAAGGTGTTCAGCATCTTCAATGCCATCCAGGTGGGTGCGCTGGTGGTCGCGGGGGTGATGGCGTTGGCCGCGCTGCTCCTGGTGGGAAACACGATCCAGGTCGCCGCGTACAGCAAGCGCCGCGAGGTCGCCGTCATGAAGCTGGTCGGCGCGTCGAACTGGTTCATCCAGGCGCCGTTCGTGCTCGAGGCGGTGGTGGCCGGTCTGATCGGCGCCCTCCTCGGCTTCGTCGCCCTGTTCGTGAGCAAGATCGTGCTGTTCGACAACAAGCTGCAGGCGCTCACGACCATCCTCACGCCGATCGAGAACGGCAACGTGTGGCTCATGCTGCCGCTGCTGGCCGGCGTGGGCGCCCTGGTCAGCGCCGTCACGGCGTGGGTCACCCTGCGCTTCTACCTCAAGGTCTGACGCCCTCCCGCTGAATTCACGCCACGGCCGCATCCTTCCTGTGAGGATGCGGCCGTTGGGCGTTTTGGGGGATACGGCCGCTACGGTCGGGTTACGGTGCTTATCGTGTGGTCAAAAAGCCGACATAGCCGGAAAAGTGCGCTTGTGCTGTTTTGCGTAGCCCTGCTGATCGCGCCGCACCCCGTACGGGCCGACCCCAAGGACGACGACGCCAAGCGTGCCGGACAGGCCGTGCAGCGCGCCGAAGCCGTCCTGGAGCACGCCACCGACGTCGCCCGCGCGGCCGCCCGGCGCCTCGAGACGGCCACCGCCGCCATGCCCTCGGCGCAGAAAAAAGTCGCGATGTCCCGCGGGGCGGTCGCCGCGGCGCTGGCCGGCCACAAGAGCGCCGACCGCAGGGCCAAGGCGGCACGGGAGGCGTACGAGGAGGTCGCCGACCGCTTCCAGAAGGCCCGCGACCAGGTCGCCGACGCCCGTGACCGGGTCGACGAGATCGCCACCGCGAGCTACATGGGCAGCGACATCGCGCGCCTCAACGTGCTGGTCGACGCCAGCGGCCCGGCCGACATGATGGACCGGCTCAGCATCGTCGACCAGATCATGCGCGTGCAGCAGCGGGAAGTCGCCGTCCTGGTCGACGCCCGGCGCCAGGCCCGTACGGAACAGGACCGCGCCGGGCTCGCCAAGCGCGCCGCCGAGGAGGCCGAGGAGGCCGCGCGCGACCGGCTCACCGCCGCGCGCGACGCCCAGAAAGCCGCCGAACAGGCGCGCGCGGCCCTGGCCCAGCTGGCCGAGACGCGAGCCGCCGCGCTCCGGGTGGCCAACTCCCAGCGCGCCGCAGTGCTCGCCCGCTACCGCGCGGCCAAGGCCGAGGAGGCCCGGATCCAGGCCGCCCTGCGCGGCTACTCCCTCAGGTCCGGCGACGGCCGTTACGAGGGCGGCCGGTTGCTAATGCCGGTCGCCGGCTGGAAGTCCAGCAACTACGGATGGCGCTTCGACCCGTACTACCGGGTGTGGCAACTGCACGCCGGCATGGACATCGCGGCGGGCGGCGGCACCCCCATCCGCGCCGCCGCCGCGGGCCGGGTGATCCGCGCCTCCTGGGCCGGCGGGTACGGCCGGTACACCTGCATCAGCCACGGGCGAATCAGCGGCGTCGGCTTCCAGACCTGCTACGGGCATCAATCGGCGTTCCTGGCCGACGTCGGCGACTACGTACGCCGGGGTGAGGTGATCGGGCTCGTCGGCACGACCGGCGCCTCCACCGGCAACCACCTGCACTTCGAGACCCGCTTCAACGGCGAGCCCCGCAACCCGGTGAATTATCTGCCGCCCTGTCTGTGTTGAACCCCTAGTAGCATGGCGAGGTTCAGTCACTCATTCATAGGAGGTCCGGCGGCATGCCACGCGAACAGGGTCGCAAGGTCGTCGCCTCCAACCGCAAGGCCCACCACGACTACGCCATCTCCGACACGTTCGAGGCGGGCCTCGTGCTGACCGGCACAGAGGTCAAGTCGTTGCGGGCCGGGCGGGCCTCGCTGGTCGACGCGTTCGGCCACGAGCACGACGGCGAGATCTTCCTCCACGGGATGCACATCCCCGAATACACCCAGGGCACCTGGACGAACCACGAGCCCCGGCGCGTCCGCAAGCTCCTGCTGCACCGCGACGAGATCGCCAAGATGCGCAACAAGCTGCGCGACGACGGCGTGACGCTGGTGCCGCTGCAGGTGTACTTCCACAACGGCTACGCCAAGGTCGAGATCGGCGTGGCCAAGGGCAAAAAGAGCTACGACAAGCGGCAAGACCTGGCCAGCCGCGACGCGCAGAAGGAAATCAACCGGGCCCTCGGCCGGCGTGCCAAAGGCATGGGCTGACAGGTACTCTTCCCCGCCGGCTCTTTCGTGCTCAGCCGGCGCAGGTCCTGGGGAGGGTCGCAAAGTTGGCTGCCAAGCACTCCGTGCGCGTGTTCGGCACGGCCCGGTTCGTCCTGAGCTTCGCCGTCGCCGTCCTGGTGCTCCTGGTCGTCTGGATCGCCGTACGCGCGGTCGGCCCGGCCGAGGCGTCCAAGGCCCCCACGCTCGTGCTGCCCCCGGTCACGTCGGCCGCGGCCCCGCCGGTGGTTTCATCCCCGCCGTCCGTTTCCCCCACCCCATCCCGTACGCCCTCACGTGCGCCCCGCAAGTCCACCGCTCCCTCCACGTCCGCGCCGACGCACTCCCGGTCACCGGAAAGGACCCGCCCGCCCGTGGTGAAGACCACGCCGCCCCCGCCCCGAACCGACGTCAAGGCCACCCTGTCGGTCGGCGCGAGCTGGGACGAGGGCTACGTGGCCGCCGTACGCGTCGTCAACGAGGGCCGGACCCCCGTGCAGTGGAAAGTGACCGTCAGCCACTCCGGCCAGCGCGACCTGCAACTGCGCGGCACCTGGAACGCGCGCGGCGATCAACAGGGCAGCGGCCTCGTCTTCACCGGCGGCACACTGGCCCCGGGGCAGCAGGCGTCCTTCGGCTACCAGGTATCGAAGACCGGCCGTGGCAAGGCCCGCCCGGCGGGCTGCAATGCGCTGGGCGGTTCCTGCAGCGTCAGGTAGGATGGCACAGTTACGTTTTGACCAGGGGGTGACTGGTTTCGACTTCGAATGTGGAGACAGGGGAAGCGAGCCGAGGAAGCCGACGTCGTCTCGAGAATCGATCGTCGGAAACCAATAAGCGCCGATTCCAATCGCGCTGACTTCGCTCTCGCCGCCTGAGGCGAGTAGCGAGTCTGTCGGACCGGGAGTACCTCCGTCCCGGATTTCCGGCATCAGCTAGGAGGTTGGCCAACAGGTCCCGGTCGCGGGGACCTCACGGCGAGACTAATCAGCGACTGGGCCCGTCACAGGAACTTGCTCACATGATTCCCGGGGCCGAGTAGAGACAAAGTGAGCTGCGCTCGGAGAAGCCCTGACGAAGCGACGAAGGACCCGGGTTCGATTCCCGGCACCTCCACGGATTGGCGGCCCCCTGCTCGCGGAAAGCGCGAGCAGGGGGCCGTTTCGGTATGCCTGCTCCGGGGCCGGACGCCCCGCGTCGCCGTGATTGTGCTCGCGGCGGTGGTTGCGGCGCCGTTGCGTGTCTTGGCGCTTGTTACTTGTCGAGGTAGTGGCCGTGGCAGGCGGCGATTTCCAAGTCATTGCCGCGGACTCGGTAGATCAGCCTGTGCTCATCGTTGATGCGGCGGGAAGACCAGCCGGACAGTGGGCCTTTCAGCATCTCCGGCTTGCCGATGCCGGTTCCCTGTGGGTTTCGCTGGACGTCGATGATCAGCTTGCTGATGCGCCGAGCCATCTTCATGTCGCGGCTGAGCCAGCCGTCGAAATCCTGCCATGCATTGGGCGTGAAAACGACGCGTAAGCTCACGCTGCTTCCTTGCCGGCGTCCGGGACAGGGGGTGCGTCGGGGTCGAGGAGAGGGTGTTCCTCAAGTAGGCCGGCGTCGGCCTGAGCGATGCTTTCCAAGAGGCGGCGAGCATTTGATGTCGAGCCGAGCACGTGCAGCGTCTCTTTCATTGCGTTCCACTCGTCGAGCGAGACGATCACGACCGCTTTGCCGCCACCGCGAGGGATGACGCACTCTTCGGCGTCGTCGATCACCATGTCCACGACGGCTGCGAAGTTCTTGCGGACGTCGCTGATTGTCAGGACCTTCATGGTGACTCCTCGGGCTCCGGTGTGCGACGTACGTTTGAGCGTACGCCTGGACGTACGTCAGGGCAAACACCCATGGCAGCCGGGGTGTGACTCGCTGAGGGCCGCGCGGAGGGTTGAGTACTCCCGTCCGCCGGGGTTCGAATAAGCCGACAGCACCTCCACGGCTGGCGGCCCGCTGCTCGCGGAAAGCGCGAGCCGGGGGCCGTCTCGGTATGTCTGCTCAGGGGGCCGAGCCCCTGAAGCCCGACGGTGCGGTCACTTGCGTTTTCTGGGTGGCATGCGCTTTTGTGGGTGGTCGCTCTGGCTGCCCGCTCGATCTTCGCCTTGTGCTGCGCCGTCGACTTCTGAGGGATAGGTGTGGCAGACCTGACAGTGCCGATCATGCTCGGAACGGGGCTCGGCGATCTGCGTTTCGGCATGAGTGCGGCGCAGGCACGGGCCGCGCCGGCCATGTTCGGTGAGGTCAAGGACGGCTCTGCGCCGGGCGGATTGCTCACGCTCTAAACCGAGGGCCTGGACTCCTCGCTCTCGGTGTACGCGAACTTCGTCTCCGACGGCCGGCTGTTCACGCTGGAGGTCTTCCGGCCGGACGACCCCAGCGTCGTCGATTTCGAGCTGGTCGGCGTGCCCGCGTTCAGCAGCACGGCCGACGAGGTGCTCGAGTACACGAACGCCAAATTTTGAGCGCACTCCGAACCGCGGTAGTCGGGATGTGCGCGCATTCACTCGCCTTCCCGGAGGGCGACGGCCGCGACGTTCTCGGCGGACAGGCGGGTGTCGGGGCGGTCGTCGCCGAGCGCAGGAGCGCCGCCGAATCTCGGCGGGGTCCACGGCCCTCGGGCCCCCACTCGTCTGAGTCTCCGGCGTTTCGATATTCCTGCTCAAGGGGGTCGAACTCCGTGGAACCCAGGTGCGGGCTGTTGCGCCGGGTAGGGGTCACGGCGCCTACTTGGCTCGGTGGCTAGGCCGTGAGGATGTCCAGGTCGTACTTCGCGATTTCGGGGTCACGAGTGACCAGCGTCAGGCCTTCTGACTTTGCTTGGGCGATGAGCATTCGGTCGAACGGGTCGCGGTGGAGCAGGGGGAGGCGACCCGCTGCGATGCTGTGAGCGGCGGTGATATCCAAGTGACGGAAGCCGCTGTCGCGTATACGTTCAGCGAGATCGTCGGGTTTGAGCTTGCCGAGGGCTTGCTTGATCGCTACTTCCCAGATGGTTGCGGCGCTGACGTAGACGTCTGGCTCATGGTCCAGCCGGTCCTTGAGGTCGGCGGCGAGGGTCGGGTCGTCCGTCAGCCACCACAGCACGATGTGGGTGTCAAGGAGCAGGCTCATCAAGCCAGTCCGAAGTCTCGGGCGATGGCCTCGTTCACGTCGGCGGAGTCCCAGTCCTCCGCCATGGTGAGTTGGCCGGCGAGGCTGCCTCGGCCGACCCGGTCGACCGTGCGGTTCAGGGGGATGACCTTGGCGACCGGTGTGCCGGCCCGGCTGATGATGATCTCCTCGCCATGTTCGACGCGGTCGATGATCCGCGAAAGATTTGTCTTTGCGTCATGGATGTTGAACTGTGCAGCTGCGTCAGACATCGCGACCTCCTTAGCTAAGAGGTTAGTCCAGCGGTGAGCGGGCGGCTAGGAAAATGCGTCGCCGTCGCCGTCGCCGTCGCCGTCGCCGTCGCCGTCGCCGTCGCCGTCGCCGTCGCCGTCGCGGAGCCGTGTCAGCTGGTCGGCGGAGTTCAAGCAAGCCGACACCAGCTCCACGGATTGGCGGCCCCCAGCTCGCGGAAAGCGCGGACCGGGGCCTCCGTCCTGTTTGCTCCGGTGTGATAGTTGCGGTCGTCGGTCGGGTCCAAGTGGGCGGTGACCGCCTCTAATGCGCTTCGGGCCTGTGCCGGCCGAGCGTTGACCCGCGGTCCGGCACCTACATCGTGGTGAGCGCTTTGGCGAGCAGCGCCTGCAGGCGCTGTTGCTCTTCCGTGTTCAGGCCGCCCAGGGGTGAGCGCTGAGCAACCATGCCGATCAGTTGCTCGCGGACATCTCGACCGGATGCGGTCAGCACCAATGTCCGGCCACGTCGATCCTCGGGGTGGGGGCGTCGCTCGGCCAGTCCGCGTTCTTCCAGTTTCGCGCTGATGAGAGTGAGGTTGGACGGATCGCAGCGAAGCTGGGCGGCGAGTTTGCGCAACGGTTGTGGCTCTGCATCCGGGCTCAGGAGCCAGATCAGGTTGGCGGTGCGCTCGTTCAGATCGAGCCGATCGAGCCCGTCGTGCATGCGGCCCGCGACTTCTCCCGACAGCGTCATCAGTTGATGAAGCAGTTGGGTCGCCAACTCCTCGGGCTCCGGCATCACCGGCACCTTAGCCTCTCACAAGTCATTGCGGGATCAGTGAGGCTCATCACCTCGATCATAATACTTGATTTTATCATCTAGTTTCTCATGTATGAGTGAGTAGAGCATGACCAGGGTCCGGCTGCGCCACGCCGGTGGCCCTGAGGAGCTGGTGGTCGAGAGCGGCGTGGTGCCGGCGCCCGGCGCCGGCCAGGTCCTCATTCGCGCCGAGGCGGTCGGGGTCGCCTTCAACGACGTCACCACCAGGTTGGGGCTCAACCCAGGGAAGGTGCCGGACGTCTTGGGCTTCGACGTCGTCGGTCTGGTGCTCGCCACCGGGCCGGGGGTCACGGAGTTCGCCGTCGGGCAGCGTGTTGGCGCGCTGGTCGGCACGGGAGGTTATGCCACTCACGTGCTTGCGACGGCGACCCATGTTGCGCCTCTGCCACAAGGTGTTGATGCGGCGATTCTGGACGCTCTTCTGCTCAACTACCTCACCGCCCATCAGATGTTTCACCACGTGGCCCTGCCACGTCCCGGCAGTGCGGTTCTCGTGCTCGGTGCGGCGGGAGGCGTAGGGTCAGCGCTCACTCAGATCGCACGATCGGCCGACGTCAAGGTGTACGGAACTTCCAGTCAGCCGCGCCGCGGTCGCGTGGAGGAACTCGGGGCGACGTGGGTTGCCGATGCGGCATCGCTGCCGGCGCCGGTGGCGGCAACCTTCGATTCGGTCGGCGGTCCGTCGCTGGCACGGTCGCGCCGCGCCACGGCCCGCGACGGTGTGGTGGTTTCTTACGGATTCAGCTTTGCCGCCGGCTCCGGGCGATCGCGAACGCGAGCTCTGGGACGAATGATCGCGGCCATCGCTCGCGCCAAGATCACCCCCGGTCCCAAGCTTGTCCTGCACACCGTGGAAGGGGCGGTCAAGAAGGACCCCGCCCGGTTCCGCACGGATGTGGCCGCCCTCGTCGGACAGCTTTCCAGTGGTGCGATCTCCCCCGAGGTCACCACGTTGCCACTCGAGCAGGCGGCGGAGGCGCACCGCCTGCTTGAGAGCCGTCAGGTCACGGGAAAGATCGTGCTCGTTCCCTGAGCGCGGGATCTGTTGCCCGGCGCCGAACGAGTCGTCCGTATCCAGAACAAGTCACCGGAGCGGGTTGAGAAGCTGTACCTCGAGCGAGAAGAACACAACTTGCCGGACCGCCCGGAGCTCGTGTACGACCTGCCCCGGCTGCCGCCGTGCACGGTCCTGTCGTTCAGCAAGCCGAAGGACGAGGGGACCGAGAGGTGGTGGCAATGGGACGACGCCTACGTCGTCATCGGCACGACCATGTGGACACGGCGCGACGCCAGCAGTAGGGCCTGAGCCCCGGGTTATTCCTCGTCGAGGGTTTGGAGGCGGGCTGTGAGGTCGGTGGCGAAGCGTTCGAGGAGGCGGCCGAAGGTCTGGCGGTCTTCGGGGGACCAGTCGTGGAGGACGTCGCCGAGTAGGTCGAGGACTGTTTGCATGTAGCGGGCCACCGCTGCAGCCCCCTCGGGGGTGAGTTCGACCAGCCGGGCCCGCTGGTCGACGGGGTCGGGGATCCGCCGGGCGAGGCCGAGCCGTTCGAGTTCGTGTACCTGGCGGGTGATGTGCGGGCCCACTACCTGCATGCGTTTGGCGATCTCGCCGACCCGGAGCGGGCCGTCGCCCGTGTGCAACGTGATCAGCACCGACAGCGCGGGGCGGTCGAGGTCGGTGCCGGCGTTCGCGGTGGCGCGTTCGATGAGCCGGCTTCGGTTCATCACCGTGCCGAGCCGGCTCAGGCGGGGCAGCACGGTCAGCAGGTCGAACTCTCCGCCGTCGGTGGTGTCGGTCATCATGCTCGTTTCGATACCTAAGTTAGGTATATAGTTGCCTCAGTTAGGTACTTCAGGTAGCTATCTTGGAGGTAGGTCATGAGCAGGGTACTCATCTCCGGCGCGAGTATCGCTGGTCCCACGCTGGCGTACTGGCTGCGGCGATACGGCTTCGACGTCACCGTCGTCGAGAAGGCGGGCACGATTCGCGGCGGCGGCTATCCCATCGACGTCCGGGGGACCGCGCTTGAGGTCGTACGGCGAATGGGGGTTTTGCCGGAGCTGCGGAAGGCTCACATCGACACGCAGCGGATCACCTTCCTCAATCCGGACGGCGGCGTGATCACCTCGGTCAAGCCCGACGTCGTCATCGGCGGAATCGGGAACGAGGACGTCGAGGTGCGCCGGGGTGACCTCACCGAGATCCTGTACGCCACGGTCCGCGACGACGTCGAGTTCCGGTTCGACGACAGCATCGCGACGCTCGACCAGAGCCCGTACGGGGTGGATGTGACCTTCCGCAGCGGGGCGCACGGCACCTTTGATCTCGTCGTCGGCGCGGACGGGCTCCACTCGAACACCCGGCGCCTTGCCTTCGGGCCGGAAACACAGTTCCATCGGTACCTGGGCCACTGCTTCGCGGGTTTCACGATGCCGAACGATCAGGGCCTCTCGCACGAGGCCGTTCTCTGGAGCCGCCCGGGCCGGGGCGCAGCCGTCTACGCGGCGGGCGACGGCCCGTACGTGCACGGTTTTCTCACCTTCGCCGAGGCGGAACCGCCGTACGACGCCTTCCGCGACCCTGACGCGCAGCGCGAGCTGGTCGCCTCGATCTTCGCCGGTGACGGGTGGGAGGTGCCGCGCATGGTCGCCGCCATGCGTGCGGCCGGCGACCTCTTCTTCGACGTGGTCAGCCAGATCCGGATGCCCCGGTGGTCCACCGGGCGGGTCGCGCTGGTCGGTGACGCCGCCCACGCCCCGTCGTTCCTGACCGGCCAGGGAACCAGCCTGGGCCTGGTCGGCGCGTACATGCTCGCCGGCGCGCTGGCCACGAGCGAAGGTCACGAAACCGCCTTCGCCGCCTACGAGAACAGCACCCGGCCGTTCGTCGAGGCGAACCAGAACCTCGCCGGGGACGGCAGCTCCGTCCTCTTCCCGCGCACCGAGGAAGCCATGGCCAAGCGCAACGAGATGCTGCGTGGCCTCGACGTCATCCCGGCCGACGGGCGGCCCGAGCACTCCGCCCTCATACTGCCGAGCTTCTGACCATGCCGACGGGCATCAATATTGTTTGCCGTTGATGTGCGTGTCATGATCCTCGCGCTCCGCGTCTGTGCGGGGTCTCAGCGGGGGAGATTGCATGGGGATGAAGAGATCCGCGTACGCGGGGTTGGTCGGTGTTCTGCTGCTGGGCGGAATGCTGAGCGCCGGGCCTGCGCAGGCGGCGCCCGGCAGTGATGCCGCGGTGGAAAGCGAGGCCGGGCCCGCGCGGGCCGCGCCGGGCAGTGATGCCGCGGTGGAAAGCGAGGCCGGGCCCGCGCGGGCCGCGCCCGGCGGTGATGTCGCGGCGGAGAGCGAGGCCGGGTCGGCGGCGACTGCGGACAAGGACCTGAGTCCGCGCCGGGCCAATGTGGACAAGGGCGCTCGGCCGCCGGTCGCGCCTCGGAAGCAGAACAAGGTTAAGTGTGGCGGCGTGGCCCAGTTCGGGAAGATCTACAGCTGTTCCTCGTTGTCGGGGGACAGGCAGGACATCTTCACCGTGACCACCAGCGTGGCGGGCGACGTCCTGTACGGCACCGTCACCGAGACCGCCAACAACGACGTCACCGACAACGTCAGCGCGATGCTGTACGACGCCGAAGGCAACTACATCTGCTACTACGGGAGTTACCCGGCCGGTTGTGAGCTCGGCGCCGCCGGAACGTACACCGTCGTGGTGGCGCTCTCCTACGGCGCAGGCGACATGGCGTACACGCTGTCCCTGCAGTCGCAGCGGACGCCGTCGAGCTGCCGGACGCTGGGCAACGGATTCTTCTCGTTCGCCTCCTCAGGGCGTACGGCTGGGCTCGCCCTGGGGTCGGCCGGGGAGTGTTTCACCTTCGACCAGCCGGCCGGCAGCGTGCTGCAGATGTACCCGCCGAGGGCGTCGAACAGCGGCGACGTACGGGGTCAGATCCTCGACGGCGAGTACCGTCCCGTCTGCCCGATCCAGGACGCGTACGTCTGCACGTTGGACACGCCCGGCCCGTACCGGCTGATGATGTACGAGTTGTACGGCCACGAGGTCACGTACACGCTGCGCATGTCACGGATCTCCCACTCGACGGGCTGCCCGGTGCTGCGGCCCGCCACGTTCGGCGACCCCGGTGCGGCCGCGGGCACCGCGACGATCGACGAGGAGAACGGCGTCGCCTGTCACAAGCTGCGTGCGCCTTCGGCCGGTGGGGTCTCGGTCCGGATCCACAACGACCAATTACTCTGGTGGAACCTCTACGACGACGCCGGCCAGAGACTCTGCGACAAGTACGAGAACCGGCGCGCCTGCTCGCTGCCGGCGTCGGGTGACTACACGATCGTCGTGGGCAACCAGCACTGGGAGCCGATCACGTACGACATCGCTGTGGCTGCCCTTTATCGGGCCGCGGGATGCACCACGGGCACGTCGCTGCGCTGGGACCAGGACGCGGAACTGCTGCACCAGACGTCCCCGGTGCAGACGAACTGTCAGCAGTTCCAGGGCGAGGCCGGGCAGCGTGTGGTCGTCTACGCGGCGCCGACCCGGTACAACTTCGCGGACACGTTGCTGGTGGACGGCACGGGGCAGGCGCTCTGCCTGGGGTACAGCGAAGAGACCGGGTGCGAGCTGCCGGCCAACGGCACGTACCGCGTGGTCTCGTACCTGTCGCAATGGAACTCGGACAGCGTCGACCTGACCTACAAGGTGCAGGCCCGCAGCCTCACCGCGCCGGAGGGGTGCCCCGTCGTGACGCCGGGCGCGTTCAACGACCCGCCGGCCGGGGCGTACGGGCCGATCCGCTGCCGCGTCCTGCGGGTCCCCGGCGCGGGCGTTCACCGGATCCGGGCGTACGACGGTGAGAACTACCAGACGTACGCCTCCGTGTTCGACGCCACCGGCCACCGGATCTGCGACGACTCCGGCCGGTGCGAGTTCCCGGCGGCCGGTGACTACACCGTGGTGCTCTCGGCCCGCTCCACCGACACGGTCCTCGACAACGATTTCCGGTACGCCCTGAGCGTGCTGCCGGAACGTCCCACCGGCTGCCCGGCACTGTCGCAGGAACTGTACCGCGACACGTTCGTCGCCCCGGGTCAGTTCCTCTGCCGGCAACTCCCGCAGACGACGGGGCAGACCATCGTCGAACTGATCACCGCGGACAAGGGGTACCCGCCCACGCAGGTCTACGACTCGGCGGGCGAGTACATCTGCGATTCCTCGTACGAGTTGTGGCAGACCAGCTGTGAACTCGACGGAACCGCCCCGTACTTCGCGGTCGTCTCGCAGAAGGAGGGTGAGGCGCCCGGTCCGCTCGCGGCCCGCTTCCTGCGGGTCGACGGCCCGCCGTCCTGCCCGGCGTTCGAAAGCGCGCAGTTGACGCTGACGACCGGCGGCGAGGACTTCACGGCCTGCCGCATCATCCCCGCCGACGCCCACGCCGCCCGGGAAACCTTCACCTGGAAACGCACCACCGGCGACGGCGGCGCCTACCTGTCGATCTTCGACGCGTCCGGCCGTCGCCTCTGCGGCCCGACCGGAACCTTCCCGGAACGCACAGCGACGTGCACCCTGCCGGCCGGCCCCCTCACGGTGATCCTCAACGCCACCGAGGCGCCCGCGACATTCGAACTGACCCGCAAACCCTGAACGACGGGCAAGATCGACGGCGTCACGCGGTGGCGCCGTCGATCCGTTGCCGGGCCCCTTGCTCGTGCCGAAGCGGCCGGACCGGGGACTGCCCGCACATTACTTCCTCGCGGCGAGCGGGCGCTCCTTCACCAGGCCCGCGTCCGCCTGGGTGATGCTTTCGAGCAGGCGGCGGGCGTTCGCGGCCGAACCGAGGGCATGCAGGGTACGTTCCAGCGTATGCCTCTGCTCAGGCATGATCGCTCCTATCGGATTGGTCACACCGATCCGGAACGCGCCGGCCAATTCTTCCGCCGAGCCGCGAAAGGCAGCTAGGGCGAACGCTGGGTGTTCGACCACGAGCGCGTCGGATTCACCAACGGTAACCACCGCACCGTGGGGTTTCAGGGGGCTCGGAATTGGTCCGGGAGCACCGATCCGTCGACTACTTTCTGTTCGTGGTTGCGCAGAAACTCGTGGCTACTTTCGCCGGCCGTGCCGATCACCGTGACCCCTCGCGAACTCGCGGGCGGGTTCAAGGGGCGATGGCGAACGGGTAGGCGACTCCGGTCAGTTCTTCTGAGGCTGTCCAGAGCCGATCAGCGAGTTGCCGGTCTTGGGCGGCGGGGTCGGGTGTGACGAGGGTGGGGTGCCCGCGGAGTTCGCCGAGTCGGTCGGGGCCGTAGAACTGTCCGCCGTCGGCGTCGGGCATGGTCGCGGCGTACAGGGACGGCAGCGCCGCCTGGGCGGCGCTTTGCGCGATGAGTTTCGAGCTGAGGATGCCGACCAGCCGGTAGAGGCCGGTGGGGCCGTTGGTCTGCAGGTTGGTGGCGGCGTAGCCGGGGTGGGCGAGAAGGCTGCGGATAGGACTGTGATCGCCGCGCAGCCGCCGGTCGAGTTCCAGGGCGAACATGACGTTGGCCAGCTTGGACTGGCGGTAGTACTTCAACGGGGCGTAGCCGTGCTCGCCGGTGAGGTCATCGAAGGGGATCCGGCCGCCTTTGTGCTGGCCGGAGCTGACGGTGACCACGCGCGCGTCGTGTCCTGCGGCAAGGACGGGAAGGAGCAGGTTGGTGAGCGCGAAGTGGCCCAGATGGTTGGTGGCGAACTGCAGTTCGTGGCCCTGCGGGCTGAGCCGGCGTGGGGTGGCCGAGATCCCGGCATTGTTGATCAGCACGTCCAGCGAGTGCTGCTGGCCGAGGATGGTATCGGCGAATCGCCGCACGGAATCCAGGTCGGCCAGGTCGAGCACGCCGACCTGAACCTGCGCTGGGGGCACGGTGTCGGCGATCTCGGCGGCGGCCTGCCGGCCCTTGCGCTCGTCGCGCACCGCGATCAGCACCTCGGCGCCGTGGCGGGCCAGTTCGCGGGCCGTCTCGAGCCCGATGCCGCTGTTGGCGCCGGTGATCAGGACGTGGCGTCCGGTCAGGTCGGGTATCTGGTCCGCGGTCCACTTCAACGGCGTGCGGGTGGGCATGGCGTTGTCACACTCCCTCGGGGATTCAGCGCGGCCGACGACGGCGGTGCGGCTCGATGATGGACGGCGGCGTGGTGAGGTACATGTCGGCGTGAGCCGCCCGCACCGTGCCAGGCTCGGCGGTTTACGGCGCTGCGTACGGGTGCTCGGCGCCGTCCCGCTTGGTATGGATGTCCCAGTAGTGCTGGGCGATGGTGTCGGCCTGGGTGTCCGGGCCACCCGCACCGGTCCAGGCGAAGATCGGCACGTGTGCCGCGTACACGCCGCTGCCGGCGGTCACCTGATGCAGCTTCAGCACCCAGGCGCGGAGGGCGGCGGTGGCGGCGGGCCGGTCATGGTGATGCCGGGCACGGGGTTGTGCGGGGCGGGCGAGAACTCCAGCACGTCGATCGTGCCGAACCGCTCCTTGATGCCGGTGAACGCGGCGATCAAGGGCGGCCGGTCCATGATGTCGGCGGCGAACCCGGCGGCGTCGATGCCCGATTCACCGAGTTCGACGGCGAGACGGTCGAGCTTGTCCTGGGTCCGTGCCACGAGTGCCACGGAGAAGCCGTTGCGGCCGAACACCTTGGCGATGGACAGGCCCAGCCTTGGGCCGGCACCGACGATGGCGATAGTGGGCATGGAAAGTCCTTTCGACGGATTCGGTGGAGCGCGACGGTGCGAGAGCCGTACGAGCTGCGTTCACGGGCGCTCTTCAGTAGTGACCCAGGAGTTCCTGCTGCTGAAGGGGCCGCCCGTGGTGTGGCGGGGCGGGTCAGCCGCGGGTGTTCCAGACCAGCGGCGCAGTGCGAATCCACGCGCCGTCCTCGATCGTCTGGACGAGGAACTGAGCGAGGTCGGTGCGGTTGATCCACGCGCCGGGCTTTTCGATGCCGGCCTCGGCAGCGCGTAGGGGGCCGGCGGCGGGCTTGTCGGTCAGGGCTACGGCGCGGGCCAGGGTCCAGTCGATGCCGGACGACGCGCGCACGACCTGGTCGACGCCGGTGTGGTCGTTGAAGCCCGCCTTGATGTTCGACATTTTGATGAACGCCTTGACCAGCGGGCTGAGCCGCGCCCAGTCGTCGCCCGCACCCTGCGAGGAAGCCAGCACGATGCGGCGGATGCCCTGCTCGCCCATGACGGTGAGGGTGTGCCGGGCGGCGGTGGTCATGAACATCGGCGGGCTGATCGGCGTGGCCCACGGGTTGTCGGAGGCGCGGGCGTTGTTCAGCACGCTGATCACCGCCTCGGTGCCGTCGGCGGCCTTGCGGATGTCGTCGATGTTCTCAGGGGTGCCCTGGATCAGTTCGACGCCGGCCGGCGCCGACAGCTTGCCGGGGTTACGGACGAGGGCGCGGACGCGGTGGCCGCGCTGTGCCGCGTACGCCAGTACATGAGCGCCGGTGCGGCCACTGCCGCCGAGGACCAGAAGGTTACTCATCGTGATCGTTCGCCTTTCGGGCGGTTCAGGGGTGGGTCAGTCGCGCTCGGGGAGGGCGCAGCCGTCCGGTCCGCAGTTCGGGGCATCACCGGCGAAGGTGACGGGGTGGCTGTCGTCCCAGGCCTTGCGCAGCAGTTCGAGGAGGCTGTCGCTGTCCTGGGCGCCGGGCACGCCGTAGCGGTCGTCGACGACGATGAACGGCGCGCCGGTCGCCCCCAGTCGCTGGGCGCGGGCCGCGTCGTCGCGGACCTGACGGCGGTAGCGGCGGCCGGTGAGGGCCTGGCGGGTCTGCTCGCGGTCCAGGCCGAGTTCGTCGGCGAGCCTCAACAGGTCGTCGGCGGAGAAGACCGGCTCGGCCTTGCCGAAGTAGGTGGTGAAGATGGTGTCCCAGGCCTCGTGGTTCTTGCCCTGGGCGCTGGCGTGGGCGAGGAACTCGTGCGCCAGATCGGTGTTGCCGACCTTGTTGTCCAGCACCCGGTACGGGGTCAGCCCTTCGCTCGCGGCGAGCTCCTCGATGCGCCGGGTGGACGTCTCGGCCTGACTGCCGCCGATACCGTGCTGGCGCAGCAGGGCCTCGCGGACGGTGAAGGTGTCCCCCTCGGGGAAGCTGCTGCTGAGCGGGAAGGAGTGGTGGATCAGTTCCACCTCGTCGGCGTGCTCGAACCGCTCGATAGCTGTGGCCAGCCGGTGGTTGCCCAGGCCGCACCAGGGGCAGGTCACCTCGGCCCAAATGTCCACCTTCATCACACAGCTCCATTTCCAACGACTTGTTCGTAACGCAACGATAGGCCAGTATGGGAGGCGCTACAAAAGGCACATTCGTGTGCGTGGCGGAGAGGAATGTGCGTCATGAAGATGGTCGACGAAGCAGAGGTGACGGCGGCAGCGATCGGGCCGTGCGCGGCCATCCCGGCCGAGCACATGGGGTTCATCCGCGAGACCCTCGACCGTGTCGGCGACAAGTGGAGCCTGCTGATCATCGCGGTCCTGGAGCCCGGACCGCTGCGCTACACCGACCTGCAACGGCAGGTCCCCGGCATCTCACAGCGCATGCTCAGCCTCACCCTGCGCCAACTCGCAGAGGACGGGCTGATCACCCGTGCCGCCTACGCGGAGGTCCCGCCGCGCGTCGAGTACACCCTCGCCCCGCTGGGCCGCGGCCTGCACGAGATCGTCACCTCGCTGATCGGCTGGGCCGCCGACCACCACGACGAGATCCGCGCCAACCGCGAGCGCGCCGCAACGACCGGATCCTGACCGCCACGCAAGCGGTCGCGAACCGGCAGGACAAGGTCACCATCCAGGACTACACCGCCCGCTTGCCAGCAATCCGCTTTACGGGACTGTGCCAGCGATGGGTCCGGCGACACCCAGCGGGCGGCCGGCGACGTGGAGCTCGTCTACCGGGTATCCGACGAGGCCGCTGATGGTCATCGGCCTCGAAGGCCCCGAACTGCGGGTACGAGCGCTGACCGGCGCGTATCGAGCCCTCGTCGGGCTGCCCCGCACCACCACCGATCCGCATCTCGACGAACCGTCACCGGTCACGGACCCTTAGGCCGTTCAACGTCACCGCGGGGTGCGGGTCGACCAGGCCGACCTGCGCTTTCTGGACTCCAGCGCTTTGGGCGTGCTGTTCGGCGGGGCTCAACCACGCCAACGAACAGAGCCGGCCTTCTTCGTGGTCGACTCAAGCCCCACGGCGCAGCACGTCATCGTCACCGGTCTCAGCGAATCCTCGCGCAATCCAAAGGCCGACGTGTCATACCTGCTGGGCGAGTGAAATCGGCATTCGGAGGCAGGGCGCAACCTGCCCTTCGACGCGTTTCCGCAGCTCAAGCGACGTATCGCGAGCATCACGAAATGGTCATTCTTCGTGAATGCCATATCGTGGAGCTGAGGGGACTCGAACCCCTGACCCCCACACTGCCAGTGTGGTGCGCTACCAGCTGCGCCACAGCCCCTTGCCATCCCCGGTCGCCCGGGCACGGAGGAAATACTACACACCTTCGAACCGCCCCCGAAGGGACCCCCTCAGTTCAGGGCCGGATCCGGCGGGAAGTGGGCCACGGCGGCCAGGATGTCGCCCTGGCGGCGCAGGACCATGGCCCACAGGTCGTCGGGGCGGGTCATGAACGGGTCGCCGGGCAGGGCGTCCAGCAGGAACCAGGAGCCGGAGGAGATTTCGTCTTCGAGCTGGCCCGCGGACCACCCGGAGTAGCCCGCGAAGACCCGGATGCCGGAGACGCTTTCGCGCAGCCTTTCCGGGTCGGCGGACAGGTCGACCGTGCCCACGGCGCCGGAGACCTGGTGGAAGCCGGAGATCCGTTTCTTGACCTCGGGGCGGGTGCGGGCCAGGCAGATCGCCGACTCGGGCTGCACCGGGCCGCCCTCGAAGAGCACGGCGGGGTCGCCGGCCAGTTCGCCCCAGCCGCCGAGCACGTCGGCCACCGGGACCTCGGTCGCGCGGTTCAGCACCACGCCGAGGGCGCCGCCCGTCTCGTGGGCGACGAGCAGCACGACCGTACGGTCGAAGTTCGGATCTTTGAGGGTGGGTGTCGCCACCAGGAGCCGGCCGGTCATCGACTCCATCGACCGGCCTCCGATCCGCTGGCCCTCGCTATACATTCGCCGTCCCCAGCAACGCCATGAACGCACATTAGCCCGAGATTCCGGCCCCCGATAAGGTCTGCCCATGAACCCAGCGGCCGAGATCGGCGTCATCGGCGGATCGGGGCTGTACGCCCTACTGGACGACGCCTCCGAGCACCAGGTGTCCACGCCCTACGGTGACCCCTCCGATCCGATCACCGTCGCCCGGGTGGGTGACCGCCGCGTGGCGTTCCTGCCGCGGCACGGGCGCGATCATCGCTACCCGCCGCACAAGATTCCCTATCAGGCCAATCTTTGGGCGCTTCGCGCTTTGGGCGTACGCCAGGTCGTCGCACCCTGCGCCGTCGGTGGCCTGCGTCCCGAGCTGGGCCCGGGCACGTTCGTGGTGCCCGACCAGCTGATCGACCGTACGAGCGGACGCGCGCAGACGTACTACGACTCCGGCGCCGTGCACGTGAACTTCGCCGACCCGTACTGCCCGGACGGCCGGCGCGCCGTGCTGGCCGCGGCCGAGCCGGTGGCCCCGGTCGACGGCGGCACGATGGTCGTGGTCGAGGGCCCCCGGTTCTCGACCCGGGCCGAGTCGCGCTGGTTCACCTCGATCGGCGGCGCGGTCGTCAACATGACCGGCCATCCCGAGGCGGTGCTGGCCCGTGAGCTGGGCCTCTGCTACACCTCGATCGCCCTGGTCACCGACCTCGACGCGGGGGTCGACGGCGATCACGGCGTCACCCAGGAGGAGGTGTTCCGGGTGTTCGCGGAAAATACGTCGCGGCTGCGGGATGTCCTGCTGGATGCTGTGACCCGGTTGCCGCAGGAGCGGACGTGCCCGTGCGCGTCGGCCCTCGACGGCCTGAAGCTGCCCATCGAGCTGCCGTAGGGGGCTCTGCCCCGTGGACGACCCGGACGGTTACTTCGGCGAGCCTGTCGCCCGTACGTATGACGACGCGACCGGCGCCGAGTTCGACCCGGTCGTCATCGCGCAGACCGCCGACGTCCTGGTTGATCTTGCTGGGGGCGGGCGGGCGCTCGAGTTCGCCATCGGCACCGGGCGTGTCGCCGTGCCGCTGGCCGAACGCGGCGTCGCGGTGAGCGGCGTCGACATGTCCCGCGCCATGGTCGCCCGCCTGCACGACAAGAACCCCGGCATCGAGGCCGCGATCGGCGACTTCACGACGACCCGGGTCGGGAGCGGCTTCGACCTGGTCTACCTCGTCTTCAACACGATCATGAACGTGACGACGCAGGACGCGCAGGTCGAGTGTTTCGTCAACGCCGCCGCGCAGCTGCGGCCGGGTGGCCGGTTCCTGGTCGAGGTCATGGTTCCCGAGCTGCGGAAACTGCCGGCCGGTCAGACGGTGGTGCCGTTCACGGTCACGCCCGGCCGGTGGGGTTTCGACAGCTACGAGGTGGCCACGCAGGCCATGGCCTCGAATTATGTGACACTCCACGAGGACGGCCGCGGCGAGTTCTGGTCGGTGCCGTTCCGCTACCTATGGCCCGCCGAGATGGATCTGATGGCGCGGATAGCGGGGTTGCGGCCCGAGCACCGCTGGGACTCGTGGGCGCGTACGCCGTTCACCGACGACAGCAGCAAGATCATCGCCACGTGGGTCAAGCCATGAGCTCGTCGAGGTAGCCGCCCAGCTGCCGCTGCATCTCGGCGGGGGTGAGATGGCCGGCGAGCACGTGCACGGTCAGCCCGTCGACCATGGCGTGCAGGCGCCGCGCGACGCCCTCGACGTCCCCGTCCGGGTTCAGGTGTGGTGCGAGCCGCAGACACAACTCGTACATCTGGGTGAAGTGCCTTTTCTGCACCCGAGCCAGCGCCGGATCGCCGAGGCCGAGCGCGACGAACGAGAAGGCGATCGTCGACTCGGTCTTTCGCCGACCGTCTACGGGCATGGTCTCCAGCAAGATCTCCATGACCGCTTCCCGTACGCCGCCGGCCGGTCTTTTCTGCTCGATGCGCTGGGTGACCTCGTCGATGACCTGCTCGCAGGCGAAGGCCAGGAGCTCGCCGCGGGTCTTGAAGTAGTGCCGGAGCGCGCCGGAGGACCAACCCGACTCGGCGGCGACAGTGCGGATCGAGACCTCGCCGACGCCGTCGCGCGCGATCACCCGCCCGACCGCGGCGGCCAGTTCCTTACGGCGTACGGCATGGTCGACGACTTTGGGCACGACTGATGGTCGCACGACCGTGTTACAAAGGTTCTAGCACGACCGTGTTATTTCCAGATGGACGTACGGGGGTTGTCATGATCGTCGCGATCGTCGCGTGCGAGATCGGGTTCTGGGTCCTGCTCGTCGCAGGGCTGGCCGCGCGCTACCTGCTCAAGGCGCGGCGGCTGGGTGCGGCCCTGTTGCTGGCGGTGCCGCTGGTCGACGTGGCGCTGCTCGCGTTCTCGGTGGTCGACCTGCGGCGCGGCGGCGAGGCGGAGCTGGCCCACGCGCTCGCCGCCGTCTACCTGGGCGTGTCGGTCGCCTTCGGTCATCGCATGCTGACCTGGACCGACCAGCGGTTCGCCCACCGGTTCGCGGGCGGACCACCGCCGGTCAAGCCACCGAAGGGCGGCCGGGAACACGCGGCGTACGAGCGCCGGATGTGGCTCCGGCACCTCCTCGCGTACGGGATCGCGGTGGTGATTCTGGGTCTTTTCGCCCTGCTCGTCGGCGACGCGGACCGCACCGAGGGCCTGTGGGGCGTGCTGCGGGTCTGGACACTCGTGCTGGTCATCGACGGGATCATCTCGTTCAGCTACACGTTCGCGCGGCGGCCCATCTCGTCGGCGAAGGACCGCTGAGCGGCGTCCATGATCCGCGCCTCGTCCGGGTCCCCCAAAGCGCTGGGGTCGGGCTCGGACAGGTGCGTCTGCACCCACCAGATGTTGCCGACCGGGTCACGCAGCCGCCCGCCCCGGTCGCCGACGACGCGCGACGTGAACAGCTCGGTCACCACTGTCGCGCCGGCCTCGACCGCCCGCGCGAACGTCTCGTCGACGTCATCCACATAGACTGACAGCAATGCCGGAATGTCCGGCCAATGCGGCGCCGCGTCAAATGTCATCAGCGCGGAGTTGCCGATGGTGACCTCACCGTGACCGATGGTTCCGTCCGGATTGAGGAATTTCCGGGCGGGCTCGGTGGCGAAGGCCGCCTCGACGAAGGCCAGGAATCGCTCGGCCCCCTTCGCCGCCACGTAGGGAGTGACCGAATGCTTACCGTGTGGAATGTTCATAGGCCGATCATCGCCGCCATAGCGGTCATTTTCCGACCACTGTTGCCTTCCCGGTCGCGGTACGCCAATGTGTTCCGAGCAACTCTGGCGGTAGTTGGCGAAAGGGACGCTCGTGAATCGGCTGTGGAGCCGCGTTTCGGTACGCGCCGTGTCGGTCGGACTACTGGTGGCGGGCCTGATCGGCGGCGTCTACCTGGGTCAGGACTGGCAGTCCCGCCCGGCCGAGACATCGATCGCGAACGCCGCGCAGGCCGACCTCGACATGCAGTTGCTCAAACAGCACCAGAGCCGCAACGCCGCCGCCCGGGCCTGGCAGCGTCAAGCCGAGGGCGCCGCCGCCGCCAAAGCCGCCGCGGCCGCCCGCACCGCCGCCGGCCGGGCCCACAAACTCGAGACGAAGGTGGCCGCCGACAAGAAGGCCGCCGCCGACCGCAAGAAAGAGGAGCAAGGCGGGCCCGTCCCGTACAACGGCCCCATCCCCTCCTCGTGCAACGAATACTCCGGAAGCCGCAAAATCGGCTGCGCGCTGATGCTGGAAAAGGGCTTCCCGATCGCCGAGTTCCCCTGTCTCGACAAGCTGTGGAAGCACGAGAGCGGCTGGAACTACAAGGCCGAGAACAAAAGCTCAGGCGCGTACGGGATCCCGCAGGCTCTGCCCGGCAAAAAGATGGCCTCGGCCGGCGCCGACTGGAGAACCAATCCCGCCACCCAGATCAAGTGGGGCCTGGGTTACGTGAAGGGCCGCTACGACACCCCGTGCGGCGCTTGGGGCTTCTTCCAGGACAGGGGCCACTACTAGGCGCCATGTCGATGGTCGGCTCACCCGCATGTGCGCACTCGCCGACGTCGACATCACGGAGCAATCATCGGCCGTGCCATGGTGGCAACCGGCTGGGAGGCAGTGCATCCCGACCTACGCCGGATGCGGGCGACGAAGGCGCCGATCTACGTGGGCGGCTTCGAGTCCGGGGAGATGTGGTGGTGCCTGGGCGCATTCGTCGGGCGGCCGCTGAGGGCTGACCGCGTGGAGATGAACCCGGAGTGGTTCATTCCTGAGGAAGTCTGCCCCAGTCCCCGGGACGAACGTTTTGCTGACGTGATCGAGGGAGAGGGCGCCTGGGATCCCCGCCGGTGGTGGTGGGCGGTGAGCGCGTTCAGTCGGTCGGTGTTTTGCGGACTGCAAGACAGGGTCGGTTGGATCCGGTCCTCAGAGTTGGGGGGCTCGGGTGGCTGATCGGTGGGCGTGAATGTCTGGATGGGCGACTGCGCGGCGCCGGGGAGTGTCGTTGGGTCTTGGTGCGGCCGAAATCCGGCGCTTTCGCGTTGGGAGCAACGATGGACGATGGTGGGCAGCCGCCTGCTGAACGGGCGCCACGGTGGCCGTATGCGCTGTTGGCCGGTGCTTTGCTTGTGCTTGGCGGGGGCGTCTGGACGGCGTACGACCGAGGGATGATCTTGGCCGATTCGGGTGTGGGCGCCTGCGAGGCAATGCGCGGGGGGTCCACGACGTTCCGGGTTGATCCGGCGGACGGTGGGGCGATGACCGAGGCCGAGTATCGGCGGGCGCGGCAGGTGTTCGCCGGGTCGCGGCACGAGGACATCCGCGATCACGGCACGAAGGTCATGGACATTGTCTGGCGGATGTCGCAGAGCGGGGACGACGCCAAGCTTCTGTATGCGCAGCCGCTGACCACCCACGTGCTCGGGCTGGAGTCGGCGTGCGCCGACCAGGGAGTGTTCCTGCCTCTGAGAGAGCCGGAGAAAGAGGCGGGCTGAGCTGGGCCCAGGCGGCGACGGGCAGGGTGAAGGTTTCGGGCGCAGGTGGAATGTTCGTGAGAACGAGCGCCACTTGTTGACCATGGCTGAGGCGATGACGAGGGTCGGCGCACGGTCGTTCAGTCACTTTCGGTAGCCCTCCGCTGCGACGACGAACGATGGGCGATGCGCGCTTCTGGTAGCCGGAGAGCGCGCGTCCGATCATGGCTGGCGAAAGGATCGTTCTGAGGCTCGACGCTCGACGCAGTCCGGCCTGCTGGATCAGGCACATCCGGGGACACGCGGGGGCTGGCTCGCTCGTAGAGTCGCTGGACCCCGCTGGCGGCATGTGCTCCGATGGTGGGATGCGGTTCGACGTCGACACGAGAGCCTCACCCGAGCAGGTGCGCCGGGCCTTCACGGACTTCAGCGAGCGCCGAGCACAGATCTGGAGCCGCACCCTCGATCCGAAGAAGTACGAGCTGCGCGAGCAGAGCGACACCTGGGCGGTCGCGCGGGAGAGCTCTCCCGGCTCACCGTTCTGGGTGGTCGCCCGCTACGACTGGTCGGACCCCGCGGTCATCCGCTGGACGGTCGTGGAGAGCAGCTACGGGGGCGGCGGCGACGGACTCGTACGGATCACGCCGGGGGCCGACGGAGGCAGCCGGCTCCACGTCGAGTGGACCAACACCCACGCGCGCGTACTGCAGAGGCCCCTGCTGTTCCTGCTGCATCTCGGCCCCATGGGCTGGCTGATGTCACGAATGTATGCCACCACCCTGGACCGATACGCCCAGGAGGATCGCCACTGATCCGCACCTGGTCCTTGGCGACGAGCCTCGCGGGTGCCGAATCGGTGCGCCAGATGGTTTCCACCCACTGCCGACATCTGGCGCCGAAACTCGCGAACAAAACCAGGTGCTGTTTGGCGGGTCGGGCAGCCCGGCGCCCGGAGTCCGATGTCACCTGCCTGCCGACAGGAGCAGCCCCTTGACCCGGCGCAGCATCTCGTGCGGGCTGAACGGCTTCGGCAGGTAGTCGTCGGCGCCCGTGGCGGGGTGGCCGTCGTCGCTGATCATCAGGACCGGGATGCCGGCCGTGGCGGGGCTCTCGTGCAGGCGGTTGCAGACGGTCAGGCCGTCGATCTGCGGCATCGTGACGTCCAGGATGATCATGCGAGGGCGGCGCTGGATGGCCAGGTTGAGCGCCGACCGGCCGTTGTCCGCGGTCATCGTGCGGTAGCCGGCGACCTGCAGCCGGTACTCGATCACGTCGCGGACGTCGTCATCGTCGTCGGCGATGAGGACGCTGGGCGACAGGGGCGCCCCGATCGGCCCGGAGGAGAGCGCGCGGGTGAAGGCGTCGGTGTCCACAGGCGGTGCGAGAAGCGCGGTCATTTTTCTTACCTCCTGGTACGGAACACGGCTCGTGGGTTCCCGCGGTTCAGCAACGCACGGTAACGATTCGCCCATCGGCACGGCCGGTGGCGACGCGAGGAAGATCACGGTTGCGGCGCGGTTGCGAATTCGCCGGGCACGAAAACCTCGGGTAAAGCCCAAAGCCCGAGGCCGCCCTCCGGGAAGGGGCTCGGGCGGCCCGTACGGGAAGCTGGTTACGCGAGCTGCTCCGGGGTCACTGGCCGACGAACAGCTCGCGCTCGACCTGGGCGCGGTAGTCGACGTAGATCTGCCGGTAGCGGGCGAGCGCACCCTGGCGGTCGCCTTCCTCGAGCAGCCGCAGGATCGCCTCGTGCCCCTGGATCCAGCTGTTCCAGAGGTCGCTCTCGGCGGTCATGGCGAGTATCCGCATCGTGCGCGCGACCACCAGGTCCACCATGGACTGCAGCTCACGGTTGCCGCTGGCCAGGATGATGATGGTGCTGAAGTCGGCGCCGGCCGCCCCGGCCGCGAGCACGTTGCCCGCCGCCAGCGCGTCGATGAATTCCTTCTGCCGCTGGCGCAGCAGGCCGATGTGCGTCTCGGTGAGGTTGTCGACCCCCCACTCGAAGCCCGCGCAGGCCAGCACGCTCATCACGTCGATCAGCTCGAGCGCGTTCTTCTGGGTGACCTTGGTGACGTGCCGGGTGCGGTTGGGCGCGATGTCGATCAGGCCCTCGACGCTCAGCTGGGCGATAGCTTCGCGAATGGGCGTGATGCTGACTCCCAGGCGCGCGGCGAGCTCGGCGTCCTTGATGAGCGTGCCGGGGGGCAGCTCGCCGGTGACGATCTCGTTGCGCAGCTGGCGGACGACCGCTGCGGTACGGGTCGGTGGGACCGCGTATGACATACCGGCAGCGTACTCAGGGTGACAGTGGAGCGTCGTCCCACCCGCCGTGGTTCACCCGCGTGCCGGAAACGCCCAGCTCACGAGCCGGTCCTGCAGCGGTCGGTGCGTTTGGCCTTGCCGCTGTCGGCCACGTCCGAGGTCGTGCAGAAGGCGGTCAGCGTCAGGTTCGCGCTGATCAGGTCGGTCTCGTCGCCGGAGCTGAGGTTGACCGCGTTGACCAGAGTGGCCCGGGGCTGGATCTGTTGCAGTTGCACCAGGAACCGGCTGACGTTCGCGATGGAGCCGGAGGCGGTCACCGACAGCGGCATCTCGGCCGCGGTGGTCACGGTCCCCGACTGGACGGTGGAGCCGGCCGACAGCACCGTCACGGCGACGTTGGTGCGGGCGCCGGCGTCCTTGAGCGAGCGGACGAAGGTGGCCTGGCCGTACGTCTCGGGCAGGTTCTTGACGAGCGCGTCGAGCTCAGCCTGGTAGGTCGGCTTCTTCGCGTCCTTCTCCTTGAGGTCGGCCACCTCCTTCTTCAGCTTGGTGAGCTGGATGGTGGTGTCGTCGGCCTCGGCCTGCACGGTGTCGGCCTCGGCGAACTTGGGCGAGATGGCGAGCAGCCAGGCGGCCGCGACGATGATCACGATGGCGACGATCCCACCGATGAGCCAGAGCCGGTCGGTGCGGCGGGCGTCCATCAGTTACCTCCGGTCGCGGGGCAGGGCTTGGTGAAACGGCCGCACAGCGCGGCCGAGGTCACCTTGACCGAGATGGCGTAGTCGTACTTGCCGTCGTTGAGCGACAGGTTGGTCAGGTACGGGTCGGCGAAGCCGTCGAGATCGGCGAGCTTGTCGATGAAGAGGGCAATCTGCGGCTTGTCCGGCGCGGTGCCGGCCAGGGTCACGTTGCCGACCGGACGCGCGGCGGCCGAGGCTGTGCCCGCTGAAGCCGCGCCCGCGGAAGCCGCACCGGAAGCGGCCGTCCCGGATGCGGAGTCGGCCGGGGTGGTGGTCGTGGCGGCCTGGTCCATCAGGACGGTGCCGGAGATCTCCTCGATGGTGACCCCGGCGGCCGCGGCGTTGGCGCGCAGTTTGTCGGTGGTCGTGGCCCACGGCAGGTCGTTGGCCATCAGCGCCTTGAGGTCGGCCGTCAGGGCGTCGCGGTCGTTGATGATCCCGGTGACACCCGCGAAGCCCCTCTTGGCTTGCTGAGCCCGCAAGACCTGACCGGACGCCGTATCCAGGTTGTCGTTCGCCGTGTCGAGCTGCTGGACGGCGTAGTAGTACCAGCCGCCGAGCACCGCCAGGACGAGCACCACGGCGACGATCAGGCCGCCCCGGGTCCGCCGGGCGCTGCGGCCCGCGGTGATCTCCTCCGGCAGCAGGTTGGCCCGGATGGTCAGGATGCGGTTCGCCTGGGCGGGTGAGACGGCCGGGTCGACCGGCAGCAGGGACGTTTGCGTCATGGTCATCAGGCTGCCGCTCCCAGGGTCAGGCCGATCGACACCGCGGCCGAGGGCACGAAGCTGTCGAAGCCGCGTTCGCGGCCCTTGCGTGTGTCCCGCAGCCGGCTCGCGCCGTCGGCGTACATGACGGTGATCCGCAGTTCGTTCTGCAGGTGCTCGGCCAGGCCGGGCATGAGCGCGCTGCCGCCGCAGAGCGCGAGCCGGGTCACCTGTTTCTGCCGCTCACCCGAGGCGAGATAGGTGAAGGAGCTGCGCAGCTCGCTGACCAGCGGCCGGACGGCCTCCTCGGCGGCCTGGGCGCCGTCCTCCCGACCGTCGCCGTGCAGGCCGAAACGGCACTTGAGCTCCTCGGCCTCGGGCACTCCGATGCCGAGCCGGGAGGCGATGCTGTCGGTGATCTCCTGCCCGCCGCGGGGGACGGTCCGCACGATCAGCGGCTCGCCGTCGGCGTGCACGACCACGCTGGTCACGTCGAGGCCGATGTCGACGATCGCCTCGACCTGCGCGTCCAGCCGGGAGGCTGCCCGCAGCAGCGCGAACGACGCCAGGTCGACCGCCTTGACGTGCAACCCGGCCTTCTCGACGGCGTCCACGGCGCTCATCACCGCCTCTTTCGGCATAGCGATGAGCAGACCCCGTACGGTCGGGTTGTCGCCCGGATCCTCGAGCGGATAGAAGTCGAGCAGCGAGCGCTCGACGGCCAGCGGCAGCGCGTCCTTGACCTGGAACGGCAGGGCCTGGCGCATCTCCTTGGCGGGCAGGTTGGACACCGACATCTCGCGCACCACCAGCTGCGGGTTGGTCACGCCGATGCTGACGTTCTTGGTGCCGAACTTGCAGGCCGCCCAGAGCTGCTTGAGGGCCGAGGTGACCATCACCGGGTCCTGCACCACGCCGCCGTGCACCGCCCCGGGCGGCAGCGGCACCTGGCCGAAGTTGGACAGCGTGTAGTCGTCCTTGCCGCGGCGGACCTCGACGGCACGAATCGAGGACGTGCCGATGTCCAGCCCGATCGGGGTGACGCCAGCCATCGGTTCTCCTCTCAGACCTTTCAGACGGTGGGTACGAGCAGCGACGAGTACCACTGCGCGATGGGTGCGCCGGCGAAGACCGCGAGGAAGGCGCCGGCGAGCATGTAGGGACCGAAGGGAATGCGGGTCTTGCGGGTGGCCCGGCGGGTCAGCATCAGCGCCGCGCCGACGATCCCGCCGAACAGGAACGCCGAGAACGCGCCGATGAGGACCGAGCTCCAGCCCAGCCAGCCGAGGTAGAAGCCGATCAGCGGGCTGAGCTTGAGGTCGCCGCCGCCCATCCCGCGGGGCATCGCCGACAGCAGCGAGTACCCGGCGTAGAGCACGGCCGCCGCGAGCAGGGCCCGCCCGGCCGCCGACCAGGTGTGCTCGGCGATCACCGCGGGGGCCATGAGGGCCAGGGCCACCGCGTACGAGGGAAGGACGATCTTGTCGGGGAGGCGCATCACGTCGAGGTCGATCGCGGCCAGCGCCACCGAGATCGCCGCCAGGTAGAGGTAGGCCGGCAGCTCCCAGGAGAGGCCGAACCGGGCCGCCACCGCGACGAACAGGACCGCGGTGCCCGCCTCGACCAGGGGGTAGCGGGCGCTGATCGGGGTCTGGCAGTCGGCGCACCGCCCGCGCAGCAGCAGCCAGCTCAGCACCGGGATGTTGTGCCGGTTGCGGACCGGCTGCCCGCAGGCCGGGCAGTGCGACCGGGGGTGCGAGAGCGACTCGTCGCGCGGCACCCGATAGATCACCACGTTGAGGAACGAGCCCACCGCCAGGCCGAGCAGGGCCACCACGACGAGCAGCGCGGGCTGCGGCATTCGGGTTCACCTCCTAGACGCTGGCGGTGGGCTGTTCGTCAGATCGTCACGGGGTACAGTCGGCGATCTTGCCCTTGTCGTACGTCTTCACCGAGCCGCCCAGCGCACTGTCGTAGACATAGAGCTTCTCGCTGCCGTTGGCGTTCACGGCGCAGACCTTGTATGTCGCGACGGTGGTGTTCGGGGCCGTGCCGGTCGCGGGGCCGGCGACGTAGGTCATCTTGGTCTTGTCCGACAGGGTGATCCAGCCGGCGGGTGCGGCGGCGCCCGCAGCCGGCGTGTCGGTCGAGCCGGTGCTGACGTCGAAGCTCGACTCGATTCCTGCCCGGGTCGTCTTCGGGTACGTGTTGCCGTTGTCGGTGTAGAACTGCTCGATCGTGCTCACCGCGCCGCGCACGTCGGACTGCGCCGACTTGTCAGCGGCCCCCTTGCGGTAGTTGAGGTAGACCGGCACGGCGATGGCGACCAGCACGCCGATGATGACCACGACCACGAGGAGCTCGATGAGGGTGAAGCCCTCGTCGTCCTTCTTGTTGCGCAGCCGGTTGATCGCTTCTTGCATTGGGGGTGCCTCCATGGGCGTCAGGGTGGGGCGGGGCGGGGTGGTGCCGGGCGGGGGCCCGTTCGGCCGGCGGGAGACCGGCCTGGTCCAGGGCGTCAGTTGCTCTGGATGTTCTGGTAGATGGTGAACATCGGCAGGTACAGACAGATCACCATTCCGCCGACCGTGGCGCCCATGACGAGCACCATGATCGGTTCGATCGACGCGGTCAGGGATTCGGCGGCGCTGTCGACTTCCCTGTCATAGAAATCGGCAACCTTGTCCAGCATCTGACTGATTTGGCCGCTTTCTTCACCGACCTCGACCATCTGGGTGACCATGGTCGGGAAGATCGGGTGGTGCCGCATGGCCGAGGACATGGGCTGGCCATCCCGCACGGCCGCCTGCACGTCCTTCATGGCCACGGTGATGACCTCGTTGCCGGTCGTCTCGCCGACCACGGTCAGCGCCTGCATGACCGGCACGCCGACGTTGAGCAGCAGACCCAGGTTGCGCGAGAACCGGCTCATCGCGAGCTTGCGGAAGAGCGGCCCGAACACCGGCAGTTTCAGCTTGATCCGGTCGGCCCGCAGCCGGAACGCGGCGTTGGTGCGCATCTGCTGCTTGTAGAAGACGGACGAGCCGATGCCGACGCCGAGGACCAGCGGCCCGATCCACCACATGTTGTGGCTCGCGTCGACCAGGAACTGGGTGATCGCGGGCAGCTCGCCGCCGAGGTTTTTGAACATGCCCTCGAAGACGGGCACGATGAAGATCAGGACCGCGGCGATGAGCACGAAGGTGAACGACAGCACGATCGCCGGGTAGGTCATCGCACTCTTGATCTTGCCGCGGAGCGCGGTGTCCTTCTCCAGGCTGTCCGCGATCTGCTCGAGAGCGCGGTCGATCATGCCGCCGGTCTCGCCGGCCCGGACCATGGCGATCATGAGGCGCGGGAAGATGCGGTCGTGCTTGGCCATCGACGACGACAGCGAGCCGCCGCCGGCCACGTCCGTACGCATCTCGCCCAGCGCCTTCTTGAGCGCCGGAGAGGTGCTCTGCTCCTCGAGGATCGCCAGCGAGCGCAGCAGCGACATGCCGGACGCGGTCATGGTGGCGAACTGGCGGGCGAAGACGGCGAGATCCTTGAGCTTGACCCGGTTGCCCAGGCCCGGGATCTTGATCTCCATGTCGAGGCCCTTGCCGGTCTCGACGAGTTCCAGCGGGGTCTCGCCGCGCTGCTTCAGCAGATGCGTGGCCGCGGTCTCGTTGGGCGCCTCGACGGTGCCCTTGGCCCGATGGCCGGCGCCGTCGATGCTGCTGTAACGAAAGACCTTGGTGGCCGGCATCAGGTCACATCCGTCCCACGAGTCGCTTGAGCTCTTCCTTGGAGTGGCAGATCTCGAGGGCGGCCTGCAGCGTCACGACCTGCTCCCGGACCTTCTCGGCCAGGTGCTGGTCGAACGCGAGCATGCCCTCACCCGCGCCGGCCTGCATGAACGAGGGGATCTGGTGCGACTTGCCCTCGCGGATCAGGCTGCGGATGGCCGGGGTGGCGGTGAGGATCTCGCAGATCACGGTCCGGCCCTTGTTGTCCGCGCGCGGCGCCAGCGCCTGGGTGATCACACCCTGCAGCGAGGCGGCCAGCTGGGCGCGGATCTGCAGTTGCTGGTGCGGCGGGAAGATGTCGATGACGCGGTCGATGGTCTGGGTGGCGCTCTGCGTGTGCAGCGTGGCCAGCACCAGGTGACCGGTCTCGGCGGCGGTCAGCGCGGTCGCGGTGGTCTCCAGGTCACGCAGCTCGCCGACCAGGATGATGTCGGGGTCCTGCCGCAGCGCGCTCTTGAGCGCCCGGGCGAAGTCCTCGGTGTCGCTGCCGACCTCGCGTTGGTTGACCACGCTGCGCTTGTGCGGGTGGAGGAACTCGATGGGGTCCTCGATGGTGATGATGTGGTCGGCGCGGGTGCGGTTGGCCAGGTCGAGGATCGAGGCCAGCGTCGTGGTCTTGCCGGAACCGGTCGGGCCGGTCACCAGCACGAGCCCCCGGGGCAGATGCGCGAAGCGGGCCACCGAGTCGGGCATGCCCAGCTCGTCCAGCGGCTTGATCTCATGCGGGATGGCCCGGAAGACCGCGCCGCACGAGTTGCGCTGGACGTAGAGGTTGCCGCGGAACCGGGAGACGCCGACGATGCTGTGCGCGAAGTCGAGCTCCTGGTTGGTCTGGAACGTCTCCCACTGCTCGTCCGAGACGGCGGCCCGGGCCAGCAGCGCGGTGTCGGCCGAGTTCAGGTTGCCGTAGCCGGGCAGGGGCCGCAGACCGCCGTTGACCCGGATCATGGGCGGCGTGCCGACGGTCAGGTGCAGGTCGGAGCCCTTCGACTCGACCAGGGTGACGAGCATCTGGTTGAGCACGGCCAGGTCGCCCGGGGCGGGGGCGACCGGCTGGGGCGCCGTCGCCTGCTGGGGGACCATCTGGTCGGTCTGATACATCGTCACCGGCTATCTGCTCGTCGGTCCTGGGACGCTCTTGTATTCGGCATCGGGGCGCAGCTGTTTAGGGCGTCTTCCCGCGTTTTCGAGCGGTCTTTTCCCGTACGGGGTAGCGTCCTCAGATCGCCACCCGGGAGACCTCGCGTACGGAGGTCAGACCCCCGGCCGCCTTGGCCAGCCCGTCCGCTCGCAGGTCGTACATGCCCTGGTAAAGCGCCACCTCGCGGATCTCGCCGGCCGACGCCCGCCGGATGGTCAGCGCCTCGATCTCCGGCGAGATCGGCATGACCTCGTGCAGCGCGATCCGGCCCCGGTACCCCGTGTTGGCGCAGTTGCGGCAGCCCACCGGCCGGTACAGCGCCTCCGGCACGGCCAGGTCCTCGAACGGCCAGCGCGCGCCCATCAGCTCCTCCTCGGTCGGCTTGTAGGCCTCCTTGCACCAGTCGCAGAGGCGCCGGGAGAGCCGCTGGGCCAGCACGCAGTCGAGCGACGAGCCGACCAGGAACGGCTCGATGCCCATCTCGGTGAGACGCGTGACAGCGCCGGGGGCGTCGTTGGTGTGCAGCGTGGAGAGCACGAGGTGACCGGTGAGCGAGGCCTCGACGGCGATCTGGGCGGTGTTGCCGTCCCGGATCTCGCCGATCAGCACGACGTCCGGGTCGGAGCGCAGGATGGCCGGCAGCACGGCCGCGAACGTCAGCCCGGCCTTGGTGTTGACCTGCACCTGGTTGACGCCGCGGAGCCGGTACTCGACCGGGTCCTCGACGGTGATCACGTTGACCTCGGGCTTGCTGATCCGGCCCAGGGTGGCGTACAGGGTGGTCGACTTGCCGGAACCGGTAGGGCCGGTCACCAGCAGCATGCCGTGCGGCTTGGTGAACGACGCCGCGAACCGGTCCAGGTTGTGCTGGGTGAACCCGAGCTTGTTCATGTCGAGGTCGATGCCGCCGGTGTCGAGCACCCGCAGCACCAGCTTCTCGCCCCACACCGTGGGCAGCGTGGCGGTACGCAGGTCGACCGTGCGGTCGCGGATGAGCGCGGTGATGCGGCCGTTCTGCGGCACCCGCTTCTCGGTGATGTCGACGCCCGACATGATCTTGATGCGGGACGTGAGGGCGGCCATGACGCCGCGCGGCACCAGGTCGACCTCGTGCAGCACGCCGTCGATGCGGTAGCGCACCCGCATGTCGTCCTCGGTGGGCTCGAGGTGCAGGTCGGAGGCGCGGTTCATGACCGCCTGCTCGATCAGGTTGTTGACGTAGCGCACGATCGGGGCGTCGTCGGCACTGGTCGCCTGCGCGGACATGGCGTTCTGCGACTCGTCCGCCTCGACGATGTCGCCGAGGTCGCTCGACTCGCGCTGGAGTTTCTCGATGATCCGGCGGACCTCGCTGCGGGCGACCACCACGGGGCGTACGGTCATGCCGGTGGCGGCACGCACGTCGTCGAGCGCGACCACGTCGCCCGGGTCGGTGACGCCGACGACCAGTTCGTCGCCGGACATCGAGATGCCGAGCACGCGGTGGCGCAGCACGACGGGCAGCGGGATCCGCTTGAGCGCGGCCGGGTCGGGGGTGACGCTGACCAGGTCGACAGTGTTGATGCCGAACGCGAGGGCGGCCGCCTGGGTCAGCTGCTCCTCGGTGACCACCTGGTCGTTGATGAGGACCGCGCGCACGGACCGGCCGCTGCGCTGCGCTTCCGCCGCGGCTGCGTCCACGGCCTGCGGATCGATCCCGATCTGCTTGAGCGCGTCCAGCAGCGGGCGGAAGGTTTGATCCATGACATCCTTGTTCTAGGCAAAACGTGCGTGCTTATGCCTATCGGGTGTCACGGACCAAAGCTGAGATCCGGAATATTATGATGTAATTCGCACCGGCTGGCGGAATGTTCGCCGGTATGCCGTGGGCGCCACGCCGATGGCCGCCTGCAGGTGCTGCCGCAGCGCGGTGGCGCTGCCCAGGCCCGAGCGCCGGGCCACCACCTCCACTCCCAGATCGGTCGACTCCAGCAGAACCTGAGCGTGGGCGATGCGCTGCCGCAGGATCCACTGCCGCGGGCTCGTGCCGGTCTCCTCGCGGAACCGCCGGGTGAAGGTACGCACGCTCATCCGGGCGTGCTCCGCCATCTCCTCCAGTCCCACCGGCTCGGCCAGCCGGTCGAGAGCCCAGGCCCGGGTCGGCGCGGTGCCCGTGCCGTCGGAGTGCGGCACCGGGCGCTCGATGAACTGGGCCTGGCCGCCGTCGCGCCAGGGCGGCAGCACGCAGCGGCGGGCCGCGCGGTTGGCCACCTCGGCGCCGTGGTCGCTGCGCACGATGTGCAGGCAGAGGTCGGCGCCGGCGCCCACCCCGGCCGAGGTGAGCACGTCGCCGTCGTCGACGAAGAGCACGTCGAGGTTCCACCGCACCCGGGGATAGAGCCGGCCGATGCGTTCGCCCCACAGCCAGTGGGTGGCGGCCGGGCGGCCGTCGAGCAGCCCCGCCGCGGCCAGCACGGAAGCGCCGGTGCAGATCGAGACGATGCGGGCGCCCCGGGCGGCGGCGTTCCGCAGAGCTTCCCGTACGTCGTCCCGCAGAGTCCCGTCGGTCACGGTGCTCCCGGCGTCGACGCCCGGCACCACAACCGTGTCGGCGACCTCGAGGACGCTCAGGTCGTGATCGGGGACGATCGTGAACCCGGCCGTGCTGCGGACCGGGCCGGTGCCACAGACCAGGATGTCGTACAGCTTCGTCTTGTCGGCGCGGCGGGCCGCGTTGAACACCTGTGTGGCCGTGCCGAGGTCGAACGCCACCACGCCGTCGAGCGGCAGGACGGCAATCGTGTGTCGAGAGGACATGGCCTGATTCTTGCGCATGATGGCCTCCCGGCCACTCGTCCGCTCGTACGGAAGAACGCAGAATCTCTCTCGTGACCAAGTACCGCATCCATCCCGCCTGGCTGGTGGCCGCCGTGGCGTTCGTCGCGCTGGTCGGCGCGGCCGGGTTCCGGGCCACGCCGTCCGTCATGATCCGGCCGCTGCACGAGGAGTTCGGCTGGTCGCTCGGCACCATCTCGGCCGCCGTCTCGGTCAACCTGATGCTCTACGGCCTGACCGCGCCGTTCGCCGCCGCCCTGATGGAACGGTTCGGCATCCGCCGGGTCGTGATGGCCGCCCTGCTGCTGGTGGCGGCCGGCTCGGGGTTGACGGTGTTCATGCGGTCGAGCTGGCAGCTCATCCTGCTCTGGGGTGTGCTCGTCGGCCTCGGCACCGGATCGATGGCCCTCGGCTTCGTCGCCACCATCGCCGGCCGCTGGTTCGTCAAGCACCGCGGCCTGGTGACCGGCGTGCTCACCGCCGGGGGCGCGGCCGGCAACCTGGTCTTCCTCCCGGTGCTGGCCACGCTCACCGAGAACTCCGGCTGGCGCGTCGCCGCGCTGACCGTCACCGTGGCCGCCCTGCTCGTCGTGCCGCTGGTCTGGTGGCGGCTGCGCGACCACCCGGCCGAGCTGGGCATGGGCGCGCTCGGCGGCGAGTACGCCGAACCCAAGCCGATCGCTGCGGCGGGGGCCGCCCGTACGGCGTTGCGCGCGCTCGGCCAGGCCGCCCGGACCCGGCCGTTCTGGCTGCTCGCGGGCGGGTTCGCGATCTGCGGGGCGACCACCAACGGGCTGGTCGGCACCCACTTCATCCCGGCCGCGCACGACCACGGCATGGCCGAGACCACCGCCGCCGGGCTGCTGGCCCTGGTCGGCGTGTTCGACATCGTGGGAACGGTGTTCTCGGGCTGGCTGACCGACCGCGTCGACAGCCGGATCCTGCTCGGGGCGTACTACTTCCTGCGCGGCCTGTCGCTGCTGGTGCTGCCGTCGCTGTTCGCGGCCGCCGCGCACCCCAGCATGCTGGTGTTCATCCTGTTCTACGGCCTCGACTGGGTGGCGACCGTGCCGCCGACCGTCACACTGTGCCGGGAGTACTTCGGCGAGAGCGGCGCGGTCGTCTTCGGCTGGGTCTTCGCCGCGCACCAGATCGGCGCCGCGGCCGCCGCCACCTCGGCCGGGCTGGTCCGCGATCAGCTGGGGGCGTACACGTGGGCCTGGTACGGCGCCGGAGCCCTCGCCATCCTGGCCAGTGTGCTCAGCCTGATGCTGTTCGCGGGCAGGCGGCTGCGCCCGATCGCCCCGGGCATCGGGCTGGCGGTGGCGGTGGCGAAAGCCTGACCGCGAGCCCGGCTCAGCTCAGCTCGACGACCTCGAGCAGGCCACTGAGGACCAGGATCTGTTTGATCGGGGCGGACGGGTTGGTCAGCCGGAAGCGGACACCGGCGTCACGGGCGCGCTGAAAACCGAAGATCAGCGCGCCCAGGCCGGTGGAGTCGATGAACACGAGGCCGGACAGGTCGACCACGATCTGGTGAGGGTGGGTGGCGAGCGCGTCGGTCAGCGCGGTGCGGACCTGGTCGACGGTGAGCACGTCGACCTCGCCGTGCAGCGCCACGGTGGCTGTCCGGCCGTCGCTGTCCAGGCTCGTCACGAACTCGTCGGGCAAGGCGGTCCTTCTTCCACTGTGGCGGTGATTCCACGTACGGTAATCGGCATCATCAAACACGTGAGGAGCGTGGCGTGCCGGTCGTGGGCGGTCTGCCGCCGCGCAATCCCCGTTTCGTCGGTCGCGAAGACCTGCTGAGCAGGCTCCGGACCCGTCTGGGCACCGGCCCGGTGGTGCTGCTGCCCAGCGAGGACAACCCCCTCGGTGGCACCGGGCGTACCCAGCTGGCCACGGAATACGCGCACCGCTACGCCGAGACCTACGACCTCGTCTGGTGGATCCCGTCCGAACAGGCCGCCGGCACCCGCGGCGCGCTGATCGGGCTGGCCCACCGGCTCGGGCTGCCCGAATCCGGCGACATCAACCGTACGCTGGCCGCGGTGCGGGACGCGCTGAGCCGGGGCGAGCCGTACCGCAACTGGCTGATCGTCTTCGAGGACGCCAACCGCCCCGAGGACATCAACCCCTACCTGCCCAGCGGGGCTGGTCATGTGCTGGTCACCAGCCGCAACCCGCGTTGGTCGGACGAGGTGGCCCAGGCCGTGCAGGTCGGCGTGTTCGACCGGGCCGACAGCGTCGACCTGCTCCGCCGCCGCGCCCCTGAGCTGGGCGTCGACGCGGCCGGGCGCCTGGCGGAGCGGCTGGGTGACGTGCCGATGGCCCTCGAGCTGGCCGCCGCCGTACGGGCTGCCACCGGGCGCTCGGTCGACGACTACCTCGCCCGCTACGACACCCGCGCGGCCGAGCTGGCCTTTCCCACCCCCGTACGGGTGGCTTGGGGCCTGGCCGCCGACGAGCTGAGGGCTGTTTCGCCGGCCGCGTACGAGCTGCTGGAACTGTGTTCCTTCCTGAGCAGCGCGCCGATCTCGTGGCGCCTGCTCTGGGGTGCGCGCACGCTGCCGCTCTCGCCCGAGCTGGCCCCGGCCGTACGCGTCGAGCGGCGGCTCAAGGCGGCGTTGCGCCTGATCGGACGGTACGGGCTGGCCGAGCTCGACCCGCCCGGCGAGCACCTGCTCGTGCACCCGCTGGTGCGCGGCATGCTGGGCCAGGAGCTCAGCTCGGAACGGCACGCGACCCTGCTCGCCACCGTACGGGCCATGCTGGCCGCGTCCGACCCCGGCGACCCGGACGACCCGGCCACCCGCTCGCGCTACGCCGAGCTGACCCCGCATCTGATCCACTCCGACGTGCTGGGCGCGGACGCCGAGGAGGTCCGCCAGCTGGTCGTCAACTGCGTGCGCTACCACTTCGCCCGCGGCGACTACGACTCCAGCCGCGACCTCGCCTCGGCCGCCGTGACGCGCTGGCGCGAGCTGCTGGGCGAGACCGACACGCAGACCCTGCTGGCCGCCTTCCACCTCGGCAACGCGTTGCGGGCGGTGGGCCGCACGGCCGAGGCCCGCACGCTCAACGCGCAGACTCTGCGGGCCCAGCGCGAGGTCCTGGGCGGCGACGACGAGACGACCCTGGCCACGGCCAACAGCGTCGGCGCCGACCTGCGCATCCGGGGCCACTTCGGCCAGGCCCGCCAGCTCGACGCCGACAACCTGGTGCGGTATCGCCGCCTGTTCGGCGAGAGCTTCCCGACCGCGCTGCGCTGCGCCAACAACCTCGCGGCCGACCTGCGGCTGCTCGGCGACTTCCGGGGCGCCCGCACGCTCGACGAGCAGACCCTGCGCCACCGCCAGGCGATCTTTGCCGACGGGCATCCCGAGATCCTGTCGTCGCGGGCCGAGCTCGCGTTCGACCTGTTCGGACTCGGTGACTACGCGGCCGCGGCCGAGATCGCCGTGGTGCGGCCCGGCACGGTCGAGCAGGATCATCCCTTCGCGTTGTGGGCGGCCCGGTTCGCGGCGATGGCGGCGCGCCGGCGCGGGCTGCCGTCGGCCGTGCCGCTGGCCGAGTCGGTGGTCGAGCTGAGCCGGCGGCGCTTCGGCGAGGTGCACGTCGAGTCGCTGGCCGCGGTCGTCTCGCTGGCCAACGCCGTACGGGAGGCCGAGGACTTCGACCGGGCCCACCAGCTGCTCGAACGCGCGGTGGTCAGGTACCACTCGGTGCTCGGCGACGACCACCCGTTCACGCTCGCCGCCGCGGCCGCGCTGGCCGGGGTGATCCGGGCGACCGGCCGGTACGCCGAGGCGCGCCGCATCGACGAGGAGGCGCTCAGCGGTTTGCGGCGCAGCGTCGGCCCCGACCACCCGTTCACGATGAGCTGCGCCAACGGGTACGCGAGCGACCTGTTCGGGCTGGGTGAGCGGCAGCAGGGGCAGCAGCTGGCCGTCGACACGTGGCAACGCTCCCGCCTGATCCGTGGCCCCGAGCACCCCGACACGCTGGCCTGCGCCTGGAACGCGGTGCTGGCGGGCGGTGACGACGAGGCCCGCCATCAGGTGCTGGCGGCGTTGCTGAAGGCGTACGGGGAGGAACACCCCGTGCCGGCGCGAGTGGCCCTGGGCGATCGGCTCGAGACCGACCTCGACCTACCGCCGCTCTAGCACGATCGTGGTCTGCCGGTCGAGCAGCCCGGTCAGCTCGGCGGCCGGCATCGGCTTGGCGAAGTGGTAGCCCTGGGCCTGGGTGCAGGCGAGGTCGCGCAGCATGGCCGCCTGCACCTCGTCCTCGACGCCCTCGGCGACCGGCGACAGGTTGAACGTGCGGGCGATGTGCAGCACCGCCTCGGCCACCGAGCCGTTCGCCGTCGACTCCTGCATGGCCTGCACGAACGACTTGTCGATCTTCACCACGTCGACCGGCAGCGCGCCCAGGTGGCTCAGCGACGAGAAACCGGTGCCGAAGTCGTCGAGCGCGATGCGGACGCCGAGTGTCTTGAGCGAGTCGAGCACCCGGGCCGACTCGGTCAGGTCGGTCAGCGCGGCCGACTCGGTCAGCTCGAGCACCAGCAGGTCGGCGGGCATGCCGGTGTCGGCGAGGACCGTACGGATCTCGTCGGTCAGCTCGGGACTGGCCAGCTGGGTGGCCGACAGGTTGACGTTGAGCTTGAACCCGGGATGCGCGCGCTGCCACTGCACGGCCTGCACGCATGCCTCGCGCAGCACCCAGAGGCCGAGGTTGTCCATGAGGCCGAGCGATTCCGTCAGGTCGATGAAATCGCCGGGGGCGAGCAGACCCCGTACGGGGTGACGCCAGCGCACCAGGGCCTCCACGCCCACCGTGTGCTGGCCGTTGAGGTCGACGATCGGCTGGTAGTGCACCTCGAACTGGCACTCGGCGAGCGCGCGGCGCAGGTCGTGCTCGTCGCGGCGGCGCTGTGCGGCCTCGGCGAAGCGGAGCGGGTCGAACCGGCGCACGACCCCCTTGCCGTCGTCCTTGGCGTGGTGGAGCGCCTCGGCGGCCTCGCGCAGCAGCGAGTCCACGTCCTGCTCGGCGCCGCGGGCGATCGAGATGCCGGCGCTGGCGCGGGCCGAGAGCAGCAGGTCGTCGACGGCGAACGGCTCCCGCAGGTCGTGCAGGATCCGCGACGCCACCGTGTCGGCGATCTGGTCGTCGGAGAGCCGGGGGAGCAGCACGACGAACTCGTCGCCGCCGAGCCGGGACACCGTGTCGTTGGAGCGCACGTTCGCGTTCAGCCGCTCGGCCGTGATCTTGAGGAGTTCGTCGCCGGCCGCGTGCCCGTACGTTTCGTTGATGTCCTTGAAGCCGTCGAGGTCGAACAGGATGACGGCGGTCATGGTGTCGTCGGCGTCGTCGAGCGCGTCCTTGGCGTGATTCATGAACATCGTCCGGTTGCCGAGGCCGGTGAGCGGGTCGCGGAACGCCTGCCTGGCCAGGATCGCGCGCTGCCGGTTCAGGTCGCGCATCAGCCCCTGATGGGTGTGCGAGCCGAGGAACTGCCGGAGCAGGATGGTGCCGGCCAGGAGCACGGTCAGCCAGGCCGGGTCGGGTCCGCGCACCGCCGCCAGGATCAGGGCCGCCGTGACGGGGACGTACCGCACGAGCGGCCGGCGGCCGGCCGCCTTGAGCACGACAGCGGTCGCCACCGCGACGATGCCGAGTGCGAGCACCCCGACGGGCAGGCCGTCGTCCCGGCTCACCAGCGGTTCGATCAGCACGATCAGCGACGCGCAGACCATGGCGACGTCGACGTCGACGCCGCGCCGTACGCGGTCCGTGGCCCTGCCGATGTGCGCCATGAGCACCTCCGTCGCGTTCGATCGGCCGGGGTTCGGTGGTCTTGAGACTTTTCCTCGGCGGTCATGTGTTGCGCGGCCGTTACGGTGGTCGTCAGGTCGGGTGACCCGTGGGCGCAGCGACGGGGTGTCCGGCAGGCCCCGGCCCGACCGTGATCTCATAGGACGCCAGAGCACAAAGGCCGGCAACGGAGGACGAAGTAGTGCCGAGTGGAAATCTCGAGGATCGACTTGCGTCGCTGAGTGCGTCCGCGACCGACGACGACGGCGTGGTCACCGTGACCGTCGGCGGCGGCGGTGTGGTGACCGATCTGCGACTCGACGACCGCGTGCAGCTGCTCAGCGGGGAGGCCCTGTCGGCCGAGATCCTGCGGATCATGCGCCGGGCCCAGGCGGCCCTGGCCGAGCAGGTCGCCGAGGCGCAGGAGGAGCCGCCGTCGCCGGTCATGCCGGCCGCGCCGCCGTTCCCCTCGTTCCAGAACACGCCGACCCTGCCGCACCAGGTGCCCGGCAACGGGTTCGAGAGCGGGCGTGACAGCCGTGCCCGCTGACTTCCCCGCGCTGCCGCGCCGCGGTCCCGCCCCGGCGGTCGACCGGATGTCCAACGCCGAGCTGGCCCGCATGGTCGAGGCCGAGCACCCGTACCGGGGAAAGGCGCTTTTCGAACTGTCGGACCGGATCGCCCTCGACAACGACGCGGCGACCAAGGTGGCCATGTTGACCCGGCTGACCTCGCTGCGGCGGGCCCGCCTGTTCGACCGGGTCTCGCTCGCCTGGTCGGGGATCATCGCCCTGCTCGCGGCCGAGACGGAGCACTCGCGGGCGGCCGCCTACGAGGCGTTCGGGGCGCTCGACGTCGCCGAGCAGCAGGACATGCTGGACTATCTCGAGGTGTCCTCGATCGAGGAGGCCCACCCGCGGATCGCGTGACAGGCCCCCTGACGATCAGTCCTCCAGCTGCACGTCCTTCCAGAACGCGACGCGATCGCGCACCACTCCGGCGTCCGGTTTCGGCTCGGGATAGAACCAGACGGCGTCGGGGGTGGTGTGCCCGTTCGAGGTCAGGGTGTAATACGAGGCCTTGCCCTTCCACGGGCAGACCGTGTGGGTGTCGGAGGGGGCCAGCACGTCCTCGCGCAGCGACTCGCGCGGGAAGTAGATTCTTCCCTCGACAACCACGGTGTCGTCGCTCTCGGCGATCACTTCGTCGTTCCAGATGGCCTTCGGCATAGTCCGAACGTAGCGCGCGGGACGTCGGTCGTCCGATATGCGAGTGTTAATCGCTATCGGGAGTGAAAGTTGCGACTCGTCCCAACATTGCCGACGTAATGTAAGAAGATCTAGAGTCAACTGCGACCTTCCGAACCCCCAGGGAGAGCGGCCGGTGACCGGTCTGAGCACGCTACCCACCACCGCTGAGCAGGCACGACACGCGTTGCTGCTGCTCGGTGCGCCCGCCGCGCCCCGGCTCGTGGCCGACGTGCACGCGGCCCTGTTCGACGGCGACCTCTCGGTGCCGGGCCTGGCCGCCCTGCTGCGTGACCGGTCGAGCGGGCTCTGCCCGGCCCTTGATCAAGACCTTTTCCCCGTACGGGGTCTCGTCGCGCTCGCCGACTGGCCGCTCGAGCGCCGGATCGTCACGCCGGCCGGCCGCCGCGCCGATGCGCTCGCCATGGTGATCCGGGTGGCCGGGTTCGTGGCGATGCGGCCCGGCGCGGGCCTCGCGGCGCACCGGTTGCTGCGGGCACTGGCCGAGGACGTGCCGCACGGGGTCGAGGCTTCTGACCTCGCGGAGGCGGCGCGGGCGGCCCTGACCTCGCCGGAACTGGTCTCCGCGGTCGCGGCCGAAGAGCCGGCGCGGGCCGCGGCACTTGCCCGGGCGGCCACGCTGCCGCGGTCGCAGCAGCTCTTCGGTCTGCCGCACGTGCCCCACCAGCGGGGTCCGGCGTGAATCGGTCGCGCTTCGCTGCGCTCGGCTCTGGGTCCGGAGGCGTTCGCGTGAACCGGATCGAGCGGCTTGCGCGGTTCCGCGTGCGGGGGTGTGGCGTGAACCGGATCGATCGGCTGCGCGGCTCCGCGTGCGGGGGTGTGGCGTGAACCGGATCGAGCGGCTGCGCGGCTCCGTGCCGGGCAAGCGGCACAACGCGCGGACGGTCGCTGCCCTCACCGGCAACCCGGGCTGCAGCCGGCGGGCCGTGCTGGACGCGGCCGGTGTCGACAAGGTGCGGCTGGCCGAGCGGATCGGGTTCCCGGGGCGTTTCGGGCAGTCCCGGTTCGCGCTGGCCCGCGGCAACGCGTTCGAGGCGATGCTCAAGGCCGACGACTGTGCGCTGCTGAGGGCGACCCTCGGGGCGTACGTGGGAAGCTATGAAGATCTTGGAGCCGACGAGGACGACACGCTCCCGGCCCGGCACACCCGCACCCGCGCGCTGCTGAGGGACGGCTCGGAAGGGCTGATCGACCACCCGCTGCTGACCCTCGAGGTCGCCGGGCAGACCGTGTTCCTCGAACCCGACCTGATCGCCCACCGCACCGGCTCGCAACTGCAGGTGGTCGAGATCAAGTCGTTCGCGATCGTCGACGGGCAGGCCGACGGGACGGCAGTGTCGGCCGCGGCGGTGCAGGCTGCCGTGTACGTGCTGGCGCTGCGCCGGCTCCTCGGCGACGACGCGGTCAGCCACGAGGTGGTGCTGGTGTGCCCCGAGAACTTCTCGCTGCAGCCCGTCGCGGTCGTGCTCGACGTCCGCAAACAGCTGTCGACGCTGCGGCGGCAGCTGTCCCGCCTGGCCTCCGTCGCCGACCTGGTGGAATCGTTGCCCGCCACGGTCTCCTTCGACCTCGCCCTGCCCGCCTCGGAGCTGATCGACGCCCTCACCGCGGTCGAGGCGCGATACGCCCCGGAATGCCTTTCCGCCTGCGAGCTGTCGGTCTACTGCCGTCACGAGTCGACGGGCCGCACGGCCGTGCTGGGACGGCCCGTCCGCGACGCCCTGGGCGGCATCGAGACGATCGGCGAAGTGCTCGCGCTGGCCTCTGGGGCAGCGTCGCCCACACCCGGACAGGAAGAGGCCGCGGCCCTGCTGCGCGCCGCCCGGCGACTGCGGGACGAGGCTCTGTCTCGTCCGGGGGGCCCGTGAGCACCCTTGTCGCGCTAGCCCGGGCCGAGGCGTTCACCACCGGCCTGGCCCAGCCCATCGCCACCGTACGTCACCTGCACGTCCACGACCGCCCGCTGGTGCTCATCCCCCTCGCGACGGCGGGTGAGGCCAACGCGCCGCTGGCCGCGATGCTCGGCGCCGACGTCGCCGAACCCCGGCTGCTCGTGGTGAGCCAGCCCCGCAACCGGGACGAACGGTTCGCCTTCGCCGCCGAACTGGCCGATGCGGTCGTGCCCTACCTGGCGTCGTTCGGCGAAGGCGGGACCGAGGCCGTGCCGGTCGACCGGGGACGCGACGTGCGGCACAGGTACCTCGACGCGCCGCAGGTGTGGGTGCCCAACCCCGCCGGCGTCGACTTCCTGCGGCTGCTCGGCCGTTCCACCCGCTTCCGGCGTACGGATGGCGACCACCCGGTGCCCCCGGCCGTTCCGCTGCTCGGGCAGTGGCTCACGTTCCTGGCGTCGTCGGCCGAGGTGCCCGGCTCGGCGATGCTGCCCAACGCCGTACAGGCCCTGGGGTTGCACTGGGCGACGGGGCAGAGCTCGGCCGAGGACGCGCACTTCGGATCGCTGTTCGCCTGGATCACCGAGGGGGCCGAGGCCGCCCGGGAAGCCGAGCAGGGACCGGTCGCCGGGCCGGCCACCGACCCCGAGTTCGACAACAAGGTGCTTGCGCCGCTGATCGCCGAGTCCTCCCCGGAGCTGACCGGAGCGCTGCGTGACCTGCTGACGCCGACCTGGGAGCGGATGTGGCAGTCGATCGCCCTGCTGCGCTCGCTGCCCGAGGGCGCGCGGGTGCGGTCGCGATGGGACAGCGATCGGGACGTGTACTCGGCCTTCGTCACCCACCTGGAGGAGGACGGCACACCCCAGCCCCGCAGGGACGGCGCGGTGGCCGCGGCGGCCCGGCTTCAGCGGCTCGAGAACGCGGCGGCGCGCTATGCGGTGCAGCGGGCCTTCGACGACCCGTTGGTCCTGGCCGAGCACCGGCTGGCCGGGGCGGCGTTCGGCGGGGTGGTGACCCTGGCCAAGGCCGACCGGATCGACGACACGGGCAAACGGCCGGTGCTGCGCCCCCGCATCATGGTGGCAACGACCGAGCCCGTACGGGTGGAGCCCGGCACCACGCTCACGTCACCGGCCCGTCCGACGCAAAAGGCGAAGGTCATCTCGGTCACGCCGACCTCCACTGGTTTCGACGTGCTGCTGGAGCTCTCGGGCGGGATGGGCCGCAAGCTGGTGGCCGAGCCGGGAAGTGTGCCCGTGGTTGGCGAACAGCTGCTGCTGACCACGTTGAGCGAGGCGTACCGCCCGGGCGCGGCTTTCCCCGACCCCGCCGACACCCCGTGGACCCACGGCGGGCCGCCTGCTGGCCCCCCTGATCCGTCTGGTCCTGCTTCCCCTGCCCTGCCCGGTTGACGCACCGGGTTTGCTCAGCGCAGGGCGACGATCAGGAGAGCTATGTCGTCGGCTCGGCGAGGGGCCGAGGCGATCAGGCGGTCGCACAGCTCGCCGGGGGAGAGGCCGGGGTGGCCGCGCAGGACGGAGCGGATGCGGGCTATTCCGTCGTCGATCAGCCGGGCCGGGTGTTCGACCAGGCCGTCGGTGTAGAGCAGCAGCGTGCTGCCGCAGCGGACGCGGCGGTGACAGGTGGTGCGCTGCTCGCGGGGGAGCAGCCCGAGCAGCGGCTCCGGCGACTCCCACCACACGTCGACCTCGCCGTCGGGGCGCAGCAGGACCGGTGGCGGGTGGCCGGCGTTCGCGAACGAGATCAGGTAGTCGTCGCCGTCGCGGCGCAGACGGGCCAGGACGGCGGTGGCGGCGGCCGGCACGTGCAGGCCGTGCAGCGCGCGGTCGAGCTGGGCCAGCAGTGGGCCCGGGCTGTCGTCACGGCCGTAGGCGTTACCCCGTACGAGGTTGCGGACCTGACCCATCGTCGCGGCGGCCTCGATGTCGTGGCCGGCGACGTCCCCGACGGCCAGCATGAGGCTCCCGTCGGGCTGCGCGAAGGCGTCATACCAGTCGCCGCCGACCGACGCGCCGTCCTGGGCCGGGAGGTAACGGCCGAACAGCTGGACACCGTCCACCTGGGGCAGTTCGGGAAGCATGCTGTGCTGCAGCACCTCGGCGACGTGGCGATGGCGGTCGTACACGCGGGTGTTGTCGACGGCCAGGCCGGCGCGGTGACCCACCTCGGCCGCGGTCGCCTCCTCGGCGTCGGTGAAGGAGGGCCGGGCGGGCCCGTTGACCAGCAGCACCGCGCCCTGCACGCGAGGCGGGACCGGTGACGTGATCGGAACGACGAGGCACGAGGAACAGCCCAGCCGCTCGGCGGCCTCGGCCGTCAGACCGTCGCGCAACTGGGCGACGGCCGCCTCGTCCCAGCGGACCGGGCGACCGGCCTGCTGTGTCCCCCGGAGCAGCGGCTTGGCGTCGAACCGGGCGACCAGATGTCGCAGGGTCGCTGCTTGTGCCGGGTCGCGGTGGGCGGCCGACAGGTGGCGGACCGTGCCGCCCTGGCCGGCCAGCACGATCAGGCACCAGTCGGCGAGACGGCCCGCCACCAGGCCGCCGAGCCGGTTGAGGGCCACGTCGAGGTCCATCGTGGTGGCGAGCGTGTCGGTCAGCTCGCTGAGCAGGGTGAGCTGACCGTGGGCGGACTCGGCGGCGCGGCGGGCCTCGTCGGCTATCTCGCGGGCGATGCGCAGCCGCAGCTCGGAGCCGCAGACCTCGCCGAGCTCGATGAGCAGCTCGATCTCGCTCCTGGTCCAGACGCGGGGTTCGGAGTCCATGACGGCGAGCGTGCCGAGAACGTGTCCGTCGGAGTCGGCCAGCGGCACCCCCGCGAACGCGACCGCCCCCAGCTCGGCGACGGCCGGGTTGTCGCGCATGCGCGGATCCTCCCGCACGTCCGGCACGACGATCATGCTGCCGGACTCGACCACGTGCCGGCTGAGCGAGTGGGTGAGCGGCATCTCCCGCTGCGACGCGAGCGGCTCGGGCAGCCCGACCTGCCCCGGCAGATGCTGCCGATCCTCGCCGACCACGGTGACCAGCGCGGCCCGCACCTCGACCAGCCGCTCAACAATCACGGCGATGCGGTCGAACGCCGGGTCGGGCCGCGACCCCACCTTGAGCCGAGCCACCGAACGCAGGCGCGCGGGATCGCCGAGAGCGCCCTTGCGCGCTTCTGAAGCCAAGTCACCCCGTGGCAAAGTCGCTCCCCGGCAGGTCAGAGGGGGTCAGGCTACCGGTTCGCTCGTTGCCGCCACGACCCCCGAACGACCGCAAACGCACCCCCTGCCAAGACACCCCGCCCCAGCGCTTGCCGTCGCCGTAGCCGCCTGCCTCGTGGACCGTGTCTGCCGCCGCCGTAGCTGCCTGCCTCGTGGACCGTGTCGTGCCGCCGGCCGTTGCCGCCGGTAGGTCAGGGGCCGGGGGCGGGGTCGGTGGCTGTGGTGACGAGGGCGCCGGCGGCCAAGGGGAACCAGCGTTTGGACCAGGCTTCGCGGGCGGCCTCGAAGGTGGAGTCGTCGGCGCCGAACAGCGAGATCGTCACTTCGACGTGGGTCGCCTCGGGGGCGTCCAGGTGATTGCGGGCGGCGGCGACGATCAGGTGGCCGTCGGCGTCGACCGTCCAGGCCACCCGCGGGCCGAAACGTTCCCACTCGCCGGGTGCGAGCGTCAGCACCTGGCGGCCGGTTGTCTCGCCGGTCAGGTAGAGCGTGCGCCGCCGGCCGGTCGGCCGCTCGTCGAGCAAGTAGCGCAACTGGATCAGGAACGCCCGCCAGCCCTCCTCGATCGCGTCGTACACCTCGGGCCTGCCCGGCATGGTGCCCTCGCGGGTCACCCGCACCCGAGCCGAGTCGTCGTCGCCGGTGACCTCCAGATAGGAGCCGTCGGCCCAGCCCATCCTCTCCGGCGCCCACAGGGTCGCCTCGTCCAGAAAGATCTGTTTGATCTCGGCGTCGAGCCCGTCGTAGTCCCAGCCGAACCACTGGCGCAGCACGGCCGGCTGCGTGACGGACTCCCAGACCTCGTCCCGTCCCGCCGCCACGGAGATCTCGACGTCGTAGGGCTTCAGATGCCGCGCCTGGGTCATGCCCCGACCCCGGCCGCGCGCGTAACACTTTTGTCGGTCCACTCGGTCATGAACCCATCTTTGGGGCAAGAGTGCTTTTACGCCACGTGTCGGGTCGCGCCTCTTGCCCCGCCGTCGAACGGCGCGCGGCGACCGGCTGTCAGGCCCGAGCGCAGCGTGCCCCGGATCTCGGCCCGGCCCAGCCCGGCGAAGCGGGCGGCCTCCTCGAGTTCGCGCACCGTCTCGGTCAGGTCGAGCAGCCCGGCGCCGATGAAACGGCCCATCGCGTACGCCGCGCGGTTCAACGTGTCGTTGCGGCTGCCCACCGGAGCGCGGGCAACCCGGTCGGCCTCGGCGGCCAGGGCTGCCCGCGCATACCGCGCCGGATGCGCGATCGGGCGGTGGCCCGCAAGCGGCGGCGGCCCCTCGATCAGGGCGCGCAGAGCCGCCGGCCCGTCGGGCAACGGCTCGCTCGGGCGGTGCACCCAGCGGTACTCGCCGCCGGAGGCGTGGCGCGACGGCGGAGCCACCACATAGCCCCCGACGCCACGCCAGTCGAGGCCCGGCAGCAGGCGGACACGATTGCCGTAGCCCATCGGGCTGAACCAGAAATGCCAGCCGCCGCCACCGGTGCGTACGCGGGGGCCGGCCGGCAGGTCGCCGCCGAGCAGATGACAGAGGCCGTGCCAGCCCTCGGCCGAGTCGACATCGGCGACGTCCATCGTCACGCCGGTGCGCAGGCCCACGTTGGCGTCGGGCCAGCGTGACCACCACAGGTCGATCAGGCGCGGGTCGGTGCTGGCCTCGTGCAGGCCGTGCCGCAGGTGGGGATGCTTGCCGGGACGCTCGCACGAGACTCCTCTGTCGCAGGTGCAGCCGCCGCGGGGGTCAGGCGCATGCACCGGCAGGACGGGGATGCCGTGCCGGGCGTAGGCCAATGCGGCTGTCAGCGACATTAGAACAAGAGTACGACAGTTTTACTCGATCTTGAGGGTGTGCAGCACATGCGCGATGTGGTGGGAGGTGCTCCACGACATCCAGCCGGCCGGGCTGCCGCCGCCGTGGGCGATGCGGGCCCGGCGGGCGAGTTCGGCGTCCCCCCACGAGAAGCGAGCGCCGGCGGCCGGCCAGTGCGACGAGGAGACCAGCGTGCGGCACAGGTCGTGACAGCGGTCGTCGCTGCGGCCGCCCCGGCGCGACCAGCGATAGATCCACCAGTTGTGCTCGTCGGTGTAGCGCAGGGTCGGGAGCTGGCGGTGCCGCTGGACGCCGCGACGGCGTACGGGGGAAGTGACTCCGTAATCCGCATAGCCGATGCCCGGCTCGCCGATCCGCGCCCAGACGCGCGCGTCGTGCCGGTCGATGGTGACCGGAACGTCGGTCGGGAGCTCGTCGAGGTTGGGTGGCATGGCGCCGGAGGCCACGCTGATCGAGCGCCAGGGCCGGCTCCGGGCCCAGCGCAGAATGCGGTGAAGCTGTTCCTGGAAGCGGGCCGCGTGGGTCACGCAGGGCGTCTCGGCCAGGTCGATCAGCAGGTCGACCTCTTCCGTCTCGAGCCCGGAGGCCCTCAGCAGCCGTTCGGCGAGCGCGTTGGCCTGCCCGGGATTGGCGGCGTCGACGTGCGGCTGGAGCCGTAGGAGGGCGCGGCGCAGGTGCATGCGTGCGGCGAGGCCGTGGGCGGCCAGGCGGCGGCGGCTCTCGTGCGCGCGAAGCACGGGCAGCATGGCCACGCCCAGGTCGGCGAGTTCCTCGGCCAGGTCGAGCGAGGGCGCCTCGAGGGGGTCGGCGGGATCGGGGACCTCGCCGAAGTCAACCGCCAGAACACCCGTACGCGGTGGCAGCTCACGAATCAGCGGAAGGATCCCCGAGGAGTGGTCGAGCTCGAAGATCGGCAGGACCCGTACGGCCTCGCTCGCCGTCAGATGGGTGAGTGCCGCCAGCTCGCCGCGGCGTGGACGCAGGATGGGGCGATAGACACTGTCCTGCTTGGATGCCGCCGTGGTGAAGACCGCCATTCACTCAAAGTAGCGGCTGGTGTCGTGTAAGTGACACTCCCTTGTGTAAATAGGCGAGGATAGCCTGATTTGCCTCCCAGCCGTCGGGGAACTTCACGGGGACGTTGAGGTGGACCGGCTCGGTCGACGGGTGGGCGTCGAGCAGCTCGGCGATGCCGTCGCGGGCCACCACCACACAGGCGTGCCGGTGGCGTGAGGTCAGCACGCAGAGGCGGCCGGATTCCAGGTGGAAGGCTGTCGCGTCCTGCCGGCCGGAGAGCGGATGCAGGACGATCGTCAGGTCGTACTCCCGGCCCTGCAACCTGTTGGCGGTGTCGACAGTGACGCCCTTGGCCTCGGGCGGGAGCATCGAGCGAATGGTCGCGGCCTGGTCGCGGTGGGCGGCGCCGATGGCGATACGGTCGCCGGTCAACGGACCGCCACCCGTTTCCGACGTGGTGACGCCCTCGCGAGCCAGGGCGCGGAAGGCGAGCTCGGCACAGGCCGCCGCCGCCTCGGCGTCGGTGCGGACAGTGAAGCGGGCGGGCAGCTCATGCAGGCCCCACCCGGTCGCGGCGGCGGCGTCGAGCACGTCGTCGAGCTTGCCGGCGGACGGACGCCCGAAGACCAGGCTGCGATCGCCGGGGCCGGTGCCCGAGCGGAAGCCGGTGAAGGGATAGAAGGCCTCGGCGACGACGGGAGCGGCGGTGTGCGGCAGGCGCCACGAGACGGGCAGGCGGTGAACCGGCAGGTCGGGATTGTGCCGCAGCAGGACGGCGACGGCGCTCTGCATCGGATCCCACGACAGGCCCGTCCAGCGTTCGACGTCGACCGTCGAGAACGGGTCGAGCTGGCCAGGATCGCCCACGAACAACGCGCGGACAAATCGCGGCGCGACACGCAGCAGGGCGTCGGAGCGCATCTGGTACGCCTCGTCGACGATCGCCCACGGCCACGAGCCCTCGGACACGGTCGCCCACTTCGCGGCCGTGCCGATGGTGACCGCGGGCGTGCCGAGCTCGGCCACCTTGGCCCCGACGCGGCAGTTCGGATGGTTGCGGACCCGCTCGCTCGCCTCGTAGTCGACAGCGGAGAGCCGGCCGACGGGAATCTCGGGCGACCGGACCCCGAGCCGGGCGATCAGGTCGTCGACCTGCTCGTTGGTCTGCGCCACGATCATCAACGGCTCGCCCGCCGCGGCCAGCTCGCCGGCGGCCCGTACGACCAGCGTCGACTTGCCCGCGCCGGGCGGGGAGTCGACCACGACGCCACGATGATCACCCTCGCGCAGATCGCGCAGGACGGCCTCGACGACGAGCCCCGCCTCGGCGGCCGGGGGCAGCACCTGTTCCGCATTCACCGGGGCACCGTAGCGCGATCCCCCGACAGTTCTCGCTGATCATCGGCCGTGTGCGCTTTTCCTTGTGACCCGCGGCATTCACATCCGTGGGAGCGCTTCCATATTCGGTAGGGATGTTCGCCATTTCACGAGCCGTCGGGGGACGGGCGGATTATGCGGCCGCTTGCGCTTGATCGCTCGGCGGGAGGGCGATGTTGCCGGGTCCGACGGGGTGAATGAATTTGCTCAGTGGCAAGCGAGTTCGGCGGGGCGGCTCCGGGCCGGATTCGGGGGCCCGGAAGCGATCGAGAATGGGCGCCGAGCGAGTGCTCAGAGTGTCCATTTGATTACTTCAAGTTTACGCGTGGAGGCGGTTGAGGGGCGGGCGCGTTGGTTTCGGTGGGTTACCACGCCGGGGCCTGCGGCTCGGGTCGCCTCAGTGTCCGATGGGGACGGCGGATGTCCGGGTGGTGTTACGGGCGGCAGCGACCCGGCGAAACGGGTCTATGGTGCGTATCCCCATTGGGAAGAGTGGCACTGACGGAAATCCGACAACGGTCTGGTCGGGGGCGCACTAGCGTTATCGGTGCGTTGGTGTTGACCACGTGGTCGTGAGACGGCTTCCGGGGGCTCCTGATCCTCCGAGTGGGCGGGATCACGTACGGCTGCGTGGGGTTGAGGATGGGGAAGCCGCAGGTCGGGGCACTGTGGATCGTTACTGTGAGTGGATGTTTGCTTGCTGGTCACCACCCTGAAATATCTGACCGTTTTACTGTTGGCACGGGTGAAAGCGAGACCGGCATGCAACTTGCACGAGCGGTTCGCCGTGCAAGTTGCATGTTTCGCATGGTCTCGACCTGCTGCTCCATCGTCGTGGCTAGCTTTTGATCGTTTCGCTGGATTTCATTCACGGGCGTTTTTGCCGATCTTGGAAAGTGGACTCTTCCAGTCGATCACCGGAAGTGAAACTCTTCTAGCCAGCAGTAACGCCAGCGACACGGACGGTGGTGGTAACGAATGCGCCCAGACGTTCTGGTCGGTCCGAGCGAGTGGGTGGTCGAGCAGTTCGGTGACAAAGTCGCCGGCGAGCTGTGGACCCGGGTGCCGGAAGCCCTGAGCACCGCGATTGAGCGTGAGATTCACGCCCACCCTGCGATGACCCAGACCATGGAACGCGTGATCGCGAATCCGCGATGGCCGCTTCCCTACGAGGAGTTGGTGCTCTTTCTGGGCACGCTCCCCGGAGCCGAGATCATCACTGTTCCGAAGTCGGTCTACCAACTGGTCGTGATCAACGGCCACGTGGTGGTGCCGTGGTGCTACGGGCAGTCCGCACGCGACTCGATGCTCGACGCGCCGGTCGGCCGCTCGTTCGGGCGGCTCACCCGGGAACTGCTGCGCCGGTTCGGTCCGCCGTGGCGGCGGTCGCAGGCTGAGTCCCCGCTGCCGCTCGACGCCGTCGACGAGCGCGAGGTGGCCAAGATCTGCGCAGCGATCGCTCAGATCGACCCGAAGCCCGAGGTGGTCATCGCCGGTTTCGCCGGGGCGCCCAACCTGGGCCTGCTCCGTGCCTGCCTCGGCGAGATCAAGTCCACCGACAACGGCTCGCTCAACTGGAGCCACATCGACGACCTCCCGTTGCCCCCGCCCGTGATCCCTCGCCCGCGTCGCATGCAGTTCCCCTGACCTCTGTCAGGCCTGGACGCGCACCTGCCGGTTCCCGGAGGTGCGCGTCATCATGTCCGGCCTTGGTCGGGTTCGGCTCGTCGGCGCCGGCGGTCGCTCCGGCAGCGCGGCCACCGGCGGCTGGGTGATGGGGATGATCTCAATCCGGCTTCGCGCGCCGGGCGGGGAGCCCTGGTCACCGCGGGGTGGTGGGGTGTGACCGCGTACGCCTGGCCGGTTGATGAGGCTTGCGGGCGGTTTATGGCGGCGGGGTGGGGGAACGTCGCGGCCATGGACAGGGGAAGCAACAAGCACAGCGCCCGGGTTGATGACGAGCTGGCGCAGGAGGTGCGCGGCTTCGTGCAGGGCGTCGGTGGGGCGCGCGCCGAGGCGAACCGGGTGCCGGAGCCTTCCGCCGAGGGGGAGCCTGAGGTCAGCAGCGTGCTCGGCGGCGACGAGGCCAACGACATCAGCCGGTTCGGGCGGTACATCGGGCGGGCGGCGCTTCCGGGCGATCGGGAGAAGCTGCGTTTGAGCGCCGAGACTCTGCTCGCGCCGGACGACGTGCTTGCCGACATCGACAGTCTGCCGGCCGGGCAGGAGTTCCACACCGTCGCCGAGATCTGGTCAGCGCTCGGCCGTCGCTGAGCCCGGGTGGCCGTCGCCGCGCTGAGGTGCGCGTCGCTGGGCCGGGATGGACTGGTGTCCGGCCGTCGCGGGTCCAAGGCGCGGCAGCGGCCGGGGCTGAGTTGGGCGGCGGGGCTCGGCCGGGCGGCGCCGGCCGGGGTGTCGGTGTATGACCGTACGGTGACTTCTTCTTATGTGGTTACCGGGGGCGGCCGCGGGGTCGGGCGGGCGATCGTGGAGCGGCTGGTCGAAGAGGGCGGCCGTGTGGTGGTTGTCGAGTTCGACGAGCGGGGTCTCGACTGGGCGGCCGAGCATGTGAGCGCCGGGCGGGTCGTGCCCGTGGTCGGCGATGCCTCGGACGACGGTGTCGTTGCGCGGGCGGCCGAGGCGGCGGGTGAGCTGCGCGGGTGGGTCAACAACGCGGCGGTTTTCCCGGGCGGGTGGTTGCACGGGATGCCGGCGTCGGAGGCATCCGCGCTGATCTCGCGGAATCTGGACCCTGTGCTCGCGGGGTGCGCGGCGGCGGTTCGGGCCTTTCTCGCTTCGGGGAAGCCCGGGTCGATTGTGAACGTGTCGTCACATCAGGCGCAGCGGGCGGTCCGCGGGGCCTTTGCCTACGCGACGGCCAAGGCCGCGGTGGAGGGGCTGACGCGTGCGCTTGCGGTTGATTACGGGCCTCATCGCGTACGGGTGAACGCTGTGGCCCTTGGTTCGATCGCCACCGAGCGGTCCGATGCGTATCTGGCCGCCCTCGAACCGGACGCGCGGGACGGGTTCGACCGCGAGATCCGGCTGCTGCAGCCGCTCGGACGGATGGGGCGCACCGGCGAGGTGGCCGAGGCCGTGGCGTTTCTGCTGTCGGAGCGTTCGTCGTTCGTCAACGGGGCGATCATCCCGGTCGACGGGGGCCGCTCCGCCGTGGGCCGCGACCCCGAGGAGGCCGACAGCGCCCACGGCGACCCAGGGGAGAGCTCAGGCGTGAGCTAGGGCCGGGGCGCCAGGTAGGCGGTGGAGAACGGCTCGCGGCGGGCGCGCATGTCGGCGTACGCGGTCAGGACCATCGGGCTGATCACCACGCCGGCGGCCACCGAGAAGCCGGTCGACACGAAAGCCAGGAACACGGAGACCCCCGTGTTCGCGCGGGCGGTCGGGTCGACGGCGGCGGTGAAGATGCCCTCGACCACGGCGAACGCGATGTAGAAGCCGAACACCGTCACGACCCGGGCCAGCGCGGCGCCGAAGTCGGCGTGGAACAGCTGGAAGGCCCGGCCGATGCCCTGACCGCGTTCGAGCAGGACGATCGGCGTCAGGACCATGAGGACGACCGCGAAGTAGATGCCGGGCAGGATGCAGAACACCAGGCCCAGCAGGATCGTCAGCCCGGCCAGGATCTGCCAGCCGAGCAGCGGGAAGAAGCGGCGCAGCCCGTTCTTGAGGGCTTCGGGCACCGAGGGCGTCCGGCCGGTGGCGCGCTGCACCAGGATGTCGAGCGTGGCCAGCTGGCCGACCATGGCGATCACGACGGCGGCCAGGCTGAACGGCAGGATCACCAGGAGAGGCTCGAGGAAGTCGTCGAACGTGACGGTCTGGGGGTCGGTGACAACTGTGGTGCCGGGTTGCACCAAGGCGGACGCGATGCCGACCGCCAGCAGGGGCACGGCCCACATCAGCTGCACCAGGGTCATGGGCTGCCAGACGGCGGCCAGCAGGGTGAAGCTGCGCCGGAACCAGCCCGCGTAATCGGGGCTGACCAGCGGGTCCTCGGGGCCGGCGTAGTAGCCGGAGGGCAGACCGTAGGCGGGCTGGGCGCCGTACGGGTTGTAGCCCGGCTGCGGGCCGTAACCGGGGGCGCCGTAGTAGGGAACGCCAGGACCCGGAGCGCCGTACGGCGGAGGGCCGTAACCGGGCGGCGGTGCGCCATAACCTGGCGCGCCCTGGTCGTAACCGGGCGGCGGGGCGCCATGACCCGGGAGCGGGCCGGCCGGCGGAGGGGTCGGGTTCGGGTCGACGTAGTCCTTCCACGGATCCTGCCCCGGCGGAGGATCGGGGCTGGGGTCGGAGGGGTCCGGCCTGCCCGATGCGTTGTCGCTCACGTTCTCCCCGCTCCCGTCGGTGACCAGCGGTCACCATAGCCGCCCTGGCCGTCGCCGCGAAAAGGGAGCGAGACCGGGCGTTCTAAACTTCGGAGGATGGCCGAGCAACAGGAGTCGCCCACCACGATTCGGGACAGGGCCGTTGCGGTCGCCGACTATCTGCTTTCCGTACGGGCTCAGATGGAACGCCCCGCACGGACTGTGCCCGCCGATGCCCTCCGGCTGGACGCGCTGCCCGACCATCCGTCGTGTGAGCTCGGCCTGCCCGCCGACGGCCCGTCCTGGCTGCGGGTGGGGCTGCCCGATCTGCCCCCTCCGGTCGCGGTGCCGGCCGCGCTCCGCCGTGATGTGAGCACCGCGGTGGAGCAGGAGCCGACGTACGACGGCGACGACGAGGAGTTCACCACCTGGCGCGACGAGGTCTGGCGGCCCTGGGCGTACACGACCGGCGAGGCCGAGAAGACCCGGGCGCTGCACCGCCGGCTGTTCGACCTCATGCACCAGCTCGACATGACCGCGGCCACCACCGAGCTGGTCTGGGGCCACGGCCTGCTGGAAACCGTGATCAACGGCGAGCGTGTCCTCTATCCGCTGGTCGCGACGCCGGTGCTGATCGAGTACGAGCCGGACCGCTCGATGATCACGGTGTCGCCGGCGGGTCCGTCGCGCCTGCAGACCGATGCCCTCAACGGCGTCGACGACCGCTATCTGAGCCAGCTCGTGGCCCTGGCCGGTCCGGCCGGCACGCTGGAGGTCGACCTGTGGAACGACCTCGACCGGCGGGAGCTGTTCGAGCGGGCCCTCGGCCGCCTCGGGTACGACCGGTTGATCACGGACGAGGATCATCGGCCGCACATCAAGGACGTCGGCGTGCTCTTCGCCCGCCCCAAGCAGCGGCTCCTGCGCGGTTTCCTCGAGAACCTGCGTGATCGCCTGCTGTCCGGCGACACCGAGGCTGTCGGCTCGCTCGCCGCCGTCGTCGCGCACGAGCCCAGCAAGCTGCGGATGCCCGGTGACGAGCCCGAGCGGTGGCAGCGGGTCGGCGAGCGCCTGCTCATGCCGTTGCCCACCAACGAGGCCCAGGAGTCCATCGCGCGCCGCCTGGCCCAGCATCGCAACGTCGCCGTGCAGGGCCCGCCCGGCACCGGCAAGACCCACACGATCCGCAACCTCATCTGCCACCTGATGGCGAACGGCATGCGGGTGCTGGTCGTCGCGCAGAAGGAGGACCCGTTGCGGGTGCTCCGCGACGGCTTGCCCGAGGAGGTCCGCTCGCTCTGCTTGGCCGTGCTGGGCCGCACCACCGACCAGCTCGTGCAGCTGCAGCTTGCGGCCCGGGAGCTGTCCGACCGGGCGGCCACGCTGGACAAGGCGGCCGAGGCGCGCCGGGTCGAGCGTCTCACCTCTTTGCTGGAGGAGGCGGAGCGCGAGCTGGCGACGGCGCTCGGCGGCCTGCGTGCGATCGCCGAGAACGAGGCGGTCACGTACGTGATCGACGGCGCCCCGCTCACGCCGGTCGAGGTCGGGGCCTGGTTGCGGGAGCGGGCAGCGGCCCAGGGCGGCATCCCTGACCCGGTGTCCGGCCCGCCGCCGCTGGACGCCCGCGAGTTCGCCACCCTGCTGGAGCTGGCAAACAGCCTGTCCAGTGCCGACAAGTCGGAGGCGCTCAAACCGCTCCCGGCCGTCGACGATCTTCCGACGGCCGAGGACGAGCGGCGGGCTCGCGACGAAACGGCCGAATTGCAGCGGGTGGTGGACGCGCTCGCCGGGCAAGGTCTGGACATTCCCGCCGTACGGGACAACAACGTCGCCGCCGTACGGGACGACCTGCACGACGCCCTGACCTGGCTGCGCCGCCGCGAGGGCACCTGGACGGATCGCCTCGGCCGCCTGCTCACCGACCCGCACTGGCGCACGATCTGGACCGACCACGTGGCCGCCACCGAGGCGCTGCTGGCCGAACTCGCCACCCTGACCAGGTCGCTCGCCGGTCATCACCTCCAGGTTCCCGGCCCGTACGCCGCCGAGCCGAAACGTCTGCTGGCCCAGCTGGCCGAGGTCCGGCAGCGGTTCGCGACCGGCCGCGGTCTGAGCCGGCTGCTCCAATCCGGGTTGTTCCGCCTGGCCGACGAGGTACGCGTGGACGGCGAGCCGCTGCGCACGATCGAGGACGTCGACGTGGTGGCGGCGTGGGTGCGGCGCGCGCAGGCCCGGCAGCGGCTGGGCGGCCACTGGTCGGAGTGGCGGCAGCGTCTGGCCATCGCCGATCCGCCCGGCGGCTGGGGTGATCCCGAGGTCTGGGCCGGCGCGCTGCTCGCCGAGGCGGGACAGTCCCTCGACTGGGACGTCCGGCACTGGCCCGCGCTGGCCGAGCGGCTGTCACACCTCGTACCGCAACACGAACTTGACCTTGAGCCCGGGCGCCTGGCCGCCGTGGCCGAGCTGCTCGACGCGGCCCCCGCGGTTTACGACCTGGATGCCGAACATATTCGACAAAAGCGAATCGGGGAACGCCTCAAGCCCTGGCCCCACGTCGCCAAGGCCTGGGAGACCTTGGAAGGCTGGGACGACGAGCTGGCCGAAGTGAGGCGTTTGTCGCAATTGCGCCCAGCCGCGGAAGGCTTCCGCGACAAACTGGACAAACTGGCCGTGGAGGCTCCCGAGTGGGCCGCCCGGATCGAGGCCGGCCAGGTCCCGGCGGTGTCGGGCCAGGCCTGTCTGGACGCGTGGCAGTGGCGGCGCACGCAGACCTGGTTCGACGAGGTGATCGGCAGCGTCGACCCCGCCGTGCTGGCCAAACGGGTCGAGAACGCCCGCGACAAGATCCGCCGCCGCACCGCCGAGCTGGTGGTGGCGTCGGCCTGGCTCGAGGTGTCACGCAGCCTCGACGACCGGCGGCGAGCCGCGCTGGCCGACTGGACCACCGCGCTTCGCAAGATCGGCAAGGGCACCGGACGCAACGCCGCGGCCTGGCAGGCGCACGCGCAGCGCGCCATGGAGTCGGCCGTCGAGGCGGTGCCGGTCTGGGTCATGTCGGTCGACCGCGCGATCGAGCAGTTCGCCGGCGGCGCGCGTTTCGACGTGGTGATCGTCGACGAGGCGTCGCAGGCCGACCTGTTCGCGCTGCCGGTGCTCTCGCTGGCCGAACGGGCCGTCGTGGTCGGCGACGACCAGCAGATCGGCCCCCAGCTGGGCTTCGTCGGCCCGGTGGCCGGCCTGATCCACACCCACCTGGACGACGTGCCCTCGGCCGAGCACTTCGACCCCGAGTCGTCGCTCTACGACCACGCCGTACGCCGTTCGCCCGAGCGCATCCTGCTGACCGAGCACTTCCGCTGCGTGCCGCAGATCATCGAGTTCTCGTCGCGGCACTACTACGACGGCAAGATCATGCCGTTGCGCGCGGACCGGCCGGCGTTCGCCCCGATCCGTACGGTCTTCCTGCCGTCCGGGGTGCGCCAGTCGCTCAGCGGGTTCGGCGACGTCAACGTGGCCGAGGCCGACGCGCTGGTCGAGCAGGTGGCGGCGATCGTGAAAGACCCGGCGTACGACGGCCGGACGCTCGGCGTGATCTCGATGCTCTCGACCAGCGGCCAGGCCGGTTACCTGCTGCACCAGCTGCGCGAAACGATCGGCGAGGACGAGATCCAGGCAAGGCGGTTGCGGGTCGGCGACGCGTACACGTTCCAGGGTGACGAACGCGACATCGTGCTGGTGTCCATGGTGGTCTCGGACAACGACCCCAAGGTGGCCGCGTTCACCCGGCGCGAGTACCACCGCCGGGTCAACGTCGCCGCCTCGCGAGCGCGAGACCAGTTGTGGATCTATCACTCCGTACGGCCCGGGTCGTTGCCGGCCGACGACGCGCGGGGGCTGCTTCTCACGTACGCGCTGAATCTGGCCCCCGCCGAGGAGCTCGCCGACCTGGCCGTCCGCTGCGAGAGCGACTTCGAACGGGATGTGCTGGGCCGGCTGGTGGCCCGCGGGTTCCGGCCGATACCGCAGTTCCGGATCGGCGCCTACCGCATCGACTTCGTGCTGCACGCCCCGGACGGGCGGCGGCTCGCGATCGAGTGCGACGGCGACGCGTACCACGGCCCGGAGCAGTGGGAGAGCGACATGCGCCGCCAGGCGGTGCTGGAGCGGGTCGGCAACTGCGTGTTCGTGCGGATCCGGGGCAGCATCTACGCCCGCGAGCCCGAGGTCGCGATGGCCCCGGTGTGGCAGCGCGTCGCCGAGCTCGGCATCACCCCACAGGCCCGCCTCGCCACCACGATCGGCTAGATCTCAACCAGGTGGGCGGCTATCGCTGCCGCCGACCCCCGGCGGTCGTGGATCCGGAGCCGGCCGGCCCGCGTTTGCCGGCTCCGGAATCCGCTCACAGCATCCGACCACCCGATCGGAGGTGGTTCACGCCGTCAGTTCGATCCGGGCTTTGACGCGGCAGTAGTTGGAGAGCAGCGTGACCAGGGCCGGGCCGTCGATCAGCTCGAGCGGGCGGCCCGCCACGGCCTCGTACGCCGCGGGCTCGATGCCGCCCAGCGACACCAGGATCCCCTTGGTCGCCCCGGCCGCCGTGACCGCGCCGGCCAGGGCGTGCACGGCGGCCGCCCCGGACGCCGCGCCGCGGTTCGCGAAGATCACCACGGGCCCGCCGAAGATCGGTCGCGGGTCGGTCGCGAGCCACCGTGTGCCGAGCTCGCCGCGGGCCGGTGCGCCCATCTGCAGCCCCATGATCCCGAACAGGTCGGCCAGCTGCTGCTCCCACTGGGTGTCGGTCAGGGCTACCAGGTTGGGCCGCTCGTCGATCTCGGCCAGCACGTTGAACTCCTCGGTGAAGTCCCGGTCGGCGTCCCGGTCGAAGTCGATCTTCTCGGGTACGGCGGTCAGCTCGTCGGGCTGGGCCGAGAGCGCGCCCTCGAGATGCTTCACGCAGGCCACCGGGTCGACCCGGCGCAGCTTGATGGCGGCGAAGGTGTCCCGCTCGGTCTGGATCGACACCAGGCAGGGCCGCACGAACCGGCCGGTGCGGCGGTCGATCGTGTCGACGATGCCGTTGAACGAGACCTGCCGGACCAGGCCGCCGCGGTCCGCCTCGATCACCTCGTGGATCGTGCGCAGCGTGACCCGGGCGATCACCTCGACGTATCGCCGGCGGATCTCGGTCTCGTCGCGCGGCACGGCGGTCAGGTCGTCACGGAACCGGTCGTAGCGGTAGTCCTTGACGTGCGGCACCACTTCGACCGGCGGCAGGTGGTACTCGATCAGCAGGTGGCGCTGTTTGGGCAGGTAGGCCAGCCGGAAATGCTGCGGGAAGTCGTCGGGGTAGACGGAGTTGCCGAGCACCATCGCGAAGTACTCCACGACGGAGGCCGGGTCGGCGTCGGCGACCGCTTTCGCGAACCGATCGACCTCGGCGTTGTAGGCCGCGACCTTTGCCTCGTGCTTGCGCAGACTTTCCTCGTACGCCCTCCGGCGCGCCTCGAGCTGGGCCTTGCGCCGCTCCTCGGCCTCGGACCACCGGGCCCGAGCGTCCTCGAAGGCCCGCAACGCGCTGGCGTTCTGCTGCTGACGCAGACGGTCCCCACCGATGATCTTGCCGACGCCGCGCGGCTGCGGCGGCACGTAACTGTCCCAGCGCGGCTCGGGCAGCGGGCGGGCCAGCGGACCCGGGTCGAACGGCGGCGCCACCACCGGTTTCTTGAACACCTGCAGGTCGATGTGGTCATCGACGTCCAGGGTGGAGAGCAGCAGCGCGTCGAGGTCGCTGAGCCGGGCCCGGATCTCGGCGTTGGCCACGGCCGCGTCGGCCGTCTTGGCCTCGTGGTAGAGCCGTTGGTGCTCGCGTTTGCGGTCGGCGTCGGCCGCGGCCTGCTGCGCGGCGGCGATCGCCAGGTCGGCGTTGCGCCGGATCAGGTCGCGCTGCTGCGCGGCCGCCGTGTTGGCCCGCTGATCGGCGAACGCCTGGGTGGCGTGCACCCGCTGCATGTCCCGAATGATGCCCATTCCTCGCCCTCATTCGCTGTCCGCGTCGGTCAATGCCACCATATCCAGCCGTAAGGGATCTCCTTACGCGGCGCTTCGTTGGTGTGACATGGCGTGCATGGTGGAGGCGTCAGGCGGGTAGCAGTCGCTCAAGGTTCCACAACCGCCACGAGCAGTGACTGTCTGTCATGGATGGGACGTTAAATCCCGGTGCCAACCACACAGCGCAGTGGTCAACCGATCAGGTATTTCCCTACTCTGATCGGGCGAGAACCTGCTGCTCGACGGTGTGGGGGGACGACCGCCGAAACTTTGCCGCGGCTGTCCACTGTTATATCGGCCGCGTGACGGGTCGTAATAGTTCCGGGGTCTGGGGACGTTGTGGGGGGAGGTGGCGGGCGCATGGCCGCACCCGATGAGCATCAGCATGCGCCGGCGCCGCGGCTTCCCGCGCAGCGCAACCCCGTCGACGACCGCCCCGCCTGGTTCTCCTACACGGCAACCGGCGACCGGATCGTGTGGTCGGCGGCGCTGCGCGCGATGCTCGGCGACCCACCCGCGTACGACGAGGTGAGCCGCAAGGCCCTGATCCGTTACGTGCATCGCGACGACCACGCCGAGGCGCTGGCCGCGATCACCAAGGCGTGGACGACGAGCGGTCCCGTCCGTACGACGATCCGGCTGTTGCGGACCGACGGCGGGTGGTTCGACGTGGACTGCCGGCTCGACCCGGTCAAGAGTCCCGACGGCACTGTCCGCGGCATCCGGGGCACGGTGACCGACGTCTCGGACCGCGAACGAGCCCGCCGCGAGATCGACAGGCTGGCCCGCCGCGGCGAGACAGTGCAGGCCTCCGTTGTCGAGATCGACCCCGAGACCGGCCTGCTCACCCGGGCCCGGTTCGCCGACGAGATCGACCGTGCCCTGCGCCGCGGCGGGGGAGCGGTGCTGGTCATCCGGGTACAGCCGGAACCGTCCGACCTGGACGGCGAGCACCTGCGCCCGGAACGCAACGCCAACCTGCTGCAGCGGGCCGCCCGGGTGCTCGAGGGCGTGATGCAGCAGGGCGCCCTGCTCGGCCGGGTCGGGCCCAACGAGATCGCCGTGCTGCTGCCGGGCACCTCCTGGCCGATGGCGCGGCGCGAGTCCGACCTGCTGGTCGAGGCGCTGCGGTCGCAGACCTTCGTGCTGCCCGACACCTGGCTGCGCGCGCAGGCGTGGGGCGGGCTCGTACGGTTCACCCCCGACGGTGACGCCGGCAGCCACGAGCTGCTGATCGACGCCGAGCACGCGTGGCGTCAGTCCCGCGAGGCCGCCGTGCCGCTGACCCTGATCGCCCACCCGGTGCCGGCCCGCGACCGGCAGGGTTCCTATCGCAGCCGGGTCGCCGACGCGCTCGACACCGACCGCTTCACGCTCTACGCCCAGCCGATCCTCGAACTGCAGAGCAACGAGATCACCCGGCACGAGCTGCTGCTGCGGGTGCTCGACGAGGCCGGCGGCCCGCAGTCGCCGATCCAGGTGCTCGACATCGCCGAGCGTCTGGACGCGGTCTTCGACATCGACCTGTGGGTTGTCGAGCGGGCCATGCAGCTCGCCGCCGAGCAGCCCGGCCGCTGCCTGCAGATCAACCTGTCGGGCCGCTCGGTCGGCGATCCGCGGCTGACCGACGAGGTCGAGAGGCTGATCGACCGGTACGGGGTCAAGCCCGAGCAGCTGACGTTCGAGATCACCGAGACGGCCCTGATCGGCAACCTGAGCGAGGCCCGGCGGTTCGCCGACCGGATCCGCGATCTCGGCTGCGAGCTGGCGCTGGACGACTTCGGCTCGGGTTACGCGTCCTTCCGCTATCTGCGGATCTTCCCGATCGACCTCGTCAAGATCGACGGGGAGTACGTGGTCGACCTGGTCGACAGCCCGCAGGACCAGGTGCTCGTGCGGGCGCTGGTGCAGGTCTGCCAGGCGTACGGGATCCACACCGTGGCCGAGTTCGTGCAGGACGAACCCACCTTGCGGCTGCTGCGCGAGCTGGGCGTCGACTACGTGCAGGGCTATCTGATCGGCCGTCCGGCCCCGGTCGCCGAGGGCCGATTGCATACGTCCTGAGCTGGGTACACCAAGGCCATGGAGCACTTCACAATCGCCACCGTCGCCGAGGAGAGCCCGGATTTCCGCCGCGTGCTCTGGACCGGCAAGCACACCCAGTTGGTCATCATGACGATTCCGCCGGACGGCGAGATCGGCGAGGAGGTCCACGAGGTGGATCAGATCCTCACCTTCGTCAGCGGCACCGGCAAGGCCATCGTGTCCGGCCAGGAGCGTAAGGTCACCCAGGGTGACCTCGTCGTGGTGCCGGCCGGGCGCAAGCACAACTTCCTCAACACCGGCCCCAACCCGCTGGTGCTCTACACCGTCTACGGCCCGCCGGAGCACGCCGAGGGCGCCGTGCACAAGACGAAGGAAGAGGCCGACGCGCTGGAGGAAGCCGGCAAGGACGAGCCGCCGCAGGGCTGAGCGGCGCCGCGGATATGAGCACGGCGCCGGCACCGGTCGTGGCCCCCCAGCCGAACCGGTGCCGGCGCCGTGCCGCTTCGGCCGGCCCCCGGGTAGGTCAAAGCCGGAGCGTACTAGGGACAACGCCGCACGTCGATCAATCTGGCACACGTCCGGGGCAACCTTGACCCGGATCGTGACCTGAGCCCGGCCCGCCACTAACCTTCCTGCATGACAGAGCCTTCTGGCGCGGCCGAGCCGCGGTGGTTGACCGACGAGCAGCAACAGACGTGGCGCCGCTTCGTCGAAGTGCTGATCAAGGTGCCCGCGGCGCTCGAGGCTCAGTTGCAGCGCGACGCCGGGCTGACCCACATGGGCTACATCGTCCTGGTCCGGCTCAGCGAGCAACCCGACCGCCGGCTGGCCATGAGCAAGCTGGCCAAGTCCGTCACCGCGTCGCTGTCCCGCCTGTCGCACGTCGTCGCCCGCCTCGAAGGCCACGGCTGGGTGCGCCGCGAGCGCGACCCCGACGACGGCCGGGTGCAGATCGCCGTGCTCACCGGCGACGGCTTCGACAAGATCAGGGATTCGGCGCCCGGGCACGTCGAGGCCGTGCAGCAGCTCGTCTTCGACCGGCTGTCCCCGGCCCAGGTGCGCCAGCTGGCCAAGCTGGCCGACGCGCTGCTCGACCAGCCGCTCGACATCCGCATCCCCGCGACCTCTGACCCATGCGCGTGATCGCATCTACGCTGGGCCCATGAGTCAGCGAGTGCAGGGCGTCATCGCCCGCAGCAAGGGTGCCCCCGTCGAGCTCACCACGATCGTGATTCCCGATCCCGGGCCCGGCGAGGCCGTCGTCGCGATCCAGGCGTGCGGGGTGTGCCACACCGACCTGCACTATCGCGAGGGCGGCATCAACGACGACTTCCCGTTCCTGCTCGGGCACGAGGCGGCCGGCGTGGTCGAGTCGGTCGGCGCCGGGGTCACCGACGTCGCCCCGGGTGATTTCGTGGTGCTGAACTGGCGGGCGGTCTGCGGCAACTGCCGCGCCTGCAACAAGGGCAAGCCGTGGTACTGCTTCGCCACCCACAACGCCACCCAGAAGATGACCCTCGAGGACGGGACCGAGCTGTCCCCGGCGCTGGGCATCGGCGCGTTCGTCGAAAAGACGCTGGTGCACGCGGGACAGTGCACAAAGGTCGACCCGCGGGCCCGCGCCGCCGCCGTCGGCCTGCTGGGCTGCGGCGTCATGGCCGGCATCGGCGCGGCGATCAACACCGGCGGCGTGACCCGTGGCGACTCGGTCGCGGTGATCGGCTGCGGCGGGGTCGGCGACGGCGCGGTGGCCGGGGCGGCGCTGGCCGGGGCCACCACGATCATCGCGATCGACACCGACGACCAGAAGCTGGAGTGGGCCCGGAAGTTCGGCGCGACGCATGTTGTGAATGCCCGTGGCGTCGACGTGGTCGAAAAGGTCAAGGAGCTGACCGGCGGCTTCGGCGCCGATGTCGTGGTTGAGGCTGTGGGCCGCCCCGAGACGTACGAGCAGGCCTTTTACGCCCGTGATCTGGCCGGCACGGTGGTGCTGGTCGGCGTGCCCACCCCCGACATGAAGATCGAGCTGCCGCTGCTCGAGGTCTTCGGGCGAGGCGGCGCGCTCAAGTCCAGCTGGTACGGCGACTGCCTGCCCACCCGTGACTTCCCCATGCTGACCGAGCTCTACCTGCAGGGACGCCTCGACCTGGACGCGTTCGTGACCGAGGAGATCCCGCTCGGCCAGGTCGAGGACGCCTTCAAAAAGATGCACACGGGCGGCGTGCTGCGCTCCGTGGTCGTCTTCTGAGGGTCACCCTGCTTTTGCGTACGCCGGCACGGAACGGTCGGCGAGCAGGTCGAGGGCCAGGGCGGCGGTCCAGCTGAACGTGGGCGCGCCCAGGCCCTCGCCGTTCTTCGGGTGGAAATACTCGAAGTGGCCGTTGCGGTGCACCAGCCGTACCATCGCCGCCCGCAGGTCCTCGGCCTCGTCGCGCAGGCCGTGGGTCAGCAGGCCGCGGCGCAGCAGCCAGTTCACGTTGATCCAGACCGGCCCGCGCCAGTAACGCTGGGTGTCGAAGTCGGGCGCCGTCCGGTCGTAGCTGGGCACCGGCAAACCGGTCTCGTCGGGCAGCCCGAACCTTTCCGACCGGGCCTCGGCCAGCACGCCCGCGACCTGCTCGGGCTGCAGGTCGGGCAGCATCAACGGCATCAGGCCGCTCACGCTGTGCGCCGCGCTGAGCGTGCCGGTGCGCACGTCACGCGCGTGGAACGTCCGCGTGTCCGGGTTCCACAGGCGCTTGATGAGGGCGTTGGTGATCCGCTGGGCCCGCTCCCGGTGCGCCTCCGACTCGGCGGCCAGCCCGAGCACCGCCGCGATCTGGGCCAGCGCCAGCTCGGCCGCGCCCAGGATCGCGTTGAACGACGGGCACTCGACGGCGAACGCGTGCCGGCTCAGCAGGTCGGTGTCCGAGTACTGCTCGGCGCGATAACTCAGAACCAGGCCGACGTACCGGGCGTAGTCGCGATCGGTCGGGCGGTGCGCGGCGTCGGCCACGTCGAGGTCACGCCGGCGGAACGTGGTCAGCAGCGACATGTCGGCGGGCACGTTGGCCATCGCGGCGTCCCAGGACGGGCTGTTGTCGAGCCCGGACTCCCACGGGTGCACGAGCGCGGCCAGTCCACCGCCACCCAGATCGCGGCGCGTCGTCAGATAGTCCTGCTGGGCCACCAGACGGGGATAAAGCCATTCCAATTCCCCGTACGCCTGCTGGACGTGGGCCGCCCCGTGCGCGGAGGCCCGCCGATAAACCTCCCAGGCCGCCACCGCGTGCAGGGGAGGCTGAACGATCCCGGTGCTTCCGTGGGCGGGACGGTTCGCGTACGGGGGAACGGACCAGAACGCGGGGCCCGGGAAGTAGTCGGCCTCGGCGGTCGCGGGGTCGAAGACGATGTGCGGAACCCGCCCGTCCGGCCACTGCGCCTCGAACAGGCTGCGCAGGTCACGCCAGGCCCGAGCCGGGTTGACGTAGGCCAGTCCGACCGCGATGAAGGCGGCGTCCCAGCTCCACTGGTGCGGATAGAGCCGACGGGACGGGACCATGTGGTCGTCCTGCCAGTTGATCTCGAGGACGCGGGCGGCGGAGTTCCAGAGTTCAGCAGACATCTCGGTCATCGGTCCGGGGAGTGGGGGGCTGTCGGCGTGCATCTAAACAGAAGACCTTTCCGCTGCGGTCACCGGTAAACCCTTCATCGGGAGCCGGGGGGCTGATGAAAGGGAACCCGGAAGCCGCGCTGGGGGCACGGACTGCCGGTGCGCCGGGCGGACGGATTCAACCTGACTTCGCGCGCCGCTGAGATAACGATTTGGTCTCGGGGCAACGGGCGGGCTCGCGCCTCTCTATGCTGCGGGCGCTTGCGATGTTGCCGGGCCTACGGAGGAGTCCGATGCGTCCACCTGTTCTTCGGCGTCTGCTGGCCGGTCTTGCCGCGCTGGCCCTGCTCTTCGCCTGGGCGGCGCCGGCCCAGGCCGCGGCCAAGGCCAAGGTCGACTTCTTCGTCAAGAGCTACACGCTGGCGCCGGGCTCCTCGGCCCTCATCTACACGCTGCTCTTCGCCGACCGCCCGCTGCCCGTGGCGAGCAACGCGGTCAGCCTCAAGTACGAGCTGATCAACCAGCCTGCCGCCTTCACCCTGCAGGAGGCGGGGCACCCCAACAACTGCAGCGTCGACATCGCCGACCTGCTCGAGCTGACCTGCGGCCCGATGGTCGACAGGCTCACCCCCGAGGGTGTCGACTCCGGTGTGGTCGGCTACGTCCAGGTGGCCGAGGGCGCCACGGCCGGGCAGACGGCCACGCTCAGCGCGACCATGACCGTGAAGGGCTACGCCCCGGTCAGGCGCACCGCCAAGATCGTCGTGGGCGAGGGTGTCACGCTGACCGCCGTCGACCCCGAGAAGGAACGCTCGGCCGCTCCCGGCGCGACCATCGACACCCCGCTGACGATCACCAACTCGTCCACCGTGCCGGCCCAGGGCACGGCGATCGTGGCTTCCGCCCAGTACGCCTTCCAGTCCCGTACGCAGTTCAGCAACTGCTCCTACCTCGAGGGCGTGCTGACCTCGTGCGTCTTCCCGCAGACGCTCGCCCCCGGAGTCACCTACCGGGTCACCCTGCCGATGCGGGTGCGCCAGGACACCGCGGCCCCCAGCGAGCAGTACGCCGGGTGGCAGTGGATGACCGACGAGGAGTTCGCCGACTTCCGGCAGTACGTGCTCAAGGGCGGGTTCGGCCGGCTGGGCGCGGCCGGCAAAGGCGGGGTGCTGCGGCTGACCGAGGTCACCACGGCCAAGGCGGGGCCGCCGCAGGCCGTGACCGGGTACACGTCGCACGGCATGAAGCTGACCGTCACCGGTGAGCAGTCGACCGACCTGGCCGCCGTCGGCGTCACGGCACGCGGCAAGAAAGGGGCGGTCGTCACCGTTCCGGTCGGGCTGCGCAACAACGGGCCCGCCGCTCTCGACCGCAGCCGGGTCAACCCCGGCTGGCCGACCGTGCGCTTCTACGTGCCCAACGGCGCCACCGCGGTGAAGGTGCCGGAGCTCTGCGCGCCGATGGCCAGCAGCGGCAAGGTCGACGAGACCCGGCGCGGCGAACCCGGCGAGTTGCGTTACAGCTGCGACTTCTACAACCTGCTCAAGGTCGGCGGCACCCTCAGCTTCGATTTCGGCCTGCGGATGGACAAGGTCGTCACGGGCGCCCGCGGCGCGGTGGCGGTCGGCGCGCCGGCCGAGGAGCTGAACAAGGCCAACAACACGGCGGCGGTCGTGATCAACCCGCCCGTTGCGGCGCCCGGCGGATCGGGCGGCTCCGGCGGCGGTGGTGGGCTGCCCATCACCGGGCCGGCGGCGGCGGGGCTGGTCGCGGTCGGGTTGCTGCTCGTGCTGGGCGGGGCGGGAGCGTTCCTGCTCACCCGGCGTCGGAGCTGATCTCGGGACGGCTGCTCGCCGCACGTGTCTTCCCGCGTCTGCGCCTTCTCACCCGGCTTTCTTACCCGGCGCCGGCGCTGATGGTCAGCCAGAGCCGGCTGCGGCGGCCGGGCAGGTAAGGGGAGTCGAGGCGCTTGGCCACGACGCCGGCCAGGCCCTGGGCCGCGGCCGCCTCCAGGGCGAACTCGCCGCCGCCCGGGAAGAAGGGCGGGGTCTGCCAGTTGTCGCCGTTGACCGCCAGCCCCTCCAGCAGTTCCCGGCGCTCGGCGTACCGCACCGCCTCGACCGTGCTGTGGCCCTCCAGCCAGAGCAGGTCGTACGCGAGGAAATGCACCGGGGTGCGCTCGGCGGCGCGCCGGGCCGCGGCCGAGTCCTTCGGTTGCTTGCGCCGCTCCAACAGGGCCGGATCGGGCCGCGCCTCCGCGAAGGCGACGACCTCGCCGTCGATCACGGCCTCGATCGGCGCCAGCTGCGGCCCCAGCGGCCGGATCTCCGGATACCACGACGTCACCTCATTGCCGTCGGCGTCCAGCAGGCGCACCCGGCCGCCCGAGACGTACGCGACGACGCGCCGGCCGCCCCAGGCCATCTCGTAGCCCCACTCGGCGTCCTCGCCCGGCAGGTGGGCGGCGCGGGTCGGCAGCATCGGCGGCACCACCTCGGGCATCGTCTCCCAGCCCGGTTCGGGTGGATCCATCCGGCGGACCATCCAGTCGTTGCCGCCGGTCTGGAAGAAGACGTAGCGCCCGGTGGCCCGCTCCCCGTGGAAGGTGACGCCGATCTCGTCGTCGCGCCACTTGTCCACCTCGTACGTGCCGCTGTCGAAAATCGTCATCCGGCCGCCGCCGTACTCGCCGGCCGGGATCTCCCCCGAGAAGCTCAGATATTCGAGCGGATGGTCCTCGGTGTGCTTGGCCAGGTTGTTGCGGTGCTGGTCGCGAGGCAATCCCCGCGGCACCGCGAACGACACCAGCACACCGTCGTGCTCCAGCCGCACATCCCAGTGCAGGCTCCGCGCATGATGCTGCTGGATGACGAACCGCCCACCAGCCGCCGCCTCCCGGCCACGCGCCTTCTTCCGCCCGCTCGCCGACCGTTTCTCCTGCGTGTCCGACTCGCCGGAGTTATCCGTTCCGGGAACGGGCTCGGGCGTGCGGGAGGCGTCTCTTTTGCGGCGATAGTCGGCGAGACGGTCGGTCATGTCTTCCAGTGTTCTCCCGGGGCGGGGGAAAATACACCGGCGTAATTCGTCGTACCCTCGTGCGAGAGTGACTGCAATGCGAGCCTTCCGAACAATTCGGACTCCTCGATGATCGCGGGTTTTGCCCGGCGGTGGCTCGGGGTAGTGTCTTGGCTCCAACGCGTGTCCGACGGGTGGGAGGCAAGGCTGCGATGACGTTGCGCATCCTGGTGGTGGGCGCCGGAATCGCCGGGCTCGCCGTCGCGCGGGCCCTGCGCCTCGCGGGCTTCCGCCCCGACGTGGTCGAGGAACTGCCGGCCACCATGCTCCCCGGCGCCGGCATCTACCTTCCCGGCAACGCGTCGCGGGCCCTGCGTCAGCTCGGGCTCGACGCGCCCCTGCGTCCCCTCGGTGACCTCATCTTCCGGCAGATCTTCCTCGACTCCCGTGGCCGCGAGCTCTTCGAGATGGATGTGGCGGCGCTCTGGGCCGGTGTCGGCGAGTCACGGGCCCTCTCCCGGGCCGACCTGCAGCAGGTCCTGCTCACCGGGGTGGGTGGTGAGGTTCGTTACGACACCGCCGTACGGGATCTTGAGGTCTTCGACCGCACCGCCAAGGTCGAGTTCGCCGACGGCAGCGTCGCCGAGTACGACCTGGTCGTCGGGGCCGACGGTCGCCGTTCGACGATCCGGGCCAAGGCCGGGCTGGGTGGCGCGGCCACGCCGACCGGCCAGATCGTCTATCGCTCCGTGGTCTCCGGCGGGCCGCCGCTCAGCGACTGGACGGCCCTGCTCGGGCGCCGGTCGTCGTTCGTCGTGATGCCGATGGGCAGCCGCAAGCTCTACCTCCACGCCGACGAGACGGCTCCCGACGCGCCCAATCCGGACGACCCGCCGGCCCGGGTGCGCGAGCTGTTCGACGGTTTCGGCGGCCCGGTGCCGGCGATCCTCAACGCGATCGAGAAGGTCCAGGTCGCCCGCACCGACGAGGTCGTGCTCGACGCCTGGTCGCGTGGTCCGGTGGTGCTGGTCGGTGATGCTGCCCACGCCACCGCTCCGACCCTCGCCCAGGGCGCCGCGATGTCCTTCGAAGACGCGGTCGTCCTCGGCGAAGAGCTGCGTAAAGCCGGCGACGACGTGCCGGCGGCCCTCGCCGCGTACGAGAATCGCCGTCGCCCCCGCTGCTCGGGCATGCGTGAACGCACCCGTGAGCGCGACCGCACCCGTGACATGCCACCCGCCATGCGGGACCCGATGCTCCGCAGGCGTGGCCTGCGGATCTTCTCGGACCACTACCGTCCCCTGGTCCAGCCCGCCTGAGCGCGAGCACGCACCGTTGTTGACCTCTTTGGTCACCCCCCGCCCGCGGGGGGTGAGCGGGGGACTATTCTGCCTGCGAGGTACGCCTTTCCTCTCTGGCGTACTGAGTGGGACGAACGAGACAACGGAGGCTATTCGTGACGACCGTTGCGCCTAAGCCGATCGTGACCCGGCCTTACCCGGTCAGGCGGCAGGTCAAGGGTTCGGCGCTAGCCCGAATCCTGCGCACGACGGACGCGAAGCAGATCGGGATCATGTACATGATCACGGCCTTCGTGTTCTACATGCTCGGCGGCCTCATGGCGCTGCTGATGCGCACCGAGCTGGCGCGCCCGGGCATGCAGGTGCTCTCCCCTGAGCAGTACAACCAGCTGTTCACGATGCACGGCACGATCATGCTGCTGTTCTTCGCGACGCCGATCGTTTTCGCGTTCGCCAACTTCGTGGTGCCGATCCAGATCGGCGCGCCCGACGTGGCGTTCCCGCGGCTGAACTCGTTCGCGTACTGGCTCTACCTGTTCGGCGGCACGATCACCATCAGCGGCTTCTTCACCCCAGGTGGCGCGGCCGACTTCGGGTGGTTCGCCTACACGCCGCTGAGCGACTCGCTGCACTCGCCGGGCATCGGCGGCAACATGTGGGTGGTCGGCCTGGCCCTCTCGGGTCTGGGCACGATCCTCGGCGGCGTCAACCTGATCACCACGATCCTGACGCTGCGGGCACCCGGCATGACGATGTTCCGCATGCCGATCATGACGTGGAACATCCTCGTCACCAGCCTCCTGGTGATCATGGTCTTCCCGTTCCTGGCGGCCGCGCTGTTCGCCCTCGCCGCCGACCGCGTGCTCGGTGCGCACGTCTTCGACGTGGACACCGGCGGCCCGATGCTGTGGCAGCACCTCTTCTGGTTCTTCGGCCACCCCGAGGTGTACATCGTGGCGCTGCCGTTCTTCGGCATCATCACCGAGGTCATCCCGGTCTTCAGCCGCAAGCCGGTCTTCGGGTACAAGGGCCTGGTCGCCGCCACCCTGCTGATCGCCGCGCTGTCGATGTCGGTGTGGGCGCACCACATGTTCGTCACCGGCCAGGTGCTGCTGCCGTTCTTCAGCTTCCTGAGCTTCCTCATCGCGGTTCCGACCGGCATGAAGTTCTTCGTGTGGATCGGCACGATGTGGCGGGGCCAGATCAGCTTCGAGACGCCGATGCTGTTCGCGATCGGCTTCCTGGTGACGTTCCTGTTCGGCGGTCTGTCCGGCGTGCTGCTGGCCTCCCCGCCGATCGACTTCCACGTCTCCGACTCGTACTTCGTGATCGCGCACTTCCACTACGTGCTGTTCGGCACGATCGTGTTCGCGGTCTTCTCGGGCATCTACTTCTGGTTCCCGAAGATGTTCGGGCGGATGCTCGACGAGCGCCTCGGCAAGATTCACTTCTGGCTGACGTTCATCGGCTTCCACGCGACGTTCCTGGTGCAGCACTGGCTCGGCACCGAGGGCATGCCCCGGCGGTACGCGGACTACCTCGAGACCGACGGGTTCACGTTCCTGAACACGTTCTCGACGATCGGCTCGTTCGTGCTCGGCCTGTCGACACTGCCGTTCATCTACAACTGCTGGAAGTCGTACAAGGTCGGCCAGGTCGTGACCGTCGACGACCCGTGGGGCCACGGCAACTCGCTCGAGTGGGCCACGTCGTCCCCGCCGCCGCTGCGCAACTTCGACCGCATGCCGCGCATCCGCTCCGAGCGCCCGGCCTTCGACGCCAAGTTCCCCGAACTGGCCGCGGGCGAGCAGTCCCTCGCCGGCCCGCCGGAGGGCGGCGCCCGCCCCTTGACCAGGGAATCCGACGGCGGCGCCACCTACCCCGAAGACACCGGCGCCAACCACAACTGAACATCCTGAACCGGCCCGTCCTCCTTGAGGGCGGGCCGTTTCGCTGACCTCCACCCGCGCGATCTTCCCGGTCCGCACTCCGAGCGGGACCGTGCCGGCCCTACGGCGTTGTCAGGCGGCGGATGGTGGCGGCCAGAGCCTCCCCGTCGACGTCACGACCGGTGATCAGGGCCTGGAGCGTGACGCCGTCGAAGAGGGCTATCACGTCACGGGTGGCGGCCACCCCCAGGTGCGGTTCGAGCAGGTTGCGCATGCCGCTGAGCCAGGCCATGGCCAGGGGGCGTAGGGCGGCGTCCCGAGCTGCCGCCACGTACAGCTCGCATTCGAGTTGGGCGCGCTGACGGTCGGTGAGGTATTCGGCGATCAGCTCCGCGACCGCGTACGGGATGTCGGTGGCGTTCCCGAGCCGTTCGGCCCACCGTTCGAAGTCGGCCTGCAGGTCGGCCGCCGCCAGCTGCAATCCCGCCGCGATCAGGTCGTCGAGCGTGGGGAAGTAGTACGTGGTCGCGCCCAGTGGAAGATCGGCCTTGGCGGCGACGGCCCGATGTGATGTCCTTGCCAGCCCCGACTCCGAGATCACCTCGAGCGCCGCCGCGGCCAGAGCCCGCCGCCGCGCCTCCGGGTCCCGAGCTCGCTGAGGCCGCCGCGGCTCCCCGTCGCTGCGCCGCCGCGCGGGCCGGCCAGGCGCCGGACTGTCGTCGTGCAGGGGATCCCGATCGCTGCGCCGTCGCCTCGGCTTCGCCGGCGCGTCACTCGCCCGGTCCGCGCGACGCCGTCCCGGGCCCGCGCCGGACCCGCCCTGCGACTCGCCACCCAGAGCGTCGCTACTGCCACTGCCACCGTGGGAAGCCCCGTCACCCACAGCCCCATCGCTCGGAGCTCCGGTAGTTGAAACGGGGGCACCTGGAGCCTCCCCGATCGAAGCCCCACCGCGGCCGTTGTCGGCGCTGTTCCCGCTGCGCACGTCTGCTCCTTCCGGGCCTGCGATCCCTGGCGTGGCCAGGTCATCGGGGGAGGCGGGACGCCGGGATGGCTCGGGATTGCTCAATGGGCACCGCCCAGGTTCACGGTCACTACGCCGGCGATGATCAGGCTGACGCCGACGACCTTAACCGTCGTGAGCGGTTCGCCGAGGAAGACCGCGCCGATGGCGACGATGGCGGCGGTCCCGAGGGCGGACCAAACCGCGTAGACCACCCCGACCGGCAGGTCCCGAACGACAAGCGACAAAGCGGCGAACGAGACCACGTAACCAGCCAGGCACCCGATCGTCGGCCAGAGCCGAGAGAAGCCTTCCGTCGACTTCAGCATGCTCGTCGCCAGAACTTCGGCACTGATGGCGACCAGCAAAAACACGTACGGCACGGCGTTCCTTCTCTCAACTTGTACGAACGTACAAGTACGACCGTACAAGATGAATGGGAGAGTGCCGTGTGAGCTGCATCACTGCAGCTCAGGAGTGGTCCACACCTGCCACTCAGGCGAAACGCGACGGTCGAAGGCCCCGGGCGCCCCGGCGGCGTCCGCCTGGCGCGCGCCCGGGAGGTGGGCGGGTAGTGCCGATGCGGTCGCCCTGCCGCTTGGGGGTCAGCGCTGCTCGGCTCAAGGCGAAGACGACGGACAGTCAGGCTAGGGTCCTAGGATGCTATGGGTGCGAGGGGCAATACAGGCGGGGGCGAGACCCTGACCGGGAATGCAGTCAAACAGCGGCGCGAGGCGCATACAGGCGGGGAATTGTGCCTGCGGGGGTGTGACCCTGACGGGGAAGATGCAGTGAAACAGCGGCGCGCGGGGCATGCAGCCGGGGAATTGTACCTGCGGGGGCGTGACCCTGACCGGGAAGGCAGTCAAACAGCGGCGCGGGGCATACAGCCGGGGAACTGTGCCTGTGGTGGCGAGCGCGGCCGGGAACTGATCGGTGGTGCGGTGACGGGCCGCCGCAGCGATAGACAGGATCAGGGACGGCGAGAGGGTTCGCCTGTGGAACGAGCCGACCTTGTGAGCCGAGGCCAGGCCGACGACGGGGGCCAGGTAGGGCAGCAGAAGGCGTCGCTGTGGCCGGGCGTGCCGGCGCCACTGGGCGCCGGACCGGGCACATCCGGGTCCGCCGGGCACATCCGGGTCCGCCGGGCACATCCGGGTCCGCCGGGCACATCCGGGTCCGCCGGGCACATCCGGGTCCGCCGGGCACATCCGGGTCCGCCGGGTCGGCCGGGAAGTCGTGGTACTGCGGTGGGGCGGTCGGCGTGCGCCGGCGGTGGCCGGAACTGTGTTGCCGGTCGCACGGGGAGCGGTCAGGGCGGGCAGCGACGTGGTTCAGGGGCGGCCGGTGGGCAGAGCGTCGCCGTGGCCGGACGTGTCGGAGTGGTCGTACGCCGTGGCCTGTCGCGGGGCATTCGGGCGGTCGGCGCACGTGCCGCCGGCGGTGGTGACGGCGAGCGTGGCGCCGGCGATGGCCGGTTCCGCCGCGCTCGATGAGCCGGTGGTGGGAGCGGCCGCCAAGGGCGCGGCGCTTCGGCGGCGGAGCTCGGTGGGGAGGACCAGCAGGGCGATCAGGACGCCCACGCCGCCGACTGTGGCGAAACCCCAGCGGGGGGAGAGGGTGTCGGCGGCGAAGCCGGCCAGGGGGCCGCCCAGGGCCACGCCGACGGTGAGGGCCGAGTTGTGCAGGCCCATGGCCTCGCCCCGGGCGGCGGCGGGGATCATGCGGCTGATGGCGTCGGCCGTTGAGGTGATCAAGGGGGCGCAGAGGGCGCCGGCCGGGATGAGGAGCAGGGCGATCAGCCACCAGTGGGCCTCGCCCAGGCTGACCAGCATGGTGGTGACGGCCAACGGGGCCAGGATGACCACGGGCGGGAAGGCCCGCTGCATTGTGCCGTAGGCGAAGCCGCCCAGCAGCGAGTAGAACGCCCACAGCGACATCACCAGGCCGCTCCAGCCCAGCTCGCCGTTGTCGCGCAGGACGGCCACGAGCGCCACGTCGGTGCCCGAGAGCACCAGGGTGGCGGCCATCGTCACGAGCAGGACGGCGACGAACCGCGGCCCGAGCCAGCTGCGCCGTGGCACCCGCTCGCCCGCCGTGATCGGGGCCTCGTGCGCGGCGCGAACCGGCGGGTTGAGCAGCCAGAGCCCAAGCCCGGAGAGCAGGATGCCGGCCGCGAGCATGAGCATCGCCCAGCGCGGCCCGGCGGTCGTGGCGACCAGCACGCCGAGCGCCGGCCCGGCCATGAACGACAGCTCGGTCGAGATCGAGTCGAGCGCGAACGCGGGCAGCCGCTGCGCCTCGGGCGTGAGCGCGCTGATCGACTGGCGGGCCACCGAGAACGCCGGCAGCGACAGGAACCCGCCGACCAGGGCCATGACCAGCAGAGCCCAATAGGGCACGGCCTGGGCCAGCGACCAGAACAGCACCTCGGCCACCGTGGTCAGCACGAGCACGACCCGTAGGCCGCGCCGGTCGATCAGCCGGCCCATCAGGGGCGCGCCCACCGAGCCGCCGATCGTGAACGCCGCGCCGATCAGGCCGGCCGCGCCGTAACCCCGCCCGAGGTCGGTGACCACGTGCAGGGTGAGCACGACGGCGCCGGCCGCGATGGGGATGCGCGCCAGCGTCGCCACCGAGAGCAGCGACTTGATGCCGGGTAGAGCGAGCGTGTCACGGTAAGGCTTGAGACGCATGTTGTTCCTGACCTCCGAGGCCACATCCTGCCCCGGGGGTACGACAAAAAACCAACTATTTGATCAGGCAGGAATCAGGACGAGACCACCGGCTCACCGGTCGTCTCGATCGACGCCGTACGGAACTCCTCGAGCGCGGCGGCCGTCGTGCCGGCGGCGACACCGGCCGTGAGCTCCAGCAACACGGTCGTCGCGAATCCCTCGGCACGGGCGTCGAGCGCGGTGGCCCGTACGCAATGGTCGGTGGCGATGCCCACCACTTCGACTTCCGTCACATCCCGCTCGCGCAGCCAAGCGGCCAGGGTCTCGCCGCCCTCGGTCCTGCCCTCGAACCCTGAGTACGCCGCCTTGTACTCGCCCTTGTGGAAGACCGCCTCGACCCGGTCGGTGCGGAGCTCCGGGTGAAAATCGGCGCCGGACGTGCCGACCACGCAGTGCCGCGGCCAGCTGTCGAGATAGTCCGGGTGGTCGCTGAAGTGGCTGCCGGGGTCGATGTGCCAGTCCTTGGTGGCGACCACGTGGTCCCACCGCTCACCGGCCTTGTCGAGCACCAGCGAGATGCCAGCGGCCACGGCGCCCCCGCCGGAAACGGCGAGCGAGCCGCCCTCGCAGAAGTCGTTCTGAACGTCGACGATGATCAGCGCTCGTGTCACGGGACAACCCCTAAGCAGTCGGGACGATGGTCACGGGGAGGGCCGGGTCGCCGGCCGAGAGCTTGAGGCCCTCCCACGGGATCGAGATCAGGCACTGGCGCAGGTGTTCGCGCGACTCGGCGAGGCTGGGCGCCTCGGCCACCTCGCCCGCGATCACGTACGAGCGTTGCAGGAGCCGGTCGTTGGCGGCGTGGTCGGGCACCCCCTGCGACACCACGATCTCTTCGGTTGCCGTGCCGGTGGGCTTGTGCCGGCGTACGGCCGTCTTGCGCCCGCCGACCGTCGCCTTGTTCTCCGAGCGCTTGACCACCGGGCGCCCCTCGACCTCGACGAGCTTGTAGACCAGGCCGGCGGTGGGCGCGCCGGAGCCGGTGACCACCGCGGTGCCGGCGCCGTACATGTCGACGGGCTCGGCGGCCAGCGCGGCGATCGCGTACTCGTCCATGTCGCCGGAGACGACGATCTGGGTCTCGGTCGCGCCGAGCGAGTCCAGCAGCTCGCGCGAGTGCTGCGCCAGCACCGACAGGTCGCCCGAGTCGATGCGGACGGCGCGCAGGTCGGGCCCGGCCACCGCGATCGCGTTGCGGATGCCCTGGCCGATGTCGTACGTGTCGACCAGCAGCGTCGTGTTCTTGCCGAGCGCGGCCACCTGGGAGGCGAACGCGGCCGGCTCGTCGTCGTGCAGCAGCGTGAAGGCGTGGGCCGAGGTGCCGGTGGTGGGGATGCCGTAGAGCGCTCCCGCGGCCAGGTTGGAGGTCGAGGCGAACCCGGCCAGATAGGCGGCCCGCGCGGCGGCGACGGCAGAATCCTCGTGCGTACGCCGGGAGCCCATCTCGATGATCGGCCGGCCCCGCGCCGCGGTGACCATGCGGGCCGCTCCCGCCGCCACCGCGCTGTCGTGGTTGAGCACCGACAAAATGAGCGTCTCGAGCATCACGCACTCGGCGAAGGTGCCGCTGACCGTCATGATCGGCGAACCGGGGAAGAACAGCTCACCCTCGGCGTACCCGTCGATGTCGCCGGAGAAGCGATAGTCCGCCAGCCACTTGGCGGTCGCCTCGTCGACGATGCCCGCTCCGCGCAGGAAGTCGACCTCGGCCGCGCCGAACCGGAATTCCCTGACCAACTCGATCAGGCGGCCCGGACCGGCCACCACGCCGTAACGCCGGCCGCCGGGCAGGCGGCGGGCGAAGACCTCGAAGACGCACTGCCGGTCGGCGGTGCCGTCCTTGAGCGCTGCGCTGACCATGGTCAGCTCGTACTGATCGGTCATCAGTGCGGGGGCGAAGGTGTTCACGAGTCCACCCTATTGCGCGCCGCCGCCCCTTACGAACCGCGTACTGACCTGCGGATCGGCGTTCCGGTTCACCGATGCGGCGAAACCGGTGGCACCATGGTGAGCATGGCGCTTCCCCAGGTCGCTCCCGTCGAGAGTCCCGAGATCGAGGAGGCACCCGCTGACGACCGGCCGTGGGTGACGATCGTCTGGGACGATCCGGTGAACCTCATGTCGTACGTGACCTGGGTTTTCCAGAAGATTTTCGGCTACTCGAAGGAGAAGGCCGAGGCTCTGATGCTCGATGTGCACAACAAGGGCCGGGCGGTGGTCAGCTCCGGGGCGCGCGAGCGCATGGAGATGGACGCCAACCAGCTGCACGGATACGGTCTCTGGGCGACGGTGGACCGGGAATGACACCGCGGGAGAGAGAAGATGTTCCGACGCAACGGCAGCCAGTGCGTGGCCACCTTCGCAGTCGACGAGGTGCGCGTCCTGCGCAAGGTCGCCGGTGAGGTTGTCGGCCTGCTGACCGACGGCATGGATCACACCGATCCAGTCGTCAGCCGGCTCTTCCCCGACATCTATCCCGACAAGCCGGACGACTCGGCCGAGTTCCGCCTCTACACCGAGGGCGATCTCAAGACCAGCAAGATCGACCAGGCCGGGGCCATCCTCGCGGCGCTGCCCGACGAGGGCGAGGGCGAGGTGCGGCTGGACGGTGAGGCGGCCGAGGCCTGGCTGCGCGCGATCAACGACGCGCGGCTGGCCATGGGCACCCGCCTCGACATCCAGGCCGACACCGACCTGAGCGACGAGCTGGACGCCGCGGTGCTGCACGATCCCGGCTCGAGCCGGGTCTTCCAGCTGAGCGTGTACGCCTACCTCGGCTATCTGCAGGAGTCGCTGCTGAACGCGCTGCCCGAAATCGAGTGAGCGCTGCCACGTCGGGTTCCGGGAAATCTCACGGTAATGTGAACGGTGTGCTGACCATCGACAGCGCGATCGTCGACGCGATCGTCGCCCACGCCCGCCGGGACCACCCCGACGAGGCCTGCGGCGTGGTCGCCGGCCCGATCGGCAAAGACCTGCCGACGCGGCTCATCCCGATGGACAACGCGGCCCGGTCGATGACGTTCTACGAGTTCGACTCCATGGAGCAGCTGCGCGTGTGGCGCGAGATGGACGACAACGACGAGGAACCCGTGGTCATCTACCACTCGCACACGGCCACCGAGGCGTATCCGTCGCGCACCGACATCTCGTTCGCCGGTGAGCCGGGCGCGCATTATCTTCTCGTGTCGACCCGCGAGAGCGACTCGGAAGAGATTCGCTCGTTCCGCATAGTGGACGGCGTGGTGACCGAGGAAGAGATCAACATCGTGGATGCGACGGTGGACGCGTGATTGCGAGCGCTGTGCAGTCGTACATGTTCGGGCAGAGCCCCGTGTCGGTCTTCTACGAGTGTCGCTGACGACACCGAAGCCCGTAGACGACCCTGCCCTCAGTTCGACCTTTCCTTTTGGAGCATTCACAGCCATGGCTATCGAAGTTCGCATCCCCACCATCCTGCGCAGCTACACCGGCGGCGCCAAGGTCGTCGAAGGCTCCGGCGAGTCGCTGACCGCGCTCATCGACGACCTGGACGCCAAGCACAACGGCCTCAAGGGGCGTCTCATCACCCCCGAGGGCGGGCTGCACAAGTTCGTCAACGTCTACGTCAACGACGAGGACGTCCGTTTCCTCGGCGCGCTCGACGCCAAGCTCAGCGACGGTGACTCGATCACCATCCTCCCGGCCGTGGCCGGTGGCGCTCTGGGCTTCGCGGCCGCGGCCGCCCTGCTCGGGCGCCCCTCCAACCACCCCGCCGCTGCCCCTGACCCGACTGAAGGCTGAGTCCATGGCTCGTTACGAGAGCCTGCTGGACGCGTGCGGGGGCACGCCGCTCGTCGGCCTGCCCCGCCTCTCGCCGGTGGTGCCCGAAGGGGCACCGCCGGTGCGGTTGTGGGCCAAGCTGGAGGACCGCAACCCGACCGGCAGCATCAAGGACCGCGCCGCGCTCTTCATGGTGCGGGCGGCCGAGGAGTCGGGTCACCTGCGTCCCGGCGACACCATCCTCGAGCCGACCAGCGGCAACACCGGCATCGCCCTGGCCATGGTGGCCAAGCTGCGCGGTTACCGGCTGGTCTGCGTGATGCCCGAGAACGTGTCGGCCGAGCGGATCCAGCTGCTGCGCATGTACGGCGCCGAGATCATCTTTTCGCCGGCCGCGGGCGGTTCCAACCAGGCCGTGGCCACCGCCAAGCAGATCGCCGCCGAGCACCCCGACTGGAAGATGCTGTTCCAGTACGGCAACCCGGCCAACGCCCGCGCGCACTACGAGACCACCGGTCCCGAGCTGCTGCACGACCTGCCCACCATCACGCATTTCGTGGCCGGCCTGGGCACCACCGGCACGCTGATGGGCACCGGCCGTTTCCTCAAGGAAAAGGTCGACGGCATCCAGATCGTCGCGGCCGAGCCGCGTTACGGCGAACTGGTGTACGGGTTGCGCAACATCGACGAAGGCTACGTGCCCGAGCTGTACGACGCCGGCGTGCTCGACCGCCGTTTCTCGGTCGGCACCCGGGACGCCGTGCTGCGCACCCGCCAGCTCGTCGAGGTCGAGGGCATCTTCGCCGGCTTCTCCAGCGGCGCGATCCTGCACGCCGCGCTGGCCGTCGCGCACGAGGCGGTCAAGGCCGGCCGCCGCGCCGACGTCGCCTTCGTGATCGCCGACGGCGGCTGGAAATACCTTTCCACGGGCGCTTACGGCGGCACGCTCAACGATGCCGAGGAAGCCCTCGAGGGCCAGCTCTGGGCCTGAGAACGGCCCTAATGGAGTGCTGCGATCAGCACGTCCACGGCGAGCGGCCCGGTCGCGCAGGCGAGCAGCAACCACGGCAGGACGGGGCGGTGAATCGACAGGAATGAGGCCACCGCCATTGCCACACTCAGCAAGCCGAACAGGGCGAGCGTGGGCACGTACCAGAATGCCGCGCCGCCGAGAACGGTGACCAATGCGATAACGCCGACTCCGGTCGCGGTGAGGCCCAGCACGGCCGCCCACAGCGCCATCGTCAGGACCCGTACGGTGCTCGGCGCCGGATCGTCCGGGGCGGGAAAGCGGAAAAGCGTTCGATCGTCCGGAGATCCGGTCCCGTTCGGTGTACTCTCCCAGCCACCGAACGGCATGATCGCTGCCGCTTCGGTGCGCGTGGTGCGGTCCTTCTCGGCCGTGGTCACGCTGCCTCCGCCTGTTCCGTCCTCGAAAGTCCTCACTTTGTGCAACGCAAACGACTCACCGGACGTAACGGGAATTGCGTTAATGGCCGAGGTCACGGACGGTGTGATGTACGTTGTCGATTTAGCGACAAATCGATCTGACGTTTACATGGCGCGCAGGTCCCGGCGTACGCTTCGCTCCGTGATTGACTGGTCTGAGGAAGTCAGCACGGACCGGTCGGGCGGGGCGTGTTCGACCCAGCGTGAGCCAAAGGGACCCGCATGCGACTGACCGTTCTCGGCTGTGCCGGCAGTTTTCCCGGCCCCGAGTCGGCTTGTTCCGCCTATCTCGTCGAGGCTGAGGGCTTCCGGCTGCTGATTGATTTCGGCTCGGGTTCGTTGTCCGCGCTGCAGCGCTACTCCGACATGAACAAGATCGACGCGATCATCCTCACGCATCTGCACTGCGACCACATGCTCGACGCGTGTACGTACATCGTGGTCCGTCGCTACGACCCGTCCGGCCCGCTGCCGCCGGTTCCCATGTACGCCCCGCTGGGGGCGGCCGAGCGCATCTCCGCCGCGTACAGCCAGGACAACGAGCCGGTCGACGATGTGTACACGTTCTACGGCCTGCAGCCCGGCACGTTCCCGATCGGTCCCTTCTCGATCACGGTCGACCGGGTCAACCATCCCATCGAGACCTATGGCGTACGCATCGAGCACGGCGGGTCGGTCCTGGCCTACTCCTCGGACACCGCGCCGTGCGAACCGCTGCTGCGACTCGCCGCCGGCGCGGATTTGTTTCTGTGTGAGGCCAGTTACCTCGACGGCGCCGACAACCCCCCTGGCCTGCACCTCACGGGGGGTGAGGCGGGCGAGGCGGCCACCAAGGCGGACGTGGGTAAGCTGCTTCTGACCCATCTCGTCCCCGCCTGGGTCAGTGAGGCATCTATTGTGGATGCCGCCGTGGCCGCGTTTGCGGGACCGGTTGAGGTCGTGCGCCCAGGTGCCCGCTACGATCTCTAGGCCCTTGACCGGGGCGGGGGCACGGTCGGAGCACGAGAGCACCAGCGGATCGTGATCTTGGAGTTGTTGGATGCGCATCGTTCGCCTGGCCAACTTCGTGACAACCCATTCGGGTGGCCTGCGGACAGCTCTCCGTAACCTCGGCGAGGGCTACCAGAGGGCCGGCCACGAGGCGGTGCTGATTGTTCCCGGTCGCGAGCGCTCCGACCGGATGACCTCGCAGGGCCGCGTCATCACGCTGCCCAGCGCCCCCCTCCCGCGTACGGGGGGATATCGGGTCATGACCGGGCGGCGGGAACTCACCCGACTGCTCGACGAGCTGGAACCCGACCGCATCGAGGTCTCCGACCGCACCAGCCTGCGGTGGACGGGCGGCTGGGCCCGCAACCGCGGCGTCGCCTCGGTGATGGTGTCGCACGAAAGCCTGGCCGGGCTGCTCGGCGTCTGGGGCGTGCCCAAGCGCGACGCCCTTGCCGACAAGTTCAACCTGCGCACGGCCGAGTTCTTCGACCAGATCATCTGCACCACCTCGTTCGCCGCGGCCGAGTTCCGCCGCCTGGGCGTGCCCAACCTGACCGAGGTGCCGCTCGGCGTCGACCTCGACGGGTTCCACCCAGGCCGGTTCGACGAGAGCGTCCGCGAGCGCTACGCCCGCCCCGGTGAGCTGCTGATCGCGTTCGCCAGCCGGCTCTCCGGCCAGAAACGCCCTGAGCTCGCCGTGGACACGATCGCCGCGCTGCGCAACGACAAGGTGCCCGCCGTGCTCGCTGTGGCCGGAGACGGCGTACGGCGGGCCGCGCTGGCCTATCGGGCCGCGCGCCTGCCGGTCCGGTTCACCGGGCACATCGCCGAGCGCGGCGCCGTGGCCGCCCTGCTCGCCAGCGCCGACGTGGTGCTCGCGCCCGGCCCGGTCGAGACGTTCGGCATGACCGCCCTCGAGGCGCTGGCCTGCGGCACCCCCGTCGTGGTCAACGAGACGAGCGCGTTGCCCGAGGTCGTCGGCGACGGCGGGGTCGCCGTGCCCGGCACCCCCGAGGGCTTCGCCGCGGGAGTACGCCGGCTGATGGAGCGCCCCGAGGCCGAGCGCCGGGCGGCCGCGCGGGCCCGCGCCGAGAACTTCGGGTGGCCGCAGGCGGTCGACGGTTTCCTGCGGGCCCACGGCGCGCTGCCCGAGGTGGCCCTGGCCGGGCGGCAGCGGCCCACCGCGGTGCTGCGGCCGGCGGTGCCCCGGCCGGCCGGTCCGACCCTCGGCTGAGCCTGTTTCATGACTCAACCGCTCCGCAGCCCGTCTCAGTCGTGAAACAGGCCTTGGTTGTCCACAGGCCAGGCGAGTTATCCACAGGCGGTGGGGCGGGCGCAGCGGTCCCGCCCCTGGCCTAATAAGGTTTCTCCCATGGCACGCCCCGACGGCCGATCGGCCGACCAACTGCGACCGGTGACGCTGACTCGGCACTGGAGCATCCACCCCGAGGGGTCGGTGCTCGTCGAGTTCGGCAACACGCGAGTGCTCTGCACGGCGAGCGTCACCGAGGGCGTGCCCCGCTGGCGCAAGGGCTCCGGCCTCGGCTGGGTCACCGCTGAGTATTCGATGCTGCCCCGCGCCACCAACACCCGCGGCGACCGCGAGAGCATCAAGGGCAAGGTCGGCGGGCGCACCCACGAGATCTCCCGGCTGATCGGCCGCAGCCTGCGTGCCTGCATCGACCTGAAGGCGCTGGGCGAGAACTCGGTCGTTCTCGACTGCGACGTGCTGCAGGCCGACGGCGGCACCCGCACGGCCGCCATCACCGGGGCCTACGTGGCGCTGCACGACGCGGTCGGCTGGCTGGCCGAGCGCAAGTCGCTGGCCGGCAAGGTCGACAAGGTCATGCACCGGTCGATCCAGGCGGTCAGCGTCGGCATCATCGAGGGCGAGCCCCGCCTCGACCTGATGTATCTCGAGGACGTCGCGGCCGAGGTCGACATGAACGTGGTGGCCACCGGCGACGGTGACTTCGTCGAGGTGCAGGGCACCGGCGAGAACGGCGTCTTCCGCCGCGACCAGATGGACGCGCTGCTCGACCTCGCGCTGGCCGGCTGTGCCGAGCTGTCCGCCGCCCAGCAGAAGACGCTGGCCGCGTGAGCGCCCGGCTGCTGCTGGCCACGGCCAACCGGAAGAAGCTGGTCGAGCTGCAGCGCATCCTCGACACGTCGCTCGGGGCCAACCGCATCGCGCTGGTCGGGCTGGCCGATTTCCCGGATTATCCCGACGTGCCCGAGACGGGGCTGACGTTCGGGGAAAACGCGCTGATCAAGGCGCGTGAGGGGGCCCGGCGCACCGGCCTGCCCACGGTGGCCGACGATTCGGGTCTCGCCGTCGACGCGCTCAACGGCATGCCCGGCGTCTTCAGCGCCCGCTGGTCCGGCGGCCACGGCGACGACGACGCGAACCTTGACCTGGTGCTGGCCCAGATCTCCGACGTGTCCGACGAGCAGCGCGGCGGCGCGTTCGTGTGCGCGGCGGCCCTGGTGCTGCCCAACGGCCGCGAGCACCTGGTCGAGGGCCGGCAGACGGGCCGGATCCTGCGCGCGCGGCGGGGTGAGGGCGGGTTCGGTTACGACCCGATCTTCCTGGGCGACGGCCAGGACAGGACGAACGCCGAGCTGTCACCGGCCGAGAAGGACGCGATCAGCCACCGGGGCAAGGCTTTCCGCGAGCTGTCGAAGGTCATCGCCCGCGAGGTGACGAGCTAGTGCGGTGGCCCCGGACGGTCACCGGTTTGGTGTCGCGTCGCAGCAACGTTGAGGTTCAGTCGGTGGCAAGTGCCGTACCCGCACACTGCCGGGCATCTGCTGGTCGCGTGTTCAGTGGTCGTGTGACATGATGGTCGTATGCCTAGACGTCGTGACGTCGGCACCGGCCCGGTCGTGCACCGCACCGCCCGGGTCGGCCTGCGCCTGACCCGCCACCAGCAGCACCGCTGTTTCGGGTTGCTGCGCTCGGCCGGTGACGTGTGGGCGTGTGTGCTGGAGGTCAATGCCTGGCATCGGCGGCGCGGTGACAAACCCGTCGCCGGCTATCAGGAGTTGTGCCGGTTGCTGGCGGCGTCGGGGCCGGGCATCTTCGGGGAGCTCGACACCACCGGGGCACGGTCGGTGCTGCGACGCTATTCCGATGCCTGGTTTTCTGCTGCCGCCCGCCGCAAAGCAGGGCATGCCGAGGTGCGTTACCCGCGTCGGCGGCGCGGGTTGATGCCGATCCGCTGGTATCACGGCACCTTCACCCTCACCGGCCGCCGCCTGCGCCTGCCCGTCGCCCGCGGAGGTGATCCGCTGTGGGTGCGCCTGGACCGGCTGGTTCCCTACCCGCCCGAGACGGTGCGATCGGTGACATTGCTGGTCGACGCCGGCCGGCTCTGGATCGACGTCACCGCCGAACTGCCCATCACCACCTACCCACCCGGCACTGGGCCGGACCCGGCCCGGGTGGCCGGGGTCGACCTCGGGATCATCCACCCCTACGGCGCCGCCCACCCCGCCGACGGCAGCGCGCTGCTGGTCTCCGGGCGGGCGATCCGGGCCGAACACCGCCTGCACCTGACCGACACCCGACACCGCCGCCGCGCCACCGCCACCCACACCCCGGCCAAAGGCCGGCGCGGGTCACGACGATGGCGCAAGATCCGCCGCCGCGCTCGTCTGGTCGAGGGCCGGCACCGCCGCCGGACCCGTCAAGCCCTGCACGAGGCCACGAAGATGTTGATCGGCTGGGCTGTCAGCAAGCGGATCGGCACGTTGACCGTCGGCGACCCGCGCGGGGTCCTCGACATATCAGCAGGGCGGCGGCACAACCTGCGGCTACGGCAATGGCAGATCGGCCGCACCCTGGCCATGCTGCAGGACAAAGCCGCCCTGGCCGGGATCCGGGTGCACCTGGTCGACGAACGTGGCACCTCGTCGACCTGCCCCGCCTGCCACCAGAAGATCAGCAAGCCGCGGGGCAGGCGGATGGTCTGCCCGCACTGCGCGTTCACCGGGCATCGTGATATCGCTGCGGCGTTCACCATCGCCACCCGCACCCCGGGCGGCGCCACCACCCCACACCCTCCCGCGTGCACTGGGGTGGTCACGCACCGTCGAGCCGGACGACACCTCCCCGGTGCCCGACCGGCACGGCGTGACCCACGCCGCCGACCACTGGCGGCGTCAGGGTCCCTCGGCCGGCGGAGGCCCGCCCCACCACCCCCGGTGATGGGGAGTCGCTCGTTCACCATCGTGACCGAGGATCCACAACCACACCGGACCCAAACCGGCCAACGGTCGTGGACACCGCACTAGCGGCGGGGGCGGACCCCGTCGAGCGCCAGGGTGGCCAGGCGTGCCGCCTCGGCTGCGGCGTCCGGGCTGCCCTCGGTGGCCAGCGAGACTGCGTTGACCAGCGTGAGCAGGTCGATGATGGTGACCTCGGGGCGGACGGCGCCGGCGGCCTGGGCCGGGCCGAGCAGTTCGTTGCCGGCCTCGATCAGCATGGTCTCGCAGCTGCCGGCCGTGCTGCTCCGGGCGCCGCCGAGCAGTGACTTGGCGAGCCCACGGTTGACCGCGCCGAACGAGGCCAGCGAACGCAGCCACGCGGTGAGCGCCTGCCCCGCATCCCCGGTGGGTGGCGTGTCCCGGCGGGCGACGCCGCGCTGGGTGTCCCCGCCGGTCCCGTCGTGCTGCGCGGCCGTGCCGGGCTGTGCGGCCAGCTCGTGGGCCTGGTTGCACAGGGTCACCACGCGATCGTGGAAGACGGCCTCGAGCAGGGCCTGCCGCGACGGGAAGTGACGGTGCAGGGTGGCGGAGCCGACACCGGCCTGACGAGCGATCTCCTCCAGCGAGGCCTCGGCGCCGGCGCGGGCCACCTCGGCCTCGGCCGCGGCGAGGATCTGCTCGTAGTTGCGCCGGGCGTCGGCCCGCATCGGTCGGGTGGAGGCTGCCACGTTCCGGAGCCTAGTGGGTCATGAAAGCGGCCACCCCCATGGCGGCGCCCACCCGCTCGGCGGCCTCGGCCGAGGCGCGGCTGAGGGCCTGCGCGGGCTCGTACTGACCGGCCGGGGCGACCACAGTACGCGGCGGACGGTCGTCGCTTTCGATCAGCTTGACCACCGCGTCGGCCACCTCGCCCGGGTCGCCGCCGCTCTCGGCCGCGCGCTCGACGATCGCGTTGGTGAACGCGCCGAACGCCTCGGCGTAGACGCCCAGCCGCTCGGTGTCGGCGGGCAGCGCGGCGTTGAGGCCGATGTTGGTCGGGTACGACGCGGCGTCGACGATCACCGACTCGATGCCGAACGGCGCAAGCTCATGACGCCACGCCACGGTCAGGCTCTCGAGTGCCGCCTTGCTGGCCGCGTACAGACCGGTGAACGGGGTCGTCACGAGGCCCGCCAGCGAGCCGATCTGGATCAGCAGGCCGCGGCGCCGGTCGCGCAGATGCGGCAGGACGGCCCGGTTCACCCGGAGGGCGCCCAGAACGTTCACGTCGAACTGCCGCTGCGCCTCCTCGGCCGTGAACGCCTCGAGCGGGCCGGGGAAGATCCCGCCTGCGTTGTTGACCACGACGTCGATCCGGCCCGCCGTGGCGATGATCTCGCTCACCGCCCGGTCGGCCGAGTCCTGGTCGGTGACGTCGAGCTCGACCACTCGCAGCGAGCCGTTCAGTTCCGCTGCCGCCTGCGCGTTCCGCCCCGCCACGTCTCGCAGGCCGGCGAAGACGGTGTGGCCGCGCCGGGCCAGCGCCTCCGCCGTCAGGCGTCCGAAACCGCTGCTGGCCCCGGTCACCAGCACCACAAGCTCGCTCATCCCAGTGCTCCTCACGAAAGAAATGGGGTGCCACCCCGTTTTGTTGTGCGAGCTTAACCGGAGGGCCGCCCCGTTTGTCAACGGGCGGAGGTTTGTTGAAAGTGGGAGTATTGGCACCCGGCCGCGAGCATTCAGGGGGAAGTCATGCAGCTGAGGTTCGCCGCGCTTTTCGCGGCCACGGTGCTCGTCGCCCTGTCCGCGGTGTTCGCGGTCAAGCCGGTCGGCGGCGCCACCTCCACCCCGGCGGCGGCCGAGGCGGCGACGTATGTGGTGGTCGAGCCTCGATCCGCCGACTGCCCGTGGGAATCGTCCTCGGCCGCGTAGCCGAGGCCGCGTAGCCGAGGCCGCGTAGCCGAGGCCGCGTAGCCGAGGCCGCGTAACCGAGGCCACGACGCGCGGGATGACCCGGCGCGCAGTCGTGGCCTTCGCGGCCGGTCGTCAGGGGTTGCTGACCACCAGGTTCACCAGGCGCGGCGGGCGCACGACCACGCGGGTGACAGCGAGCCCGGCGGCCGCGGGCGAGGCCAGGGCCAGCGCGGTCAGGTCGTCGGCGCTGATGCCGGCCGGCACCTCCAGGCGGTCGCGCAGTTTGCCGTTCACCTGCAGCGCACAGATGACCGTGCGTTCGGCCGCCAGTTCGGGGTCGATCTCCGGCCAGCCGGCCCGGGCCACGCCTGGCGGGTGACCCAGCCGGGCCCACATCTCCTCGGCCGTGTACGGCGTGAACAGCGACAACACCACGGCCAGCGCCTCGACGGCCGCGCGGGTGGCGGGGTCGTCGGCCAGCCCCGAGTCGATCGCCCGGCGGGCTGCCCCGGCCAGCTCCATCGCGCGGGCGACGGCCACGTTGAGCCGGCGTTCCTCCATGAGGCCGGTGATCGCGCGCAGCAACCGATGAGTGGTTCTGCGCAGACCGACGTCGCCCGGCCCGGCCGCCGGGGTCGCAGCCACATCCGAGGCCAGGCGCAGCGCCCGGCCCAGGAAACGGACGGAACCGGCGGGCGACACGTCGGCCCAGTCGATGTCCTCCTCCGGCGGGCCGGCGAACACCATGGTGAGCCGGACCGCGTCGACACCGTACGTGTCGAGCTGCTCGCCCAGGTCGACCATGTTGCCCTTGGACTTGCTCATCGCGGCGCCGTCGAGGATGACCTGCCCCTGCGTCATCAGCCGCCGGAACGGCTCCCCGAAGCCGATCAGCCCCAGGTCGCGCAGCACCTTCGTGAAGAACCGGACGTACAGCAGGTGCAGCACGGCGTGCTCGGACCCGCCCACGTACAGGTCGACCGGCATCCACCGCCGCACGGCCTCCGGATCGAAAGGCCCTTCCCCGTACGCCGGTGAGCAGTACCGCAGGAAATACCAGGACGAATCGACGAACGTGTCCATCGTGTCCGTGTCCCGCTCGGCCGCCCCGCCACATCGCGGGCAGTCGACCTCCACCCAGTCCCGCGCCGCGGCCAACGGTGACACGTCCCCCGGCGCCAGCTGGTCACCGCGCAGGTCGGGCAGTTCCACCGGCAGCTGGTCGTCCGGCACCGGCACCACCCCGCACGCCGGGCAGTGCACGACCGGGATCGGGCAGCCCCAGAACCGTTGCCGCGACACCAGCCAATCGCGCAGCCCGCCGATCCAGTTGCGCTGCATGGTCAGCACCGACGCCGGCCAGTGCCCCTCCAGCTCGCCCATGTCGTCGAGCAGCTGTTGCGCGTACGTGGTGATGGTCAGAAACCACTGGGTCAGCTCACGCCGGCTCACCACCGAGCCGCAGCGCTCGCAACGCCCGGCGATGACCTGCTCGTTGGCGAGCACCGTGCGATCGGCCGGGCACCAGTTGACCGCCGCGAGACGCCGTACGGCCAGGCCGCGTCCGAGGAAGCGCAGGAACAGCCACTGCGTCCAGCGGTAGTACGACGGGTCGCTGGTGTGCAGCCGGGTCCGCCAGTCGACCGAGATCGCGTAGCGCCGGAACGACTCCGCCTGCGTCTCGATGTTCGCGTACGTCCAGTCGGCCGGATGGATGCCGCGCCGGATCGCCGCGTTCTCGGCGGGCAGCCCGAACGAGTCCCACCCGACGGGGTGCAGCACGTCGTAACCCTGCTGGACCCAGTACCGGGCCACGGCGTCACCCAGCGCGTACGCCTCGGCGTGCCCCATGTGCAGGTCGCCCGACGGATAGGCGAACATGTCGACCACCGAGCGACGCGGACCGTCCGAGGCGCCGGCGGCGAAAAGGCCGAGCGATTCCCAGACCGGTCGCCACCGCCGCTGCAACGCCTCGAAGTCGTAGTCGCTCATGCCGCCGGAAGTTAACGCACCGGACCCGACCCACGCTTGCGTTTTCTCGCCATCCGCAACACGCGCAGCACGAACGCCGGTCGCGTGAGGACCGCCGGCGGATCGATCAGGTGCTGCACCCGCGCGAACGCGGCGTTGACGCCCGAGTCGATCTGCGACGCCAGGGCGATCCGCCGCGAGAACCACCGGCGTAGCGCGAACCCGCGGGGCCGCGGCCCGGTGGTGCCCGGGAACGAGAAGTCGCCGCCCACCGCGAACGACCACGGCACGTCCACGACGGCCGCCACCGCCGTGTAATAGGGGCGTGCGGCTCGCTTCCCGTGCTGGTCGAGGGCCCGGCCGAGCGCGATCGCCGACTGCGCCGCGCAGGTCATGCCCTGGCCGTAGATCGGGTTGAAGCTGCAGATCGCGTCGCCCAGCGCCACATAGCCGGACGGCGGGTCGGTCAGGTCCTCGAACAGGCGTCGCCGGCTGGCCGGGAACCGGGTGGTGACCAGGTCGTCGCTGATCGGCTCGACCCGGTCGAGCAGCTCGCCCATGATCGGGTCGGGCAGCCCGCGGGCATGTCTCTCGAACGCCTCGGCGTCGGCCGGCGGCTCGGTCACGTGCCAGCCGCCGATCGCGGTCAGCCAGCGGTCGCCCTCGACCGGGATGGCCAGGCCGCTCAGCGACTCGCCGGGCGGCGTGGGCAGGACGAAGAGCGCCGACCAGTCCGGCAGGTCACCGGGTCCGCGGCGATAGAGCCGGGACGTGTACGCCACCCCGACCTTGACCTCGACCTGGGCCGGCGTGGCCAGCCCGAGCGCGGTCAGCCACCGGTCGGAGCGCGCGCCCCGGCCGGTGCAGTCGACCACCAGGTCGGCCTCCATCGTCTCGCCGTCGTCGAGCGTCACCCCGGTCACCCCGGCGGCCGAGCCGGTCAGCGCGGAGACGGCCACCCGGTCGCGGATCTTCACGCCGGGCAGCGCCGCCACCCGCGCGCGCACGATCGACTCGATCAGGGGGCGGGTCGCCGCGACCAGCGAGACCCCGGTCGGCGCGGACGGCCACCGGCGGCCCATCCGATAGCTGCACAGGCCGAGGCCGGTGTCGAACCTCGTGCCGCCCGCGGCGATCAGCTCGTCCTCGAAGCCGGGAAACAGCTCGTTGAACGTCCGCATGCCGCCGGCCAGCAGGATGTGCGGCTGGCTGCCCTGCGGTACGCCGCGCCGGGGCGCCGGCTCGTCCGGCAGTTCGTCCCGGTCGAGCACGACGACCTGCTCGAACCGCTCACTCAGCACCCTGGCCGCGGCCAAACCGGCCATCCCGGCCCCGATCACCACCACCCGTCGGTCCACGGTGGTCAGTTAACTACAGCAGCGCACCCGTCGCGGACTCGATCTCGGCCCGCAGACCCCGGCCGGCGACGACGCCCCGGGCCGTCTCGAGCGCCGGGGCCAGGAACAGGTCGGGACCGGGGGGACCGGCGGCGCCTTCGAGGGCTGCGATCGCGGCGCGGCCGGCCGGCGAGGGCGTCAGGGGCGAGCGCAGCTGCAGACCCCGTACGGCGGAAATCAGCTCGACGGCCAGCAAACTGGTCAGGTTGTCGAGCACCGTGCGCAGCTTCTTGGCCGCGGCCCAGCCCATCGACACGTGGTCCTCCTGCATGCCGCTGGTGGGCAGCGAGTCCACACTGGCCGGGGCGGCGAGGCGGCGGTTCTCGGCCACGATCCCGGCCGCCGTGTACTGGGCGATCATCAGGCCCGAGTTCACGCCGGCGTCGGGGGACAGGAACGGGGGCAGGTCGCGGTTGCGGGTCACGTCGAGCAGCCGGTCCACGCGGCGTTCGGCGATCGCGCCCACCTCGGCGGCCGCGATGGCCAGGAAATCGGCGGCGAAACCGAGCGGCGCGCCGTGGAAGTTGCCCGTCGACTCGACCCGGCCGTCCGGCAGCACGACCGGGTTGTCCACCACCGACACGAGTTCGCGTGCGGCGACCGTACGGACGAAATCGAGGGTGTCCCGGGCCGCGCCGGCCACCTGCGGGGCGCAGCGCATCGAGTACGCGTCCTGCACCGCGTGGGCCAGGTCGTCCCGATGCGAGTCCATGATCGACGAGTCCTGCAGCAGCTTGCGGATGTTGGCGGCCGAGGCGGTCTGACCGGGGTGCGGCCGGATCTCGTGCAGCTCGGGCAGGAACGGGCGCTCCGAGCCGAGCATCGCCTCGATCGCCAGCGCCGCGGTCACGTCGGCCATCGCGAACAGGTGCGCCGCGTCGTCGATGGCCAGCAGCAGCATGCCGAGCATGCCGTCGGTGCCGTTGATCAGCGCCAGCCCCTCCTTGGCGGCCAGTTCGAGCGGCCGCAGCCCGGCCGTGTGCAGCGCCTCGGCGGCGGTGGTCCGGGTGCCGTCCTTGCCCAGCACCCAGCCCTCGCCCAGCAGCACGATCGCGCAGTGCGCCAGCGGGGCCAGGTCGCCCGACGCGCCCAGCGAGCCGTGTTCGGGCACCCACGGCGTGATGTCGTGGTTGAGCAGGTCGGCCAGGCCCTGGGCCAGCGCCGGGCGCACCCCCGAGCGGCCCAGCGCGAGCGAGCGCAGCCGCAGCAGCATCATCGCGCGGACGACCTCGCGCGGCATGGGGTCGCCGATCCCGGCCGCGTGCGAGCGGATGAGCGCGTGCTGCAGCTCGGCCCGGCGCTCGGGGGCGATCGAGGTGTTGGCCAGCGCGCCGAAACCGGTCGACACGCCGTAGACAGGCTTGCCCGAGGCCTCGATGCTCTCGACGATCGCTCGGCTGGTCGCCATGGCGTCGACGGTCTCGGGGGCGATCTCGACGCGGGCGTCGCCGCGGGCGACCGCGAGCACGTCGGCGGGGGTGACGCCGGTGGGCTGGACTGTGACGGTCATTGGGGCACTCCGTTGTGCAGAACAGTGCTGATCAGGGGTACGCCGGGCCGGTAGGCCAGGTGCAGGTGGGACGGCGCGTCGAGCACCGTCAGGTCGGCGCGCGCTCCGGGGCGCAGCCGTCCGATGTCGTCGCGTCGCAGGGCTCGCGCGCCCCCGGCGGTCGCCGCGTGCACGGCCTCGGCCGGGGTCATCCGCATCTCCCGCACCGCCAGCGCGATGCAGAACGGCATCGAGGACGTGTACGACGAGCCCGGGTTGCAGTCGGTGGCCAGCGCGACCGTGACCCCGGCGTCGATCAGCCGGCGCGCGTCGGGATAGGGCGAGCGGGTCGAGAACTCGGCGCCCGGCAGCAGCGTGGCAACGGTGCTCGAGCCGGACAGGGCGGTGACGTCGGCCTCGCTCAGATGCGTGCAGTGGTCGGCGCTGGCGGCGTCCAGCTCGACCGCCAGCCGTACGCCCGGACCGGCGACCAGCTGATTCGCGTGCACCCGCAGCTGCAGGCCCTTGCGGGCGGCGGCCTGCAGGATCGCGCGCGCCTGGTCACCGTCGAACGCGCCGCGGTCGCAGAAGACATCGGCCCATTTCGCGTACGGGGCGCAGGCGTCGAGCATGTCACCCCGGACGAGATCGACGTACGCGTCGGGGTCGTGCCCCGCCGGAACGACATGCGCGCCGAGGAACGTCGTCTCGGTCGTCAGCTCGCTCGCCAGGCGCAGCGAACGGGCCTCGTCATCGACGTTCAGCCCGTACCCGCTCTTGATCTCGATCGTGGTGGTGCCCTGCCGCCGCGCCTCACCGACCAGCCGGCTCGCGTTGGCCAGCAGCTCGTCGTCGCTCGCCGCCCGGGTCGCCGCCACCGTGGTGCGGATGCCGCCCCCGGTGTACGGCTCGCCGGCCATGCGCGCGCCGAACTCGGCCGCCCGGTCCCCGGCGAACACCAGGTGGGCGTGGCTGTCGACGAACCCGGGCAGAACCGCCCGCTGCTGCGCGTCGATGCGTCGATCTGCCGCCGGCTTTTGCGTGTCCGGCCCGATCCACGCGATCCGGTCACCCTCGACGACCAGCGCGGCGTCCCGCCGGATGCCGAGCAGACCGTCGCCCTCGTCGTTGGTGACGAGCTCACCGATGTTGTCGATCAGGATGCTCACGCTCGGACCGCCCCGTAGCTCGTGGCCCGAGTTCTGTTGCCCGGTTCGTCCGTGCCGATGAGCCCGGCGATCGTGCGGGCCAGTTCGGACGGCACCTCGATGCCGGTGTGGCGGCCGTCCTCGACGATCAGGCGCCCGTCCACGATCACGTGGCTGATGTCGGCCGCGGTCGCCGCGAGCGCTGCCTGCGCGGGGTCGGTTCCGGCCGTACGGGGGCTGTCGAGCCGGACGCACAGGAAGTCGGCCCGTTTGCCTACCGCGATCTCCCCGGCGTCGAACCAGCCGATCGACGCGTGGTTGGCCGCCGCCGCGATCAGCTCGGCCGGCGTGAACCTTCCCCGCCGCTCGGTCGCCAGCCGGTCGTTCATCTCGAGCCCGCGCAACTCCTCGAACTGGTCGATCACGGCGTGACTGTCGCTACCCAGGCTGATCCGGGCGCCCGCGTCGGAAAGCCGACGGGCCGGTCCGATGCCGTCGGCGAGATCCCGTTCGGTCGTCGGGCAGAAACACACCTGGTGACCACCAAGGATGTCGATGTCGCGGTCGGTGAGGTGCGTGGCGTGGACCGCGACGGTCATCGGCTGCCACACGCCGTGCGCTTCGAGCAGCTCGGCCGGGGTGCACCCGTGCACGGCCTGACACTGCTCGTTCTCGGCGCGCTGCTCGGACAGGTGCACGTGGACGGGCTGCCCGTCGGTGCGGTACGCGAAGGTCGACAGGTAGTCGGTGGGGACCGCCCGCACCGAGTGCAGCGCCGCGCCGATCTTCGAGTTGCCGGTGGCACGCAGCTCGTCCACTCGGGCCGACCAGCCGTCGAGGTCGCCGTCGCCGAAGCGGCGCTGCACCCCTTCGAGCGGCTTCCCGTCCACCCCGGCGGTCAGATAGAGCGTGTCCAGCAGCGTGATCCGGATCCCGGCGTCGGCCGCGGCGGCGATCAGGGCGTTGCCCATGGCGTTCGGGTCGGCGTAGGGGGTGCCGTCCGGTCCGTGGTGCAGATAGTGGAACTCGCCCACGGCGGTGATCCCGGCCAGCGCCATCTCGGCGTAAACGGCTCGGGCAAGGGCGTAGTAGCTGTCGGGGTCGAGGCGGCCCGCGACCTGATACATCAAGTCGCGCCACGTCCAGAAGCTGCCGCCGCCCTCGTGGGTGCGGCCCCGCAGCGCCCGGTGGAAGGCGTGAGAGTGCGCATTGGCGAACCCTGGCAACACCAGCCCCGGTAGCTCAATTGCCGACACTTCTGATTTGGCGGAAAAGGGCGAGCGGGAGGATGGGGTGGTGGGGGCGGACGTTGGCGGGCCGGTGATGGACGTGGCGGGTGTCAGCGGGCTGAGAGCGGATGCTGGGGGTGTCCGCGCGCTGAGAGCCGGCGTGGCGGGCGTTGGCGGGCCGAGATGGTCGACGGCCGTGATGAAACCGCCGGCCACCTCGATGCGGACATTTCGGGCGACCGCTCCGCCTGTCCACGCGTACGGGGCGAAATAGGCCGTCATGTCAGGTCGCCCAGCACCCTCGCGAGCGCGTTGATGCCTTCCACGCAGTCCGCCTCGTCGGCGTGTTCGGCGGGCGAGTGCGACACGCCCGTCGGGTTACGGACGAAGAGCATCGCCGTCGGGACGTGCGCGGACAGCACCCCCGCGTCGTGCCCGGCCCCCGTCGGCAGCACCGGGGCCTCGCCCAGCAGCGCGGCGATCCGGGCGGCCAGCGGCTTCTCGAACGTCACCTCGGTGCTGAACGACTCATTCGTCACCGTCAGCTCGGTGCCGTCGCGGCCCGCCCGCTCGGTGGCCCGCTTGATCACGGCCTCGACCACCGCGTCGAGCGTTCCCGTCTCGGCCGCCCGGGCATCGAGCCACCCCCGTACGAGGGAAGGAATGGCATTGGTGGCGTTGGGCTCGACCTCGACCCGGGCCATCGTCGCGTGCGCGCCGTTCAGCCGGGCCTCCTTGTTGGCCGCCAGCACCGTGTACGCGAACGTCAGCATCGGGTCACGCCGGTCGGCCATGCGTGTCGTGCCCGCGTGGTCGCCGTGCCCGGTGAAGTCGAACCGCCAGCGCCCGTGCGGCCAGATCGCGCTGGCCACCCCGACCGGCACCTCAAGTGCCCGGCCCTGCTCGATGTGCAGCTCGATCAGCGCCCCGATCCGGCTGGTCAGCCCGGGGAGCCGCCCCGCGGGCGTGTCACCCAGAGCCTCGCCGAACGTGATGCCCTCGCGGTCGGTGAGCGCGGCCGCCTGTGCGGGCTCGATCGCGCCGGTCAGCAGCCGGGACCCCAGGCACGGCACGCCGAACCGGCCACCCTCCTCCTCGACGAAGGCGACCACGGCGATCGGCCGGCGCGGCGTGTGCCCGAGCCGCCGCAGCTCGTCGACGGCGAGGAACCCGCTGACGATGCCGAGCGGCCCGTCGAAGCCCCCGCCGTGCGGCACCGAGTCGAAGTGCGAGCCGGTCAGCACCGCGTCCTGCCCCCACTGGTCGCCCCACCAGGCGAACAGGTTGCCGTTGCCGTCGTCGGTGACCGGCATGTCGCGGCGCGCGGCCTGGTTGCGGAACCAGTCGCGCAGCACCAGCTCGGGTTCCTCCAGCGCGTACCGCAGGTAACCGCCGTTGCGGGCCCGGCCGATCGGCGCGATCCCGTTCCAGAGCTCGGCAAAAGTGGCCGTCACTGAGCGTCCCTTCGCATGGGGATGTGCACGCCGGCCGCGGCCTGCGACTCGTAGCCCGCGTCGACGTGCCGGATCACGCCCGTGCCGGGGTCGTTGGTGAGCACCCGCGCGATCTTCTGCCCGGCCAGGTCGGTGCCGTCGGCCACGCAGACCTGCCCCGCGTGGATCGAGCGGCCGATGCCGACGCCGCCGCCGTGGTGGATCGACACCCAGCTCGCCCCGCTGGCCGTATTGAGCAGCGCGTTCAGCAGCGGCCAGTCGGCGATCGCGTCCGAGCCGTCGAGCATGCTTTCGGTTTCCCTGTACGGGGAGGCGACCGAACCCGAGTCGAGGTGGTCCCGCCCGATCACCAGCGGCGCCTTGAGCTCGCCCCGCGCCACCATGTCGTTGAACCGTACGCCCGCTTTGTCCCGCTCGCCGTAGCCGAGCCAGCAGATGCGCGCGGGCAGCCCCTGGAACGCCACCCGCTCCCCGGCCATCTTGATCCACCGGGCCAGCGACTCGTTCTCGGGAAACAGGTCGAGCACCGCCTTGTCGGTGGCGGCGATGTCGGCCGGGTCGCCCGAGAGCGCGGCCCAGCGGAACGGACCCTTTCCCTCGGCGAAGAGCGGCCGGATGTACGCCGGGACGAAGCCGGGGAACTCGAATGCGCGCTCGAAACCGGCCAGTTTGGCCTCGCCGCGGATCGAGTTGCCGTAGTCGAACACCTCGGCGCCCGCGTCCATGAACCCGACCATGGCCGCGACCTGCTTGGCCATGCTGGCCCGGGACCGGTCGGTGAACTCTTCGGGCTTGGTCCGGGCGTACTCGGCCATGTCGGCCAGCTCGACGCCGACCGGCAGGTAGGACAGCGGGTCGTGGGCGCTGGTCTGGTCGGTCACGATGTCGACCTCGACGCCACGGGTCAGGATCTCGCCGAAGACCAGGGCCGCGTTGCCGACGACGCCGATGCTCAACGCCCTTTTTGCAGCTTTTGCGGCGCCGGCGCGGGCCAGGGCGTCGTCCAGGTCGTCGGCGATCTCGTCCAGGTAGCGGGTCTCGACCCGGCGGCGCAGACGGGTCTCGTCGACGTCGACGATCAGGCAGACGCCACCGTTCATGGTCACCGCGAGGGGCTGGGCGCCGCCCATGCCGCCGCAGCCGCCGGTCAGGGTCAGCGTGCCGGCCAGCGTGCCGTTGAACCTCTTCTCGGCGACCGCGGCGAACGTCTCGTACGTGCCCTGCAGGATGCCCTGGGTGCCGATGTAGATCCACGACCCGGCGGTCATCTGCCCGTACATGGTCAGGCCCAGGTTTTCCAGGCGGCGGAACTCGGGCCAGGTCGCCCAGTCGCCGACCAGGTTCGAGTTGGCGATCAGCACCCGCGGCGCCCACTCGTGGGTCCGGAACACGCCGACCGGCCGGCCCGACTGCACGAGCAGCGTCTCGTCGCCCTTCAGCTCGTCGAGCTCCCGCACGATCGCGTGGTAGGACGGCCAGTCCCGCGCGGCCCGGCCGGTGCCGCCGTAGACGACCAGATCCTCGGGGCGCTCGGCCACGTCCGGGTCGAGGTTGTTCATCAGCATCCGCTTGGCGGCCTCCTGCGGCCAGCCCTTCGCCGTGTACGCCGCGCCGCGTGGCGCCCGGATCTCCGACATGGTTGCCCTTCCCTACGCTTGGAAAATGTTGCGGCGTGCGGCTGTCGCCTCGAACGCTTCGAGCCGGGACTGCACCGGCTCCGGGTCCGCGTCGCACATCGCCTGCAGCAGCACCATGGCCATCGCCATCGGCCCGGTGTGCAGGTCGAACACCAGCCGGGTGCCGACCGCCGCGGGCAGCACGACGTCGCAGTGCTCGGCGACCGGGCTGACCGCCGAATCGGTGATCGCGACCACGGCGTACCCCATCGCCTTGGCCTCCCGGACGGCTTCCAGCGACTCCCGCGGATAACGCGGCAGCACCAGCGCCAGCATCGCACCGGCCCCGGCCGCGCGGGCCTGATCGAGCCGGTCGAGCAGCGACGTGCCGCCGGCGTCGAGCACCCGCACATCCGGGTGCACCTTGCTGGCGAAATACCCGAAGTACCCGGCGAGGGGCGCCGCCGCCCGCAGCCCGAGCACCGGCAGGGGCCGGCTGACGATCAAAAGCTCAGCAGCCCGCCGTACGTCGTCAAGCCGCTCGAGCTGATCCACCAGGCGCCCAAGATGCTCCGCCTCCGCGGCGACCGCCCCCTGCATCGCGTTGTGCTCCCCGCCGGGGTCGGCGTCGGCGCCCGCGGTGAGCTCACGCAACACCCGCCGCAGAGCCGGATACCCCTCATACCCCAGCGCGATGGCGAACCGGGTCACCGACGGCTGACTGACCCCGGCCAGATCGGCCACCTCAGCGGCGGACAGGTAAGCGGCCTTGCTCGCATGCTCCACCAGACAGTGCGCAATCCGCCGCTGCGTCGGTGTGAGCCTCGCCCCGGCAAACAGATCGAGGACCCGCTCGCCCGCCTTGATCACCCCGCCATTCACCCCAGCACTCTATGCATAAAAACTTTCAAAGCGCTAGGGGTCGCAGTGCTTGACCAGTTAATGGCTTGCGCGGCGCCGGGGTGGGGAGTCTGATCCCAGCCATGGCGGTTGTGCTGGGGACCCCGGCGGTCGACGGGGTGCGCGAGGCTGTTGCGGCGCTGCGGGAGTGGCAGCACGACGACGCGCCGATGCAACTGCATCCCGGGGACATCGGCTGGAACTACCGGTTCGGCGCGGCCCTGACGGCTGCGGCGGTGCGGACCTGGAGCCGGGACGGGCGGATCCTCGCCGTCGGGATGCAGGATTCGCGGACGGTCGCGGTTACGGCCGGGCCATCACCATCGCCGGGGCGGCCGCGCTGCACGAGATGGGCTCGACGAGCGTGCGCGTGTGCACGCCGAGTGCCAACGTCGGCGGCGTCGCCACGTACAAGGCGGCCGGGTTCGTAGCGAGGCCGGAGATCGCCGACCGGGTCCGGGTCTCAGAGGGTCTGGCGGATGGCGTCGAAGACCTGGTGGATCCGGGCTCGCACGGCGTCGAGTGAGGCTTCGCCGGTGGCCAGGTCTCGCAGGCAGACTCGGAACGCCGCCGTGAGCAGCGCGGCCGACATCGCGGGGTCGGCGACTCCGGGCCGCTCGGCGAAGAGCGTGGCCGCCAGGTCCTCCAGTTCCTCGGCGATCTCGCGGGCGCGGGCGCGCAGGGCCGGCGAGTCGTTCGCGACCCGCCAGAACTCGGCCATCCGTTCGCGGTGGCCGGGCGGCTCGATGCTCTCGGCCGCCAGTCGCAGAACCTCGTCACGCAGGGCGGCCTGGGGGGTCTGCCCGGCCGGGCGTTCGCGGACCGCGGCGGCGATGCGGTCGCGGATCAGCGGGACGCGGTCGAAGAACATGTCTTCCTTGCGCGGGAAGTAGTTGAAGACCGTCATCCGCGAGACGCCGGCCCGCTCGGCGATCTCGGACACGCTCACCGCGTCGAAGCCCCGCTCGATGATCAGCTCAGTGGCGGCGTGGGAGATCTGCAGGCGTACCTGCCCCTTCTTGCGCTCACGAAGACCCATGACGCTAATCATATACCTGGTCGAAACTTTTACCGAGTATAAGTTAGGTCATGACCCCTACCTCTCTTCGTACGGCCTGGACGGCATTGGCCGGGCTGTCCGCGGTCTTCCTGGTCGAGATGCTCGACAACTCGATCCTCACCGTCGCGCTGCCCACGATCGGGCGCGACCTGCACGCCACGGCCGTCGAACTCCAGTGGGTGACCGGCGCCTACGCGGTCGTCCTCGGCGGGCTCATGCTGGCGTTCGGCGCCCTGGCCGACCGGATCGGCCGGCGCCGGGTCATGCTCGCGGGCCTGGTGCTGCTGGGCGTGGCGAGTTCGGCGACCGCTCTCGTCAGCACCGCTGAGCAGCTCATTGCCGTACGGGCTCTGATGGGGGTAGCGGCCGCGATGACCACGCCCGGGTCGCTCGCGCTGGCTTTTCGCCTCTTCGCCTCCGACGAACTTCGAGTGCGCGCCACCACGCTCATCTCGACTGTCGGGCTGGTCGGGCTGGCCGTCGGCCCGACTGTGGGAGGGCTCGTGCTCGTGGTCGCCCCTTGGCAGGTGCTGCTGCTGGTCAACGTGCCGATCGCCGGGCTCGCGCTGATCGGCGTACGCCTCGGCATCGCCGCCGACGACCCCGCTGACCTGCACCGCGACCCGGCCGACCTGCCCGGCGCGCTGTTGGGCACGGCCACCATCGTGTTCGCCCTGATCGCGCCGACGCTGTTCGTCGACGGGAGTCCTGGCGCCTGGGCCGTGACCGGCGCGGCCCTCATGACGGCGGTTCTGTTCATCATTCGCGAGCGCGCCACCCCGAACCCGATGCTCGACCTGAAACTTGTCGCGCTTCCGCTCGTCTCCAGCGGCCTCGCCTACAAAGCCGCGGCGGGGCTGGCCACCGCCGGTCTCGGCTACCTCGTCACGCTGCAACTGCAGCTCGACTGGGGCTGGTCGCCCGCGCTCGCCGCCGTCGGCATGCTGCCGCAGGTCGTGGTGCTGATCGCGGGCGGCGCCCTGGTCGGCCCGTTCGTGCGGTGGGCCGGTCTCGAGCGGGCCGCCTGGCTCAGCGCTTCGGCCGTCGTGTCCGGGCTTGCCGTGTACGGGCTGCTGGGCCGGCTCGGCTACGTCTGGATTGCTTCGGCCCTGGTGCTCGTGGCGGCCGGGATGCGGGTCGTCGGCGTGGTGGCGGGAATCAACGTGCTGCGGGGCCTGCCCGAGAACCGTACGACGATCGGCGCGGCCCTGACCGACACCGCCACCCAGGTCACTTCCGGGGCCGGACTCGCCGTGACCGGCACTGTCCTGGCCGCGCTGTTCACGGGGAGCCTCACCACGTCGCAGTGGAGCCACGAGCAGACCGCGGAGTTCGAGCAGGCGGCGACGGTCGCCGGGCTGACGCTCACCCTGGTCGCCGCCGCGTTCGTCGCCTGGGGCATCACTCGTTCCCGGCGCGCCGCCGGACCGGTCATCGAGGCGACGCACACGGTCGTGACCAGGTGATTCACACCTTTTGCGCTCCCGCGGGCCGGGAACCTGCTTAGGTGACAATGTGTGCATCCGGTCGACGCTGTTCGGTGGGCGTGCTGTGTCCCCCGCGGCGGGAGGAAACTCATGGTTGATGACACGGACACCCGTCCAGCGCTGATACTGGCCGCCGAGGCCGCCCGGTTCGCGCCGTCGATCCACAACACCCAGCCGTGGCGGTGGACCGTGCACAGCGATCGGATGGAACTTCGTCCGATGGCCGGCCGGCAACTGCAGGTCCAGGACCCAGAGGGCAAGATGTTGCTGCTCAGCTGCGGCGCCGCGCTGCATCACGCGCGGGTCGCGCTGGACGCTGACGGCTGGCGGTACGACGTCGACCTCGTCGCTGCCGACCCGCTGGCCGTGCTTCGCCTCCGGGAACGCGGCGTTGCCGACCCGGCGGCGATCCGGTCCTTCGAGCAACTGCCGGCGCGGCACACCGACCGGCGCACGGTCAGCGACGAACCGGTGCCCGCCGCGGTCCTCGACGCGCTGACGGCAGCAGCCGAACAGGCCGGCGCGCGGCTTCATCTGCTGACCCGCGACCAGGTGATCGAACTCGCCGTTCTGGTCGAACGCGCGCAGAAGACCGAGAGCGCCGACGAACAGCTGCGCGCCGAGACCGCGGCGTGGGTCGGCGGCGACCGGGCCGACGGCGCAGGCATCCCCGACGCGAGCATTCCCGCTCAGGCGCCCCTGACGACCGTCGCCGAGCGGGACTTCGGCACGACCGGGACCCTCGTCCCTGGACCCGGACACGACAATGCCGCCAGTTACGCCGTTCTTTACGGGACAGGTGACGAAGCGGTCGACTGGCTGCGTGCCGGCGTGGCGCTCAGTGCGATGTGGCTGCTGGCCACGGAGCACGGTGTCACGCTGGTGCCGATCAGCAGCCCGGTCGAGGTGCCGTTCACCCGGCGCCAACTGGAGCGGACGATCGGTGCGATCGGCATACCGCATTTCGTCATGCGACTGGGTGTTCCCGACCCGGCGAACGGCGGTCCTGCCCGGACCCCACGCCTTCCGTCCGACCAGGTGATCGAGTTGCGCGACTGACCCACGCCGTGATCCTGACCCGACCCGGGTGGGGTGTGGCAGGGCCGTCCGGCCCGCTTCGGACCCGCGGAGTCGGGACCTGTGGCCGGGGTCCTTCGGCCCTGTTCAGAGGGCCCGGTGGCTGGCAAATTCATTGGCAGAAAAGATCAATGCCGAGCTGACGAGGTTGTTCCGGTGGATCCGGTAACGGGTGGCAGCTCGAATCTTCGCCATAGAGGAGTTCTGATGAGCGCCACGACCGCCAAGGCCAACCCCACTGGTGTTGCCAAGCCTGTTCGCTTGATCGCCCTACTGCTGATGCTGGCCGGACTGGTCATGGTCGCCGCCGGAGCCGTCACGTGGTTCACCGTGCAGTCGCAGCTCGCCGACGAGCGGATCACGGTCTCCGAGGACGCCGACTGGTTCGCCGGCGACAAGATCGACGGCCCGCTGACCGCGTACTCCGAAGCACAGGTCATCGAGAAGCACGCACTCGAGGCGAGCAAAGGCAAGACGTACGCCGAACTCGACCGCGAGGACCCGGTACGGGCAACGGTCATGAACGGCTCCTTCCTGCGGGCCTCACTGTTCACGTCGGTGGTCTCGTTCGGCATCGCCGCCATGGCGATGGGGCTCGGGGTCGTCATCGCTCTGATCGGTTATGCCCTGTTCCTCGTGGCACGGCGTCTGGCCGCCGCGCCGGAGCCGGCGGTGTGACGACCAACTGCTCCCCAGAAAGCGAGTTCTCGAACGGCGTCCGGCAGTGGCCGGGCGCCGTTTGTCGTTGCCGCCCGGCTCACCCGGCCCGCAGATCACGACGGGTGACACCCGCGGCGCCGGCCACGACCAGGGCCACACCGGTGCCGGTGAGCAGCAGCAGCGCGACCCCGTCCGGCGCCGCGGCGGCCACGTCCGGCACATGCTGGAAGAACCCCCACTGCTGAACCCGCCCCGGAACGCCCAGCAGGTCACCGAGCAGGGCCAGCACACCGCTGGCCAGCAGGGGCAGCCACGCCAGCGCGGAAAGCCGTGGGGCGGCGCCGACCAGGAGCGTCGCGCAGCCGATCATGCCCGCCACGGCCGGCCACTGCCCAACGACGTAGGCGAGGCTACGCACGGCGATGTCCTCGCCGTCGATCACGGCCGGCGCGATCGCCGCGGTGAGCAGCCCGGTGACGGTGAGAACGACCGCGCAGCCGGCAGCGGCGACAGCGGCCTGCGCCGCCACCGGCACCCACCGGCGCACACCGGCGGTCAGCACGAGGCCGGTCATGCCCGATTCCTCGGCCCGCCCGGCGGCCAGCATCGACAGGACGGCGAAGGCGGACACGACGATCCCGACCAGCGTGCCGCAGTAGGACAAATAACCGGCGGCAGGATCACCGCCGCCGAGCTGGCTGCCGAGGAACCCGCCCACCTCGCCGTTGCGTTGCTGCTCGATGGCGCCGGAACCCATCGCGGCGAACAGGGCGCCGATCGCGGCGACCGCGACGGTCCAAGCCAGCAGCGATGACCGGGTGAGCCGGGCTGTCAACCCGGCGGTGGTTCGCACCCGCAGCCTGCTGGTGCGAGTGTCGTGCCGCCGGATCAGTCCTGCCCCGAACTCGCGGCGCGCCTGCAGAAGCACAGCGGTGGCGACCAGGACCATCGACGCCAGCAACCCGGGGAGCAGGGCGGCCCACCGGTCGGCGGTGAAGGGTTCGACCGTCGCGCGCAGTCCGAGCGGGCTGACCGTGTTGAGGACATCGAGCTGCCCGGAGTCGGCGATCGCCCGAACGGCGAACGCGGCGCCGACCACCAGCAAGCCGAGCAGCCGGGCCTGACCAGCCGCCGGCGCGACCTGCGCCAGCACCACCGTTACCGAGGCGACCAGCAGGAACGTCAGCCCGACCACGACGGCGAACGCTGCCGCGCCCGATGCGGTCACCCCGTCCACCTGACCTGCCGTGGCCATGATCGCGCCGGCGCAACCGGCCGTCAGCACAGCCGCTACCGAGATCAGCACGGTCAGGGCGCTGCGCAGGGGCCGCAGCGGGGTGAGCCCGCAACTGCGCAGCAGTTCGAGGGAACCGTCGTCCTCGACGGCACGGGTCACCGCGACGGCGGCCAGAACAGCCATGATCGCGGCGAGAATGGTGACGAACGCGCCGATCTCCCACACGTACAGCTGCGCCGGGGTGCCGGGATCGGGCAGCCGCCCGTACAGCAAGGTGGACGCCGGGCTCTGCTGGGCCAGCTCGACCGCGGTGTGCCGCTGCGCCTCGGTGGCGTACGTGTCCTGGTAGGCCTGCGCGGTGGCGCACAGCGCGATCAGCAGCGCCGGCCAGCAGGCGAGCAGCAGCCTGTGCCTGCGGACGAGCAGGCGGGTCAGCGTCATCGAGCCGCCACCTCGTAGTGCCGCAGGAACAGGTCCTCCAGCTTCGCCGGGGTGCACGTGATGTCGTCCGCGTCGGCGTCCGCGAGCACGCCCAGCACCGCGGGCACCCGGTCACGTGGTACGGCGAGCCGGATCGTGCCGGCATCGGGTTCCACCGCCACGCCGGCCTGGCGCAGCCGCGCGACGATCGAGTCGGCAAGCCTGGCGGGCAGCCGGGCGGTGACCGTGGAAGCGGCGAGGTGGCGCATGTCGGCCAGCCGGCCCGACTCCACCAGCCTGCCGTCCTTGATGATGGTCACCGTGTCGCACACGTCCTCCACCTCGGCCAGGATGTGACTGGACAGCAGGACGGTGCGACCGGCCTCGACCGCGTCGCGGACACAACGCTGGAACACTTCCTCCATCAGCGGATCCAGCCCGGAGGTGGGCTCGTCGAGCACCAGCAGATCCGTACGGGCGGCGAACGCGGCCACGAGGACCACCTTCTGCCGGTTGCCCTTCGAATAGGTGCGCACCAGCCGGCGGGTGTCGAGCGCGAAGGCGTCGGCCAGGCGGCGCTCGGCAGTGGCGTCGCGGCTGCCGCGCAGACCGCCGAACGCGTCGAGGACCTCCTGCCCGGTCAGGTTCGGCCAGAGCGTCACCTCGCCCGGAACGTACGAGACCCGGGCGGTGACCTCGGCGGCGTGCCGGCCCGGATCCCGGCCGAGGACCCGGACCCGGCCCGCAGAAGCGCGGTACAGGCCGAGCAGCACCCTGATAGTGGTGGACTTGCCGGCCCCGTTCGGGCCCAGGAAACCGTGCACCTCGCCCCGACCGGCCCGCAGATCGAGACCGTCGACGGCGATGAACGCGCCGAACCGTTTGACCAGTCCGTGGACGTCGATGATGAGCTCGGTCACTGCGCTCTCCCTTTCTCGATCATGGTCAGGACCGCGTCGCCGATGACCCGGGCGACGCGCTGTTCGCCCGGTTCGGTGAGCCGCACGTACAGCTCCACCGCCCGCCGGGCCATCTCCGGATCGATCGACCGGGTCACCCGCGGCAGGTCGGCGCCGAGGTGACGGCTGACCCGGTCGATCACCGCGGTGGCGATCTCGTCGATCTCCCGGTCGTCGAGATCGCCACCGCGGCGCACCCGGTCCGCGATCCGGCCGAACAACGCCGAGCTCTCGGCCAGGCCCGCCTCCGTGAACCCCTCGTACGCCCGTGCCGACTCCGGCGGCATGTCACCGCGATAGAAGGCGAGCTCCATGAAGTCCCGCTCGCGGCGGATCACCCGGCGGGTCTGTGGATCGGCGGCCTGGGCGTGCATGTGGTCGTAGAAGCGGACGATCGCCGCGGGCATCGGCGACAGCGAACCGTCGCGTTCCACCGCGCCGATCAGGCTTCGGAGCCGGTCGCGCTGATCCCGCAGCCGTTGCAGCTGCTCCTCGACGGCGGTGACCGTCGCCCGCAGGTCGGCCAGGACCGGCGCCGGATCCGGTGGTGCGGCGCCGGCCGGGGGTGGCGCCGGGTCGCCGATCATCGCCGCGATCTGTGTCAGCCCCACCCCGGCTCGGGTCAGCCAGCGGATGCGCACCAGCCGGGCCAGGTGCGACATGCCGTAGTCCCGGACACCGTCACGGTGCTCGGGAACCGGCAACAGCCCGATCTGGTGGTAGTAGCGGATCGTCCGGACCGTGGTCCCGGCCAGATCCGCCAGCTCTGCGATGCGCACCCGATCAGTGTCGACTGTGACGCGACGTCACAGTCAACCGTTGCCCGGCGGCTACGGTGTCAGGCGTACCCGCCGCAGCAACTCGGCGTTGAGGGCGACCACAATGGTCTACGCGCTCATCAGGACGGCGCCCAACTCGCCCATCTCGGCCGAGCCCTCGACGATGCGGCCGCCGACGGGCACGCGGCCCCCGGAGCGAACGAGCACCCGGTCACCGTGCTGATCGTGCCCGCTCTGTCCGACGTTCCGGCGTACGAGTGGGCAGTTCGTCCGCGCTCAAACGGCGAGGCGGGGATTCGGGTGGCGTGTCAGGCTGGGGCATGCGGATCACGGCCCTGTACTCGTACCCGGTCAAGGGCTGTCATCGCGTCGCGCATCGCAGCGCTGTGGTGGAGCCGTGGGGGTTGGCCGGCGACCGCCGCTGGCTCATGGTCGACGCCGACGGGGTGGGTATCACCCAGCGCGACGACCCCCGCCTCACCCGGCTGACCGTCACGCCAAGAACGAGTGGGCTGGTCCTCCACGCGCCGGGGATGGCGCCGCTGGAGGTGGACGAGCCGGTCGACGGGCCCGAGGATTTCGTGCGCGTGTTCAGCAGCAAGCCTCCGGTGCCGGTGCGGCTGGCCGAGAAGGAGTGGAGCAGCCGGTTCCTCGAGCGGGACGCCCGGCTCGTGTGGCAGGCCGACCCGACCAGCCGCCCGATCGAGTCGCACGCCCGGGTGGACGACAGGGTGAGCCTGGCCGACGGGTTCCCGGTGTTGCTCGCCAACGAGGGTTCGTTGTCGGCGCTGAACGACTGGCTGGTCGAGGCGGGGGAGGAGCCGGTGCCGATGACCCGGTTCCGGCCCAATCTGGTGGTCGAGGGAGCGCCGCCGTGGGCTGAGGACGACTGGCTCGGGCGAACGGTGCGGATCGGGGAGGTCAGGTTCCGGGCGGCCAAGTCGTGTGCCCGCTGTGTGGTGACCACCGTCGATCAGGACACCGGTGAGGTGGGCCGGCAGCCGTTGCGGATTCTCGGCACGCATCGACGTTTCGGCGACGGGTTGCTCTTCGCGATCAACCTGATACCGGATATGTCGGGAATGGTGTATGTCGATGACCCGGTCGAGGTCGGGTGAACGGCTGAGGCCTCCACGCGAGCGGGTGAAGCCGGCCGCCGGAAGCTTAGGAGTGTCTTAGGAAAGTTGCCGCTGCGCCCGTACGGCGGCAGGGTTCCTCTGCGTGACCGGATCTCGTCTGTTCTCGCCCCGATGGCTCGCCGCCGGGGGCGCTGTCTTCCTCGCCGCAATTCTGGGGGTCACGCTCGTGCTCCAGAACAGCGGCGCCGCCTGCGCCGCCCCGCCGTCGACCACGGCCAAGAAGGGCAAGGCGACGTACTTCTTCCTCGAGGGCACGCTCGGCAACTGCTCGTTCCCGAGCCCGCCCGCCGACGACCTGTACGTGGCACTGGGCCAGCACAACGAGTACTCCAGCGGCGCGGCCTGCGGCACGTACATCGACGTGACCGGGCCGAAGGGCAAGACCCGCGTCAAGGTCATCGACTCCTGCCCGGAGTGCCCGGCGGGTCACCTGGACCTGAGCCTCACGGCGTTCAAGAAGATCGGCGTGAAGTCCGACGGGATCATCCCGATCACCTACAAGGCGGTTCCCGGCGCGTCAGTCCCAGGTCCCATCTCCGTACGGGTGAAGGAAGGCTCCTCGCAGTACTGGCTGAGCGTGCTGATCGACAACCACAGCAACCAGCTCGCCTCGGTCAAGGTCGCGGGCAAGGGCGGCAGCTTCAAGTCCGCGTCGCGCGAGGACTTCAACTACTGGACGATCCCGAGCGGCGCCGGCAACGGCCCCTTCAAGGTCAAGATCACCGATGTGTACGGGAACTCGGTCACCGTTCCCGACATCAAGCTCGCGATCGGCAAGACCCAGAAGACCACGGCCAAGCTCGGCGGCAGTGTCGTCCGCCGGCCCGAGGTCTCCACGCCGGACAAGAAGACCGAGAAGAAGACAACGCCCGCCACCAAGAAGCCGACGGTGAAGCCCACCACCAAGCCCAGCACCACGACGGCCTCGGCAGCCCCGCTGCTCGAGGAGGCCACGGTCGAGCCCACCACGCAGCAGCCCGCCCAGCTCGACGCGAATCTGACGGCCGACGCCCCACGCTGTTCCTGAGTATTTCCCCACCACGCCCGGCCGGACGCGTTCCCCCCATCGTGTCCGGCCGGGTGCACCGACGTCAGCCCAGCGGCATCCACATCTGGATCTCGTCCCGGTCGTCACCCGGCCCCACCCGCAGCGCGCCCGGGATCCGGCCCACCTCGCGGTAGCCGAGGCGCTCGTAGAACTTTTCCGTCCCAGCGCCGCCGCGCACTGTCACCTGGATGCCGGCCAGCCCCATCTGCCGGGCGACCCGCTCGGCCTCGCGCATCAGCGCGGCGCCGTAGCCGTGGCCCTGCCGTCCGGGCGTCACCATGACCCGTTTGAGCACCCGCCAGTGCTCCTTGAGCGCGAACCGGTTGCTCACCACGAACAGCAGCGCGACCGGCTCGCCGTCGTCGAGACCGAGCAGCAGGTGGTCCACGCCGGCCCGCACCCCGGCGAAGGCGGCCTCGGCCACGGGCTCGACGTCGTCACGCCGGACGGGCGCGACGAACCCGACAGCCCCGCCGGCGTTGGTGACGTCGACCCAGAGCGTGACGATGCTCGCGCGGAGCTCGTCGGTGAGCGGAGGATCCAGAACGAACTCAACAGGCATGCGGCCATCATCGCGATCGGTGCGGAAGGGGGGACTTGAACCCCCACGCCCTCTCGGGCACGGGCACCTAAAACCCGCGCGGCTGCCTATTACGCCACTCCCGCCGGATCCGCCCCGAGGGCGAACACGTTGCACGCAGTCTAGACGCTCACCGGCCGAAAGCGGACTGGCGGCCACACAGCACGGCGGCCGCCTCGCGGATCAAGCCGCGTGACAGCCGCCGTGGGTCTACCGGCGCCCCGGAACGGGTCCTGTCATTGTCATCGCCCGCGGAAGGTCAGACTTTAGGAGTCGACGCCCAGATCGCGGCGCAGCTTGGCGACGTGGCCGGTCGCCTTGACGTTGTAGAGGGCCCGCTCGATGACGCCGTTCTCGTCGATCACGAAGGTCGACCGGATGACGCCCATCACCGTCTTGCCGTAGTTCTTCTTTTCGCCGAACGCCCCGTACGCGGTCAGCACGCTCCTGTCCTCGTCGCTGACCAGCGGGAACGTGATGGCGTCGCGCTCGCGGAACTTGGCCAGCTTGGCCGGGGCGTCGGGGGAGATGCCGACGACCTCGTAACCGGCGGCCTGCAGCGAGCCCAGCGAGTCGCGGAAGTCACACGCCTGGGTGGTGCAGCCGGGGGTCATGGCGGCCGGGTAGGCGTACAGCACGACCTTGCGTCCGCGCAGGTCCTTGAGGGTGAGCCGGTCGCCGTTGTCGGTCGGCAGGCTGAAGTCGGGCGCCGGGTCGCCGGCGGAGAGTCGGACGGTCTCAGTCATGCCGATGACGATAGACCCGGCTCTCGGGAAGCCGGAGCCGGTTCCGCGGCCCGCATCCGCAGCACTCCGGTCAGCGCCATTCCCGCCCCCAGGCCCAGCGCCAGCACCACGGCGAGCCGGGCCAACCAGCCCGGCCCGGCGGTCGGGGTCACGGCGGCGGCGAGGACCTGTGTCTCGTTGAAGCCGCCGAACACCGCGACCACGGCCCCGGAAAGGGCCAGATAGAACGGCGGGTGCCGGTACGCCGCGGCCAGCCCCAGCAGCCCGGCCAGGATCAGCACCGGCGCCGGGGTCTCACCGTCCAGAACGCGCAGGACCCCGTACGTGAGGGGCGCCGACCCCGCGACGAGCGCGATCCCTCGCACCGATCGCGGCGACCGGTAGGCCAGCGCCGCGGCGGCCAGGCCGGCCAGCACCGCCCCGGCCCACCACTTCCAGGCCACGGGCGGCGGTTCCCAGTCGAGGGTGCCGCGGATCTCGTACGTGGTGGTCTGTGCCCGCAGCGGAACGCTCCAGTCGCGCAGGCGGTGTGCGCGGGACGGGTCGGCGACGGCCTGCGGCGGCTGCTCCTCGCTCACCCACTGGGTCCGCCGATCGTGCCAGCGCACCGTGGTCGAGTCCGAGATCTTGCGCCAGGACGGCGGCGCTGTCGGGTCGGCGTTCGGGGGCACTGCCGCTTCGAAGGCCAGGGTCTCGTTGAGGTACGCGGCCGGCGAGTTCACGTTCTGCCAGGTGCCGCCGGGCCGCACGTCGAGGTACGGCTCGCCGGAGTAGCCGAGGATCTCGACGGAGTGCCCGGTGTTGTTGCTCAGCTCGAGCCGGGCACCCGCCTCCACCGTACGGGCGTCGACGCCGTCGAGCGTGATCGAGGCGACCTCGGTCCGGTACGCCGTGCCGCCCCCGACGTCCCCGCCGTGGGCCGACGCGGGTGTGGCCGGCCCGAGTACCGAGCCGGCCACCGCCACGATCAGGGCGAGACGTCTCACCCGGCGGCCGCCGTGACCGCCTGCGTGAAGACCTCGGTGGTGGGCAGCGTGTTGCCCGGACCCTCGACCACCTTGCCGTTGACCACGATGGTCGGGGTGCCGTTGTGGCCGCGCGACGCGAAGGTCTCGGTGACCTTGGTGGCCCACGGCTTGTACGTGCCGTCGCTGACCGCCGTGGCGAACGAGTCGCCCAGGCCGACACCGCGGCCCAGCTCGATCAGCTTGTCGTTGCTGAGGCCCTCGGTGCCCTCCGCGGGCTGGTTCTCGAACAGCACGTTGTGGTACTCGAGGAACTTGCCGTCCACGGCCGCGGCCGCCACCGCCCCGGCCGCCCTGGTCGAATACTGGGTGCCGTTGGACACGCGGTCCAGGATGGACACCGGGTGGTACCGCACGGTCACTTTCTTGTCGGTCACCATCTGTGCGATCGCCGGGCCGGTCTGCTGCTCGAACTGGTTGCAGACCGGGCACATGAAGTCCTCGTAGATGTCGACCGTGACCGGGCCGCTGCCGACCGCGAAGGCCGTGCCGTCGTCGACCGCCACGCTCGGCGTGCTGACCCGCGAAGCCTCGGTCTTCTTCTCCTGGTTGGCGAGTACGCCCCAGCCGATCAGGCCGGCGATCAGCAGCACGGCGACCACGCCGACCGAGGTCCAGATCGTCACCTGCCGCCGGCGCTCGGCCGCCTTCTGCTGTTCGACGATCCGCTGCGCCGCCGCGCGGTCCCGTCCCCGGTTGCCCTTGCTCATCGATCCCCCATCAGAAGCCCGTCGACCGAGAACTTCGACCGCGGTTTCCACATCAGCAGGCCGGCCAGCGCGAGGAAGCCCACGTCGCGCAGGATGTCAAGGCCGTACTGCGTGGTGCGCCCGCCGGTCAGCTCCCCGCCCTTGCTGAAACAGCCGCAGTCGATCTGCAGCCCGCGCGCCCAGGCCGAGACGATGCCGGCGATGAAGATCACCATCAGCACCGCGGCGATGGCCGCGCTGAGCCGTGTCGCTATGCCGATCAGCAGGAGCAGGCCCAGTGCGATCTCCAGGAACGGCTGGATGGCCCCGATCACCTTGGCGGTGTCGTAGGACATCAGGTCGTACGCGTTCACCGCGCGCGCCGAGGCGGCCAGGTCGGTCACCTTGAGCCCGCCGGCGATCAGGAAGACCGCCGCCAGGCCGAGACGCGCGAGGGTGGAGATCCAGGGCCAGGCCGCCGCGAGCCGGGAAGGCCGCTGCATCAAGTCCATGGTCACGCCCGATTAGTCGATGCCACTGTGCCCTGGGTTCCCTCGGTTGTGCTGAGGGTTGCCTGGGAAGCGGCTGATCAGACCGCGCGCGCCTGGGAGACCGCTGCCACCAGCTCGTCACGGGCACGCGCGACCCGGGACCGGATTGTCCCGACGGGGACATCCTCCACCTCGGCGGCCTCGGCATAGGAGAGTCCAAGGACCTGTGTCAGGACGAAAGCCGTACGCCTTTCCTCGCCGAGCCGGCCCAGCAGATCGGCCGTGGTGAGCCGTTGGGCCGGGTCGGGCGAGGGCGACGCCGTCCAGGCCTCGGCGGCCAGGCGCGCGTCGAGGCGGCGGCGGCGCACCACCGTACGCAGGTGGTCGGCGCAGGCGCGGCGGGCGATGCCGAGCAGCCACGTGCGGGCCGTCGAGCGGGCCTCGAACGCGGGCAGGGCCTTGAAGGCGCGCAGGTAGGTCTCTTGCGTGAGGTCGTCGGCCGCGCCCGGGTCGACCAGGGCGGCGGTGAACCGCCACACCTCGGCCTGGGTCGCGCGCACGAACGCCGCCGTCGCGACCGCGTCCCCCGCGCGGGCGGCGAGGGCGAGCGAGGTCGTTTCGTCCAGGCCGTCCATGGGCCAGCATCGTACGCCCTCTCCTTGCGCGAGCCCGTGAACCGGGTGCCGCGGGCAACCCGCGGTGGGCAGGGGTCGACCGGATCGGGCAGCATGACGGGCATGATTGTTGAGCGCCGCCGGATTTGTCGCCCTATGGTGGCACTCGCCGGGCTGCTGATCGGGTTCTTCGCGGTGCTTCTCGGCCCCGCCGCCCCGGCCAGCGCGCACGCCGTTCTCGTCAACAGCGACCCCGGCAACGGCACGATCGTCCCCGACGCGCCGAACAAGATCACGCTGAACTTCAGCGAGTCGGTGCAGCTGCTGTCCGGCAAGATCCAGGTGCTGGCGCCGGACGGCTCGCGGGCCGACCAGGGCGACCCCGCCGCCGCGGGCACCAGTGTGACGATCCCGCTGCGCTCGGGCGGCGGCCGGGGGACGTACCTGGTGAGTTATCGCGTGATGTCGGCCGACAGCCACCCCGTCGGGGGCAGCCTCACCTTCTCGGTGGGCGCTGCCTCGGCCCCGCCGACCGCGACCGTCGACGACACCGAGGTCGACCCGGTGGTGCGGGCGCTGATCCCGGTCGGCAAATACCTCGGGTACGCCGGACTGGTGCTCCTGATCGGGCCCACGCTGGTGCTCGCGCTGCTCTGGCCGCACCGGCTCAGCCGTACGGGTCCCGGCCGTCTGGTCTGGACAGGCATCGGCCTGATCATCTTCAGCACGCTGCTCGCCATCTGGCTGCAGGCGCCCTACTCGACCGGCTCGGGCCTGTTCGACGTGCGGGTCGGCGACCTCAGGGACGTGCTGGGCAGCACCTTCGGGGCGATCATGCTGGTGCGCCTGGGTGTGATCTGTGCCGCGGCCCTGCTGCTGCGGCCCATGCTGCGCGGCTCCGGCGACGACTCGAAAACCGACCTGGCCCTGCTCGGCGTGCTCGGCGTCGCGGCCATCGCGACCTGGCCGCTGACCGGGCACCCGACTGCCTCCCCGGTGGCGGGCGTGTCGGTGGTGGTCGACGCGATCCACCTGGCAGCCATGGCGGTGTGGCTGGGCGGCCTGGTCATGCTGGTCGGTTTCCTGCTGCGCAAGGCCGACCAGCGCGAACTCGGGGCGATCCTGCCCATCTGGTCGCGCTGGGCGGCGACCGCGGTCGCGGCGCTGATCGTGGCCGGCGTCATCCAGGCGCTGATCGAGGTCGCCTCGCTGGACGGGCTCATCAATTCCACGTACGGGCGTCTGATTCTGGCCAAGGTGGGGCTGGTCGCCGTCGTGCTGGGCTTCGCCTGGTTGTCGCGGCGGCTCGTGCAGTCCAAGGCGGCCGAGGAGTCTCCGCGCGGCCTGCGGCGCATCGTGGCGGCCGAACTGGCGATCACGGCCGTGGTCATCGGCGTGACGTCCGCGCTGGTGCAGATCGCGCCGCCCCGGTCCGCCGAGGCCTCGCAGGCGGCGGGCGCCTCGACCACGGTCACCAAGACGCTGACCGACCAGCGGATGGCCGTGCAGATCGACGTCTTCCCGGCCTCGGTCGGCAACAACTCCATTCACCTGTACGCGTACACGCCCGACAACAAGCCGCTGACGGTGATCGAGTGGAGCGCGACGGCGGCACTGCCCGCCAAGGGGATCGAGCCCATCGAGATCCCGCTGCTGCGGATCACCGACTTCCACGCCGTGGGCGACATCGCGCTGCCCCAGGCCGGGGAGTGGACCTTCAAGATCACGGTCCGGATCTCCGAGATCGACCAGTCGACACTCTCCACGACGGCAACGATCCGGTAACGCTGTTTCGACGGCCCGGTCTCCCGCGTAGGGGAAACCGGGCCGTTGACATATCTATCAGCGATTTAGCGTCTGTTTGACCACTTTGGGGTTATTTGCATCTGTATGGTCAGCGCAGTACTGCCCAAAGCTTCAAGGGGGAGAAAGCTGATGCGGGTGTTCCGAACCATCCTCGGGATGCTGGCGCTGACCATCGGCCTGCCGTCACTGCTGGCCGGCGCCGGCCTCTGGGCCGCCATGCAGCACCGCGACCAGGGTGGCGAGTTCAGTGCCGAGCTTCAGCAGCTGTCCACACCCGGTTACGCCATCGTGGTCGAGGACGTGGACCGCCTGCTGCGCTCCGACGCGCCGTTCACCCGCATCGGCGACACCCAGCTGCAGCTCACCGCCCACACCGCCGGCGGGCCCGCCTTCGTCGGCATCGCGCCCGTCAACGCCGTGCGCAACTACCTGACCGGGGTGCAGCACAGCACCGTCCGCACGGTCGACATCGGCACCGGCGCGTTGCCCGTCGCGACCACGATCGTCCCCGGCGCCAAGGCCCCGAGCGCGCTGCCCGAGCGGGGGATCTTCTGGACCCGTACGGCCACCGCCGGGCAGATCTCGTGGACCCCGTCCGACGTACGGGGCGGTCCGTACAGCCTCGTCGTGATGAACCCGGCCGCCCAGCCCGGCCTGCAACTGCAAGCCCGCGCGGCCCTGCGCCCCGGCTGGCTCAGCTCGAGCGCCTGGGGCCTGCTCAGCCTGGGCGCCCTGCTGGTGATGGCCGGCATGGTCGTGCTGGCCTGGCCCGGACGCCGCCGCGAAATCGTCTACGTGGTCGAACCCAGCCAGGTCCCCGAGCTCATGCGGGCCATCGGCGCGCCCATGCCGATCCTGCCCTCGACCGGCCGGCCCGTGGGCGCCCACCGGCCCCGCACCCTTGCCGAGATCCGGCCCGGCCCGGCCACCGCCGTCATGGCGTGGCCGCCGACCCCGGCCCTGACCGCGGCGGCGCCCGGAGTGCCGCCGGACCCGGACGAGTACGCGGCGGCCACGGCCATCCCGGCGCGCCCGGCTCCGGCTCCCGCTCCGGGCGAGCCGTTGCAGTTCATCGGGGGATCGGTGGCGCCGCTCACTGAGGACGGCAGTGCCTCGCGGCGTGTGGAGAAGCCGGGCAAGCGCAAGGGGCCGGCATCGTCGTCTTCGATTTCGTCTTCGTCTTCGTCTTCGGAGGACATCCCGATGTTCCAGGCCTCGGCCGTGGACGCCTGGGTGGCCGAGACGGCGCCGGTGCGGGCCCGGGAGACCGAGGCGCAGGCCGCCGCCCGGCTGGCCGAGGCCGCGCGGCGCCGCGCTGCCGCTTCCGCGGCCAACGGGCCTCTTCGTCCGGCCGAAGCCGCGCCTGCCGCTGCGGCTTCGTCCTCGACCTCGTCTTCTGCGAAAGCGGCCGAGGTTCCGGGGACTTCACCCGCCGCGGACGCGTCCCATGGCGTTGCCGGGGTCTCACCCGCGGCGGCTCGGGCGGCAAATGGTGCTGCCTCGTCGGCCAAGGATAGGCCGGCGAACGGTGCTGCCTCGTCGGCCGCGGCTCGGGCGGCGAACGGTGCTGCCTCGTCGGCCGCGGCTCGGGCGGCGAACGGTGCTGCCTCGTCGGCCGCGGCTCGGGCGGCGAACGGTGCTGCCTCGTCGGCCGCGGCTCGGGCGGCGAACGGTGCTGCCTCGTCGGCCGCGGCTCGGGCGGCCAACGGCGCTGCCTCGTCGGCTGCGGGTGGGGATGGGCCTGTGAACGCTGCTCCCGCTCTTTCCGCGGCCGCGTCTGCTCCCGCCGCGTCCGCCCTTGCTCCGGCCACTCCGGCTCCGGCTGCGTCCGCTTCTGCTCCGGCCGCGGCTGACGCTGGCCCTGCGTCCGCCCCCGCTGCGTCCATGCCCGCCTCTGCTGCCGCTACCGGCTCGTCCACGGCTACCGGTTCCGCTGTTCCAGCGCCGGTTGGCGTTCCTGCTGCCAATGCCGGCTCCGCTGGTGCCGACTCGACGCAGTCGCCCGACCCAGCGGAGGCTGACACGATCGACGCGGTGGCCGCCGCTTACGCGGCCGGTGCGGCCGATGCCAGAGCTGTGCGCGGCGAGATCGATGACGACGCCCGCGACCCGCGCATGGCCAACCAGAAGGTCTCGGTGATCACCGGCCCGAGGGCAACCGACTGGAACGCGACGGGCACGCCCCGTATGGGCCGCAAGACCTCACGAGAGTCCCACCCCGACCCAGCCGGTCGTACGTCTCCGGCCGACAGTGCCTCCGGCCCGAAGACCGCGGCCCGCCCGTCGCCGTCCAGCCGCCCTTCCGTGAACGCTCAGGGCGGCGTCCGCCGAGCAGGGGTCCCCAGCACTGGCGTGCCCGGCAATGGCGGGTCTGACACCGACGTGTCCGGTGCTGGGGTGTCTGGTGCTGGCGCGTCGGGCGCTGGGGTATCCGGCGCTGGAGTGTCGGGTGCTGCGGTGGGTGCTGAGGTGTCCGGCGCTGGAGTGTCGGGTGCTGCGGTGTCCGATGCTGACGGGGGTGTCGGGGTGTCTGGCGCTGGCGGCTCTGGCGTCCGGGTATCCGGTGCTGGTGGGTCGGGCGCTGGGGTGTCTGGTGCTGGGGTGTCTGGCGTCGGGGTGTTCGATGCTGGCGTGCCGGATGCCGGGCTGTCTGGTGCTGACGGCCCCAGGCCGTCGTCGTCCGGGCCGAACGCTCCCGTGGCGGGTGGCCTTACCGTTCCGGCCGCCTCCGGAGCTTCCTCACCGGCCGCCTCCGGGGCTTCCTCACCGGCCACCGGTCGGGGCAACGACACAGACGCGGCCGGGCGCGGCGGTTCGACCCCACCGGTCGCGGGTAGCCTCCCGAACGCGCCCGCCGACCCCGCTCCCCGCCCGGTCGGCGCCAAGCTCACCGCTCCCGCCGAGGACTCACCGGCGGGTGCCAGGACCAGCACCGAGCCGGCCACCCCATCCGCCAGTGGGGTCCGCCCGGCAAGGGGAGCCGACACCGGCCCCGGCGCCGACGACAGCCGCCCGGTGTCGGCTCCCGAGCCGGCCTCCGCCCGCCGTCAGCCCCAGACCGACGCGGACACCGAGGTCCCCGGCGAGGCGCGGCCCCTCCGCAAGGCCAGTCCCGACCAGGCCCGCCGGGATCCCGGCACGCTGGAGAACCGACCGAGCGCCACGACCGAGCGTCGCGACGGCGGAGACGAGATCGGCGTTGCTTCCGCAACCACCGCCCCCGCTCCGCCGCGGCCGGCCGTTCCGCGGCCACCAGCTCCGCCCCGGCCGGTTGTCCCGTCGCCGTCCCGGCCCAGCAACGGCAGCTCGTCTCCGGCCGAGCCCGGACCGGTTTCGCGTCCGGCCCAGCCCGGCCCGGATCCGCGTGAGCGGACCGGCCCGGTCCCGGCGTCGGCATCCGCGAGCCGTCAGCCGTCACCGAACGCCTCGGCGCGGGTCTCCGGCGCGCCTTCCGCCGGCGATGCGGCCCAGGGCCTTCCGGCGGCCGCGGCTTCAGCCGAGGCATCGTCAGTGACCCACGGCCTGGTCCGTGGCACATCCCCGACCGGGTCCCCGGCCCAGCGGCCCGAGTCCGATGCGGCCAACCACGCCAGCGGTCGTCCGGCTTCTGCGGGCACGGCTGGGCACGCCGACGGGCATCCGGTTTCCGCGGGCACGGCTGGGCAGGCCGACGGGCATCCGGTTTCCGCGGGCACGGCTGGGCAGGCCGACGGGCATCCGGTTTCCGCGGGCACGGCTGGCCACGCCGACGGGCATCCGGCTTCCGCGGGCACGGCTGGGCAGGCCGACGGGCATCCGGTTTCCGCGGGCACGGCTGGGCAGGCCGACGGGCATCCGGCTTCCGCGGGCACGGCTGGCCACGCCGACGGGCATCCGGCTTCCGCGGGCGAGGCCGGCTACTCCAGCGGCCGACCCGCTTCAACAGGCCAGACTGGTCGCACCAACGACCGACCGGCTTCAGCGGGCGGGAGCGGTCACGTCAACGGCCGTTCAGCCCCCGCCGGGGATGTCGCGTCGGTGAGCGGAGCCTCGGCACCCGACACCAACTCCGTCGACGCCACGCCGGGAAGAACCGGGCCGTCAACGGATGCCCGGTCTGTCGAAATCCCGTTGGAGGCCATGGCCCGGGGCGGGAGTGCTGACGCTGTGCGTGACCAGGGCACGCCCGCCACCGACCTGGCCGGGCTCCGTGCGCCCGTCGAGGCCGAGACGCTGGTCGGTGCCGGGGGAGGGGCTGAGACGCTGGTCGGTGCCGGGGGAGGGGCTGAGACGCCGGTCGGTGCCCGGGGAGAGGTCCAGTCGCCGGCCGGTGCCAGTGGGGAGGCCGCTGATGTCGACGGGTTCGCTGTGGCTGCGACCCCGGCGGGCGCCGGGGAGGCCGTCGCGAGCGGGTCGAAGGAGGGCGACGACGCGAAGGCGGGTTCTCGGGGCGCGAACCGGGACCTCTTGGCGCAGGCCCAGAGCCGTATCGATGGGAGCGCCACGATCCCGTCGGCGGTGGGCCGGCTTCCGGGCAACGGGACGAACCGGCCCGCGCCCGCGGCCTGGCGTAAGGCGGCCCAGACGGTGGCCGCGAGGGCTGCGTCCGAGTCGGCTGTCGGGTCCGAGCCGGCCGCCGACATGATCGACGACGGTGGGACCGGTGTTGCGGCCACCGAGGCAACGCCGGCCAAGCCCAAGACGCGGACCACCCGTACGCGTAGCTCCAAGACCACCGACCCGGAGGCCGACAAGCCGGCCAGAGCGCGGACCGCCGCCGCAAAGGCCGCCAAGTCGACGGCGGCCAAGTCGACGGCGACCAGGGCCACCGCGGCGAAGGCCACCGCGGCGAAGGCCACCACGGCCAAGGCGAGCAAGTCGGCGGCGAGCAAGACCCCGGCCAAGGCTGCCCCCGCCAAAGCAGCAGCGAAGGCCGCACCCGCCAAAGCGGCAAAGGCGGCCGCGACCGGCACGTCGGCGGCCGCGACCAGGTCGGCCACCCCCAGGCCGGCCCGCCCGGTCGTGGATGTCCCGTTGCGGACCAGCACCGGGGCCATCCCGGCGGGAAGCGGGACGCCGGCCGCTTGGCTCGCGGCGTATCAGCAGGAGGCAGCCGATCTGCTGTCCGGCACCCCGCCGAGGCGCCGCCGCCGCTCGACGTCGCCGGCCGATCAGCCGGACGGCAACGACTGAGGCCGGGGACAGCACGAATCCACCGGATCCGAGAGGCCGCCCCACACCCGGGCGGCCTCTTCCCGTACGGCCGGAAGGGCCCTCCACGCTGCCGACGTGGAGGGCCCTTCACCGGGGGGAACGGAGTAACCGAAGGGGGCTTCGTCCGTTAAGACCAGTTTAGACCCGTTGCGGGCCGAACGGCGGGATCCTTCCCCCAAAGCGGGCAAACTGCCAGGTCGCGCCGCTCGTCCCGGGAGGGTGGCAGGGCAGGAGGTGACACCGGTCCATCCCGTCGCGGCGTACGCTGTGCGGGTGGCTGATCATTTGGTGTGGATCGACTGTGAGATGACGGGCCTCGACCTGGGCAAGGACAAGCTCATCGAGGTCGCCGCGCTGGTCACCGATGCCGACCTCAATGTGCTCGGCGAGGGCGTCGACCTGGTCATTCACGCCGACGACGCCGCGCTCGACGCGATGCCGCCCGTGGTGCGTGACATGCACGCCAAATCGGGGCTGACCGACGAGGTGCGCGCCTCCACGATCACGATGGCCGAGGCCGAGCAGGCCGTGCTGGCGTACGTGCAGCAGTTCGTTCCGAACCCGCGCACCGCCCCGCTCTGCGGCAACTCGATCGCGACCGATCGCGGTTTCCTGGCCCGCGACATGCCGGCCCTCGACTCGTTCCTGCACTACCGCATGATCGACGTCTCCTCGATCAAGGAGCTGTGCCGCCGCTGGTATCCGCGGGTGTATTTCGGTCAGCCGGCCAAGGGCCTGGCCCACCGTGCGCTCGCCGACATCCTCGAGAGCATCCGCGAGCTCGAGTACTACCGCCGCGCGATCTTCGTGCCGCTGCCCGGTCCCGACGTCGAGGCGGCCAAGGCGATCGCCGCCGACCTGCTGGAGCCGGGCGGCAGCGTGTAGGAAGGGTCACCCGTCCGAGCCGGGAACCCGCTCGACAGCCGCCTGCGTCATGCGGCTATGATTGTCCAGCACCACGGGGATGCATCCTCGTGCGCGATGGTGGTCGTAGCTCAGTTGGTAGAGCACCTGGTTGTGGTCCAGGGGGTCGCGGGTTCAAGTCCCGTCGATCACCCCATCGGAATTGCAGGTCAAGAGGCCTGATCGCACATTGCGGTCAGGCCTCTTGCCGTCAGGTGTCCGATTCTGGGAGCGGTTTGGGAGCGAGGGCTCCCGCGGCGGGCGTTCCAGGGGCTCCGCGCAGCGCCAACAGGGCCGCGTTCAGAGCCGGGACAGCAGACGTGGGCGACAGGGCCGCGCGAGCTCGCAGAGCCGTCACCCATCGCTGCTGCAGCGCGTCGCGGATCTCGCCGAGCATGCGATCGGTCACGTGGCTGTAGATCCCGCGCATGCCGGGCACCTCATGGCCCATCTGCTGCGACTGCGCGACGTACGGGATGCCGTCCTCATCGAGCCACGTCTGATAGCCGTGCCTCTGCCCGTGTGGTGTCAGCCCCGGCAGCACCGGTAGCCAACTGGCCACACGCGAGTCGTCCGTGAGGCGGGGCCGGCCGCGCCCTTGCGGCGGCGTGAACGGCTGTCCAGACTGCACAGCCGGCCAGGGCGGCAACGGGCTACCGGGCCACGGATGCTGGTGGTCGACCAGCACCGGCATTCGTGCTCGGGCCGGAGCCCGCGGCGGATACCAGCCGTCGGCGGCGGGCCGGAACAGCCGCTCGCTGAAATTCGATCGGCGATAGTGGCTGCCCTGTGATGTCAGAAACGCGTACGAGTCTCCCGTGCACCACGAGACGCCGTCGGCATCGGGCCGCGACGTACAGGCGCACTTGAGCGGCGCGCCCGACGTCAGGTGTCGCGCCAAAAGGCCGTTCAAGAACGGCGGTATGGCGACGGTGCGCATGGAACCGTCCTTCGGCCGGCCGCGGTAGAAGCGCCCGTTGAGCTCGTACAGCTTCCAATGCAGATCAATCGCATCATCGTGAATCAGCGCAGGCGACAAGCCTACAAGTTCGCTCCAGCGGCAGCCGGTGTACGCGATGGTGACGCACGCGATGAAGGTGGCGTCGCCGCCCGAGATGACCGCCGCCCGTTCCGCGATAAGCAGAGCCTGTAACGGAGACGCCCACACTTTCGCGGCCGTCTCAATACGGTCTACCCGGCTACCGCCCTTGCGGCCCTTTCCCTTCTTCTTGGCGGCAGGATTCAGCGGGATGTAGCGGGGAACCGCGTCCGAGAGCGCCGACGAGAGAGTGCCGCGAGCGTTGGAAGCTGTCTTCTTCGAGTAGCCGTTGGCTACCAAACCACGCTCCCATTTAGCGATTCCCTCGCTGGTGAGCGACAATAAGGAATTCTGACCGAACGCCGGAAGCACGAACACTTCGAGGAGATAGCGGTAGTTGTCCATCGTGCTCGGTTCGAGGTCGAGACCGGAGAACCAGACGTTTACCCAATCGGTCAACGTCATCCGGGCTCCCCGGGGATCGACGTAGCGATGTGCCCGGATCGCCGCCTCCTGGTCCTGGGCGTACTTCTCTGCTGCTTTCTTGGTGGCGAAACCCGGCTGGGATTCCAGCGTTCCGTCCGGGCCGCGCCACCGCGCACGGTAGAGATTTCCTCGTTTCTCGGCATAGCCCATGGATCGCGTTCTTCCTTTCTCGAAGCGGATCAGGCCGCGCGAGTGCTGTGCGGTCGGCCGCGCGGTACACGCGGGCGGAGCGGGATAACACCCGGATCGGGAATTTCGGGAAGTGCGCGCCTGTGGCGGCGGGCGACTGAGAGAGGGCGTGACTCCCGCTCGGCGGTCGGCTGGGGCCGATGCTCGAAGGCCAGGATGATCTGCTGCAGGTGCTCCGGAGAGAAACGGTAGGCGCCACCGAGCATGGTGAACGGTATGCGCCGGGCCGCGGCTTTCTTTTCGAGCCAACTCGGCTTCACGCGGAGGATCTGGGCAGCTTCGGGGATCGTAAATATCTGTGGAGTTGATTCGGGGAAATCCTGCGGTGGCGTCGTCATGCGGGACTCCTTGGAGCGGGGACGTGAGCCGCGGAACGGCCCGACAGCGCCCGTTCCGCGCGTGAGGGTGTTGTCGGGACTGTCGGGCGGGTGCCGTCACCTGAGGGCTCTCAGCGGCCCGCTGAGAGGGCCGTAGAGCCAAGATCTCGCGACGGTCGGTATGAAGGGATGCAGGAATGTCGCTGTGTTGCTCTGGGCGGGTGATCTCCGGTGCGCGGTTTGTACGGCCGGGGATGGCTGAAACATCTCCGCGTCTCCGCAGCACCGTCTCTGAGCTGTGGTTTTGTGTTGCGGAGATGCCGTTGGAGCATCTCCGCACATCTCCGCATCTCCGCACGATCTTGAGAGGCGTTTGGGTTGCGGAGATGCGGAGATGTGCGGAGATGGCGACCGGCTCATCTCCGCAGCCTGTTTTCCCTGGTAGAGGGACCTTTCTTTGGCGGGTTGCGGAGATGCGGAGATGTTTCAGCGGTTTCGGGTCAGTCGCCGTGGTGCTCGACGTGGAAGACGGACCGGTCACCGCGTTCGGAGGGTTCGGCGCGGAGCACGTATTCGCCGCGCCACCTGCCGTTTTGGCCATTGAGTATCCGGCCGAGGACGATCGCGTTGGGCAGCCGGCCGTTCTTGGTGGTGATGAACAGCCCGTCCCACGGGTCGTGTAGTTCCCCGCCGAGTTGGACTGGGTCGGCGCTGGCGCGCAGTTTCGCGGCAGTGACCGGTGTGCTGCCGTGCCGTTCGTGCCAGGCCGACAGGAACCCGCGCCAGCGGGTGGCTTCCTCGTCGACCGCGCGCACGTCGGTGATGTTGGTTAGGAACCCGTCGATGCCGTGATGGGCCAGGAACCCGCCGAGGGCTTGCGCCCATGGGGTGAACTGCCGCATCGACAGCCCGGCATCGCGGGGTGCCCCGTTGCGGGTCCAGTCGAGCACCATGATCAGCAGGTGCCAGAGCACGGTCATTTGATGGGCTGGGCTGGTGATCCATTGGTCGAGGTGCGGGATGCCGAACCCGGACTGATCACGCGATTCGGGGTGCGGCATGTTCGGGTCGAGGTGCACCCGGACGGTGCGGGAGGCCATGTCCCCGCCGACCTGGAGGTTGTTGCCGGTGGCCATCCACAGCCGGTCGTTGACCGACGCGATGTTGCGCGAGGCGCCCAATTGCCGGTCGGACCATTCCCGCTGGGTTATCAGTTGGGCCAGGACGGCGGAGTCGATGACGGTGCCCTCGGTGAGGTTGTCCCAGATCACCGCGCCGACCTGCTCGGTGAACACGGCCGTGATCGACTTGCGCAGCTCGCCGTCCTCTTCGGGCCAGGTCAGGATCTTCTGGCCGTAGAGCATGCCCGGCCCGCCGGTCAGGATGCTTTTGCCGCTGGCGGGCATGGTCGCGTCGATCAGCCCGAACGGGGTCAGCGAGCGGGTGAAGTGCCGCAGGATCGGCGTGGCCAGCAGCGCAACGTAGTTGGCCCGGTCCGCGCTCGACGACCAGGGGAAGTCGCGCAGGAACCTGCCGAGCAGGAACCCGCACGCCTCGGCCACCTGTTCCGGGCTCGGCTGCTCGGGCACACGGGGAAGGTCGACTTTGGAGGCCAGGTAGAGGCCGGTGGCCGGGTCGTAGCCGGGCTCTTGGAGCAGGGTGCCGTCGCGGCGGAGCACGGGCGCGCCGATGATGCCGCGCAGCGCGGGCACCCCGGGCCATGTTTTACCGGCTAGCACGGCGGAGAGGACTTCGCGGGGCGGGGTGCATTCCTCGTCGTACTTCTCGGGGTCGCCGTTGCTGTCCTTGCGCACGCGGGTGCGGTAGACGTGGGCGTGTTCGGCCAGCAGTCCGGCCAGCCCGGCAGGGTTGACCATGCTCGCGGTGACCGGCAGCGGCGAGTCCTCGTCGGCGGCGCCGGCCAGCCCGCCGGACACGGTCTCCATGTGCACCAAAGCGCCGTCGGAGACGTACGTGTCGGGCAGCAGCCCTTCGGTCAGCTCCCGTTTGAGGGTGCGGATGGTCTCCGGACCGGTGCCGACCTTCACCCGCCGCACTGCGGGGGTGGCGTCGTCGCTCATGCGACCCTCCTCGGCTTGTTGGCGCCGTAGCGCAGTCCGGAGCGGATGGTGCGGGAGGTTTCTTGCTCGGTCAGGCCGATGGCCAGCGCGGTCGGGGTCAGCGCCTCGATCACCTCCGTCTCGGTCAAGGCGCCCCCGGCTGCGAGTTGGCCGAGGGAGACCGCACCGCCGAGCAGCGCCGCGTTGCGCTCCCCGACGGGCGCGTCGGCGAGGTGGTCGAGGGTGCGGCGGACCGCGGCCCTCACGTACGCACCTCGCCGGAATGCGGAGAAATCGCCTAGCACCGTGCGGGGCCGGGCTGGGACGGCGGGCCGGAGCAGATCGGCGAGCCAGCTAGGCAGCACGAGTAGCGGCCGGTCGAGCAGCACCCGGTACGCCCGCCCGGCGGCGGTTGAGCCGGCCGCGACGACGTAGCCGCCGTGCGCCCGGGTGTCGATCAGATAGCCGAGGCCGCCCCGCCTGCCTTGGGTGTTGCGCAGCGGCGGCCCGGCCGGGTGGGTGAAGAACAGGTGCCGTCCGCCGTTGCCGGTCTCGACTGTGTACGTGTCGTCCGGTACGGGTTGCCCGTGCTGGCGGCACAGGTCGGTGAATACCTCCAGGCCGTGCCGGTAGTGCTCGCACCCGGCCGGCGGGGTCGCATCGGGTTTGCGCGCGTCGAGGTCGATCACCACAAGGCCGGAGGGGCCGCAGGCGATGCCGACGTTGTACGGGACACGTTGCCACGCGCGGGCGATGCGCTGCGGGTCGCACGTCGCGCGGGGTTCCCAGCCGGTGTGCCCGTCGCGGCAGCGCGGGTCGGTGCCGGGGCATCGGTCCTCGGCGTGGTCCGGGAAGGCGGGCCGCTTGGCCTGGTCGGGATCGTGTGGCCGGTTGTCGGGGCGCAGCGGGAAGACGTGCCAGCCGCGGGCGGCATGTGCGAGGGCGGCGGCCCGCAGTGGGCCGGGGTCGAGCATGAGGAGCCTCCTCGGTCAGCGGGCGGCCAGGGCGGTGCCTGGTCGGGGTAGCGGGCGGTCAGGTCCCGGCGGCGGGCGATGCGCAAGGCGCGTTCGTCGGCGCTGATGGCCGTGGCGGCGGGGCAGGCGAACACGTCGTGCACCCATGCCAGGTGCGCGGCCCATGACGTCGTATCGGCCGGGCCGTTGGCGCCGCAGTTCATGCACGCCCACCGGATCACCCGCCGCCGGCCGGCCGATCGGGCGGCGGGGTCGCATCCGGGGTGGGTGGTGTGCCCGCCTGCGGCGGCGGCCGGGTGCAAGCCGATGCCGCACCCAGCCGCGCACAGCAGCGTGGCCGGCCCGGCGGTGGTCATGCTGCCCGCCCGTTGAGCGGGCGGGGTCCGGACGTGGCTGCTGCGGGTTCCTGTTCGGCGCACACCTTGTGGCAGGGGTGTCCATGCTCGTCCCGGCAGATGGCCGGACGACCGCAGATACGGCAGGGCCGGGCCGACGTCGTGATCGCGCCAGTCCAGCCATCTGCCGGTCATGCGGCCAGGTCGAAGTCGTCGCCGGTGATGGCCTCGACGACGGCAGCGACGAGGTCACGGGCGGCGGGCGGGGTGACGGCATTGCCGAGCATCCGCACCCGTTCGCGTTTGCTGCCCAGCAGCACGTAGCCGGGAGTGAACGCCATCCCGGCGCGGATCTCGTCGACCTCCAGCATCCGGAACGTGCAGTCCTCAACGGTGATTCTCGTGCTGACGACAGCGTCCCCGGCGATGGTGGTCTGGGACGGTAGCGGTACATCGAGCGGGCGCAGGCCGCGGCCGTCGTAGGGCATCAGCACGTGATCCCAGCGGATCAGCGACTGATGTCCCGCGGTGGTCAGCGCCCGCAACGGCTCGTCGAGCGGGGTGGACATCTGCCCGCCGTCACCGCGAGCGGTGTTGTTGCGCATCACCACCCCGAGGTGGGTGCCCCCGGCGGCGAAGGTGCGCAGCGGATGCTGCGCGGCGGGGGTGGCCACCCCGTTGTTGCGCAGCGGCACCACCAGGGCGTTCTCGGCGCGGGCGGTCTGGGCGCGCAGCGGCGCCGAGGCGGGGCGGGCCTGTTTGCCGTCGCGGCCTTCGACCGGCACTAGCAGCGGCTCGACCAGGGCGTGGTTCCCGCCGTCGGCCACGATCGTGGCCAGGGGTTCGCCGGTGCTGCTGGTGCGGGGCCGGCCGGAGCGCAGCGGCGCGAGGAATGGCGGGCAGCCGATCGGTTCGGCGTAGCGCTTGAGCCCTGCTTCGACTCGGGCGAGGGTCTTGGGCTGCAACGGCCGCGCCCGGTCGCCGATCCGCTGCCCGGTGATTGTCCAATCGATCGCCGAGGCTGCGGGTAGCACGTACGGCGACACCCGGGCACCCCGGCAAGCCACGTGTGGGCAGCGGTAGTGGTACTGCTGGCCGTAGCGCATCGCGCGCCGCTTGCCCGGCTTGGTCACCATGACCGCCCGCACGTCCCCGCAGCGCCCGCACCAGGCCCGCGGGCGGGTCCACTTCGCGAAGTCCGGCGCCCGGTACTCCCGCCGCCAGAACACGAAGTACACCCGGTCGCGCAGTTGCGGCGCTCCCGGCCCGAACGCCGAGGCGAACGCGCTGTTGAGCACCACGATCCGATGGGCGTAGTCGAGCGCGGCCATCCGGGACAGCCATACATCGAGGTGCTCCCACATCAGCACGTCGGTGACGTTCTCCACGATCACCGCCCGGTACCGATGTACCTCGGTGAACCGGGGCACGTCCTGCATCAGCATCCGGGAGCGCTGGGCTGCCTCGTCCGGCAACGGCGGGTCGTCAGCCTGGTCGAGCAGGTCGAGCTGCACCGGCTTGCCGTCGTAGTCGACCTTCTTGCCCCGGGCGATTGACCAGTTGGTGCACTCCGGGGAGAACCAGCCGATGTCCGTGGTCGGGTGCCTGCGCGGGTCGATCGCTGCGACGTCGGCGACATCGTGATCGGCGTGCGGCAGGTTCGCGTTGTGGGTGGCGATGGCCAGATCCCAGTGGTTGGCGGCCATCCGCACCCGCACCCCGGGCACCTGCTCCATGCCCGAGGATGAGCCACCGGCGCCGCAGAAGTAGTCCGCCACGGTCAGCACGGCGTCACCTCCGTGGCCGGGGCGGCGGTGACTCGGCCGCTGTAGGACATCAGCGCGTTCCAGGCGTCCATCTCGGCCCGGCGGATGTAGGTGGCTCGGTAGTGGACCGGCCCGAACGAGCGACTGACCTGGAAGTGGGTGGTGGCTTCGGTCAGCGGGCCACCGCCGGTCGCGGTCACCGAACCGCCGAGCAGTTCGGCGATCGTGGTGAGGTTGGTGATGCCCTCGGCGTCGTCGCGACCGCCGACGCAGTGATGGATCTCCTGCCCGGTGCTGGCGGGCAGGTCGGGGTGTTCCTGCAGGAAGTCGGCCAGGGCGCGCAGCCCGTCGGCCAAAGCTTGGCGGCGGTCGTTAGGGGTGGTGGTCATGCTGCGGGCCTCCGATCGAGGGCGGGGCGGTCGGTGCGGGCGGGCAGGGTTTCGGGGCGGACCGCGGCGACCGCGGCCAGCAGACGGCGGATCAGGTGCAGGGTGATGCCGAGGCGGCGCTGGGCGATGGCGTCAACGCTCGACAGCGGGATGCGGGCGGTCACCTCGGCGTACTCGATGTCTCCGGCGCGGACGCGGACGATGACGGCGCGGGCGCCGAGGTGGTCGGCGATGACGCCCGGCCCGCGGTGCTCGGCCAGGCCGCAGCGGTGGTCGCGGGCGCACCACTTGGTGTGCGGCGTTGGCTCCCGGCGGGTGCGGGCCATGGTGCGGGCTCTCATCGTGCGTCCCGGCGGCGGTTGGACAGATGGTTGTAGATCCAGCGGCCGGCGCGGAGCCGTCGGCCGGTGCCGGTGCAGCGGCGGCAGAGCCGGAACGCGCGGCCGGACGGTGAGCGTCGTTTGCCGCTGCCGTCGCACTTGCGGCAGGCCTTGAACGGCCAGATCCAGCACGCGGCGGCGTAGCAGACAGTGATGATGATCAGGGCGGCCGGTGGGCCGATAGCGGTGATGAGCTGGGGGTTCACAACAGCCTCCCGGGCCGTTTTCCGGGCATGATGGGGTGTGAGCTGCTATCCGCTAACCGGCAGCTCATGATCTAGATCAGGTGCTAGCGGGGGTGCTAGCGCTAGCAGGTCGTGCCGCTAGCGCTAGCAGCCTCGCGGCGGTCAGTCGGCCGCCCGCTTGCGGTTACGCTCCGCAATGGCGGAGAGGAGATCGGCGTGCTTGATGCCGCGCCGGGTGACCGCCCGTCCCTCTATGCGGCGGCCGACGTCGCCGACCTTGATCGCCGGGTGCGGCTTGAGTGCGGCGGTGAGCTGAGCCGCTTCCCAACCGCCGTACACGTCTGGCCGGAGTTCGGCCAGGGCGGCGCACAGCGTCTCGTTCCATGCCGACTTCTCGTCGCCGGGCCACACCTGCGCCAGGTCGGCGAGCAGGTCATGCACGGGGCCTACCTCCCGCTCGGCGGGGAAGACGGGGACGTTGCCGGCGGCGGTGCGCAACGCGACGGCGCGGGCAACGATCCGGGCGGCGGCGGTGGTGTCCACGTAGTACGACCGGACCGACTGAACCTTGCCGAAGCCGCGCAGGATGCCCCACCCGGCCTCGGTGACCGGCTGGAACACCGTTGCCCGGTAGCCCAGCTTGTACGCCGAGGTCCCGAGGATCATGTCGTTGGCCGTCTGGTCAGCGACGGAGAGGCAGAACCGGCTGTTGACGTTGCGGGTGATGCCGGTGGGCAGGCTGTCCTTGTCCGGGATCTGGGTGCCGATCAGGATGATGATCCCGAGCGCCCGGCCGAGCTTGATGACCTTCTCCAGCAGCTCCCCGGCGTCCTTGCCGTACTTGCTGGTCATCAGCTCCTGCAACTCGTCGAACCACGCCACCAGCGGGTGCAGCCCGGAACCCTTGAGCCTCGCCAGCTCCGGGGTGACCTTGTTCTCCGGGGCCTTGCCCATCCGGGCGTAGTGCTCGATGCGCTTGGACCGGCGGCGGGCCTCCTCATACAGCCACTCGATGAACGCGAAGCAGCGGGCCAGGGTTTCGTCGTCGAAGCCGTTGCCGTACTCGGCCATGACCGGCTCCAGCACGGCGAAGTCCCCGACGCCCTTCAGCTCGTAACCGCGGATCTCGGTTCGTGGGTCGAGGGCGGCGGCCAGGATCAGGTCCCGCAGCGCGAACGTCTTGCCGCTACCGGGCTGACCGCCGAACAGGAAGTTGCGGAACATCAGGTCCACCGACACGGTGTCGAGCCGGGGCGTGGTGGCGAACGCGAACGCCTGGAACACGTCGACCTTGGCCGAGTCGGACAGCAGCGGCCACGCCGGCTGCTTCATCTGCGACGCCGGCTCGTAGCCGACCCACAAAGCGAGGCGGCCGGTGTGCCCCGGCGCGGGTTCGGGCCACACCTGATCCAGCGGCAACCGCAGCGCGGAGGCGAGCTTGCCCCGCCGGGCGATCACCTCGGACGCCTCCACCCCGTACGGCAGGTCCACGATCGCGATGTGCCCGGGTCCGTCGCGGTGGATGTCGTGCGGGAACGCGATGGCCTTCGGGTCCTTGGCAACCGCGGAGTTGATGGCGGCGAGCTGCAACGAGGTCAGCGCGCGGCGCACCAGCTCGGCGGTGAGCTTGCGGTAGCGGTTGCCCTCCGACACCCGGTCGGTGATCGGCCGGTCCGCCGGGCGCCCGACCGTGGCCAGCAGCGGCACCACAATCACGGCGGCCAGGTATGACCACCACGCCGGACCAAACGCGAGCACGACCGTGCCCACGACGGCGGCCAGGGCGGCGAACGCGAGCACCCACCAGCGCCACACGCTCTGACGCTGCCGGCGGGCGTCGAGCTTGAGCCACACGTCAGCCTCGCCGCGCTGAGCGGCGGCCTGACGCAAGGCCCAGTTGCCCTCTTCGGCCATCGCCCAGTGCAGCGCCCGACCGATGCCCCGGACAGCGCCGACCGGAGCCCAGAGGGCGACCTTCCCGGCGTACTTCGGCGACCGGACCGCGTGATAGGCCAGCACGTACCCGGCGTCCTTGGTCTGATGCTTGGCCATCGCCTTCACGCCACGCCACGAGCGTGCCCAGTCGGCCAGGATTGGCCGCCGGTCCTTGCGGCGGTCCAGGATCTCGGCGGGGATGTCATCGGCCATGTCGACCGGGCCGCCATCCTCAGGCGGGGTGTCATCGATGCTCTCGGCGTCCTCGACCTTGTCCGGGTCGGTGTCCGGCTCGACCGGCGGAGTGACCCGGCGGGACCGGACCTCGGTCAGGTCGACCACCTCAGCGTCGGGTCCGGCCGGCGTCTCGGTCTCGCCGGGGGTCAGGTCGAAGTCGTCCGGGTCGGGCTGGGCGGCGATGCTCATGAACGGTCCTCCGTTCCGTCGGTCGTGCCTGGGTCTGCGAGGGGTGTGGGCAGGCAAGACGTGTCGATCAAGTGCGGGTAGCCGCCGGTGTCGAATCGGGTCACGAACAGCTCGACCGGCCAGGGCAGACGCACCCACGCGGTTTCGTCGGCCCGGTCGAGGCGAGCCGCTCTGCCGTCCACGCGGACAGCGGTCAGGGCCGGGTCGGCGGCGAGCAGGTACCGGGCGATCGGACACGAACCCGACGACTCCACCTGGCCGGTGTGCCCGGCAGCGGTGAGCGCGTCGGCCACCTGCTGAACGGACCGGCCGAGCGCGTTCAGGGCGAGACGGGCGATCCGGGCCGGGTCGGTCACGTCGACCGGCGCGGTACGAGGCTTGATGACGCTGGCGGCGAGGGCGGACCGGTCGCTGGCCATGGTCACTTCTTCGGGCCGAGCGCGTCAGTGAGCAGCGCACGGTGGGCGGGGAAGATGTCGCCGTCGAGTCGTGCCCGCAGGTAGGCGGTCAGGGTCTCGATGTCGTCGGCGTAGACCCATGTGGCGCGCTTGGCGTCGTCCGCGCCGGTCACCCGCGGGAAGTAGGGCAGGGTGCCGAGGTCGATGCGGGTCAGGACGGTGACCATCCACGCCTCGTCGCTGGCCCGCGGGTCCGGCACGTACCGGGGCTCATCCGCGTCGTACTCGGCGACGTCGTCGGGCAGCAGGATCCCGGTTTCCTCGGACAGCTCTCGTATCGCGGCGTCGCTCGGGTCCTCGCCCGGCTCGACGTAGCCGCCGGGCAGTGCCCACCCGTGCCCGTCCGAGCGCTCGACCATGAGCGCCCATCGACGGCCGGACCGGTCGGTCAGGGTGACCAGCGCGTCGGCGCACAACTGTTCACCCCAGTGCCCCAGCTCGTTGCGGCCGTAGCGGATGCCCGTGCTCTCGCACGGGTTGACCGGCCGCCCGGCAATCGTCTGGAACGGGATCGCGGCGGCCCGCTGACGAAGCGTCCAGTCGATGCGGGCGGGGTCGGTCTCGGGGTCGGCCCACGACGCGCCGGCCGCGATGGCGGCGAGCACGTCGGGGTGGGTGAAGGTGCGGTGTTGTTGCTGCGGGACCATGGGAGTCCTCTCTCGTGTCGTGTGATGCGGGGTGAGGACCGGCGGCACGGCACGGTTTCTGAGGCCATAGGGCCGTGCCGCCGGGCGGGTTCAGGACAGGTCGGCCTTGCGCTGCTGCGCTGAGGCGGCCAGGCGTCGCCGGGTGGCCTCGGTGCTGAACAGCGGCGGCGCGACCTTCTCGGCACGACGGCGGAGCTCGGCCATCTGCCGGTCGGTGATCGTGTTCGGGACCCGCTGGGCGCTCACTTGCGGCCCTCGCGGATCGAGTAGGAGTGCGAGCCGTACCGGTCGGCGTCGATACGCCGCATCCGGGCCTTCAGCGCGGCGGCCTTGTCAGGCGTCTTGCTACCGCCACCGACCTGCGTCGTCTCCCTCTGCGGCCCGTCGTAGTTGTGCTTGTCGACGAACCAGCGCTTGCCGGACATGGTTCTCCTTCCCAGGCGCGCCGCTCTGGCGGCCACCGCACACGGAACCCGTTGCGCTGCAACAGGTTCCGTGACGGAAGCGGTCAGGCGATGATCAGCGCGGCGACGAACAGCCACGCGTAGTGGAAGGACTGATCCAGCGCGTACGCGCCGGTGCCGAGACTCGGGTTGTCGTCACGGCCGGTACGGCACGAACCCAGGGCGTAGAAGTGGGCCGAGCCGGCCAGCTCGGCAAGCCGCTTGAGCGGGGTCCGGCGGTCGGCGACGTAGTGCGTGACCGCCGAGACCGTCATACCGGCGAGTACCTGCCACGGGTTCAGCGGCACGCCGATGCCGAGATGCAGCGCGGCAAGGGCGAGCATCGCGGTCGCGGTGTAGCTCGCGACGTGCCCGGCACAGGCGATCCGGCCCGGCCAGCCGGGCAGGCCTTTGCCGTCTGCCTGATGCTGGGTCTGCACCCAGTGATCGGCGACCTGATGAGCGACGAACAGCGCGGCGAACACGGCCGCGAACACCCCGGCCGTCACCGGCGGCGGCCCTTCTCGGCCGGATAGACCTGCTCGCCGTCGTAGCCGCCGCCCTTGGCCAGGTAGCCGATCGGGCGGTGCTTGACGGTGGTGGTCTCGCGCTTGAACGCCACGTTGAACGCGGCGGCAGGATGACCCGCACCTTTGATCGTCTTTCTCATGGCCATACTGGTGACCTCCCGCAGGTCTCAAGGGCTGGTAGGGGGACCGGCGGCACGGCACGGTTCTCAGGCCAAGGGCCGTGCCGCCGGGCGAAACGAGCGCGATCCAGGGCTGCGAACCGTCAGGCGCGCTCCGGGGCGAATGGCTCAGCCCCACAAAGCTCGGGCAATCTTGCGGCCGCGGGTGTCCGGCCCCCGGGTCCAGGCGAACTCGCCGGCCCGGCCGCTCTTGCGCTGGCCGCGGGTCACCTTGCCGGAGAACTGATGCATCCGGCCGTTGTCGTCGATCTCGAAACCGACCTGGGTTTTCGCCATCAGCGCTGCCGACCCTTCTGCTCGTTGCGATCCATCGACGGCCGCAGCGGTTGCGCGGCCAGCTTCCGGACGTCCATCGGCCGGCTCAGCACCGTGGCCAGAACATCCGTGATGACCTTGTTCGTGCGCTCGGCATCCGTGGCCATCAGCACTTCTTCGGCTTGCAGGTGCACGGCCGGTTGCCGCAGGCGTTGCACCGCCCACCGATAGGGATGAGGGCCAGGCCCTCGGTGTCCTTGCTGGTCACTGATTCAGTCCCCTTCCCGGTCGCCGCTCTGGCGGCCACCGCACACGGAACCTGTTGCGGCACAACAGGTTCCGCGGCGGAAGCGGTCAGCGACGGCGGGCGATGCCCTCATCACGGGTGCGCTGGTAGTCACGGGCACGCGGGTACTTCGCAGCCCGGTCGGTGTAGGGACGCGACTCGCTGGCCACGGTGTCGGCGATGCGACGGGCCGTCTCGTCAACGGGCCGGCGGCGCATCAGCGGCCGGCCTTCCGGCGCCGCTCGTCGGCCAGGCGCTGAGCCTCGGCCATCTGCTCTTCGCGCCGACGCCGGTTGCGCTCCCGGACCTCGTCAGCCTGCACCCTGAGCCATTTGTCGGACATACTGGTGACCTCCCACAGGTCTGGTGACTGGATGGGGTGACCGACGGCCCGGCATCTGCTTGGCGGTAGGGGCCGGGCCGTCGGGCGGATCTAGTTGCGGTGCATCAGGTGCGCGAGCGCGGCGCCCATGCCGAGCACGGCGACCGGAATGCACGCCACAGCAGCGGTGATCGGCCATGGAGCCGTGGTCCAGCCCGCAGCGGACATCAGGTGATAGGCGACCTGACCGAACGCTCCGAGAGCGAGCGAGGCCAGCGCCGACCACTTCGCGAAGGTCCGTGCCTCACCGGTCGCACGGCCCGACAGCCAGGCGTACAACGCGTACGCGGCGTAGGTCTCGACACCGATCGGCAAGGTGATCGCAGTGTTGATCTCGAAGTTGTCGACGATGCCGGGCAGCAGCTTGACCATGCCGAACCCGGTCAGGCGGCCCATCTCCACCCAGCCGCCCCAAATCGCGATGAACGCGGGCAGACACAGGATGAGCACCGGCCAAACGATCGGCTTACGAGCCGGGGCAACGGCCTGTGTGACGGCCTCGGCGGTCGGCTCCGACGCCTCGTTCGCTTCCGGCGGCTCGGCTGCCTCGATCGGCTCCGGCAGTGGCAGCGGGGCGGGCTGAATCGGCGGGACGGCCGGCGACACCGGCACGGCGGAGACCGGGGCGGCAGTCAGCGCATCGATCAGCGCGTTCGCCTTATCGGCGCCGACGCGGAACGTCTTCATCAGCTTGTTGCGGCTCGGGACAGTGCCGAGTTGCTCGGCCAGGTCACGGGCGTGCGGGATGAGATCTTCGACGTTGCGGGGGTAGGCACTGCGGGTGGTGGCCGGGGCGGTCATCGCGCGGCCTCCTTGCGGCCGGTCCGAGGGCTGGCGGCGACAGCGGCGAGACGCCACTTGCGGGCGTCGTAGCAAGGCCGGTTAAGCGTTGTGCTCGGCCCGGCCGCGAGCGCGGCCCGGATCGCGCTGACGTGCGGGTCAGCCAGCTTCTTCTGGTACGTCATGTGGCAGCCTCCAAGGGCGCATGGAAAGGCGCTCACGGAGCGAGCGCGGGATGACAAAGGGCCGCACAACGCGGCAGGTAGACCAGGTCCGCCGGGCGCGCATCGACTTCGCGAGTGTGGCCAGGTCCGGGCCATCAGGCCGCGCGGCGCGGGCCGGGACGGTGCACGTGGCGAGCGACGTGGGCGAAGGTCTCCCGAATGACACGGGCTTCGGCACGGCGCAGCCGACGCCAGTCGAGCGAGTTCGGCCCGCCCCGATCGTCGGCGCTCAGCATGGTGATCTCGGCGTCCAACCAGGCCATCTCGGCAGTGATCAAAGGTCGTTCGAGCTCAATCGCAGCAAGGTCCGCAGCGGACGGCTCCGAAGTTTCGTCGTAGTGATCCCTCACGGGATGTCCTCCGGAAATCGAGTCGGTGCGGCATCAGCACGGCACTGCGGCAGACGCCGCACCGACCAGCGAAAAGAGAAGATTGCGCCGACCTAAGCGGCGCGCGGCAGCCTTACTCGGAGGGAGACTGCGAGCCCTGATGGAGTTTTCATCGAACGAGGCACGCTCTGGCCTTCCTGCCCGAGAAGCAGGCGAACCAGGGCCGCATATGGCTCGTCGTTAACCCCCCTTGACCTACTGGTCGAGCGGGGTAAACAGAGAAGACCATGGGTGCCGGGCGACTGTCAAGCCCCCTTAACCGACAAGTTGGTGGCCCTTCATCTGCCAAGGCGGCGATATACCCCCTGAACTGGTAGGAGGTAGGATTAGCCCCCTTCACAGCCACGCGAGAGGCATGCGGTGAAAGATCTGGAGACGATCGAAGGGCTCACTGACGCGCGCGAGCGAGCGCTTACGGCCCACGGGACGATTGAAGAGTTGCAGGCGCTTATCGGTGATCTCTCACGCGTCCGTCGCGCTGCGATGGAGGAACTGCTAGCCGAGAAGATGACTCAAGCTCAGCTAGCCGAGATGCTCGATGTGTCCCGCTCGCGCGTGTCCCAGCTACTGTCAGCCGGGACGCGGCCGGAGCGAGCTTTCCTGGGTGCGGGCCGACTGACGCTGGCTATCGGTGGCAAGTTCGAGGTCGGCCGAAGCGACCCCGGTGCCGTCCTGTCAGCGGAAGCCTTCTCGGCGTACGAGATCCTGGCCGAGCTAGCTCGGTCAGTCGGCCTTGACGCCGGCTATGAGGTCGTACCTCCGCCGGGCCACGTGCACCTAAATCGTGCGAACCTGATCGTCCTGACCAATCCTCGCCTCTTGCCGTTCCTCAGCCAGGTCATGGAGGCTGATCCTCACCTTCGTTACGTCGAAGACGAGAAGGGCTGGTTCATCAAGGAGCCTGACACGGGGAAGGAATACAGGTCTCCCCGAGACGACGGCGAATACGCAGACTACGGCTATCTCGGCCGATTGCCTCGCCCGGACGGGAAAGGCACCTTCTTGTACATCGCTGGAACGCATGCGCAAGGGACACTAGGGACCGCGCGCTACGTCGCTGACAACCTAGCGGAGCTTCACAGAGAGCTCAAAACGCGCAGGTTCTCCACCGTTATCCTTTGTCGATACGACAAGAAGGATCGGCGGAACATTCTCTCGACCGAGCGCGTAACGCCTCTTTTCCGGCACGAGGGATAGGATCCCATGCGTACGTCGGTCGCGTCACTCGCGGCAGAATCAGGCAACGAGAATGAAGACTGGTTCTCTGCATCGGCCCACCTGCTCGTAGTGCTCGATGGCGCAACCGCGCGAACGGGCACAGGATGTATCCATGGGATCTCTTGGTACTCAGCGCATCTTGGAGCGGCTCTTTCCGAAATTGCGCACGACCCCTCCATTCCGCTGAGGGATGTGCTAGCGGCCGGGATCCAGCGAGTCTCAAATTTGCACAGGTCGTCCTGCAACCTCTCGCATCCGGGCACCCCGTCTGCTGCCGTGGCTATCGTAAGAATTGCCGGTGCACGTCTAGACTATTTGGTCCTCGGCGACGTTACGGTGGTCCTCGACATGGGCGGCCGGATCCTCGCGTTGTCCGATGAACGGGTCAGCCAAACCGCAATGAATGAACGTCGCGCAGCCGATTCATATTCCATTGGGACCGCTGAGAAAGATGCGGCAATGGTGCGCATGAAACACGCAGAGTTGGCTCAACGTAATCGTGAGAACGGATATTGGATCGCTGCAGCGGACCCCACGGCAGCTCAGCAATCACTGGCTGGCCATTTAAAAGTAGGCGAGGTTCGCCGCTTGGCCGTGCTAACTGACGGGGCTGCAAGAATCGTGAAACCCTTCGGATTGTTGTCCTGGCCTGAACTACTCGATCTCGCCGAGGCCGTCAGTCCAGAGCAGGTTCTTCGCCAGGTACGCGAGGCGGAAGCCAGCGACCCTCTGGGCAGCAGGTGGCCGCGGAACAAGGCCAGTGATGACGCCACGATGCTTCTCGGCGTGGGCGTCGGAGACTAGCGAGTCGGTGCTCCCTATGTAGTTGGGGCTGCAGCCAGCGTGGGCCTAGCCATGAACATTTCACTCACGACGTCGCAAGCCGCAGCCCTAAAATCCACGACCACGTGCCTACAGCGGAGTATCTAGTACGAGACCGGACAAGAGGCACGGCGGGGTGCGGCGGGGATCTGTGAGAAGTTACTATCCGGGTTCAACGGCGGCCCGCTTCGCAGGCCGCTCGCGCCGCCAGCAGGGCCGGGCCGGAGGCCCGCCGCTCGGGGACCCTGCCGCCCGGCCGCTTCGCTGGGCGCACCCCGGCGGTTCCAGCCCGGCAGCAGGCGCGACACACGAAGAAGCCCCGGGCCTCCGAAGTAGCCCGGCAGTTCCGGGGCTTTCAGATTCGTGGAGGGCATAATGCCTCCGGCGGGGACTCTGACCTCTGGGATGGCATGACGCTTAGGCGTGACTGCGGAGTCGACGTGCCAGGGTCCCGCTCAGCGCCCAGTCTTCCTGGTTGCGCGAAGATAACGACCGCCCTCGAAAACCCGCAGATACGCCGCGTACATTTTCCTAATGGCCATAATGAACAGCAGAAACACGTATACCGCTATCGGCAAAACGATAGCTGTCGACGCAACGTTCATCTTGTCGTCGGGGTGAGCGCGGACGCCTGACGCAACTATGAGAACAATCGATTCAGTAGCGGAAGCCAGAGCACCCACTAACAGATGGGCCGCAGTTTCGCGAAAAAGGCGACGAGACGACTCGCCAATCGACTCATGTCGGTCTTCCAGCCTGTCGCGTAAAGACGCCAATTGGGTGAAAGCGGTGAAGAGGATGCCGGCCATGAGAGCGCATCCTGCGCCGATCGCACCAGGGTCGGTCAGACGCCACTGCTGCCACACCGCCACAACACCGACCGCCGCAGGGATGCCGTACAAGACCAGGCGAGAGGCCAGGTCGGGAGGAAGCCTCTCTTCGTCTACGTCGAGTTGAACTCGACGCATCGAACGAAGATGATCTAGGAAGAGGGGTCGGACGTCGAAACGATCAAATAGACCACTGCGCATCATGCACCTCCCCGGTTACCTGTCATCCTAGTTGGGGGGTACGACACCCTCCGTGGCGGCTATCGTCGGGAACAGCTCCCGTACTGAATCTGAAACGGTCGAATACCACTTTTCGTTGCTGTAGCGGTAGTCACCCGTGTCGTAGATCCACTCCCCAATGTCAGCAGAGGGCTTCAGGGATCTCTTCCGGTCGTTCGGCCCATCAACCCGCAGCAAGCTGTCCTCGAAATCGAGAGGGATAGTCACGCCCGTAGCCGTCCGAGCGAGGTCGTTTGCGAGCGACACTCGCGCGTCGTGATTCGAAAGTTTTTCCCAACTTTCGTTGACCCAGCGAAGAGCATGTTCACGCATCGAGTCTTGCAGCTTGGACGCTCCGGGAATCTTGACGCTGAGCCGCACCTGACTCGTCAGAGGTTCGCCGTCACGGGCAGTCTCGTGACGTGTGACCTCGAGTTCCCTAACCACCCCGTTGCGGATGAAATGAGCGACAGCGGCCCGGTCGGCCACGCCTGCGGCTAAGAACAAACGAAGGTCGGTCGAGTAGAACCGCTTAAATGCAGCTTCAAGTCGACGATACGGACATGCACGGCCGTGCGTCTCCACTGCGAGGATCGCTGCTCCGCCCTCGGACGGGAACGTGATCAAAGCCCTAAAGTTCCGGCCGAGTGCGAAGCTTTCGATGTCCTGGTCAGACTCGACACCTTCGGGATCGATAAGCTTGCCGTCTTCCCCGTACGGGCCATGGTCGAATTCCAAGCGAAGGTCGAAGCCTGCCCGAGAAACTTCCATCAACCGAACGACGGTGCCGGTTTCGGGAGCAGTGGTCCCGTCCTCTTCAAGTCGAGCAGCATCCTCAAACTTCACGACTGAGTTCAGGCCTTTGGCCAGGTCCTCTTCAAGCAGATCGATGAAATGACCGTGTTCCACGTGCCCGAAGTCGAGATTCCTACGCCCCAGGCCCGCACGCAGATGAACCACAAACAGGCGGTAACCGAAGCTACCCATCGACCGACCCCCTCGGCAGATTACGCAGGAAGGTTAGATTACATGCTCGTCTATGTCGCGTAAAATTGCCGATCTTGAAACCGCCTGACCTGCGATTTAGACAAGATCCGTTGCGAAAGATAAGCCGAGGGGAACTTCGAACCTCAAAGACGCGCCGCCAAGGGCACCGGCGAAGCGCCACAGAAGGCGCGCAGACGATACCGGCAGATGGGGACGGTGAGCAGCCCCCAGGGCGTCTCCAGGGCGTCAGGGCGTCTCCAGGGCGTCAGACGACGACCAATATTGACCATCAATGACTATCGACAACGACGTATAAGGGCAGGCCAGGGCACCCTCATCGCTGGCGACCTTGGAGGCGACGGACGAGTGGGCCTGTACGCCGGATTGAGTGCGCGAGCCGGCGGGCGGACACAGCCCGCGCACGAGAATTGGCCGGTTGGCCCCGTACCACGGCGAATGCGCGGCCATGGTCCCAGCCGGAGCAAATCTCCGCAGGTAGATATAGGCCTGCCGGCCGGGCCTTCAAAGCCGGGGAGCGAACTGGGAGCGAAAAGGCGTTGGTCAGGCGTGGTTGTGGTCGGGCAGGCGCCGTCAGGCGGCCTCGCTGACCTGCGCAAGAGGCGTAACAGAAGAGGCGGAGCGGGGCCTGACCCTGGTTGTGGTCCAGGGGGTCGCGGGTTCAAGTCCCGTCGATCACCCCATCGAGTTGCCCAAGGGCTCGGTCCTCGTGACCGGGCCTTTGTTGTTCGCCGGGGCTGGGAGCCCCGGCCGGCCGGGCCGTCAGTGCAGCACGCGCTGCAGGGCGCTGAGCAGGTGGTCGGTCTGGAACGGCTTGTGCAGCAGCGGCGCGTCGGCGGGCAACTCCTGACCGCCGGGGGCCGGGCCGCTGGTGTAGCCCGACATGAACAGCACCGGCAGGTCGGGGCGGGTCCGGCGCAGCTCGGCGGCCAGTTGGGTGCCCGACATGCCCGGCATGATGATGTCGGTGACCAGGGCATCCATCTCCAGGCCGCCGTCCCGGCACATCTCCAGCGCCGTCGCCGGGTCGGGGGCCGCTCGCACTTCGTAGCCGGCGCGGCGCAGGATGCGGCACACGATGTCGCGTACGCCGTCCTCGTCCTCGACCACCAGCACGGTGCCGCCGGAAGCGGGTCGGCGGACCAGAGTGGACGGACCGGCCGCCCGTTCGGCCGGGGGCAGGCAGAGCGTCAGGGTGGTGCCCTCACCGGGGGCCGAGTCCAGCGAGATCGTCCCCCCGGCGTCGGTGACCACCCCGTACGCGGTGGCCAGCCCCAGCCCGGTCCCTTTGCCCCGGCCCTTCGTGGTGAAGAACGGCTCGAACGCGCGCGCAGCGACCTCCGGCTCCATGCCGCAGCCGGTGTCCGCGATGGACAGGCACACCTGCCCGGAGCCCCGGTCGACCGAGGTGCTCAGGGTCAGGCGGCCGCCCGACGGCATCGCGGCCCGGGCGTTGGCGCCGGCGTTCAGCACCACCTGTTCGAGCTTGTTGCGGTCCATCGAGATCGGTGGCACGTCCAGCGACAGCTTGGTGGTCAGTTCGATGTCGTCGCCCAGGGTCCGTTTCAGCAGCCGCTGCATGTCGGTGGCCACGGCGTTCAGGTCGAGCGGTTCCGGGCGTGACGGTTCGAGGCCGCTGAAGATGAGCAGCTGCCGGGTCAGGCCGCTGCCCCGGGCGGCCGCCTGCTCGATCGCCTGGGCGTCGGTGTGCAGCTGGTGGTCGGGACCGAGCTCCTCGGACAGCATCGCGGCGTATCCCGAGATGACGGCCAGGATGTTGTTGAAGTCGTGGGCGATGCCGCCGGCCAGGCGCCCCAGCGAGTCGAGGCGTTCGGCCTGGCGCAGCTGCTCCTCCATGCGCACCCGTTCGGTGATGTCGCGCAGGATGCCCTCGATCGCGAGCGGGCGCCCGTCCGGCCCGGTCACCGCGTTCGCGCGCTGCTCGACCCAGGCCGGGTCGCCGGTGCGCCGCCGCCAGCGGACCGTCAGGGCGCCGGGGGACGCGGAGCGCCAGGACCGTTCGAGCAGCGGGCGGTCGTCCGGCTCGACCAGGCGGAAGATCAGCGCCGGGTCGGCGTAGAACTCCTCGGGCGCGTGGCCGGTGATCGGTTCCACGGCCGAGCTGACGTACTCCATCGCCGGTTCGGGACGCAGCCGGAACCGGAAGATGACGTCGGGCGCGTGTTCGGCCAGCAGCCGCAGCGCCCGCTCGGAGCGGCGATGCGCGCGACGATCCCGGGCCTCCTCCAGTTCGCGCTGCACGGCGGGTGCGAGCCGGGTCAGCCTGTCCTTGAGCACGAAGTCACGGGCCCCGGCGCGCATCAGGTCGGCCGCCACCTCCTCGCCGACCTGACCCGAGACGAGCACGAACGGGAGGTCGGGATCGTGCTCGCGAACCTGGGCGAGCACATCCTCGGCCCGTACGGTGGGAAGGTTGTAATCGCAGATGACCACGTCGACCGGCCCCGCGGCGAGCGCCCGCGCGACACCCCCGCTCGTCTCCTCGCGGGTCACCTGCACCTGCAGCCCGGCCCGGCCCAGCGCATGCCCGATCAGCACCGCGTCGTCGTCGTTGTCGTCCACCACCAGTACGGACGTCATACCGGTTCCTGTCCTGTCAGGCTGAACCGGACGACCGCACCTGCCCCCGGTGTGCCCTCGGCGCTGTGTGTCCGCCCGTCCTCGCCGGAGAGCCGGTCGACGAGGGCCATGAGCCCGCCGGTGCTCATCCTGACCTCACCGCTCCGACCGTACCGACCAAACAACCTAAATGTGAGTGTTTTCCATATTCCCTGCCCGATGCCCGCACCGGGATGCGCGCTGCGCCGAAGCGGGTGACCATGACGGTTCGGCCCGCACGTATCGATCTTCCTGGATGGCGATCATGTTTGATCAGTTCCAGATCGTGACCGATCCCGTCGGTGAGTCCGTCGCGGTCTCCGCGATCTTCGCGGTGCTGCCCCTGCTCACCCTGTTCGTGCTGTTGGGCGCCGTCCGCATGCGCGCCTGGCTCGCGGGGGTGATCTCGCTCGTCGTGGCGCTCGTCGTCGCTGTCGCGGTGTACTCGATGCCCGCCGGTCAGGCCCTGCTGTCGGCCACCGAGGGCGCCGCGTTCGGCTTCTTCCCCATCCTGTGGATCGTCATCAACGCGATCTGGGTCTACAACCTCACCGTCGTCAGCGGCCACTTCGACGTGCTGCGCCGCTCGATGGAACGGGTCAGTCCCGACATGCGCGTCCAGGCCGTGATCGTGGCCTTTTGTTTCGGCGCCCTGCTCGAGGCGCTGGCCGGTTTCGGTACGCCGGTGGCCGTGACCGTGGTGATGCTGATGGCGCTCGGCTTCCGGCCGATCAAGGCGGCCGCCGTGGCGTTGATCGCGAACACCGCCCCTGTCGCCTTCGGCGCGCTCGCCACCCCGATCACCACGCTGGGCACGGTCACCGCGGGCGCGGCCGACGACCCACGGCTCAACCCGGACACGCTGGGCGCGATGGTCGGACGGCAGACGCCCGTCCTGGCCGTGGTCGTGCCGCTCGTGCTGGTCGCGGTGATCGACGGCAAGCGGGGCGTGCGGCAGACGTGGCCGGTGGCGCTGGTCGGCGGCCTGGTGTTCGCCGGGGCGCAGTTCGCCGCGTCCAACTACATCTCGGTGCCGCTGACCGACATCATCGCGGCGCTGCTGTCCGCCGCCGCCGTGATCTTGCTGCTGCGTGTCTGGCGCCCGGCCGAGTCGCCCGACCTGTCCGCCGACGAGCCGGCCGGGGACGGCGGCGTGGCCGTGCGGACCCGGCGGGACACCAACGCCGAAGTGCTGCGCGCGTACGCGCCGTACCTGATCATCATCGTGATCTTTTCGATCGCCAACCTCGGCCCGATCAAGTCGTTGCTGGCCGAGGAGCCCTGGACTGTCACGTTCGGCTGGCCCGGCCTCGACGTTCTGGGCGCCAACGGCGAACCTCTGGCCTCCACCACGTTCACCCTCGGCTGGCTGCCCGCCGCGGGCACGCTGATGATCCTGGCCGGCATCCTCACCGCCGCGATCCTGCGGGTCCGGCCGGCCGAAGCGATCAAGGCCTACGGCCGCACGTATGCCGAGCTGCGCCACGCGATCGTCACGGTGATGGCGGTGCTCGCCCTCGCGTACGTGCTCAACCAGTCGGGCCAGACCAACACGCTGGGCGAGTTTCTGGCCCAGACCGGTGGGATCTTCCTGTTCCTCTCCTCGATCCTGGGCTGGATCGGCGTGGCCGTCACCGGCTCCGACACGTCGGCCAACGCGCTGTTCGGGGCCCTGCAGGTGCAGACCGCGGCCGATGCCGGACTCGACCCCGTGCTGCTGGCCGCGGCCAACTCCTCGGGCGGGGTGCTGGGCAAAATGATCAGCCCGCAGAACCTGGCGATCGCCGCCGCGGCCGTGGGCATGGCCGGCAAGGAGGGCGACATCTTCCGCCGGGTGGTCGGCTGGAGCGTCGGCCTGCTGCTGGTCATGTGTGTTCTGGTGACCCTGCAGGGGACGCCGGTGCTGGACTGGATGGTCCCGACAGCGCCCTGAGCCGTTCCAGCAGCCGCGCCGCGTCGGCCGTCAGGTCTCCGCCGGCGTAGCCCGGGAAGTACCCGTGCCCGGTCGTCCACCAGCGCAGGTAGCGGCCGAACTGCCGGATTGTGGAGTCGACCGGGAACGGGTCGTCGGCCGGCCATTGGGCGTGGGTGCGCGCCACCAGCTCGGCCAACTGCTCCTCGGCCTCCTCCAGCGCCCGCGTGCGGCCGGCCAGCGGGGCGAGCAGCAGCAGCTCGGCCAGCGACCCGGGCGCCCAGGCGCCGTCGTCCGCCTCGGCCGCCTCACGGGCCGCGTACCACTGACCGACCCGCTCGATGCGCCCGGTCAGCGCCGCCTCCAACGACAGCGCCTGCACCCCGTGCCAGTGGAACGACAGGTTGCGGGTGAAGCCCAGCAGATACCACCGCCGGGCCTCGGCCAGACCTGTACGGGCGGCCGCCTCCCATCGCTCGCGGCCGGCCTCGCCCAGTCGCGCCCGGTGGAAGGCCAGCTCGGCGTGCCTTTTCTGCGCGCTGCCGAGAATGCCGAGGTTCTCCAGCCGGGCGGCCTCGGCGGGCGCGGCGACCGTGCCCTCGACGTAGCGCTGCAACGACGCGATGCGCGACCCCAGCCGCCCGGCGACGGTGTCGTACGCCTGAGGGTCGGTGATGCCCTCGTTGACCAGCCTGTCCGACCAGAGCTGAGCCGTACGCAACGACGCCATCTCGGCCTGCATGGCGACCTCGTACAGCCTGTCCTGATAGTCCTCGGGCAGCTGCACGTAGGCGACCAGGCTGGCCCAGTCGTGCGCGGTCTCGCCGCCCTGGCTGTGCAGCCGCGTACGGGCCTCGTGCAGCGCCTCCCGCACGTCGGCCCCGGACAGCAGCAGGTCGTAGAAACTGCGGGTGAACGTGGTGGACCCGGCGAAGGTCAGCGGGAACTGCGAGGCCAGCACGACCGGCACCCCCGAGACGTGCAGCGCGTGGGCCAGGCTGCCGCCGCCGGTGACGCTGTTCGACTCGTTGCCGCCGTCGCAGACCGCCAGCGTCACCACGACCGGGCCCGGCTCGATCCCCTGAATCACCGCGCGCAGCATCTCCGGCGTGACCGCGGCCGCCGTCCGGTCGTCGTCGTCGAAGAGCGCGACCCCGAACGCCGGCTCGAACCGGTCGCCGACGTCGCAGCCGTGGGCCAGCACGTGCAGGTGGGTGTAGGGCCGGCCCTCGGCCGCGGCGGCCAGCGCGGCGGCCCGGATCCGGCTCAGGCCGGCCCGGTCGATGGTGGTGAGCACGCGGCGGTTGTCCCGGACGGCGTCGGCCAGGCCGGGCACCGGCAGCGGCTCGCTCCACGGCTTGAGCGCGTCGCGCAGCGCGGCCCGATGCTCCTCGAGCGGCACCGGCTTGCCCGCCCCGGGCGGGGAGGCGGCGGCGAACAGCACACGCGGTTTCGACCACCAGATGTGTCCCTCGCCGTGGGCGCCGGTGCGCACCCGGCGGGTCAGCACGAGCGGCGGCCCGGAGGTGGCGAAGAGCGGCCTGCCCCGGGCGTCGGCGGCCAGCTCGAACGGCAGCGCGCTCAGCTCGGCCGCGTTGGTCACCAGGTCGATCTGGGTCGGCCCGCCCTCGGCCCGGTACGGTCCCAGCACCTCGCTGACCACCCGGGACAGCTGTGCCAGCGCCTCGTCACGGCGGCCCTCGTCGTGCTCGACGGAATAGCGCAGGTGGTCGAGCCGGCGCAGGAACTCGGCGTGGCCGATCGGGATCCGCACCTCGGCCACCGGCTCGTTGCCGCGGGCCCGCAGGAACCGGTCGCCGCGGCGGAGCATGCCCGAGTTCTGGTCGTCGAAGCGGAAGAACTCGATCAGCTCGGAGCGCATCTAGACGTCGTCCTCGAGCTCGTCCGCGGTCTCGAACTCCACCTGACCGTCGGCCTCGCCCCGCAGGATGTCGGTGCTGCCGGTGAACAGCCGCAGCTTGAACAACCGCAGGCCGACCACGCCGCTCGCCCCGATCACCTCGAGCCCGGCCGCCCGTTCGCCCGACAGCGTGATGCCGCCGTGCGCCTTGCCCAGTTCCAGCAGGCGCAGCACGTCGGCCGTGGCGCTCAGCTCGAACGCCGAGTTCGCCTCGCGCGACGAGATGATCGTGCAACCCTCACCCGCGTACGTGGAGAAGACCACCCGATATTTGCGGCGCCACCCTTCCGCCTTGCGAAGCGCCGCACCGACTTTCGCAACGTCCTGCATGGACTGGGCGGTCAGCGTCGGCGCGTCGACGTAGAACGAGTCCTTTGTGGAGAACTCGATGCGGATCGACGCCTCGATGTCGACCTGCGGCAGGTTGGGCACCTCGGCCCCGGCCACGAACCGGGTGACACGTGTGCCCTCGGACCGGAAGCGCAGCTTGGTCTGCGGTCCCGCCGCGGCCGTGAACGAGACACCGTACTCGGCGATGTTGCCCATCCGGACGAAGACGCCGTCGCTGACCACGCCGTAGTCGCCCAGCGCGAACGTGTTGGTGACCGGCAGCCAGGCCGCGTGCACGTCGAGCTCGGAGTGCAGGACCTTGCTGAACTTGCGGGCCGTCCCCATGATCGCTCCCCGTGCTCGGCTGCTGGGAGTCCATCGTGTACCGCCCGGGCAACCGGCACAACGGGCCATCGGTATGACCGCAATGTTATTGATTGACATCGATTTTTTGCGGTGCCACGCTGCGGGCGTCTACCAGAAGGGAAACCCCCATGCGCGTACGACGGTTCCTCGTCACCGCGGCCGCCGCGATCGCCGGCATGACCGGTCTCGTGGCCGCCCCGGCCCACGCTGTCGCGGCCACCACCCTGGCCAACACCATCGCGCTGAGCAACTGCTCGGCCTCGCTGGTGCGCTACCCGTCCTCGGTCAGCAGCGACCGGGCCATGATGCTGACCAACGGCCACTGCTACGAGGGTGGTTTCCTCAGCGCCGGGCAGGTTCTGGTGAACCGCAGCTCGTCCCGCTCGGGCACGCTGCTCAACAGCAGCGGCGGGTCACTCGGCACCGTTCGCGCCGACCGCGTGCTCTACGCCACGATGACCGGCACCGACGTCACGCTCTATCGCCTGACCACCACCTACGCCACCCTGCAGAGCCGGTACGGGGCCACCGCGCTGACCATCGCGAGCAGCCGTCCGTCCGAGGGGCTCAGCATCGCCATCCCGTCCAGCTACTGGAAGCGGATCTGGAACTGCAAGATCGACGCCTTCGTCCCGCAGTTGCGCGAGGGCGAGTGGACCTGGCGCGATTCGATCCGCTACGACACCGCCTGCGACACCATCCACGGCACCTCGGGCTCGCCGATCGTCAGCGCCTCCGACGGCCAGATCGTCGGCATCAACAACACCGGCAACGACGACGGCGAACGCTGCACCCTCAACAACCCGTGTGAGGTCGCCGCTGACGGCACGGTCACGGTCTCCCAGGGGCAGAGCTACGGCGAGCAGACATATTGGTTCACCACGTGCCTGAACGCCTCACGCGTCATCGACCTGAGCGTGTCGGGCTGCCTGCTCACCAAGCCTTGACCGGCGGGCCCCTAGGCGACGCAGAACTCGTTGCCCTCGGGGTCGAGCATCACCACGTGACCGAACTGGTCGTCGTAGCGCTGGGTGCGGATCTCGGTCGCGCCCGCGGCGACCAGTTCGGCCACCTTGGCCTTGACGAGGCGCTCGCGTTCGGCCGGGTCCCACGGCGGCTCGCCGGCCACCCGGATGTCGATGTGCACCCGGTTCTTGGTCGTCTTGACCTCGGGCACCCGCAGGAAACTGATGGCCGGCCCGCGGCCCACCGGGTCGACGATCGAGGCGCCGTCGGGGTCGTCGTAACCCTCCTCGGGCAGGTAGCCGAGCGCCTGGGCCCAGAAGGCCGCCAGCCGGTGCGGATCGGAGGCGTCGCCGCCGAGCGTCCAATGCGTGGCCATACGGCGCACCCTAGTGCCAGGCTGCCGCGACCGCAGGCTCACCGGCGACGGAGGCGATGGAAAGGCCGGCGGGCACCAGGCGGCGCAGGTCGGCGGCCCGGGCGGCCGCGATCCAGGACTCCTGGCGCAGGCTGTCGCTGGTGCGGCGGGCCAGGGTGGCGTCGTGCCGGGCGGTGACCTCGGCCGCGACCGCCCGCTCGTAGCGGTCCCGCAGATGGCCGGCGGCGGCCCGGAAGACCACCAGCTCCTGCTCCAGCGGGTGCAGGCGGGCGTCCCACCCGGCCCGTCCGGCCAGCGCGTCGGCGACCGCGGCGGCCGGCAGCCAGCCGTTGCCGGCGGCGGTGCGAACCGCCTTGTGCAGGAAGCGCTCGCGGGCCGCGTACTCGGTCGGGGTCTGCGCGCTCCACGGCGTGCCGAAGGCCGCCGCCGACCGCCGCACCCGCAGCCGGGCGTCCGCGTCGAGCCACGCCTGCCACGCCTCGGTCACCTCGTCGGTGGCCGCCTCCCAGCGCTCGTGCCACCGCTCGGCGGCCAGCTCGGCCCGGTCGGCAGCGACCCGCACCTCCTCGGCGAACTGGGTGGCGGCAAGCGACTCCAGGGCCGTCTCGCGGGGGTGCGCGCCCCGGCACCCGGGCAGCCGCAGGTAGCGGCCCAGCGACCGCAGGGCCTCACCCGGGTTACGCATCGCCTCGGGGCTGGCCAGCACCAGCACGGCGGGCAGAGTGAGGATCCACAGGGTCGCCCAGATGGCGGCCGGGGCCGGGGAGCTCAGCAGCATTTCCGCAACAACGTTCATCGCCAGGGTGTCCTGTCCGCTCGAAGGAGGTTCGCGCGGTCCACTTCGGCGGGACGGCGCGGGCGGCGACCACGGTTCGGCCGGACGGCCGTCAGCGCGTGATCAGGCGAGAACGAGCGGCGGGGCGCGGGAGCCGGTGACGGCGGCGGCGCGCTGCGCGGTGAGGGCCCGGGTGCGGTCGGCGACGGGGCCTTCCGGCGTACGGGAAAGTGCCTTCTCCGCCTCGTCGGCGGGAGTGTCGGCAATGGAGTCCGGCGTGGCGGAGGCACTGTGACCCACGCCCGCGGAGGTGAGCGCCTGCGTTGTCGTCTGCGGCGCGGTCAGGCCCAGCGTCAGCAGCAGGAGCAGAACAGGCAACGACCGCAGCAGCACGCCGCGGAGTGAGTTCGTCGCCATGCCGCCAATGTACCTATAAGAAGGGGCAAATCGACTGTGCCACTCCGAAGATCAGCTGACGGCCGCCGGGCCGGACTCCACGTGGGGAGCCCGGCCCGGGGCGGAGGTTGGAGGCCGCCGAGCCGGACCCCGCGGGGGTAGCCCGACCCGGCGGTGGATCAGGCTGTTCGGCAGGACAGCGACGGCCAGTTCCAGTTGCCGTTGTGCTGGATCGTCATACCGAACGTGTTGCCGTTCCCGTTGGGGCGCGCGGTCATCACCAGGCCGCTGCTGTCCCAGCTCACCGACGCGTTCCAGGTCGCGAGGACGCGCTGCGGCGAGCGCAGGGTCACCGTGACGACCCAGTTGTTCGAGCCGTTGACGGTCACCGAGCCGTTGAAGCGGTCGCTCCACTGCTGTCCGGCGGTGTACGTGGTGGTGCAGCTGCCCCCGCCGGGCGGGGGAGTGGTCGGGTTGCCGGTCGACGGGGGCGGCGTGGTGGGGTTGCCGCCGCCCGTGGGCGCGACGGCCCGGCCGGTCGACGCCGAGATCATGCCGGCGCACAGGCCCCGCTGGGTCAGCCCGGCCGCGATCTGCGGGATGGCCGAGATGGTGCTCTGGTAGTTGTCGTGCATCAGGATGGTCTGGCCGTTGGTGAGGCGTGAGGCGGCCTGCACGATCGCGGCGGTGCTGGCGCCGTTCCAGTCCTGCGAGTCGACGTCCCAGGTCACCGTGCGCAGCCCGAGCGACGAGGCGACCGACTGCAGGGTCCCGTTGGTCTCGCCGTACGGCGGGCGGAAGATCGTCGGGGTGCCACCGCCCGCGTTGCGGATCGCGTTCTGCGTGTTCGACAGCTCGGACTGCATCTGCTGCTGGCTCATCTGCGTCATGTGCCCGTGGGTGTAGCTGTGGTTGCCGACCCACATGCCCGCCGACACCTGCGCCGCGACCAGGCCGGGGTTGGCCGCCGCGTTCTGCCCGGTGTTGAACATCGTGGCCCGCAAGCCGTTGCTGCGCAGCGCGTTCAGCAACTGATTGGTGGTGCTCGGGTTGGGCCCGTCGTCGTACGTGAGGCCGACGTAGCCGTTCTCGCAGCTCGCCGCCTGGGCCGGCGCGGCCAGGGCGATCGCCCCGGCTCCGGCCAGCAGCGCGGCCGCGGTTGTGAGGATCAGGGATCGAGGACGGATCCATCTGGTCACGGTGGTCACCTTCGCGTCGTGGTCGGGGGAGCGCGGCGGCCGGTGGAAGCCGCCGCGCGATCGACGTACGTCATTGCGCCCCTCATTCTTGGGACGATCACCGCGATCAGTCAACCTTCTAGTTCCGGAAAGTTTCGCCTTCTCAGGAGCTATTTGCAAAATGCATCCGCCGTAACTTTCGGTTATCTAACGGAAAGAACGGCGATCGGCCCGGCCACCTGGGCGCGGCCCCGCAGCGCTCCCGAGGCCGCGTCCAGCCAGACCACCTCACGGGCACCCCCGGCGTAGAGCCGCGACCCGTCCGGGCTCAGGCACAGGCCGCGGGCGGCGCCCGGCAGTTGCCACGTATCCGGCATGCCGCCGTCCTCGAGCACGTGCACGGTGGCGCCGTCAGCCGCGAACAGGCGCCCGCCGCGGCCGAATCCGAGGGCGGCCGGACCCCCACCGGCCTTCGTCCGCGCCACCTTCTCGATCTCCAGGGACTCCGTGCTCGCGTACGCGATCGACCCCGATGCCGTGTCCAACACAGCGATCCGCCGCCCGTCGACAGCCAGCGCATGCCCCTCGGCCGGCCCTTCCCCGAACGGCGCGGGCAGGTCCAGGCAGTACGCCCACTGCTCGTTGAGGTGCAGCACGTGCACGAACGCGTGTACCTGGCTGCGGGTGCCACCCAGCAGGTCGCGGGTGTGCTGATGCTCGGGCTGGTGCGTGTAGAGCGTGTAGAGCGTCTGCCTGTCCCGCGAGTACACCGCCTGCCGCCCGCGGCCGCGCATCTGCTCCTCGGCGCCTTCCGGGATCGGCCGCTTGTCCCGCGTCAGCAGCGAGGTGACCGTACCGTCGCTCAGGCTCAGCAGCCGTACGCGGTAATGGTCGGGCCGCCCCGCCGGGAGCCAGTCGAGCACGAACAGCCCCCGGTCGTCGCTGGTCAACGCGTCCGGCTCGACGCAGCCGGGCAGGTCGAACGTCTTCTCCCCGCCCGCGCCGGCCACCAGCACGGGCGTGCTCGTGCGCCCGGCCGGCGGATCGGCGGCCGTGGTCCGGGTCAGCACGCAGGCGTGGCCCGACTCGGCGACCACCCGGGGCACCCATCCACCCCCGATCGACCGCTTCTGGAGGGGTGCCCCGGTCGCCGCGTCGATCCGCACCAGGCTTTCGCCCTCGACGGCGTACGCGACTGCGCCGTCCCGGCTCAGCACCGAACTGGCGCCCAGGGAGCGCGTCGCGTCGCCGGCGAGCCGGACGACACCGCCGGGGGTGCCCGCGAGCACCACGTCGGGAACCGGCGTGGCCGGGTCCTCCGGCGAACGGCAACCGGCGAGCACCGCACCGGACAGGACGAGGAACGAGCGGCGTGTGGTCATGCCCGGAAGACACCGCGGATCCGTGACAGGTTCCGGGAACCTTTCCGCGGCGGGCGGTGTCAGGGCAGTGTCGGTAACGGAATCGAAGGAGCTCGGGCTGAGAGAGGCCATCGACATCGACGACGCGACGGCGGTGAGCCGGGCCCGGGACGGCGACCTGGGGGCCTACGAGGTCCTGGTCGCCCGGTACACCGTGCCCGCGCACCGGGCCGCCGTGCTGCTCGGGGCCGGGGACGACGCCGACGACGTGGTGCAGGAGGCGCTGGTGAAGGCGTACCGGCAGTTGTCGCGTTACCGCGGCGAGTCCGGCTTCCGCCCGTGGCTGCTCGCCATCGTGGCCAACGAGACCCGCAACCTGCACCGGTCCCGCCGCCGCCGTGACGGGCTGGCCCTGCGCGCGGCCGCCGTCACCGAGCCGCGGCCCGACGAGCCCGACCCGGCCGACACCGTGATGGCCCGGGAACGCCGTGAGCGTCTCGTCGACCGGATCCGCTCGCTGCCCCAGCGCGACCAGGATGTCCTGGTGTGCCGTTTCCTGCTCGACCTGAGCGAGCAGGAGACGGCGGCGGCGCTGGGCGTGCCCAAGGGAACCGTGAAGTCGCGTACCGCGCGGGCGCTGGCCCGGCTGCGTGAGCATCTCGTCCCGGAGGTGCCCGGTGCCTGATCGTCACGACGACCTGATCGCCGAGCTGCGCGAGCTCGACGCCTTCCTGACGGTGCCCGAGGCCGCCGACCAGCGCGCCGCCGTGCGTGCTCGCCTCGAGATTCCCGTACGCCGTAGGCACCGCCGGCGGATCTGGCTGGCCTCCGCCCTCGCGGCCGTCGCCGTCACCGTGACCGCCGTGGAACCCGCCCGCGCCGCCGTCGTCGACGCGGTCGTCCAGGTGCTGCAGGTCGCCGGCATCGAGGTGCGCCGCACCGCCCAGCCCGCGCCACCCGCTTCCTCACCCAGCCCGCTGCCGTCGACCGGCCCGGTCACCCTCGAGCAGGCCCAGCAGCGTGCGCCTTTCCCCGTACGCCTCCCCGCCGCCCTCGGCCCGCCCGAGCTCGTCGAGCTGGCCGATCCCGACGCCAACGGCCTCCCCCGGGTGGTCAGCGCGGTCTACCGCGGCGGAACCGTACGGTTCGACCAGTTCGCGGGCTCCGCGGGCGTCTTCTTCAAGCAGGCGCAGGACGCCCAGTGGGTCGAGCTGGAGTCGGCGACCATGGCGATCTGGCTGCCGACGCCGCACACGCTGACCTATGTCGACCGCGCCGGCGAGGAGCGCACCGCCACGGCCCGGCTCGCCACACCCACCCTGATCTGGGAGCACAACCAGGTCACGTACCGGCTGGAGGGTTTCACCGACCTCGGGACGGCGAAGGAAACCGCCCGGACACTCCGCTGACATCGACCGCTGTCCACATCGCGCCATGTCGCCTCTGCGGCATGGCCAACCTCTCCCCGGCCCGCATCGGCCGAGCTCAGAATGCGTTCACCGCGAACGCCTAAGGAGCCGGCCTTGTCACCAGCAAAACGCCTCACCGGCGCACTCATGGCCGGCCTCCTGACCGGAGCCGGCGCAGCGGCCGTGTCCCCGCCAGGACCGGCCGCTGCCGCCCCCGGTCAACCGGCCACCGTCGGGTCCATCACCCTGATCACCGGCGACGTCGTCCAGCTCGTCCCGGCGGGCGACGGCCGGGTGGCGGCGTCGGTGCGTCCCGGGCCGGGGCGCGACCGCATGTCGTTCACGACCGTCGAGACCCGCGAGGGCGTACGGGTGGTGCCCGCCGACGCCGTGCCGCTGATCGCCGGCGGGCGCGTCGACGCCGAGCTGTTCGACGTGCAACGGCTGGTCGATCAGGGGTACGGCGACGCCGCCCGGGACACGCTTCCGCTGATCGTCAGGTCGGCCCAGGGCACTGCAACCGCCCGTACGCTCGGCGCCTCCAACGGTGTCGCGCTGCCCAGCCTCGGCGCCGTGGCCGTGCGCGCCGACAAGGACTCGCTCGCGGCCTTCTGGCGTACGCAGGCAAACACCGCACCCGGCGCACGCAGCGCCACCGACCGGATCTGGCTCGACGGCAAGGTCAAACCCGTCCTCGACCGCAGCACGGCGCAGATCGGCGCGCCCGACGCCTGGAAGGCGGGCCTGGACGGCCGCGGCGTGACCGTGGCGGTGCTCGACACCGGCGCCGACCAGAACCACCCCGACCTGGCCGGGCGCATCGCCGCGGCGCGCGACTTCAGCGGCAGCCCCGACACCGCCGACCACTTCGGACACGGCACCCACGTGGCGGCCACAGTCGCCGGTTCGGGCGCGGGCTCGAACGGCGCTCGCAAGGGCGTCGCCCCGGGCGCCCGGCTGCTGATCGGCAAGGTGCTCGACGACAGCGGAACCGGCTACGAGTCCGGGATCATCGCCGGCATGGAATGGGCCGCCGGCGCCGGGGCCAAGGTCGTCAACCTGAGCCTCGGCGGCAGCGCGACCGACGGCACCGACCCGATGAGCGCCGCCGTCGACGAGCTCAGCGCCTCCACCGGCACGCTGTTCGTGGTGGCAGCGGGCAACGAGGGCGCCACCTACACGGTCGGCACCCCCGGCGCCGCGTCCTCGGCCCTGACCGTCGGGGCGGTCGACCGCGACAACCGGCTGGCCGACTTCTCCAGCCGCGGGCCGCGCGTGGGCGACGAAGGCCTCAAACCCGAGATCACCGCGCCCGGCGTCGGCATCGTGGCCGCCCGCGCCGCCGGCACCACGATGGGCGACCCGGTCGACGAGCTCTACACCGCCGCCAACGGCACCTCGATGGCCACACCGCACGTGGCCGGCGCGGCCGCGATCGTCGCCCAGCAGCACCCGGACTGGTCCGGCGCGCGCATCAAGGACGAGCTGGTCAGCACCGCCGCCACCACGGCCGGAACCCCCGTCTACGGGCAGGGGGCGGGCCGGGTCGACCTGGCCCGCGCGGTGCGCCAGACCGTCTCGGGCACCGGCGTCGCCGACTTCGGGCTGCACGCCCTGGGCGACCCGGCCGTGTCGCGGAAGGTCACCTACACCAACACCGGCCCGGCGCCCGTGACCCTCACCGTACGGTCGTCCCTGCCGCAGATCACGGTCACGCCAGCGACCGTCACCGTGCCGGTCGGCGGCAGCTCCGGCGTCACCCTCGGCTGGAACCTTCCGGCCGCCGACCCGGGGCAGCTCAACGGCTGGCTCACCGCCACCGCCCCCGGCGGCGTCCAGGTGACGACCGCGCTCGGTGGCACCCTCGACCCGGAACGGCACCGCGTGACCTTCACGGCCGTCGATCGCTCCGGCCGGCCCGCCGCCGTGCCCGCGCTGCAGGTGTTCGGCGACGACCAGCGCTTCGACGTGCTCGACGCCCTGGGCGCCGGCGAGCGGAAGACCGTCCAGCTGGGCGCGGGCGACTACCTGGTCGACGCGACGATTCCCGACGGAGGGCCGCAGGACGAACAGGACACCCTGGTCACCATCCCGGAGCTCAAGGTCGACCGGGACCTGACCGTGGTGCTCGACGCCCGTACGGCAAAACCGATCCGGATCGAGACGCCCAAGCCGGCCGAGCAGCGGACCGTGGAGAGCTACTACGTGCGCCGGGTGACCGGCAGCGGCCGCGGCATCATCAACGGCTTCATGAACTTCAGCGCCGTCAAAAAGATCAACGTCACGCCGACCGCGAAACTGCGCAAGGGCAGCTACGAGTTCTCGTCGCGGTGGCAGCTCGTGGCCCCGCTGGTGCAGGCGACCGTTCCGGGGGTGAGCGGCGAGCTCGACATCTATCTGTGCGCCAGCTCCCCGGCGTACGAGGGAACCCGCCGTTTCGACCTGGTCAAGGGGCTCGGCGAGAACGTCCGCGGCAAGGCCGTGGTGATCGAGTCGGACAACCCCGACGACGCGTCGCAGGCGGCGGCCGCGGCCGGGGCGGCGATGGCGCTGGTCGTGCTGCCGTCCGACTTCAGCGCCTGGCAGCCGTGGAACCCGGACAGCGAGGGGCGCCTGTCGATCCCGACCGCGCAGGTGGCCCACGACGACGGGCAACGGATCCTGGCCCGCGCGGGCAGGGCGAGCATCTCGCTCACGCTGACGACCAACAGCCCCTACCTGTACGACGTCTTCCAGGTCTCGAAGGACAGGGTGCCGAACGGCATCGTGCACAAGGTGACCGCGGCCAACTCGTACCGGATCAGCACGCGGTACGCGCACAACGGCGGCTTCGACTGGATCCGCGAGCAGCGCTTCGGCTGGCGGCCCTACCAGCAGTACTCGTGGAACGACACGCAGCGCGACGTGCGGACGCCGACGGTCCGCGAGGAGTGGGTGTCGACCGGCGACAGCGTGTGGCAGCACCAGGTGCACCACGCGTTCCCGTGGAGCAACCTGGGCGGCCGGCTGCAGGGTGGCATCGTCGAGGACGCGACCTCGTACGCCCGGCCCGGCTCGGCCTCCGAGACCTGGTACGCGCCGGTGGTGCGCCCGGCCACCCCCACGGGACACCGCAACACGCGGGACGGCAACACGTTGAAGCTGCGGGTGGCGTCGTTCGTGGACGACACCGACCGGCACTACCTGGTCGAGGACACCGGCGCCACGCTGCACCGCAACGGCGCCGTCGTGGCCGAGCTGCCCAACGGCTGGCAGGACGTGACCGTGCCGGCCGGGAAGGCGACCTACCGCCTCGACATGAGGACCGCCCGCGGCGGCGACGACTGGCTCTACGGCACCTCGACGTCGACCTCGTGGACCTTCACATCGGGTTCGGCCGGGACGCTTCCGCTGCTCCAGGTCTCGTACGGGATCGGAGCGCTGAACCTGCTGACCGTCAAGGTGCCCGGGGCTCAGCGGATCTCCGTCGCCACCTCGGCCGACGACGGGAAGACGTGGAAGCCGGCGCTGATGTCGGGGCCGATCGTGTTCGCGCCCGGCGGCCACGGGCCCGTGTCGTTGCGGGTCACCGCCTCCGACAAATCCGGCAACTCCGTCGAGCAGACCGTGATCCGGGCGTACGGGCGATGAGGCCGCTCACCGAGGACCGCTGGCCCGCGCGCAACGCTTACAGCCAGTTCCGCCGGGCCGCTTGGAAGGCCAGGCCCGCGCGGGTGTCCACACCGGCCGCCTCCATCAGCCGGTCGAGGCGGCGCTGGACGGTCCGGCGGCTCACCCCGAGCTGGGTGGCGATCGACTTGTCCGGCAACCCGGCCACGAACAGCGACAACAGCAGCTTGTCGGGTTCCTCCTCGCTGCCGTCGGGCAACAGCGGGGTGGCCCGCTCCCAGTAGCTCTCGAAGAGGGCGACCAGGGCGTCGAGGAGCTCGCTGGGGCGGATCAGCGCCGCGGTGGGTTCCCCGACTCCCCGCGCCGCGTCCGGCACCAGCGGGCAGATCGCGAAGTTCCGGTCGGCCACGGCCAGGCGTACGGGCAGAGCCGGAAGCGTGCGGGACAGCTCGCCCAGCTTCATCGCCTCGACGATGCTGTCCAGTTCGCCCGGTTTCTCCAGCAATTCGCGCTCGTAGATCGCGCGGTAGCGGACGCCGCGCTCCAGGGCGCTCGACTCCTCGGTGTTCTCCGGACCCTGCATCGCTATCGGGTTGGCCCGGCAGAACCACAGGATCTCCTCGCGGGCCGAATCCTGCATCTCGCGCAGCCGGTCACGCAGGGCGGCCGCGCCGACCACGATCTCGACCAGGTGGTCGGGGCTGCGACGGCGGGTGTTGGCGCGGTACTCCTCGCTCAGCGCGGCCACCAGCCGGCGGGCCGACTCGAGCGACTGCTGCTCGCGCAGCAACGCGTCGCCCAGCGCCACGTCGGCCGGCAGGGCGTGGAAGGTGGGGCCGGCGGTGGCCAGGCCCTTGCGGTGCAGCGCCTCGAGCAGCGCCTGGGCCTGGTGGCCGGGCAGGGCGGCCTGTCCCGCGAGGTCCGCCGCGGTGGCGCCGGCCATGCGTACCAGCAGGCGATAGGCGTGCTGCTCCTCGGCGGAGAGCATGTCGAACACGGCGCCAACAGTAATGACCTTGGCAAATTCTTCTTGTCACCTTTGGATAACCACTCTGGGCATTGACGGAAGTACTCTGTGTGCATCCTGTCCGCCCGTCACCAAGATTGTTCCGTCACCGATCGTTCCCCGTCACCGATGAGGACACGAAGCCATGACAGTGACCGCAGACGCCCAACAGCTCCTGCAGGCCGGCCTCGGCCAAACCCCCTGCCTGGTGATCGACGTCGACGTCGCCCGCACCCAATACCACCGGATCGCCGACGCCTTTGCCGGGGCGGGCATCCACTACGCCGTCAAGGCCAACCCCGAACTTCCGCTGCTCAGAGCGCTCGTCGCCGCGGGTTGCCAGTTCGACGTCGCCAGCCGTGCCGAGATCGACCTCTGTCTCGCGGCGGGCGCGTCGCCCGGGGACCTGAGTTACGGGCATCCGATCAAAAAGAGCGAGGACATCGCGTACGCGTACGCCCGTGGGGTGCGGATGTTCGCCTTCGACAGCGAGGGTGAACTGGACAAGATCGTGCGGCATGCCCCCGGCTCGTCGGTGCTGTGCCGCATCCTCGCGTCGAGCGACGGCGCGCGATGGCCGCTCTCCCGCAAATTCGGGTGCGTGCCCGAAATGGCAGCCGAGCTCATGAAGGTGGCCGCGCTGCGCGGTCTCGACCCCGCGGGCATCGCCTTCCACGTGGGGTCGCAGCAACTGCACCCCGACCGGTGGGAACCCTCCATCGCCACCGCCGCCTGGATCTTCAAGGTGCTCGAACAATCCGGCATCACGCTGCGGATCCTCAACGCGGGCGGCGGCTTCCCGGTGCCCTACCGCACCCCCGTCGCACCGATCACGGCCTTCGCCTCCGCCATCGACGACGCCGTCCGCCGGCACTTCGGGCACCGCGCGCCCGCGCTCATGATCGAGCCGGGCCGCTACGTCGCCGCACCCGCCGGGGTGCTGCACACCCAGGTCGTGCTGGTCGCCCGCAAGTCCTACGACGACGCCGAGCCGCGCTGGGTCTACCTCGACGTGGGCCGGTTCGGCGGCCTGGCCGAAACCGAGGACGAGGCCATCCAGTACGAACTGTCCACCACCCGCGGCGGCCCGACCGGCCCCGTGATCCTGGCCGGCCCGACGTGCGACAGCGTCGACATCCTCTACCAGCACGCCCCGTACGATCTCCCGCTGGACCTGGCGGCCGGCGAGGTGATCCGTATCCACGGAACAGGCGCGTACACCGCGACGTACTCAGCCGTCGGCTTCAACGGCTTCCCCCCACTCCGCACCGTCATCGCTCCCTGACTTCCGGCGTGGCCCGGCTGCTCCCCCGGGCCACCCGCCTGTTCCCTAGCCAGAGGCAAGTCGTTGCTCCGGGAGGCGCAGCTCCAGCTCGATCGACTCACCCTTGTGACACAGGCCTGCCGCCAACGGCGTAGGCCGCCCACACTCGTAGCCCTGCGCGAAATCCACGCCGTAGCGCGTAAGAAGTGCGAGGGTCGCCTCGTCCTGAACGAATTCGGCGGCCACCTGGATCCCAAGCGCATGGCACAGGCTCACCAGCGTCGACACGAACGCCTGATCGGTCGGCGACTCCCGAAGACCGACTACGAACGTTCCGTCGATCTTGACGAGGTCGACGGGGAAGTGCTTGAGCGAGGCGAGAGCGGCGTTGCCGGTGCCGAAGTCGTCGAATGCCAGCCGGCAACCCACCAGCCGGATCCCCGTGGCGAAAGCCAGAGCCGCATTGCGGTTCTCAAGGAGCGCGGTCTCGGTGATCTCAAAGGTCAGGCACTCGGGCCGCACGTTGTGACGGCGGATCGCCTCTGACACATAACCCAGTAGGCCGGGGTCGGACAGGGACTGACCGGAGACGTTGATCTGATAGTGCGACGTCTGCGCGCTCTGACCGATGAGCTGCAACGCATGATCGATGACCCACCGGTCGACAGTGAGGATCTCGCCAACGCGTTCAGCCATGTCGAGAAAGGCCCAGGGCGCCTTGTGCCCGCCTGCCTCGTCCCGTACCCGCAGGAGGATCTCATGCCGGGTGACCTTGTTCAACGCAAGGTCGACGATGGGCTGCGCGAACAGCGCGAACCGATCCTTCGCCACCGTCTCCCGCACCGAGGCTCGGCACTGTTCTGTCCGCACCTCAGCCGCGACGGGTTCTTCGAGAACGTGAACGGCCGCGCCTCTGCGACGAGCCGCGCGCGCGGCCTCCTCGCCGTCGATCAGCAGGTCGAAGCCGGTGTCTGTGCGTCCCGCCTCGAAGCGCACCACTCCGGCCCAAGCGTTGAGACGCACCGTTCCCCGCGCGCAGGCGAACAGGTAACGCCGGAAGGTGTCCACCACCTCGTACGCCATGACCTCCGCGGACTGCCCGTCGGCCCCCGGGAGCAGTACTCCCCAGAGTCCAGGACCGGCCAGACCGCATGTCACGTCCGTTCCTGCGGCGGTGCGCAAGAGCCGGGCGATGGAAGCCGCCAGCCGATCGTGATCAGCATCGCTGCCCTTGGCCGGCAAGCGAGTGGCAGGCTCGGCCGCCACGACGGCGACAGCGCCGCCTCCCGTGCGGCGGGCTCGGTCGACCTCGTCGATGAAGTAGCCACGAGTCGGCAGACCGGTGACGAGGTCCGCGGCCGCGACGTCGTCACAGAGCATCTGGCTGCGGATGGCGAGCCGGGCACGTTCCTGACGGGCGAGTTCGAGAACCGTCACATCCTCGCCGGTCAGGATGACCCCGACCGGCGACTCGCCCTTGTCGAAGACCTCGATGTGACAGTGCAGGTAGCAGACCCCACCGTTCGCCTGGAACACCCGGAAGGTGAGCTCATCCGGCTCACACCTCTTCCATGCCGTTTCGACCGCATGCTGGAAGGACTCGAGGTCCGAGGGATGGATCATGTCGAGAAGCGACTGCGGAGTCGGATGAAGTGCTCCCGGTGCGCGTCCGAGAATCATCGCCATCTGGTCCGACAGGGCGAGGTGGTCGAACCGGTTGCTACGCCCGGAGCCGATGGTCAGTGTGATGACACCCAGCTGAGCCAACTGCGCGGCACGGGCGATCCGCGCGGACTCGTCGTGGTCTTCGGCGGCGGACTCGGCCACGTCCGTGTCGACGACAATCTCGTGTCCCTCGGCTACCGCTGAACGGTAGGCGACCTCGGCGGCCCGGGCCACGCGGCGGGCGCGGGCCAGCTCCAGCGGGCTTGGCTCATGTGACTTGGCAAGCGCCAGGATGTCATCGAGGTCCACGGTCGCCTCCTTCGCGCGGGCTCCGGCACGGTGTGGTGAACCCGTCCGCCGCGGCCAGCTCGCGCAGGCGCTTCAAGGCAAGGGCTCGGTAGTGGTGGACGCTGCGCTCGGCGATACCGAGCGTGTCGGCGATCTGCTGGTCGGTAAAGACCTCCTGCGTCATCTGAAAGACCTCGGCGTGGCGAGGGGGAATGCGCTGCAGCCAGCGGTTGAGGGCATCCTGAGCCCCGTGGGAGTCGGCGACATCGGCGGTCGACGTCGCCGGTAGCTCGTGCGGCGCCGTTGCGGCCTCGCGACGACTGCGCGTGTGCTCCTTGAGTATCTTGTTCCGCGCGGTCTTGATCACCCACCCGATCGGCTTGTCGTAGTCCCGCAGCTTCTCCCACTTCACGCGTGCGTGCAGGTAGGCGTCGTGAAGGGCGTCCTCGACAGTCTGCCGATCGGAGCAGCCGGCTCGAAGGACCCGCTCGGCCTGGTGATAGCTCTTCTTGGCGAAGCCCTCGAACTCCTGCTTGTGCTGTGCCGCAAGGCGCTCGGCGTCGGCTTCCGGTCCCTCCGTCCCGTCGGGTGCCGGAGTCAGGGCGGCCGAACCCTCCACCGCGTTCACGCCGTCTCCTTGTGCTCGGCGGTGGCCGGGACTCTCGACCTACCCAGCTCGACCACGCGGTGCCCGTCGCGATCCCGCTCCATGATCCGAAGATCCTTGTGATGTGCCGCGGCCAGCCCGATCAGTCCGGTCATCCGGGCCGTAGTCCGGACAGACGCCTCTTGTTCCTCCCTCAACCGTGTCCGATGTGTAATGAACGTTCGTGCCAGCCCCGCTGCCGCGCCGGCGAGACCGAGAGCCAGCGCCACCACTCCGTATTCAGAGAGCGACTCCGTCAGCATCCCTCGCACCTTCCCCCTTGGTCAGTTTCACCCCTGATGACTACTGTCCGTGGGACGATGCCGATGTTGACGTCGCCTCGGGCACGTTCTTCTCCGAAGATCGATGATCAGTGCTTTTTCCTGGCTGGATATCGGAAAGTAGTGTGGCGCAAGCGGAGTGACAGGGCGCGCCTTCACCACTGCGCGCCCGCCTGTCGGCACTCTCGGTAGCCGTCGATCGCGCCACCTATTGCCGAGGACGGTGGTGACGTTCCGTTTACGACGGCCGCTCTGGTAGGTGTTGGGCGTGGCTTCTTCTCTTGGTGAGCTGACCGAACACGTACGTGCCTTTGCCCGGGAGCGGGAGTGGGAACGCTTTCACACGCCCAAGAATCTGGCCATGGCCCTCGGCGGCGAGGTGGGGGAGTTGTTGGCCGAGCTGCAATGGCTCACCCCCGAACAGGCGAGCGCGGTGATGAGCGACCCTGAGCTCGGGCCACGGGTGCGCGCCGAGATCGGGGACGTGACCATCTACCTCGTACGGCTGGCCGACGTGCTCGGCATCGACCTGGTCGAGGCGGCGGTGGAAAAGCTGGAGGAGGCGGGCCGGCGCTACCCCGTGGAAGCAGCCCGCGGTTCGGCCCGGGGGATACCGTCGTCCCATGACATTGGGTGATTTCTGGACCCATCTGCCCACGAAGCTGGTCGGCGCCGGCGCGCTGCTCACCGACGACGCCGGCCGGTTCCTCGTGGTCGAGCCCACGTACAAGGACAACTGGGAGATTCCGGGTGGGGTGGTCGAGGCTGGCGAGTCCCCGCGTACGGGCGTCCAGCGTGAACTGCTGGAAGAGCTCGGCCTGGTCGTACCCGTGACCGACCTGCTGGTCATCGACTGGTCACCGCCCCGCCCCGACCAGCCCGGCCGCCCCGACGGGCTGATGCTGGTCTTCGACGCCGGCGTGCTGCCCGCCGAGCAGGCCGAGCGCATCACACTGCCCGCCGACGAGCTGAAGAGCCATCGCTGGTGCACCGGCGCCGAGGCCGCCACGCTGCTCTCGCCGCCGCTGGCCCGTCGCATGACCGCCGCCCAGCGGGCCCGCGCCGCCGGCCATCCCCTCTACTTGGAGGGCGGCTTGTAGGACGCCGGCCGGTTCCACCAGAGGCTGAGGCCGACCGCTGTCACGACGAACAGGGACGCCGCCAGGACGAACCAGAACGTGACCTCGACCTCCTGCTCGCGCAGGTTGAACTCGCGCGGCAGGTCGGTCAGGACGTCCACCAGCTGGTCGGCGTCCTCGGCCCGGAAGTAACGCCCGCCGGTCGTGTCGGCCACCTGGGTCAGCGCCTCCTCGTCGATCTGCAGGTTGGGCCCGCCGCCGCGACCACCGCCCCATGCCCGGCCGCCGCCGAACGGGGAGTCGCCGCCGATCTGGTCGGCCGTGCACACCATCGGCGCCGGCTGGGTGGTGCCGAAGCCGATCGTGTAGACGCGCACCCGCCGGGCCGCTGCCTGCTCGGCCGCGGTCACCGGGTCGACGCCGGTGGTGTTCGAGCCGTCGGTGAGCACGACGATCGTGTCCGGCTCGAAGTCACCCGGCTGCCCCGGCGGGGTGCTCAGGTCGACGCCCGTCTTGGCGACCCGCGGGTTGCTCTCCGCGATCGCGTCGATCGACGTCAGGATCGCCTGGCCGATGGCCGTTCCCCGGGCTGTCCGCAGGGTGTCGATGGCGTCGAGCAGTGAATCCTTGTCGGTGGTCGGCGCGACCAGCAGGCCCGCGATGCCGGAGAACGCGACCAGCCCGATCCGGGTGCCGTCCTGTTGTTCGCGGATGAAGTCCCGGGCCGCGTCGGTCGCCACCGTGAATCGGTTGGGCTGTACATCGGTCGAGCACATCGACCCCGACACGTCGATCGCCAGCAGCACCGACGTGCTGTTCGACGGCACCGACACCGACGCCTCGGGCCGGCCCAGCGCGAACCCGAGCGACAGCAACCCGGCCAGGAACAGGACGACCGGGATGCGGCGGCGCCACGACGTACGGCCCGGCAGCGCGGCCCGGATCAGCGCCACGCTCGACACCGTGACCGCCGAACGCTTGCGCCGGCGGTTGAGCCACCAGCGGATCGCCAGCAGCAGCGGAACCGCGAGCAAGGCGGTCAGGGCCCACGGCCAGCTGAACGACATCAGACGATCCTTCCGTGCCAGCGGGTGCCGAGCACGGCGCCCAGCATGAGCAGCAGCAGGGCGGCGCCGGCGAACGGCGCGGTCAGTTCGAGCGGCTCCTTCTTGGCGGTCAGCCGCAGGTCGATCGACTTGGTGGTGTCGGTCAGCGTGTCCGCGTCGCCGGCCGGCAGGTACGCGCCCCCGGTCGTCTGCGCCACGGCCGTGAGCAGCGACGCGTCAAGCGCCGTGCCGAGCTGGAACCCGTCCACCTCAACGGTTCCGCCGCGCTCGGTTCCCACGCCCACGGCCTGGATGCGTACGCCCGCGGCCGCGGCCAGCTCGGCGGCCGCCCCGACGTCGGGCCCGCCGGTCTCCTGCCCGTCGGAGAACACCACGATCGTCGCCGACGGCCAGTAGCCCAGATCAGGCGCGGGCGCGCCCTCCGCGGGCAGCGCGACCGGCTTGCCGGTGATCGTGCCCAGCCCGACCAGAATGGCCTGCCCGAGCGAGGTGCCGCCGCCGGCCGACAGCCGCCCGATCGCCGCCAGCGCGGCGTCGTGGTCGTCGGTCGGGGCCTGGGTCAACAGCGCCTGGTCGCCGAAGACGAGCACCCCCACGTCGACCGTGCGCGGCTGCTCCTCGACGAACCTGGTCGCCGCCGTCTGGGCCGCGGCGAGCCGGGAGGGCGCCACGTCGTCGGCGCGCATACTGTTCGACACGTCGAACGCCAGCAGCACGGTCCCCGACACGCGCGGCGTCGTGACCTCAGCCTGCGGCCGGGCCAGCCCCACGAGCAGAACCGGAAGAGCCAGCAGGATCAGCCCGTACGGGAGGTGCCTGCGCCACGCGTTCTGGGGCGCGAACCCGGCCTGGCGCATCGCCGCGGTCCGTCGCCTCTGCAGATTCCCGTACGCCGCCACGGCCGCCACCGTGACCAGCACGGCGACCGCGAGCAGGGCCGGATGGAGGAAGCTCACTCAACGCCTCCGGCCCGAACGGCCGACCATGTCGACCAGCACCGCCATCAGGTCCTGATCGGTGGTGACCCGCTGGGCGCCGACTCCGGCCCGGCGCATGCCGGCGGCCAGCTCCTCCTCGCGGGCCGCCGTCTGATCGGCCAGCCGGTCCCGCAGCAACGGGTCACTCGTGTCGACCAGCAGCTGCTCGCCGGTCTCGGCGTCCTCGACCAGGATCACGCCCAAGTCGGGGAGCACGACCTCGGCCGGGTCGACCACGCGGATCACCACGACCTCGTGCCGGTGGTTGAGCCGGGCGAGCGGCCTGTCCCAGCCGGGCTCGCCGATGAAGTCGCTCATCACGAAGACCAGGCTGCGGCGTTTCGCTGTGGTCGCCGCGGCCAGGCGGAGCATCTCCGACAGGTCGGTGGTGCGGCCCGGCTTGGCCTTGGGGGCGGGGAGCAGCAACTCGCGGGTGATCCGCAGGACCTGGTCGCGGCCGGCGCGCGGCGGGATCACCTGGTGGCTGAGGTTGTCGAACAGGATCGCCCCGACCCGGTTGCCGCCCCGCGAGATCAGCCGCGCGATGCTCACGGCCAGCTCGGTGGCGGTCGACTCCTTGCCCGCGCCGCTCCCGAATCGCATGGACGCGGACCGGTCGATCACCAGCCACGCGGTGAGCTCGCGGTCCTCGGTGTACTGCCGCACGTGCGGTTCGTCGAGCCGCGCGGTGACGTTCCAGTCGATATGCCGTACGTCGTCCTCGGCCGCATACAACCGCAGGTCGGTGAAGTCGACGCCGGCGCCGTGCCACACCGTGCGGTAATTGCCCTGCAACCGTCCGTCGAGGCGACGGCCGAGCCGCCACTCGAGGCGCCGCAGCAGCCTGTCCGAGGGGGAGGCCATGTCAGCGGCCCCGGCCCGCCGGCTCCGGGATCGCCACGTTGGCCAGCACCTTCTGCAGGATCGAGTCGGCCGTGACATCGTCCGAGAGCGCCTCGTACGACAGCACGAGCCGGTGTCGCATCACATCCAGAACAAGGTCGGTCAGATCCTCCGGTACGGCGTACTCACGTCCCCTGATGAACGCGAGCGCCCGGGCGGCCAGCACCAGGCTGATCGACGACCGTGGGCTCGCTCCGAAGGTCACGTAGCGGGCCAGGTCGGTCAGGCCGATGCGGGCCGGGTCGCGGGTGGCGTGCGCGAGCTGCACCGCGAACTCGATCAGCGACGGGTCCACGTACACCCGATCGGCTTCCTCCTGCAGCCCTGCCAGCGTCTCCGGGTCGATGATGCGCTGGATGACCGCGGCCGGGCCGAGCGCCCGTTCGACGACGACGAACTCCTCGGTCGCGCTGGGATAACCGACGAGCACCTTCATCATGAAACGGTCGGTCTGCGCCTCGGGCAGCGGATAGGTGCCCTCGGTCTCGATCGGGTTCTGCGTGGCCATGACCAGGAACGGGTTGGGCACCCGGTGGGTCTCGCGGCCGATCGTCACCTGCCGTTCCTGCATGACCTCGAGCAGCGCCGACTGCACCTTGGCCGGGGCGCGGTTGATCTCGTCGGCGAGCAGCAGGTTGGTGAAGACCGGCCCGAGCTGCACCTGGAACTCGCCGGTCGGCTGGTGATAGACGCGGGTGCCCACGATGTCGGCCGGCACCAGGTCGGGCGTGAACTGCACCCGGTGGAAGTCGCCGCCGATCGCCTCCGCCAGCGACTTCACCGCCAGCGTCTTGGCCAGGCCGGGCACGCCTTCGACCAGGATGTGCCCGCGCGCGAGCAACGCCACGAGCAGCCGTTCGAGCAGCATGTCCTGGCCCACGATGGACTTCTTGACCTCGTAGAGCACCTTCTCGATGGGACCGGCCGAGGCCGGCGGGGCGTCGGTCCAGTTGTAGGCGCCGCGTGCCGGCATGTTCATACGTCCGTCCCTCTGTGCTCTCCGGCGCTGGTTACAGCGGTGGGTTCTGGCCGTCGCCCTGGCCGGCCCCGAGCGCGGAGCCGATCGGGACGGCGAAGCCGATGCCGATGAAGGTGCCGTCGTCGGTCGGGTTGGCGAGGGCGACCACGATTCCGATCACCTGGGCCTGGTCGTTGATGAGCGGCCCGCCGGAGCTGCCCGGGTTGACCGCCGCGTCGAACTGGATGAGCCCCGCGATGTCGCCGCCCTCGTCGCGGCTGAGCGTGCGTTCGAGGCCCGAGACGACGCCGCTGGTGGTGGTCGCGGTGAGCCCGAGCGGGTTGCCGACGGCCACGACGGCGTCCCCGATCCCGGCGCCACCGCCGAGCACGGCCGGCACGAGGGTCTCGGGCAGCTTCTGGGGGCTGAGGGTGGCGATGTCCTGCGCCGGGCTCTGCGACGCGACCGTCGCCGGCGACTCGGTGCCATCGGCGTACGAGACGGTGATCGTCTTGGCGCCCTCGACGACGTGAAACGCCGTGAGGATGGTGCCGTCGGCGTTGACGATCACGCCCGTGCCCGTGTCGGCGCCCTGCCCGCTGCCGGTCGCCTTGATCAGCACCACCGAGGGCCGCAGCGCCTGATACACCTGCGGGACGGTGAGCGGCCCGTCCGACGACGGCGCAACCGAGGGAGGTGCGCCTGCCCGCGCCCCCGGGTCGTCGCCGCCGCCCCGGAACAGCACCACTCCGGTGATCGCCACGGCCCATGCGACGACCACGCCCAGGGCGATTCTTCGGCGTACGTCCGGGCGTTTCCACCAGTTCGGAGGCCGCGGCTCCCCAACCGTGGGTGGTGTCCGCTCACTGCCCGCGGGCCGGAGCACCTCCATCTCCATCCATCGACTGTAGGAGCCATTTCTCTAAACTCCATCAACGAGTACGGTTTGTGCCCCTCTGCGAACGACGGCTCTTTCGCTCAGCCAGGCTTGCCCGGACTGCTCGACCGGCGCCAGAACTGCTGCCCGAGCGGCCGGCGTTGGTGCCGGTCCAGATGCCGATCTTGCCCTTCCGTGACCCACCGCATGCGAGGCCGGTCGATCCTGACGGCACGCGGAGTTCATGCCCGAGAAACCTGCCGGAAACGGGCAGGTCGTTGCATGAGGACCATCGTCCGCGCATAGAAGTCGGACGATGGCGGGCTGGGGCTCGTTCGCAGCAGGGCCATTCGTTGCACCAGGCCGACGCCCACCGCACCCGGCCGGAGCGCCGACGTCGAGGGAGTATCCGGGTGCTGGACGGATCAGCGCAGCAGACCGGCAACCCGTTGATGCCGGCCGCCGCCGGCGTCCGGACGATCGCCGACCTCGCTCAGTTGCTGCGGGATCTCCGGCGTCGACACGCCCGCCGCGGCCGCGACAGTCCGCTCACCTACCGGGAGATGGCCGGCCGCACCGGCTGGTCCCCGACGGCGATCGCCGAATACTTCACCGCGAAGACGCTGCCGCCCACCGACCGGTTCGACGCGCTGGTCGCTCTCCTCGGTGCCACTCCGGCCGAGCAGGGCGCCCTGGCCGAGGCGCGCGACCGGGTCGAGGAGAACCGCCGCGCGCGACAAGCCGGCCCCGGTGTTACCGCACCGGAGGCTGTGCAGGACCCAGCGCGTCCTGGCTCCCTGTTCCAGCTGTTGCGCGATCAGGTGGAGATCAACGCTCGGCACGCGGTCGACGTGTACGCGCGTGAAGTCGACGAATATCGCTCGGCCGGTGCCGACAGCTTGACCGACGTGCTGGACTTCGCTGTCTTCATCCGGCGACGCACCCTCGACCTCGCGGCGGCGGAGCGTCCGCTGAGCGACGCGGACCTGTCGGTGATCGCGTCGGCCGGTCGGCGCCGGGCCGAACTTGGCTTGTCCGTGCCGTCGCAGCAAAAGGTCCTCAGTCTGCACACCACGGCGATGCTGCGCGAGGTGCACGACATGTCGCGTCCCGATCACGTCAACGACCTGCTGCGGATTGTGAGCTGGTTCGGCCCGCAAGGCATACGCGCGCGGCAGGCGTACCTACGCGGCTACATGAACGGCGTGGACGCGTCTCAGGTGCTGACAACGCGCACTGAGTTCCTCGCGCGGGCGCTGCTCTCGGACGAACCGGTGGAGCCGATACTTGTCGGCGCGCTCGACTCCCCGGTGGCGCCGCGTCATCTCGTGTCAGTGCTTCGGTTTCCCCCGCCTGCTCCGCCGCCGGAAGCACGGGACGAGGCGTCACGGGCGTTGGCCCGCCGCCTGGTCCCGGTCGCATGGCTCGCTCCCGACGAACTGGTACTACTCACACCGGGCGTCGGTGAAGCGGTTCAGGCGCGGGCGCTGGACCATGTACGCCTGGCCGTGAAGACGGTCGGGCGCCCGTGCCAGGCCGCAACGGTCGACGGCAGGGTTGGAAGCCTCGCCGACAGCCTCACCTGGGCGCGGGAGGCCAGCGTTGTCGCCCCGATGGAGGACCGCCCCGCACGTCTGCACGCCATCGCGGATCTTTTCGTCGAGCTGTCCGTGACTAACGTCCCCAGGGTGGACTCGTGGCTTCGCGCGGTGGTGCAGCCGCTGGCCGTCAACCCGGAACTGGTAGCCACCCTCGACGCTCTTTATCTCAACGACCTGGACCGGACGGCGACAGCAACCGCACTCAACATCCAGCCCGGTACGGTGGCGCATCGCCTGGAACACATTCGAACATTGACTGGCGTCGACCCGATATCGGTGAGCGGTGTCCGGCTGCTTTCGACGGCGGTAGCGCGAATCCGTGCCCGCGGCTGGACCTGACCGCACACCTGAGTTCCGGCCGGATGGTGCGGGCAACACGTGTTCGTCGATGTACGGCGTTGTACGGAATGCGTACCCGCCTCGCGGACCACTCACCATCATGTCCCTGTCGAGCCCAGCCGATCAGACGGGCGGCCACACGGCGCCGTGCTCGTCTCTTGTCCGGATGATGGAGGAGCCAGATGCCCAATTCGCACGGTCCCACCCGGAGGTGGGCCGGCGCCGCTGCCGCGTCGATGCTCGTCTCGGCACTTGCGGTCGCCGTCACCCCAGGCGCTGCCCTCGCCGCCACCCCATGCCCGCCCGGCACCATCCGCGGAATCGTCGGCGGATACGCCTACCTCTACTCCCTGGTCGGCGCGGTCCCGGCGTTCAACGTGAGCGACAGCAGGTCCGTCACCAACAATCTTGACCAGCCGGCCCAGGCGACGTTCACGTCGCAGGTGTCGAAAACGTTCTCGATCAGCGTGACGGCGGGAACGTCCGCATCCCTTTTCGGGTTCCTCACCACCAATCTCAGCAGCACCATCCAGCGGAGCCGCACCACTGCGATCGGCGTGTCGACCACGGCTGTCGTCCCGCCCCACGGCCGAGTGGTCGGCGAGTACGGCGTCGAGGCATACCTCGTCACGTACGACGTGCAGGAGTACCGGTGGGTCGGCGGACTGAACGCCTGCACGCCTTCGGGACCGCTCACCCGGGCGACCGCCAACGCGCCGACGACCACCGAGGGGTGGCGGCTGAGCAACGGCTGACCGCAGGCGCAGAACCCGGGCCCGAAGAGGTCGACAATCCACCATCCGAACCTGGGGCGACCGGTGGTGGAAGGCTTCTCCTGGGCCCGGGTGACCTTCGCGTCCACCTTGAACCTGGCGATTTTGGCAGCTCAACATCGGATGGTGCCAATTTCACCCGGCGTCTTCCCTTGAGGACTGTCGTCACCGCATGATGATCGCGGGGACACTATGAGTGAAACTGGGCTACCGCAGAGTGTGTTGACCGAGATCGGCAGTCCGATCCGGGAGTCTCGCCTGGCCGGGATCGACGGGCTCGCCCGCCTGGCCTGGGGCGCCGACCTGGGGATGGCGCACGCCGCCCGCCAGGTGCTGCAGCAGATGACCGACGACGACAGCCGTGCCGTGTCAGCCGCCGCTGCCGCAGCGCTGGAACGCACAGCCGTACGCCTCGATCCCGAGCGCATCGATTTCGGCCCGGTCGCCGCCGAGACGCCGCGCCTGGTCGCCGACGTACGGGTCGAGGGCCCGCCGCTGGCCGTCGCCGGCGCCACGGTCACCGTCTCGGGCCCGGGCCTGCGCGCGATGCTCCACGACCGCACGCTGCGGATCATGTGGCTGCCGAGGTCGGACTGGCTGGACGGCTCGGTGACCGTCCGCGGTCCGGCCGGCTGGGCCGAGGTCCGGGTCACGGGTCAGGTCACCAGCGCCGCGCCGCCGGTCCACGGCCCCGCCGACTACGGCACCTCCCGTGGTGGCGAGCCCGCCGGCCTGCGCACGTACGACGGAGGAATGGTCGCCGGCGGCTACGGCCCCGCCCGTGTCACCGTCCTGCCCGCGCCGCCCCCGCCCGCCCGCCGCCAGATCGGCACCACGATCCTCGTCGCGATTCTCACCTCCCTGGTGGTGCTGGGCGGCGCCGGTGTCGCGATGACCCTGCTCGACGATCGCCGCACCCCGGCCAACCCGATCGTCGCCGCGCCCCTGCCCAGCGAGCAGCCGGCCGCCGCCGAGCTCAAGCAGACCCCGGCCCCCGGCCTGACGAAGGTCCCGCTGGCCGCCGCGCGCGTGAAAAGCGTCGCCAGACCCCGGGTGATCGCCACGGTGCGGGTCGGCGCCGAGCCCGAGGGTGTCGCCGTCTCGCCCGACGGCCGTACGGTCTATGTGGCGAACCAGAACAGCCGCATCCTGTCCGTCGTGGACGTCGCCAGCCGCAAGGTCTCCCCGGTGCAGGTGCGCAACACGCCCCGCTTCGTGGCGGTGTCCCGCGACGGCCGTACGGTTTTCGTCTCCATGTACGAGGACGACAAGCGCACCGGCAGCGGCGTGGCGGTCGTCGACGCGACCAGCCGCAAGGTCATCCGCTACCTGGACACCGGGGACATGCCGTACACGCTGGCCGTGGCCCCGGACAACAAGCTCTGGGTGCCGATCCACAGCGACGGCCGGCTCGAGATCTTCACCCCTGGCACGCTGCGCATGGAGTCGGAGCTGCCGGTGCGGCCCAACCCGCACGCCGTGGGCTTCTCGGGCGACCAGATGCGCGCGTTCACGGCCAACCACGAGTCCAACGCGGTCTCGGTGATCGACATGCGGAGCAACACGGTGATCCGTAACATCCCGGTGTCACGCGCGCCGCACAGCATCGCGGTCTCGCCGGACGGGCGGATGGCACTGGTCGCCGGGTACGAGGCCGACACCGCCGACCTGATCGACACGGTCACCCTGAAGCGCACCGGCCCGTTCAAGGTGGGACGCGACCCGCAGAGCGTCGCGTTCTCGGCCGACAGCCGGTACGGGTATGTCGTGAACGAGTTCGACGGCACGGTCTCGGTGCTCAACGGGCGTACGGGCACGGTCACCGCGACGGTCAAGGTCGGCAAGAGCCCCCGTACGGTGGGGGTCTCGCCCGACGGCCGACTGGCTTACGTCTCGAACGGCGGCGACAACACCATCTCGATCCTACGGGTCGGGGAATAAAGGGTGACAAAGGGGAACAAGGGGTGAGCCGACGCGACCGGACGGCCGGTGAGGTGCTCGTGCGCCGGCTGTTCGCCGAGCACGGCGCGGCCCTGCTGGCGTACGCGACCCGGTTGAGCGGCGATCGTGCGCGCGCCGAGGAGATCGTTCGCGAGACCCTGCTGCGCGCCTGGTCCGCGGGTGCCGCCCTGAGCGAGGACAGGGGTGCCGTACGGGCGCATCTTTTTCCGATTGTGCGAGCCGTGGCGACGGAGCAGGGCGTGCCCGGGGTGCCCGCCGGGCCGATGGAGATGCTCGTCGCCGTCGGCGCCCTTCCGCCCGAGCAGCGTGAGGCGTTGAACCAGTTGTACTTCCAGGGGCGTGACGTCAAAGAGGCGGCGGCGTCGCTCGGTCTGGAGGCCGAGACGGTGAAGTCCCGCAGCTATCAGGCGTTGCGCCGGTTGCGGGAGGCGCTGCGTGCCGCCGAGCCGACGGGAGTCTCATGAACGGGCACCAGACCGAGCAGCTCGGGGCGTACGCCCTGGGTGTTCTCGACGACGACGAGTGGGCGGCCGTGCACGCCCACGTCGAGGACTGCCCGCAGTGCCGTCGCGAGCTGGGCGACCTGCGCGAGATGGAGGAGCGGCTGGGCGAGATCCCGCCGGAGGCGTTCCTGGAGGGCCCGCCGCCCGACGGTGACCTGCTTCTGCGCCGCACCTTGAACCAGGTACGCGAGGAGGGCCGCAGCCATGCCCGGCGGCGTGGCGCGCTGTGGACGCTGGCCGGGGTCGCGGCGGCCGTGGTCGCGCTGGCGGGCGGCCTGTACGTGGGTCGTTCCGGCGCCGCCCCCACGACGGACGCGCCGGTGGTGGCGGCGGCGAGCGCGCCCGCGCCCCGGGTGCTGACGGCGCTCGACCGCGCGACGGGAACGGCGATGAACGTGACCCTGACCCCGGCGGCGGGCTGGGTGCGGCTCAGCGCCACCGTGGCCGGGGTGCCGGCCGGTTCGCAGTGCCGCCTGTTCGTGGTGGCGAGCGACGGCCGCCGTGAGTTCGCCGGGAGCTGGCTGGTCAGCGAGACCGGCGCGAGTGAGGGCACCACTGTCGACGGCAGCGCGCTGGTGGCTCCGGCCGACGTGGCGGCGGTGCAGGTGGAGACGTACGCGGGTCAGGTTCTCGCCACGGCCACTATCTAGAACCGGTCCGCCCGCATATCATCAAATCGTGGTTGCTCGATCGACACAGCGTCATGGCGTCTGGTCCCGGCAATGACCGGGGCCGGGTGGTTCGCGCTGGCGATCACCATCTTCGGCTCGCTCTGTTACGCGACCGCCTCGATTCTGCAGGCCGTCGGCGCCCGCCGCAGCCGGGGCACGGCCCAGACGATGGCCCACCCGCTCTACCTGGCCGGCATCTTCTTCGACATCCTGGCCTGGGTCGGCGCGATCATCGCGTTGCAGCAGCTCGCGGTCTATGTCGTCGAGTCGATCCTGGCCGGCTCGCTCGCGCTGACTGTGCTCGGCGCCCGCATCTGGCTCGGTTCCCGCCTGCGCCGCCGAGACTCGGCAGCAATCCTGGTCACCATCGTCTCGCTGACCTTCCTGGCTTTCTCGGCCGCCCCGCAGCACGAGGTGCACACCCCCGGCGAGCTGCGTTTCGCGCTCTGCGGTGCGGCCGCCGCGATGGTGCTGGTGGGTTACGGCGCGGTCAAGGTGGACGCGCCCGGCGGGGTCATCGCGGCCTGCGCCGGCCTGTCGCTGGGCGGCGCGGCCCTGGTCGGCCGTTCGCTGCCGATCCCCGCGGGCGCGAGCGCCGGCGAGACCGGGCTGATCCTGGTCACCGAGCCGTTGACCGCCGCGCTGCTGGTCTTCGCCGGCACCGGCATGACCCTGTACGCGCATGCCCTGCAGCACGGCGACGTCGGCCCGGTCACCGCGATCCACTGGACGGCCGAGGTGATGGCGCCGTCCATCGTGGCCGTCGCGTTCCTGGGTGACACCGTTCGCGACGGCTGGCTGCTGCCCGCGGGCATCGCCTGCGCCTGCACCGTCGGGGCGGCGATCGTGCTGGCCACCGCCCCCGCGACTCACGCCACCCATGTCGAGGCGGCCGAGGAGCCGTCCAAGGCCCTGCCGCCCCAGGCGCCCCGCCACGCGCTGGGCGCGCCGCCGCTGCCCGTGCTGCCTCAGCCGACCGGCGATCGGGTCATCTGGTGGGGCCCGCCGCCGATCTGGCGCCCGCCGGACAGGGGACGGCCGGTCGAGCCGAGCTACCGCGCCCTGGCCTTGCCGGCCGCCGCGCCCCGGTTCGTCTGGGCCGCCCCACCATCCCGCCGCCGCTAAGGCGTCAGCACTTCCACGTCTTCGGGCCGTACTGCTCGTTGCCGACGGGCGCCCGCGTGACGCCCACGATCACACCCGTGTTCGAGACCCCGCGTACGAACACTTCCTGCCCCTTGGGCGCGTCCAGGTCGAGCCGCTTGCCGTCGCGGTACGCCGCGCCCGCCGCCACGACCCAGGAGTCCCGGTTGACGGCGTCACCCGGCCCCGAGCCGTCGACCGCGGTGCGCTTGCCCGTCCGCACGTTCCAGAGCCCCACCTTGGCGTCCTCGTCGCCGCGCCACAGACCGCCGGTGGCCCAGTCGCCCTCGACGGCGTATGCGACCGACTTGGTGCCCGACGGCGTGTCCAGCTTGGTGCCCTTGCCGGAGAGGTCCCACGCGTACGCCTCGCGCGCCTCGCCCTTCACATACTTGCCGCCGACGATCAGGCCGTCGTCGGTGATGTCGTAGACGTTGGCCTCCGTGGGCAGCGGCAGCGTGACCGCCTCGGTCGTGCCCGCCTTCCAGTACAGCGCGATGCTGTCCTTGCCCCCGCTGTTGCCCTTGGGCTCGGCGTTGATGACGATGTCACCGGCGGCGTTCATCGTCGGCCACGGATAGATCGTCCACTGGCCCGGCGGCGTCTTGAGCCGGGTGTACTGCCCGTTCTCGTAGCGGAAGGCGTACTCCTCGTTGTCCGAGGTCGCCAGGCCGGCCACCACGCCGCTCGCGTTCACCGTCGTCAGCTGCACCGAGTCCTCGACCTGGGGCAGCCGCTGCGGCACGCCGTCGGTCCACAGGATCGGCAGGAAGTCCTGCCCCTTTGAATCGTGCCCGATGATGTACCGCCCGGTGGGGTCGACGCCCTCGGCCGTGGCCTCCTTGGCGCCCTTCGGCACCGGAAGGGGAGTCGACCTGCATTTCACCTTCGCCGCCGCCGACTGCGTCGGCTTGTCGGCCACGATCACCGGATCCGGTGCGTCCGGCGTCCTCAGCGCGATGGGCACCGCCACCACAAGTCCGGTTGCGAGCGCCACCCCGCTCGCCGCCTGCCACGAGCGGCGGCGAAAGGACCGGCGCCGGCCCGCCTGCAGCAGGGTTTCGGCCTCGAGCCGGCTGGTCGGCGCCGTCATCGCCTCGAGCCGCTCCCGCAGTTGCTGTTCGTCGTTGTTCACGACCGCTCCCTTTCGGCCACCGGGGCCATCGTCGCGCGGAGAGTGGCCAGCCCACGAGCGCACTGGCTCTTGACGTTGCCCGTCGAACAACCCAGCGCCTCGGCCGTCTGCTCGACGGTCAGGTCGCCGAAATAGCGCAGCACCACCACGGCCCGCTGCCCCTTCGGCAGCTTGCGCAGAGCGGTGGCCAACGCGTCCCGGTCGCCGTACCCGTTGTCGGCTCCCGGCGCCGCCTCGGCCACCTCCGGCACGTGATCGCCCAGCAGCACCCGCGACCACCGGCGGCGACGCTCGTCCAGGTAGCGCCGCACCATGATCCGGTGCACGTACCCGTCGATGTTGTCGGCCGTGGTTGCCCGGCGCCAGTGCACGTAGAGCGCGGTGAGCGTGGCTTGCACGATGTCGTCGGCCTGGTGCGCGTCCGAGCAGAGCATGTACGCCATGCGATGCAGGCGCGGCAGCCGCACCCGCACGTATTCGACGTAATCCCGGTCCTTGTCGGCCCGCATCCGGTTCCTCCCCGTCCTGTTGCCTCTATGTCGGCGCCGGGGCGGTAAAGGGTTGCAGACTATTTGAATCCGTACGTCAGGTCAGCCAGTTCGGCCTGGCCTTCCGCGTCCGGGTGGAAGAAGTCGACCTGGTTGACGAGGTCGAGGCTGAAACCGGCCTCGTGCACGTCGTCGTCCCAGCGGCACCGGCTGCCGTACTTCGCGCACGCCTCGGCCAGCTCGTCGTTGTAGTCGTTGATCCGGGCCCGCACGTCCCGCCGCCGCTTGTTGTCGGCGTCGTCGGTCGAGGTCGGGTCGGCCAGCATCGACTGGCAGGTGTCGAACCGCTGCCACGCCCGCACCGCGCGATCGTTCTTGCGGCCCTGCTGCCACAGCCGGTACACGTCCGGGATGCCGACGACCAGCACGTCCGCCTTGGGCAGGCCCTTCTTGAGCCGGTTCAGCCCCCGGTCGACGCGGCTGCGGAACGTGCTCACCGAAGTCATCGCGGCGGTCGACCCCGCGCAGGCGTCGTTGGCCCCGATCAGGATCGTCACGTACTGGGCCTTCATGTCGATCGCCTGCGCCACCTGCCCGGGCAGATCGCCGGCCCTGGCTCCCGGCCGCGCGAAGTTGCGCGCCTTCGCCCTGATCCGCGGGTTCTTCGCCAGGATCCGCCGGTAATGGCTGTCCACCGCGTCGGCCGTGCCCGTCGCCCACGAGTTGCGCCCGCACACCAGGAACGCCCCGCAGCTGCCGAAACCCGCCGTGATCGAGTCGCCGAGCGCCGCCATCGACGACGGATACCCCTTGGGCGGCGCCCCCGTCGGCTCCGATCCTCCCGCGCCACCCGCGCCCGCCTCACAGGCCAGCGCGAAAACCGCCATAACCCCGAACGCGCCCACATGCCAGCGGCGAGCCATCAACCCTCCAGAGTGACGCAAGGCAACCACTCCGGCACGATATGTCATCGGCGCAACCCGTGACAGACCACCCCACAAGCCATCCCGTACGCCTCGTCACCTCCCACAGAAGCAACGCCGGAACTCGCCGCCCCTCGCGACCCAGGCGGGCCGCAAGGCCGTAACGCGGGCTCCGGCCGTGGCGGGTGGTCACTCAGGCGCGCGCGAGGTCTTCCCGCAAGACGTTCAGGGTGACCGTGGCGGGTTCGCCCTCGACCGACTCGGCGATCTCGTCACCGGCCGCGTAGACGTCGTTGGAGAGCAGTCCCGTGCCGTCGATGCGCAGGTACCCGGCCGCCATCAGGTGCTCGGCGACCCCGGCCGGCAGGTCGGGCCGCACATCCGTCCCCGGCATCTGCACGGCCGTCACGGTGCCGACCTCCTCCCCGGCCGAGTCGGCAACGGTCATGCCCACGTTCACCCGGGCGATCGGCAACGGCTGCGTCGGAGTCTCAGGCTGCATGATCGTCGAATTCCCCGTCCGAGCCGGCGAAAACGTCCGCGAACCGGTCACCAATCGAACGCCGCGCGATCAGGCGGAGGACTTGGCGGTGACCGGGGAGTTGTGGCACGCGGCCGGGGCGGGGCTGGGCGGCAGGCGCCACGCCCGGGTGGGGGAGGGGAACAGCTCGCGGCAGAGCAGCACGATGACGGCCAGGTGCAGCAGGTCGCCGCCGTAGTACATGAGCTGGGCGGCCTGCTCGGCTTCGGCGGCGGGTACTCCCGGTGGCGGGTGGCCGTACAGATGCTTGGCGAGGATGCCGTGGACCGCGATGAAGGCGATCAGCACGGCCGACCGGACGGCCGGGCCGGGGCGGTGCGGGGCGGGGTCGCGGCCGACGGCGGCGGCGGTGAAGAGGTAGCCGGTGAGCAGCAGGTGCAGGCCGACGAGGAAACCGCCCGAGTGCAGGCCGGTGGTGTAGAGAACGACGAGTCCGCCGGCGTCGAGGACTCCCGCCGTCACGGGATGGGTCAGCACGACGACCGGGCGGCTGCGCAGCGCCCGGGCCAGGCGGCGGGCTGCTCGTACGGGCAGGGCGCGCAATGCCAGCGTCACGGGCCGGGCGAGCACGAGCAGCAGCGGCGCGCCCATCCCGAGCACGAGGTGCCCGATCATGTGGTCGCGGAACGTGTGCGCGTGCCCCGGCACGGCCACGGCGGCGGCGATGCCCAGATACCAGGCGAGCGCCCGGCCCGGCGGCCAGTCCACGCCACGGCGGCGCAGCCGGAACACCGCCCCCGCGTAGACGAGGGCAGCAGCGATCAGCAGCGCGATCAAGCCGGTTCCGCGACGCGGTCGGTGCGCGAGCGGGCCAGCAGCACCACCCCGGCGACGATCAGCGCGACGGCGATGATGTTCCACGTCCAGTCGTACGGGGTGACGTCCACGTCGTAGCGGATCTGGTGCAGCCGCAGGAGCTTGTGCTGCACGGTCCCGTCGTAGAGCTGGAACACCCCGGCCGCCGTGAGCAACGCGCCCCACCAGCGCCGGGGCTGCCACGAGCCGGTCCGCCGCAGCGACGCCAGCAGGAACAGCGACGCCACCGCGGCGAAGAAGCTGACCGCGTGGAAGACGCCGTCGGAGACCAGCCCGACCGCGGGAGTCGACTTGTCGTAGAAGTGGTGCCAGTGCAGCAACTGGTGGAACACGGTCTCGTCGGCGAACGCCGCGACCCCCAGCCCGAGCAGCGCCCCCGAGACGGTGTTACTCGGCCTCACGGTCGTCACCCGACGGGAAGCGCTCCGGGTCCGGCTCCGACGGTGGCCGCCGGCTCGCCTGGACCTCGGTGGGGGTCAGCGGGCTGCCCGCACCCTCTTCGGCAGCGCCCCGGTCGATCTCGTGCTCGTCGGTCATGAGAGTCCTTCCGTCCGTTCACCCTGGACGGCGCGGTTACCCCGGGATCGCCCGGACAAACGGCATCCACCGTCGGCCTCGCCGCTGAACACACCGCCCGAGCCGAGCCGTGGAGCGGGCGGGACCGCGTCGAGCGCAACCACCCGCCACGGCCGGAGCCCGCGCTACGCGGCGTGACCACCGACCGGGCCGCGAGGAACCCCCGGTTCGGCGCCGGTGCGGTGGTGGGAGGTGACGAGGCGTACGTGTGAATTGGCGGTGTCCGGCCCGGGAGCCGAACACCGCCGATGTCACGGAAATCAGTTGATGCGGAATTGCGAGCCCGGCTGGATGACGACATCGCCGTCGGCCGAGTTCGTGATGTTCACGTTGGTGAGGACGGCGTTGCCGCGGGCGCCGCTCATGGCGAGAATTCCCGCGCCGTTGTTGGACTTGTCGATGCGGACGTTGGTGATGGCGACGTTCGGCATGTTGCCGCCGCCGGTCTTGAACTGGATCCCGTCGTAGGTGGAGTCGAGGATCTCGGTGTCGCGGATCGTCACGCCGGTGATGTCCTTGCCCTGCGGGAAGAGAGTGATCGCCCCGAATTCCTGATCCTCGTTCCAGAACACGCCGCCGGCCCGGTAAAGGCCGTTGTTGGCGAGCAGCGTCGTCCCGCCGAACGGCAGCGGGTCGTGGTCGGTGGCCAGCATGATGCCCGGGTAGTTCATCGTGTCGTAGATCAGGTTGTTCTCGGCGGAATTGCCGGCGCCGCCGTAGATGGCGATGCCGTTGGCCCGCCACGGCAGTTGCACCGTGTTGTTGACGAAGTGGTTGTTGTTGGCGGAGTCGGCCGAGGCGTCGCGGACCCTCGGGTTCGCCCACACGGCCAGCGAGTCGTCACCGGTCGTGCGGAACGTCGAATTGAACACCCGCGAGTTGCGTGTGCCGTTGCTGAAGTTGATGCCGTCGGCGTACGTGTTCCGGATACGCATGCCGCTGAACTCGAGCCCGTCGCCCGGGTTCCAATAGGCGGGCGTGTCGGAGTAGTCGCGGCCGACCCAGGCGCCGACGTTGACGTGCTCGATCCACACGTTGCTGATTTTCGTGTTCTTGCCGAGCCGGCCGTTGATGCCGTGGCCGCGGTTCGCCCGGTTCGTGGTCATGCCGAAGACGGCCAGGTCGGAGATCTGCGTGTTGTCGTCGATGTCGAACCCGACGTTGCCCTCGTGCGGGTGGTTGATGTTGCCGGCGACGTTCTGCGGCTCGGTGTTCGTGGAGAGCTGCGTGTGCCACATGCCGGCGCCGCGGATGACCACGTTCCGGATGCCTTTCTGGTTCCACTGGCCCCGGTTCGGGTCGGGCGAGAGGATTTTCTGCTCCTGACGCCATTGCCCGGCCGGGATCCACACGCAGCTGATCACGCCGTTCTCGTCGTCGGTGACCGCGCGCTGAATGGCCGCCGTGTCGTCGATGCCGTCGTTCGGCGCCGCGCCGTAATTGGTGATGGACACGCAGCCGGCAGGCTGGTTGAGCGCCGGGGCCACTTGTTCCAGGTCGATCAGGTCGATGATGTAGAACGATGCCGAGTCGCCAGAGTCGCGCTGCAGCTTGAAGCGGGTGCCGGCCGGGTACGACTGGGACAGCAGCGCGTGCGACTCGTCGAACAATCGGCGCGCGTCCGCCGACGGCGTGTTCGAAAGCGACTCGGTGTCGTCGGTGGTGCCGTACAGCCAGCTGTTGCGCGACGAGAGTGTCAGTTTCTGCACGAACTGGTCGTTGGCGTACAGGCTGATCGTCGCGTTCTGGCCGCCGCCGTTCGGGGCGTCCGGGATCGAATTCCGAACGACGATCGAGTTGGCCTGGTTGACCGAGGTGAACTCGACGAACTGGCCGGTGCTGTTCAGGCGCACTGATTTGCGGCCCGACGACTCGGTGCCGAAGTTGGTGTGCCCGAAGGTGCGCAGCGGGTCCGCCTCGACCAGGGCGCCCTGATAGCGGGCGGCTTCGGCCTCATAGGACACGTACGGGGTGGCCGCGCCTCGCCCGACCACGATCGACTGCGTACGGGAATTGTTGTTCTCGTTGGTCTCGGCGATCACGTTGGTGGCGTCGGCGGTGGCGGTGACGGTCGCGCCGCCGCTGCTCGCCGTCCACGGACCGACGTTGACGGTGACCGTGGCGCCGGCCGCGATCGTGCCGGTGTTCGCGTTGAGCGTGGTGCTGCCGGCCGCCACCCGGGTCACGCTGGCCGCCGCGGCGCTGGTGCCCCGGTTGTTCACGGCGACCGCAAAGGTGACCGCCGTGCCGGCCGCGGGATTGGCCGGGTTCGGGGTGACGCTGAGAACCTGCAGGTCGGGGCCGGGCGCCTGAGCGACGACCAGGGGTGAGCCGGAAACCAGCGTGTTGTTCGCGTTGTCGGTCTCGGCCACGGTGTCCGCCGGGTCGACAACCGCGGACACCTGGTAGGAGCCCTGCGCCCGGCGGCCCGCGTTGACGGTGACGGTGGTCGAGGCGCCCGCGGCGAGCGCACCGACGTTCGCGCTGCCCACGGTGTTGCCGCCCAGCCGCACATCGACGGTGGTTGCCGCCGAGGCGACACTGCCGAGGTTGCGTACGGTGGCCGTCACCGTGATCGTCGAGGACTCGTCGGGTGTGGCGGGGCTCCAGGACAGGCCCGTCACGACCAGGTCCGGGTTCGGGGCCCACGATCCGAGCACCTGCAGCTCGGCGACCTGACCGCCGGGCGCGCCGGTGTTGCTGAAGAACTGCAGCTGCACGTCGGCGGCCCGGCCGGACACCGGGATGGTGACCGTGTTGCCGCTGCCGAACGCGTAGTCGGCGCGCGCCTTGAGCGAGGTGAACGTCGAGGCGCCCGACGCGCGGCCGAGCACCTGGATGCTCTGCGTGCGCGGACCCCACGCGGCGTCCGGGTTGAGCTTGACGACCACGCCGGTGACGGTGGCGTCGGAGCCGAGCTTGGCGGTCAGCGTGGCCGGGAAGCCGTTGGACTCCCAGTAGCTGGCGAGGTTGTTGTCGTTGGCGTTGGCGGCGACGAAGTTGAAGACGTTGCTGGACGCCTCCATCGTCTTGCCCGCGGCCAGGTTGACGCCGGTCGGCGGGTCGGGGTCCGGGTCGGGTTCCTGCCCGGCCACACCGTAGACCTCCAGCTCGGACAGCTGCCCGGCCGGCCAGCCGGTGTTCGCGGTGATGTTGACGCGGACATATCGGACGGTGGCGGCGGTGAAGTCGATGGTGACGGTGTTGCCGCTGCCCGGGTTGAAGGTGCGGCCGGCGCTCGCCGACAGCGTGCTCCAGCTGGAGTTGTTCGTGCTGCCCAGGACGCTGAGCGTCTGGGTGCGGGTGGCCCACTCGGCGGGCGGGGGCAGCTTCAGCTTGACCTGGTCGATGCTGACCGCGCTGCCCAGGTCGACCTGCACCCATTGGGGGAACGAGTTGTTCGGGCTCTCCCAGTAGGAGCTCGCGTTGCCGTCGGTGACGTTGCCGGCCCCGTACTGGCCGTTGCTGCCGCTCGCCGTGGCGGTCTTGCCCTGGGCCAGGTTGGGCCCGCCGGCGGCGTGCGCGGGGCCGGCGGAGATCCCGGCCGTGACCAGGGCGGTCGCCAGGATGCCGGTGACGAGTCTTCGTCCTCTCATGAAGTCCTCTTAGGTGTGCGCGTGTGGCCGCCGAGGTTCGGGGTCTCGACGGCCAACGGGGATGGGGGACTTCTGCCACAAAATTTCAACTTGTTGCCAAGTTTTTTCGTGGACAGGGATTCAAGGTTTCAGATTCATCACTGGGAAGTCAACGGGTGATGTCGCGGGATTTCGTTCACGACGGGGTACCAGGAGAGACATGGGCGCTGTTGCGGCCTTGTGCCTGATTCAGTTCGTCGTCGTGACGACGCTGCCCGCCGTGGCCGCCGCGGCGGTGCTCGGCCGGGTGCGCCCGGTGATGACATGATGCCGCGGTGAAACTGGGACGCGGCCGGGTTGGTGACCATGGAGTTCGTCTACGAGGAGCGGCGTCCTCCGAAGCTGGCGCGGTTCGTCGAGTCGATCTGGTTCGCCCGGGGACGGATCGACTATCGCCGGGAACGGATCGCGCCGACCGGGTCGACCGTGGCCGTGGTGGTGCTCGGTGATCCGATCCGGCTGGTAGCCGGGGACGGGCCGGAGTTCGTCGCGCGTGACGGGTTCCTGCTCGGGCCGCACGACCGTCCCGTCCTCAACGAGCCGCTCGGCGAGACACATTGCTACGGCATCGTGACGACGGCCATCGGGTGCCGGACGATTCTCGGCCTGCGGCCTGCCCCCGTACGGGGAAAGGTTGTGCCCTGGCCGGGGGCGGCCGAGTTGCGCCGTGAGCTGCAAGGGAACGGCTCGCTCGACACGGTCGAAAGGGCGCTGAAGCCCGGACCGCCGAGCCCCGCCCTGCTGCGATGCGAACGGGCCGTGCGAGCGCTCGAAGCCGATCCGTTACGCGCAATCGCGGCGCTGGCGCGGGAACTGGGCGTCTCGCACGGGCATCTCGACCGGGAGTTCACCGAGATCGTCGGCCTCACCCCGCGCGTGCTGTCGCGGATCCTCCGGTTGCGGGCGTTGCTGGCCGCGATCGACGTCTACGGGCCGGTGGACTGGCCGGGGCTGGCCGCAGCGTACGGGTGGTTCGACCAGAGCCACTTCATCCGCGACTTCCGCCGGCACACCGGGGTCACGCCCTCGGCCTACGCGAAGGCGCAGCGCGCCGCGTTCACCCCGGAGCAGGCGGCGCCGGGATTCACCCCGGAGATGTGAAATCCGTCCAATACCAGGCCGGCCCGGACGGGGACGCTGACCGCCGTGACCACTGCTTTCACCACCTCCGCGACCGTCGAGAGGCCGGCACCCGAGGTCTGGGCGCGGCTGACCGACTGGCCCGCCGCCCCCGCCTGGATGTCCGGTGTGGACAGCATCCGGGTGGCCGGGAACGAGCTGACCTTCCGGGCCCGCGGCCGGGACCGTACGGGCCGGATCGAGGTCGTCGAACCCGGCCGCACGGTCGTCGTGCGCTCGGCCCAAGGCGGGGTGACCGCGGCCTACACCTACACCTGCGAGCCGGAGGGCGACCGGACCCGGGTCACCCTGACCGCCGACTGCCGGGTCACCGGGCCTTGGCGTCCGTTCGCGGGACTGCTGCGGGCGGCGATCCGGCGGGCCGACGGCGGGCAGCCCGCAGCGTTCAAACGGGTGGTCGAGGGCCGCTGACCTCGCGGATGGCCGACTCGATTTCCCGTACGCGGTCGGCCAGCAGACCCACCGCGCCCACCGCTCGCACCATCGGGTCGTCGTCGGCGCCGCCCAGTGCCTGTTCGCGGCGGTACGCGGCCTTGACCTCCTCCCAGCGCGCGGCCTGCTCAGGGCTCAGCCGGCCGCGCAGCGACGCCAGCTTGAGCAGGTTCGCCTCGGCCCCGGCGGCCAGGGTCTGCGCCTCGCCCAGGTAGTGGTCGTCGATCACCGTTTCGAGCTCGTCGTCGTTCATCGCGGGCACGATGCGTTCGGCCAGCTTGTTCATGTTGCGGTACGAGCCCTGCAGGCGGAACGGCGGTTCGGTGCGCGCCGCGTCCGACTGCGCCGCCGAGGCGATGTAGGCCTGGTTGTTGCGCAGCACCACTCGCTGCGCCCGTTTCATCTTGCGCAGCACCGACAGCACCTGCTCCAGCTCCGCCGCCGAGTACGGGTACGACAACCTGTCCGCCCGTACGGAGTCGTCGCCGTCGGCCAGGCGCAGCAGCAACGGCAGGTCGGCCCGGTCGCGGGCGGCCAGCGGCGCCAGCGTGGTGTTCGAGGTGAGCGCGTTCTCCAGGTAGGACAGCTCGAACAGGTCCTCCCGGCCGGCCAGCACGTCACCCAGGTTCCACACGTCGGCCCGGTTGGCCAGCATGTCCGGCACCCGGAAACGGCGCCCGGTCTCGGTGTACGGGTTGCCGGCCATGCACACCGCGAACCGTTTGCCCCGCAGGTCGTACGTGCGGGTCCGCCCGTCCCAGACACCCTCCATGCGGCGCTGGGCGTCGCACAGCGAGATGAACTTCTGCAGCAGTTCCGGGTTGGTGTGCTGGATGTCGTCCAGGTAGAGCAGCACGTTGTTGCCCATCTGCAGGGCGAACGAGATCTTTTCGACCTCCTGCCGGGCGGTCGCGTCGGGCGCGTCGGCCGGGTCGAGCGACGTCACGCCGTGCCCCAGCGCCGGACCGTTGACCTTGACGAAGATCAGGCCGAGCCGGTCGGCCACGTACTCCATCAACGTGGTCTTGCCGTAGCCGGGCGGGGAGATCAGCAGCAGCAGGCCGGACTGGTCGGTGCGTTTGCCGTCGCCGGTCGCGCCCAGCTGGCGGGCCAGGTTGTCGCCGATCAGCGGCAGGTACACCTCGTCGAGCAGGCGGTTGCGCACGAACGCGGTCATCACCCGCGGCTTGAACTCGTCGAGCCGCAGCCTGTCCCGTTCGGCCGTGGCCAGGGCCGCCCGCTGCCTCTGGTAGGCGCGGTAGGCCGGCATCCGCTTCTCCCGCAGCTCACGGGTCCGCGTCAAAAGATCGTCCAGCCGTACGGTCAACGCGCCCTCGCTGATCCGCGGGTGCACGCCGAGCAGGCCGGTCACCGTCTCGGTCAGCGAGGCCGACACCTCGTACCGGGTGAGGTCGGTCAGCTCGACGGCCACAGCCTCGACCACGTCGGCCGGGTCGCCGGCGTCCGGTTTGGCGGCGCGGAAGGCGTTCAGCCACGCGTGCACCAACTGCCGGCGCGCGTCCAGGTCGCCTTCGAGCGCGCGCAGGTCGGCGGCGTACTGACGCCCGGCCGGTGACTGCGGCCCGCCCAGCTCGCGGTGGAAACGGTCGAGCAGGGTGCGGGCCCCGGCGCCGGTGGCGAACCCGTCCGGGGCGGCGGCCAGCTCCTCGGCCAGGTATTCGCCGCCCGGTCCGAGCTCGGCGCACAACTCGTCCCAGGCCGCGCCCGCCGAGCCGAACATCTCGCGCAACCGGGCGAGCGACGCCGCCCGCAGGGACCACTGCGCGCGTTGCCCGGGTGTAGTGCCGAAGGCCCAGAACAGCTGCGCCTCCGCCCGCACCTCGGGCTCGTAACGCAGCAGCCCGGCCCCGGTGTGCAGGCGGATCAACGCGGCCAGGATCAGCGCGGCGTCGGCGTCGTGCACCCCCCGCTCGTAGCCCTCGTCGTAGCGGGCCTCCGCGCCCCGGCGTACGAGATCGCGCAGGCTGTCGTCGGTGAGCGCCGCGACCGCCGCCGCGGGGTCGTCCGCGAAGACCGCCGCGGCCAGGTGCTCACCCCGATAGACGTGGGCGTCCTCGGAGACCAGCGGCTGCTCCCAGAACGTACGGGTGGACAGGAACCCCTCGTCACGGATCGGCCCGCGATAGTCGGTGCCGGTGATCGCGAACGCCAGCTCCCCGGCGTGCGGCACCAGGGTCAGGTCGATCGCGCTGGTGTTGACCGCGAACGAGTGCCGCCCCAGCCGGATGGTGCGGCCGCCGTCGGTGTAGAGGTCCTGCCGGTCACGCAGGCTCCGGCCCGCGTCCTGGCGGGCGGCCTTGAGCTGACCGTCCAGCTCCTCCGCCCGTACGGGGTCGCCGAGCGTACGCAGGTCACCCGTGATCGAACGCAGCTTGGCCACCATCGGGTCGGTGGCGAAGTACGTGTTGACCTGGTCGGTGTCGGTCAGCGTGCCGACCCGGCGGCGCACGGTGTCGAGGATGCGCCGGGCCGAGTCGGCCATCCGGTCGGCCCGGCGCGCCTGCTCGTCCAGCAAAGCCTGGCGGCGGCCGGAGATCGCCTCGTAGACCTCGGTGCGTTTGGTGGCGAGCTGCTCGGCGAAGTCGGCGAACTCGCCGAACCGGGTCTCCAGCGTCTCGATCTGCGCCATCAGCCGGGTCAGGTGCTCGTCGCAGCGTTCGGGGGTGTCGGCGGCCGCCAGCGCGCCGCTGACCGCCTGCCCGAACAGCGCGAACTCGGCGGCGAACTCGGCCCGGCCCTCCTGCGCGGCCAGTTCCCGGCGGCGGCCCTCGACGGTGGCGCGGGCCCGGTTGAGCCCGCCCAGCACGGTGCCGAGGCGTTCGAGGATGCCGACCCGTACGGTGGCGTCGGCGATGTCGAGACCGCCGACCACTTCGGTGACCGCCTGCAGACCGTCGAACTGCTCGGCTATGCGGGCCGTGACCGGCTCGGCCTCGGCCGTGGTGGCGATTGCGCCGGCCGACACGACCAGATCCTCCACCGTGGACTCGTAGTCGGCGAACGCGTCCGGCCGCTGCAGGTGCTCGACCGCGCGGCGGGCCGTCTCGTCGACCGCCGCCGACAGGTTGGCGTCCACGGCGTCGATGCGAGCACCGTCGGCGTAACGCATCTCGCGCAGCCCGGCCAGCCGTCCCTGCTCCTGGCGCAGCCCGCCGAGCTGGGCCACCCAGCCGCCGGTGGTGGTCGGGTTCTCGGCGCGGGCCTTGCCGATCAGCGAGGCGGCGTTGCTCTCGGCCGCGGTCACCGCGTCGGCCGCCTGCGCGGTCAGCACCTGCACCGACTCGAACTCGTCGAGCACCTGCTCGGCGGTGGCGCGCACCTCGGCCAGCGGCTCGCCCAGGTTCTCCAGCTCGGGGTCGCCCAGCCAGTGATAACTGTCCGCGACCCGGGCGCAGGCCGCGATGATCGCCTCGAAGACCGGCCCGGACGGGCTCATCTCCTCGACCATGCGGTCCACGGCGAGCGCGTCGGCAATTCCCCGTACGAGGTCCGCGTTGCCGATCCGGTCGAGCGGGCCGTCCCCGGCCGGTCGCGTGGCGGCGTGCGTGTCCGACTCGTACGGGGTCTGCCACACCTGCATCGGGTGCACGCGGGCCGGCTCGTCGGTGGTGGTGCGGAACACCACCAGGGTGCCGTCGTCGAACAGCGAGTAGCCGTTGCCGACGATCGGGGTGGCGACTTCCTTGCGGATCACGTTGTACGGCAGCAGCAGATAGCGGCCGGTGGTGCGGGCGTGGAAGACGTACAGCACGTCCTCGCCGTTGACCGAGTGGATCGCGCGCTCGAACTCGAGGTCGGTGGTGTCCGCGTCGAACGTCTTCGCGGCCCCGGTGGCCAGGTAGTAGCCGCCCGGGAAGATGACGCCCTGGTCGTCCGGCAGGCGGCGGCAGGCCTGCCCGATCCCGTCGAGGCGGCGCACGTCCTTGGTGCGGGTGTTGAAGACCAAGAAGCGGAAGACCGTTTCCTGGTACGGGAGGACGCGCAGCAGAATCAGGGGCCCGACCCGGGCGTACGAGATCCCCGCGTCGGCGAGGCTCTGCAGCGGCTCGTCGACCGGCTCGGAGAAGATCCCCTCGCCGTTCTCGGTGTTGTTCTCGACCTTGACCGTCAGCGAGCCGCCGACCGTCTCGACGAAGACCTGATCCTCGATCGACACGTGCGGGTGCCGGCCCAGCACGTGGTGCTCGCGGCCGGTGACGATCCACTCGAAGTCGTGCTGCGGCGGGAAGACGTGGTCACGCTCGCCGCGGTTGTCCACGTAGGACACGGAGCCGTCGGCGCCGACCCGCCAGCGCAGCACCTTGAGGTCGTCGCCGCGCGCGCCGGTCTGGAAGACGGCCAGCAGCAGGTTCTCGATCCGGCGCAGCTGCTGCAGCTTCGTCTGCTTGTAATAGCGGTACAGCTCGGCGAAGTCGCGTTCGAACGCCGGGTCGTCGAGCAGCCCGGGCAGCGTGGCCGGCTCGAAAGTCTTGCCGGTGAACCGGTGCACCGCGAACACGTCGGCGATCGACGTCTCGGTCTTGAGCCCGATGAACACGTTGTAGCCGAACAGCATGACGCCGCCGACCTGCGCGATGTCGCGCGGCACACAGTTGTTCTCGGTCCGGATCCGGTCGGTGTGCAGCAGCGTGGTCCCGCGCCCGCCGAACGTCTCGATCCGCCGGGCGTTCAGGGCCTCCGCGCGGCCGGCCAGTTCGCGCGCACGCGCCCCCAGCCGGCCGCGCAGCACCTCGTAGGTGCCGGCGTCAATGGTCTCCGCGGTCACCGGGCCGCCGGCACCTTGCCGTCGGCGATACCCATCTCCTGCGCGGCGGCCAGCAGCTCACGCAGCTTGCCGGCGTCCTTGCCGCCGTTCTTGATCTGCTGGGTGAGGAAGGCGGCCAGGCTGACGTTGGCCACGTCGGACGTCGACACCGAGCCGACCACGCGGCCCAGGTCGTCGGCGAAACTGGCCGTGCCGTCGAGGTAGCGGGCGCCGAGGCTCTGAGCCACCGTCGAGTTCTCGACGAAGCCGTCCACGCTCTTGCCCAGGGCGATCGAGCCGATCAGCTTGTCGAAGAACATCGAGTCGCCGCCGACGATGTCGATGTCGGCCTTCTCCAGCCCCGCCGAGAGCACCTTGGCCTGCGCCTCGGCCACCTCGCGGTGCACGGTGATGCCGGCCAGCCGGATCTCCTTCTCCATCTCCAGCCGCAGGCGGTACTCCTCGTGCTCGCGGGTGGCGTCGTCCAGGGCCGCCATCGCGCCCGCCTTGTCCTGCAGGCCCTCGGCCTCGCCCTTCAGTTTCTCGCGGATCGCCTCCGCGGCCACCAGCGCCTTCTCGCGCTCGACGGCAGCCTCGGCCCGGCCGGTCTTCTCGATCACCTCGGCATTGCGCTCGCGCACCTGCACGTCGGCCAGCCCGGCCGCGGCCGCCTCGGCCTGCGTGCCCTCGGCCAGCCGGATCTTCGAGCGGGCGTCGAGCTCGGCGGCTTGCTGACGCGCCTCGGCCAGCAGCACTTCCTCGCGGGCCTTGAACTTGGCCGCGGCCTCCGCCGCCTCGGCCGCCTTGATGTCCTTGACCAGGGACTCCTGCGCCTCGGCCTCGGCCTGGATGACGACGGCCTGGCGGGTGCGCTCGGCCTCCTCGACCGTACGCAGGCGCTTGATGTTCTCCTCCTGCTCGGCGACCGTCTTCTCGACCGCGATCCGCTCCCGGATCACCTCGGCCATGAGCCGCTTCTCCGCCTCGACCTCCTTGTCCTTCGAGATCGTGGACAGCTCGGTCTCGCGGTCGCGGCCGATCACCTCGAGCATGCGGTCCTTCTCGATGCGCTCGGTCTCGATGGCGATGACCCGCTCGCGGTTCTTCTCGGCCACCGCGATCTCGCGGCGCTTGTTCTCCTCCTGAACACCCAGCTGCTGGTCGGTCTTGAGCCGGGCGCCCTCGGCGCGCAGCCGCTCCTCGGCGTGGGCCAGGGCGATCTCGGCCTCCTCGCGGGCCCGCATGGTCTCGATCTCGCGGCGCTGCTTGATCTCCGCGTCGGCCTGCCGGCGCTCCAGCTCGAGGATCGCCTCCTTGGCGTCCACGTTCTGGCGGGTGATCTCCTTCTCCTCGTTGCGCCGGTAGTCGTTCGTGCGCACCGCCTCGATCGCGGTCAGCTCGGTGATCTTCCGGATGCCCTGCGCGTCGAGGATGTTCTTCGGGTCCATCGAGCCCAGCGGCGTCTGCTCGAGGAAGTCGATCGCCGCGTCCTCCAGGCTGTACCCGTTGAGGTCGGTGCCGATCACCTCGATGATCTGGTCGCGGAAGTCGTTGCGCCGGGTGTACAGGTCGACGAAGTCGAGCTGCTTGCCCACCGTCTTCAGCGCCTCGGAGAACTTGGCGTTGAACAGCTCCTGCAGCGTCGACTCGCTGCTGGCCCGGTCGGTGCCGATGGCCTGGGCCACCTTGATGACGTCCTCGGTGGTCTTGTTGACCCGCACGAAGAACGTGATCCGGATGTCCGCCCGGATGTTGTCCTTGCAGATCAGACCCTCACGCCCGGTCCGGGTGATCTCGATCGTCTTGACCGAGATGTCCATGATCTCGGCCTTGTGCAGCACCGGCAGCACGATCGCGCCGGTGAACGTCACGTCGACGCGGCGCACCTTCGACACGATCAGCGCCTTGCCCTGCTCGACCTTGCGGAACATGCGGCTGACGAAGAACAGCACACCGATGGCCACGAGCAGCACCACGGCTGCGAGCACACCGAACCCGGTGGAGACAACGTCCATCAATGACCCCTTGTTGCGATATCGGTGGGAACGACCCAGAAGAACTCGCCGTCCGGGTCGAAGTCGTAAAGAAGAGCCTCAGAACCGGCACGCAGATCGTCGTGGCCGGCCTGCCGTACCTGAACGATCGCCGACGACCCGTCCGGCGCGTGCACCTCGGCCTGGCCGAACGTGTCGGTCACCCGCCCGGTGCGGATGACGCAGGTGAGCCCCACGAAGTCGGCGCGGGAGGCGTCCGGCCCGTCCGGGAGCATCTTGCGCAGCGGAATCACCAGGATGCGGGTGAGCACCCAGGCCACGGCGACGGCGGCGAGCAGCACGGCCCAGAGGGGGATCGGCCCGTGGAACTCACCGCCGGCCAGGCTGGCGAACCAGGCGAACGCCACCAGCAACGACAGCGTGATGGGCGCCGGCACGCCACCCAGCCCGGCGAAGTCGAGCGGGCCACCGTCACCGGCCTCCGACCCCGCATCCGGGTCCGCGCCGCCCACGATGACAACAATCCAGAACCCGATGACCACGACGAGCAGGGGAGTGAGGAGAACGGTCGGGAAACTCAGCGCAGCGTCGACAAACCCCATGCTCCGGACCGTCCCCCGTCCCGTGGTCGTGAACCCATGGTGACAGCCGGTGTCCACCCCATGATCGGCTCACATTCTCGGGCTTGACCGGTCCTTTCAGCGACCCCCGTTCAGCTTTTTCGCACAACCGTCATATGCCGCGGCGCCGGCCCAACGGCGGGTTTCACCGGGCGCGGCTCGCCCGCAACGGAGCGCCGACCTCGTGCAGATGCCGCAGCGCCTGCCGGTACGACTCGATCAGACCGGTTTCCACGTACGGGACGCCGACCTGCTCGCAGTGCGCGCGGACGATCGGCTGGGCCTTACGCAGGTTCGGGGTCGGCATCCCCGGGAACAGGTGGTGCTCGATCTGATAGTTCAGTCCGCCCAGCGCGATGTCGACGAACCAGCCACCCCGCACGTTGCGGGAGGTCACCACCTGCTTGCGCAGATAGTCCTCGGTGCCGTCCGGGTGCGGCATGCCCTTGTGGTTGGGGGCGAACGTCATGCCCAGGTAGACGCCGAACAGCCCCTGATGCACGACCAGGAACGCGAGGGCCTGCAGCGGCGACAGCACCACGAACAACGCCGACAGGTAGGCAGCGGCGTGGATTCCCAGCAGCACCGACTCGAGCACCGGCCGTTTCACCACGCCGACCCGGAGCGCCTTGATGCTGGACACCTTCAGATCGGTGCTGAGCAGCGTCAGCAGCGGGAAGAAAAGCCCCGCCTGATGCCGGGTGACGAAACCGGCCAGCCCTCGCCGGCCCAACGCCGACTCGGTGGCCCAGATCAGCACCTCGGGGGCGACGTCGGGGTCGAGGTCGTCGTGGTTGGGGTTGTTGTGGTGGCGGGTGTGCTTGTCCATCCACCAGCCGTAACTCATGCCCACACCCAGGTTGGCGCTGATCCGGCCGGCGATCTCGCTGGGCCGTTTGGTGCGGAAGACCTGACGGTGCGCCAGGTCGTGCGCGACCAGGCCGACCTGGCTGAAGGTCACCGCGAGGAAGACCGCCACCAGCAGCGTCCACCACGACGAGCCGATCAGGAAGAAGGCGGCCCAGCCGCCGGCGAACATCGCGCCGACGACAGCGAGACGCAGGGCGTAATAGGCGGGTTGCCGCCGCAGCAGCCCGGCCGCGTCGACCTTCCGCTTCAGAGCCGCGAAATCGCTGGCCGTGCTCGCCCGTGGTCGCACCGTGATTGCCGTCATCGGTCCAGTCTGATCGAGCCGGGCCGTCCGGTCGGGAGTGCGAGGCCCCACCCGGGTGGGGGTGCTGGCACCCCTGGTCGTCTGCTTTCCCGCGGCCGCCGAGCCATGATGGTGTCATGACTATCCGGGGCCGGGTGCGCACCGGCCTGAGCGCCGTCGCGGACGGATTGTTCGCGATCGGCCTCGCCCTGCTCAACCCGGCCGTGCTGGGGCTGTGGCTGGTGGGGTTGGTGCTCGGCCCGGTGCCGGTGCTCGGCCCCGAGTTCCTCGGGCTGGCCACCACGGTCGTCCGGTGGCGCGCCGACCTCGAACGCCGCATCGGCACCCGGGCCGGTGTGCCGATGCGGCGGCCCTACACGCCCCGGCCGGATCCCGCCGAGGTGGGGGACAGGCAGTGGCTGCGGTGGCTGCTCACCGATCCGGCCACCTGGCGTGACGCGGCCTGGCTCCTGCCCGGCGCGCTCGTCGCCATCGGGCTGGGCCTGCTGGTCCTGACGATCACCGGGTACGGCCTGGCCGGTGTTCTGCTGGTCCCGCTGTGGCTGTTCCTGGGCGGCATCTGGTTCGGGTACGGCCTGTTCTGGCCCACCACCAACCTCGCCGAGGCTTGGCTGGCGCTGCCCCAAGGCCTGGTCGTGGTGACGGTCGGGCTGATCGTGGCGCCGTTGCTCCGTACGGTGAACCTGCGGTTCGCGCGGCTGTTCCTCGCGCCGACCCGGGGCGCCGAACTGCGGCTCCGGGTGGCGCACCTGACCGAGTCCCGGGCCGGCGCGATCGACGCGCAGGCCGTGGAACTGCGCCGGATCGAACGCGACCTGCACGACGGCGCCCAGGCCCGCATGGTTGCCGTAGGAATGACGATCGGGCTGGCCGAACGGCTCGTGCTGCGCGACCCCGCCGCCGCGCTCAAACTGCTGGCCGAGGCCCGCGCGACCAGCACCACCGCCCTGGTCGAGCTGCGCCACCTGGTCCGCGGCATCCACCCGCCGGTGCTGGCCGAGCGCGGGCTCGAAGGCGCCGTCCAAGCCCTGGCCATGAGCCTGCCGGTACGCACCACGGTCACCTCGCACCTGCCCAGCCGCCTCGACACCCCGGTCGAGTCGGCGTTGTACTTCGCGGTGGCCGAGACGCTCGCCAACGTCATCCGGCACAGCAACGCCCGTACGGCCTGGGTCACCCTGCGGCACACCGGCGGCGTGCTGTTCGCGGAGGTCGGCGACGACGGCGACGGCGGCGCCGACCCGCGGCACGGCACCGGACTGCAGGGGATCGAACGACGGCTCGACGCCTTCGATGGGACGATGTCCGTCACGTCCCCGCCGGGCGGTCCCACCGTCGTGACCATGGAGCTGCCGTGCGTGTCGTCATCGCCGAGGACCTGACCCTGCTCCGCGACGGGTTGACCCGCCTGCTCAAGGCCTTCGACTTCGAGGTGGTCGACGCCATCGACAACGGCCCGGCGCTGCTGCCCGCGCTGCTGCGGCACCGCCCCGACGTGGCGATCATCGACGTACGGCTGCCGCCCACCCAGACCGACGAGGGGCTGAAGGCCGCCATCGCCGCCCGCACCCAGATCCCCGGCCTGCCCGTCCTGGTGCTGTCCCAGCACGTCGAACCCCTGTACGCCCGCGAGTTGCTCACCGACCAGGCCGGGGGAGTCGGCTACCTGCTCAAGGAACGCGTCTCCGACGTCGAACAGTTCGTCGCCACGGTGCAGCAGGTCGCCGGCGGCGGCACCGCCTTCGACCCCGAGGTGGTCGCCCAGATGCTGGCCCGCCGCGAACCCCTGGCCGGCCTGACCGCCCGCGAGCACGAGGTGTTACGGCTCATCGCGGAGGGCCGCTCCAACGCCGCGGTGGCCGCCCAGCTCTTCATCACCGAGAAGGTTGTCAGCAAACACATCAACAACATCTTCACCAAGCTGCGCATGCCACCGTCCGACGACGACAACCGCCGCGTCCTCGCCGTCCTGATGTTCCTCAACGCCTGACCCGGCAAGCAGATGCCTTCCCCGTTCCATCTGTGGGCGGCCGTCACGAGGAATGAACTGCTCCACAGAAGTTCACGGCGAATTCAATCCTCCCCAAAAATCGACGCATATCGTTTCATCAACATCAACTGTGTGGGGGGAATCTGTGAAGACATGGTCCCGAAACCTGCGGATGCTGGCTGGCGCCATGCTGCTGAGCCTGGCCGCCGTCGTTCCGGCGGCGCCCGCGTATGCACTCAACCTGGTGGCCTGCAACGAAGGCGGCTACCTCCGGATCTGGTACTGGTCGTGGACCAGCGACGGTTTCGAGTACGAGGACAGCAGGTGCTGGGCCAATGCGGGCGAGGACGACCAGCTCTACATCCGGCGTGCCACGCGTTTGTGGTCAGGAAACAACGCCGGATACGTCGTGATCGACGAAGAGCGCCGAGTGAACTTCGCCAAGGAGAAAGAAGTCAGGCTTGATGAGGGAGCGGTGACCTTCCTCAAGATCTATTAAGCCGGGTGTCGCCTCACCGATGTCGACGCCCGAGCCTGGCTCGCCACGAGGGTGTCGTCGAAGCGTCTTGACGACCGCGATGTCCATGCTGTGACGGCTTTGCGCCGGGCGGCCCACAACGGGCGACATGTTCCCCCAGAAAGCAACGGCGTTCATCCATGACGTCATTCGCGCGAACCTCGACCTTCAGGCGGACGTCTCCGGCCCTAGATCCTTCCGGGGCGTGGTGGAGTGGGAGTCCTGGATCGGCTGGGACGGCGGCAACACGCTGACCCGCTATCTGGCGATGCCGACGAGGTCGCCTCGGCCGACCGTCTGGGTGGCGGTCGCGAGCCAGTCCCTGCCTCATATGCCGGACGGCCGGCGGCCGGAGGTGTCACGGTTCGAACCCGTGCCTGAAGGCGACGCCGGTGCGGGCTGAGCCTCGAATGGGCCGGGCCGATCTACGCTGAGCTGGGCGAGTACGAGGCGCGCCGATGGAGTCACGGCTGGAGCGGCTCCTTCGTCGACCTGACCGACGAACCACCATGGGTGGGCCGGTGATCGACCGCTTGCGCAAGCGGTCAGGTGGTCGATGTCCTCGAGTCGGGGTCGCTGCTGAGGCGTTCGTAGGTTCCGAAGGTGGTGCCGTCATTGTGCGCCACCCCTTCGCGGTGCGCTGCACGCAGCGCGTCCCCCAGACCCGAATCGACCAATGTATCCCCTGCTCAGGACCACATCGCGGGAACGCCTACGGGTCGGTGGCGCGACCGTGCGGGTCCGTGTTGCTCGGCCGCGCCCAGAGTTGGGGATCGGTGGCGTGCGAAGGCGGCGAACGCGGAACGCCTCCACGTTTTGTCCGAACTTTTCTGCGCTGGGACTACTAGCCGCTGGTCAGACCGATCGGCCGTTTCTCGACGATTACGAATGGTGACAGCGCGTATCCGATTCGATATGTTCTTTCTGCCCCTCGATCTCAGAACTAGGACAAAGATGTGCGACTAGAACTCCGAGTGGAAGCGAGTGCGGAGGAGACGGAATCCCTGCGCGAGTGGTTGGCAGCGGACCGGGACGTCCAGCGCGACGGCGATCTACGCTACGGCCGGTCCGCGGATCCGGAGGACCAGGGGGTCGACATCCAGGTGCTGTCGCTTGCCATCACCAGCACTCTGACCGCCGGCAATCTGCTCGTCCAAATCCTCAACTGGCGCCGTACCCGGTCCGCGCCGGCGGCGTTCACCATCACTCAGGAGCGTCCTGACGGCACGGTTGTGCGGATCGAGTCGACCGATCCGGACCCCAGCGCCATCGCCGAGATGGCGCGCAGGTTGGAGAGCGGCTGACCGCACGATGGACGTGGCGAATCCGACGAACTCCCGCGCAGTGCTGATCGGCTCATCGAAATTCGACAAGCTGAACCGCCTGCCGTCGGTCCAGGACAACCTCACAGATTTGCGTCGAGCACTCACCGACGCGGACATCTGGGGGCTGCCGCCTGAGCACATCACCGAGTTCACCGACGAAACCGACCCGCAAGCCATCATCGAAGCCTTGCGCACTGCGGCAAGCGCCACCGCGTCCGACGGCCTGTTGCTCTACTACTACGCCGGACACGGCCTCATCCACGCCGGCGATCTCATGCTCGCCCTGCCCGGCACCGATCCGCGGCGCCCGGACGAGAAGACCGTCTCGTACGCCAAGCTGCGAGAGGCCACTGAGGAGAGCGGCACTCAGCGCATGGTGATCATAATCGACTGTTGTCTCGCTGGGCGCGGCGGGCGCGAGGTGGTGTCGGCTGCGGATGCCGCTAGCCGGCTCAAACACCACGACACTGAGGACCTGTGCCTGTGGGCGGCGGTCGGCGCCAACAAAGCAGCCACTGCTCCGGCGGGGCATCGCAACACTGCCTTCACCGGTGCACTGCTCGACATTCTCACCGCGGGCTCGGCGCTGAGCACACCCGTGCTGACCCTGCAGGCGATCGCCGACGAGGTGGAGGGGCGGTTGACCAACGGCGGTTACCAGCGGCCGGAGCTGCGTCTGAGCAACTCGGGCGGTGGTATCCCGCTGGCGCGCAACATCCGGATCAACCGACGACACAAGACAGGGTGTGTGTTGGACGCCAACAACAGCGTCACCGATCCCGAACTACGCGGTGTCCGGATGCTCGTCCTGCGGCACGACGAAACCGGCGCGATCGGCGTACGTCTGAACCGGCCCGGCGAGGAACTGGACCCGTCGATGAGGCACTGGCGACCGAAGATCACGCAGCCGCCGCGACTGTACGACGGTGGTCCGCTTGCCCGGGACGGCTTCATCGCGCTGGTCCGCATCAAGTCCGGAGCAGAGAAGCCGATCCGGTACACCGAGATCCGGGACAACCTCGGCTCTCTGCAGCTCAGCGACGCGCAGCCCGAGGTGCGCGAACGCGTGGCCGAAATGCGGATCTTCCGCGGCTATCTCGGATGGGGGCCCGGTGGCCTGGAACAGCTCATCAACAACGGCGAGCTGAGCGTGGCCGATGTCTCCGCGGTCCGCGCGACGTTCACGAGGAGCGCGGGGTGACAGAGCAGGCCGCCTCCGCCCTGATCAGCCGGCTGCAAAGGATGGACGACAGGGGCGAGTGCGTCACGCTGGTGGTCGGCTCAGGACTCGACGATCAGCACATTCCCCGGGTGTCCGACTTCGTCAAGCTGGCGAACCGTTTCGCGGAAGGGCGCAACGACGACGGGGATCTCAAGCGGGCCCTCGATCAGGCTTGTAAGGACTGCGCCGGGCGGTCGCCCGGCGCGCTCTATCCGGAGTACCGGAGGGTACTGACCGGCTGGCTCTCGGCGGACGAGTTCGACGCGATCGCCCAGCAGGCGGTCCTGCTGCAGTACAGGCCGCAGGACCCGCGCGCCACGGCGCTGGGCCGCCGCGGGTTCTGGCAGCCGATGACGTACGAGGTAGGCGAGAGCCTGGAGAACGACGACAAGTCATGGCGGATGCCGGCGTCGGTGCGGGCGCTTGGGGCGCTGCTCGTCGCACGCCCCGAGTTGTTCGGCCGACGTATCCTCACGACGAACATTGATCCACTGATGGAGATCGCGATCCGCCGGGCGGGCGGGCGCGCGGACACCCGCCTGGCCGGCGAGGACGATGCCGATCCCGACGACGGCACGGTCCTCGTCCATCACCTGCACGGCTTCTGGCGTTCGCTGCCGCTGTCCGCCGCGGCGCACCTCAGCCACGTTCTCGACGAGGACGCCACGCGCTCGATCAGTCAGGCGGTCGCTCCCCTGCTCGAGGGCGATCTGGTGTGCGTGCTCGGCGCGAGTGATCGGTCGGGCACGATCCGGGCGGCAATCGAGGCGATGCCGGAGCCGGCGCCGGTGATCTGGTTTTCGCACGGCCAAAGCACGTCGGTGCCTACGATGTTGCCCGACTGCCCGCAGCTGAGCCATGTATTCCCGGTTGACAACTCCCGCCTGCTGCCCGCTCTCGCCGATGGGCTCGGGGTCGCGGTGCCGTCCGAGCCGAACGTTCAAGTGCGTCATCCCAAGTGGGAGCGCCTGTTCGTCTCCCAGCCGGACAGTAAGCCTCCGGCGGACGCGCGTGCTCTACTTCGCGAGTTGGAGCGCAGGTTCGCCTGGCGGGTGGAATGGGCAGCGGAGTCCCGACCCTCGGACGGTGCGCCAAAGGTCGTCTACTGGCCGATTCGGCTGCGCCGCCGCACGTCGGTAATCCACATGGTGCAAGGATTCGTGGCGGGTGCGCTGGCGAGCAGAGGCGCCCGGATCGTCATCGCCCTGGACGATCTGAGCGTCCCCGCCGGCGACGACCCACGTCCCTCCTTCGAAGCGGATCTGCGTCGCTGGGTCGGTCACGTCGAGCCGGAGGCCGACGTGCGGGTGCAATCGCTCGCAGAGTTCGTCGACGGGATCGGACCGCCCGCCGACGAGGCCCTCTTGCGTCCGATCGACCCGTGGCGCGTGGCCCGGAAGTTCTACGGGCGGCAGGAATCGCTGTACACGGCGCTCGCCGCGATCAAGGCGGTCCCACAACTGGCCCTGTACGAGCTTGACGAAATCGCCGGGAAGGCTGAGCAGATCGTCCAGGACCTGCAGCGCCACTACGCCGACCGCATGCTCACGCCGACGACGATTTTCGCATATCTCCATAAACTGCTCTACGAGCACCGGACCAGCTCGGTGATCACACTCAGCGGATGGGACGAGGGCCTGTTCTGGGAGCAGTGGCGGCAGCTCTACAGCATGGGGGTCAGCCAGCTCTACAACCCACGTATCAAGAGCTTGTCCCATGAGTCGGGGATGGTGCGCTGGGACTCGCTGGCGGAGTTACGCGATCATCTGAACCAGGTCCACGATTTGGCTTACTGGGAGGATGAAGGCCGTTACATCCACTGGCTGTTCCAGAATGCTGTGTTGCTTCCGACCTACCTCACCAGCCAGGATCTGCCTACGCTCGGCGATTATGTGATCGACTCGTGGGCCACCTTCGCAACCGCGCTCGCCGAGCGCGGCGACGCCCTCGAGATGCTGGCACGTCGAGCCACTGACCTGTACAAAGGCGCATCGTGCGGGTGACAATCGGCCGGCCGGACCACTGCGCGCTTGCTCTCCGCCCACTACCTTCGAGTCATGGCCGCAAGCGCATCCGCCGTCGAAGGACCGGTGCTGGATCTGTCACGTGACGCCAAGGTGTGCGCGGCGGTCCTCGACCTCGCCCTCGTCGCTTATCTGGCCGGTGCCAACTCGCTCGGCGAATACCGGCACTGGCTCTCCGAGGACAGTGAGAAGCGCCGGGACGTAGCGTCGCGCCTCGCGGCGGCCAGGCGAGTCATCGCCGTCTTCCGCGCCGAGAACCGTTTGGCCCTGGCCGAGCCGTGGCTGCGTGAGGTGGGCGCCGCCGGTGACATTCCCGCCCGCGTGATTCGCGACAAGGGCGACGATGAGGCGATCGGCGTGATGGTGGCCGAAGCCGCGAGCCAGTGGCTCAAACAGCGACGGTAATAGCCGGCAGTCCGGCGGTTACGTACTTCGGATAGAGATCCAGCGTGCCGTTCAGATAGCGGCTGGCGTGTCCGGCGGTGTCGACGTGTCGCCGGAACTGCCGCAGCAGACGCCGACGGGCCATCACCCGGCCCACCCGGAGGATCTTCTTGCCGGCGCCATCTCGGCGCTGGATCGCCAGCTCCCCCTTGGCGCTGATCAGAAGCGTCGAATTCGGTTGACGGTGGGTGCTGGTCACGCGAATGTCGATGGGCAGGCGCTGAGACGCGGTGTCGGCGACCAGGCGGGTAAGTGTGGCCACCCCGTCGTCGCCGATCAACAGCCCCTTGGGTCGCTGAGCGGCCTTACCGGCCGGCACGACGATGTGCAATGCCCAGGTGCGCACCCCGGCCTCGAGAAGCATGTCGCGCAGCTCCGTGAGGCTGGCGGAATCCGAGTTTCGTGCCGTCACGACGGTCTGCACGCTGCAGGCCACTCCTTCGCTCACGGCCAGCCGAACGCCCTCGATCGCTTTTCGGAACGAACTGGTGCCCAAGGGGACCTGCCGCCGATTGATCGGGCGAAGTCGATCGTTGATCGAGGGGTGCGCGCTGTCGAGCGAGAAACGCACATGGGCGTTGTTATGCCGCAGCGCCGGCACCAGACTGCCGAAGTCGCCCACGCCGGACGTGTCCAGCACTACCGCCTTATCCCTGGCCAGCGCGGTGAGCAAGCGCTTGGCGTTCCCCGGGCTGGCCAGCGGCTCGCCGCCGGTCACGACCCCGACCATGGCCGGCGTAGCCGCCGCGACCCGGATGACCTCGTCAATCCAATCCGAGTTCTCGTCCTCACGATAGGACTTCATGAGATCGTCGGCGTGGCAATATGTGCAGCGTAATGGACACTGTGCCGTGGTGAAGCAGTTGACCACCATGGGAGCCTTGATCGACGGAATGCCGCCGGGAAAGGCGCCGAGCAGGGAACGGCCGTAGAAGGCTCGTTGCGGAGTCGGCGGCTCGGTCTCGCAGATGCCGGCCTCCGCCATCGCGGTCACCATTTCGCGGTGGGCGGGACGAACCGGGCGTGCCTCTCCCGTGGCTAACCTTTGGAGTGCCGACCCGTACTCCCGGTCGAGCGCGTAGAAATGGTCTCTTTCGGGCACGTAGGCGATCGAACCAAAGCTCTCTGTGCGTAACCGGATAGTCGCTGCGAGGCGAGCCCGTAACGGTGCGTCGATGCCTCCGCCTGTGCCGGCAGCGGTCGGCAAACTTTCGGTTACGAGCACGGGCAGCCTCGCGCTTCAGGTCATGGGGACATGGCTGGGACCTCAGCGGAGTGCATCCTCCCGGGCGGAGATCACGTCGACGTAACGCCGTGCAACCTGTATACGTCACGGGATGCCCATCGGATGGGCGCTTCGCCGTAACTCCCAGGAACTTTGGCGCAAGGAAGACGTGCCGGACCGCCAGTACTTCCCTCCGCGGTTCGTCTGCGGCCAAGGAGTACCCGATAGGGGTTTCAACCGAATGGGTGAAAGCCCGCGGGCGTTGTCGAGCCGGCTGTTGCCATCCGCAGCGAGGCCCACCCGGACCACGTCGCGGGCCATACGGGAGCGCTCGATGGCGGCGACCCGGACGGAGGCGCTGGGTCACACCGCAACGAGTAGTTCACGCGGGAAGGCGAACAGCGGGACGGTTGCGGATAGTGCGGTCGAGGCCCATCAGTTTGTTGTCGGCGGCGGTGAGGTCGGCATGATCGGGGCCTCGGACCGGAACCGGACACGGGTGGCGGCTGCCCTGCCATCGGCCCGTCATGTGGGGGACGGCATCCTGTCCCCGCGGCGACACCCTTCATTGAAATGGTGCTGCCGTGCTCAGAGATCATGCCATGCCGGCGCGGGTCACGGGGTTGGCCGGATCCTGCCTGGTGGCGCTCGGCGGCCTCGGCGCGGGGGCGCTGCCGATCGGGATTCCGTTCTTCGCGGGCCTCAAGCACGTGCGGATCGGGCTGGTCGGCGTCTACAGCGGGCTGGCCCTGCTGCTTCTGGCCTGGTGGTGGTACGGCCGGGCAACCAGGAACAGTCCCGCACGCAACGAGTGGCCGACCCTCGCCCTGTGGGCGGCTCCGCTGCTGGTCGCGCCGCCCCTGTTCAGCCGGGACGTCTACAGCTACATCGCCCAGGGCGTGATGCTCGGCGACGGCTACGACGTCTATCGGGCCGGGCCGTCGGCGCTCGGTGGGTTCTTCGCCGCGCAGGTGCCCGAGATCTGGCAGCACACCCCCAGCCCGTACGGGCCGGTGTTCCTTCTTCTGGCGAACCTGCTGACCGCATCGATCGGCGAGCACCTGCTGACCGGCGTGATCATGATGCGGCTGCTGGCCGTGGCGGGTCTGGCGCTGCTCGCGTACATGATGCCGATCCTGGCCCGGGAGGCCGGGATCACGCCGGCCTCGGCGTTGTGGCTGACCGTGCTCAACCCGCTCGTGCTGATCCACTTCGTCGGCGGGGCGCACAACGACGCGCTGATGGTTGGGCTGCTCGCCGCCGGTCTGGCCGCCGCGATCCGCCGTCGGCCGATCGTCGCCACCGGGCTGGTCGTGGGGGCCACGCTTGTCAAGGCCCCCGCCGCGCTCGGGCTGGTGGCGGTTGCGGTGATCTGGGCGGCACAACTGCCCGGCCGGTTCCCGCGGCTGCGGGCCTCGGCCGTGGTGGGGGCGACGGCGGCCGCGGTGACCGCTGCCCTCACGCTGATCGCGGGCACCGGGTACGGCTGGATCTCCGCCCTCGACACCCCGATCTCCCCCGGGAACCTGTCGCTGACCAACGTGCTCGGCCGCTGGACCGCCGGGATCCTGCGCGACGACGGTGTCGGCGACGTGTTCGTGGTGAACCTGTGGCGCTGGCTCGGTGTGCTCGCCACCTTGATCGTCGCCGGTCTGGTGTGGACCTGCCTCGGCCGGCTCGGCCCGCTCTACGGCCTGGGCATCGTGCTGGTCGCGGTGGTCGTGTTCGGCCCGGCGCTGCGCCCCTGGTATGTGATCTGGGGGCTGGTGCCACTGGCCGCCGCGGCCGGGCAGCGCTGGGTCCGTCGTCTGCTGGCCGCCGCGTGCGCGGTGCTGGTGCTGGTGGTGCTGCCCGACGGGTTCGCCGCCGACGCCGAGCGGTTCCTGCTGGCGGCCCTGGGCGTGTTGCTGGGCATCGTCGCCTTCGCCGGCGTGCGTCTGGTGGCCGCGCCCACCGCCACCCGGCTGGCGGCTTGAAGATGAGAAGGCTGCTGAGCCCGTACGGGCAAATCGTGGTCGTGGCGGTGGCGGCGGTCACCGTCGGCGTGTTCCTGGTGACCGTGCCGACCTTCCGGGAGTTCTTCGACCTGGGCGTCTATCGGGGCGCGGTGCGTTACTGGCTGCTCGACGGCGGCGAGCTCTACGAGTTCCTCTACGGCAACACCGAGTACGGCTTCACCTATCCGCCGTTCGCCGCGCTGGTCCTCAGCCCGCTCGCGCTGACGAGCTGGCCGGTCGCCGTGGCGGGCAGCCTCCTCGTCAACGCCTCGGCCGTCGTCGTTCTGCTGCGCTGGTTCGTGGCCCCCGTCGTCCGGCGGCACGGCCGGCCGCTGTGGATGGCCTGCTCGCTGGCGTTCCTCGCGGTGCTGATCTTCGAGCCTGCCCGCGACACGTTCAGCTTCGGCCAGGTCAACTTGGCCCTGCTTCTGCTGGTCTGCCTCGACCTGCGGGCCCTGACCGCGGGCCGGCGCTGGGCGGGCGTCTTCATCGGCGTGGCCTCCGCGATCAAACTGACGCCGATCGTCTTCATCGGCTACCTGATCGTCACCCGCCAGTTCCGGGCGGCCGCGGTCGCGACCGGGACCGCGGCCGGCGCCACCCTGCTGGCCGTCCTGGTCGCCCCGGCCACGTCGGCCCAGTTCTGGCTGGGCGCGCTGTGGGACACCGACCGGGTCGGCCGCCTCGAATACGTCTCGAACCAGTCCCTGCGCGGCGTGGTGGCCCGCCTCGACCTGCCGTCCGCGTTCTGGCTGGCCGCGGTGGCCCTGACCATCGCGGTCTGGTTCCTCCGCGTCCAGCGGGCCGACCACGTGGCCGGTTTCGCGGTGACCGGCATCCTGGCCTGCCTGATCAGCCCGGTCACCTGGGTGCACCACCTGGTCTGGCTGCTGCCCGCCCTGTTCCTGCTGACCGACGCCGCCCTGCGGTCCGGCTCCCGTCGCCGGTTGGCCGCCTTGTCCGCCGTCTACGTCATTCTGAGCAGCAGTGTGGTCTGGCTCTGGTGGGCCGGAGCGGACGGCTTCCTGGCCGCGATCGGCAGCAACACTTACGTCTGGATCAGCGTCGGCCTGCTGTTGTCCGTCCCGTTCCGCGCCGAGGTCCCGGCCGCCCCGCTGGTGGACGCCGGCGCGGACTGACGCTGATCGGTTGCCTCGTGGGCCACGAGCGCGTTCTCCCCGCCGGGGGCCCGCCATTCGCGGGCGGCCAGCTGGACCAGGGTGGGCAGCAGGTCGGTGGAGCGACGCAGCAGCCACTGGTTGCCTTTGGTGGCCATCCACCAGACCCGCTCGCTCAGGGACGGCACCGGGTTGGTGGCGGCCAGGCCGGGCAGGCGCCGTACGGGATGGCCCGCCTCCAGCAGGGCCGAGGCGAAGCGGTGGGCCAGGAAGCGGTGGCCGACCTCGCTCGGGTGCAGGCGGTCGACGCTCCAATGGGTGCGGGTGTAGGCCGAGCCGCCGGCCAGGTCGACGTGGATCGTGGCGTGGCGCCGGGCGATCTCGTCGACCGCGTCGTTGAGGGCGGCCATCCGGCGGCCCAGGGGACGGGCGATGACACCTGGCAGGCCGAACATGCGGCCCGGGTCGGGCAGTCGGGCCGTCAGCACCGTGGCGCCGCCTGCGGTCAGGGCCGCGACCACGGCGTTGAGCCGGTGCCCGAAGTCGCCGGGGTCGTAGTCGCCGCGCAGGGTGTCGTTCATGCCGGCCAGCACCGACGCCAGGTGGGGCCGGAGCTCGAGGGCGACCGGCAACTGCCGCTCGGCCACGTCAGCGACGCGGGCGCCACTGACGGCGAGGTTGTGGAAGGACGTGTCGCAGGGAAGGGCCTCGGCGAGCAGAGCCGCCCAGCCGCGCCAGCCGCCGCCGGGCATCGGATCGCCGTACCCGCTGGTGACGGAGTCACCGAGGGCCGCGAATCGGAGCATGCGCTCACGGTGGACGACCCGGTGGAGCACAGGGTCAAGCGGTTGTGTCCGCCGGGCGAAGACCTGATTTCTTCTCCTGTCGGGCGGCCCGTCGCGGCTTGCCGTTCTCTGCCGCTCTGCTGTGTCTAGCCTGGCCCGCCGGATGGCCGCCGCCCCGCGGGCCGGGTACCGACGCACCCCGTACGGTCGCACCGACCCATCCGCCGGGCTGGCGGCGCGCCGGACCACGCCGTCAAGCCGGCGCGGCCACGATGAGGCCGGAGGGCGGTGGCAGCTCGTGCAGGCCGGCGAACTGCCAACCCGTCGCGCCGAGCCAGTCGGCGACCTCGTCCACCTGGTACAGGTCGCCGCCGCTGATCATCAGGAATTCGCCGGCGCCGAACCGTGCCGACGGGTGCGGCGCCACGTCGGTGCGCCACCAGTCGACCAGCAGCAGGCGCCCGCCGGGGGCGACAGCCGCGCGCGCCCGGCGGAACAGCTCGGCGATCTGCTCGGGCGGGAACAGGTGCACCACGTTGGCGACCAGCACGGCATCGTGCCCGCCGGGCAGCGGCTCGGCGAAGATGTTCTGCCCGACGGCGGTGAGGCGGCCGGCGAGCGGCCCGTCCGCCGCCTCCGCGGCGACCGCCGACGCCACCTCCGGCAGGTCGACCAGGGTCGCGCTGAGACCGGGGTACGCGGTGAGGATCGGCTTGACGAACGTGCCGTAGCCGCCGCCCACGTCGAGCAGCCGCCGGTGCGGGCCGAAGTCGTAGCCGCGGGCCAGGTCGGCGGCGGTCTCGGCGGTGACCAGCGCGACGGCCGACTCGTACGCCTCGGTCTGCGTCTTGTCGAGCTGCGGCCGCAGGCCGCGCCGGGTGCGGTACGCCTCGGTGGCGTGCCGCCAGGTCGGGTAGCTCACCAGATCCCAGTAGCGGGCCAGTGGCCGCAGGTCGAACGGGCCCCGCCCGGCGAGGAACGCCTCGGCGTCGGGCGCGTTGCGGAATCGGCCGCCGTCGCGCACCAGCAGGCCCGCGTCGGCCAGCAGGTCGGCCATCGCGCGGGCGCTGCGCTCGGGAATGGAGCATCGCTCGGCCAGCTCGGCCGGGGTCCGGCCGTCGGGCGCGACGGCCGCGAACAGTCCCACCTCGATGGCCGCGAACAGGGTCTTCGAGACCATGAAACCGGCGGCCAGCTCGATGATGCGGGCGGGCGCCGGTGGGCCGGCCGCGGCGTCATCTGTCGGCTCGGTCGGCGTGAACATGCGCGGCTCGTCGGACATGGCGTGATCCCCCTGTCACCCGTCGTTGAGCCTCATCCTAGGCCGGTCCTTTGTGGTCTCGTCACCCAGCGAATCGGCTCGGACGCGCTCGGCAATGGCGGGTCTGTTCGTCAAAGAGGACCAGTCGGGCGGACTCGACAATGCCCCGGTGCCCGCCGGCGCGGCCAGCGCCTGCCGGGCGGCGTCGAGCGGCCGTCCACACACGCCGGACGTGATCCGCGGGAACGTAACCGTACGCCTGTGGCCACCGCGAGTGAGGCGGTGTAACAAGCGCGCAGCAGCGCATCGCGTCGCGCTGCAGGGCGAGCACCTGGCCGTGGTGGATGCCGCAGAGCATCATCAGTCGACGGCTCGTTCATCCGGGAACCCGATTTCGATGTCGAGCCCGCCGGTGACTCGGGTCCGGGCGTCGAGGGTCGCCCCGTGCGCGTCGGCGATCGCTCGGACGATGGCCAGACCGAGTCCGTGCCCGAGTCCGTCGGGTTGCCTGGTCCGGCTGTTGCCGATCTGCCGAAAAGGTTGGAACAGCGCCTCGAGTTCACCGGGCGGCACCGTCGGGCCGGAGTTGCTGACACGGATGGCGCCGCCGGTCGCCGTGCTCGTCGTGCTGATCTCGACCCAGCCGCCCGGTGTGTTGTGCCGCACGGCGTTGTCGACCAGGTTGACGACCAGGCGTTCGATCAGGTCGGGGTCGCCCGTCGCTGGTGCCCGATCGAGGGCGGTGTGCATCTGGATGCCTCGCCGGCCGGCATCCTGCTGTCGGGCGGCCACCACCTCGGCCGCGACGCCGGCGACGTCGAGCTGGGTGTGCAGTTGGAGGCCCTGTTCGCCGCGTGCCAGGGTCAGCAGCGCTTCGATGAGGCGTTCCTGTTGGCCGTTGAGCGCGAGGACCTCGTGGCAGGCCGCCCGCAGCCTCTCGGCGGTGGCGTCCGGGTCGGCGAGCGCGACCTGGAGCACCGTCCGCTCGGCGGTCAGCGGGGTACGCAGTTCGTGCGAGGCGTTGGCGACGAAGTGCCGCTGTGACTCGAAAGCGGCCTGCAACCGCTGGAACAGGTCGTCGAGTGTCTCGGACAGGTCGGTGAACTCGTTGTGCAGACCGGTTCGGCCGATCCGGCGGTGCAGGTCGCTGACGGAGATCTCCCGGGCGGTGGCGGTGATGGTGCGCAGCGGACGCAGAAACCGGCCGGCGACGAACCAGCCGAGCAGCAGCGAGACCACCACCATGGCGGCTACGGTCCACGCCGAGGTGCTGAACTGCCGGTCCAGGTGACCGCCGTCGCCGGGGACGCCGGCGGGGTTCTCAGCGACCGGGTTCGCCGGGGTGGCCTGGTTGCTGCCCAGCAGCGGGATCGCGAGCAGCAGGACGCCGGAGATCAGGAAGGGCACGGCGTAGAGCAGCGTGAGCTGAACGTGCAGGCTCCGCCGGGGGATTCGGAGGCGTATCACGGTTCGCCGATCCGGTAGCCGCCCTCGCGAACGGTGTGGATGATCGCGGGGTCGCCGAGTTTGGTCCGCAGGCGGCGGATGGTGGTCTTCACCGCGGTGGTGAACGGGTCGGCCGCCTCGTCCCAGACCCGTTCGAGCAGATCCTCCGCCGGGACGAGCCGGCCGTGTGCGGCGAGCAGGCATTCCAGGACGGCGAACTCCTTCGGGCTCAGCTCCAGCCGGCGTCCGTCGCGTGTCGCGACCCGCCGGCCGGGGTCGAGCGTGAGCTCCCCGTACTCAAGGACGGGTGGCACGGCCGTGCCAGGCCGCCGGCCGAGCGCCCGTACCCGCGCGACGAGCTCGGCGAAGTCGAAGGGCTTGGCGAGGTAGTCGTCGGCGCCGAGGCCCAGGCCGTCGACTCGCTGTTTCACCGTCGAGGCCGCCGTGAGCATCAGTACCCGGGTCGCCGAGTGCTCGTCCACGATCCGCCGGCACACCTGGTCGCCGGGCACGCCCGGCAGGTCACGGTCGAGCACCACCACGTCATAGCTGGTCACGGCCAGGTGATCGAGGGCCGCCTCGCCGTCGAGGACCACGTCGACCGCCATGCCCTCACGGCGCAACCCGACCCCCACAGTGCGGGCCAGCACCTCGAAATCCTCGACCACGAGCACGCGCATGGTCCCCACCATGCCACCGCGTGGGTGTCAGGACGGTGTCACCTGGCGACACCGTCCTGACACCGCCGTCTGCGTAGAACTGAAACCCGCAACCGCGTGAGCAGGATGGAAGGGTTACGGATGGATATCGTTCTCGAAGCTGACCGGCTCGGCAAGAGGTACGGCAGTGCCTGGGCGTTGCGGGACTGCTCGCTGCGTCTTCCGGCGGGGAGGGTGGCCGCGCTGGTCGGTCCCAACGGAGCGGGCAAGAGCACCCTGTTGCACCTGGCGGTCGGTCTGCTGCGGCCGGACGCCGGCGCGGTGCGGGTGTTCGGCCGGGCGCCGTACGACGACATCGCCGTCCTGTCCGACGTCGGCTTCGTGGCACAGGACACACCGCTGTACCGCGACTTCACGGCAGACGAGCTGTTCACCATGGGCGCCAAACTGAATCGGCGCTTCGACACGGCGCTGGCGCACCGCCGGCTGGCGCAGATCGGCATCCCGCACGACAAGCCGGTCGGCAAGCTGTCCGGCGGTCAGCGGGCCCAGGTCGCCCTCGCGCTGGCGATGGCCAAGCGCCCCCGGCTGCTGCTGCTCGACGAACCCGTCGCCAGCATCGACCCGCTGGGCCGGCGCGAGTTCCTCCAAGCGCTGATGGGCGTGGTCGCCGAGACGGGCACCACGGTGCTGCTGTCCTCGCACATCCTGGCGGATCTCGAACGCACCTGCGATTACCTGATCGTGCTGCACGCTTCGCGGGTGAAGCTCGCCGGCGACGTCAGCGCCCTGCTCGCCGAGCACCGGCAACTCGCCGGCCCCCGGGGCGACGGCCGGCTGCCCGCGGGGGTCGCGCAGGTGATGCGGGCCGAGCACACCGATCGGCAGTCCACGCTGCTGGTCCGCACGAACGCTGTGCTGCGGGATTCGGCATGGAAGGCGTACGACGTGACTCTGGAAGACCTCATCCTCGCCTACCTCGGCGACGCCGACTCCCGGCCGCAGACCGCGTGGGAAGTGCCGGCATGATCTGGCTCGCCTGGCGGCAGCACCGCAAGCAATTACTGTTCGCCGCGATCGGCCTCGCGCTGCTCGCCGTGTTCATGGTCCCCACCGGTCTGGCCATGCGCCACACCTTCGCCGACCTGGGCATGGACGACTGCGTCCGGGCGCTGGGTTCAGCCTCGATGATCCCGGCCGAAGCCGACACCTGCGGCAAGGCGTCCATCCAGTTCAACGGCCAGTACGGCGTGATGACCATGATCGGGGTGCTGTTCCTCGTCCTGCCCCTGCTGGTCGGGCTGTTCTGGGGTGCCCCGCTGGTCGCCCGTGAAATCGAGCAGGGCACCCACCGCATGGTCTGGACCCAGGGCGTCAGCCGGAGACGCTGGGCACTGGTCAAGTTCGGGCTCGCCGGCGCCGTCGCCCTCGTCGCCTCGACGGTCTACGGACTGGGTGTCTCGTGGTGGCTGACACCGATGAGTCAAGCCGGGCAGCACGGCCGCTTCAACACCTTCTTCTTCGACATGCAGGGCACTGCCCCGATCGGCTACACGATCTTCGCAGTCGCGCTCGGCATCCTCGCCGGCGCCATCTGGCCCAAGGTGCTGCCGGCGATGACCGCCACTCTCGTCGGGTTCCTCGGGCTGCGTCTCGCCCTGACGACGCTCGCCCGGCCGCACTACCTGCCCGCCCGCGTCGTGACCTTCCCGCTCCAGGACGCCACCGAGCAGACCAACCCGGCCGCCGGCGACTGGATCCTGTCGTACGGCATCCGCGACGCCTCCGGCAAGATGATCACGGCCGGCGCGCAAATCGCCTGCGCGCCCGACGCCACCGGACCGGGCGCCGCGTGCGGCGCCGACCTCGGCATCACCTCGGGCGCCTACAACTGGCAGCTCTACCAGCCCGGAACCCGGTTCTGGTTGTTCCAGGGCATCGAGACGGGCATCTTCGTCGCCCTCGCCGCCCTGCTGCTCTACCTCGCCGTCCGCTGCATCCGCCGGGTCGCATGACCGCAAAGCCGTCAATGGGAGCCATGCGCAAGCTGACCTTCACCTTCCCGATGCTCAGCAACCCCTTGGGCGCCGTTGCCTCCTGCCATCGGTCACGACTTGACCTCAACAAAGGTTGAGGTTCTAGGTTCGCGGCGGCGTGGGGACCGCCGGCTCGCGGACCTGCCCGCAGCGCGACGGCGATCAGGCTGGCGCTTCTCGCCGTGCCGGGCCAGGGAAGGCGCGGGACGGTACCTCTGCTGAGGAGGTGTGGGAAGGGCTCGGATCTGTCAGGGCTCTGTCGGGGCGGCCAGAGCCGTTCCTGCCCGTGCGATGACAGATCGCTCGGGTTTCTGTCAGCGCCTTCGTGGAGGCGTCGGCGGGACTCCGACGACGGGTACAGGCCGCTCATGCTGCTTCGCCTTCCGAGCCGTGGCGAAGGTTGGCCGTCAAGGTGGAGAGATCGGCCAGCCGGAGGCGGCCGGCGTCGCCGTGCCCGGCCGCCCATACGGCGTCAGCGGGGCACAGGCCACCTGTTTCGAGCATGTCGCGGGCGCAGGTCGCGACCAGCACGACCGGCGGCTCGTCGGCGAACAGGCGGCGCAGGTTTCGTTCGCGGGTGGCGGAGTGCAGGGAGAACAGCACCGGCCACACCCGGCCGATCTTGGCGAAGAGGTCCCGGTAGCCGTACAGCTTGTCGACCAGGATCGGCAGCTGCTCGCCGCCGGTGTCGTACTCCAGGAACACCGGGACCGTCACGCCGTGCTCGACCCACTCGGCGTACCCGTCGGGCCGGATCCGAGGCTGGTAGGCGCGCACCAGGCCCGGATCGTCCGGGGAGGTGGTCCCGGGGGGAGAGACCCGAGACCATGCAGGGTCTGTCGGAGGACAAGCCGACGATGCTGACAGGCGGTGTGACCTGCGTTGTGAGAACAAGGGAGAAGTCGGTCCGGGGGTCCGGCTGAAGACCGACGTCAACGCGGACGGCAAGCAGGACTCCCGAACGGGCGTCAAGCCGGGATCTGTCAGCACTACCCGCAGGTAGGGCTGGAGGCAAGGATTGGGAGAGCAAGAGAAACTCCTTGGTGAGGGTTCAGGCTTTGCCGGTGTCACCGGAGGGCGGCACCGGGTGGTACAAAGCGACCGCTGCCCTTCGCGTCGGGCAGGGGCCACCGTGCCGGGTTACGCCCGGCTGGGCGGGCCGCCCAGTGCGGCCAGGATTCATCCACTGTGGAGTTGTCAAAGAACTGCGATCGGACGGACGTGGGCAGCGGACATCGCCACGATCGCGGCCTACGTGGTCGTGTCAAAACGGTGAACATCGACGGCGATGCAACTCAGGAGCCCAGGGCCCGGTCGGGCATCCGAACTCGTCACGTCGGGGCAAGCTGAGGCCCCGCCTGCGGCTCAACTCGCCGGAAGAAGATCCTTCATCGTGGTCCTCCTGGCACTCGGTCGGCCTCGCGTCGACGATTGGCTCGGATTCCGGGCCCTGAACGACGAAAGGCGCCCGACAGGGCGCCCCGGCATCGACCTATGTGGCCCGGCAAGCAACAGCCGCACGGGGAACGTGTATCCAGTACCTCTCCGCCGAAAGCCCATGTCAAGGGCTTTCGGCAGCCCTGTTTCCGAGTGCGGTCATGGACGCGGAGGCCGAGCGTCCGCGCAGACGCGGGTCTGTCCGCGCCCGTCCGCTCGTGTCCATCTGCGGCCCGGAGCGTCCAGGACGGTGCGAGTGTGCCAACTTGCGCTACGCGCTTGGCTGAGCACCTCGGACGAGCTTTGCATCGGTCCGGTACTCATTCCAGCGATGAGCGGCCTCGGCGAGCGGGGCATGGTGCGGTGCGCCGATTTCGATGGCGCGTTGCTGCCATAGCCGAGCCGACGCCTCGGCGAACGCGTCGAGGGCCTCGGGCGTCGCGACGCTCCAGGCGGTCGCATCTTGGAGCAGAACCTCGGCGTCTCGCGGGTGGTGGCCGGCACGGATGAGCCGTACGGCGAGAAATGCGGCGCTGATCCACGGCGCTCCGACGCAGGGCCCGGCCCAGTCGACGAGCCAAGCCCGTGTGCCGTCCACAAGCAAGTTGCGAGGCGTGAGGTCGGTGTGGACCAACGTGTCACCCTCGACATACTCCGCGCGGATGCGGCCTGCCCACCGGTCGGCGAAGCGCTGCACTGGTACGTCGAGATCAGGGCACGGTGACAGCGCGGCGCATACCGCGTTCAGGGTCGTGATCACCAGCGGTAGATCCCCGGAGCCTGGAGACAGGTCGGCGTGCCGACCGGGGATGTACTGGTAGCCATGCAAGAGCCAGCCCTCATCCTGGACAGTCCAGCGCAGACGCGGGACGCATCCGCGGGGGAGGTGGGGATTGATGGCAGCTTCGCGGCCTTGGATGACCGCGGCGCGGGTGCCGGCGCCGACGCCCTTGACGAAGACCTGGCCTTCTGCCGTCGTCAAAACGCTGACCAGGTGGGCCGCCGACCCTGCTGCTAGATCCTGCACCCCGGTCACGGGGCCGACACGAGCCTCCACGGCGCGGTGCAAATCGGGCGGCAGGTCGTGCCATGAGCAGCGGGGCATGCCATCAGCCTCCACGCGGTGCCGTCGCCGGGCTGTTCAGCATACGGCGACGGGCACAGCGCGAGGCCCTGGCTGGTCAGCGCGTCGGGCTGTCGGTGCATCCGGCATAGCACTGCGTGCACTCAGCGCCCGAGGACCACAGCGCTCGGTCGAGCGTGAAACCGCTGGCCCGGATCGCCGCGACCGAAGCGGCGAGCGGCGACCCCGCCCCGCCGTCCGGCTCGTCCGGGACGTGGTGGATGAATCGGCCGGCGATCCGGTCGCAGAAGTCGGCGTAGTCGGCCGTGTGCAGGATGAACGTGTGCCATCCGATATCGACGAGTTCGGAAGGGCCGATCGGCTCCGTCGAGACGGCGCAGGTGCCGAGGAACGCCAGTGCCTGGTCGAGGATCCGCTCCGCCATGCCGGCGGCCAACTCCGGGTGTTCGAGCCGGATGCGGCAGGCCAGGCGGTCGAACAGTTCGACTGATACCAGGCTACGGCCGGACTTGGCCTGTTCCGGGCCGTCCTCGGGCCAGCAAACACGCGACTTGATCGGGGTCTGAGTCGAAGTGGTCATCACGGGAGTCCTTCCTGGAGTGTGTCTCCGCGTTGATGCGGCTGTCTCCAGGACACCGGCCGCCAGGGCGTGCTCGGAAGCACGCGAGTCTTGCTCCGAGATGCTGACCCGCGAGCATTGTTGTGCGGGGTTGCGCGTGTCCCAACGATCATGTCTGAACACGTATCGTGACCGTATCGGGACGGGAGGTATCGATGGCGCGGCCGGCGACGAACCACGAACTCGAAGCTCTGCTGCGCGAGGCCGGATATGAACACGCGCACGGCGCGTTCGCCCGGCAGGTCAACCACGCGGCGCGCGACCAGGCGCACCTGTGCTACGACGCCTCGACCGTCTATTGGCGGCTCCGAGGACGCTGCCCCGATCGGCGCATCCAAGAGTTGATCAGTACCGTCCTGACCCGCCGGATCGGTCGGACGATCAGCATCGACGACCTGGGCCTCGGAGGCGAGGACAGACAGGTCGGGCTGCACTATCCCGGCTCACCGGACGAAGCCGTCGACGTCGGGAGCCGGCTATGGAGGCTGACCGTACAGCGCGGCGCCCTCCTGGCCACCACCCCGTTCGTCGTCGCAGCAGCCTTGAACACCGGATTCGCCTGGCGCTACGACTCCGCCGACGCCACGGTCGCCCACCAGGGGCGTAGGCGCCTCCTCGATTCGGACATCGCGGCACTGCAGATCTTCGCCGACCAGTTCGCCGATCTTGACCGCAAGCATGGAGGCGGAGCCCACCACACCCGCCGCATCATGAGCGACTTCCTCCATCGGCAAGTCAGCCCGATGCTGCACGGCAGCTATACCGACACGGTCGGACGGCGGCTGATGACCGCCGCCGCCACCATCTCCGGCCAACTCGCGTTCATGACGTACGACGCCGGAGAACACGGCGCCGCCCAACGTCACTTCACCACCGCGCTGCGCCTGGCAAAGGCCGCCGACGACTCGCTCTACGGCGCCCACCTGCTGGCCAACCTCGCCACCCAGGCCGTCTACCTCGGCCACGGCCCCGAAGCCGTACGACTCGCCCGCGCCGCGCTCGACGGCGCCGGACGGGCACCCGCCTCCGTCCTCGCCCGCCTGCACACCACCGAAGCGAGCGCCCACGCCACAGCCGGCGACCGGCGAGCCTGCACCGCAGCCCTGGCCAAGGCCGCCCGCGCGCTCGCCAAAGGCCGCCCTGGAGACGCGCCAGGCTGGGCCGGCTACTTCAGCCCCGCACACTTCGCCGGCGCGGCCCTGCGCTGCCATCGCGACCTGCGACTACACCGCCAAGCCATCCGCCACGGACCCGCCGCACTCGACGTCCCAGCAGGCAACCTCCGCACCCGAGCGCTGCATACCGCTCTACTCGCCACCACATACGCGGCCGCTGGTGACCTCGACGAGGCGTGCCACCACGGTTATGAAGCCATCCAGCACGGCCGGACGGTCAGCTCCGGGCGCGTCAGGCACCGGCTCGCAGAACTCGTCCAGGTGCTGACACCGCATCGCTCGGTCACCTGTGTCGCCGACTTCCTCGAGGTGCACGGCAACACGACTGCCTCCGCCGCGTGAGCCTCCACTACCGTCGACCCATGAGCACCTGGGTCGAGCCCGAGGTCTGGTACGCCCAACTGCCGGCCTTCCACGCCGCGGCCGCCGGGCTGATCACCGCCACCGGCACCGACCACGTCCTCCTGGTGAAGCCGACCTACCGAGACGACTGGTCACTGCCGGGCGGTTACGTGGAAGCGGGGGAGTTTCCCCACGAGGCCTGCGCCCGCGAGCTGCACGAGGAACTCGGACTCACCGTCAAACCCAACAGCCTGCTAGTCGTGGACTGGGCCCCACCGGAAGGCAAACGCACCCGGGCGATCATCAGCCTCACCTTCGACTGCGGCGAAATCCCGGCCGACGCCGCCCTCACCCTGGCCGCTGACGAGCTGGACGATTGGGCCTTCCTGCCCCCGAGGGAAGCGGCGGCGCGGCTGCCCGCCAACGTGGCCCCGCGTATCTCCGCAGCTCTGCGGGCCCGCACCTCTAGCGAGACCGCCTACCTCGCCGGCGGACGGCTCACGTAAAGCCACGTTCCCGGGCACCTCGTGCGAGATGCCCGGGCTTCGCTGCCGCAGCAACACGACCCGCAGGCCCGCCGCGGTACCGGGTCGCCGGGTGCACGAACGATGGCGTGCCTTTCCCCGAACCTCAAGTCGTCCGCCGATCCCCCCACGAATCCGTGGCCGCGGGCGCCGGGTCCAACGGCTCCCGAGCAGCCACCGAGCATCCCGTCCGCGACCCCGACAACGAAAATGGCCCCGACCTCAGGTGAAACACCTGGTCAGGGCCATCATGAAGCTGTGCGCCGCGTAGGACTTGAACCTACAACCCGCGGATTAAGAGTCCGCTGCTCTGCCAGTTGAGCTAGCGGCGCTCGTCGGCAACGGAGAAAACGTTAGCACGCCCCCGGACGATCATGGAAATCGCCCCCGGGTGGGCTGCCCCACCCGTACGGAGGACTCGATCTCTTGCATTCATGGGGCAGGATGTCCCCGCGTACTTGTCGAGGGGGAAGGTCCAGGATGCGGCGCACGCTCGTGGCAGTTGTGGCGATGGCGGTGATCACGCCGGTCGCGCTCGTGGCGTGCGGCAAGGACGGGGGCAAGCAGGGCAGCAGCGCGTGGGTGGCCACGCCGAGCGCCGGCGCCGACCCGAGCGCGGGAACAGGAACGGACAAAGAGACCGAGTCGGCCACGGTGCCGGTCAGCCTGGCGCTGACCCCGGCCACCGGCAAGACCGGCGTGCCGCTGAGCACCGAGATCGGCCTCAAGCTGGCCGGGGGCAAGGTCACTGAGGTCACGCTCAAGGACGAGAAGGGTGCTGTCGTCCCGGGCAAGCTGCGCGACGACGGCACCGCTTGGGTGCCGGGCAAGACGCTGAGCCCGAAACAGAAATACTCGGCCACCGTCGTGGTCACCGCCGGCGACGGGCAGACGACGACGCAGACCACCAGCTTCACGACCATGGGTAAGCCGGGCAAGAAGACCGGCACCGGCCTCTACCTGTTCGACGACCGGACGTACGGGGTCGCCATGCCGGTGGTCGTCGAGTTCAGCCCGGGCATCAAGAAGGCTGACCGCGCGGCCGTGCAGCGGCGCATGTTCGTCAGCACCAGCCCGGCCCAGCCCGGCGTCTGGTCGTGGACTCCCAACGGTTCTCAGGCTTATTACCGCGGCCCCGAGTTCTGGAAGCCGGGCACCACGCTCGCTGTCCGGATCGCGGTCGGGGGCCTGCCCACAGGCGGGGGCCGCTATGGCGACCGGGACCGCTCGGCCACCGCCAAGATCGGCCGGTCCTTCGAGATGAAGGTCGACAACGCCTCGAAGAAGATGACCGTGATGCAGGACGGCAAGACGATCAAGACGATGCCGGTCAGCCTGGGCAAGAAGAGCACGCCGTCGGTCAGCGGTGTGATGGTCGTCATGGAGAAGAAGGAACAGACCGTCTTCGACACGACCGACACCGACGGCGCGGACGGTTACGTCACCGACATCGAGTTCGCCCAGCGGATCACCTGGAGCGGGCAGTACCTCCACTCCGCCCCGTGGTCGGTGGGCGCGCAGGGCCGGCGGAACGTGTCCCACGGTTGTGTGAACGTGTCACCCGGCAATGCGCGCTGGCTGTTCGAGCGCACCCTGATCGGTGACCCGATCACCGTGAAGGGCACTGAGGAGAAGCTGGGCTACGGCGACGGCTGGACACCCTGGGACAAGCCCTGGGCGGAGTTCGTCAAGGGCAGCGCCCTGCCGGTGCCGGCGTCGCTGAAGTGACCGATGCGGCATATGGGGCGAATGCGTCCAATTTGCACACATGAGAGGGCAGCGCGGCACGATTCCGGGATTGGTGACCGGGGAAGATAGAGGCAGTATTGGGCCCCGGACCAAGAAGAACGGGACCAGAAACGGGACCGAGCCGGGACCGAAGACGCCGCGAGGGGACCATGAAGACCTGGGGATTCAAGAAGGCCGTCGTCGCGCTGGCCGCGACGAGCGTGCTGCTCACCTCGGCCTGCGGTGACGGCGACAGCAAGTCCTCCTCGTGGGAGGGCGGCGACGCCAAGCCCGGCAGCAGCGCCGGACCCGAGAAGGCGCCCGAGGCCCTGCCCAGCACCGTCGCGGTGACCGAGCCGGCCGCCGGCGCCACCGGCGTCGTCGCGATCAGCCCGATCAAGTTCACCAGCGAGGACCCGGAGAACACCGAGGTCAAGGTCACCGACGCCAAGGGCGCCGAGATCGAGGGCACCCTCGACAAGGATGCCAAGACGTTCACCCCGGCAAAGGCCCTGCCCTACGGCTCCAAGATCACCGTGACCGTCACCGGCCCGCGGGCCGAGGGCAAGACCAACACCGCGACGTCGGAGTTCACCACGATGGCCAAGCCGTCGAAGGAGATCCGCGTCACCAGCTTCATGGGCGACGGCCAGACCGTCGGCGTGGGCATGCCGCTGATCATCCGGTTCGGCCGTGCGATCCCCGAGAGCTACCGCGACGACGTCGAGCGCCGCATGAAGGTCACGGCCACCCCGGCGCAGGAAGGCATCTGGCACTGGACCAGCCCGACCGAGGTGCACTACCGGCCCAAGGTCTACTGGAAGGCGCAGTCCAAGGTCTTCTACAAGGTGGCGCTCAAGGGTGTGCCGCTGGGCAACGGCTACTACGGGCGCTCCGACCTCACCGTCGACCTCAAGATCGGTCGCTCGCTCGTCATGACGGTCTCGAACAAGACCAAGCAGATGACGGTCAAGCAGGACGGCAAGGTCATCAAGACCATCCCGGTGAGCCTCGGCAAGAAGAGCACCCCGTCCTCGAGCGGCACGATGGTCGTGATCGAGAAGAAGAAGCACACGATCTTCGACACGACCGACGAGCTGCCCGCCGGCGAGGGTTACAAGACCCCGATCGACTTCGCGCAGCGGATCACCTGGAGCGGCCAGTTCATCCACTCCGCGCCGTGGTCCGAGGGCAAGCAGGGCAAGGTCAACGTCTCGCACGGCTGCGTCAACGTGTCGGAGAAGATGGGCGCCTGGCTCTTCGACCGCACGATGATGGGCGACCCGATCACGGTCACCGGCACCGAGGAGAAGCTGAAGAACGGCAACGGCTGGACCGACTGGAACATGAGCTGGGAAGAGTACAAGAAGGGCTCGTACCTCTGAGCGAAAACCCGGCCGGGCTTTTGCCGTCGCACGGTCATAAGTCCGCATAATCTGGCGGAATGCGACAAATCCCGGCGTTGGTTTTGGTGGTCCTGCTCGTCGGGGGCTGCGGCAGCGACGACGACAAGCCGCAGATCGCGCCGTCCCCGAGCGTCGAAGTGAGCCCCGCCGAGGACGAGCCTCCGGGCGCCCTGGCTTGCGCGACCCTCGACCAGGCGATGGACGACGCCTCGTTGATGCAGGCCGGGGTGGTCGACACCATCGTGATGGCGAGTGCCACGGCGGACGCCCCGGTCGCCGATGCGGCCGAGCGCCTCCTCACCGCGTACGGGAAAGCGGTCTCCTCGGCCGGGACGGAGAGCGAGCCCGATGCCGTGGCAGCCGTCGGAGCTGCCGCCTCGGACATGTCGAGTGTCTGTTCGGACAGTGGGCTACGGACCGTCGGGTGATCACCCTGACCCGTCGGCGCGGTGTAATCGTCGACGGACGCACGCTTCTGACCAGGTAGTTTCGAGATTCGACGGCCGATTCGCGGCGTTTTGAAGGCTAAGGCCGGTTCGTAGCCGAGGCGTGAGCGCATCGGGCAATGCATGATGCAGTTTCCCGGGCGGGGAAGCCAAGAAGGAGAAGACCGCGATGGCGCAGATCCATCACTTCGACCATGGGTGGATCACGCCCACGGTGAGCTACGTCCTGTCCGTCCTCGGTTCGATGCTCGGCCTGACGTGTGCCGTGCGGTTCCGCTCGGCCGCCGGGCGCGGTGAGCGTGTCTGGTGGCTGACGCTCGGTTCGGTATCGATCGGCGGCACCGCGATCTGGAGCATGCATTTCGTCGCGATGATGGGCTTCGCGGTGGTCGGCACGCCGATCCGCTACGACGTCGGGCTCACCGCGGCGAGCGCGCTCCTGGCCGTGTTCGCCGTCGGCGTCGGCCTCGCCATCGCGCTGCTCGGCAAGGGCGCGCAGAACCTGCGCATCGTCACCGGTGGGGTCGTCGCGGGGCTGGGTGTCGCCGCGATGCACTACACGGGCATGGCCGCCATGAAGCTGAACGGCGACGTGACGTACGGGATGAGCCGGGTCGGCCTCTCGATCGGCATCGCCGTCGTCGCGGCAGCCGTCGCGCTGTGGCTCGCCGTCACCGTGCGCCGCCCGATCGTCATCTTCGCCGCGGCCCTCGTCATGGGCATCGCGGTCAACGGCATGCACTTCACCGGCATGACCGCCATGTCGGTGAGCACCCGCCCGGCCGCCGGGGATCTGCCGGGCGCGACGGCGAGCGGCATGCTGGTGCCGATCGGGCTGGCCGTCGTCTTCGGCATCATCGGGCTGGCCTACGCGCTGATGTCCGCCCCCACCGAGGAGGACCGCGCCGCCGCGGCCTACCTGGCGCAGCGCCGTCAAGAGGCCGCCGCCCGCATCCCGCGGCAGACCGCCCCGGAAACGACCATGGGCGGCGGGCTCCGGTCGAGCGCGTGGACCTACCGGGACCGCTCGTCGCGCTGATATCCGACAGAAAGGCCGGCCCCGGGAAGGGGCCGGCCTTTCGCTATGTGAACGGTTGCCGACTTGTGACCCAAGGCGATTTGCCGGAGTTTTGATCACTCTCCGTAATGAATGACTGCACGGAGCGAGCGAAGTCGACACGTTTGTTACCGGCCCGTTTCCGGGATGGGCGTCAGTGGGCCGATCGGCCGATATGGGCGGTCCGCACGGCGTGGGATCTTGCCTGCCTGTCAGAGCCTAAACCCGATAGCCTCTTTCGCGGGACAGAGGGCGAGTTCGATCGAAGTGGGGTCAACATGAGCGTGGGCATCCTGGGTACCGGCTCGTATCTGCCGGCCGAGGTGGTCACCAACACCGATCTGGTACGTCTCGTGCCGGATGCGGATCCTGAGTGGGTCAGCCGCAAGACGATGATTCAGGCGCGCCGGTTCGCGGCGCCGCACGAGGCCGCTTCCGACCTCGCCGCCGAGGCCGCGCGTCAGGCCCTGGAGGACGCGGGGATCGAGGCCGTCGACATCGACTACCTCATCGTTTCGACCTCCACCGGTGACTCTCCGCAACCGCCGACGTCCACCCTGGTGCAGGACAAGATCGGCGCGAACCGGGCCGCCTGCTTCGACATCAACGTCGTCTGCGCCGGGTTCATCTTCGGCACCTCGCTGGCCACCAGCCTCGTCGCCATGAACCCGACGGCCAAGGTTCTGGTCATCGCGTCGGACGTCTACTCCCGCATCCTCGACTTCGGCGACCGCCGTACGGCCGTGCTGTTCGGTGACGGCGCCGGCGCGGCCGTGGTCGGCACGGTGGCCGAGGGCTACGGCTTCCTCGACGCCGAGCTGGTGTCGCGCGGCGAGGCGAGCAACCTGATCCACGTGCCGGGGGGCGGCAGCCGCCTGCCCGCCTCGGCCGAGACGGTGGCAAACGGCGACCACTACTTCAAGATGAACGGCCGGGGGGTGCGCGAGTTCGTCAGCAGCGGCGTCCCGCCGGCGCTCGAGGCCCTGCTCAAGCGGGCCGACGTCGACGTCGACGACGTCACCCACTTCGTGCCCCATCAGGCCAACGGCGTCATGCTGGCCGAACTGGTCGAGCAGACGGGCCTGACCGGGGCCACGACCCATCTCACGCTCGACCGCTACGGCAACGTCGGCAGTGCGTCGGTGCCGGTCACGCTCGACGACGCCAACCGCAAGGGCGCCCTCAAGGACGGCGACATCGTGCTGATGGCCGGCTTCGGCGGCGGCATGTCGGTCGGCGCGTCGCTGATGCGCTGGGGCGGCACTAGCGGGGTTGCACGAGCCAGTTCCACGCCCGCTTGAGGGTGTCCCGCAGGCCCTCGTCGGCCACCCGCGCCGACGGGTCCTCGCTGGGTTCCGGCAGGTCGGCGGCCGGCACGGTGAGAATCACGCCGTGCTCGAACAGGCCGCTGACCTTGTCGGCGGGCGCAAAACGGTGACCCTCGCGGGTCTCGATGATCAGCCCGTGGAAGAGATCCGTTTGTTCGTCGGCCAGGACATGCTCGACCTCACCGGCGCGCGCGCCCGACTCGTCGAAGACGGGCGTGCCGTCCTTGAGCACGGGATAGGCGACCGGAGCGCCGAGGTCCTCGGGAGCTTCGTTCGTGGTCATGACATCCGGGTACCCGCAGGTCGGCCCGCCTAAGCTTGCCCGGGATGCCGCACGTGCGGGCCCCAGCGGCGGCGTCACCTACTTCTCCGCCTCGAACCACTCCCTGACCTGCGCCGGCGTGAGGTCGAAACCGGTGGCCCGGGCACCCGCCCAATTGACGCCCACGAGCATCCCGTCCTGCTCGAACCCCGGCAACCACTCGTCAAGCCACTCGCTGACGTCGACGGCCACCACCTCGAAACCCCGGTAGGCCTCCACCTGATCGACCACCCGCGCTGCCCGGGTCGGCTTCGACCAGAACGGCACCGCCCGCGCCCCGTCCGCCCCGACACCCGGCGCCGCGAAGCCATCGTCGTCCCGAAGGGCATAGACGCGCCCGCCCACCACAGCCTCCCTCCGGAACGCCGCCCGATGCGCCCCACTGAGCGACATAGATGTCTCCCTCCCCGCTCCTGGACGCCCTCCATAGTCCCGCAGACAGCTCGACCAACCGGCCAAAACGCCCAGGTCAACCCGGTGAAGATGCAAAAGGGCCAACCGCAGACGTACGCGTCGTGGCCGTCGCCCAACCGCACCAGGACCGTTGGCGCCGCACCTCGCGAGCCGGTCGGCCCTTCAGGCCGATGCGCGGGTCTCGCGTGGTTGCAACTCACCCTCGACGTGTCACCGGTCCTTCCGGCGCGCGTGGATGCCTCGCTGAGAAATGTCCACAAGGCCTGCCCGGCAGTCGCTTTCCGGAATATTCGATCTTGAAAAGGGTGATACCCCGAGGCGGATCAACATCAACTTTTCGGTTGGCAGGGGCTAAACATTTAGTACAAGAAAGTGGAAATTGTCCGGTTCGGCGTGGCGCGAGGCCAGGAGGATCAGGTGATGGTCATATTGTCCGGTTTGTCGGGTTAAAGCCCGGCCGGACGAGTCAACAGTCACTGGAGGAACAGAATGAACAACAGTCGGCGTATCGCGGCGCTGGTGGCCACGGCCACCGCGGCGGTCGGCATGGCCACGGTGACCGCTGCGGCGCCCGCAACGGCGGCGCCGAGGGGGCCCGAGCCGGTTTCCACCTGGCTGGGCGCGGTCAGGGCCAACGCCGACAGCTGGGTCAAGATCTACTGGCGGACGGACCGGCGGGTCTGCGACGTCGAGGTCCGTGTCAACGGCCGGGACGTTGACGTCGACTACCCGGGCCGCGGCCGCTTCGCCACCTTCACCCGCGGCGACTCGCTGCGCCCGGGTCGCCCCGACTTCACCGCCGTCGAGGTCAACCCCGACTTCGACCGTGCCGGCATCGCCCGCCTGCGTGCCACGATCGCGTACGACCTGTGCGGCCGCCGCGACCGTACGCAGTACCGCTCCTTCTCGCTGTCCCTCCCGGTGCTGCGCAACAGCGTCCACGGCCCTGGCCGGCCCGGAGGCCCGGGTCGCCCTGACGGTCCGGGACGTCCTGACGGTCCGGGTCGCCCTGACGGTCCGGGACGTCCTGACGGCCCCGGCCGCCCGGACAACCCGCGCCCGAGCGCCCCGACCAGCCCGACGACGTCTCCGTCGGCCAGCCCGACGACGTCACCGTCGGCCAGCCCGGCTGCGACGACGAGCCCGGCTGCGACCACCAGCCCGGTCGCAACCACGAACCCCCGCCCGACCACAACCTGGACGCGCCCGTCGAACGGTGACGGTCAGGGCGGCGACCGCGGTAACGGTCAGGGCGGTGACCGTGGCAATGGCCAGGGCGGCGACAGGGGTAACGGCAATGACCGTGGCAACGGCGGCGACCGCGGCGACAACCGGCACTGACCGGCGGCGTCTCGCACCGAGCCGCATGTCCGGCAGGTTTACGTGAACCGGCTGCGGCGGCATGGCGGGACTGCGACGCCATCGCGTCAATATGCGTACGAAATGGTCTAAAAAGCGTTATGCCAGCAGGCCCGAATTGTGCGCTATAGCATGATCATCGGTAGCGGCCAAACCGGAGTGGGGCCGGCCGGCGGGGAGAGGCGACCGAGGCGCGACCCGATCAGCTCCTCCGTCTGAGAAGGCCCGCACCGAGCAGAACCGGCGCCGTCACAAGGTGGGCGGCGTCGTGGAGAGCGGCGTCCGATCGGCGCCGGGACATAGCGGGCGCGGGAAGTCGTCGTGCCGGATGAACGCGGGGGCGGCTCAGGCCCGCCCAGGACGATCGGCGACCTGGTCGCCGCAGATAAACACGACGGCGCCCGGCCAAGAGAGGCCGGGCGCCGTTCTTTGCTCGTGGGCCGGGATCAGGCCATGGCCAGTGCCTGTGTCGCCTCGTCCGACTCGCGCCGCGCGTTCATGATCAGTGCGGACGGGTCGGTGAGGACCATCTCCAGCGCCTTCGAGATCAGGTTGGGGTCGAAGGTCGACGCGTGGAACGTGGCCTCGACGTGCAGCACGCCGTTCATCTCGCTGGTGGTCAGCGTGACGCCCTCGGGGCTGTTCAGCGTGGGCACGCTCAGGTTGACCCGCCACTCCGGCCCGACCGACCACGGCAGGTCGCCGAGCAGGTCGTGCCGTCCCTGGTTGCTGAAGGTCAGCCGGGGACGAGGCGGGATGGCCAGTTCCGACGGGTACGGGTCGGGCATGCCGGGCGCGCCGTCCAGAGCGATCTTGCCCTCGCGCAGCACCATCATCGTGAGGATGCGGCCGGTGGCCAGCTCGTTCTTGATCGTCGTGTTGATCGACGCCGGGTCCATCATGTTCTGCGGGGAGAGGTACGGGCCCATGCAGAAGTTGCTGTCGATCCGGGTGTCCTTGTCGAGGAAGCGCCGGCCGTCGGCCAGGAACGTCGCCCCGCCGGTGTCGGGTTTGAGGCCCAGCTGGTGCAGCGCCGCGGTGAACGCCGCGAACGTGATCGCCGAGGTGGTGACGCCGGGGGAGTACTCGTCACGCCACTGGCGCATCAACTTGAGAGTCGTGGCCGAGCGGGCCGAGCGTACGGTCAAATTGGGTTGCCACTTGCGCATGCGGGTCTCTTCGGGCTCCGGCGGCCGGGCGAAGCTGATGCCTTCCTTCCAGCGGGCCGGCTTCGTGCCGAACTGCTTCCACCAGGCCTTGGGCAGCGCCATGCGGTTGCGCTCGAGCGGCGGGATCACCGCGGCCCGGCCCTGGCTCGCCGCCATGATCAGCTCGTGGACCAGCAGGTTGACCGGGCCGGCGTCGCCGTACGCGTGCGAGACCTTGATCGCCACGTAGCCGGCGCCGACCAGGATGCGGATCGGGTGCACCCCCCGCGGCTCGGACTGCAGCTTGCGGGTCATGCCGTCCATGTCGAGCGACCAGTCGCCCGAGTCCTGCACCGCGCGATGCACGAACTGGGCGAACTCGGCCCCGTCCATGTGTTCCCAGCGAGCGCCGACGCGGTCGAGCTTGGAGACGGCCCGATGCTTCGGGTCGGCCGCGTGCAGACCGATCAGTGCCCGCCGCATGCCGTCGACCGTCACGCCGTACAGCGGTCCCACGGTCCGGATGTATTCGAGCGGCAGCCAGGCCCGCTCGTGCAGGGTCATGGAGGTCGAGTTCGCGTTGTCGCCCCGGCGCTTGGCGCCACCGAAGACCACCTGCAGGACGGTCGGCGCGACCAGCACCGTCTCGACGCCCATCACGATGGCAACCCACATCACCAGGTCGGTGAGGCTGCCGCTCTGGCCGCCGTACCAGGCGGCGCCCAGCTCGGCGATGCCCGCGAACAGCGAGAAGATGCCGGCGCCGCGGACCCTGTCCTGTACCCGCGAGATCGCCATGAAGAAGTGGAGGAAGACGAACGGCACGTAGGTGAGCGACAGCAGGCGCAGCGCGTCCCCGGCCGTCTCGGCGTACTGCGCGCCGAACACCGACATGATCGGGTTGGCCAGGAAGAAGACCAGCGCCGCGGCCGGCACCCCGCCGCCGAGGCAGATCAGCAGGCCGACCCGGACCTTGGAGGTCAGCGCCCGCTTGTCGCCGCTGGCCACCGCGAACAGCGTCAGCGCCACGTTGCCGGGCACCATCGCCAGGAACGACAGCACCATGAACGCGGTGTAGAACGACGCGTTGGCCTCGGCCGACAGCGTCGCGGTGACGACCAGCGGCAGGGCAGCGCGCGGCAGGTATGTCGCCAGGTTGAGCAGGTTGTGGTCGAAGGTCGACTTGCCCCGGCCCTTGAGCAGCGAGAACCGCGGGCGGGCGGAGTCGATGATCCGGCGCCGGCGCAGGGCGACGCTGAGGATGGCGGTCGACAGCACGATGCCGGCCACCCAGGTCAGCAGCAGCTCGTTGCCGGTCAGGGTGATCGGCGCGAGGGCCAGACCGCCCAGCAGCACCAGCTTGATCACCGAGAACCAGGCGTTGCGCATGAGCTGCAGTGGACCCTTGAGCAAGCCGACCAGGGCCTCGTCGAGCACCAGGGTGATCGAGTTGAGCGCGATGCCGATGACCAGCAGCACGGTGCCGAAGGCGCCGCCCAGGGCCTCTTGCAGGCCCGGGATCCACAGCTGGGCGACGATCACGTAGACGATGCCGCCGACGGTGGCGGCGCTGCCCGCCACGAGCAGACAGGTGGTGATCAGTTCCCACTTGGGGCCGCGCAGCTGCGACAGGTCGGAGATCAGCATGGTGCCCATGCCGAACATGCCGATGGTGCCGATCAGCGTCATCGCGGAGACCGCGGCGGAGGCCTGACCCACCGCCTCGGGCGACGCCGAGCGGGCGGCGACCCACCAGAACGCGAACCCGAACAGCGACGTGATCGCCGTGGTGGCGATCAGCGAGCCGGCATTCAGGAACAGGTCGACGTGCCCCTTGAGGGCAGTCAGGATGGCGCTGCGCCTTTTGGCCGGGTTTACCGAGCCCTGCGGTGCGGCGACCTGGGTCGCGGTCACGAAGCCTCCCCACGGAACGACGATGAAACGTTAGTTACTCGTCGGTTTCGATGGCTACGGGAGAGTGGCCGAATCTTCGCGTACTGTCCGGTATGGACGATCATTGAAGCGGCGGATCCGTTTGGCCGTTCGGTCGATATCCGGTGTACGTGAGGTACCAGATGAATCATCCGGCACTTCCGTAACTTGATCGACTGTCACTGTGGGTGACGGGGATCATCACAACCAACCCGCTCGTTTGAACCGCCGGAAGAGGCCACTACAGACGAGAACAATTATCACAATGGTCACCGAGAACCCATACCGGGAGTCGATCCCGGGCATATTCGTGAAGTTCATCCCATAAATCCCCGCGCCCACGGTCGGGACGGCGGCGATGGCGGCCCACGCGGCGATCATGCGCATGTCGTTGTTCTGCTCGAGGGTGACCTGTGTCAGGCGGGCCTGCAGGATCGAGTTGAGCAGGTCGTCGAAGCCGGCCACCCGATCAACGGCCCTGGCCAGACGCCCGCGCACGTCGACGAAATAGGGTCGCAGGCCGGCCGGCACGACGGTCAGGTCGAGCAGCCGGGCCAGGGGTTCCTGCAGGGGGAGCACCGCCCGCTTGAGCTCGACCATCTCGAGTTTCAGTTGGTAGAAGTGGGCGATCTCGGCCGAGCGCCGAGTGGTGAACGTCTCCTCCTCGAGCCGCTCGAGATCGCGTTCCACCTGCACGGACACATCGAGGTAGGCATCGACGAGCCGGTCGGCCACCGCGTACGCGACTGCCCACGGCCCGGCCCGCAGCAGCTCCGGCCGCTTCTCCGCCTGGCGGCGTACCGGCCACAGTGGGCCCGCTGCCCCGTGACGGACGGTGATGACGAACCAGGGGCCGATCAACAGCGTCACGTCGCCGGTGTCGACGACCTCGCTGGTCGCGGTCAGTTCCTCGTGCTCGACGTAGCGGGCCGTGCGCAGCACCAGCCGGGTCACGTCGCCGTTCGTCTCGATCACCGGCCGGTGCCCGCCCTCGACCGTCTGCTCGACGAGCAACTCGTGCAGGCCGAACGCGTCGCCCACCGCGCGCATCGTGGCCAGGTCGGGCTCGTGCAACCCGAGCCAGAGGAACTCGCCGCGATGCTGCCGGGCCTGAGCGAAGTGGACAGTGCCCGGTTTGCGAACACCGGACCGATAGATGGCGCAGTCGACCACCGCGTCCGGGTTGTGACGGCGTACGGGCTGGTCCACGTGGACGGCGCGCGGGGCGATTCCCTCGAGGAACCGCCCCAGCGCGCGCGGGAAGAGGTCGCGGCGCCGCCGCAGTCTGCGCATCCGCCGACGGTATCGGCCGGACGCACCCCGATTCGACGGCGCTTGCGGTCGTTTTCTGACCGCAATGGTGCAGAGTCTGGGTTCATGGCGAACACGAGTGCCCGGATGCTGCGGCTGCTGTCGTTGCTGCAGACACACCGCTACTGGCCCGGCGCCGAGCTCGCGGACCGGCTCGAGGTCAGCCCGCGAACCCTGCGCCGCGACGTCGACCGGCTGCGGGAGCTGGGCTATCCGGTCGACGCCAGCCGCGGCGTGGCAGGCGGCTACCAGCTCCAGGCCGGCGCGGCGGTGCCCCCGCTGCTGCTCGACGACGACGAGGCGGTCGCGATCGCGGTCGGGCTGCGGGTCTCCGCGGTGGCGGGTTTCGAAGAGACCTCCGTACGGGCTCTGGCGAAGCTCATCCAGCTGTTGCCGCCTCGGCTGCGGCGTCGCATCGACGCGTTGCGGGCGGTGAGCGCGCCTGCCCTGGGCGGCGGACCCGCACTGGACGCCGCAGTGCTGACCACGCTGGCGATGGCGTGCCGGGGCGAGGAGCGGCTGCGCTTCGACTACACGCCGCGCGAGGGAGAGGGCTCGTCACGTTACGTCGAGCCGCACCACCTGGTGCCGATCGGCCGCCGCTGGTACCTGCTGGCATGGGACCTCGACCGCGGCGACTGGCGTAGCTTCCGCGTCGACCGGCTGGCCGGGCCGGCGCTGACGGGGGCGCGCTTCCGTCCCCGCGAGATCCCCGGCGGCGACCCGGCGCAGTGGCTGCGCTCACGCATGTCGAAGATCCCGTCCCGGTACGACGTGTCGGTCGTTCTCGAGACGGCGGCCGGCTCGGTGCGCTCGCTGATCGGCCAGTACGGCACGGTGGACGAGCTGGGCGAGTCGTCGTGCCGGATGCACATGAGCGCCGACGATCTGAGCTGGCCTGTCATGGTGCTGGGGGTGCTGGGCGTGCGGTTCACCATCGAGTCCCCGGACGAGCTGCGCGATGCCGTGCGCGCCACAGCCGAGACGTTGCTGCAAGGCGCTACCCCGCCACCCGGCCAACCGAGCAGCCATTCGGTGGCGTGACCCCACCCTGACAGCGTCATCAGGTGGCCGGGAGGCTGGGGTCACGCGACCCTCACGGCGACATCAGGGGGCCGGCTCCTACTCCCGCGGCTCGCCCTGTCCCCAAGCTCCCGAGGCGGCCCGCGTCTTTGGACGGATCGGCGCCCCCGTGGCGCCGATCCGCATGACGAAAGCTATCGGCCCCCTCCGACACTTTCGCCCGCTGTTTAAGCCGTCGCTTATAGAAAATTTCGGCGGATCCTGTAGGGCGCCGGGGAGGCCCGGAAGAGCCCAGGAGTGCCCGATGATGTGACCTGCGGATTCGGTGGTGGCGCTCGATCGCTGCGGATGTCCGGAAATCTTTGCCCGACCTAGATAGTGATCGTCGTCACAGCTGGCGCCCGGTCGGCGGCGGCGACGCGGGCCGGACGACCGGTTCGGCCCGCGAGCGTGCTCGGCCCGGAAAATGTCGGAGGGGGCGGGCAGAATCGGGCCCATGACGACGATCGGTGCGATCTTCCTGCCGAGCAACCCGCCCGAGACCCTGCGCTCCGTCGCCCAGGCCGCCGATCAGGCCGGCCTCGAGGAGCTCTGGATCTGGGAGGACTGCTTCCTCAACGGCGGCCTCACCGCCGCCACCGCCGCCCTCGCCTCGACTGAGAACCTGCGCGTCGGCGTCGGCATCATGCCGGTCCCGTTCCGCAACGTCGCATCGCTGGCGATGGAGCTGGCCACCCTCGGGCGCATGTTCGGCGAGCGGCCGTTGCCCGGCATCGGCCACGGCGTCCAGGAGTGGATGGGGCAGGTCGGCGCACGGGCCGCGTCGCCGCTCACGCTGCTGCGGGAGTATGCGACGGCCTTGCGCGACCTGCTCCGGGGCGAGACGGTCACGGTCGACGGGCGGTACGTCAAGCTCGACAAAGTGCGGCTCGACTGGCCGCCCGAGGTGCCGCCGGTGCTCTCGATCGCGGCTGGCGGGCCCAAGACGATCGCCCTGGCCGGCGAGGTGGGCGACGCTGTTGTGCTCGCCGGTGGCACCACCCCGGCCCAGGTCGCCGAGGCGGCCAAGGCCGCGCCCGGCGCGCAGCTGGTCGTCTTCCTTCCCGCTCTCACCGGTCCGGGCGCGGCCGACAAGCTGGCCCGCGACGCCGAGGTGTACAAGACCGACTACCCCGGCCTGTCCGGCACCCCGGCCGAGATCGCCGCCGGAGTGGCCGAGTTCGCCGCTGCGGGCGCCGGCAAGGTCATCCTGCAACCGGTCCCGGGTGAGGATCCGGCGGCGTACGTCCGCTGGGTGGCCGAGGAGGTGCGCCCATTGGTCGACTGACCATCAACACGGCCTGCCAGGCCGGTGAGCGCGGTTCATCACCGGGCGATCGGGGGTCTCGCCGGCGCGTGCTCCCACGCGCTCGGCGAAGCCGGCCACGGTGGCATGGCCGTCGCGGGTGTTGTGGGCGGCGGGGTATGACGCTGGTCGCGAAGCCAGGCCGGGCACGACGGCTTTGGATAGCCTCGGCCGGTGTGCCCTGGCGCAGTCGCGACCGGGCGAGGGGAAGCGGTTCGCGGGGGCGGGTCGTTGCGGAAAGGGTTCGGTTTGATGCGGTACGTGGCGATCGGGGACAGTTTCACCGAGGGCGTGGGCGACGAGCTGCCCGACGGCTCGGTTCGCGGGTGGGCCGATTTGGTCGCGGCCGGGCTGGCGGCGGGCGAGGGCGGCACGGTGCAATACGCGAACCTGGCCATCCGCGGCCGCCTGCTCGAACCGATCGTCACCGAGCAGCTCGACGCCGCGCTGGCCCTCGACCCGCCGCCCACGCTGCTGTCACTCAACGGCGGCGGCAACGACATGCTGCGTCCCGGCGGCGACATGCTGCGCCTGGCCGAGCTGACCGACAAGGCGATCCAGCGCTGCGTCGACGCCGGCGTGCGGGTCGTGCTGCTCAGCGGCGGCGACCCGTCCGACCGGCTGCCCTTCGGCAACGTCATGCGCCGCCGGGGTGAGGCGCTGACCCAGGCGGTGATCGAGCTGGCGAAGAAGTACGACCTCACGTTCATCGACGTGTTCCACGACGCCGAGATCCGCCGGGCCGGCTACTGGTCGGCCGACCGCCTGCACCTCAACGCCGCCGGCCACCGCCGGGTGGCCGGTCTGGTGCTCAACGCTCTGGGTTACGAGCAGGCGGCCCACGTGATCGACCCGGGCCCGGCCGAGAGCCGCCGGGTGCTGGCCGAGGCCCGCTACTACCGGGAGCACGTCCTGCCGTGGATCAACCGCAGGCTGCGCGGCCGTTCCTCCGGCGACAGCCGCAGCGGCAAGTTCGTGAGCTGGGCCGACATCAGCCCCGCCTAGCAACTCGGCGGCCTCGGCCGGCTAGGGCAGGGGGCGGCGGCGGATGTGGTCGTTGTGCCATTCGGCGCCGACCAGGAAGCGCTTGGTGCCGACGATCTCGAAGCCGTGCTTGGCGTAGAACTTCGCGGCCCGTACGTTCTGCTGGTTGACCCCCAGCCAGCAGAACTCGGCGCCCGTCCCGGCCGCCGCGGCCAGCGTGTCGGTCATCAGCGTGGCGGCGGCGCCCGAGCCGTGCTGTTCCGGCGTCACGTAACACTTGCTGAGCTCGATGCTGACCCGCTCGTCGATCACCGCGGACACGTCCGGGTCCTTGATCGGCCCGCCGACCAGCATCGAGTAGCCGACCGGCACCTCGTCACGAAGGACCAGCAGCAGGATCCGTACGGGATCGGCCAGATAGCCCCGGAAACTCGCGACCGACAGATTGGCGGCGATGAACGCGTCGATGTCCGGCTGCAGGGTGCCGGGCGGACAGGCCAGCCCGAATGTCCGTGCGGCCAGGTCGTGCAGCAGTTCCGGGTCGGCATCTTCGGCTCGACGGGTCGTGATCGACATGGAAAGACAGTTTATTGTTCGTCATCGTGAGCGCTCCCACGATGAGACAACTCGGTGACGTCATTCCGCTGCCCGCGTCGGTCCGGTCCGACCCGGCTGCCGACTTCCGGGTGCCGTCCGGCGTGTCGGTGAGCGCCGCCCCCGCGGCAGCCGCCGTCGCCGACGAGCTGGCCGGCCTGTTGCGCCGGGTCACCGGCTTCCGGGTCCCCCGCGACGACGACGGTGTGATCCGGCTGCGACTCGACGAAACTGTGGACGAGGCGAAGTCGCCGGAGTCGTACCGGCTCGACATCGCGGCCGACGGCGTGACCCTCAGCGCTCCCGCCGCGCAGGGCCTCTTCGCCGGTGTGCAGACGCTGCGCCAGTTGCTGCCCGAGACGGCGCAGGCCGAGGTCGTGCTCCCCGGCGGGCGGATCGAGGACGAGCCGCGTTTCGCCTACCGCGGCGCGATGCTCGACCTGGCCCGGCACTTCTACAGCCCGGCCGACATCCGGTCCTACATCGACAGCATCGCCCAGTTCAAGCTCAACCACCTGCACCTGCACCTCACCGACGACCAGGGGTGGCGGCTCGAGATCGAGGGGTGGCCGCGGCTCACCGAGGTCAGCGGCGGCGAGGGCACGGGGATCGACGGCCAGGGCCCGGGCCACCTCACCGCCGCCGAGTATGCGGACCTGGTGGCGTACGGGGAAACGCGGTTTGTCACGATCGTGCCCGAGATCGACATGCCCGGTCACGTGAACGCCGCCCAGGTCGCCTATCCCGAGCTGACCTGCGACGGCGAGCCGGTGCAGCCGCGCACCGACGCCGAGGTGGGCTACTCCTCGCTGTGTGCGAGCAAGGAGGAGACGTACGCCTTCGTCGAGGACGTCATCCGGGTCGTGGCCGGGCTGACCCCGGGGCCGTTCCTGCACATCGGCGGGGACGAGGCGCTGAGCACCACCGCCGAGGACTACCGCACGTTCATGACGCGGGTGCTGCCGATGGTCGGGAAGTACGGCAAGCGGGCGATCGGCTGGCACGAGATGGCGGCCGTCGAGCTGCCGCCCACGGCCGTTCCCCAGTTCTGGCGGATCGAGCCGGTTGACGCAGGTGTCGCCCGCGCCGCCGAGAACGGCCACCAGGTGATCATGTCGCCGGCCGACCGGAGTTACCTCGACATGAAGTACGACGAGTCGAGCCCGCTCGGTCTCGACTGGGCCGGGCTGCTCGGCGTCGAGCGCTCGTACGACTGGGACCCTGCCGACCGCCTGCCCGGCGTGGGCGAGGAATCCCTGCTCGGCGTCGAGGCGCCGCTGTGGTCCGAGACGCTGCGCAGCCTGGCCGACGTGGAGTACATGGCGTTCCCCCGGCTGGTCGCGATCGCCGAGATCGGCTGGACGCCGCGCGCCGACCGTACGTGGCCGTCGTTCCGCCGTCGGCTGGGCGCGTTCGGTCCCCGTTTCGGGGCGCAGGGGGTCAACTTCCACCGCTCCCCGGAGATCGACTGGACGTAGCCCGCGGCCGGTATGGGGATTGAGCCGGCCTGTTGCCCCCGCTGGTCCGCAATCCGTCCGGCAGGTGAACCGAGTGGGCAGGTGAACCGAGTGGGCAGGTGAACCGAGCGGGCACGTGAACTGAGCGGGCACGTGAACCGAGCGAGTGCGTGAACCGAAGCGGGCGCGCGGACTGAGCCGGCAGCGCTGGCGGAGCATGCCAGCCGAGATCGGCCGAAGGTGTCCGGAAAATCACGGCCGACGGCCTGTGGATAAGCCGGTTTGTCGGTTTTGCGGGGCGTATTTTCTTGGCCAGCCCCCTGTGGTGCGGTGGGGAGGGCCTATTGGGGGACGATGATCTCGATGCCGCTCCGGGGGCGGGCCGGCACCCGGCTCAGGTCTATCGAGGAGTTCTGCGGCGGCAGGTAGTAGTCGAGCCGGGCCAGCCGCTGCACCAGCGTGCCCAGCACCGCAACCGTGATCTTCTCGCCCGGGCAGCGGTGCCCCGTCCGCGGATCCCCGCCCCCCTGCGGGATCAGCTCGTACTCCCCGACCTTGCGTCCCAGGAAGCGTTCCGGCCGGAATTCGTACGGCTCCGCCCACACCCGCTCGTCGTGGTGCTGGCCGTACACGTCGAGCAGCACCAGTGTGCCCTTCGCGATCTCGGTGCGCTGGAAGTGCAGGTCGCGTCGGGCGCGTCCGCCCAGGAAGGGCGCGAACGGATAGAACCGCCGTACTTCCTGCACGAAGGCCAGCGTGTATTCGTCGTCGCCGCCGCGCAGGCGGGCCCGGGTTCCGGGAGAGCGGTCGAGGGCGTGTGCGGCGAACGCGACGAGCCAGGCCACCGCCGTGGTCGGGCGGATGATGTTGATCAGTTCGACGGCGGCGGTGCGGGGGTCGAGCAGGTAGCCGTCCTCGAGGTGGTGCGCGATTCTCGACACCGGTTCGCCGGTGGGTTCTTGCCGGCGTTCGTCTTCGATGAGCCGGGACAGTTGTCGTTCGCGGCGCCGCCGTGCCAGCCGTGCGCGCAGGTGCCGCGGCCCCGCTGTGGCGAAGCCGTCGACCATGGCCACCAGGTCCGGGGCAAGTTCTGGATCTTCCCGTACGCCGGTCCACCGCGCCGCCGCGTCGGCGAGCACCCGGGCCGTCTCGTCGAACAGCGACACCGGCTTGCCGCCGCGCCAGCCGTCGGCCGCCTCGTCGAAGATCTTGCCGGCCAGCGACGCGAGGGTGTCGATCCCGTCCTCGTGCATCAGCAACGCCACGAACAGCGCCTTGCGGGCGCGGTGGGCTTCGTCGTCGAGGGTGTGGACGCCGCGGCCGAACAGCGTGTCGACAACCGGGGCGGGCAGCGCCGTGTGCCGTTCGAGGTTGCCGTGTTCGTAGAAGAAGCGGGCGGCGTCGGGTCCGCTGATCGCGACCGCGGGTTGCCCGCCGAACCGCATGGGGACGGGCCGGCCGTGGTGGCGTCGGCGGAGGTCGGGAAGCCAGGCGTACCCGAGGGTGGCGAACGCCAGGGTCTGGTCGAGAAGCGCCATACGATCCGTATCCCCTCGCGTGACTGCGCGAAACCGGCTCGAAAATCTTCCTTATTTTTCCTGCCGGCGGACTCCGCGTCTGGGGTTTCCGTCAGTGGGCGGCCCTACGCTTGGGCGCGTCGGTGGGGTGTGTGGACCAGTGGGGGGCAAGGTGCGACCAGCTTTACGGTCCGCGGCGATGCTGGCCGGTTTCCTGGCGGTGGCGTGGCTGCAGGTCGGCGTCGTCCTGCTGGCGGTGCTGCTGGTGCTCGAGCCGCTGCCGGGTGAGCTGGCGCTGCAGGTCGCGGTGCCGCTGGTGATCGCCGTGGCCGGTCTGCTCTGGTGGGCGACCGTCCGGGCCCTGCGCCTGCGTCACCCGGTGCCCGCCGGGGTGCCGGTGCCGCGTCAGCACGCGCCCGCGCTCTGGGCGATGGTCGACGAGGCTGCCGCCGCGGCCGGGGTGAAGCCGCCGGCGGGGGTGACGATCGTGGCCGGGGCCAGTGCCACCGTCGGGCAGCGTCTGCGGCTGGGCGGTCTGGCCGGTGGTCCCCGCGAGCTCTATCTGGGTTTGCCGCTGCTGCAGGCGTGGGACGAGTCCCGCGTACGGGCGGTGGTCGCTCACGAGCTGGCGCACGGCTCGCCCGCTCTGGGTGGCAGGTTCGGCCCGGTGGCCCGGCGTGGCCGGCTGGCCCTGGGGCGGATCGTCCCGCGGATTCCTCGCCGCAGCCCGGCCGGTCCGCTGCTGAGGGCGTGGGCCCGCTGGTACAGGGCCGTCGACACGCCGTTCAGCCATGCGCAGGAGCTGGCCGCCGACCGGGTGGCGGCCGCTTTCGCCGGTCCGCACGCCGCGGCCGCCGTGCTGCGTGACGGTCCCGCCCTCGAGGCCTTGCAGCAGCTCTTCCACGCCGAATATCTCGGTCCCGGCTGGCAGACCGGCCTCGTGCCGGACGACGTCTTCGGCGGGTTCCTGCGGGTGCTGGCCGCCCGCGGTGACGACGTGGCCGCGTTCCGGGCCCGCGAGCCCGAGGCGCCGGGGGAGTGGGATCCGCACCCGCCGCTCGCCCAGCGTCTGTCCGCGCTGGCCGAGATCACTCCCGAGGGCCCGGAACAGCCGGGCAAGCCGGCCGGTGAGCTGGTGCCCGATCTGTCCGGGCTGGGCCGTGCCCTGCAGGCGGTGGCGTTCCCGGCGGGCGCCCGTACGGTGGTCGGCTGGGACGAGTTCTTCGGGGCGGCCCGCCTGGCCGAGATGGAACGTGAGGCCGACGCGTCGCTGCGGGCGCTGTCCCGGGCCGCCGGCACGCCCGTCACCGGGGCCGCCGAGGTGCTCGACCTGGCCGCCGACGGCCGCCTTCGCAAGATCGCCGAGTCGGTCTTCGACGACCTGCCCGCCGACGAGGTGTCGGGCCGGGTCACCGAGCTGACAGCGCTGCTGCTGGCCCTGGCCGCCCTGCACAGCGGCGTGGCCCGCTGGCGGCACAGCTGGTCCGGCACGGCCGAGCTGGTCGCCGCCGACGGGTCCTATCTGGAGCTGCAGGCGCCCGCGGAGGCCGCCGGTGATCCGGCCACCGTCGGGCAGGCCCGTGAGTGGCTGACCTCGCTCGGCGTCGACCTTTCGGCGTCCGCCTCGCGGCAGCACGCGGCTCGCGTCCCGGTGCTCGGTGGCGTGGTGGGGGTGCAGGTCGACGGCGCCCGCTCCGACCTGCTGGTCCTCGAGACCGGGCTGCTGCTGGTGCCCGCTCTGCCGCGCACCCGGCATCATGAGGCCAGGCGCCGTCTGACCCGGCTGGCCGGGGACGGCGTGCGCACCGACGGCTCGCCGGCCGCGACGGCCACCGCCACTCTGGAGAAGCCGGGCGCCGGCAGCCGGTTCGTGCCGTTCGCCGATGTCGCCTCGGCCTCGGCCACCCGTAACGGCCGTCGCTCGTGGGAGCTGAACCTGCGCGACGGCGGCACGGTGAGTGTGCGTTCCACTCTGGACTCGGAGGAGTTGCCCGGTGGCTGGGCCGCGTTGGACGACGCTGTCGCCTTTCTGACTCGTACGCGGTGATCGTTGAACTGTTACGCCTCACGGTCCGTGGTTCTCTGATGTGCGGACGGCGAAGTTACGTCTCGTGACGGTAACCTCGCTGAAGGTTCGCTTTACCGCTCCCGATATCGGGTAGAGGACAACCCAAGCCGGCGGGATCATCCCAATGAGGCGGGGAGGCCAGAGATGGACCGAGGACCATTGGCGCTGTTCGGCGCGATCGTCGCGGTCGGATTGGGCCCTGCGTTGTGGATGGGCGTCCAGCTGGGCGGGGTGCGGGGCGAGAGCCCGGCCCGTCCGCCCGTGGTGAGCGAGCAGGGCGCCACGGAGAAGTCCGGTCAAGACCTCGTGGGCGGCGCCGGCGCGGGGGAGCAGACCGGCGGCGCCACCACCGTCACCGAGACGCGCGCCGACGTGCGCCCGCTGACCACCTCGCCCTCGGCCGAGCCGTCTCCCAGCGCCAGTTCCGAGCCCGAGCCGTCGGCCTCAGCCACGACCCCGGCCAAGGCCGAGCCGACGGCGACGACGGAGGAGCCGGAGCTTCCGCCCACCGAGTCCACCACCGCGCCGACGAGCGAGCCGGCCGAGACCACCGAACCGCCGGTGGACGAGGCGACGGCGCCGCCGTCACCGTCGCCGAGCGACGACGAGCAATGACGAAGGGGGAGCCGATGGCTCCCCCTTCGTCCGGCCGTACGGTTCAGAGCGCGGTCAGCCGGTTGATGATGTCCCGGTACGCGCGGAGCTCGACCCGCAGCTTCTCGGTGTCGTCGGCGTTGCCGCCCAGGCTGTCCCGCTGTGCCTTGAGGGCGCTGGTCAGCTTGTCGACCGCCTCCCCGACCAGCTCGGCGGCCTCGGCGGTGGCCTGCTTGGGCTCGTCGACGAAACGCAGCTGGATGTCGCGGAACCGCTCGGCGAACGTGTCGCCGTCCGGCAGCAGCTTCTCGCCCGGCTTCGGGGCGACGGGAGTCGCCGCCGCGACCGGGGTCGGCTGGAACTCTTCGCCGTCGGTGGTCCGGTCGTCCTTGAGCGGCTCGTCGGTGGCGGGGTCGACGGCCTTGGGGCTGTCGAAGTCGCCGTCGTCCTTGACCGCGGCGTCCTCGGCGGAGCTGTCCTTGATCACAGCGGTGTCGTCCGCGGAGCCGGCGTCGTCGAGCTTCTCGCCGGTGGCCGGGTCGACGGCCTTGGGGCTGTCGAACTCCCCGTCGTCCTTCACCGCGGCCTGCTCCGGCGACTTGTCCGCGGAGTCGCCGGTGAGCGGAATGTCGACCGGCGGGTCCTGCGGGCGGTCGGCGTGCGTGCCGCGATAGGTGCTGTCCTCGACGACCGACCCGTCCGGGCCGTACGTGGTCGTCTTGGTCACCTGGCCCTCGGCGGCGTCCTGCCCGGTGGGGCCGGCGGCGTCTGCGGTGTCGTCGCGCGGCGCGTCGCTCCAGGGCGAGCCGGCCCGCTGCGGCGGCACGGCCACGGGCTGGGTGCGGTCGGGGTCGGTCGGGGTGTCGTTCTCTTTCTCGTTGGAGAAGAACTTCATCGCGGTGGCTCCTAGCGGCTGGTGTCGCGGGCGGGGGACTCGGGCTCGTCGGCGGCGGTGCGGGGAGCGGGGGCCGGGGCGTCCGAAGTGGACGTCTCAGTAGTACCAGCCGGAGCCGGGGACGTCGTGCCGGTCGAGGGCACCGGGTCGGTGCCGAGCAGGTCGGCGAAGAGCGCCCGGTAGTGCACCAGCGCCTGCCGGAGGTCCTCGGTGCCGGCCTCGCCCGCGCTGTTGCGCCGGCTGATCTCGTGCGCCTTGCGGTAGTGCTCCAGCGTGCGGGCGTGCTCGACAGAGAGGTTGGCCAGCCGCTCGTCGTACTCGCCGGTCGGGTAGCCCCGCTCGGCGATCAGGCGGGTGACCAGGTCGTCGGCCGCGGTGACGGCAGCCGACGGGTTGTCCACGAACTGGATCTGCACCTCTTCCCAGTTCGCCGCGTACGTGCTCTGCGCCTCGGGGGAGAGCGGCTTCAGCTCCAGCGAGGCGTGCCTCTTCTCGCGTTCGCGAAGCTCCTTCTCGGCCTCGGTGCGGCTCCCGGAGTCGGCGACCACCCGGTCGTACTCCGGTCCGAAGGTGTTCTGCAGCTGCTTACGCCGTACGACCTGGACGCCGTACACGACCGCGGCGATCACAACCAGGACGACGACGATCAGGATGATCGTGGCTGTGGTGGACATGGGGCCTCCTCTTATCCGCCCCCCGGTATTCCCACCCGCCGGGTGCCGTCAATCCCCTCCGGCGGGTTCGGTTTGGCCCGACCTCGATTTCTCTGAGTGATGGCCTGGTCACAGTGTCATAACCACGACGGGCCGAGGCGTGCCAATCTCGCCGGTTAAAAAGGACTTAAGCGAGTTTTTAGGTACGCCGTCCCGGTGGCTCGCCGCGAAGTCTTTACGTATTCTCCCGAGGGCGTACGCAGATGAGCGGAGCCTGATGAAAAAGCGTTACTGGTCGATCCGTTCGAAGATCATCGTCTTGGTGGCCGTCCCGTTGACGGCTCTGCTGGCACTGTGGGTCTTCGCGACGGCGCTCACCGCCGGACCGGCGTTCAACCTGCTGTCCGCGCGTACGGTGCTGGACAACGTCGGCAACCCGGGCATCGAGCTGGTCGGCCAGTTGCAGCGCGAGCGGCTGTTCAGCGTGGAGTATCTGTCGGCCACCGGCCCGGTTCCCCAGTCCCTGCTCGACCAGCGCAGCGCCACCGACAAGGCGATCGCCACCTTCCGCCGGCTGGCCGAGGGGGACGACGCACGGGGCGCCACCAACGCCGAGCTGCGCGGCCGCATCGACGGGTTCGTCGTGCAACTGGACAGCCTGACCGGCAACCGCGTGCACATCGACAAACGCTCGATGGACGAGATCGGCGCGCAGAACCTCTACAACAGCGTGATCGCCTCCGGGTTCCAGACCTTCGCCGCCACCGCCACCTTCAACGACCAGCAGATCGACGGGGAGCTGCGCGCGCTCACCACCGTCGGCCAGGGCCAGGAATACCTGAGCCGCGTCGACGCCCTGGTCGGCGGGGCCACCGCGGCCGGCCGGTTCACGCCCGAGGTGCGCGGCGAGCTGATCCAGGACGTCGGCACGGCCCGCTTCCTGCTGGCGCGCGGCGTGGAAGCCATGGCCGAGAGTGACCGGGTGGCGTACAACCAGGTCGAGGGCGGTGTCGCCTTCGACCGGCTGGACAGCCTTCTCAACCAGCTCGTGCAGCAGAGCCGGGACGGCGCCGCCACGCCGGTGAGCAGCGCCGAGTTCCGTCCGTCGTACGTGGCCGTGGCGCAGGAGCTGCGGGCGTTCGAGATCTCGGCCACCGACGCGCTGACCGACCGGGCCCGTCCGGTGGCCGAGCGGGTGCTCCTGCGGCTCGGGCTGGCCGGCATCCTCGGCCTCGGCGCGCTGGCCTTCTCGCTCTACCTGTCGGTGCGGGTCGGCCGCTCGATCGTCGGCCGGCTGCGGCGCCTGCACGGTGAGGCCCGCGAGATGGCCGCCGAGCGGCTGCCCGCCGTGGTGCGCCGGCTGCAGCGCGGCGAGGACGTGGACGTCGACGTCGAGACGCCGCCCCTGGAGTACGGCCGCGACGAGATCGGCCAGCTCGGCCAGGCGTTCAACGAGGTGCAGCGGACGGCGCTGCAGTCCGCGGTCGAGGAGGCGACCGTCCGGCGCGGCCTCAACGAGGTGTTCCTCAACATCGCCCGGCGCAGCCAGACCCTGCTGCACCGTCAGCTCGCGCTGCTCGACCGCATGGAACGCCGCGAGACCGAGCCGCAGGAGCTCGAGGACCTCTACCGCGTCGACCACCTCGCCACCCGCATGCGCCGGCACGCCGAGGACCTGGTGATCCTGGCCGGCGCAGCCCCGGGCCGCGGCTGGCGCAACCCGGTCCCGGTGATCGACGTCGTCCGCGGCGCCATCAGTGAGGTCGAGGACTACAAGCGCATCGACATCCGCTCGGTCGAGTCGGCCTCGGTGCTGGGCCGGGCGGTCGGTGACGTCATCCACCTGCTCGCCGAGCTGCTGGAGAACGCCGCCTCGTTCTCGCCGCCGCACACCCGGGTGCAGGTCACCGGCCAGGTGCTGCCCAACGGCTACGGCATCGAGATCGAGGACCGCGGTCTCGGCATGAGCCCCGAGGCGATCGACGAGGCGAACCGCCGTCTGGTCGAGCCGCCCGAGTTCGATCCGGCCGACAGTGCCCGCCTCGGCCTGTTCGTGGTGGCCCAGCTGGCCGGCCGGCACGGTATCCGGGTCTCGTTGCGCCCGTCCGCGTTCGCCGGGGTCACCGCGATCGTGCTGGTGCCGGGCGACCTGGTCGTGGGGGCCGGGCCGATCGCGGCGCTGCCCGACGGCGGGTCGACCGGGGAGCGGCCGCTGGTCGGTTCGGGCCGGGGTGACCCGTCCCGTTCGCTGGCCGCGCTGCAGTGGCAGGGTGGCGAGCAGTTGCAGCAGGTCACCGCGTCGGGCCACCCGATCATCGACGGCACCGCCCGGCCCGGTCCGGAGGCCCCTCAGCCCGTACGCGGTGTGGTGACCGGCGGTCTGCCGCGCTCGCCCGCCGCCCCGGGTGGTCCCGCTCCCAGCTCGGTCGCCGACGGTCTGAGCGAGGACGGCCTGGTGCAGCGCCGCCGGGTACGCCGCCCCGCCGTCCCGGCTCCCGACCCCGATGCCACCGTCCCGGTTGCCGATCTGGGCCCGGTGCGGGCGGAACTGCAGGCCCTGAACGCCGCTACCGAGGCGCCGCCGAGGCCCGAGTACGAGGCAGGGAACATGGGCGCCGGAACGCCGCCGAGCCCCCGAATCCCGGCGCCCCGGGCCGTGCCCCGCAATTCGGCACCGAGCGCGCCGGCCATGCCGGCCGTGCCGACCCGGATCCCGGCCGCGCCAACCGGAGCGCAGACCGAGGTGCCCCGGGTTTCCGCGCCGCTCTCCGTTGCGCCGGCGACCGACAACCCGGAAGAGAAGCCGGCGGGCGGCGGCGGGACCACATCGGAGGGTCTGCCCCGCCGGGTGCGCCAGGCCAGCCTGGTGCCGCAGTTGCGCCGCCCGGCCGGCGCGTTGCCGCCCGAGCCCGAACCGCAGCTGCGCTCGCCCGAGCAGGTGCGCAGCATCATGAACGCTCTGCAGCTCGGCACCACCCGTGGACGCATTGACGCCAGTCGCTACCTTGAGCAGGGTGAAGGGTTTACTCCCCGTGACGACCCCGCCGCTACTGGCGAAGGATCTCGTCGTGGTGAACGTCGTACAAGTGCCAAATTCGCATCTGAAGACAGGGCTAATGCGGACGACACGGACATTGATCGTCAGGCAACGTCCAGATCCTTTGCGGATGCGGCTACCGTCAGTTTCCCGGCGATCGTGAATCTTGCGCTCGCGCGGGACAGTCAAGAACACAGCAACGAGCACGGGGACAGAGCACACGGGGATGCGGCCGATGGCGGGCCATCATCCGGGGGCGACGACGTGACCAGGCCGGAAAAGGACGCATAAGTGACACAGACGACGAACCAGCGCGCGCACCTCACCTGGCTCCTCGACGATCTGGTGGAGCGGGTGCCGACGGCGCAGCAGGCGGTCGTGCTCTCGGCCGACGGGCTCCTCATGGGAGCGTCGGCCGGACTGGCGCGCGAGGACGCCGAGCACCTGTCGGCCATGGCGGCCGGGTTCCAGAGCCTCGCCAAGGGCGCGAGCCGGCATTTCCGGGCCGGCCCGGTGCGCCAGACCGTGGTCGAGATGGAGGACGCGTTCCTCTTCGTCACGGCGGCCGGTCACGGCGCCTGCCTCACTGTGCTCGCCTCGGCCGACGCCGATCTCGGCCTGATCGCGTACGAGATGGCCATGCTCGTCACCCGGGTGGGTCAGAACATGAGCGCGCCCGAGCGCTCAGCCATGATGCCCGATGCCGGCTGATCCGCCACGCTCCGCGCACGACTGGCTCGACCAGGACGCCGGCCCCGTCGTCCGGCCCTACGCGATGACCCAGGGCCGCGTGGCCCCCGAGGGCGGCGAGTTCGACCTGGTCGCGTTCGTGGTCGCCATCGCCGGTGAGGACGCCGAGGATGCCGGCCTGCAGCCGGAGCACCATGCGATCGTCGCCGCGTCGTGGGAGCCTGTCTCGGTCGTCGAGCTGGCCTCGGCCCTCGACCTGTCGATCGGGGTCGTCCGGGTTTTACTGGGTGATCTACGCTCGGCGGGACTCATCTCGCTGTACGAACCCCCGGCGGCGTCCCAGCCGCACGACGTCGACGTACTCAAGGCGGTTGTCAATGGACTCCGTGCGCTCTGACCGCAACGGCGCGTCGTCGCGCATCCCGGTCGCGCTCAAGATCCTGATTGCGGGCGGTTTCGGCGCCGGGAAGACCACGATGGTGGGCTCGGTCAGCGAGATCCGCCCGCTGCAGACCGAAGAGGTCCTCACCGGGGTCGAGGGCGCCGACGACACCGGCGGCGTGGAGGGCAAGACCACCACGACCGTGACGATGGACTTCGGCCGCATCACGATCACCGACGATCTGCAGCTCTACCTGTTCGGCACCCCTGGGCAGGACAGGTTCTGGTTCCTCTGGGACGAGCTGTCGGAGGGCGCGCTGGGCGCGGTGGTGCTGGCCGACACGCGCCGGCTGGCCGACTGCTTCCCGTCGATCGACTACTTCGAGCAGCGCGGCACCCCGTTCGTCGTCGCGGTCAACTGTTTCGAGTCCGAGCAGCGCTTCGGGGCCGAGGCGGTCGGCCGGGCGCTCGACCTCGACCCGGGTGTGCCGGTCGTGCTCTTCGACGCCCGCGAGCCGATCGGGGCCCGCAACGTCCTGATCGAGCTGGTGGAGTACGTCGCCCGCAAGCAGTTGGCCGCCGCCGCGTCCCGCTGACGATCCGGGTGTGATGGGATCTGAAGCATGGGCGCGAACGGTGAGCATGTCTTCGTCGGCGGCTACACGGCGGACAAGGGCGGTGACGGCGAGGGCATCACGCTGCTGCGCCGCGATCCTTCGACCGGCTCGCTGACCCGGCTGGGGGTGGTGGCGCGCACACCGTCCCCGTCCTTTCTGGCCCAGCATCCGAGCCTGCCGGTCCTGTACGCAGTGAACGAGCTCGACCCGGGCGGCTCGGTCAGCGCGTTCACGGTGGCCGACGACGGCGCGCTCACCCCGCTGGCGGGCCGGCCGACCGGTGGCAGCGACCCGGCCCACCTCGCCGTGACGGCCGACGGGCGGCACCTGCTGGTGGCCAACTACGGCACCGGCTCGGTCGCCGTCTTCCCGCTCGACGCCGAGGGCGCCCCGGGCGAGCGCTCCGACCTGCTCGACCTGCAGGGCAGCGGCCCGGTCGCCGACCGCCAGGCCGGTCCGCACGCGCACATGGTGTTCCCGCTGCGTGACGAGGTGCTGATCGCCGACCTGGGCTCGGACAGGGTGTGGCGGGCCCGGCTCGACCCGGTCGTGGGCCGGCTGATGCTGCTCGGGCCCGCGGTGTCCGCCAAGCCCGGCACCGGGCCGCGTCACGTGCGTCTCTCGCCCGAGGGCGCGCTGTTCGTCGTGGGCGAGCTCTCCGGCGAGCTGACCTGGTGGCGTCCGGCCGGCGGGGGCGTGCTCGACCTGGCCGGTCAGGCGGCGACGACCACGGCCGAGGGCGAGAACTACCCGTCCGAGGTCGTGGTGCGCCCCGACGGCCGTTTCGTCTACGTCGCGAACCGCGGGCCGAACACGGTGGCGACCTTCGCCTGGGACGGGCAGGCGGCGACGCTCGTGGCCGAGACGCCGGCCGGGGGTGACTGGCCACGGCACATGGTCCTGGTCGGGGATCACCTGTATGTAACCAATCAGAAGTCACAGAGCGTGACGAGCTTCCGGATCGACGCCGAGACCGGGGTGCCCGCGCCGCAGGGCGGCCCCACCGCGGAGCCCACGCCGACATGTCTGCTGCCCTGGAACGTCGTCCAGGGTCGGTAACCCGCAACAAGGGATAGATGGTGATCATAGCGGTCGCGGGGACAATCCGGGCACGGGTCGCCACTGATCGAAATGACTTCACTACGGATGGTGATACTTGATGCCAAGAATCCCAATCCGAGTAACTTTCGCCCGAACGTATATGGCATTCGGGTACGCAGGTGCGCACTATAGAGCGCGTGTCAGGCCGCCATCGTAGAAACTTCAATTTAAGAGGAGCGGGCATCGTCGGAGCTGCGATGGCAATTGTCGTCGTGGTGGCGGGCTCCTACCTCGGATACCAGCAGCTCTCCGACGACGGTTGCTCCGGTTCCATCCGGTTGACCGTCGCGGCGACCCCCGAGATCGCGCCCGCGATCGACCAGGTCGCGCAACGCTGGGTCCAGGCCGGTGCCAACGTCGACGGCACCTGTGTCGCCGTCGCCGTCGAGGATGTCAATTCCGCGACCATGGCTGCCGCCGTGGCCGGCGAGCACAAGGTGCAGCTGGCCGGGGTCGGCACCGCGGCCAAGGCCGTCAAGGTGCCCGACCTGTGGATCCCCGACTCCTCGACGTGGATCCTGCGCCTCAAGTCCGAGGCGCCCGGCTTTGTGCCCTCCGACGGCAAGCCGATCGCGCAGAGCCCGATCGTCATGGCCATGCCGCAGCCGGTCGCCGCGAACATCGGCTGGCCGGACGCGAAGCTGGGCTGGACGCAGCTGCTCAAGCAGATGCTGACCAACTCCGGCCTGAACGCCGGCATCGCCAACCCGCAGCGTGACGCCGCGGGCCTGTCCGGGCTGCTCGCCCTGGGTCAGGCGGCCGGTGGGGGCGAAGAGGGCCAGGCCACCAAGGTCAAGGCGTTGCAGAGGCTCGCGACCGAGGCCGCCAACCTGCGGGACGAGCTGATCGAGCGGTTCCCCCGCTCGGCCGACCCCAACGAGATCGGCCAGGCCCTGAGCGCCGCGCCGATCTCGGAGCAGAACGTGGTCGCCTTCAACGCCGGCAAGCCGCCGGTGCCGCTGGTCGGGCTCTACCTCGAGCCGAGCCCGATGCCGCTCGACTACCCGTTCGCGATCATGCCCGAGACCGACCTGCCCAAGCAGCAGGCCGCCGCGGGGCTGCGGGCGCAGCTGGCCAGCGGCACGTTCAAGAACGCTCTCGGCGCGGCCGGCCTGCGGGCGCCGGACGGCTCGTTCGGTTCCGGCTTCGCCCGTCCGCTGGGCGCTCCCGACGCGTCCCCGCCCGTCAGCAACTCGGTCGGCGGCAACGAGCAGAACGGCGGCACCGCCGCGGCCGGCCTCGACGCCAGCGCGCTCAGCCAGGTGATCGGCAGCTGGACGGCCATCACGCAGCCCGGCCGGGTGCTCGCGATCTTCGACGTCTCGGGCTCGATGAACACCAAGGTGCCGACCGCCGGCAACCAGACCCGGGCCGCGGTGACCCGCAAGGCGGCGGCCGTCGGCCTGAACATGTTCAGCGACAAGTGGGCCGTCGGCGTGTGGCTGTTCTCGACCCAGATGGTCGGCACGAGACCCTGGAAGGAGATCGTGCCGATCACGCCGCTCGCGTCGGGCAAGGACCAGGTGCAGGGCTCGATCAGCCAGATCGTGCCGAAGCCGGACGGCGACACCGGTCTCTACGACACCGTGCTCGCCGGCTTCAAAGAGGTGAAGCGGACCTGGCAGCCCGGCAAGGTCAACTCCGTCATCCTCTTCACCGACGGCAAGAACGAGAACCCCGACGGCATCAAGATCGAGCAGCTGACGGCCGAGCTGAAGCGGCTCAACGACCCGAAGCAGCCGATCCGTCTGGTCATCATCGGCATCGGCGACCAGGTCGACGAGGCCGAGCTCAAGCAGATCGTGAAGGAGACCCCCGCCGGCGGTGTCTTCGTCACCAAGGACCCGGCCAAGATGAGCACCATCTTCGTCGAGGCCATCGGCCGCCGCACCGGCGCCGCCGGCAGCTAGCCGTCTCGGAGTTCCCGTCGGGGCCGTCACCGCGTTGGTGGCGGCCCCGATCTCGTTGCGTGTTGTGCACCAGGCACAACTTCGCTTCTCGAAACCCGTGCGGCCTCGGTGAGAATCGGCCGGACCGTCAGTAGCCTGTCGATCAATGACGACTCTCTCGAACAGACCCGGCCGTACGAGTAGTCTCTGCTGCACCATGGCCGTTCACCATGGTCCGGACGGGCCTGACCCCATGCATGCCGCGGCGATCGACGACGCCGCGAAAGCCTTGCTGCTCGCGTGGGACGTGGCCCGCGAGCAGGTGACGCCGCGCATGTCCTCGGTGCAGCTCAACGCCCTGCTGGCGGTCGAGCGCGCCGAGGGCCTCAATCTCGGTGGGCTGGCGGCCGAACTGAGCATGCTGCTCTCGTCGGCGAGCCGGCTCTGTGACCGCCTGGTGGCCTCAGGCCTGGTCGAGCGGGTGCCGGGCCGGGCGGACAGGCGCGAGATCGCGCTCTATCTGACTCCGGCGTCGCGCACCCTGCTGGCCGAGTTGCGGCACATCCGGCGGCGCGCGCTCACGGGCGTACTGGAAAAGATGTCTTCCGGGGGTCGTGCCGCCCTGCTGCGGGGGCTGACCGAGTTCGCCGAGGCCGCCGGGGAAAGCAACGGCTCCGCTGGGGAAAGCGGCTCAGCGTCGGCTCAGACGGCCTGAGCCCGCGTCAGCCAGGCCGCCGGGTCCTCCTGCACGCCGCGGATCACCGCGTCCGCGGCGCCGCGCATGGCCGCGTCGGCGCCCAGCGTGGCCGGGCGCAGCGTCACCGGGGCGAGCCCGGCCGTCAGCACCCGGCGGCGTAGCTCGGCCTCGATGCCCTCCCGCAGCCGGTCGAACTTGGGCGCGTAGCCGCCTCCGAGCACGATCACCTCCAGGTCGAGCAGGTTCACCACCGCGGCCAGGGCGATGCCGAGCGCGGCGGCGGCCAGGTCGGGGTCGGCCGCGACGGCCTCCTGCCCCGCGTACTGCTCGAGGCAGCCGTTCGCCCCGCACCGGCAGGGCCGGCCGTCGGGATGGACCGTGACGTGCCCGATCTCGCCGCTCCAGCCCCGGCCGCCGCGATACAGGGCGCCGTCGAGCACGATGCCGGCGCCGATGCCGATCTCGCCGGAGACGTAGACGAAGCTGGGCCCGGCGCCGTCGGCCCGCAGTTCGCCCAGCGCGGCCAGGTTGGCCTCGTTGTCGACCGTGATCGGCAGGTCGGCGAGCGCCGGCAGCAGGGCCGGGACGTCCACGTCCTGCCAGCCGAGGTTGGGCGCTACCCGCACGAGGCCGCCCGGGGCGACCAGGCCGGGCACGGCGAGCGCGGCCCCGGCCAGCACCAGCCCGTCGGCCTCGGCCGCCGCCCGTGCCCGCTCGGCAAGGGTGCTCAGCTCGGCCAGGGCCGCGCCGGGGGAGAGCGGCCGCTGGTCGGCGTGCTCGACGATGCGGTGGCGGACGGCGCCCGAGAGGTCGACCACGCAGGCGGCCTGGTAGTCGACGTTGATCTCGAGGCCGAGCCCGGCCGGGCCGTCGGGGGCGAGCGCGAGGCCGGCGGCGGGCCGCCCGGCCCCCGTACGGGGTGTGGGGTCCACCTCGGTGAGCAGCCCGCCCGCGATCAGGTCGTCGACCAGCGCCGAAACCGTGGCCCGGGTGAGCCCGGTCGCACTCGAGATCGCCGCCCGGGACGGCCGGTTTGCGCTGTTCGCCACCGTCTGCAACACGAGCGCGAGATTGTGGGCTCGCACGCTCGATTGCCGGACGGGGGCCCGGGAAGCACTGATGATGCGGCCGTTCACGGCCTTGACAATGCCACACCGCCGTCAAATAATTCAACCAATAAACAAATCCGAGATGTTGCCTGGAGGTAACCGTGTCGGTCCAACCCACCCGTGAAGACAAGTTCTCGTTCGGCCTGTGGACCATCGGGTGGCAGGCCCAGGACGCGTTCGGTTCGGCCACCCGCGGGGTGCTCGACCCGATCGAGGCCGTGCACAAGCTCGCCGAGATCGGCGCGTACGGCATCACGTTCCACGACGACGACCTCGTCCCGTTCGGCTCCGACGCCCAGACCCGCGACGGCATCCTCGCCGGGTTCAAGAAGGCGCTCGAGGAAACCGGCATCGTCGTCCCGATGGTCACCACCAACACCTTCAGCCACCCGGTGTTCAAGGACGGCGCGTTCACCAGCAACGACCGCTCGGTCCGCCGGTACGCGCTGCGCAAGGTGCTGCGCCAGGTCGACCTCGCCGCCGAGCTGGGCGCGCAGACCTTCGTGCTCTGGGGCGGCCGCGAGGGCGCTGAGTACGACGCGGCCAAGGACATCAACGCCGCGCTCGACCGTTACCGCGAGGGCCTCAACCTGGTCGCGCAGTACTCCGAGGACAAGGGCTACGGCCTGCGCTTCGCCATCGAGCCCAAGCCCAACGAGCCCCGCGGCGACATCCTGCTGCCGACCCTCGGCCACGCCATCGCGTTCACCTACGAGCTCGAGCGCCCCGAGCTGTTCGGCATCAACCCCGAGGTCGGCCACGAGCAGATGTCCAACCTCAACTTCACCCAGGGCATCGCGCAGGCCCTGTGGCAGAAGAAGCTGTTCCACATCGACCTCAACGGTCAGCACAGCGTGAAGTTCGACCAGGACCTGGTCTTCGGCCACGGCGACCTGCTCAACGCGTTCTCGCTGGTCGACCTGCTCGAGAACGGCCCGATCGGCGGCGGCCCCAAGTACGACGGCCCCCGGCACTTCGACTACAAGCCGTCGCGCACCGAGGACTTCGACGGCGTCTGGGAGTCCGCCAAGGCCAACATGCGGATGTACCTGCTGCTCAAGGAGCGTGCGCAGGCGTTCCGGGCCGACCCGGCCGTGCAGGAGGCGCTGCGTGCCAGCAAGGTGCTCGACCTGGAGACCCCGACCCTCAACCCGGGCGAGACCTACCAGGACCTGCTCAACGACAAGGGCGCCTGGGAGGACTTCGACGTCGACGCGGCCGGCGCCCAGGGCTACGGTTTCGTCAAGCTCCACCAGCTCATGATCGACCACGTTCTCCGGGCCAACTGACCTCCAAAGGGAAGACATGACTCTCGTAGCCGGGATCGACAGCTCCACCCAGTCCTGCAAGGTGGTCATCCGCGACGCGGAGACCGGAAAGCTGGTCCGGCAGGGCCGCGCCGCGCATCCGGACGGCACCGAGGTGCACCCGGACGCCTGGTGGGCCGCGCTGCAACAAGCGATCGACGAGGCCGGTGGCCTGGACGACGTGGCCGCCGCCTCGGTCGCCGGGCAGCAGCACGGCATGGTGGTGCTCGACGAGAACGGCGAAGTGGTCCGCCCGGCGCTGCTGTGGAACGACACCCGCAGCGCCGGGGCGGCCGCCGACCTCATCTCCGAGCTCGGCGGCGGCGACAAGTGGGCCGACGCGGTCGGCATCGTCCCGGTCGCCAGCTTCACCCTGACGAAACTGCGCTGGCTGGCCCGCAACGAGCCGGACAACGCGGCTCGGGTGGCTGCGGTCTGCCTGCCGCACGACTGGCTGACCTGGAAGCTCTCCGGGTCGACCGACATCGGCACGATCAAGACCGACCGCAGCGACGCCAGCGGCACGCTGTACTGGTCGGCCAAGACCAACGAGTACCGTCACGACCTGCTCGAGCTGGGCTTCGGCCGGGTCATCGGCGTCCCCGAGGTGCTCGGCCCCACGGGCGTCGCCGGCCACCTGCCCAACGGCGCCCCACTCGGGCCGGGGGCGGGCGACAACGCCGCGGCCGCGTTCGGCACCGGCGCCGGCACCGGCGACGTGATCGTCTCGATCGGCACGTCCGGCACGGTGTTCGTCTCGTCCGACGTCTCACCCAACGACCCGACCGGCACGGTGGCCGGGTTCGCCGACACCACCGGCCGGTTCCTGCCGATCGTCGTGACGCTGAACGCGGCCCGTGTGCTCGACGCCGCGACCAAGCTGCTCGGCGTCGACCACGCCCGGCTGTCCGAGCTGGCCCTGGGCGCCCCGGCCGGCGCCGACGGGCTCGTCCTCATCCCGTACCTGGAGGGTGAGCGCACGCCGAACCGGCCGGATGCGACCGGGGCGATCCACGGCCTCACGCTCAAGACCTCGGACCCGGCCCACCTGGCCCGAGCCGCCGTCGAGGGCATGCTCTGCGCGCTCGCCGACGGGCTGGACGCGCTGGTCGCCAACGGCGCCACGGCCAACCGCATCGTTCTGGTCGGCGGGGGCGCGCGCAGCGAGGCGGTCCGGCGCATCGCCCCCGAGCTGTTCGGGTTGCCGGTGCTGGTGCCGCCGCCGGGCGAGTACGTCGCGGACGGCGCCGCCCGTCAGGCCGCCTGGGTCGCGAGCGGTGGCCAGGAGCCGCCCGTGTGGTCGGCCGCGCAACCCGAGACGTACGAGGCCCAGCCCGTGCCGCTGATCCGCGAGCAGTACGCGGCCGCCAGAGACGCGGTGATCGACCGCCCCCGCTAACCTTTCCGGGTGAGAAGGGGAGGCTCGGCCCACCGCGCGTACAGCGTCGTGGTGTTCGTGGTCCTCGCCTCGCTCGACAACGTCGCGATCGGCCTGGTGCCGCCGCTCTACGGCAGCATCGGCGACGCGTTCGGGGTGGGCGAGGGCCACATCGCGCTGGCCACCACGATCATGTTCCTGATCAGCGCGGTCGCGGCCATCGGTTTCGCGTACGCGGGTGACCGCACCGACCGCAAGCCGGTGCTGATCGCGGGCACGCTGATCTGGGTCGCCGGCACCACCTGGTCCGGCCTGGCCGGCAGCTACCCCAGCTTCCTGATCAGCCAGGTGGTCGCCGCGTTCGGGCTCGGCGCCGTCGCCTCGGTCAGCTTCGCCGTGGTCAGCGACCTCATCTCGCCCAAGCGGCGCGGGCTCGTGATGAGTTTCTGGGGTCTCTCCCAGGGGGTCGGCACGCTGGGCGGCACCCTGGTGGGCGGCCTCATCGGACACGACGACTGGCGCCGGCCGTTCCTGATCACCGCGGTGGCCGGCGGCGTCGCGACCGTGGCCTACCTGTTCACCTACAACGTGCCACGCGGCGAGAGCCAGCCCGAGCTGGCCGGGGTCGAGTACGACGAGCGCATCCACCACGACCACCTGCCGCTGATCCTGCGCCGGCGCACCAACATCTGGCTGATCCTGCAGGGCAGCACCGCGCAGATCGCCCTGGGCTCGCTGGTGTGGTTGCCGGTGCTGTTCCGCTCCCGCGCCGAGGACCAGGGCTACTCGGCCGGGACGGCGATCGTGATCGGCAGCGTGTTCGCCACGCTCTTCCAGGCCGGTGGTGCCCTGTCGATCCTCGGCGGGCTCGTCGGCGACCGCCTGCAACGCCGTACGCCCCGGGGGCGGGCCCTGGTCGCGGCGGTCGGGGTGCTGGCCGCCGTGCCGTTCTACATCGTGCTGTTCTTCGTGCCGATGCGCATCGACGTGCCCGACGGCGTCGGCACCGGCGGAGTGGTCCGCGCCGTGCTGGCCCAGGTGTTCACCGAGCCCACCGTCGGCCTCTGCCTGGCCGTGGCGATCTTCGCGCTGATGCTCACGTCGGCCAACTCGCCCAACTGGTTCGCCCTGATCGCCGACGTGAACCCGCCCGAGCACCGCGGCACCGTCTACAGCCTCGGCAACCTGGTCAACGGCTTCGGCCGGGCCGGCGGCAACATCATGGTCGCGGCGGCGTTCCGCGGGCTCTCCGGTGCCTTCCCGCCCCCGCTCAACTACGCGGTCGGCCTGGCCGCGTTCCAGCTCTTCTGGCTCCCCACCGGGGTCATGTTCTGGCTGGCCAGCAGGACGGTCGCGCGCGACATGGAAGACACGCACGCCGCCCTGCTGGCCCGCGCGGCCGAACTAGAGGGCGGCCCACACGGTGACGTCGGAGGGAACCCGGCCGTCGCCGTCGAGAGGCTCACTGCTCAGCAGGACCCGGGCGCCGGGCGGTAGCTCCACCGGGGCGGTCCCGAAGTTGGTCACCACGAGCACGTGGCCGTTGCGGAAGGCGAACGGGCCGTCCTGCCAGGTCACCGTGCCGCGGCCGAGCCGGTGCTCGTGGCGCAGCTCGAGCGCGGAGCGGTAGAGCTCCCACGTGGAACCGGCCACGCCCTGCTGCCGGTCGAGGGCGAACTCGGCCCACGACGCCGGCTGCGGCAGCCAGGACGCCTCGGCCGGACCGAACCCGTACGAGGGTGCGTCGGCCTCCCACGGCAGCGGCACCCGGCAGCCGTCGCGCCCACGTTCCACGTGCCCCGAGCGTTCCCAGGCCGGGTCCTGCCGGAACTCGTCGGGCATCGTGGTGTGCTCGGGCAGCCCCAGCTCCTCGCCCTGATAAAGGTAGGCCGAGCCGGGCAGCGCGAGCATCAGCAGCGTGGCCGCGCGGGCCCGGCGCAGGCCGAGCGCGGCGTCGGGCTGCGGGTCCTCGGTGCCGATGCCCGGCATCCGCGGGGTGCCGACCGGGAAGCCGAGCCGGCTGGCGTGCCGGACCACGTCGTGGTTGGAGAGCACCCAGGTGGTGGGTGCGCCCACGGCGTCGTTGGCCGTCAGCGACTCGTCGATCACCGCGCGCAGCGCCGACGGTGTCCACGGGGCGTCCAGGTACGGGAAGTTGAACGCCTGGTGCATCTCGTCGGGGCGTACGTACCGGGCCAGCCGGCTCGCCGGGGCCACCCACGCCTCGGCCACCAGGATGCGGCCGCCGGGATACTGGTCGAGCAGGCGCCGCCACGACCGGTAGATCTCGTGCACGCCCTCCTGGTCCCACATGGGCGGGGGCGGGCCGGCCGGGTCGAGGCCGCCCAGGATCGTGCTGGTGTTGGTCCAGTCGGCGAGGTTCTCCTCCTTGACCAGGCCGTGCGCCACGTCGACCCGGAAGCCGTCGACCCCGCGGTCGAGCCAGAACCGCAGCACGTCGAGGAACTCCTCGCGCACCTGGGGGTTGCCCCAGTTGAGGTCGGGCTGGCTCACGTCGAACAGGTGCAGATACCACTGACCGTCGGGCACCCGCTCCCACGCGTCGCCGCCGAACACGCTCTTCCACGAGTTCGGCGGCTCGGAGCCGTCGGGGCCCTGGCCGTCGCGGAAGATGTAACGCTCGCGTTCGGAGCTGCCGGGGGCGGCGGCCAGCGCGGCCTGGAACCAGGCGTGCTCGCTGGAGGTGTGGTTGGGCACCAGGTCGACGATGATCTTCATGCCGAGGGTGTGCGCCTCGGCGATCAGCTTGTCGGCGTCGCCCAGTTCGCCGAAGCGCGGGTCGACCCCGCGGTAGTCGGCCACGTCGTAGCCGGCGTCGTGTTGCGGCGAGGGATAGAACGGGGACAGCCAGACGGCGTCGACCCCGAGGTCGCGCAGGTGCCGCAGGCGGGCGGTGATGCCGGGCAGGTCGCCCATCCCGTCACCGTCGCTGTCGGCGAAGGAGCGCGGATAGACCTGGTAGATGACGGCGTCACGCCACCATTCGTCGTCGTGGAGCATGCTCACCAGGCTAATGAGAGCGCCGCGGCGTCGTGGCGGCCGGCCCTCAATCGTCCAGCAGCGCGGCGAATCTCTCCTCGGCCAGGTCGAGCTGATCCATGATGTGGTCCTTGGCCGCGATCGACAGCGGCGTGTCCGGCCGGCCCACCAGCTCGCGCAGCTTGGGCACGAGCGGGCGGTACTTCGTGGCGGCCCGGACGGCCTTGTCGAGCGTCGTGTGCACCACGCCCACCCCGTTGTCGGTGAAGTCCGAGACCTTGATCACCCGGGCCCACGGGTCGCGCTCCAGGCTGGCCGCCACGTGCGCCCGGTACTGCTCGTGGCGGTCGCGCTCGGGGTCGTACTCCGGGTTGGTGACCGACCGGACGAGCTCGGCCACCCGCGGGCCGAAGCGGCGGGACAACTCGGCGATGGCGGCGGCGGTCAGCGCGGCGTGGCTGCCCGAGGCGTCGCTGTCCGGCGCCAGCCCGGCCACCTCGGCCGGGTGATCCTCCACGGCGTCGTGCAGCAGGGCCGCGGTCAGGACATCGACATCCCGTACGCCGTAGTACTTGATGATCCTGATGGCCACCCGGAGCAGGTGGTTGAGGTAGGGCTCGCGGACCCGGCGGTCGCCCGCGTGCAGGCGGGCCGCCAGGTCGAGCGCGCCGGTCAGCTGCGCGCGCTCGGCCTCGGGGAACGTCTCGAGCTCGAGGAGGAACCGCTCGCGAAGACCGGCCTCGCCGTACACCTCGGTGATCGCGTGCAACGGCATCGACAGCAGCATCCGTGGCGCCATGCCGAGAACGTACCGGAGTGTCAGCTGTTGGTGGGTGTGCGGATCGGAACCGGGCGAGGCGAGGGCCGGCGTACGGTCGTGGTGGCCACCGTGGCCTGCTTGAGCGACCAGGGGTTGGCGCCCGGCTCGGCGTGCGCCCCGCGCCTCGGGGTGCCGGCGCCGTCGGTGAACTCCTCCTCGGTCATCGCCTGCAGCGCGCTGAGCGCCACCCCGACGATCGTGGCCGCCGTGATCACGGTGATCGGCACGATCATGGTGAGCGGCCGCAGCCCGGTCACCTCGCCGGGCATGCCCGGGTCCAGGTGCACCGACATGGCGGCCATCCCGGTGTAGTGCATGCCGCAGACCGCGATCGCCATGATGACCGCGGCCCCGCTGATCGGCGCCCAGCCGTGCACCGAGACGGTGAACCAGAGCGCGATCGTGGAGGCGACAACTGCGATGATCGCCGAGGCCGCGACCAGCGTGAGGTCGTAGCGCATGCGGCCCGACACGTGCATGCCGAGCATCCCGGTGTAGTGCATGGCGAGCACGCCGCCACCCGTCAGGGTCCCGGCCGCGAGCACCTTGGGCAGGCTCCGGCGGCCGTGACCGACGATCAGCAGGCCGGCCCCGACGGCGAAGACGGCGCAGACGAGGCTGCCCACGGTCATCGGCACGTCGAAGCGTACGGGGCTGGCCGGCACCTCGAATCCGAGCATGGCGGCGAAGTGCATGAGCCAGATCGCGCCGCCCCCGATGGCGAACGCGCCGATGAGCAGCCAGCGGTTGCGACGGCTGCGGGTGCGGGCGTCGCGGGCCCGTGCCGTGCTCAGCAGCCCGAAGAACGACCCCAGGAAGGCGAGCAGGAAGGCGGCGAGCGGGTTGAAGGCGCCGTACGTGAAGTGATGGACCTCGGCCACCGGAACTCCTCGCGAGAGATCGAATGATTTCCGCGAGTGATTCAGTCAGCGATCAGTATCGGTGCATCGCACGGCGAGTGTGGCAGAGCGGACAAACGGAGCCGGGCCACCCGTTCGGGGTGGCCCGGCTCGTGGGTTGTGGGGGAGGGATACGGGATGTGGGGGGCCGATCAGGTGAAGATGCTGACGCCGCCGGGGCCCACCAGGAGGCCGACGATGATCAGCACAATTCCCCAGAGCAGCTGCCGCCGGAAGAGCGCGAGGATACCGGCGACCACCAGGATGACTGCGAGAATCCAAAGGATTAGGTCCATGCAGATCCGATACCCGGTGCGCGAAAATCGGAAACCTGGTTATCGAGCGCCCACAAGTTCCGCGTCGGCCTCATCGGAGAGCAACTGGTAGACGTTGTACGCCTGCTTGATCACCGGGTGGGCGACGTTGCGGACGGGCACCCCTCCGGGCGTACGGCCGCGCTCCGAACCGTGGTGGGCGTGCCCGTGCAGGGCGAGTGCCGTCGGGGCCGCGTCGATGGCCCGTCCGAGCTGGTAACAGCCGAGGAACGGGTAGATCTCGAGCGGCTCGCCGACCAGCGTCTCGGGTACCGGGGCGTAGTGCGTGAGCGCCACCAGCGCATCGCACTCCACCGAGTTCAGGGCGTTTTCCAGTACGGTGGCGAACCGTTCGGTGGTGCCGACGAAGTCCTTCATCTCGCGCTCGCCGAAGTTGCTCGCGCAGGCCCCGGCGAACCCGCCGCCGAAGCCTTTGGTGCCGGCGACGCCGAGCCGCTGCCCGCGGACCTCCAGCACGGTCGCCGCGCCCTCCAGCACGGTGATCCCGGCGCCGGTCAGCACCTCGGTGACCTCGTCCTGCTGGTCGCTCTGGTGGTCGTGGTTGCCCAGCACGACCACCACCGGCACGGCCAGCCCGCCGAACTCCTGTGCGAAGCAGCGGGCCTCCTCAGGGGTGCCGTGCCGGGTCAGGTCCCCGGCCACCAGCAGCACGTCGGCCCGCTCGGGCAGTTCCTCGAGGGCGGGCCGGTAGCGGCCCACCACGTCCTTGTCCACATGAACGTCGCCCACGGCGGCGATCCGGATCATGAAATCTCCTCCACCTCGCTGGGCGCCTGGGCCCGGGTGATCCCGATGTCGCACGTGATCTGCACGTCCGGGAAGTGGCTGGAGATCTGCTTGCAGATCTCGTCGCGGCGCTGCGCGCTCTCCACCTCGCCGCCGAGCACGATCAGGTGGTCCCGGCGCTGCACGGTGATGCCCTGCTCGGCTATCCGGTCGTGCTCGGCCAGCAGGCGCTGGATCTCGGCCTCGAGATCGGTGTCGGTGCTCATCGCCAACCCTCTCGTCGTCAGCTTGCGAGTGCTTCCTCGTCGTTCGGGAACGGCACGACGTCCAGCCGGTCCAGCAGGATGAGGAAGGCCTCGGCGTACGGTGATTTCTCGGTCTCGCGGCGCACCCGCGGCCAGTCGATCAGCTCGCGCAGCGACCGCGCCACCGGCAGCCCGGTCGCGAAGTCGCAGTAGTGCTGGCTGTAGCTGAGCAGTTTGTGCACCATCAGCTGGGTCGCCGACAGCACCGGCATGTAGATCGCCTCGACCGAGATCTGCTCGGTGTCGTTGAGGGTCTCGTCGGTCACCGGCGTCTCGACAGGCCGATAGATGAGGTCCACCATCCGGTCCTCGTCGTAGACCTTGACCAGCCAGTCCTCCGGCGGCTGCTCGGTGCGGAAGCCGACCTTGGCCAGCTCGGCCAGGGCCTGGTCCTTGTCCTGCTCACGCAGCAGGAAGTCGACGTCGTGGTCGCTGGAGTGCCCGCCGTGCGCGTAGACCGCGAAACTGCCGCCGAGGGCGAACGGTATGCCGGCGCTCTTCAAGGTGGAGGCGACCATCTTGAGTGTCCCCGCCAGCCCCTCGTCCACCCGGTGCGGCATGGTGTTTCCCCCTGTCGACGTGTGCGGTTCGATGTCGGATACGACTACCCGGGCCGCCTCTGATTGAATCGCCACCCCTGCGAATCACCGGACAAAACCCCATTTTGGTACGCCGGACCCGCCGTTCGCTTGAGAACAGCGCGTGCGCCCGCCCGTTACCGTTGGATGGCATGACGCACGGCAGGGTTCCGGCCCCCGGCATGATCGCCCTGGTCGGCATAGACGGCTCGGGCAAGACCACTCAGGCCCACCGCCTGGCACGCGAGTTGAGCGCCGCGGGTGTGCGTGCCGCCTATCGCCGCAACGCGGGCGGCCGCCACTGGTTCGGGCGCCTGGCCCGGCTTTTCGGCAAGAGCGACGGCGACGCTCTGCTCGGCCGCCGCGGCATGCTCGCCGTCGAGTCGGTGCTGCGCTGGCTGGCCATTCTGCGCACGCTTCTGCGCCGTGCGGTCACCGGCGGCACGGTCGTGATGGACCGCTACGCCTTCTGTCAGTACGCGAGCCTGCGGGCCCGGTCGGCGAAACCGGCCGCCGAGCGCCGCGCGCGACTGGCCTACCGGTTGTTCCGCGCCCCCGACGTCACGTTCTTCCTCGACGTCGACCCGCAGGTGGCTCGCGACCGGATCGACGCTCGGGGCTACGACAGCGAGACGCTGGACTACCTGGCCGCGGCGCGCGCCGCCTATTACTCCTTGCCCGAGTTCGCGACGTTCGTGGTGATCGACGCGAACGGCACCCCCGACCAGGTGTCCGCGGCGATCCACGCGCACCTGGCCGGGCGGGCGGCGCCCGATCCGGGCCACTCGGTGCGCAGCATGATCGTCGCCGGCGGCCCGCTCGTGGCCGCTCTGGCCGTGGCCGGTGAGCAGTTCACCGAGACGCTCTGAGCCCGTTACGCCCGGCCGTACACCGGGATCTGGGCGCCGCTGGTGGGCGCGGACGCCTCCGACGCCAGGAACAGGATCGTGGGCGCGATCTGCTCGGGGCGCACCCACTTGCCGAAGTCGGCGTCGGGCATCGCGGCCCGGTTGACCGGGGTGTCTATCACGCTGGGCAGCACCGTGTTGCAGCGCACGTTCTTCGACCTGTACTCCACGGCGACCGAGGCGGCGAAGGCGAGCACGGCGGCCTTGGAAATCGCGTACGCCGAGCCGCCGGGGAAGGGCGACAACGCCGTACGGGAGGACACGCAGACGATGCTGCCGCCGCCGGCCTCGACGAGGTGGGGCAGGGCGGCCTGGGTGACGAGATAGGTCGGGCGCAGATTCTGGTCGAGCTGTGCCACGAGCCCCGCGTACGGAGCGTCCGCGATCAGGGGGCCGGTGGCGAACCCGCCGACCAGGTTGATCACCGCGCGCAACGGCGCCTCGGGGCCCCGCGCTGTCACGGCGGCGGTGACGGCCGTGGTGACTTCCGTCTCATCGGTGAGATCGGCCACCAAAGGCACGGCCCCCTCGGGCAGTTTGCCGACCGACCCGGCGCGTACGGGGGTGACCACACGCCACCCCTCGGCGATGAAGGCCGTCACTACGGCGACCCCGAGGCCACCCGTTCCACCCGTGATCAGAGCCGTGCGCCCGTTCCCCATGACGCCCATCGTGCCCCTCCCGCGATCATCAGCACTGTGTTGTTCGTCACCTCAACATCCGGATGGGGCGCCGGCGCCGAACCGTTGTCAGAGGGGCGTCACTCGCAGGGAGGTCACCCGGGTGGGCTAGTGATCTGCGCTGCCGCGTGCCGCATTGTGGCAGGTGGTCCCGTTTCGGTGGTGCGTCGGGATCTTTTTGTGGTGTCTTTTGTTTCAAGCCCGGCCCGAAGCTGTCGATCCAGCACATGAACCTGGCGCGCCCAAGCAACGTACTGGGTGGTGACGGACGTCCCAAGGTCATTGGTGATGGGCGTCGCTGTGAGGGACGAGGGGCCGATGGTGTCATGAGACTTGCAACGGGTATGCCTCTGTCGGAGCGACCGCCACCGGTCGCGCGACCGAATGCCGGATGGCACGAGCCACCGGGCACGAAAGCCCTGTACAGGAAGTACGCATGCGGCTCTCAGCCTTCCCCCAGGCATTCGTGACACTTTCGATCCACCAGCCGGAATCAGTACAGGCAGCCAATTGTTGTGTAGATGCCAGTAACCGCAATGTGCGAACTGCGGACGTTACGGGGAGGAACTGATGGATACAGGTATCGCCCGTAACGGGGTTAGTGAAGGCAATGAGGGGACCGTGGGCAACGTGGAGAAGAACACCGTGATGCGGACCGACCAGGTCGCCGAGGAGCGCGACCTCGTTGGCGTCTACCTGCACGAGATCTCCCGGACTCCGCTGCTGGACGCCGCACGGGAGGTCGAGCTCTCCAAGGCAATCGAGGCGGGCCTCTATGCCGAGCACCTGCTCGACAGCGGCGAGGTCCGGCGCGGTGTGAGCCGGGAGGAACTGGAGCGCCTGGTCTCCGAGGGCCAGAAGGCCAAGGACCTGTTCATCCGGGCCAACCTGCGACTGGTGGTGTCGATCGCCCGGCGCTACGTGCGTTCCGGCATGCCGATGCTCGACCTGATCCAGGAGGGCAACACCGGTCTCGTCCGCGCCGTCGAGAAGTTCGACTACGAGCGCGGCTACAAGTTCTCGACGTACGCCACCTGGTGGGTGCGCCAGGCGATCAGCCGGGCCATCGCCCAGCAGGAGCGCACCGTGCGCCTGCCCGTCCACCTGGTCGAGGACGTCAACCGGATGCGTAACGTGACCCGCCAGCTCGTCCGTGAGCTCGGCGGCGACCCCGAGCCCGAGCAGGTGGCGGCCGCTCTCGGCGTGACCGTCGAGCGCGTCAACGAGCTCACCCGCTGGGCCCAGGACACGGTGTCGCTCGACACCCCGGTCGGCGACGACGGCGACACCAACCTCGGTGACCTGGTCGCCGACAGCGACGCCCCGTCACCGGAAGAGATCGTGCTGACCGCCCTGGAGCGCCAGCGCATCGAGGGGCTGCTCAACCACCTCGACGACCGGTCGGCCGGCATCATGCGGGCCCGCTACGGCCTCGAGGACGGCCGCGAGCACTCGCTGACCGAGGTGGCCTCGCGGTTCTCGCTGAGCCGCGAGCGGATCCGCCAGCTCGAGATCCAGGCGCTCGGCCGGCTGCGCGAGCTGGCCCGGGCCGAGGGCCTGCAGGCCGCCTGACGTTCCACCCCGCATCACCCCCCGTTACTCACAGACGCGAAAGGCCGGTACCCGAGTCGGGTACCGGCCTTCTCCGTGCGTGGGCCCTAGACGACTCGTCCGTACCCGTACGGGGTCATGATGTTGATCGTGCGCTTCTTGACCACCGTGCCGGCGCGCGGCGCGTCGATGATCTGACCGTCGCCGACGTAGATCGCCACGTGCCCGAGGCTGCGATAGAACACCAGGTCGCCCGGCTTCAGGTCGTCGCGGCTGATGCGTTTGGTCTCGCTCCACTGCGACTTGGTCTGGTGCGTCAGCGACTTGCCCGCCGCCCGCCACGCCGCCGAGGTCAGGCCGGAGCAGTCGTAGCTGCCCGGACCGCCCGCGCCGAACAGGTACGGCTTGCCGATCTGGTTGTACGCGAACGTGACAGCGATGCCGGCCTTGCCGGAGATCTCCGGGATCGGGCCGTCGTACTTGCTGCCCGACTCCTGCGCCTGGCCGAACGCGACCTCACGCATCTCGAAGAGCTTCTTGAGGTCCTTCTGGATCGCCGCCTTCTGCGTCGACAGCGCCCGCAGCTGGGCGGTCTGCTTGGTCTGGGTCGCCTTGAGGGCGGCCTGACGCTCGTTGAAGCTCTGCGTCGCCTCGGTGTACGTGTCGATGTCGCGCTGGTTGGCCCGGGTCAGCATGTCGAGGTAGCTCATGCGGTCCATGAGGCCGTCCTGTGTGCCCGACAGCAGCGCGCTCATCGGTCCGACCCGGCCCTGCTTGTAGGACGTGGTCGCCAGGTTGCCGACCTGGGCGCTCGCGACCTTGAGCGCGGCCTGAGCGGGGGCCAGAGACGCCTGCAGCTTCTTGGCGTCGGCCTGGGTCTTCTTCAGGGCCACGTTCATCGCGTTGTACTGCTCGGTGACGTCCTCGAGCTTGTCGGACGCCGTCTCGATCTGTTTCTTGAGCTCCGTCTCGGACGGCGCCGCTTGCGCGGGCGTCAGGAAGGAGCCGGTGATCGCGGCAGCCATCGCCGCGACGACGAGGACCCGAAGCCTCGTACGGGGGTGGGGCACCGGTCAGTGGCCTTTCTTCCGCCTGGCCGCCTACCGGGTCAGCTGACGGGCTCGGGCGGGAAGAAGGCCCTACCGCGCTGACGCGGATTCGCCCCGGGAACGTGGTTCCCCGGCTCAATCGATTCGGCGGCGTTGGCCGGCGCCACCAGGGGGAGTGGCTGCGGACCGAACCAACCGGATCAACCTATCGGCGAAAGATTCAAATGCAAGGGGTCACAGAGTGATTTAAGACAATGGACCGCTTTGCGTGAATGATCCCGATAGCAGCTAGTAATTCGACGGAAGCAATGCGTCGAACTCGGCTGTCAAACTGGACTTTTCGCCGGCTCCTCGGCCGGCACCCATTCCCGGCTCACTTTACGCTCGGCCCAGAACGACAGGAACGGGACAGTGCCCGAGAGCATCACCAGCAGCATCCGGCCGAACGCCCAATGCGCACGGCGGGACAGGTCGAACGTCGCCACCAGATAGACCATGAACAGGAAACCGTGCGCGGGGCCGACCGCCTCGACGACGACCGGGTCGTCGCCCAGATACTTCAGCGGCATGCCCACCACGACGAGCGCGACCAGGACCACGCCGACGATCCACGCGATGATCCGATAACGGGTCAGGGCACCCTTCACGATCGTTCTTTTCCTATCCGGGATAGTCGCTCGGGCGGGCGCCGGGGGTGGCGTTCAGCCAGGCGAGATAGTCGTTGTACGCGGTGAGCTCGGGGTCGTCCTCCGGCGTGGAGGACTGAGTGGCCACGCGTACCGGCCGGCCGACGGTAACAGCCGAACCTGGGAGCCTTTCGCCCGCGGCAGCCTGCGGCTCCTCGGCCTTCACGAGGCGGCCCTTCTTGCGGGCGAGCTGGACCTCGCGCCACCAGAGGAACACGACGAAGGCCGCGAACACCGGCCACTCGAACATGTAACCCCAGCTGATCGAGTTGCCCTCCTGCGCACGGCTGAACTGCCACCAGCCCAGCACCAGGCAGCCCGAGGCGAGAACCAGTGCCAGGACGTGGCGGGCGATCCACGCCGGGGTCCACAGGCCCTTCATGGCCACCAAGCGTACCGGCGGGGGTTTGCTGACCGTCGGCACGGGCATCTCGGTAGGACGCTGAGGCCCGTTCCGACCGGAGGTGCACCATGACCGACGCAGGTGACGCTCCGCTGATGGAGACCGGCATTGATCCGGCCACCTTCGGCGACGACGACCTGTTCCGCGAGCTAGCCAGCCTCTACCGCACCCGCCTGGCCACCCTGCGTCACGGCCCGGACGCGGCGCTGAGCAACCACTTCAAGCGGACCGCCGAGCTCGAGACCGAGTACATCACCCGCTATCCCAGCCGGGAGGTCGACCCCGACCGGCTCACTCAGGACTTTTAGGGGTTCCCTTGATGCAGTCGCTGCGCGCCCGGATGTCGCGCGTCGGGCAGTCCTACGCCCCGCACGAGCACCGCCCGCTGGGTGGCTACGCCGTCGCGATGGGTGCCTTCGGAACGCTGGCCGCCTCACTCGCCGTCGCGGCCAAGGTCACCGGCAAGGCCGTACCGACCCGTCCCTCCACCGCCGACGTGGTGCTGCTGTCGCTGGCCACCCACAAGCTGAGCCGGCTGCTGGCGAAGGACTCGGTGACCAGCCCGCTGCGGGCGCCCTTCACGCGGTACACCGAGCCGGCCGGGGCCGCCGAGCTCAACGAGGAGGTCCGCCACCACGAGAGCTCGGTCAAGCACGGGATCGGCGAGCTGGTGACCTGCCCGTTCTGTCTGGCCGTGTGGGTCGCCACGGGACTGACCGGCGGGCTCGTGCTGGCGCCGCGGCTGACCCGGCTGGCCGCGGTCACGCTGACGGCCACGGCGGTCTCCGACTTCCTGCAGCTGGGCTACGACGTGGCCAAGCGCGCCGCCGAGGGGGACTAGGCCCGGGCTCTCCTCACTGCCCGGGCCGTCTCCCGTCAGGGTGGGCCGTCCTTCTCCAGGCCGGCCCAGCCCTCGGGGCTCTCGGGCTCGGCGTGGTCGTCCTGGCCGGCGGTGACGTCGTCGTCGACGGTCGTGGTGGCGTGCTCGCCGGCGAAGTCCTCCTGCTCGTCCGGGTCGCCGATCGGCTCCATCCCGGCCTCCTCTTTCGTCAGATCTCCAGGGCCCGTAGCGCCTCGGCCGCCTCGTCCTGGGCGTACTCGCCCTCCGGCAGCGCGTCGACCCGGGTCAGGGCCAGGGCCGGAAGGTCGGCCGCGATCGCCCGTCGCTGCAGGTCGGCGCTGCTCAACCGCTCCTGCCCGTCGTAGGCGTCGTCCAGGAACGCGTCCAGCTCGCGAATCTCGTCGGTCACGGACTCCGGGCTACCCTCCACGCGGTCGCCGAAACGCTGTGGTCGGCGTCACATTCGCTAACGGAATCATGGGTGGGGGCCGACCGTTGATGACAGATGTCGGTGTGCCCAGTGTCCCCGGGCCTCACCCATTGCCTTCACGGAATACCGTCCGGCTGGAGCCGTGTTGAGCCACTCGCCGCGAGGCGACCTGCACACCGACATCTGCGCCGCCTTCGGGTCCAGCCCGGGGGCGGCGTTCCCTTTCACCCCATGGTTACCTGCCCAGGCCCTCTCCGCCCGGTGTTTCTGTCATGTCACGACGGGTAGTCGATCCGCCATGACGGATGACCGGATCGGACAGCGGGCCGCCGAACTCCTCCCCGAGGAGCTCGCGGCCGGCAGCGAGAACCCGCGTGCCCAGGCCGAGGCGATCCTCGCCGAGTCCGACGAGCGCGAGGACAACCCCGGAGCCGCGCCCGACACTTTCCTCGAAGGCCGCCGTTCGGACCAGGCGGCCGCAACCGGGGAAACCACCCGGTAGGGGCACAAGACTTACGTGATCGTCGATGGTCATGGCAGGATCCCCCGCGTGCCTGCCCCATATCGCCGGGTTTCGTCCCGCGTCCGTGGTCCCGCCCGTGTGGTGACCCGCTCGCGCCGAACCCGCATGCCTCGCAAGGCTGTCACCGACGGCCCACTCCCGGGTGCGCCCGGTGGCGGGCCAGGTGGCTCGCGTGTGGGTGCGCCCGGTGGCGGGCCAGGTGGCTCGCGTGTGGGTGCGCCCGGTGGCGGGCCAGGTGGCTCGCGTGTGGGTGCGCCCGGTGGCGGGCCAGGTGGCTCGCATGTGGGTGCGCCCGGCGCCTCGCATGTGGGTGCCTCCGGTGGGCCGTCTGTGTCCGCGTCCGGTGGGTCGGACGTGGGTGCGCCGGACGGGTCGCGTGCGGCTGGGACGGGCGGTCCGCATCCGGTGGAGCTGGCGGGCTTGCTGCACGAGCTCACCGCCGGTCTGCTCGCCGCCGACACGTTCACCCAGGCGCTGGAGCGCTTGGCCGCCTTCACCGCGGGCGCTGTCCCCGGCGCCGTCCGGTGCTCGATCGTGCTGATCGGCGAGGGCGGCCCGCTGACCCACGTGGGTCACGGCCCCGCCGGCGCCGCGGTCGACGAGATCCAGTACACCGCCGGCACGACCGGCCCGGGCCTGGAGGCCGCCCGGACGCGCTCGATGATCACCCTTGCCGACCTGGTTACGGATGCGCGCTGGCCCGACCTGGCCGAAGCCGCCCGCACCGAGGACGTGCACGCCGTGGCCGCGCTGCCCCTCGACCTGCCCCGCGCCGAGGTGGGCGCCCTCAGCCTGTATTTCGACACCACCGAGACGCCCGGCGCCGACCAGCTCGTCACCGCGATGGCCCTGGCCGGCCAGGCCGAACTGCTGCTCGACGAGCTACGCCGCCGAGACGCCCTCAGCTCCGGCGCCGCGGTCGACCGCGCCATCGGCGTGATCATCGCTCAGCGTGGCTGCGGTGTGCAGGAGGCCTACGCCGTCCTGCGCGACACCGCCCAGCGCCTCGGCCTGGACCGCCGCGCCGTCGCCGACCGCCTGATCGCCGTGGCCGCCCGCAACGCCTGACCCGCACAAGCCGCCACAGCTGTACCGGAGTGAGGGTTCGAGCGCTGCCACGGCTGTACCGAGGGCGCGACCGGCGGCTCGGCGCCGCTCGGCGACGGTCAGCCGGCGGGCTTGTCGACGTGTTGGATCACCTCGAACTCGAGCAGGCTCGCACTCGCGCCGGTCGGCCGGGCCCGCTGCCCCTCACCGGCGTGGGCGGCCCGGCTGCCGCCGCTGGACCAGGCCTGGAACGCCTCCTCGGACTCCCAGCGGGTGTAGACGAAGTAGCGCGTCTCGCCGGCCACCGGCCGCAACAGCTCGAAGGCCTCGAAACCCGGCGCCTGCTCCACCATGCCCTTGCGCGCGGCGAACCGCTGCTCCAGCTCGGCGCCGCCACCCTCGGGGACGTCAATCGCGTTGATCTTCACAACAGCCATGTCGCAAAACTAGCGCCCCACGCTTGTCGAGCCCGTGGAAAGGCGAACGCCTGCGCCGGGAAGAGGGCGCAGGCGGTCGGCGAAGCGGAACTTGTCACTTGTCCTTGGTGGTGGGGAGGGGTTCTTCGATGTCGACGGGGAGCGGACCCGCACCGACCTCGCCCGGCACTCCCATGCTGTTCTCGGCGGCCAGGGCGTCGTCGGCTCGTTGCTGCTGGGCCGAGCGGAGGCTGAGCGGGATCTCGGGGAGGAACAGCACCACGATCAGGCCGACGATCATGACGGCGAGGGCCAGCAGGAAGACGACCTGGATGCCGTCGGCGAAACCGACCTTGAAGGGGTGGGCGACGACGTCGGAGAGCCGGCTGAGCCATGACGTGTCGTCGAGCTCGCCGCCACCGGTGGCCCGTTGGAGCAGCTGGGCCTGGGCCGGGTTCTCCTGCAGGGAACGCTGGAACTCTCCGCTGCCCTGCGCGGTCTGGAAGGCCGACTGGATCTTGCCGGGGAGCACGTTGAACAGGACCGAGAGGAAGATCGCGGTGCCGAGCGTGCCGCCCATCGAGCGGAAGAACGCGACCGAGCTGGTGGCGACGCCGATCTCGCGCGGGGAGACAGCGTTCTGCACGGCGGTGATCATCGGCTGCATGTTGCCGCCCAGGCCGAGGCCCATCAGCACCATGATCAGCATGACGCGCCAGAGCGGGGTGTCGGCGCCGACGGTGGCGAACAGGCCGAGCGCCGCCACCATCAGCGCGCTGCCGATGATGGGGAAGATGCGGTAGCGGCCGGTGCGGGCGATCAGCTGGCCCGAGATGATCGAGCCGGACATGATGCCGACCACGAACGGGATCATCTGCAGGCCCGCCATGGTGGCCGAGGAGCCCTTCACGATCTGCAGGTACAGCGGCACGGTCATGAGGCCGCCGAACATCGCCATGCCGAGGATCGTGCTCGAGGTGGCGCCGACGCTGATGGTGCGGTTGCGGAAGAGGCGGAGAGGCAGAAGAGCTTCATCCCCGTACGCCCGTTCGGCGAACACGAAAGCGACGAGGCCGATCGCGCCGATGGCGTAGCAGGCGATCGCGCGCGGCGAGTCCCAGCCCCAGGCACGGCCCTGCTCGGCGATGGTCAGCAAGGGCACCAGGCCCACGATGAGGGCGACCGCGCCGGGCCAGTCGATGCGGTGGTCGACGCGCTGGTGCGGCAGGTGCAGCACGCGGGCGACGACGGCCATGGCGGCGATGCCGATCGGGACGTTGAGGTAGAACACCCAGCGCCAGCCGTCGACCCACAGGATGTTGTCGGCGCCGGCGAAGAAGCCGCCCAGGATCGGGCCGAGCACGCTGGCGGTGCCGAAGACGGCCAGGAAGTAGCCCTGGTACTTGGCACGCTCGCGGGGCGGCACGATGTCACCGATGATGGCCAGCGCCAGCGACATCAGACCCCCGGCGCCGATGCCCTGGATGGCCCGGAAGGCGGCCAGCTCGTACATGTTCTGCGAGAGGCCGCAGAGGAACGAGCCGACGACGAAGATGCCGATCGCGAACAGGAAGAACGGACGGCGGCCGTAGATGTCGGAGAGCTTGCCGTAGAGCGGCGTGGAGATCGTCGACGTGATGAGGAAGGCCGTCGTGGCCCAGGCCTGAATGTTGAAGCCGTTGAGGTCGTCCGCGATGGTGCGGGTGGCCGTCGCCATGATCGTCTGGTCGAGGGCGGCCAGGAACATACCCATCATGAGACCGCCCAGAATCGTCAGGATCTGGCGGTGGGTGAATTCCAGTGACGCCTTCGCGGGCGGTGCTGCGGGGTTGGAGGTGCTCACGCGTTCTCCCGTGGTGTGGCGAGTTGAGCCTCGACCGAAGTGTTGAATTCTGCGAAGAGGCCGACGAAGGTGGCGATCCGGTCGGCCGGCCAGTCGGCGAGCGCCTCGCGCAGCCAGCTCTGCCGGGCCTGTTGCATCCGCTCGACGGCGGCCAGGCCGGCCTCGGTGATCGCGATCCGCGAGGCGCGGCCGTCGACCGGGTCGGCCTCGCGCCGGGCCAGACCGGCCTTGACCAGCTGGGCCACCTGACGGCTGACCGTGGACGGGTCGGCCTGTTTGATCTCGGCGAGATCGGTGGCCCGGAGCGGACCTCGGAACCGCAGCGGGAACAGCAGCATCAGCGCGGAGAAATCGGCGCCGAGATCTCCGAGGTTCAGCATGCTCTTGGCCCGCGCGACGACGCGGGCGAACCGCATAAGTTCGTCCGCCAACCGCGGGATGGTGTCCTGAACGTCGTGGTCCTGCACGATCCGCCGCTCCGTGAGCCGATGAAGAATGCGTGCACAATACAACTGTTTAGGTGGTGAAAGCATTAACGCATGCGCCAGACTCCTGTGACGAGCGTCTCGGCTTCCTCGAGGGCGGCGGGAACAGGCACGGCATACTCGGCGATCCGCTCGAAGAGGCGATCGGGGAAGTACCCGCGTCCCGGGTCGCCGACCAGGACCTCGGCCGCGTCGCGGCGGGCGGCGCGCAGGCGCTGGGTCATCTCGGCGGCCACGGTGGGGCTGTAGAAGACGTCGCCGGCCAGCAGCACCTGCGGCCGGTCGATCGAGTCACTCAGCGTGACCCCGTTGGCCTCGGCGTTGCGGACGGCCTGGGCCACCGCCCGCGGGTCGACGTCGCTTGCGGCGACCTCGGCCGCGCCGGCCTTGGCGGCGGCAATCGCGGCGATGCCGCTGCCGGTGGCCAGATCGAGGACGCGACGGCCGGCGACCGTCTCGGGACGGTCGAGCAGGAATCGGGCGAGGGCCTGGCCGCCCGCCCAGACGAAGGCCCAGAACGGCGGCGGCTCGTCGCTGCGGAACTCGCCGCCGGCCGAGTCGAACAACCCGGCGGAATCGGCCGCCAGGTGCAGGGAGATCTCCGGGGCCAGGGGCACTGTACGGAGGTGGGTCGTGGGCTGCGGCACGCCGCGATTCTGCGCCGCGGCGGCCCCGCTCGCGCGCTAATTGGCGTGCGTCACATCTTCGAGCTTGCTCCGGTACGCCGCCCTGGCCTCGGCGGCCCACGGCAGGTCTTCCTCTTCCAGCAGCGGGCGGCACGCGACGAACGACGCGGCAGTCAGCGGCTTGACCCGGCGCTCGGCGGGCCGGCCGAGGGCTGCGGTGATCAGCTCGTCGAAGCGCGCGACGTCGACGCGGACCCGCTCGGGGTCGAGCGACCAGCGGCCGTCCCGGCGCCGTAGCACCGAGTCGCCCGGGGTCGCGCCGGGCTCCAGGCGGTCGCGCAGGACCGACATGTCGCTTTCGACACTCTTCTTCTTTTCTCCCAGCACGCCGGCCAGCTCCGAGGTGGACATTTCGCCTCGCAGGGCGAGCAACGCCAGGATTCGCCGCGGGTGGTCGCCGCCGAAATCCGTTCCAGCCAGGAGGACGCCCCTGGTCCGGACCTCGACGCGACCGAAAAGCTGGATGTCGAACATGTTTCGAAACTCTGCAAGTGAGACAGTAAAACCGGCAAGCCCCAATGCGGGGGGTGATCTCATCCGAAAGACGGGTTATCGCGGCCGCTCGGCCTCATCCGATCATCGGCCGTACCGCCGGATCGGATCCGGGCCGGTGCGCCGCCCGCCTGTTGGTACGGCAAAGATGAGTGCGGGTACTCCTTAGACTTCCACGGGTCGGATCGGGGAAAGGTGGCGCATGACTAACGGCGATGCGATCAGCGTGCTCGTCGTCGACGGCCACCAGACGTTTGCTGAGCTGCTCGGACACGCCCTGGCCGGCCAGCCCGACCTGCGTTACGTGGGGCACGCGCTCACCGGAGCGGAAGCTCTGCGGCTGGCCGCCGAGCTGCGTCCCGACGTCATCCTGCTCGACCCCGATTTGTCCGATGCGGACGGAATCGCGATCGCCGAACTGCTCCGAGTGCGCCAACCGGACACACGTGTGGTGATCCTCACTGCCAGCGCCGAGTCCGCGCTCGTCGGGCGGGCCACGGCGGCCGGGGCGGCCGGTTTCCTCTCCAAGAACGGCGCGCTCGGTGACGTGCTGAACGCGTTGCGCACGGCGCACGGCGGCGGGATGACCGTCTCGACAGACATCCTCGCGCGGCTGCTGCGCAGCACCAGTCCCGTGGTCGGCCCGCGTGGCGGCGGGCTCACCGCCCGTGAGGACGAGGTGCTCCAGCTCATGGCGGCCGGGCTCGACGCGCGGGCCATCGCCCGGCGGCTCGGCATCAGCCTGCACACCTGCCGCGGTTATGTGAAGGCGGTGCTGGCCAAACTCGGCGCGCACAGCCAACTCGAGGCCGTCGCGATCGCCACCCGGCGTGGCCTGGTGCGACCCGGCCGGTAGTAACGGTAAGTAGTTCCCCTCGGTACTCATCCGGGAAGAGGTGAAATCCGTACCTGTTTCCGGGGACGGCCGCCACGCGGCGCCGATCACAGGTTCCAGGGGAAGGGCTTCACGTGGACCGGACAGCAGCTGACCGAGCAGCGGCTGGCGGAACACCGTCCGATGTGGCGGTGGACGAGCCGTCGAGTACGGGATCGCCTGGCGGCGGCTCCCGCGACAGGATGTATCGGCGGCCACCCGCCCGCCCGGCGGCGGACGAACCGCCCTGGTTCGGCGCCGCCGAACCGTCGACCACGGGGGAGACCCCGGCGGTGACCTCGCCCGATTCCGGGCCGGCCGCGCCGAGCCGCATCTCCTTCGGTTTCACGGCGACACCGATTTCGCCCGTACGTCACCCGGCGTCACCGATCTCACCGGCAGCTCCGGCGGCGACCGGGCCCGGCGCGGCTCCCGCACCGACCGCGGGTGCCACGAGGCCCGCGCCGACCGGATCCGGCCCGGCCCTTTCGCCTACGGGCTTGGGCGCGCCCTCGACTGATCTGCCGATGCGCCGGGCCTCCACCCACACCGGGGAGCAGCGCCGCATCAGCGCCGCCGCTGCCGAGCCTCGCGGCGCCACCGACACCGGCGGGCTCGCCCGGGCCGACTCCAGCGAGTTCCGCCGGATCATGGACGCCCGGGCCATGGACGCGCACACGCGCGAGCCGCGACCGACCGACCTGCGCCGCCCCGAGGGCCGTGGCGGTGACGCCCGCGGCTTCGACAGCCGTGACCCCGACGGTCTTGGCTTGGACAGTCGCGGCTCTGACGGCGTCGGCTTGGACGGTCGTGGCTCCGACACCGGGGAGTTCCGGCGCTTCCTCGAGGCCGGCGACCGCCCGGCCGAAACCGGTGAGCAGCGCCGGGTGGCTGTGGCCGCCCCTGCGGCCCCGCCCCGCCAGTCCCGCGCGGTCACGGTCGGCATCGTCATGCTCAGCCTGATCGTCCTGGTGGCCGGGGGCGTCGTCGGCGTCGCCTACTTCACCGGCACCGACGATCGGCTCGACGACGTGCTGCAGCTCGGCGCGAGCGGCAAGTCGGGCGAACGGGTCGTCACCGCGCCGCTCGACAACCGCAGCCAGGCCAGCTTCGAGGTGCTGGCGGCGACCAACCGGGTCAACGTCTCGATCGGCGAGCTTGGCGACGACCTCTATCGCATCTCCACCCCGGAGGACGCCGGCATCCGGCCCGACCCGGTGATCACCCAGGACGACGTCAAGCTGCAGGTGACCAAGGACGGCGGCGGCACCGGCGGCGAGATCGACATCGTGCTGGCGGCCAAGGTGCGGTGGGCGCTGCGCTTCTCCGGGTACGCCGAGGAGCAGGTCATCAACGTCACCGGCGGACAGATCAGCGGGCTGGAGCTGGTCGGCGGAATGCGGACGGCCCAGATCAACCTGGCCCGCCCGACCGGCACGGTGCCGATCAAGGTGAACGGCGCGGTCGAGAAACTTGTGGTGAGCTCACCGACCGGCAGCCCCGTACGGATCAAGGTCGGCGGCGGCGTCAAGACGGTCGTGGCCGGCAACCGCACGCTCAAGGACGTGGCGCCCGGCTCGACGCTCACCCCCAAGAACTGGGCGGTGCCGAACCGCTACGACATGGGCGCCGGGGCGCCGATCAGCGCTCTGACCATCGAGAACGGCTGAACCCCGTACGGGGAAAAGGGGCGCTCCCGATCGAGGAAGCGCCCCTTTCCGACGATCAGGACAGGACGCGCAGCCGTACGGTCTGCTCCATGGCCCGCAGTTGGTCGAGCACCTCGCTGCTGAAGCCGCCGCCGATGTCGGTGATCAGGTAGCCGTACTCGCCGCGGGTGCTCAGGAGCTGACCCTCCACATTGACGTGGTGCTCGGCGAGGATGCTGTTGACCTGGGCCAGCACGCCCGGGGTGTTGATGTGGACGTGGCCGATGCGGCTCTGGCCGGCCTGCTCGGGCAGCGCGACACCGGGCAGGTTGACGCTCAGCGTGGTGTTGCCCTCCTCGACGAACGCGGTCAGCTTGTTGGCCACGAACCCGCCGATGTCGGACTGCGCCTCCTCGGTGGAGCCGCCGATGTGCGGCGTCAGGATGACGTTGGGCAGGCCGCGCAGCTCGGAGACGAACTCGTCGCCGCGGCCCTTGGGCTCGGTCGGGAACACGTCCACCGCCGCGCCGGCCACGTGGCCGCTCTCGAGGGCCTGGCGCAGCGCGACGTGGTCGACCACGATGCCGCGGGACAGGTTGAGGAACAGGGCGCCCTCGCGCATCCGCTTGAACTGCTCGGCGCCGAAGAAGCCGGCGTTGCCGGGGCGGCCGTCGACGTGCAGGGTCACGACGTCGCTGGTCTCGAGCAGTTCCTCGAGGCTGGCGCAGCGGTGGGCGTTGCTCAGGGCGAGCTTGTCGGCCGTGTCGTAGAAGGACACGTACATGCCCAGGTTTTCCGCGAGCACCGACAGCTGGGTGCCGATGTTGCCGTAGCCGACGATGCCGAGGCGACGGCCGCGGATCTCGTGGGCGCCGTCGGCCGACTTGTCCCAGACCCCGGCGTGCATGAGCGTGTTCTTCTCGGTGAGCCGGCGGGTCATCGAGATGATCTCGGCGATTGCCAGCTCGACGACCGAGCGGGTGTTGGAGAACGGCGCGTTGAACACGGCGACGCCGTTGGCGCTGGCGGCGGTGAGGTCGATCTGGTCGGTGCCGATGCAGAACGCGCCGATCGCGACGAGGCTGTCCGCGGCCTCGAGCACCTTGGCGGTGACCTTGGTCTTGGACCGGATCCCGAGGAGGTGGACGCCGGGGATGCGCGCGATCAGCTCGGACTCGTCGAGGGCGTTGCGAACGGACTCGACCTCGTAGCCGGCGGCCTCGAGCCGGGACACCGCGTCGGGATGGATGCTCTCCAACAGAAGGACTCGCATCTTGGCCTGGTCGCTCATCTTGTTCCGATCCGTGATTTGAGGTTTTGGCCAGTCCGGGCCGCCACGCCGAAGCCCGGCCACCCAGCCTAGTGCCCTGACCTGCGAGCCTCGGGGCAGTGTGCTCGACCTCCCATCAGGTGCTCGCCCCGGCCGCACCGGGCTGAGATACGCAGGCGGCCCCGCCGCGGTTCAGGCCGGCGGCCCAGGGCCGTCACGTGCGGTTTTCCGTCACAGGTGGCGCCGCGGCCAGGGCCGCACCTCGTCGGCCTGGCACCGCTGGAGCGCGCGCACCGACGGCAGGCCGGGCGGTGGCGGGAGCCGGGAGAAGTCGCGGAGGAACCCGGCGAACCGGGCTGCCACGCCGGCCACGTTCCGCAGGTCGAGGTCCGCGATCACCCGTTCGGGGTTGCCGCCGTGCACGATGACGTTGAGCGCCAGCAGCACCCGGTCGAGCCAGGACGGCGCGGTGGCGGCCCAGGCCGGTCGATGATCACCAAGCGGCCGCCCGGGCAGCGTGTCGCCGCCGCTCAGCACGCCCGGGGACGTTCCCGGCCCCGCGCTCCGCCCGAACCCGAACGCTCAGGCCTGCGCACCCCAGCGGGCGAGAGGGTTTTGTCGTACCGGCGCGGAAGAATGCCGCCATGTCGTCGAGAGATGCCGGCTTCGAGCCGGTGAACTGGCAGGTGCGGCTGCACGCCGCCGTCGAGGAATCCACCCGTCGCCGCCGGGAGCGCGAGGCCGACCGGCGCGAGTTCGCCCGGCGGCGTGCGCACGGCCTGATCGACCGTCACGCCGCCCGGCTGGCCGACATCCAGCGGCGGCGGGCCGCGGCGGCCGGGGTGAGCCAGGACACGGGCTGAGCCCTGGTCCGGGTCTGGCAGACTCAGTTGAGGGGGTGCAAATGGGATCGCTGGGCTGGGCGGTCGCGTTCTCGGTGCTCTCCGCGGCGAGTTATGCGGCCGCGGCGGTCGCCCAGGAGCGCCTGGCCGAGAACGGTCAGCGAGGCCTGGCCCGGTGGGCCGTCGCGCTGCTGCTCACCGGCGGCGGCGTCGCACTCCACGTCGTCGCGCTCAACTTCGGCACGGTCGCGGTGGTGCAGGCCCTGGGCACGCTGACGCTGCTGTTCGCGCTGCCCATCGCCGCCGTGCGGTATCGCAGCCGCATCGGCCGTGCCTCCTGGATCGACGCGATCCTGACCGTTGTCGGCCTCGCCCTGATCCTGTCGCTGTCGGTCGAGTCGTCCACTCCGGCCGCGCTGGCCGGGCCCGCCGAACGTCATCTCACGGTGGTCACCCTCGCGGTGGTGGCCGTGCTGACGGCGGCGGCCCGGCCGGCCGGGCCGCGGTTGCGCTCGGTGCTGCTGGCGGCCGCGGCGGGCACGGCGTTCGGCATCTCCTCAGTGCTGTCGAAAGCGGTGCTGGCCGCGTTCACCGGCGGGGGTGTCGAGGCCGTCTCCCCGTTCACGGCCGTCGCTGTGCTGGTCTTCGCCACGGGCGGCTACCTGCTGGGACAGCTCTCCTACGGGCGGGCCGGCATGGCCGCTCCGCTGGCCACCGTCAGCGTGGCCAACCCGATCGTCGCCGCGACGGCCGGCGTGGTCGTCTTCGACGAGGGCTTCCGCTTCGGCGTTCCGGGTCTGTTCGTGGTCGCCTTCGCGGCCGTGGTCATGACCGTGGGCGTGATCGGCCTGGCCCGCCGGGCCGCGGCAACGTCCCTGGCCGACAGCCGCGACGGCCGGAACACAGCCCCCGTCTCATAACGCGCGCGGCAGGGTGACAGTCACCACCAGGCCGCCCTCGTCGCGGGCGTCGGCTCGCACGTCGCCGCCGTGAGCCCGGGCAACCGCCCGCACGATCGAGAGCCCGAGACCGGCGCCGGGGGAGTGCAGCCGTTCGGCGGCGTACCGGTGGAACGGCTCGAACAGGCCGGGCACCTCGTACCGCGGGATCACCGGGCCCGAGTTGCTGACCTCGAGCACCACCCAGCCGTCGAGGCGTATGCCGGTGCGCACCCGCACCCAGCCATCGGCCGCGACGTTGTGCCGTACGCCGTTCTCGACCAGGTTCTGCACGAGACGCTCCAGCAGCACGGGGTTCCCGGCCACCGTCGCCTCCTGCGGTTCGGTGAGCACCTTGACCGTGTCGGACACCGCGACGTGGTCGACGATGTCCGCCAGGTCGACATAGGAGCGTTCGGCCACCGGCCGTTCCGACTGGGCCAGGAGCAACAAGCCGTCGATCAGCCGGCTGTGCCGGTCGTTGATCGCCAGCAAGGTCGTGCCGAGCCGGCGCACCTCCTCCGACGCGGTCGCCGGCGTGAGCGCGACCTCCAGCAGCGTGCGGTTCAGGGTGAGCGGCGTACGCAGCTCGTGCGAGGCGCTGGCGATGAACCGGCGCTGCCCGTCGAACGAGTGGTCGAGGCGGGCCAGCATGACGTCGAACGTGTCGGCCAGCTCCTTGATCTCGTCCTGCGGGCCGCTCAACGCGATCCGCTCGTGCAGGCCCCGGTCGGCGTCGGGCGCATCGGCTATCCGGCGGGCGGTGGCCGTGATCTGCTGCAACGGCTGCAGCATGCGCCCGGCGACGAGCCAGCCCAGCGCTATCGTGGCGGCGCTGACCACCACGAGCACAATCGCGCCCTGCGAGACCAGGGTGGCGAGGGCGTCGTTGCGGCTCTCGTCGATGAACTGGCGTGTCTCGCCGACACCGGGCAGCGGCGAGGTCAGGTCCGACCGGGCCAGCACCGTCGGCAACCGCTGCGAGAACAGCACGGCGGTCGCGCCCAGCAATGCCATGCCGGCCAGCACGAACAGGCCGCCGTAGACGAGGGTCAGCCGGCCGCGCACGGTGAGTCTCATGGGATGCGATACCCCACTCCCGGTTCGGTGAGCACGACGGGCGGCTCACCCAGCTTCCGCCGCAACTTCAAGATCGTCATCCGTACGGCGTGGGTGAACGGGTCGGCGTTCTCGTCCCACGCCTTCTCGAGCAGGGTCTCGGCCGGCACCGCAGTGCCGTCCGCGCGCAGCAGCTCGGCCAGCACCGCGAACTCCTTGCGCGACAGCGGAACGTAACGCCCGTCGCGGAACACCTCACGGCGGTGCGGGTCGAGGCTGATCCCCGCGCGGCGCAGCACCGGCGGGGCGGCCGGACGCGACCGCCGGCCGAGCGCGATGACCCGGGCGCTCAGCTCACGCAGGGCGAACGGTTTCGGCAGATAGTCGTCGGCCCCCAGCGACAGCCCGGTCACCCGGTCGTCGATTCCCGCCGCGGCGGTCAGCATCAGCACTCGGGTGTCGCCGTCGCGCTCGACCAGCGCCCGGCACACGTCGTCGCCGTGCACGCCGGGCAGGTCGCGGTCGAGCACCACCACGTCGTAGTCGTTGACATCGACCCTTTCCAGCGCGGCGCCGCCGTCGTGGACCACGTCGACCGCGTGCGCGTCGTGCCGCAACCCCTGCGCCACGGCCTCGGCCAGCAGCGGCTCGTCCTCGACCACCAGGATCCGCATCCGTCCATCCTGCCGCGTGACGGTGTCACCTGGGCGTCACGTTTCGGCGTGACGGCCGGGAAACGTGGCGCTCGCTTCACTCGACGCCGATGGCAGCCCTCCGGCTGCCGGTGAGGAGTTGATGATGCGTACGGGAAAGGTGGTTGTGGCCGTCCTGACAGCGCTGCTCGTGTCAGCGGGCTGCGCGGACCAGGCCGGCGACGGGGACGGGGTGGCGACCGCGCGGACGGGCGCCGCGACCGCGAGCCCGTCGGCCACCAGGACGACATTCGACGGCGACGCGCCGCTCAAGTACGCGCAGTGCATGCGCGAGCAGGGCATGACCTGGTTCCCCGACCCCAACCCGGACGGCGGCACCTCGATCCGGGTTCCGAAGGGCATGGATCCGAAGAAGTTCGAGGCGGCGCAGAAGGCGTGCCGGGAGTTCGCACCGAACGGCGGGGAGGCCGCCGAGGCCGACCCCGAGATGATCGAGATGGGCCGGAAGATGGCGAAGTGCATGCGCGAGAACGGAGTTCCGGACTTCCCCGACCCGCAGCCGAACGGCTCGATCCAGCTCGACCGCGGGAAGATCAGTTCGGGGCCCGGTGACCCGGCGTTCGACAAGGCCGAGCAGAAGTGCTCGCAGTTCCGGCCGCAGGGACGCGCCGATCGAGGCGGGGTGAAGTCGTGAACCGCCGCCGGACCACCGGAGTGGTAGCCGGTGTGCTCACCATCGGCGCCGTCGCCGCGGCGGTCACCGTGATCAACCTACCCGCGGCGGAGAGCGGCGACAGCACGACCGGCAGCGGACCTGCGGAAACGGCCGAGATCACGAAACAGACGCTCATCGACCGCGAGTCCCACGACGGCACGCTCGGTCACGGCGACACCAGCACGGTCGCCGCGCGTGGCTCGGGCACGCTCACCGCGCTGCCCGCGAGCGGCGCCGTGATCACCCGCGGCAAGCCGCTGTACCGCCTCGACAACAGACCCGTGACCCTGCTGTACGGGACCTTGCCCGCCTACCGCACCCTGCGGCCCGGCGTGGAAGGGGCCGACGTGCTGCAGTTCGAGAAGAACCTGCGCGCGCTCGGTTACAAGGGGTTCACTGTGGACGACGAGTACACGTCCGCGACCGCCGAGGCCGTCGAGCAATGGCAGGACGACCTTGGCCGGCGGGCGACCGGACGGGTGGAGAGCGACCAGATCGCGTACGCGAAAGGGCAGGTCCGCGTCGACTCGCTCAGCGCGGAAGTGGGCGCCGTCGTCCAGCCCGGCGCCGAACTGCTCAAGACGACCGGCACGACGATGGTGGCGACGGTCCGCCTCGACGTCGACGACCAGCGCCTGGCCCGCAAGGGCGCGACGGTCGAGGTCGAGATGCCCGACGGCGCCGGCGTCCCCGGGAAGATCACGGCGGTGGAGACCGTCGTCGAACCGGGCCAGGGCAACGAGGAGGACACCACCAAGATCGAAGTGACGATCGGTTTCGCCCGTACGCCCGAGGGGTTGGACGAGGCCGCGGTGGCGGTCGGCTTCGTCGCCTCGCAGCGGGCCGACGTGCTCACCGTGCCGGTCGCGGCTCTGCTCGCGCTGGCCGAGGGCGGCTACGGGCTGGAGATCGTCGAGTCCGGCGCCACCCGCATCGTGCCGGTCGGAACCGGGCTGTTCGCCGACGGCCGGGTCGAGGTGTCGGGCGAAGGCATCCGGGCCGGCCTGAAGGTGGGGATGCCGTCGTGAACGCGGTCGTCCAGCTGGCCGGCGTGACCAAGACATACCCGGGCGGGGTGACAGCGGTGCGGTCGGTCGACCTGACCGTCGAGTACGGCGAGCTGGTGGCGATCGTCGGCCCGTCCGGCTCCGGCAAGTCGACAATGCTGCACCTGATCGGCACGCTCGACCGGCCCACCCAGGGTTCGGTGCGCATCGACGGGCACGACGTGGCGACGCTCGGTGACCGGCAACTGTCGGCGTTACGGGCCGGCCGGATCGGCTTCGTGTTCCAGCAGTTCCACCTGGCGCCGGGCCGGACAGCGATCGCCAACGTGGCTGACGGGCTGCTCTACACGGGCGTACGGCGAAACGAGCGTGAGCGACGCGCCGAGGCCGCCCTCGTCAGGGTCGGACTCGGCGATCGGCTCGGGCATCGGCCCCACCAGCTGTCCGGCGGGGAACGCCAACGGGTCGCGATCGCCCGCGCGGTGGCGGGGGACCCGGCCCTGCTGCTGGCCGACGAACCCACCGGCAACCTCGACTCCGTCTCCGGCGCCGGAGTGGTCGCCCTGCTGCGGGAACTCAACGAGGCCGGCACCACCGTCCTGGTGATCACCCACGACCACGAGATCGCGGGCAGCCTGCCCCGGCAGGTGCCGATGCGTGACGGGCAGGTGATCTGAGATGCGCCCCTCGGATCTGGTGCGCCTGGCCTCGTACGGGCTGCAGTCGCGGCCGACCCGGGCAGTGCTCTCGGCCCTCGGCATCGCGATCGGCATCGCCGCCATGACCGCGGTCGTCGGGATCTCGTCGTCGAGCCGAGCCGACCTCGATCGGGAGATGGCCGCCCTCGGCACCAACCTGCTGACCGTGGCGCCCGGCCAGACAATGTTCGGCGAACAGGCAGTGCTGCCCGACTCGGCCCTGTCGATGATCAAACGGATCGGCCCGGTGCACGCGGCCACCGCAACCGGACAGGTGCCGCAAACGGCGGTCTACCGTACCGACAAGATCCCGTCCGGGGAGACCGGCGGGCTCAGCGTGCTGGCGGCCTCGCCGGACCTGCTGGCGACCGTCGGCGGTTCGCTCGCGCACGGCAGCTGGCTCAACCCCGAACACCCGACCGTGGTGCTCGGATCCACGGCGGCCCGCCGGCTCGGCAACGTGCCCTCCGTCTACATCGGCGGGCGTTGGTGGACGGTGACCGGCGTGCTCGACCCGGTGCCGCTGGCACCCGAACTCGACCAGTCGGTGCTGGTGGGCTGGGAGTCGGCCGCGACGTACCTCGGGTTCGACGGGCACCCGACCACCGTCTACACGCGCTCGGCCGATGCGCTCGTCGAGGCCGTACGGGCAGTGCTGGCGCCGACAGCCAACCCGTCGAGCCCCGACGAGGTGAAGGTGTCGAAGCCGTCCGACGCGCTCGCCGCGCGCCGGGCCACCAACGACGCGTTCACGGCCCTGCTGCTCGGCCTGGGGGCGGTGGCCCTGCTGGTCGGGGGCATCGGGGTGGCCAACACGATGGTGATCTCGGTGCTGGAACGCCGGGCGGAGATCGGTCTGCGACGGTCCCTCGGGGCCACACGGGGACAGATCCGCGCCCAGTTCGTCGCCGAATCCCTGCTGCTGTCCCTACTGGGCGGCGCGGCCGGGGTGTTGCTGGGCTATCTGGTCACGGGGTTGTACGCGGTAACCCGAGCCTGGCCGACGGTGGTGCCTCTGTGGGCCCTGCTCGGCGGCGTGGGCGCGACTGTGGTGATCGGGGCGATCGCGGGGTGGTATCCGGCCGTGCGGGCGGCCCGCCTGTCCCCGACGGAGGCGCTGACGGGGTAATCCACAACTCTGACGATGCGGACCATCGGCCGGTGCTCCTTCCTGGAGAACGGCTGGTGGTCCGTTCCGGCTGTTCGATCCCCGGCGCTCGTACGGCGCCGTCTCCATGGGGTCTTTTCCGCGCTCACTGGAGGAACAGCCGCAGGGCACGAGCGTGGGGCCCGGAACCTCCGCGTGCCCTCTATGGGGGCGTCGGCGGCTCAGTGTACTCTGCAGTCCGCGTTCGGAAAACTGCAATCGGCTGTTTGCGTGCCGCAATCAGGCTACCATCGGTCCATGGAGGGCGTGACGATGACGAAGATGTTCGACAACCTGCACGACTCGGAGGCCTTTCGGCGGCTCCGGGACGCTGAGAGAGTCGCTCGGACCGTCTTCTACAACGCTCCCTACCTGGTCCCTGGCGTGCTTCAGGTGCCGGCGTACGCGGAGGAGTCATTCCTCGGCATCTCCGGCTTGGCGGCCTCCGACGAGCGCGCCACCGATCGCGTACGGCTCCGCAACGAGCGGCACGCGGCGTTCATCAAGCGGCTCGAGAGTCACGACGCCCCGCAGGTGAACGTCGTCATCGACGAGTCGGTGCTGCGCCGGATGCGCGCCGGTTCGGACGCGACGCGGAAGCAGATCGAACATCTCATCGAGCTGTCCCGTAAGCCGAACGTCCGCATCGGGGTCGTTCCGTTCGAGCTTGGCGCGCACCCCGGCCTCGCCGGCAACTTCGAGGTTCACGATTCCGTGGACGGCAGCCTGGCCTTCTCGGAGGGGCCGTTCGGGGACGACATCGAGGACGACGATGAGCGGATCGATGCTTATCGGCAGAAGGTGGGTGCGTTGATGAGCGTCGCCGTGACCGGCGACGATGCGCGTGCGCTGATGGCGAAGCTGATCGGCGGCTAGTCGGAGTCCAGGGCGGTCAGCGGCGATCGCTCATCCTTCAGTTCGGCGATGAAGGCTCGAAAGGCGTCGATGTCGAAGGTGAGGACCGGGCCGGAGCGGTCCTTCGTGTCCCGCATCAGCACCTGCTCGCCCTCCCTTTTGATCTCTACACAGTTCCCTGTGCTGCTTCTCCTGCTCTTGTGCCATCCAGGCGCGGTTTCGTTGTCCACTGTGCCTCCCGTGAACGGCGAACGATCGCCCATGGAATCGAACGGCCATGTCGCATGGGCGGCGTGGTGGCGCAACTGAACGCCGTGCCTTCAGCTACGCCTCAGGTCGGACTGCCCCATCGGAGTCGACCGATCACTCACGGTACCTGAAGATTCAACGTTCCGGATCCCTGTGCCGGTGCCAGTGGCGCAATTCGGCCGAGCCGATCATTGACATCTATCCGTGCGGTAGGATTCCGCCGGTAGGCTTCGGCCACCTGCAATTTGCAGGTAGAGCCGCTGAGTGGATAAACCTGCGGAAGGTGCATGGCATGTCGGACGCGTTCGACCAGTCCGTCGTGCCGCTCGAAGAGGTCGGACCCAAGCTTGCCAGGGCGAACGTAGCGCAGCGCCTGAAGTCATTGCGGGAGGGTCTGGGCCTGAGTGTTGCCGGCGTCGCCAAAACCATGGATTGGTCCGTATCGAAACTGACCAGAATCGAAAAAGGCGAGGTCACGGTCCAGCCTTTGGAGGTTCGTGCACTTCTGGGGCACTACCGCATCACCGACCAGAACGTCGTCGCGGAACTGTCCCGGCTCGCCCGGACGTCGCGCTCCCGGCAGTGGTACAGCCGCCATCGTCTGACCGGCGCCATCGCTGACTTCGTCGCTTTCGAGAACGAAGCCTCGGTCATCCAGACCTGGCAATTGCTTGCCGTTCCGGGGTTGCTTCAAACGAGGGAGTATGCGCGCGCCAACACGGCCCGTACGCTCCGGGCCGACCCGAACGACGAGCAGGTAAAAGCGCGTGTGCAGCTTCGCCTCGACCGCCAGCAGGCCCTGTCCGAGCGGCAGCAGGGCGAAAATCCGCCGAAGGTGGTAGCGGTGCTCGATGAGGCGGTGCTCCGGCGCCCGATCGGTGGGCGGGAAGTCATGGCCCGCCAGCTCGACCACCTTCTGGCGCTGGCGGAGAACACAGACGTTTACACCATCGGCGTTGCCCCGCTCGACCTGGAGCACCACTCCGGTCTTGGTGGCTCATTCGAGCTGCTCAAGTTCTCCGGCTACACGCACGGGGACGTGTTGTTCGTCGAGGGTGCCGCCGGAGTGGACTTTCTCATCACTGACCCCGAGGCGGTCGATCGGCACAACGACCTGTTCAAAGATTTGCTCGACTACGGGCGTACGGGCGATCGGGCCCTACAGATGATCAAATCGATCCGGGGCGAGATGCGGGCGGGCTGAGCTGCGCGCGGCTCACCCCGGTCGGCGCGCCCGCGTCAGGGTCGCGGCCGGCGGTTGGCCTCGACCGCGCGGACGACCGCCCGGCGCACCTGCTCGAAGACACGCTGGTTGTCCGAACTGAACAACAGGACCCGGCGTCCCTTGTGCAGAGCGGTCAGTTCCATGTGGCGCGGGTTGCGGTAGTCGTCGATCCAGATCGCCCCGCCCATGCCCACCGCGGCCAGCACGCCGGCCACGCAGAGCATCCAGCCGGCCGTGCCGTGGAGCGCCGCGAAGCCGATGGCCATCAGCAGCTCGAGCGCCCCGCAGTAGAAGGCGATCGCGCGCGCCGGGTGGATGTACAGATAGGTGGGGTCCTCGACAACGAGATCGCGAACCCGGTAGATCGAGTCTTCGGTCTCGATGTGCGTGCCGGTGACCACAATGCCCGGACCTGGGTAGTAGATGGGACTGCCGGTCGCTGAGGTGTCTGAGTTCAGTGTCATGACGGTCCTCCTGACGTAATCGTCAGGTGCACCTCGGCAGTCAGCAACCCTCTCTCGTGCACTCGCCGTCGGCAGCAGGCTGTCTGCAGAACGCAGATAAGACGATTTGCGGCCTTCTATGCAGGTTGATCCCGGACCTGTTTGACAGGTTTACGGCGCTTACGCCTCTTGCGACGCTGAACGAACGCCTCGTGATCCGCTTCGATAGTGAGCGCGCCCGGCAGGATTCGAACCTGCGACCGACGGATTAGAAGCTCCATCCAACCCGTGTTGATCACTCCCCGATCGTCCGCAGCGGTGTCTATCTGTCCAGGTAGACACCGCTGTCGGTTCCGCATGATGATCGGCCATGACGTCTCGTCCAGGGGCGTCCGGGCACACGGCGGGCTCACAAGACCTCCGTTTGCCTTGCTTGGTGCCTAAAGCTGGCGACGTCGCCGGCCACGGCTTCGAGGGCTCCGACCTTCGTCCCTACGGCTACGCGGGGTGTCAACGAGAGGTCTCTTGTCACCCGATAGCTGGTCGTGGGCTGTGCGGACGTCCAACTTGCGGACTAGTGGAGTAGGTCGAGAGCGCTGCCCGATCTTCCGCGGAGTGCGGGGAACATCCGCCTGGCTCGGAGGTGGCGGCGCCGATCCATCGTTTACGGGAAAGCGCCACGCGCGGATCAGGTTGGCGACGGCTGCGAGCAGTTCTGGGCGCTCCTGTGGTGTCGAGCCGCGAAGCACCATCGTGAGCGCCAACAACCCGGTCGTGGACAGTACGGCAGCTGCGCTGAAGACGATCATCGTTGCGTCCGTGAACCTCACGAGAGCTAGTAAAGCGGCGCCGATTGACCTGTTCTCTTAACCATTGCGGAGTTGTAAGTTTCAACGGTGCCGAGGGAGCCGAGCACGACCGACGCCATGGCGCTTGAAGTTCTTGCCAAGCGAGGAATCCAGGTCAGCCCCTATCAGCTAGAACGGTGGCGGGCGCGGGGACTGGTGCCTCGGAATGATCGTCGCGGGTTGGGCCGCGGCTTCGGCACGTACTCAGTACCCTCAGCGGACCTCGTCAGTAGCTTGGAGACGATCGCCTGCGCGGGTGTCCGTCGGACGCAGGTCGAGTGGCAAGTCCTCGTTTACATGCATCGCATGGCCAAGTCGTCTGATGGGGAAGATCGGCTAGCTCGCTTAGCGGAGCGTCCGATTCGGAGATGCCTGGAGTACGCGGTCTTACACGAGAGGCCGGCTGGCATGAACGAGGACGACGCCTACCGCGAGGCTGCGAACCTTGCCCTGGAGGAATTCAATTGGTGGCTCCCGCGTGTGCCGCGAGGCCAAGCTGCCGCGCACTACGAACCGACGGAACTTCGTGAGATGCGTGCAGCCTGCGAGCAAGTGCTCGCGGCCGATCGGATCGGTGTTCTGGCGGTCGGCTCGGAACTCCTTGTAGAGAGTGTGATTCGGCTTCGGTGGGCTCGAACAGAGGCTGAAGCGGAGACGCTTGTCGACTACCTTGACCTCGTTCTGAACAGGCGGCGAGAGCACTTGGACTTGGCTCGGTCTGTCCCGTACGACCAACTGCTGGGTGTGGCTACTAAGGCGGCCCGCGTTGCGGCGTTCGGCAGTACCTTTCCCGATCGACTCGAGAACTCACGCTTCTCTTGGCTGCCTTATCCAGGTTACGCATATTCCGGGTGGTTGGTACTGCTAATGGCGATGTTGATGGACTCTTCACTCGTCGCAGCTGCAAGCGGCTTCCTGAGTTCTCACCCAGAAGACCCTGAAGCAGAGAGGCGGAGGTCGTTCCTGGAGAAGCACGTCGCTGATTTGCGCGGTCGATTTCCGGACGGCATCCCACCGAAACCCAAGCGCTCGATGCTGGTCGGCCTCGAGGAGTTCGTTGATCCGAGGACGGGAAAGTGGCGATGAAATCGCGCGCGACCGTGCGCGAAGTTCACACCTGAGGGCGCAAGCAATCGGGCATCGAGCCGCGGGTGTTGTTCGATCAGCCTATGGCGTGGAGATGAACCTTCCCGCCATCACCTCGATTCCGTTGGCCTTCATGTCATCAAAGATTCGGGATATCTGCCATCCCTTGGCGTACTTGGCTACATTTGTGCCGGCGTTTGGGAGGCGTTGAAGAATGGCCATCCGTGCTAATGCCAAAGAAAGCTTGCCTGCATAGATGCTGTGGAAGGCGTCGGGAAAGTCGCCGCGATCGGGATGCTTTATCGTGTTGTAGGTACTCGCCATTGCTCTTGCCAGTTCGATTCGGTCTGCCGCTACTGCAGAAACGTCGATGTCCAGTGCCTCGATCACTCGGTAGAAGTACGTGCTGGTTGTGGGCCTAGCGCCTCTGCCGCTCAGAGTGGGTCCTTCCCCCGAAGTGTTACCTAGATTGCTGCCTAGTGCCTCAATGCTCATCGAGCAATTTATGACTTTATCCTCCGCGAAAAAATGGGGCCGCTGAAGTATCGACGCTACGGGGAGGATGGATCGGCGCGACCTGTCATATTCCATCGCCCACCACTCAAGATCCGACGCCGCGAAGTCTTTGCTCGCAATGATCGGCCAGTCCGACGTCGGCACGGCTTCTTGGCTGTTCTCAGCTATGGTGCCCGCCGAAATGACGCGCTCATAAGCCGCGCCGCGCGTCTTGCCGTCGAGCATTCGCATCCCGAATCCGTGGTCTCTCACGAAGTGCTCGACGAAGCGCACTCCAGGCCCGGAAAGAATCGACAACAGGTCGCGGAACTTCCTGTGCTCCGAAAGGTGCATATCGACCGGGCTCGGCTTGGGGAACCGGCTTACGAGGATCACGTCGTCTGCTAGGTGGATACCGCGGCCGCTGCCATCGGCCTGTGTCCAGTGTGTCCAAATGCTCATTCGAGCGGACCCTTGGTTCCACTCAAGACCCTTATTGGGCTCCAGTGTGTAGCGGACTCGCATCCGGCGAGGCCCTGCGCGATCAATGAGCTCCGTTGTGTAATCGATCGACGACAGATCGGACCAGGCGGCCAAGCCGTCAATGCGCGAGACCATCTTTGTAACAAGAAGCTGGCTTTCGGTCTCGCCAGTGCGTTCCGCGAACACGGCCTCTCGTGCTCGCAAGCGACCGATATCGAGATGGGTACCCTTGACGGTGCGGATCACCCTGCAGCCGTAGAGTGAGACGTGTAGGTCCTCTGATCTGAACAGCAGGCTCGATGGCGGTTTGTCGTTGTTGAACCAATTCGCTGGAACCGCAAACTGTTCGGTTCCAAACTCGATATACGGGATTTCTGCAAGCACGCCGAGCTTAGGGTCAACCCAGATCGATCCGACGACACATTGATGATCCGTGCCTTCGGCGTGGATGAACACCCCGGTGCGCTTGTCTCCTGGCTCCAACGCCGACCTGCTCATATCTGGTAGCTCTCCGCGCGGACTACGAACGGTCAGCCGGACTCTAGTGGTAACTTCTGGCCTTGTAAATTGATAAAGAAGTCGCAGATGATCGAGCCGGCCGGACGGGCCGAGATCGATCTTGGAAGCGTCCGGGCCTCAGGACAACCCGACTGGAGGAGGCGTGTAGCGCGATCTTACCCACAAGCGTGGCCGTGGCATCAGTTGAGTCGTTCCATGGGAGAGATCGACCGTGGGAGGCCCTTCAGAAGCTGAACGCCAGTCCTCCGTCATGCGCGCAGGCATGCTTGATCGATTCGGTCATCTATTATTTCGACATGGCCGAAACGCTTCGATTCGATTATCTACGGGACGCACCTGACTGGATCCGGAACTACTATCGGATCCTCCTTGATGTGGAGCTAAGGAGTGTGCGAGGCGAGGGATTCCAGCGTCTCTTCGACGGCGTGATGCGTACGGTCCATGGGCGGAATTATCGCAATACTGCATCTCTAGGAAATTTAGGGGATCAAGGATGCGACGGCTACTTGTTCGAAGAGCGCACGGTCTTTGCCTGCTACGGTCCTGATCCCTATTTTCGGATCAAGGAGGCCGTGGCGAAAATGCGTGCAGATTTGGCAGTAGCAGTCCGACACCTGGAAATACCAGGATTTATGCAAAAGTGGATATTTGTAGTTAACTATCCAGGTACTCATCCGCTGTTGATCAATGAGGCGATATCTGGCAGTGTCGACGGATTGGAATGCGAGGTTTGGTCTCGTACGGATATCGTGGATTTGCTGATGGCTGATGCGCGCCGCCAGCCGCTCGTGTCTGAGTTCGGGAGTATTCCGAAGGAAGCTAAGTCCGTCGGCAGGGCCTATGTTGTGCCAGAATCTACACAGCTCCCGAGACGTTGCGCCGAGGCGGCGATACGACTTATTCGCGCACGGCTGAAATGCGAGAGGTCGAACTATAGATCAGCCCTATCGTACTGGAGCAAGTCGGTTGCTGCCGATCCATTCGGCGCGCTCGTTGCGCAGACACAGTTGCTGCTCGGGTCAATGGCGGCGATGGCGATGGCGGGCTACCTAAATCCCGAAAAGCTGCAGGTGGGGCCGCTACTCCGCGAAGCGGAGATGTCGCGTTCCACTTGGCGCGCTGATGGTCAGAGAGCTTGGAATCTAATGATGGTGGTACTGCATTCTGTCGATGATCACATCCAACGAAAAGACGACGACGCGGCTCCCGATGTGGATCCGATCGGCGACGACCTTGAGAAGCTAATCGCTACTGTGGTGTGCGGAAACCGCTTGGCTCTAGGATTGATTCGTCTGTATTCGAGAAAGTCTGGACAGTTCGAAACTGAATGTCTTGACGAGGCCTGGGAATGGATGCTTCGGATCCCGGTTATGGCGACTCGCGAGGAGTACCAGCGCCGTGCCGCCGAACTGAAGGCAACGGGATTGCTGGACACAATTTGAAGGTGGATCAGGTGCACTCGTAGTACATGTTGGTGTATTCAATTCGGTAGATCTGCGTACGTAGGTGCGGAGTCTTGTTTGACTTTGTATTCAATGCCGTGACCGACCGCAGCCTAATCGTGGAGTTTGCGTTGTCCGTTCGCGGTCATGAATTGAGTGCGTAGCGAGTCACGCCAGCGCTGTGAGTGAAATCTGACTCTTGATTGTCTCGACGCGTTGGTGAAGAGGCGCGATTCGGCGAGTGGGGCGGCGACTCGGAACGGCGCGTCATCGGAGCTGGAAGTGTCACGTTCTTTCGGCAGGCTCAAATTCTGCCTCGGGGCTATCCAGGACATCGGTGGGGCACCGGTTTGTCAGCCGACAGATCCAATACGCCCTATTTAAGATGGAATCTACCATTCCGGGGACCGATGCTGGATGTAGCCTTCCGGTATCAGCAGATCCACGTAGGACGGATCCGCGTATTGCCCTCAACCTGGAGCGAGTTATGTCGCGTCGACGAGCGATGATCGTGGATCCTGACTTTGGAGTTCGACTTCGGGATCTGCGGGAGGCTAAAGGGCTTTCGTTGCGCCGCTTGGGCAGAGCAGTTCATTGCTCGCACGGGTACCTGTGGGATCTCGAAGCCGGCACGAAGCGACCAAGTGCCGCCATCGCCGCGCTGTTGGACGCGGCCTTGGGTTCCGGGTCGGAACTTTCTTCCCTGGTCGTTGAGGTGTCAGCCGACGGCATCCCATCCGCACCAGAAGTCGAACCTGGCCCGGTCAGCGTGGTGGACGGGCTAGAGTTCGCCGCTGACTGGCGACACGGCTTAGATGTCGCTGTGGATCTTTGGCGAGGGGATATGCGGCGGCGAGCACTACTTCGGGGGGTCGGCTTCAGCGCGACGGCGTTCATGCCGCCGGCCATGCGTTGGCTCATGTCGCCGCTCGAAGATCAGCCCACGGGTGGCGGTGAGCGGGCGGTTGGTGGCCCCGACATCGAGACCATACGCCGGATCACGTCGACCTACCGAGCGTTGGACAACCAGTTCGGCGGCGGTCACGTTCGTGAGAGCGTCGTTCGTTTCCTGGACGGCGACGTCACGGAACTGATCAACGGGCGGTACGACGCCGTTACTGGCCGCGCGTTGTTAGCCGCCGTGGCGGAGACAACGCAGTTGGCGGCCTGGGCCTCGTACGACGCCGGGATGCATGGACTTGCACAGCGGTACCTCGTGCAGGCGCTCCGCTTTGCAGCTGGTGCCGGTGACCGTGCCTTGGGTGCGGAGATTCTGGCGGCGATGAGCCATCAATCTGCCTACCGGCGAGCCTCGGCCGAAGCGGTCGATTTGGCTCGGGCCGCTGGACGATCAGCGGTAGAGGCTGGTGTGTCCGCTATCGAGGCGGAGTCCGCTGTGCTGGAAGCCCAGGGCCATGCGGTGAATGGGGATGAGGCCGCCTGCGCTGTTGCCTTGGACAGGGCGGAGAAACTGTTCGACAGGGCCGATCGCACCGCGGACCCGCAGTGGATCGGCTACTTCGATGAGGCTTACCTGGCTGCCAAGTTCGGTCACTGCTTCGCGACTCTCGGACGCGGTGACATTGCTCAGCGATTCGCCACCCGCTCTCTTGACATGGACGGCAAGCAGTACGCAAGGGGTCGTCAGTTCAACCTCGCTCTACTCGCCTTGACGTATGTCCAGACAGGGGAGCCGGAGGAAGCGAGCCGCGTCGGGATCCAGGCGATCGAGGCGGCTGAAGGCCTTCACTCGGTTCGGGCGCGTGACTATCTCACAGATTTGGCGAACCGGCTCGGGAAGCACGTCGGGTTGGCTCCGGTCAGGCAGTTCACCGAGCGAGTACGGCCGGTGCTCCAGGCAAGCTAGAGCTTTCCCTGTGCCTTAAGGAGTTGGACCGCCAGCAATCCTGACACCGAACCGGCGCCGACGATGGAGCCGTCGTCCATGTGCTGCTGAATGTCAGCCAACGGTATCCAGCCGATTCGCTCAGCTTCGTTGATATCAGGTGCCGACCCCGTGAAGTCGGCCCCTCGTGCTAGGAAGACGACGTTCTCCTGGTCGATCGTTCCGACCATCGGTTGGAACGTGACGAGCTTTTCCATGCTGCGCGGACGCCAGCCGGTTTCCTCTTCTACCTCGCGCGCGGCGCAGGTCATGGGATCCTCGGCAGGGTCGAGATAGCCTCCCGGCAGCTCCCAGACCCATCGATCCACGATGAAGCGATGGCGCCACATCATAAGGACGCGTTCTTCGTCGTCGAGAACGATGACCATCGCCGCGCCCGGGATCCGGAGAACGTACTGCTCGAAACGGACGCCGTCCGGGAGCTCCACGTCGGCGATGCTCAGCACCGCGCGCCGGGTGTCATCCAGAACGCGCTCCCCATGGATCGTCCACTCGCTGGCTCGCTTCGGCTCCGTGCTCATGCGTCGAACTGTAGTCACGTCGGCCGGATGACCTCTAGCCCGATGGTGGCCGTTGGCTGACAGCGGCTGACGACTGTCGGCTTTGTTCACCGGAGGCATCCAACCAGGCTGGTGATCGACAGGCGGTACGACCGCAGAGGCGCTCGGTGATGAAGCGCGAGCCGGAGGTAAGGCGGCGAGTCGACATGGGGTACCACAGAAGCCTTGCTGATGAGTTTTGGCTGGCGGCGCACGATGGCGTCAAAGGTCAGCCGCGGCTGGGCCCGTGGGCGTTGGGGGTAGGGCTGGCGACCGCGTTGCTCGCGGAACTGGTTTACGGCGGTCATCTGCAGCTATACGACGGTGAGCTCTTTCGTTCTGGGGCGGATGGCCCCGATGATCCGGCCCTGAGGTCGCTGCTAAGCAAAATGCAGTCGGAGGAGCAGAGCTGGGCTCCGCCCGACATGCCGGTCGATGTGCCTGTTCGTCCGCGCGAGGGATGGCAAGCGGCAGCCTCGTATGGCCGGCACGGCTACGCCAGGACACCGGAGCGCTCCGTCCGGACCTCGCCCTTGCGGGCTGCACCGGACGGTGCTCTGATGCCGCCGACTGAGGAGACCCGGCATCGGCGGCGCGGTCACCGGCATGAGGAGTGGCTGTCGTATCTGGCTTATCAGGGCCGGGGTGAGGCGCTCGTTGCTGACCGGCTTTCCCGGCTGGGGCTGGCCGTAGTGAGGCAGGAACGTCGCCTTTTGGGCGGGACGACGACATCGTTGGTTCCGCGCGACTCGGTGGTCTCTGGTACGCCCGCGAACAGGCTCAGTATTGCCGTGCAAAGCAGGGCGCGTCTGGGCCGGGACGAGCTGTTTCTTGCCGCGTTGATCTTGGCCACGGGCTTGCATCTTCACGCGTTCGCCACTCTGGATCCGGCTGATCGGTCGTATCTGTCGGACCTCCTCCGGCGCGACTTGGACGAGCCGAGCCGTGAATTGTTGCGCGCTGCGGACGCCGCTGTCGGTGAAGCCGCCATGCGCTAGCCCCTTCTCGCTTATCCCTTCCGTACGCGCACTTCTCACCCTTTGATCTTGGCTGGAGGAAGCCTTCGGTGTCCGCTTCACGTTCTCTCACTGCGCCGGGCAGCAGTGTGTCGCATGCTTTGGCGGCGAACCGCTTGGGCCCGTTCGCGATCGGTGCCGCGATAGCGTCGTCGGTGGCTCCGTTGACGGTGGTCACGCTGGTGGTCAGTACCGCGGTCGCGGTGACCGGGCTGCTCGGTTTCCCGATTGCCGTGATCACGGTCGCCGCGATTCTGTTGCTGTTCGTGGTCGGCTATCTGGCGATGGCCCGGCACATTCCGAACGCCGGCGCTTTCTACGCCTATGTCGCGCAGGGGCTGGGCCGACCGCTCGGGGTCGGTACGTCCTGGTTCGCGCTGGCCACCTACACGAGTTTCCTGATGTGCTGCTTCGGCGGGTTCGGTGCCCTGGTGCAGCCACTGGTCTCGGACTGGGTCGGCCTGGACGTTCCCTGGTGGATCCTCGCGCTGACCGTCTGGGTGCTGGTCGCTGTCCTGGGCGCGAACGAGGTCAGCCTGTCCGAGAAAGTCCTGGTCGTTCTGGTCGTCGCCGAAACAATCCTGGTGCTGGTCTACAGCCTGGCCATCATGCTCACCGCCGGGTTCACCTTCAACACCGGCGCGCTGTCGCTGGACAACTTATGGAGTCCCAGCGCGGGTGTGCTCGTAGTGATCGGGATGACCGCGTTCGCCGGGGTCGAGCAGTCGGTGGTCTATATCGAGGAGTCGAAGAACCCGAGGCGAACGATCCGGGTCGCCACCTACGCCACCGTACTGGTCATCGCCGCGGTGTATGTGTACGCGTCGCTGGTGCAAATCTCGGCCGGCGGGCCGAGCATCATCGAGCAAGCCACCAGCCAGGGCGGGGACCTGTTCTTCAACCAGGCCGCAGGCATCCTCGGCCACACTGCGGTCATCATCGGACGGCTGTTCCTGGGCACCGGACTGATCGCCGCGCTGATCGCCTTCCACAACGCGGCCACCCGCTACGGATTCGCGCTGGGCCGCGAAGGCGTTCTACCCCGCCTGTTCGGCCACACCACCCTCAAAGGCGCACCCCGCGTGGCGTCATTGGTGCTGAGCGCGGTCACCGCGGCCGTGCTGGTCGTGTACGCGGTGGCCGGGTGGGATCCGCTGGTCCAACTGTTCTACCTGGGGTCGACGACCGGCGGGTTCGCCGTCCTGCTGCTCTACACGTTGACCAGCATCGCCGTCATCGCGTTCTTCGCCAAAGACGCACGGGGCGAAGGCGTATGGCAACGACTGCTCGCCCCGCTGCTGTCCACCGGAATCCTGCTCCTTTTGGCCTTCCTGGCGGTCGACAACCTGCACCTGCTGTTCGGCGTCAACCCCGGCACCGGCCCCGCCCGCTGGGTGCCCATCGTCCTGCTGGCCATCCTCGTCGGCGGAACGGTGTGGGGGTTGATCCTCAAGCGCCTCCGGCCGGACGTCTACGCCGGCATCGGCCGCGGCACCCGCAGCTCCACCGCCTCCGGCCTGCAGACGATCCTCTGACGAGAAAGGCACCCTCCGGTGAACACTCCCGCCAGCATCATCCCCGCCCTGCGTGTCGCCGAAACCGACGACATCGATCTCGTGGCCGACATCGTCGCCGAGGCTTTCGAAGACCTCGACGTGATCCGCTTCCTTGTTCCGCAGCAAACGCGCCGGTGGTCGGTCTCCCGCGCCTGGTACCGGCTGTACATAGCCCATGCGATCGGCGGGGCCGGGCAGGTCGTCGTGACCGAGGACCACAGCGCGGCCGCGGTCTGGTTCGACCGCACCCGCCCGTTCACCGAACCCGACCAGTACTCCGAACAGCTGGTCAAGCTGGCCGGCGACGCGTTGCCCCGGTTCCGGCACCTCGACGCACAGATGGACGCCCACCACCCGACCGACCCGCACTGGCACCTGCTCTTTCTGGCCGTGCGCCCACCAAGGCAGAACCACGGGCTTGGCGCCCGCCTACTCGCCCACACCCACGCCCGGCTCGACGCCGACGGGATCCCGGCCTACCTGGAAGCCACCAGCCCACAAAACCAGCGCCTCTACCACCGTCACGGCTACACCGACATGACCCCGCCGACGATCGAGATCACCGACAGCATCCCCCTGTACCGCATGTGGCGACCCGCCGGCACCGACTGATCGTCACGTTCTGACCTGGGAGGGACCATGACCAGCTTCGGACTCGGCTCGACCTTGCACGGGCAGCAGTGTGTCTCTACCGCATGGGCAGGTGCGGATCCGAGCGAGCAAAGCTCACCGGGCGCAGGCATCCCCACACGGCCGTACGAGGCAGCCGTGGCGGCCGAGAGGAATCGCGGCGAACGCCGATACGCGGGTGCGGTGGCGTCCGGGCTTTTGAGTCCGGGACTGGCTCGGTTGTTTGGCCCCACCGAGTTGGATCGTTTGTACGGGATGGTGCTGGCATTCCCGCTGACCGCGTATCGAGTCTTAACGGCCGACCGGGTCCCGGACCCGGTCCTTCGCCACACGTTGCGGGCGGAGACAGCGATGCGGCTCGATCGGCCTCGGAAAGCGATGACGCTGGCCGGTACTGCCGTCGCCACGGCCGCCCGGCAGAAGGTGGAAGATCCGGCTCCGCTGCTGGCCGCCGCGACTGTGCTCGGCGATGCGGCGGTGGTCGCCGGTGCCCCGGACGCCGTCGATTCCTGCGCAGACCTGATCCGGCTCGCTCAAGGGTTCGGTGACCAGCCCCGGACGATCATCGGTGGCTTCTTGCACGCAGTGGCCGTGTACCAGCAACATAGCTGTCGCGACGCCGCGGGCATGCTCGACCGGATTTTCGGGCTGCAGCAGTCAGCGGCGTTGGCCGCGGCGCGGCGCACGTTCGAGGACTGTTGCGCCCGCCGTAACCAGACGCATCTGCCGGGCCGGCAGCGGCTGTTGGTCACCGCGGGCGGACTGATTCAGCCCGCTTTGACGCCAATGTTCACCATCGACCGGCTACTGCGCTGGCCGGGAATTCACACATGCAGCAGCTCCGCGGCAGGCGGCCGGCAATGACCGTCTCGACTGGGTCTCGTCTTATCTGGCATACCGGCCCGATCTTCTCCGTCGCTCCGTCGGGCCGGTTCCGCAGTGGCGTGCCAGCGTCGCCCCCAGCCTGGACGCTGGCACGCCACTGACCCCTGCTCTGTGCCCGAGACCACGCCGCGGGCTCCTGTTCTGGATATTTACACAATCTTGGAAGCAGACTCATGATGAGCGACCCGCGCGGCCTCGACCCCACATGGCCGGACCCGGCCCGGCGCTACAACGACTTGTTGGGCGGTAAGGACAACTTCGCCGCGGACCGGGCCTCCTCCGCGGAGATTGCGAAGCACTTCCCGGCGATCCGCGTTGCTGCCCGGGAGAATCGCAGCTTCCTGCTTCGCGCGGTGCGATATCTGGCGGCAGACAAAGGGATACGGCAATTTCTCGACATCGGCGCTGGGATGCCGATGAGCCCCGGGGTCCACGAAATCGCCCAACGGGTCGATCCGACCGCGAGGGTGTTGTACGTCGATCACAGTGAACTGGTCGCCGCTCACATCCGCGCCTTGGCGGTCAGCACCGAGGAAGGCAGATCTGCGTTCCTCCACGGCGACCTGCGTCAGCCCCAGCACATCCTGACCAGCCCACAGTTGGCCGACGCCCTCGACATGAGCCAGCCTGTCGCGCTGATCCTCGCTGCGATTCTGCATTTCTGCACCGACGAAGACGACCCGTACAGCGCCGTGCGAACCCTGATCGAGGCACTACCTCCGGGTAGCTACGTGATCTGCTCACACGCCACCTTCGACCCGGTCGACGAGCGGATCCGGGGCCGGCTGACCAAGCTGGTCGACTCGGCCAAACACGGCCCGTTCCAGGCCCGCACCCGCGACGAGATCGCCAAGTTCCTCGACGGTCTCGATCTCGAACCACCCGGACTGGTCTCCACGATCGCCTGGCACCCCGAGCTCGATCCAGCCGCCGACGGCCATGAACACGAAGCCATCAGCTACGCCGCCGTCGGCAGAGTTCCATGACCATCTCCCGGCGGAGGGAACAAGACAGTCTGCTGGGCTTTCTCGCCCTGCTAGTGAGGGCTGGCGGCAGGAGCAGAGTCGATGTCGAGTCAGTGCTGATCCTCGCTCTCGCTGCCGTCGAAGCGGCCTGGTGCGTCAGCGCAGCGCACTCAACCCGCAACCTAAGCCGGGACGGAGGCCGTCATTAACCCTCGACATCCGCAGCGCTGGCGTGATGGACCGCCGGGGCGTGGCCCGCCTGGCGGGCTAGACTGCCCAGCGACTCTGAACAGGCGAAACGATCGGAGCAGACATGCAGCTCGGCCAGGTCCTCGATGCCGTCCAGCGGTTGGTGGTCGCGAGCGAGCACCCTGACATCGTCAAGGTCGAGCGTTACGGTACGGCGACGGAGCCGTGGGGGCCGACGGTGGCGCGGTCTAGAACGACCACGATTGCCGGCTTGAAGGTGACCTTCACGTCGACTTCGACGGCGCTTCTCAACGGCCGGGTCGAGCCTGGTGTGATGGAGGTGGCGATGCCCGAGGTGATGCCGCTTCCGACGTTTCGTGCTCCGCGCTTCGTGACGTTCGTCGCGCAGCTTCTCGACGTCGCACGGCCAGCCCAGTTCTCGTCCTGGCGTCTGGTCGGTCAGCCGTCGGCCGACAAAGGCAGCCCGATTGCTGCGCTGCCGTATGGCATCTCTTTCGCGTGCGCCGACGGCACGACGATGCTGCTCCTGTGTCAGGCGACCGGTGCCATGGTGGGCGCCGAGCCGTCCGAGGAGCCGTTTCCTGACTACGTCATCCCCGAAGGAGTCAAGACATGCCTCCAGGAAGTCAGTGCTCTGCCTGCGGTGCACGGGTAGGGGTTCCGCCCGGTAGCTCCTGCCCGCCGCATCAGGCGGCCGGTGAGCGCAAGACCTGTCCCGGCTCGGGTCAGGCGACCTCGCCGATCTAGCTGGCGCACCGTGCAAGGTAGGCCCCGTCTGGTTCGCCGGACGGGGCCTTCGTGCTTTCAACACGCGATGACGACATTTCAAGCGCCGTGATGCGCAACCAAAGCGCAGTAAACGTCATCCCGCTGCCTTCCGGCGTCACGGAACATCGCTGTGTGTTCATGTAAATCCGGCTAATGTTAGTCGGACTTTCTTCGGTGACCTGAATGCGCCCGTGAGCTGGGATTTTAGGTTAGGGACCAGCGGAGACCACCGTTTATTGCTGGACGATCGTTGTCGTTCCGCGCGCTTGGCTCTAGCGTTGTTACATGATTCCATCGCGAGAAAGTCCGGCGGACGTGGGTCGGCTTCGGACGTGGCGTGCGCAACCGAGTTATTCGGTGGCAATCCGGCTTGCCGGTGCGGCAGCAATTCGAACGGCGACCCACCAGCTGCGGGCACCGTGAGATGGAGCCGCGACCCCTCGCTAATGTTACCGAAACGTGACACTGGATGTAGCCGTCTTTTTCAGCACGTTGCCATGTCGTTCTGGACTGGAGCGGACGGAACAAGACGGACCCGCCTTTTCTGGGATTCGCATGAATGCAGCTCTTTATCTACGCTTGCTGTATCGAGGTGCGTGGGGGGTTTGGAGTTCTCTTACAACTGCATAGGGCTGTACGGACGGATCGGCGCGGGAGCGGAGGCTCGCTCGGGTCCGTCGTGTGGGGTCGCGCCTGGTCGGGCTCGATCGTGATGCCGGTTGCTGGTGGCTGGCTCTGGCTGGTGGTGCCCGTGTCGGTGCGTTCCTTCTCCTTGGGGTGGGAGGGGGACCGGCCGTAGGCCGCATGCCCCCTCCCGACCCCTCCCTCTCCCTGCCTCACTCCTGCTGCTAGTCGGCTTCTTTCCCCTTCTCTTGATCCAGTAGGGAAAGTTGTACGCACACCGTCCTCAAGCACCCAACCTGCCAAAGGCCAGGCGTTTCAGCGGTGGCGGACCGCTGCGATCGGCTGTCCCGGGCCTGGTCGGCGTCCGTGTTCTCGGCTATGCGCGCTGCTATGCCGACCGCCGGTCGATCGACGATGCGGGAGCCTCGGCCGGCGGGTTTGCCGGGTGCTGTCAGACCCAGTTGGGCGGCGCTGTTGGGTTGCTGTCAGAGGCTGTTGGGTGGCGCTGTTGGGTCGGTGTCAGAGGCTGTTAGGCCGGTGTCAGACAGTGTCAGAGGTCGTTGGGTAGCTGTGCGACAGTCGATGCCCCATCATTAAGCGACGGGAATCCTGCCTCCGCATTTGTCATCGGTATCCGGTCCTCCGCGCGCTGCTTACCCTCACGGAATCCTCGGCTCCTCCTTGCCCGGCACCCGAAAGGAATTGCTCAATGATTACCCCTATGCCTTCAGCCAGGGCACCACCTCGGCGCGAAGAAAGAACTCGCCCTCGACGCAAATCCGCTTTCCCATTTTGTTGGCGCATCCAGCGCCATTTCTCAAGGAGTTTTTCTGTGAACAGCAACATCCCTGTCGACTTGACTCGACTTACCGGTTTGATGTGCGTTTCGGCTCCGGAGCGCAAGACGAATCTCGATGGTGATCCTCGCAAGGATCGCGAAGGTAATCAGCTCTGGGTGACCGGTCTTTCAGTGCGGCGGAACGGCACCCGCAAGGCGTCGGTGATCGACGTGCAGACAGCGGCCGAACCGGTCGGGGTGACGGAAGGAACGCTGGTCGCCTTGACTGAGCCGGAAGTGTCGCTGTGGGAAATCGAGGGCCGCCATGGTCTCTCGTGGCGTGCCGCGTCCATCTATGCGGCCACCGCCCGTGCCTCTGGCGACACTCCCGCCGTGACGTCGTCCGGTCGTACGAAGCAGGCGAACACATGAGCGTGCTCGCGCCGGGAAGTCCGGCCCCCTCGCCTGCATCGCCGCCTTCGGAACCATCGATTCCGGCCCCGTTCAGTGGATGGGGCATGACCTGGGAGCGGCTCGCCGCGCTCGGTGACGCCCTGGTCCGGGTCGGTATCGCCCTCGGCTGCCTGTTCGTGCTGTGGCTGCTGCTCGGTGCCTATCTGAGCCGCCGTCGTCCGGTGGCCTACTGGTACGGCTATGGGTTCTGGTTTCTGCTGTGGCGGATGCGCCGTACCTGGTCACGGCTGACGTTGAACGCTGACCTGACCGCCAGCGAGAGACCGAACACGGGGGTCTTCGGCTCGCTGGTGGTCAAAGGCCGGCCATTGCGTCCAGCGGTGCCGCTGCTGATCAAGATCCGGCCTCGCCGGTTCGGTGCAACCGCTGTGGTGGCCCTGCAGCCGGGACAGGTTCCGCAACCGTTCATCGACGCGGCCGACGCCATGGCCCACACCTGGGGCGTTCACGCCGTCCGGGCGGCAGCATCCCGGCGGGGGCGGGTGGACTTGACGATCTTGCGGGCCGACCCGCTCGGTGACAGCAGCATGCGCGACCTCCGGTCGACGTCGCCGGGGGCGGCCGTGCCGGTGGCCGTTCCCGAGGATCTATGCGCGGAGATCGGCAACCGTGAAGACGGTCAGAGCTGGGTCCTCGACCTGATCGCGCTGCCGCACTGGCTGATCACCGGAGCAACCCAGTCCGGCAAGTCCACGCTGATCAACGCGGCCGTCGCTCAATGGGCGGCCCGGCCGATCGCGCTGGTCGGTATCGACTGCAAAGGCGGCATGGAACTCGCCTCGCTCGCTCCCCGTCTCTCAGCGCTGGCCTACGACCGTGCCCAAGCCGCTGACCTGCTCGGGCACCTGGTCACCGAGGCCGAACGGCGCATGGCCCTGTGCCGCGAACACCGCGCCCGCAACATCTGGCAACTACCCGAGCACCTGCGGCCGGCGCCGGTCATCGTCATCGTCGACGAACTGGCAGAGCTCTACCTGATCGCCTCACGCGAACAAAAGGACGCCGCCCTGCGGGCCACGACGAACCTGCTGCGCCTGGGCCAGCTCGGCGCGGCTCTCGGTATCCACCTCATCCTTGCCGGGCAACGCGTCGGCACCGATCTCGGCCCCGGCATCTCCGCCCTACGGGCACAGCTCGGCGGGCGGATCTGTCTCAAGGTCCACGACCCCGAAACCGCCAAAATGACCCTCGGTGACCTCCACCCCGATGCCGTCGACGCCGCCCAGCTGATCGGCCCGGCCGACAAAGGCGTCGCCATCACCACCGCTGACCACTTCGGCTGGGTCCGCGCCCGGTCAGTCAAGTTCACCGACGACGACCTGGACCAGGCCGTGCACGCCACCCGTCACCTCACCCCACGAATCCCCGGGCTCACACCTCCCGCCGACCCTCCGGTCGCCTGAACCGATCACCCCCCGGTCCGACCCCGGACTCCTCTATCCCCTGACAAGAAAGGACTCACATGACCAACGACCGTTCCCTGACCCTTCGCACCCGCCGAACGCGGTCACCGCTATCCGCCTGCATCACGGTGACCGTCCCGGCGGCCCCACCCCTTAGCCACCGGCCTGTCTCACCAGGCCGCACACCCCGAGGACTCGCTGATGTACTCACCCCGCGACGGGCTGTCCTTCACCGACCACGAACTTTTGACCACCGCCACGCATCCCGACTTCCGCGCGTGGCTCACCCGCATCCGCCACATCGGCGGCTGCCAACACCCGATCCACCTCATCGGCCACACCCTGACCATTGACGCCGCCAGCGGCCAGCTCCTTTCCGAGCTGACCTCCGACAGCCAACCCCACGGCCGGCTCACCATCGCCTGCGGCAACCGCCGTGTCTCACGCTGCGAACCCTGCGCCCGACTGCACCAAGGCGACACCTACCACCTGATCGCGGCCGGGCTCGCCGGTGGCAAACAGGTCCCCGACACCGTCCGCACGCATCCCCGCGTGTTCGTCACCTTCACCGCCCCCAGCTTCGGCCCGGTCCACCGCCACACCCCCGGCGGCCCATGCCGACCCCGCCCCGGCAATCCTCGGTGCCCTCACGGCCGCGCCCTGGCCTGCCCTGACCACCATCCGCCGGACGACCCGATCACCGGATCACCGCTGTGCCCGGACTGCTACGACTACCCGGCCGCGGTGCTGTTCAACGCCCACACCCGCGACCTATGGCAGCGCCTGCACCGCAACCTCTACGAACACCTCGCCACCACACGCGGCGTCTCCCGCACCGCCATACGTAGAACCGTCCGCGTCTCCTACGCCAAAGTCGCCGAATGGCAACGACGCGGCACCATCCACTTCCACGCCGTCATGCGCTTCGACGGCCCCGACGGCCCTGCCGATCTTCCACCCGCCTGGGCATCCACCGGCCTGCTGATCAACACCATCCGAGCCGCCACCAGCCGCGTCGCCTACCCCGTACGCGGAACCGATGTGGTGCTGCGCTTCGGCACCCAGCTCGACATCCGCCCGATCACCCCCGGCCGCACCGGAGACGACCTCACCGAACAGGCCGTGGCCGGCTACATCGCCAAATACGTCAGCAAACCCGAAGTCACCGGCGTCACCGTCAACCAGCCCATCCACGACCTGGCCACCATCGCCGTCCTACCCGTCACCGACCACGCCCGCACCCTCATCCGCACCTGCTGGACGCTCGCCACCCAACCCGAACACCGCGAGATCAAGCTACGACGCTGGGCACACCAACTCGGATACCGAGGCCACACCGCCACCAAAAGCCGCCGCTACTCCACCACCTACACCGCCCTACGCGCCGCCCGCGCCGACTACCGCGACACAGACACCAACCCACCGGCATCGGACGGCGACCTGATCACCGAAAAGCAGTGGCGCTACTCCCACGCCGGGCACACCCTCGGCCAAGCCATGTACGCCGACGGCATCGCAGACGACCTCCACGCCACCCGCCAAGCCGCACACGCCGCCCGTGCCGACACCAACGACACCGGGGCCGCTGATGAGCACTGACCGAACCTGGACCGTGCAAGCCGTCCGCAACCTCGGACTCACCACCGACATCGAAACCGCCGGATCGATCCTCGGCATCGGCCGCAGCAAGGCATATGCCCTCGCCAAATCAGGCGAGTTCCCTGTCCGGGTTGTCCGCGTCGGGCGTAGCTACATCGTGCCCGTGGCGGCTCTGCTCGAACTACTCGGCGTCTAGCGAAGCACCCCATGCCGGGTGGTGCCGGCCAGACAGCACGTCGTCAACCAGCAGGGCCACGATGCCTGCCGTCGTGAGGTCGGGACGCAACCTGTTCAGCTTCTCGACCTCACCGACGGACAGCCTGATCTTGACCTGCTGGTCCCGCTTCTCGCTATCGCCTGGAAGCGGCGGCAGGCCCTGTGCGGCCTCGACCACCCGCCGTCGTCTCGTCACATTCACCGTCCAATTAGCACACCAGAAGTGGTACCTTATTGGTACCACTTCTCTCCCCGGAGGTACATCTTGAGAGGGTCAGTATCCCGGCGATGCGCATGCCGTGATCCCCGGACCGGTAAGCAACTCGGCAAGGCTTGCCCAAAACTCACCCAGCGCCGTCACGGCACCTGGGCCATTCGACAGGAAGTGCCGTCCAGCGCCGAGGGCACGCGACGCACCTTCCGCAGGTCCGGCTACCAGTCAGTCACGGAAGGGCAAAATGACCTCGACCGGGTCAGGGCGCTGCTGGCGATTCCCGATGTTGATGACGTTCTTGGCAAGCAACGACTTGGTGATCTGCTAGAGCGCATCGCCTCGACTCGTGAACCGCTGCCCACGGTCGAGGAAGTCCGCAGGAAGTTCCGGGGCGGTCAATCTTTGACGACGCGTCTGACGGTCGGCGAATGGCTGGATACGTGGATCGCTGGGCGCAAGATCCGGCCGAACACGATCGCGCGGTACTCGTTGGACATTCGGCTTCATCTCAAGCCGCGTATCGGACACATCCGGCTCGATCGTCTCCGCGTTGCCGACCTCAGCGAGATGTTCAACGCCATTGTTGAGCGCAACATGGAGATTGAAGAAAATAACGCTCTTCGGCGGGCCGCAGCCTTAGAACTCAAGATTACCCGCGGGAGGGATGCCCGGAATAGCCTCCGAGAGGCTCTGAAGGCCATGCCGCCGTTTCGCCGTGCCACTGGGCCAAGGACGCGACTGCATATCCGGGCGACGCTGCGGGCTGCGCTTAACGACGCCATCGCGCAAGAGCTGATCACCTTCAACCCGGCCGCGCATGTAGAACTCGACCCTGTCCGTCGGCCCAAGGCGGTCGTATGGACCGATGAGCGAGTCTCGCGCTACCGGGCCACCGGAGAACGGCCGTCCCCAGTGATGGTGTGGACCCCGGACCAGACCGGCCGGTTCCTCGACTATGTCGCCCGTGACGAGCTTTACGCCCTTTTCCATCTCATCGCGCTGCGGGGTCTGCGTAGAGGAGAGGCGTGTGGCCTTCGCTGGGAAGACGTGGATCTGCAAAGGCGCGAGCTGGTGGTGGCGGTCCAGCTCGTCGACAACGGTGGGCACATCGAGGAATCCGAACCGAAGAGCGACGCGGGAAGCCGCATCGTGGCGTTGGATGCCGATACGGTCTCCGTCCTGCGGCGTCACCGCCTTCGGCAGCAGAAGGCGCGGCTTGCGGCCGGCGCGGCGTGGGTCGAGAGCGGACGGGTCTTTACTCGTGCCAATGGGGCCTGGATCGAACCGGATTGGCTGTCCGATCAGTTCGACCGCATGGCCCGCTACAGTGGTCAGCCTCCCATCCGCCTGTTGAGTCGGCCCGGGGCGCGGTTCCGGTGTTGCCACCGGTCCGTTTCCCCGGACCGCTCGCCGAACCCGCCGTGCCGATCTCTCGGCAACGGGCTCTCCACGGTTGCTGCCGTCAGGCGGGATTCGTGGTGGGCCATGGGGTTGGGATCTTGTTGCCCCGGTAGGTGTAACGAGAGACCGCCACACTCAAGGAGATCCGGTAGTACTCGACCCCGTCCGCCGCGATCCGCCACCGCCCGTCAGGGCCGCGTAGGTGACGGCGGAGTTGACCCCAGTTCCAGCCGTGCCGGGCCCGTAGCATGTGGGCGAGTCTCCACCAGGTGAAGGCGTCCAGTTTGCTGAAGGTCCATTTCGCCACGGCGTGTTTGAAGTAGTTGGCCCAGCCGCGCATGAGCTGTCCGAGTTTGGTCAGCACTGATGCGAGGCTCCACTGCGATGTCTTGTGTGTCAGGGCACGGATCTTCGCCTTCACCGTGAACAACGGCCGGGCCGCGATGAAGGTGTAGACGTACCACTTGTTCGTACCCCTCTTGCGTTTCCACCGGATGCGGAAGCCGAGGAAGTCGAACCCGTCGCCCATGTGCACTATCTGGGTCTTGGCCTCCGAGAGGCGTAAACCCAGCGGTGCCAGCACAGTAGCGACGTCTTGGCGTAGCGCTTCGGTGTGCTCACGCGTCCCGTGCACCAAGATCACGAAGTCGTCGGCGTAACGAACAATCCGCCACGTCGGCCGTCCCTTGGAGCGTCGGTAGCCGCGTTTGCCCGCGGTCGACATCGGCCCGCCTGGCTGCCATGGCTGCATCACGTGCTCATCGAGCGCGGACAAAGCGATGTTAGCCAGCAACGGCGAGAGGATGCCGCCTTGCGGTGTGCCGGTCGTGGTGTCCCGCCGCTCACCCAACTCGGTGAGGACCCCGGCCTTGAGGAACGCCTTGACCAGCGCCAGGACGCGTTTGTCCTTGACCCTCGCCCGCACCCGGTCCAGCAGGGCCGTGTGCGAGATCGAATCGAAACACGCCTCGATATCAGCGTCCAGCACCCAGCGGTAACCACGGGTGCCGAAGTGATGAATCTCAGCGATCGCGTCATGAGCACGCCGCTTGGGCCGGAACCCATAGGAGACCGGTAAGAAGTCGGCCTCAAAGATCGGTTCCAGTACCAGCTTCAGCGCCGCCTGAACGACCCGGTCCGCGACCGTCGGTATCCCGAGCTTGCGAACCTTGCCCGACCCGCCAGGTTTCGGGATCTTGCGTTCCCGCACCGGCAGTGGCCGGAACGAGCCGTCCTTGACGGCGGCTCGCAGGTCGTCCAGGAATCCGGGCACGCCCACGATCTCCTCGATGTCGGCCACGGTCCAGCCGTCCACCCCGGGCGTGCGCGCGCCTTGGTTTCCCGCGACCCGGCTGAACGCCACGATCAGCGTCGCCGGGTCGTACACGAAGTTGAACAAGTCATCGAACCGGCGGCCAGGATCGGCCACCGCCCAACGGTGAAGCTTGGCCTGCATCTCCGATACCCTCGACCACGGCCCGACCAGGCCCGGTCCAGGAGCATCGCCGTTCGGCGACGCGTCTTCCGGCATTGCAGCGTCCTTCCCTTCTCGAAACCGCTGCCGCCCTTCCCCATGCGCACGGGCTTTCCCCGGCTCGGAGTACTACGGCGGCTCCGCCCCGTCTCGGACCGATCAGCGGTCGATGCGCCCAGCCCCGCCCGTCCGCCGGACGCGGACGACCAGGGCAAGATCCCAGACGGTTCCCGTGTTCACTGAGGTTCGCTCGTCGAAGGAGGAGCCCGACTATGCCCCTGCGGCATCGCTGCGGGTACGCCGCAGACCTTCCCCGCAGCCTCCCTGGCAGCTCATGCCCACCGCCACGGGAGTTCCCCACCCACCACACGGCAGGCGGGTACGCGCCGCTTCCAGCCCACATCCACCAGATTCGAGCTGGCGCCTGATCAAGGGGGTGTCACACGCCGGTTCCTCGCGTACTCCTCTCCGACCCGCTAGCCGAACCCGAACCATCTGGCAGTACTGGCCCGTCCCGGCGTTGTCAGGGCTGCTCCCACCCTCCCCGGCACCACCCGGATCAGGCTGCCCCCAGCTCCACCACCCTGCTGCGACAGGACAGCGGCGAAGGTCTCTCACCTCCACTCGAACCCCAGCGCCTCACGGCGCACGCACGACCTGCGCCACGGCTCCGCGACTCTCGCCCTTGCCGCTGGCGTGGATATGAAAGTGGTGCAGGAGATGCTCGGCCACTCATCGCGTGTACTGACCTCTGACACCTACACGAGTGTCCTGCCAGAGGTTGCCCGGTCGGGGGCAGAGGCTGCCGCACGGCTCGTGCCTCGTCAGAAGCCGAAGGGAACGGCCGGGCACACACCGGGCACACAGGCCTCTGAAACGTCGCCGAAGAAGGCCGCTCTACGCCATGCTGTCGCCAAGAATCAGCAGGTCAAGACCCATTTTAGGTTGGCGCGCCCGGCAGGATTCGAACCTGCGACCGACGGATTAGAAGTCCGTTGCTCTATCCGCTGAGCTACGAGCGCATGGGGCCCACAGCTTATCTTGCCGAGGCCGACCCGGGGGTAACCAGCCGTCCGGTCGGGACGGGGCCGAACGGGCTACGTTGGCGGGTCGTCAACTGCGTACGGCGGGCGGTGCCGGGCCGCGGCGGCGGTGTCGCCTGCGGCCTCGAACACGGCGGCCAGGCCGGCGTGGGAGCGCGCCTGTTCGGCCGGGTCGTCGATGAGGCGAGCGGTGCCCAGGGCGACCTTGAAACTGGTCAGCGCCTCCTCGTTGCGGCCTGCCGCCAGCAGTGCCTCGCCGCGGCCGTTCAGCGCGCACGTCTGCCCGTACCGTTCGCCGAGCTCGCCGAAGATCGCGACCGCCTTGTCGTACGAGTCCAGCGCCGTCGTGTGGTTGCCCAGGCGGGTGTCGGCGTCGCCCAGGTTGGTCAGCGCCGTGGCCTCGCCGCCGCGGTGGTTCAGGTCGCGGAACAGCGTGAGCGCGCGGCGGTGGTGTTCCGCGGCGTCCTGCGCGCGGCCCATCCGGACGTACACGTCGCCCAGGTTGGTCAGCGTGTTCGCCTCGCCCACGCGGTCACCGATCGCGGCGAACTGTTCCAGCGCCAGCGCGTGGTGGGCGGCCGACTCCGCGTGGTCGCCGAACGCGTTGTGCACCACGCCCAGGTTGCCCAGGGCGCGAGCCTGCCCGCGGCGGTCGCCCAGCCGGCGGAACAGGGCCAGCGCCTCGGTCAGCTGTTCCAGCGCCTCCGGGTGCCGGCCCAGCTGCCAGTGCACGACGGCCAGGTTGACCAGCGCGTTCGCCTCACCCGCGAGGTCGCCGGCACGGGCGGCGGCGTGGCGGGCCTCGGAGTGCACGGCGATCGCGTCCGCCGGGTAGCCGCCGTTGTCGAGGTAGGTGTACAGCGTCGCGGCCAGACGTACGGCGTGCGACTCCCAGCCGTTGCGGGCCGCGTACAGACAGACCGCCACCAGGGTCGCTCGCTCGGTGTCCAGCCAGTGCAGCGCGGCCTTCGAGTCGGACAGATCAGGACCCCGTACGTCGTGCGGGTCGAGCGCGGGACGCCGGTGCTTCTCGGCCGGGTGCAGCGCGTCCATCGCAGCCGACGCGGCGTACAGGTAAAGGTCGAAAAGCCTGGTGAGCGCGGCGCGACGGTCGGCCGGGCGCTCCTCGTCGGCACTCCTTTCGGCCGCGTACGCCCGCACCAGGTCGTGCAGCACGAAACGCCCCGGCACCGGCTGCTGGATCAGGTGCTCGGCGGCCAGGCGCCGCAGGTGTTCCTCGGTCTCGTCGAGCTCGGCGTCGAGCAGGGCGGCTGCGGCGTACGCGTCGAGGTCCTGCCCCGGATGACCGGCGAGCCGGCGCAGCAAGGTCCGCCGGCGCTCGGGCAGGCCCTGGTCGGACAGATGCAGCGCGAGCTGGACGCCGTCGTCGAGCCGATGGTTGCGATGCCGCTCGTCGAGCCGGTCGGCGTGATCAGCCACCGACCAGCCCGGCGTCGCCGTCATCTGACCGGCCACCACGGTCAGCGCCAGCGGCAGATATCCGCACCGCTGCGCGACCCGCTCGACCGCCTCCGCGTCGCCGTCCACCGGCACCGCACCGGCCAGCAGCTCGGACGCCTCCTCCGAGGAGAACACGTCGAGATCGATCCGGGTCGCCGGGCCCAGGCCGTTGAGCTCGCGGCGTGACGTGACCAGCGTCAACACGTCCGGCGCGAGCAGCGGGCGTACCTGCTCCTCGTCGGCCGCGTTGTCGAGGACCACCAGCGCCTGCCGGCCGGCGACCTGATCGCGGAACAGTGCCGACCGTGCCCCCAGATCATGCGGGATCTGCCGCGGCGGCACCCCGAGCGCCCGCAGAAACCCGTCCAGCACCGCGCCGGGATCGGCCGGGGGCTGGCTGTCGTCGGGATGAAAACCTCGAAGATCGACAAACAGCCTGGTTCCCGTACGCCGGTGACCGGCATGGACGGCGAGCCGGGTCTTGCCCACACCGGCCATCCCGGTGATCACGCAGACGCCGGTCGCTCGTTCGAGGGCGGCCAGGTGCGGCTCGCGGCCCACGAACGACGACGCCTCGCCGGGCAGCCCCGCCAGGACGCGTACGTTGGCCGCGGCCTGCCTCTCAGCCAGCGTGACCCGGATCGCCTGCCGCCAGCGCCCGAGGTACGCCTCGTCGTCGTGCAGCGACGCCGCCACCGCGACCACGAGCTCCGGATTGACCCGGCGGCGGCCGGCGCGGAAACAATCGACCACCGTGCCCCGGCCCGCCGGCCCGTGAGCCGCATTGACGCGTCTCGTGATCGTGTCGTACGACGGGTCGCCCGCCCACGCCTTCAGGGCGCGCAGGACCGCCGCCAATTCGTCGAGGGTGCGGCAGCCGGCCGGATCGGGCGGTTGTGCGTCGCGGCCGGCCGGTTGCTCGGGCATCACGGAACGATAGCAATCAATGTTGCGATTCGTTCTGCTTGTCCTCCGGGGCTGCCGGAACCGTGATCTCGGGAGTGCCCACCGGCGGCAGGAAAGCGTCGACCCACCGGGCCAGCTCCCGGAACACCTCGACCCGGACCTCTTTGCCGGAAAGCGTCAGGTCGTGCATGCCGCCGTCGAAACGGGCGATCGTGACCCGGGGCCCGAGGCGCGGCGCCCACCGGACAATGTGCTCCACGTCCAGCACGGAATCGGACGTACGCAGATCGTCGTGCCAGGCGCGGCCCCGGAACGTACGGGAAGAACAGGCGACGAGCACCGGGGCGTCGATTCCCAGTCCGGCGCGCAACCGCCTCTGACCTCGGCGGATGGCCTCCAGCCAGCCGGCCGTGACGGGAAAGCCGAACACCGGTTTCCAGGCCAGGTCATATGTCCACTCGCCGCGGTGTTCGCTGTGCAGGCTCTGCCCGTAAAGACCCAGCGACGCCATCGGAATCCTCCGGTAGGGCATCCGCCGGGTGGCCGCGATCGTGGCTGCCATCAGCGGGCGCTTCACCAGCCAGGGCACGTTGAAATCGAAGAACGGGCTGTTCAGGAACAACCCGTCGACGAGGCCCTTCCCCTGCCGGGCATGCGACCACAGCGACGTGATCAGGCCACCCGTGGAATGGCCCGCGACCAGCAGCTGATCGTGCCCGTCCTGTTCGCGGATGATGCGCGCCGACTCGTCCAGCTCCGGAAAGTACTCGGTGAGGCTGCGGGCGAAATTCGGCGTCTGGTGCGGGAGCAGGCTGCGGCCGTACTTGCGCAGGTCGAGCGCGTAGAAATCCCAGCCGCGCTCGACGAAGAAGTCGGCCAGATGGGTCTGGAAGAAATAGTCCACAAAACCGTGCACGTAAAGGACCGCCCGGCGCGAGGGCTGGTCGGCCCGCCGTCGCACCAGGGTGGCCACCACCTCGCCCTCGTCGTCGCGGCCCAGGTCAATGGTGTGCCGCTCGTAGGGCGGTCCCAGGACATCGATCTCCACACGCCCAGGCTACCGACCAGTACACGGTGGCGCCCCATATCACGAACGGCCCCCGCCCAAACCGTTTTCCACAGGCCCCCACGTTGTCCACAGGCCCGGCCCCGAACACCGCGCCGCCCGCCCGGCAAACGGGAAGCTACCGGCCTCACCGACACACACCCTGGAGGTCACAAGTGTTCGACACCAACCTCGTCGTCGTGGGCAACGTCCTGGCGGCCCCGGAGTGGCGGCGTTTCGAGGAGCCCGGCTCGGTCGTCGCCAACTTCCGGATCGCGTCCACGGCACGCCGCTTCGACCGCGAGAGCAACCAGTGGGTCGACGGCAACAGCCTGCGGGTCCGGGTGACCGCGTGGCGGCGGCTCGCCGAGGGAGTGATCTCCTCGATCTCCGTCGGCGACCCCGTGATCGTCTACGGCCGTCTCCACACCCGGGACTGGAAGGACGACAACGGCAACAACCGGATCTCGTACGAGATCGAGGCGTCCTCGATCGGTCACGACCTCGCCCGCGGCCAGTCCGCCTTCACCCGCAACACCTCGGCGACGCCGCCGGGCGTGGGCTTCGTGGACGACCCCGGCGAGGAACCGTTCGCCGCCCTGCCCGGCTCCTTGGGCGACAGCGAACCGGAGCGTGATGGCGTACCGGAGCGTGATGGCGTACCGGAGCTGGAGGCGCCCGCGCCCGTGGAAGACCCGAGCGGGTCGCCGTCCGACGAGGAGATCGCCCTCGAAGTGGAGCGGCTGACCGCCGACCAGCCGGCCCCCGCCCGCCGCACCCGACGCCCCCGGAAGGAGCCCGTCGCCGCCTGACACCGGTTCACGTGGCCCGGCCGTCGCGCGGCGGCCGGGCCACCCCGGCCCGCCTGGCCCGATTACACCGGACGGATGACACGCCCCCGAACGGGGTGGTCCGATCGTGCCCACGCAACCGGCCGCCCGGCCGACCTGCCCGGTTGGTCCTCGGTGGGGGTCGACCGGCAGACTGGTGCGCGTGCTGTTGAAGGAGATCCGCGCGATAGCGGGCGAGACGCTGGTGCTCGCGCCGCACGACCAGGACACCGAGACCGCCAACACCAGCTGGTTCGGCGCGCCGCCGCACGAGCGGATGGGCCTGTCGGCCGAGGAAGTGGTCAACGCCTTCGAGGAGACGGTCGCGCAACTACGCGGCCAGGTCGCCGGCATGGGGCATGCCGGGCCGGCGACGTTCTACGTGTGGCACGACCTGCACGCGGGGCAGTTGCGCTGCTCGACGGCCTCGTGCGGGCGTGACGAGTTGCCCTTGACCGAGAAATACCGGACTACGGACGACCTGCAGGAGATCGTCGTCGAGTTCCTGGAGGATCGTGCGCCCGGCGCGATCGTCTGGGGTGAGTTCGACCCGGTGCCGATCCCGGACGGACCGGACGTGGTCCCGCCGGAAATCGCTGTATGGGTGTGCGACCTGTGCGCATGATCGTGTAGTGGGTCGGACATTCCCATCGGCACGGGCCGGCAACGACCCGTGCGCATGATCATGCGCACGGATCGGCAAGCTCAGAGAAAGGATCCAAGGCGTGGCGGGGGCGGGGGCGGGGCCCTGGGCACGGGCAGCGATTGGGCCGGGCTCGGCGGACGCGGCGGGGCTCGTGGCCGGCTACCTGCTGGACGCGGTGTTCGGTGATCCGCGGCGGTTCCACCCCGTAGCGGGTTTCGGGTCGGCCGCCGCAGCGCTCGAGAAGCGGATCTACCGGGACAACCGGGCGGCCGGCGCCGCGTTCACGGCGCTCGCTGTGGGGGTTCCGGCCCTGGCCGGGTTCGCGGCCGCCGCGGCGACCAGGCGTTCCCCGGCAGTCCGGGCCGCCCTGGTCGCGGGCGCCACCTGGACCGTGCTGGGCGGGCGGACCCTTCGGCGGGAATCGCGGATCATGGCGAAGCACCTGTCCGCGGACGATCTCGACGCGGCCCGGGGGCGGCTCAACCATCTGTGCGGGCGGGATCCGTCGGGGCTGGACGAGCCCGAGCTGGCCCGCGCGACAGTGGAGTCGGTGGCCGAGAACACGTCCGATGCGGTCGTCGCGCCGCTGGTCTGGGGCGGTCTGCTCGGGCTTCCGGGGCTTCTCGCCTATCGGGCCGCCAACACCCTGGACGCCATGGTGGGGCACCGGTCGGCGAGATACGCGCGGTTCGGGACGGCCGCGGCGCGGCTCGACGACGGGCTCAACCTGGTGCCGTCGCGGTTGACGGGGCTGCTCACGATCGCGGCCGCGCCGGTGGCCGGTGGGTCGCCGCGGGAGACGTCGCGGGTCTGGCGCCGCGATCGCAACGATCACCCCTCACCCAATGCCGGGCAGTGCGAGTCGGCCATGGCGGGCGCTCTGGGCGTACGGCTGGGCGGTCGGAATGTCTATTTCGGACGCAGCGAGGTCCGGCCTTTCCTGGGGGACGGCCCTCGGCCGTCGGCCGTGCACCTGCGCCGGGCCGCACGGGTCTCGGGGGCGGTCGGGATCGCCGCCGCCGGGATCGCCGCCGGGGTCGCTCTGGTGAGGGGCGCCGCGACTGGCTGCGCGTCGCGGTGATCCAGCTGCCGCGGTCTTCCACCGCCACCGGTGTCGGGGCCCGGGCGGCCGAGCCGTTTCTGCCGCCCGGGGCGCCGGCCCAGCTTCGCCGCCGCGAAGCCCATGATCGCGATCGTGCCGAAGATCGCCACGAAGACGGTCATGCCTGAGCAGTCGTTCCGCGACCTCGCGGCGTTGGTGATGAGCCGGGAACCTCGCTTCGGCCGCACCCGGTTGATCGCCGTGGACGGGCCGAGCGGCGCGGGTAAGACCAGGTTCGCGGATGGGCTCGCGGCGGCGCTCGGTTGCCCGGTCGTGCACACGGACGACCTGCTCAACGGCTGGGACGATCAGTTCACCTTCTGGACGCGGCTCGAGGAGAAGGTGCTGACGCCGTTACGGGCCGGCGAGACTGCCACCTACCAGCCGTACAACTGGGTTAAAGGCGACTTTTCCGGTACGCCGGTGACGGTTCCCGCCGCCCAAGCGGTCCTGCTGGAGGGGGTGAGCGCGGCGCGGCGTGCCATTCGTCCCGAACTGACCCTCGCAGTTTTCGTCGATGCGCCCGCCGGACTTCGCTGGGAGCGCGCGATCACGCGCGACGGGGACGACAGCCTTGCCTATCGGAAGTACCTTGGGCGCTGGCGGGCCGCCGAGGAGCGGCACTTCGCCATGGACGAGACGGCCACGCACGCCGACCTGGTCGTCGACGGCGCGGCCCGGGCCGCAGAGGGCAACTTCTCGAAGGGGTAGCACGATGACCGACGAAGAGAACCGCCCGGTACGCCGGCGGGTCACGCTGACCGGCATCAGCTCGCGGGCCTGGGAGCATCCGGCCGACCGCGGCGCGCTGACCGCCTTGCGCGAGTTGCGCGGCTTCGACGACGTGGTCAAGACGTTCTTCGGCATGTGGAACGAGCGCGGCTTCCGGCTGCAGTTCCTGGCCGGCTCGATCCGCGTCGACCACCGGCAGTACCCGCGGGTCTACCAGCGCTTCACCGAGGCCGCGAGCACCCTCGACGTGGTCGAGCTGCCCGACCTGTTCGTCACTCAGGACCCCATCATCAACGGCTCCGCGATCGGCCTCGACAAGCCGTTCATCGTGATCACGACGGGTGCCGTCGAGCGGCTCGACGACGACGAGCTGCGGGCGATGCTCGGCCACGAGATCGGCCACGTCCGCAGCGGCCACGCCGTCTACAAGACGATCATGATGATCCTGACCCGCTGGGCGGCCAACCTGAGCTGGCTGCCGGTCGGCGCGATCGCGCTTCGGGCCATCATCACGGCCATGTTCGAGTGGTGGCGCAAGGCCGAGCTGTCGGCCGACCGCGCCGGGCTGCTCGCCGGTCAGGACCCGGCCGCCTCGACGCGCCTGCTGATGAAGCTGGCCGGCGGCGGCGACCTGTCGCAGATCGACACCGCGGCCTTCCTCGAGCAGGCCGCGGAGTACGAGAGCGGCGGCGACCTGCGCGACAGCATCCACAAGATCGGCATGACGATGTGGAGCACCCACCCGGTGCCCGTGGCCCGGGCGGCCGAGCTGCGCAAGTGGATCGACTCCGGGGCGTACGCCGAGATTCTCGGCGGCGACTACCCCCGCCGCGACGGCGACGGTGACGCCTCGGTCTCCGACGACGTCAAGGCGGCGGCGAGCTCGTACCGCGAGACCTTCAACAATTCGCAGGATCCGCTCGTCGGCCTGCTGCGCAAGCTCGGTGACGGCGCGGCTGACCTGGCCGGATCGGCGGCGCGGGGCGCCCGCGGCTGGATGGGCGACGCGTCCCGCCGTAATCGTCAGGACGACGAAGGCAACTGAACGACCCTTAGGATCACTCACATGAGCCTGAGTGAGACCGATCTGCGCGCCGCGATCGCGCGGGAGATGCCCGGAGTCCGTGCCGACCTGGAACGGCTGGTCCGCATTCCGGGCATCGCCTTCGAGGGCTTCGACCACTCCCACGTCGAGCGCTCGGCCGAGGCGGTGGCCGAGCTGCTGCGCGGCTGCGGCCTCGATACGCAGGTGGTCCGGCGCGGCGGCCAGCCCGCCGTGATCGGTCGCAGGGCGGCCCCCGCGGGCGCGCCGACGGTGTTGCTCTACGCCCACCACGACGTGCAGCCCGCGGGCGACCCGGCGCGGTGGAGCAGCGACCCGTTCGAGCCGGTCGAGCGCGAGGGCCGGCTCTACGGCCGTGGCGCCGCCGACGACAAGGCCGGCGTGATGGCCCACGTCGCCGCGCTGCGGGCGTTCGGCGAGCAGTTGCCGGTCGGGGTGGTTGTGTTCGTCGAGGGCGAGGAGGAATACGGTTCCGACTCGCTCGACGCGATCATCGAGGAGTTCCGCGAGGAACTGCGGTCCGACGTGATCGTGATCGCCGACTCCGGCAACTGGGACATCGGGCAGCCTGCCCTGACCACTTCGCTGCGCGGCCTGGTCAACCTGTTCGCCGAGGTCCGGGTGCTCAAGAGCGCGGTGCACAGCGGCATGTTCGGCGGCCCGGTGCCCGACGCGCTCATGACGCTCGCACGCCTGCTCTCGACCCTGCACGACGACAAGGGCGAGGTCGCCGTCGACGGGCTCGTCGGCCGCGAGGGCGCCAGTGTCGACTACCCGGCCGACCGGTTCCGGCACGAGGCGGGCATGCTCGACGGCGTCGAGCTGATCGGCCGGGGCACGATCACCGACCGTATCTGGACCAAGCCGTCGATCTCGGTGCTCGGCATCGACGCGCCCCGCACGCTCGAGGCCGCCAACGCCCTGCAGCCCACGGCCAAGGCCAAGATTTCCGTACGGCTGGCGCCCGGTGACGACCCCAAGCCGGCGTTCGCGGCCGTCCGGGCCCACCTCGAAAAGCACGTGCCCTGGGGCGCGCAGGTCGAGGTGACCCTGGAAGCAGACGGTTCACCCTGCGTGATCGACGCGACCGGCCCAGCGTTCGAGGCCGCGCGGGACGCGTTCCGCTCGGCGTGGGACGGCACCGACCCGGTCGACATGGGCGTGGGCGGCTCGATCCCGTTCATCGCCACCTTCCAGGAGCTCTTCCCGCAGGCCGCGATCCTGGTCACCGGCGTGGAAGACCCCTGGTCGGCGGCGCACGGCCCCGACGAGAGCCTGCACCTGGGCGAGTTCGAGCGCGTCTGCCTCGCCGAGGCCCTGCTCCTCAAGAACGTGGCGGAGACCTTGACTTCGAAGTAGGGAGCGGCCGATGGCCGAGCTGTCGTGTGACGTGCTGGTGGCGGGCGCCGGCCCGACCGGGCTGATGCTCGCCAACTGGCTGGTCAAACTCGGTGTCGGTGTGATCGTCGCGGACGGCAAGGAAGGGCCCACGCGCGAGTCGCGGGCCCTGGTCGTCCAGGCTCGCAGCCTCGAGATCTACGACCAGCTCGGCGTCGGTGACCAGGTGCTCGACGCCGCCCACCGGGCCGACTCGCTGGCGCCGGGCTTCGGTGACAGGGCGTTCGGACGCATCCCGCTGGGCTCGCTCGGCGGCGGGGTCACGCCCCACCCGTTCATCGAGATCCTCGAGCAGAGCCGTAACGAGGAGATCCTGTACGAGAACCTGCAGAAGCTCGGCGCCGACGTGCGCTGGGAGACGCCGGTGACCGCTGTCAAGCAGGTCGAGGACGGCATCGAGGCCAAGGTCGGCAACGACACCGTCCGCTGCCGATTCTGCGTGGGCTGCGACGGGTCGAACTCGGCGATCCGCAAGGCGCGGCGCATCGCCTTCGAGGGCGTCACCAACCCGCACCGCTTCTACGTCATCGACGCGCTGGGCGTCGGGGGCCTGGTGGAAAACGCGATCAACGTACGTCCCGGCCGGTCCGGCTTCCTGCTCGGCTTCCCGATGGGCGGCCGGCACGCGTGGCGCCTGATCGGGCTGATCCGCGACGACGACGGCGACGGGCGGCTCACCGAGGAGGACGTGCGGCCCCGGATCAAGGACTTCGCGGTCACGTACGCCGAGTCGCGCTGGTTCGCGACGTACAAGGTGCACCACCGGGTCGCGGCGACGTTCCGGGACGGGCCGTTCTTCCTGGCCGGTGACGCCGCGCACGTGCACTCGCCGGTCGGCGGGCAGGGCATGAACACCGGCCTGCAGGACGCGCACAACCTGGCCTTCAAGCTGGCCGACGTGCTGCGGGGCCGCCGCAAGGACGACTGGCTGGACCGGTACGAGGCCGAGCGCCGCCCGGTGGCCCGCACGCTGGTCGCCACCACCGACAGGCTCTTCGGGGCGGTCACTTCGCAGCGGCCGTTGTTCCGTGCGCTGCGCCGCGTCGTCGTGCCTTTGCTGGCGCCGGCCGGGGTGCGCTTCCTGCCCCGCGCGTCCGGCGGTTCCCGCCTCTTCCAGTACGTCTCGCAGATCCGCATCCACTACTGGATGACACCGAACGCGCGAGCCGTGGCCGGGGGACGGCGCGATCCGGTGGTCGGGCGGCGGCTGCCCTGGGCCGGCGGCAATTTCGAGGCGCTGCGCGACCTGCGGTGGCAGATTCACGCGTACGGGGGTGTGGTGTCCTCCGACGTGCCTGACCTGGGCTTGCCTGTGCACGTGTTCCCGGCCGCTCCGGAGTCCTCCGGCCTGCGGCCAGGGCGGCTCTATCTGGTGCGGCCGGACGGGTTCGTGGCCGCTGAGGCCGGGCTCGACGAGGCAGCGGGCGTGTTTCCGGCGATCATGCGGGGCTGAGCCCCGGTTGACTGGTCACGTGGCCGCCCCGTCCTGTTAGGATATCGAACATGCGTTCGAAAGATGCCTCCGTCGCGGTGTCCTCGGTGGTGCGGCCGAAAGTGGCCGGGCCACGCAACACGATCGATCGCCTTCGCTCCCATGACCGTCTCGAGGCCATCGCCCGGCTGCGCTGGGCCGTCCGCGCGATGGACGAGGTCGACGTCTCCGGCTGGGACGACGGCGCCCTCACCGACCACCTCGAGGAGCTGTCGGCCACGCTCTGCGAGATAGACGCCCAGGTCGCCCGCATGGCCGACGCCGTTCGCGCCCGGGGCTTCCGCATCTCCGAGCCCCGGGCCGCCTGACAGCGCCTCGGCCTTGCCATGCCCTCTTGTTCGCCTGTCTTCACGACGGCCGAGGCGCAGGTCGGGGCGATCTTCGCGGCGAAAATGTCGGGGGGTGCTGCCAGGATGAGGGTGTGCGATTCCTTGATCTGGCGGCCACCTCGACAGCCGTCGCGGCCACCTCGGGCCGCAAGGCGAAGGTCGAGTTGCTGGCCGACGCGCTTCGCCGGCTCGACCCCGGCGAGATCGCGCCCGGCTCGGCCTATCTCGCGGGTGAGCTGCGGCAGCGGCAGACCGGTGTGGGCTACGCCGGCCTTCGTGAGCGGCCCGCCCCGGCCGCCGAGCCGACGCTGACGGTGGCTCAGGTCGACGCGTTGATCGCCGAGATCTCCGTCGTCGCCGGGGCGGGCTCACAGGCCAGGCGGCGTGAGCTGGTCGCAGCCCTGTTCGGCGCCGCTACGGCCGACGAGCAGCGGCTGCTCGTCGGGCTCTTCAGCGGCGAGCTCAGGCAGGGCGCCCAGGCCGGGCTGCTCGCCGACGCGATCGCCAAGGCGGCCGGGGTGCCGCTCATCGCTGTCCGCCGGGCGCTGCTGCTCTCCGGCGATCTCAAACAGGTCGCCGTGGCCGCTCTCACCGGCGGCGCGGCCGCCCTGGCCGAGATCCACCTGCGCGTCGGCACCCCGCTCACCCCGATGCTCGCCCAAGCCGCGCCCGACGTCGGCGCCGCGCTGCTGGCCACCGGCACCCCGGCGGCGGTCGACGTGAAACTCGACGGCATCCGCATCCAGGTCCACCGCTCCGGCGACGACGTGTCCGTCTTCACCCGCAGCCTCGACGACATCACCTCCCGCATGCCCGAGGTGGTCGAGGCCGTCCGCAAGCTGCCACTGCGCGAGGTCGTGCTCGACGGCGAGGCGATGACACTCGACGCCTCCGGGCGGCCCCGCCCTTTCCAAGAGACATCGAGCCGAGCCGCCACCCGCGGCGCCGCCGCCCGCCGCAAGTCAGCCGGCGCCCGGGACACTGGCTCCGCCGCCGCCCGGGTCGCCGGTGCCGATGGTGTCCAGGTCGCTGGTGCCGATGGTGTCCAGGTCGCTGCTGCCGACGCCGTTCGAGCCGCTACCGGTGAGGCCGTTGCCGGGGCTGGTGCCGCGGCCGGCGGTCACGATCAGCTGGCGCTGGTGCCGTTCTTCTTCGACATCCTGCATCTCGACGGCGTCGACCTGCTCGACGAGCCCGGCCACGTCCGCTGGCAGGCCCTCGCCGACGCATTGCCGGCCGAGCTGATCGTCGGCCGCAGGTTCGTGACCAGCGAGGAAGAGGCGGCCGCCGCCTTCGCCGCCGCGCTCGCGGCCGGGCAGGAGGGCGTCGTGATCAAGGCGGTCGAGGCGCCGTACGACGTGGGCCGCCGCGGCTCGGCCTGGGTCAAGGTCAAACCTCGGCACACGCTCGACCTTGTGGTCCTGGCCGTCGAGTGGGGTCATGGCCGCCGAAAGGGCTGGCTGTCCAACCTGCATCTCGGCGCGCGCGACCCCGGGACGGGCGGGTTCGTCATGCTCGGCAAGACGTTCAAGGGCCTCACCGACGAGCTGCTGCGCTGGCAGACCGAGCGTTTCCAGGAGCTGAAGACCGGCGACGACGGCTGGGTGGTGCGGGTGCGCCCTGAGCAGGTGGTCGAGATCGCCTTCGACGGGGTGCAGACGTCACCGCGCTATCCCGGCGGCGTGGCGTTGCGTTTCGCCCGGGTGCTGCGCTACCGCGACGACAAGCCGGCCGCCGAGGCCGACACGATCGACACGGTCCGAGCGATCGGAGGCCACGCCCTGTAGGACGCCGGCACAAACAGCTGGTCGCGGACGGCCCGGCGCAGCGAACCGGATGAACCCTGCCCCGGGCCGGTTGTCGGCTGACTCACATCGGCCGGTTTTTCCGGCGCGTCCAGCACTGCTTGCCGACGGCGCGCACCGCAAAGCCCTCGTCGCGGCCGACCAGAGGGCGGTTCAGTCCGGTGTCGAACGGCTGCCGCCGGCGGCGTCGCGGGCCCGATCAGCATCCGTAACACGGTCACCCAGGGCGGCTGCCGCGGCCGCGCGTTCGCGGTCCGCCTCTTCGACGCGGTCCCCCGAGGCGGCGCGGCGGCGGTCGGCTTCGGCCACGCGGTCGTCCGAGGCGGCGCGGCGGCGGTCGGCTTCGGCCACGCGGTCGTCCGAGGCGGCCCGGCGGCGGTCGGCTTCAGCCACGCGGTCGTCCGAGGCGGCGCGGCGGCGGTCGGCTTCAGCCACGCGATCGCCCGCGGTGGGTCGGGCGTCGGAGGGGGCGGACGAGGGGGAACGCCCCTGGGCTTCCTTGCGGGCGTAATACCCGTAGGCCGCCAACGCCATCAGCGCGAACAACCACCACTGCACCGCGTACCCCCCGTTCTGCCACGCGTCCTCGTGGTCGATCGGGATGCGGGTGAAGGCGGCGTCGGCCGCGGGCGTCTGGGTGGTGAGCAGCACGTAGGCCCCGTACACGGGATAGGGCATTTCCGGCGCGAGCTTGGGCACCGAGATCCGCCGGGTGTCCAGCCGCCCGTGACGCCGCTCGATGGGCGCGGGTCGGCTTTCCGACAGGTGCACCTGGCCGACCACCGTCACCATGCCGCCCGGCGCGGGTGGCACCTCGGGCGGGGCGAGGGCCCCGCCGGGGGGTGCCGGCACCCAGCCCCGGTCGACCAGCACGGCCGTGCCGTCGTCGAGGATCAGCGGTGTCACGATCTCGAACCCGACGTCGCCGTCGACCGTGCGACCCCGCGCCTGAATCTCGTGGGCCGGGTCGTAGCGCCCGCTCACGGTCACCTTTGTCCAGGCCACGTCCTTGCCGGGGGCCTCACCGGCCGCACCGGCGGTGGCCGGGCGGGTCAGCACGGAGGCGAGCGGCACGGCGGCCACGGAGTCAGCGGCGTCGATGCGATCGTTGATCGCGCTGCGTTCCTCGTAGCGTCGCAGCTGCCAATTGCCGAGCATCACCATGACCACCGCCGCCGCCACGGCCAGCGCGGCAGCGGCGAGCCAGCGAGGGCTCAGCAGGAAGCGGTACACGCAACGAGGCTACCCGTCGCCCGGGTGGCCGCCGCCCGCGCCGGGTACTGTCCCACTCCGGCAGTCGACAGCAGGCGATACATGCACCCGGGAGAGTCATTGATGAGCGCCCAGCCTCGTCTGGTCGTCAGCGCCCCCGCCTCGGGACACGGCAAGACCGCGATCGCGGTCGGCCTGCTCGCGGCGTGCGCGGCGCGGGGCATCCCGGCGGCCGGGTTCAAGGTCGGCCCCGATCACACCGACGCCGCCTACCTCGGGTTCGCGGCCGGGCGCCCGGGCCGCAACCTCGATCCGCGGCTCGTCGGCGCGCAGCGTATTGCTCCACTTTTCCTGCACGGCTCCGCCGGCGCGCAGATCTCGGTGATCGAGGGCGCGATGGGCCTGTTCGACTCGCTGACCGGCCAGCCCGAGATCGACGGCACCGCCGCCGTCGCCGCCGTGCTGCACGCCCCCGTCGTGCTGGTCGTCGACGTGGCGTCGATGGGGCATTCGCTTGCCGCCCTGGTGCACGGCTTCCGCATGTTCGACGAGATGGTGCACCTGGGCGGGGTGATCCTCAACCGGGTCGCGTCGCCGCGGCACGAGCAGATGCTGCGCACCGCGCTCGACGACATCGGCATGCCGGTTCTGGGCGCGCTGCGCCGCGGCGACCTGCCCAACGTGCTGCCCGCCCGCTCGAACGGCCCGGTGCCGGTGGCCCACCGTACGGTCGAGGCGACCAGGGCCGTGCGCCGGCTGGGCGAGGCCGTCGGCGGCGGTCTGGACCTCGATCGCATCATGGCCCTGGCGAACTCGGCGCCTGCGCTGCCCGGCCCGATCTGGACGCCGGGGGAGGCCGCCGGCGGCGAGGTCTTCGAGCCGCGTCCTGTGGTCGCGCTGGCCGGTGGGCCCGGGGCGCCTTACACGTACGTCGAGACGGCCGAGCTGCTCACCGCGGCCGGCGCCGACGTGGCAGTGGTCGACCCGTTGCGCGACGAGGGCCTGCCCGCCGGCACCCGGGCGCTGGTCGTCGGGGGCGGCCTGCCCGAGGGGTACGCCGAGGAGCTGTCCGCGAACCGCCGCCTGTGCAACGCGGTCGCCCAGTTCGCCGCCGACGGCTGGCCGGTGATCGCCGAGGGGGTGGCGTTGCCGTGGCTGGGCCGTGACTTCGACGGCCGTCCCATGTGCGGCGTGCTCGACGCGTCGGCGGTGACCGGGGAGCAGACCGTGGCCGGTTACCGCGAGGCGACCGCCCCCACCACCTCGCCGCTGGCCCCGGCCGGCGCGCGCATCACCGGTTACAAACAGCACCGGGCGATCGTCACGCCCCGTGCCGGCGCCGTCCCGGCGTGGACGTGGTCGGGCGGCAATCCCGAGGGCTTCGTCTGGCGGCAGGTGCACGCCTCGCAGCTGGGCCTGCACTGGGCTGCCGCGCCCGAGATCGCCAAGCGTGTGGTGTCGGCCGCCGTCTCCGGGCCGGCGCAGCTGCTGCCGCCGGTCCACGTGCGTGCGGCGCCGCGCCAGCCCGAGCCGCAGCCGAACCTCAACGACACGGTGGACATCACCACGTCGTGAATAGCAAGATCGACATGCGGAAATGCACGCCGCCGGGAAGCATCCGTGAAAACGCCCTTCCGCGACGAAGAAACTGTCGCACCCCAGCCGTAACGTGGGGTTAACAGGTACGACGCGAAGGAGGATGGCCGTGGCCGATCGTGTTCCTCTGGATTTCGACCCTCCGGTCCGGGGCTTGCGAGCCTTGCTGCTCGGCATCGACAACGGCGAGTTGTCGAATCCCACGCCCTGTCCCGAGTGGACAGTCGCCACCCTCCTCGATCATCTGATGGGCCTGTCCGTGGCGTTCACCCAGGCCGCCCACAAACGCGTCGACGGTCCCGCCACGTCCTCGGCGCCCGTCCCCTCCGCGCAGCATCTGTCCCGGCACTGGCGCAGCCGCCTGCCGGTCCTGCTGGAAGACCTGGCCAACGCGTGGAAGGATCCGGCCGCTTGGACGGGCACCTCCCGGGCCGGCGGCGTCACCATGCCCGCCGCCGCGCTCGGCCACGTCGCGATGACCGAGCTGATCATGCACAGCTGGGATCTCGCCCGCGGCACCGGCCAGGAATACTTCGCCGACCCGCGCACCCTCGAGGTCCTCATCGAGTTCCTGTCCGAGGGGCCCGCCGAGGGCACACCCGGCCTGTTCGGCCCGGTCGTGCCCGTCGACGACGAGGCCACCCTGCTCGACCACGCGCTGTCGCTGGCCGGCCGTGACGCCAAGTGGCGTCCACCACCCCGCCGCCGGCCGGCCGCCGCCTAGTCGCGATCCTCGTCGTCCCGCTCGTCGTCGTGGTCCCGGTCGCTGTCCCGGTCACGATCCCGGTCGCTGTCCTGGTCACGATCGCGGTCGCGGTCGTGCCAGCGGGAGACCAGGCCGCCCGAGGGCGGGGTGAACTTCGTCTTCGGCTTGCCCTTCAGCGCGTCCTTCAACGTCTCCGCGACCGTGTACTTCGAGGTGGTCGAGCGGCTGGAGCCGACGTTCTTCTCGGGGTTGTCCGGGTCGGCCACGAACGCGGCCGCAGCCAGCTGCGGGGTGAAACCGCAGAACCAGGCGCTCTTGTTGCTGTCGGTGGTGCCGCTCTTGCCGGCGACCGGGCGCCGCAGGACCCCGTACACCATCTCGGAGGTGCCCCAGCCGCCGCAGCTGCCGCGAGCCGCGCCGTACCCGGTGACGCATCGGGCGGCGTCGGTGGCCGCGCGGGCGACGTCGACGCTCACCGCACGGTGACAGCGCGGCGCCGCGACGACCTTCCCCTGGAACGTGGCTTCCTTGCCGTCCCGGGTCCGGATCGAACGTACGGGGAGGGGTTCGCAGTAGTTGCCCTCGGCGGCCAGCGTGGCGAACACGTTGGCCATCTCGATCGGTGTGACGTCGCTGACGCCCAGCGTGAACGCGCCCCACCCCGAGGCGTGCTCGGGCGACGCCAGCTTGCGGTCGATGTCCGTACGCCACCGCAGCCCCAGCCGCTCCGCCATCCGTACCGCCTTCTCCGCCCCGACCTTCTGTTCGAGCTGGACGAAGTAGGTGTTCACCGACTTGCCGAAGCCGCTCCACATGGTCTGGTTGCCGGTCATCGAGGCCGTCGAGTTCTTCGGGCACCAGCGCACGCCGCAGGTCGCCGGTCCGGGCGCGGTGATGTACTTCGAGTAGAACCGCTGCGGGCTGTAGTACGACGTGCTCAGCGGCATGCCCTCGTCGAGCGCGGCCAGCAGGGTGAAGATCTTGAACGTCGATCCGGCCTGGTATCCGGCCATCGTGCCCCCGCCGAGCAGCGGGTTCACCGTGTTCGGATAGTTGCCCTTGAGGTGGCGGTAACGGCTGTGCCTCTTGTTGTCCTTCTGGTCGAGCGAGTAACGCCTGTTCACCGCCATGCTGAGCACCCGTCCGGTGTTCGGCTCGATGATCACCTGGCCGTGCGCGATCCGGCTGCGGCGCTTCTCCTTGTCGAGGATGTGCTTCATCGCCGAGGCCTGCACCTTCGGGTCGATCGAGGTGACGATCCGGTAGCCGCCGCGGCGCAGGTTCTCCTCGCGTTCCATCGGGTTGCGGCCGAACGCGGGTTGTTCCTTCCACCACGACTTCAGGTAGTCGCAGAAGAAGCCCCAGTCGTTGCGCTTGTCGGCGACGCCGATGCAGTCGTTCGGCGGTGAGCTGAGCTTCAGCCTGATCGGCTCCCGCTTGGCGGTGGCGGCTCGTTGCGGCGTGATCGCCCCGATCTTGTGCATCTGGTCGATCACGTAGTTGCGCCGGCTCGTTGCGGCCTGCCGGTCCTGGGTCGCCGGGTCGTAGGCCGACGGCGCCTTGACCAGGCCCGCCAGCAGCGCGGCCTCGTTGAGGTTCAGATCCCGGGGCAGTTTCGAGAAGAAGACCTGCGAAGCCGCGAAGATCCCGTACGCCCGGTGGCCGTAATACGCCGTGTTGAGGTAGCGCTCGAGGATCTCCTGCTTGCTCATGCGCTTCTCGAGCTCGATGGCCATCCGCATCTCGCGCAGTTTGCGCTGGGGCGTCTGCTCGGTCGCCTCCAGCGCCTCCTTCGGCGTCTGGGCGCCGTCCCGCAGAGCCATCCGTACGTACTGCATGGTCAGCGTCGACGCGCCCTGCGACACCCCGCCCGCCTTCTGGTTGGCCACGAAAGCGCGGGCTACACCCTTGGCGTCCACGCCGTTGTGCTCGTAGAAGCGGGTGTCCTCGGACGCGACGATCGCCTGGGTGATGTACGGCGACATCTCGGCGATCTTGATCGGTTTCCGGTGCTCCTCGTAGAACATCGTCAGCGGCGTCTTGCCGTCCTTGGCGTACACGTACGTGGTCTGGGCCGTGGGCACCTCGATCAGCTCCTCGGGCAAGCCCTGCAGAGCCTCGGTGCCCGCCTTGACGCCGAGACCGGCGAGGGCGGCTAGGGGGTAGGCGAGACCGGCGATCACGAGACCCGCGATCAGGCCGGCACGGACGAGGGGAGCGACTTTTCCGGCTGCCACCATATGAAGGTATGGCAAAAGTATTCATGACCGGACGGATCGGCCGAAAGTCCGACGCCGTTCGGGTCCGGCATGCTGAGCCCATGACTGTCGACCTCGGCCATCACGGCGACACGGAGGTGGGCGCCGGGCTGATGGATCTGGCCGTCAACGTGCGCCGCGAGCCCATGCCGGCCTGGCTCGCCGAGCCGCTGCGGGAGTCGTTGGACAGCCTCGCGGCGTACCCCGACGCGACCGGGGCGACAGCCGCCGTGGCGGCCCGGCACGGCCGTGACCCCTCCGAGGTGTTGCTCACCGCGGGCGCGGCGCAGGCCTTCGTGCTGCTCGCGCAGGCCTTGCGGGACGCTCGTCGCCCGGTCGTGGTGCACCCGCAGTTCACCGAGCCCGAGGCCGCCCTGCGCAACGCCGGTCACACCGTCGAGCGCGTGCTGCTGCGCGAGCAGGACGGTTTCCGCCTCGACGCGTCACTCGTGCCGGCCGATGCCGACCTGGTCTTCGTGGGCAACCCGACCAACCCGACCTCGGTGCTGCACCCGGCCGCCGAGATCGCCCGTCTCGCCCGGCCCGGCCGTGTGCTGGTGGTCGACGAGGCGTTCTCGGACACCACCCACCGCGAGGGGGTCCCGGGGGAGCCCGAGTCGCTGGCCACCCGGTCCGACCTGCCCGGCCTGGTGGTGCTGCGCAGCCTGACCAAGACGTGGGGGCTGGCCGGGCTGCGGATCGGCTATCTGCTCGGCCCGGCCGCCCTGCTGCCCCGTCTGGCCGCCGCGCAGCCGCTCTGGGCGGTCTCGACGCCCGCGCTGGCCGCTGCCACGGCCTGTGCCTCGCCGACCGCGATCAAGGCCGAACGGGAGATCGCGTCCCGCCTCGCGGCCGAGCGCTCCTACCTGGTGCAAAGGCTCCGGCACGTGCCGAAGGTCACGGTTGCGGGTGATCCGGCCTCCGCGTTTGTTTCCGTACGCCTCCCCGGCGCCGACAAAGTGCGTCTTGAGCTGCGGGAACGTGGTTATGCAGTGCGCCGCGGCGACACTTTTCCCGGGCTGGGCGCTGATTGGCTGCGGATCGCGGTGCGCGACACTGCCATCACCGACGCCTTCGTCGACACCTTGACCACCGTGCTGGAGGAGCGCCCGTGACCGCCGACCCCGACCAGCAGCCCGCGCCCGCCGATCGGGAGCAGCAGCTCGCGCCCGCCGATCGGGAGCAGCAGCTCGCGCCCGCCGATCGGGAGCAGCAGCTCGCGCCTGCCGACCCGTCCGCAGCCGCCGGTTCAGGGGAGCCGTCCGCCGCCGTCGGGACAGGGCTGGAGGAGGCGCTCGCCGCGATCCGCCCCGCCGACGAGCAGGCCATGGCGGCGGCGCGTGATCATCAGGCGCGCCTGACCAAACCGGCCGGCTCGCTGGGCGCGCTCGAGGAGCTTTCCGTACGCCTGTCCGGCCTGGCCGGTGTCTGTCCGCCGCCGCTGCCCAGCCCGGCCACGGTGGCCGTCTTCGCCGGTGACCACGGCGTGCACGCCCAGGGCGTCTCCCCCTGGCCGCAGGAGGTCACCGCCCAGATGGTGGCCAACTTCGTGGCCGGCGGCGCGGTCGTCAACGCGTTCGCCCGGCAGGCCGGCGCCGACGTGATGGTGGTCGACGTCGGCGTGGCGATCCCGCTGCACGGCGGCGCCACCCTGCTCGACGCGAACGTGCGCCGCGGCACCCGTGACCTGTCGACCGGCCCGGCCCTGACCCGCGACGAGGCGCTGGCCGCGGTCGAGGTCGGCCTCGGCGTCGCCCGCGCGCTGGTCGACTCCGGCGCGAAATGCCTGCTCACCGGCGACATGGGCATTGCCAACACCACCCCCGCGGCGGCCCTGATCGCGGTCTTCACCGGCAGCGACCCGGCCGTCGTGACGGGGCGCGGCACCGGCATCGACGACGCCACGCTCGACCACAAGGTCGACGTCGTCCGCCGCGCGTTGGCTCTGCACTCGCCCGGCCCGGCCGATCCGCTCGGCGTTCTCGCCGCGGTCGGCGGCCTCGAACACGCAGCGCTGACCGGCTTCATCCTGGGCGCGGCCGCGCAGCGAGTCCCCGTGATCATCGACGGGGTGATCGCCGCCTCGGCCGCGCTGGCCGCCGCCGCGTTCGCCCCGGACGCCGCGGCCGCCATGGTTGCCGGTCACCGCTCGGCCGAGCCCGGCGCCACCGTCGCGCTGGCCCACCTCGGCCTGGAACCGCTGATCGACCTGGGCATGCGCCTCGGCGAGGGCAGCGGCGCCGCCCTCGCCCTGCCGGTTGTGGAAGCAGCCGTACGCGTCCTGCACGAGGTCGCCACGTTCGACTCGGCCGGGGTGTCGGAGAAGTAAGCGAAGGCGCCGGAGAAGTAGGCGGCTCTCGCGGTGAGGGCGGAGGCGCCGGGGAAGCAGGCGGCCCGCGCGGTGAGGGCGGAGGCGCCGGGAGCAGGCAGCGCCCGCGCGACGAAAGCGGGCGGCGCCGGAGAAGTAAGCGGGCGGACTCGCTCCGTACGGGAAAAGCGGAAGTATCGGAAGAAATGAGCGGGCCGGAGCTGCCCCGCGCGGCAGAATCGGGAGCGTCGGAGAAATGAGCATCTACCCACTCGGGCTCAAGCTGACCGGCCGTCGCGTGCTGGTCGTGGGCGGCGGCGCGGTGGCCACCCGCAGAGTGCCCGCCCTGCTCGCCGCGGGCGCGGTTGTCGAGATCGTGTCGCCGGAGCTCACCCCGGCCCTGCGCGGCCAGGTCGACGCCGGCCGGCTCACCTGGAGCGAGCGCCGGTTCGTCCCGGCCGACGTCGTGGGCGCCTGGCTGGTGCACGTGGCGATCGACGACCCGGCCGCGGCCGAACAGGTGAGCGCCGCCGCCGAGCAGCACCACGTTTTCTGCGTACGGGCGGACGACCGTGACGCAGCGACGGCCTGGACCCCCGCCGTGACCCGGCACGGGCAGGTCACCGTGGCCGTGACCGACGGCGGCGACCGGCGGCGCGCGATGGCCGTCCGCGATCTCGTCGCCAACGCGCTGGAGAGCAGTCCGCCCGTCGCCGGGCAGCACAAGGGTGTGGCGCTGGTCGGTGCGGGTCCCGGCGACCCCGAGCTGATCACCGTCAAGGGCCGTCGCCTGCTCGCCGCGGCCGACGTCGTGGTGGCCGACCGGCTCGTGCCCGGCCTGCTGCTGGGTGAGCTGCGGCCCGAGGTCGAGTTCGTGGACGCCGCGAAGATCCCGTACGGGCCGGCCGCGGCCCAGGAGGAGATCAACCGCATCCTGGTCGAGCGGGCGATCGAGGGGAAGTTCGTGGTGCGGCTCAAGGGCGGCGACCCGTTCGTCTTCGGCCGTGGCGGCGAGGAGGCGATCGCCTGCGCCCAGGCCGGCGTGCCGGTGCTCGTCGTGCCCGGCGTGACCAGCTCGATAGCCGCGCCCGCGCTGGCCGGCATCCCGGTCACCCACCGCGGCGTCGCCCACGAGTTCACCGTGGTCAGCGGGCACATCCCGCCCGATCACGCCGATTCGCTGGTCGACTGGGCCGCGTTGGCCCGGATGCGGGGCACCCTGGTCGTGCTGATGGGGCTCAAGAACCTGAGCCGGATCGCCGAGCGGCTGATCGCCGAGGGCCGCTCGCCCGCAACGCCCGCCGCCGTCGTGCAGGAGGGCTCCACCAGCCACCAGCGTTCGCTGCGCAGCACGCTCGGCGAGGTCGCGGAGGCGGTGACCGAGGCGGGCATCCGGCCCCCGGCGGTCGTCGTCATCGGCGAGGTCGTGCACGCAGCGGTATAGAACCGTCACTATCGGGGTAGGTCTTCGGCATGGACGAACGGCCGCAGATGACGATGACGGCGGTGGTGCTGGACGCGCCCGACGCTCGTGAACTGGCCGCCTTCTATCAGCGGTTGCTGGGCTGGAGCGCGACCCAGGAGGAGGACGACTGGGTGGTGCTCGGGGCGCCGGGTGGCGGCGCCGGGCTGTCTTTCCAGACCGAGAAGCTCTATACGCGCCCGGTGTGGCCCGCGCGCCCCGACGAACCGCAGATGAGCGCGCACCTCGACATCCGGGTGGAGGAGCTGGAAGCGGCGAGCGAGCACGCCACCCGAGCGGGCGCGACGCTCGCCGCCTTCCAGCCGCAGGAGCACGTACGGGTCTTTCTCGACCCGGCCGGGCATCCCTTCTGTCTTTACGTGGACTGATCCGCCTCGGGCTGGGGCTCGCGGCCCTCGGCGGCCACCTCGAGCGCGTCGAGGAACGTGTGGGCCCACTGCGCGACATCGTGAGTACGCAGGTGACGCTGCATCACACGCATCCGGCGCTTCTGCTCGGACGGCTCGGCCGCCACCGCCCGCAGCAGCGCGTCCTTGACCCCGTCGGGGTCGTGCGGGTTGCACAGGAACGACTGGCGCAGCTCCGTGGCCGCGCCCGCGAACTCGCTGAGCACCAGCGCCCCGCCGGTGTCGGCGCGGCAGGCGACGTATTCCTTGGCGACCAGGTTCATGCCGTCGCGCAGCGGCGTCACCATCATCACGTCGGCCGCCACGTACATCGCCGCCAGTTCCTGCTTGCTGTACGACTGGTGCAGGTAGTGCACGGCCGGCACGCCGACCCGGCCGAACTCGCCGTTGATCCGCCCGACCTCGCGCTCGACCTTGACCCGCAGCGTCTGGTAGTGCTCGACGCGTTCCCGGCTCGGCGTCGCCACCTGCACCATCACGGCGTCGCCGACCTTGAGCTTGCCGTCGGCCAGCAGCTCGCGGAACGCCTTGAGCCGCAGCTCGATGCCCTTGGTGTAGTCGAGCCGGTCGACGCCCAGGATGATCGTCTTGGGGTCGCCCAGCTCGGCCCGGATCTCTTTGGCGCGGGCCTGCACCTTGGGGTCGGCCGCGAGCCGTTCCATCTCCTTGGTGTCGATGCTGATCGGGAACGCGCCCGCCTTGACCTTGCGGCCGTCCACCTGGATCGACTGGCCCTCGTACCGCAGGCCGAGCAGGTGCCGGGCCAGCCGTACGAAGTTCTGCGCCGCGAGCCGCTGCTGGAAGCCGACCAGGTCTGAGCCGAGCAACCCGCGCAGCACCTCGGCCCGGAACGGCATCTGCATGAACAGCTCGATCGGCGGGAACGGGATGTGCAGAAAGAACCCGATCTTGAGGTCGGGCCGCAGCTCGCGCAGCATGGCCGGCACGAGCTGCAGCTGGTAGTCCTGCACCCACACGGTCGCGCCGTCCTCGGCCACCTGGGCGGCGGCCTCGGCGAAGCGCTGGTTGACCAGCCTGTATGTCTCACGCCAGCGGCGCTTGTAGACCGGGGTCTCGACGGCGTCGTGGTAGAGAGGCCAGATCGTCGCGTTGGACTGGCCCTCGTAGTAGCGTTCGAGCTCCTCGGCGCTCAACGGCACCGGGTGGATCCGGATGCCCTCCAGCTCGAACGGATCGGGCGCCTCGCCGGTGCCCCCGGCCCATCCGATCCATGTGCCCCCGTGCTCGGTGAGCACCGGGTGCAACGCTGTGACCAGACCACCTGGACTCGTGCGCCACTGGCGCTCCCCGTCCGGGGTGGTTACTTCATCGACGGGCAGACGGTTGGCGACAACGACGAAGGAACTTCGTTCGGCCACGCTGAGTGCACCTCCGGGTCGTTTCTGTTCCCCCAGTGAGCCTACTGTGCGTAGCAGCACGGGGCGTGCCCAGTCTCTGCCTCCGCCGATGGACCTCGGTGGCGGCCGGGTGCCATTCTGGGCGCGTGACACCGTCCGCTGATCTTTCCCCGCCCCGGCGGCCGATCTTCTTCCCTGTGGTCATTGCCACCGTTTTCCTCACCATCATCGCCATGACCGGCGGGTTCGTGCTGGGCGAACGCCAGCGCGGCAACGACCGTTCGACCGGCGGCGGGGTGGCGACGCTCGGCCCGTCGGACGAGACATCGGCGTCGCCGGCCTTCGATCCGCCCGGTGATTGGTGCCCGCAGGAGACGCGTCTCACTTCGGAACGCACCGGGGGAACGTCCGAGCTCTGGCAGGTTCTCAAGATCTACGCGAGCGACGACGTGTACTGGATCTGCCAGGACCGCGACGGCGGACTGTATTACCAGGGCAAGACGGGCGGCCGGGACGCCCCGCTGATCGAGGGCGAGAACGGGCTCTTCCTGACCGGCGTGGTCCGGGTCGGCGAGGACTCGTACCGGGTCGAGGATCAGAAGGGCAACATCTTCGAGGTCAGCACGAAGCGGTTCCGGCTGATCAGGGCCAGCGGCAAGGTCGAGACCGCATCGGCCGAGGTCGCCGGCTGAGGGGAATCCCCGGGCGCGCGGCGGGGTTGTTTACAAGGGCCGCAGAGCGACCTGGAAAGATTGCGTCTGCATTCTGCGACTCATCCGGCACGTCTCAGCTCGAATTCATCGATCACGGAGGTAGGGCGCACCGTGGCCCAGTTCATCTACGTCCTGGAAAAGGCGCGCAAGGCGCACGGCGACAAGGTCGTGCTCGACAACGTGACGCTGAACTTCCTGCCGGGCGCCAAGATCGGCGTCGTCGGCCCGAACGGCGCCGGTAAGTCCACGCTGCTGAAGGTCATGGCCGGCGTCGAGACGCTCAGCAACGGCGAGGCCCGGCTCATGCCCGGCTACACCGTGGGCATGCTCGCGCAGGAGCCCCCTCTGAACGAGGAGAAGACCGTCCTCGGCAACATCGAGGAGGCGGTCGCCGACACCAAGGCCAAGCTCGACCGGTTCAACAAGATCGCCGAAGAGATGGCGACCGACTACACCGACGAGCTCATGGAAGAGATGGGCAAGCTGCAGGAGCAGCTCGACAACGTCAACGCCTGGGACCTCGACTCGCAGCTCGAGCTGGCGATGGACGCGCTGCGCTGCCCGCCGCCGGACGCCGACGTCACCCAGCTCTCCGGTGGTGAGCGCCGCCGCGTCGCGCTGTGCAAACTGCTGCTCGAGGCGCCCGACCTGCTGCTGCTCGACGAGCCCACCAACCACCTGGACGCCGAGAGCGTGCAGTGGCTGGAGCAGCACCTGGCCAAGTACGCCGGCACCGTCATCGCCATCACCCACGACCGGTACTTCCTGGACAACGTGGCCAACTGGATCCTCGAGCTCGACCGCGGGCGCACCTACCCGTACGAGGGCAATTACTCGACCTACCTCGACAAGAAGGCCCAGCGCCTGGCCGTCGAGGGTCGTAAGGACGCCAAGCTCAAGCGGCGCCTCACCGAGGAGCTCGAGTGGGTGCGGTCCAACGCGAAGGCCCGGCAGACCAAGAGCAAGGCCCGCCTCGACCGCTACGAGGAAATGGCCAGCGAGGCCGAGAAGACCCGCAAGCTCGACTTCGAAGAGATCCAGATCCCGCCGGGCCCGCGCCTGGGCAACACGGTGATCGAGGTCAACGACCTGGTCAAGGGCTTCGACGGGCGTACGCTGATCGACCACCTGTCGTTCTCGCTGCCGCGCAACGGCATCGTCGGCATCATCGGCCCCAACGGCGTCGGCAAGACCACCCTGTTCAAGACCATCGTGGGGCTGGAGAAGCCGGACGAGGGCTCGGTGCGCATCGGTGAGACCGTGCAGCTGTCGTACGTGGACCAGAGCCGCGAGGGTCTGATGGGCGACCAGACGGTGTGGGAGGTCGTCTCCGACGGTCTCGACCACCTCATGGTCGGCAAGGTCGAGATGCCGTCCCGGGCGTACGTGGCGGCGTTCGGCTTCAAGGGCCCCGACCAGCAGAAGCCGGTCAAGGTGCTCTCCGGTGGCGAGCGCAACCGGCTCAACCTCGCGCTGACGCTCAAGATCGGCGGCAACGTGATCCTGCTCGACGAGCCGACCAACGACCTCGACGTCGAGACCCTGGGCAGCCTCGAGAACGCGCTGCTCGATTTCCCGGGCTGCGCCGTGGTCATCTCCCACGACCGGATGTTCCTCGACCGGGTCGCCACCCACATGCTCGCGTGGGAGGGAACCGATGAGGACCCCGACAACTGGTTCTGGTTCGAGGGCAACTTCGAGGCGTACGAAAAGAACAAGATCGACAGGCTCGGCGCCGAGGCCGCCCGTCCGCACCGCGTGACGTACCGCAAGCTCACACGTGACTGAGTCTGCCCGCTTTGTGCATCACGTGCCCGTGCGCTGGTCCGACATGGACGCGTACGGGCACGTGAACAATGCGCGTTTCCTCACCCTGTACGAGGAGGCGCGTGTCGCCATGTTCTTCATCGGCGCCCGCGAGCACGGGCTGGGGTCGTTCGAGGAGGGCATCGTCATCGCCCGCCACGAGATCGACTACCTGCGCCCGATCGACTACGGAGATCCCGTACGGGTGGAGATGTGGATCTCGGAGCAGCGCGCGGCGTCGTTCACCGTCTCGTACGAGATGTTCGACAACGACGTGCTGGCCAGCCGGGCCCGTTCCGTCTGCGTGCCCTACCACCTGGCCAACGGGCACCCGCGGCGGCTCACGGAGGCCGAGCGGGAGTTCCTCAAGCCCTATCTCGAGGTGGCGTCGTGACCCTGCGCGGCCGGTCATGAACACCCACGGCCTGGTCGGCGTGCCCGACGCGGGCGCGTTCCTGGCCCGGTTGACCAGGTTGGACCCCACGGCCCCCGTTCGCCTGCGCACCGCCGGCGGCCGGGTGGCGCTCTGGGGCCGGCTGCCGTGGGAGGTGCTCGTCACCCGGGAGGTGGCCGGGCACGGCCCCGACGACGCCACCGTCGCGGCCGGCGAGCTGCTCGCCGTCCTGGCGCGGGGTGGCGACGAACTTCCGCTCCGGCGGGACGCCCAGTGGCGCTGGCCGCTGCCCCCGCCCGGCGGCGAGACCGTCGAATCGGTTTCCGGGGCGGAGCTGAACCGACTCGCCGAGGCGGCCGCGGGCACCCTGCGTGAGGTGTCGGCGGGCGGGCTGTCCGGTCGCTCGGTGGGGCAGCGGGCCGTTCGTGACGCCCTACTCGATCACGTGGCGCTGGTGGCCACTCCGGTTGGCGGGCGCCCGGTCGAGGTCTCGCAACGACTCGTTCAGGCGATCTCCCGGATGGGTTTCCTCGGCCCGGGACAGGTTCAGAGCGTTGAGGCCCGGGTTCGTGTGGCCGGGAATTGGGTGGGAATTTCTGCACCATATGGAGTGGCGTGGCTACAGGCGGTCAAGAAATTGACCGTTATGCCTATAGGTGGTCACCCGAAAGGGTGATGCCCGATCGGACGACCGGTCCCGCCCTCCAGTTGGGGGGATGACCTCCGCGACCGGTACGGGTACCGTCGGCCCTCGGATCCACTCGCTACGTCCGGCGGTGGGTTCGCTGGGGAGTGAGGTGCACAAAGATGCCGTGGTGGTCATGGCGTCCGGGTTCCGCCGCGGGCAGCGCGCCGGAGGCCGACGAGGATTCGACGGTTCGCAGCGGCACGGTGCGTGTCGGAGTTCCCGCGCAGCGTGAGCCGGGCCGGCTGCCGGTTCCGGTCGAGGTGAACGGCAGCGAGGAGCCCGAGGTCGTCGCCCCGGTGACGCTCGCACGCATCGGCAAGTCGCTGGATCTGCTCGACATCCGTTTCCTCGCCGACGGCGGCGGCAGCCTGCTGGCCATGTGGGAGCGGCACGCGGTGCTGTTCACCCTCGAAGGCCCGGACGACGAGATCCTCGTGATGCGCGCCCGCCCGCACGCCACGGTTCCGCCCGACTGGGCCGACCGCGCCTACCGGGTGGTCAACGAGTGGAACCACACCCGCCGCTTCTGCAAGGCCTACGTGGGCGACCCCACCGAACGGGGCCAGCTCCCGATCTACGCCGAGCTCCAGGTGCCTCTGGCCGCCGGCGCCCACGACCCGCTGCTGACGGAACTCCTGGACTGCGGCGCAGCGGTGGCCACCTCCTTCGTGGACTGGCTGCACGACGAAGGCGCCCTCCTTTAGCCCCGGTCAGCGCATGGGGAACAGGCCGATGCGGCCGTGGTACTCCTTGCCCAGCTCGTCGGTGTCGGAGCCGACCAGCAGGCCCTGGGGCAGGGCTACGAAGACCCGGACGCCGACGCCGCGCTTGCGGGTGGGGTTCCACGACAACGAGCGGCCGGTGCTGGAGCTGACGGCGCCGATCCCCGGGCGCGACACCGCTCCGGGGCCGGGGCCCTTGGCGTCGGTGCCGTACGGGTTGTCGAAGTAGCGCTGGTGCCCGCCGAGGTAGACAGCCGCCCCGGTCACGGCCACCGCGTACAGCGAGTCGCCACCCGTACGCTGTACCCAGGTGGGATTGTGCCGCCCGGCGCCGCCCACCTCGAAGCGGGCCGCCGAGTCGCACAGCCGGTCGGGGGAGGACGCGCGCCCGGTCGCCGCGACCACGATGTACGAGCCGTCGGGCGAGAACTTCACCTGGCGCAGGTACGTGTCGAAGCCCTTCATGCACTGCGGCTTGTAGGCGTCGGTGTACCAGTTGGACAGCTGCGCCGTGGGGCCGGCCACGTCGAACATGGCGATCTGGGTGCGGTCGTATCCGCTCGCCCGCAGCAGCGCGCCGATGGCGACCAGTTTGCGCCCGTCGGGCGAGATGTCGAAGTGCTCGACCCTGGTCCGGGTGAGGCCGGGGGCGCTGAGGCGGGCGTCGAAGCCGGTGTCGACCGCGCCCGTGTCGGCGTTGAGGCGGGCGAGCCCGGCCCGGTTGACCCCGTTGATCGCCTGGAACGTCCCGGCCGCGTACAGGCGGGAGCCGCGGGCCTGCAACGCCCGGACGTCACCCCACCCGATCCTGGCTGTGAAGGCGCTGACCCGCTGCCCGCCGAGGGTGAGTTTGGTCAGGCCACGCTGGGCGGCGCCGTTGACGGTCTTGAAGGCGCCGCCGGCGTAGACCGTGCCGCCGGGGCCGGCCGAGAGCGAGTAGACCGCGCCGTCGACCTGCGGGGCGAAGCTGCGGACGGCCCCGTCGTGCAGGCCGAAGGCGAACAGGTTCTTGCGGGCGAAGGTGGTTCGGCGGCTGCTGTCGGCGACCTTGGTGAAGGCGCCGCCGACGACCACGGTGTCACCGACCACCGCCATCGACCAGACCGTTCCGTCCAGGACGTGCGGCGTGTAGTCGACCGGGTTGGTCGAGACCACGGTGGAGTGGGCCATGTCGGCCGCGGCGGGGTGCGCGCACGCCAGGGCGGCGGCGACGACGGTGGCAGCGGCGAGCAGGCGGCGGCGCATGGCGAGCTCCTGGTCGTAGTACCCGAAATTTCAGGTGATCAGCGAGTTTGTCACCCGATCAACGACATAGGGGCTCTTCGGGGAACGTTCAGCCGTTCTCGTCCATGCTGTTGACCATGAAGTAGGCCGCGCGCTCGAGGTAGTTCCACAGCTCGTCGTGCAGGGGCTGCGGCAGCTCGATCGAGTCGACGGCGTCGCGCATGTGCTTGAGCCAGGCGTCCCGCGCCGCCGGGTCGACCCGGAACGGCGCATGCCGCATGCGCAGCCGCGGGTGCCCCCGGGACGCCGAGTACGTGTTCGGGCCGCCCCAGTACTGCATGAGAAACAGCGTCAGCCGGTCGGCCGCCGGTCCGAGGTCTTCCTCGGGATACATCGGGCGCAGCAGCGGGTCGTCGGCGACGCCCTGGTAGAACCGGTCGACGAGGCGCCGGAAGGTGGGCTCGCCGCCGACGGCGTCGAAGAAGCTGGCCTCTTTCGGAGCGGGTGCGGTCACCTGTCCATCCTGCCAGCCGCGCGGCACGACGACCGCCACGGTCAGGGCGCCTCGGGTGTGATGCTGGTCGTGGCGACGCTCGGGCGGGCCGGGGGCTGCGCCGGCGGCGTGGTGGGCGCGGCCGCGGCGGCCTCGGCCGCGGCGGCGAACACGGCGGGCCGTGGCCAGCGCCGGGCCAGGACACCCAGCACGATCACGCCCCCGACGCTCCACAGCCCGACGACCAGCGGAAGCCAGAAGTGGTCGGCCAGCAGGCCGGTCACCATCACCGCGCCGAACTGGCTGAACTGCAGGCCGGTCTGCATGACGCCGTACGCCCGGGCGCGGTACCCGTGCGGCAGGATCAGCACGAATTTGCCGTTCAGGGTGGGCATGACTCCGCCCTGGGCGAAGCCGGACAAGCCGACCAGCACGGCGACGACCGGCGCGGGCGGCGCGGCGATGGCGGGCACGAGCGCGAACGCCGAGAAGACGGCGAGCGGCCGCACCAGCAGGTCGCGCCGGGACGGCCCGGCAAGCCGGTTGATCAGCACCCCGCCCACCACGTAGCCGAGCGGCCCGGCGGCCATGATCAGGCCCTGGTTGAGGCCCTGGGTGGCCGGGTCCCCGCTGCTCTCGGCGGCCCAGGCGGCGGCCAGACCCTCGGGGACGATGGCGAACATCGTCAGGACGAAGACCATGATCGCGATGGCGCGCAGCGTGGGCACCCCGAACACCAGCCGGAAACCCTCGGCGGACTCCCGCAGCAGGTGGCTGCGGTGGGCGCGGGCGTGCGCGGCCGGGCGGCGCCGCACGTACGCGGCGACGAGGCCGGCCGAGACCGCGAACGTGATCACATCGATGACCAGCGCCACCTGCGGACTGAGCGCGGTGGCCAGGGCGGCGCCGGCGACATAGCCGAAGACCTGGGCGGCCTGCACGCTGGTGGTGTTGGTGGCGACCGCCATCGCCAGCTTGTCGCGGCCCACCACGAGCGGTTGCAGCGCCGAGCGGGCCGCCTGCGTGGGCGGCGTGCCCAGGCTGGCCAGGAAGACGATCAGCAGCATGACCGGCGTCGGCACGTGCGGGATCAGCAGGAGCGCGATGAGCGCCATGCGGTAGATGTCGGCCACGATGAGCACCCGGCGGTACGGATACCGCTCGGCCAGCGCCGCCAGCAGCGTGCCGCCGATGATCCACGGCAGGAAGCTGACCGCGAACGCCGCCGCCGACAGCAGGACCGACTGGCTCTGCTGGTAGACGAGGACGGTGATGGCGGCCCGGGCCAGGTAGTCGCCGACCCAGTTGGTGACGAGGGACAGGTAGAGCGCCCGATACTCGCGATTGGCGAACAAGTCGCGGAAAGTTACCAGGCGCTCGCCCTCGGTAGTTGCACGATGCCGACCGGCTGCTCGTGCATCTGGGTCCTCGGACACCGGGCCCTCCATCGTTTACGGCGTTCCGCCGGGTCACGGCGGTCACCGGGCGCGCCTTCCTCGGGGTCCGTGCCCTGAAGGAACGTGATGCCGCAAGTGCAAATGCTCAAGCGGATTCTGCCCGATCGTCCGAGCCGATGCTAGGGCGTACGGGGGAATTGTCGGCCGTTCGGTCGGCTCCGGCCTCACCCGGAAGACCTAATTCCCAGCTCAGGTCGCCCCGCCCGGCTGCCGGTCGCTTCCGGAATCCTGGAAGAAAGCGGGCGGCACCGAGCCGCGCGGAAGCAATCGAGAGGCGGCGATCCGTTCGGACAGCCCCGAGGCCTCGAGCGACTCGGTGAGCGCTCGCCGGAGTGCGCGCTGGACAGCGAACTGCCCGTCGGCGGTGGTCTTGGCGATCGTGCGGATCACCGCGCCGTCCACGGTCAGTTGCTCGACGCCGATCACGTCAGGCGGCTCGAGGAACTCGGTCTGGTGCTCGGCCTGGTCGGCCACGGCCTCGGCGGCATCGCGCAGCACCGCGATCGCCTCCTCCGAGTTGACGAAGCCGATCGGAATGTCGATCACCACCATGGCCCAGCCCTGGCTCTTGTTGCCCACCCGCACGATCTCGCCGTTGCGGATGTACCAGAGCACGCCACGCGCGTCGCGGATCTGGGTGATGCGCAGCCCGACCGTCTCGACCACGCCGGTCGCCTCGCCCACGTCCACCGTGTCACCCACGCCGTACTGGTCCTCCAGCAGCATGAACAGACCCGCTATCAGGTCCTTGACCAGGCTCTGCGCGCCGAAGCCGAGCGCGACGCCGACGATGCCGGCGCTGGCCAGCAGCGGGCCCAGGTTGAAGCCGAGCTCCCCGAAGACCAGCAGGGCCGCCATGGTGAAGACCACCGCGCTGACGAAGCTGCGCAGCACCGAGCCGATCGCCTCGGCCCGTTGCCGCCGTCGCTCCGGGATGAACTGGCCCTCCTCGGCGCTCGCGGCCACCCGCTCCTTGAGCGGTTTCAGCAGCGCCGGCATCGAGGCGCGGCTGGTGCTGGTGGTCAGGCGGTCGATCGCCCGGTGGATCAGCCAGCGGATCAGCAGCGCGATCAGGATGATGCCGAGGATGCGCAGCGGCTTCACGATGATCACGTAGCTGCTGTTCGCGAGCCACTGGTTGCCGGTCCACTCGAAGACACGGCTGCACACCACGTCGGTGTTGCAGATCTTGGATACGTCGGGCGTGACGTAGACGTCGGTGGGAGTGGACGGATCGGGGGTGGGAGCTAGCAACAACACGGGAAGCCACCGTACCGGGCGCGCCCGGACCGGCTCTCAGCCACCGCACAGCGCCCTGACCTCAGACGTTTACCGTCAGGCCACGGATTGTGCTCGCAATTTGGCCTTTCGTCAGGGATTATTGGCGCACGAGGCATCGTTGGCGACGCCTCGTTAGTCGGCTGCGATGACAACAGGAGCGGTGACAGCGCCTAACACCGAAGGGTGATGCGATGCCTGACATACGACCCACAGTGGGCTCATCCGCGTTGGTTCTGAACGCCACCTACGAGCCGCTGTGCGTCGTATCGGTGCGTCGAGCGACCATCCTCGTCCTGACGGCCAAGGCAGAGTGCGTCTCCGACGGCGACGGCATCCTGCACAGTGCGCACACCACCCTCCCGGTCCCCTCGGTCGTCCGCCTGACCCGATACGTGAAGGTGCCGTACCGGACTCATGTCGGTCTCTCCCGGCGCGCGATCTTCGCCCGCGACGGTGGCCGTTGCGCCTACTGCCGCGGCTCGGCCGAGACCATCGACCACGTGTTCCCCCGCAGCCGCGGCGGCTTGCACGCCTGGGACAACGTGGTCGCCGCGTGCGCCAAGTGCAATCACAGCAAGGGCGACAAGACCCCGGCCGAGCTCGGCTGGCGGCTGCACCAGATACCGGCGGCGCCCCGGGGGGTGGCCTGGCGCGTGCTCGGCCATCGCACACCCGACCCCCGTTGGGCCGACTGGCTCGACCTCCCCGCCGCCCCGGCTGTCTCGGCCGAGGCGGCGTAGTTTTTCTCAGGTCTTGCTCGCGGAGACCAGGGAGGCGAAGACGACGATGTTGTCGGAGTATCCCGTGCTGCCTCCGACCCAGCGCCCGCCGCAGGTCATGAGCCGCAGCGACGGCCGGCTGTAGTCGCCGTAGACCCGCTGCACCGGCAGCTTGCCCTTGTCGAAGTGCTCGACCGAGTTGACCTCGAAGACCGCCACCGAGTTGTCGGCACGGGTGACCTCGATGCGCTGCCCGGGCTTAAGCTTGGGCAGTTGTTTGAAGACCGAGGGCCCCGTACGCGTGTCCGCGTGCCCGACGATCAGGGCCGGCCCGAACTGCCCGGGCGTGGGCCCGCCGTCGAACCACCCGGCCTCGTTGTGCCGCTTCAGGGGCGGGACGCCGACCGAGCCGTCCGCGGCCAGGCCCACCTCGAGGATCGGCGCCTGCACGTTGATCGACGGGATGCTGAGCCGCTCGGGGCGGCTCGGCTCGAGCACCGGGAAGGCGCGCGGCGGTGGCTCGTTCTTGGCCGAGCCGCCGAAGATGCTCGCCAGATCGACATTGGTGGCCGCGCCGATGCCCATGGCCACCACGAACAGGCCGAGGAAGAGCAGGGCCAGCGCGATGAACCCGATCGGCCACGGCTTGCGGCCGCGCATCGGCCGGGGCGGCTGCTTGGGCACGGGCCGGGGGCTGGGGGCGCGGAAGGGTGGGCGCCCGGAGGCCGGCCGTGGGGCCGGGAGCGGGCCCGTGATGACACCGGGCGGCGGAGCGACGATCTCGGCCGGGCGCTTGCGCAGCACCGACTCGGGCATCCGGGGCCCGGGCGCGGAGGGGGACTGTCGGGCGGCCATGCGCCTAGCCGAGCCGCCGCCGGCGCAGCGCGACCACGCCCAGTCCGAGCGCCGCCACGACGATGGTCAGGCCACTGCCGATCAGCACGGGAGCGTTGCGCCCGGGGGCCGTGCCGCCGCCGCCCGTCGCGGGTCCGCGTGCGGGCTGCACCTTGGCCACCACGTGCAGGGTGGCCGTGGCGGTGGCGCCGTCCGGGCAGGTGAGGTCGACCCGGTAGTCACCGGGGCGGGTCGTGTTCGGCACCCTGGCCGTCGCGGTCAGGAAGCCGTAGCGCGGCGCCACAGTGACCGACCCGAACAGTCCCGACGTGACGGTGGCCGCCTTGAGATTGTCATCACAGGAGGCACGGAACCCGACCTCGTCGCCGGCCGGCACCGTGCTCGGGCTCAGTTCGAGGAAGATGGCCGCGCGGGCGGCTGCCGCGGGTCGTGCCGCGAGGACCGGGACGAACAGGACAGGTATCCCCAGAGCGAGCGCCGCCAGGGCGGCGGGGACGGGCAGGCGCATCGGTTCCCCCTCCTGCCGCCCGTGGACGCGTGGGCACGAACGGCGCGTGAGGGTGATTTTCGCACCCCGCGGCCGATTCCGCGTAGATCCCGACGGCGTGAGAACCCGGTTCGACACCCGACGGTCCGGGACGACCAGCGCTCCGCTACCGTGACAGTTGTTCGGATCAACTGGGATCACAGACGCCTGGGGGCGTTGAGGTTGTCGATTTCTATCACCGTTTTGGTCTACGTGATCATTCCGGCTGCCGTGATCGGGCTGATCGTCGCGCTGTCCCTGGCGGGATCGCGTGACGAGAAGCAGCCGGATCGTCGATACCGGCCCGGTCGTCCCTACGACTTCCGGCCGATCTGGTTCCTGGCCGCGCCGGAGCAGGTCGTCGGCGGCGCCGCCGGCCACACCAAGCCGGCCCTGCCCGGCCCCGTGCTGGAGGACAGCAGCGGCGCCCGGGTGAGGCCCGGTTCCACAGGAGGCGCAAGTGACAGCTGGTGACCTGGCCGCGCAGGGTGGGCAAGATCAGCCCCTGACCGCGCTCGAGCGCCCGGGTGGCGACACCATCGTGGCCCATCACGGGCACGATGCCGGCGCCGCCGAGGGCCCCTTCACGACCCGGCAGCTGCTGCGGCTCGACCACGCGCTCCGGATCGCGAACACCGAGACCGGCCTCACGTTCAGCGTCTACATCGGTGAGTTCGAGACACCGGCCCGCGAGCACGCCGAGCGGCTGCACCGGCAGATCGAGGGGGCCGAGGTCGCCGTGCTCATCGCGATCTCGCCCAACCAGCGCAAGCTCGAGATCGTGACCGGCAGCGAGGCGCGTAAGCGCATCTCCGACCGGGACGCGAAGCTGGCCGGCCTCTCGATGGCGGCCGCGTTCGCGGGGGGCGATCTGGCCGGCGGAGTGGTCGCCGGTATCGACCAGCTGGCCAGTCACGCCGGACGCGCTTAGTCAGATCTAGGACAGTGCCCCCGTTCCGCCGCTGGTGGGGTGGGGGCTTTTGTCTGGGCAGCGCAGTCGATCCCTCCCCGAAACCGCGCGGTAACAACACCGTGTAGGTAGGCTCGTTACCCCGTGCGACGACGCATCGGGTTGCGGTGGAGGTGGTCCGCTTGGTGATGACAAGTCCGGCTGTCAGCACGGTGCCCCACCGGTGGCCGACGCCGGAGGGCCGCTGGACCGAACCCGATCTTCACCTGTTCCCGCAGGACGGCCACCGCTACGAGATCGTGGACGGCAGCCTGCACGTCGCCCCGCCCGAGCCCGAGTCGCACGAGGCGATCGTCCGCGGGGTGGTCACCACCCTGCGCGCGGCGGCCCCGCCCGGCTGGTGGGTCTGCGACCGCCTCGGCGTCGAGATCGGCGACAGCAATCTGGTGCCCGACGTGACGGTGCTGCGGCCGCGCTCGTCCGGAGCCGTCTGGTGCGACCCGGCCGACGTGGCCCTGGTCGTCGAGGTCGAGACGACCGCCACCCGCCGCTTCGACCGCCTGCTCAAGCCCTCGCTGTACGCCGAGGCGGGCATCGCGGCGTTCTGGCGGGTCGAGCCGGGCCGGGCGAGCCCGCTGCTGCACACCTACGAGCTGGGCGCTGCCCGCTACCGCACCGTGCACAGCATCGAGGGCGCCGAGCCGGTCAAGCTCGACGCCCCCTATCCCGTCCGGGTCGCCCCGGCGGCGTGGATCTAGATCACGCGGCGCTCTTGTCCTTCGCGCGTGCCTTCAGGGCCCGTACGACACCGTCGCGACCCTCGGCGACCAGCCGGCGCAGCGAGGCGGGGTTGCCCTCCTTGGCCAGCCAGGCGTCGGTCATCGCGACCGTCTCCTCGCTGATCTGATAGACCGGGTAGCCCATCATCGCGAACTCCTGCGCGGGCTCGCTGTCCGAGCGGGCCCACACGTCGGCCACCACGTCGAAGAACTTCTCGGCGTACGGGGCGGTGAGGTCGGGCCGCCTGGCGCTCTGGAAGCCGCTGAGCAGCGAGCGGTTGAGCCAGTTGGGCACGTCCTTCTCGCCGGTCAGCTCGGCCCACACGCGTGCCTTGTTCTCGGCCGTGGGCACCAGGGCCCGGGCTACCGCCGCCTCGCGTTCGCCGCTGGCCGTACGGTCGGAGTTGAGCTCGTCCTCGATCTGTTCGTCCGTCGCCGCGCCCAGCGACGCCAGCGCCTGCAGCAGCGACCAGCGCAGCTCCGTGTCGACGACCAGGCCCTCGGGCACGCCCTCGCCGTGGAGCCAGCCGCGCAGCACGGCCTGCTCGTCGGGCGTGCGGGCGGCGCCGATGAACGAGCGGGCCCAGGTGAGCTGCCAGCCGCTGCCGGGCTCGGCCGTCGCCAGCGACGTGCGGGCCAGCTCGGCCAGCTGCGCCCAGCCGGTGGCCTGCCAGGCCGGGTCGGCGTACTGCGCGACCGCTGTCGACGCCTGCCGGGCCGTCCAGGTGGTGAGGTTGATGTCGGTCTCGGCGGGCAGGCCCGAGCAGACCAGCGTCACGTAGTCGCGGGCGGCCAGCTCGGCGTCGCGCAGCATGTCCCACGCCGCGTTCCAGCACAGCGCGCGCGACAGCGACGAGTCGAGCCCGTCGATGTGCCGCACGACGGTGGCCATCGACCGCTCGTCCAGCCGGAGTTTCGCGTACGAGAGGTCGTCGTCGTTGAGCAGCAGCACGTCGGCCGCCTTGACGCCGGTCAGCGCGGTGATCTCGGTGCGCTCGCCGGTGACGTCGATCTCGAGCAGGTCGCGCCGCACCAGACGGTCACCCTCGAGGTCGTAGAGCCCGACCCCGATGCGGTGGGTGCGCAGCGTCGGGTAGTCGGCCGGGGCCTCCTGCTGCACGACCACCTGGCTGTACGTGCCGTCGGAGCCGATCTCGACGAGCGGGCGCAGCGTGTTGACCTGGGCCGTCTCGAGCCACTGGGCGGCGAACTTGCGCAGCTCGCGGCCGGACGCCGTCTCGAGCTCGCTGAGCAGGTCGTCGAAGGTGGCGTTGCCCCAGGCGTGCTTGCCGAAGTACGCCCGCAGGCCGGTGAGGAACGAGTCGAGGCCCACGTACGCGACCAGCTGCTTGATCACGCTGGCGCCCTTGGCGTACGTGATGCCGTCGAAGTTGACCTCCACGGCCTCGAGGTCGGGCATCTCGGTGTAGACCGGGTGCGTCGACGACAGCTGGTCCTGGCGGTAACCCCAGCTCTTGCGTACGGAAAGGAAGGTCGTCCAGGCGTCGGTGAAGCGCGTGGCGTGCGTGTTGCACCAGTGGCTGGCCCACTCGGCGAACGACTCGTTCAGCCACAGGTCGTTCCACCAGCGCATGGTCACGAGGTCGCCGAACCACATGTGGGCCATCTCGTGCAGGATCGTGTTCGCGCGCTGCTCGTACTCGAAGTCGGTGACCTGCGAGCGGTAGATGTAGTGCGCCTCGGCGTGCGTCACGCAGCCGAAGTTCTCCATCGCGCCGGCGTTGAAGTCGGGCACCCACAGCTGGTCGTACTTGGGCAGCGGGTAGCGCACCCCGAACTGCTCGTGGAAGAAGTCGAAGCCCTGCTTGGTGACCAGGAACAGGTCGTCCGGGTCGAGGTACTGCGCCATCGACGCGCGGCAGAAGACACCGAGCGAGATGCCGTCGTGCTCATCGCGCACCTCGTGGTACGGCCCGGCGCAGATCGCGGTGATGTACGTGCTCATCCGCGCCGACGTCTGGAAGTGCACGGTCTTGGCCCCCGGCCCGGCGGGCTCGTCCCGCTCGACCGGCATGTTCGAGATGACCTTCCAGTGCTTCGGGACGGTCGCGTGCCAGGTGTAGACGCTCTTGAGGTCGGGCTGGTCGAAGCAGGCGTAGACCCGCTGGGCGTCGGCCGTCTCGAACTGGCTGTAGAGGTAGACCTCCTTGTCGACCGGGTCGGCGCTGCGCTGCAGGCCCTGCCCGCTCGCCGAGTACGCGAAGTCGGCGTCCACGACCAGTTCGTTCTCGGCGGCCAGCCCGGTCAGGGTCAGGCCCTTCTCGGCCGAGAAGCCGTCCAGGTCGATGGCCTCGCCGTTGAGCGTGGCCGACCGTACGGACGCGGCCGCGGTCTCGATGAAGGTCTCCGCACCCGGCTCTCGGCAGGTGAAGGTCACCACCGTGGTGGAGCGGAACGTGCCGTCGCCGGGATTGCCGTGGCCGTCGGTCAGATCCAAGGTGATGTCATACCCGGTGACATCCAGCAGCCGGGCCCGCTCGGCTGCCTCCACCTGGGTCAAATTACGAACTCCGGCCACAGTCACTCTCCTCTGAGCGCACACGCTTTCCCTGCCAGCCTAGGCGTCGGCCCGGTACCACACCGCACCCGGCGTCAGGCTGCCCCTCGCCGACGGTCCCATATGTGACCGAACGTCGGGTGTGGTCGTCAAAGCGACACCGCGTCCCCCGTCGTCTCGTTGGGTGAGGTGATGCACACCTCATCCTTTACGGAGGCGAAGATGGCGGACTCCGACGCCGTCGCCCAGTCCTGTTTCGCGGTGCACCGCGGGGCCTGGACCAACCTGCCGGCCGAGCTGGCCGCCCTGGTCGCGCCGCCGGTGACGGTTCAGGCCGTGCCCTGCGAGCGCGCGGTCGGCAGCTGGCGCCGCGGTCAGCTGGCCAGGTCACGCGGCAACATGCCCGTCGGCAAGCACGCTCGGGCCGCCCGGTAGTTTCGACCCCATGACGGTCGTGCATCCGATCAGCCGGGCCTGGGTCACCACAGGTGGCACCGGCGCCCAGAACTACGACGAATTCGCCGACGACGCCGAAATCACGTCCATCATCGCCGACAATCCGCATAGTTCTCTCGCGATCGAGATGCCGCATCTGGCTCCCGATTCCGTGGGCAAGTCGTTCCCGCAGTCGCTGCCCGACGCGGTCGCGCGCCTCGCGCTCGAGCGGGCCGAGGGTTTCTACACCCCGGCCGACGACGTGGTGGTGCTCTACCGCATCACGGCGCCCGGCGAGCCGGCCGCGTACGGGCTCTGGAGCATGGTCGACACCGATCAGATCTCCACCAGCGCCGACGAGCCCGGCCTGGTGATCCGCAACGAGGACGTGTTCCTCGAAAAGGTGCGCGAGCGGGTCGCCCTGGCCGAGGCGGTGGCGACGCTGTTGTCGCCGGTGCTGCTGCTGCAGACGGCCAAGGGCGAGGAACTGCACGCGGCGCTGGCCGCGGCCACCGAGCAGGCGGGCGCCCCCGCCGCCACCGACACCGACCAGACCGGCCGCACCCACGCCATCTGGGTCGTGGGCCCCGGCCCGCTCCAGTCCGAGCTGACCGAGCTGGCCGGCGGGGGCGAGCTGGTCGTCGCCGACGGCAACCACCGCAGCCTGGCCGCGCAGACCGCCGGCCTGCCCCGCTTCCTGGCCGTCGTCACCACCCCCGCCTCGGTCGCCATCCAGCCCTACAACAGGCTGGTCAGCGAGCTGACGGTGAGCGTGGAGGAGCTGATGGCGCGGCTGCGCGCGGCCGGGGCGACGGTGACCGAGGTGCCCCGCCCGGCCCGGATCCCGGCCAAGGGCACCGTCGAGCTCTACACGACCGGCGGCCGCTCGTTCACGATCGGGCTGCCGGTCGACACGAGCCTGCCCGACGTCGACAACCTCGACCACGCGCTGGTCGAGCGGGTGCTGCTGCGTGACGTGCTGGGCCTCGACCCGGGCGACAAGCGGATCAACTACATCGGCGGCGACTACCCGGCCGAGTGGCTGCGCGGCGAGGTCGACGCCGAGCGGTCCGAACTGGCCGTGCTGGTGGCGCCCGTGACCGTCGACGACTTCGTCCGGGTCAACCTCGAACGCCAGAAACTGCCCCGCAAGAGCACGTGGTTCACCCCCAAGGCCCGGGGCGGCCTCGTGCTGGCCCAGCTCGACTGAGCACATGCTCAACCCCCAGGTCACCGCCGCGGCCGGGCTTCGTGCCCGGCCGCCCGCCGCCCTGACCGAGACGCACGAGGTGCTCGCGTTCACCCGGCAGGCGATGGAGGACGCCAACGAGGCCGAGTGCGGCCCCGCGCTGCCGCTTCCCGTGGTGGTGGACGTCGATGCCGGGGGAGTGCCGGCCCGGCTCTACGCGACCCGGGTCGACGCGCCCTTGTTCGTCTACGCGCACGGCGGCGGCTGGTGTTACGGCAGCATCGAGACTGTCGACAGGTTCTGCCGCCGTGTCGCCGACCGCTCCGGCTGTGCCGTGCTGTCGGTCGGGTACAGGCTTGCCCCCGAGCACCCCTTCCCGGCCGCTCTGGAGGACGTCGAGGCGGTTCTCGCGTACGCGCGCAAGGCCGGCGCCGCCGAGCTCGGTGTCGACCCGTCCCGGCTGGCCATCGGCGGCGACAGCGCGGGCGGTCAGCTCGCCACGGTCGTGGCCCGTCGGCAGCGCGACGCGGCGACCCCGCTCGATCTGCAGGTGCTGATCTACCCCGCGATCGACCCGATGACCGCCTCGGAGTCGTTCGACGAGGTCGGCTCGTACGGGCTGGACCGCGCCTCGATGAAGCGGGCCTGGGAGACGTACGTCCCCGACCCGCTGACCCGGTTCACGCCGGACGTCGCGCCGCTGGCCGCCGAGGAGCTGGCCGGCCTGCCACCCACCCTGATCATCACCGCCGAGTACGACGCCCTGCGCGACGAGGGCGCCGACTACGCCGACGCGCTGCTGGCGGCCGGCGTGCCCGTCGTGCACACCCGCTACATGGGGGTGAATCATGGTTTCGCGCGCAAGCTGGCCGTGATCGACGACGCGCGGGTGGCCACCGATCAGGTCGCGGCGTACCTGCGCGCGGGCTTGACCTTCTGACCGTCGCCATTTTGAGAGAGTGAGACCATGCGCGTCTACCTGGGTTCCGACCACGCCGGTTTCGAGCTGAAGATGCACCTCGTGAACCACTTGATCAAGCAGGGGCACGACGTCGTCGACGTGGGGCCGCACGTCTACGACCCGGAGGACGACTACCCGGCGTTCTGCCTGCACACCGGCGCCAAGGTGGTGGCCGACGAGGGCTCCCTGGGCATCGTGATCGGCGGCTCGGGCAACGGCGAGCAGATCGCCGCCAACAAGATCGACGGCGTCCGGGCCGCGCTGGTCTGGCGCACCGAGATCGCCCAGCTGGCCCGCCAGCACAACGACGCCAACGTGATCAGCATCGGCGCCCGCGAGCACACTCTGGACGAGGCCACCTCGTTCGTCGAGACCTTCCTGGCCACCCCGTTCTCGGGCAACCCGCGCCACGCCCGCCGCATCGGCCAGCTGGCCTCGTACGAGGCGGGCCGCCCGGAACTCCCGGAGCTCCCGCAGTCCTAACGGTTGCGGGGGAGGTCCTCGCGGGGGACCCAGTTGCGGCGGACGATGGCCAGGTTGGTGTCGGCGTCGGCCAGGTCCTGATCGGTGGGGCGGGCGGCGTCCCGGGCTCGCAGGGCCGCGCCCACGCTCACCTGCGAGGAGCCTGAGCCGACGAGGCCGCGCAGGCCGCGTTCGGCCTCGCGGTCGTCGCCGTTGCCCGAGGGCGGGCGGCGGCCCCCGTTGCGCGCGGGTCGCGCGACGGGAGCAGGGGGAGCGGCCGGGGCCGGCGGAGCTTCCGCTGGGTCGTCGATCGCCTCGCTCAGGGCCGATCCCGCGGCCGGGACGGCGGTCTCGTCGGCGGTCGGCGGGGCGGCCGGCGTGGCGTTCCCGGAGGGGGGACGCAGCCGGCGGCGTCGGCGTTCGGGCTCACCCATGCCGCCGACGCTACCCTGCGCACGCTCAGAACACCTCGATGGCGCTGGGCTGGCGGTACCAGGTGAACGCGGTCGAGGGCAGGTTGCCGGTCAGCTGCTCGACCCGCCCCGCCGAGACCAGCGCGGCCAGGGTCGTCCCGCCCAGGTAGGCCGCGCCCAGCTCGGTGATCGAGCAGGCGATGTCGGGGGACTCGTCGGTGCGTACGCAGGAAGCCTTGTCCGGACCTCCGGTGAGCCGCCACCGGCCGTTGTTGGCTTCGATGATCGGGTCCCGCACCTCGATCACCACGTCGACCGGGCACGCGTAGCGCCGGGCCTCGAGCGCCGCCGGCAGGTCGACCACGCGTACCCAGAGGCTGTCGGTGTAGCCACGGCCCAGCTTGCGGGGCTCGTCGACCATGAACTGCAGCGGCTCGTCGACCGCGCCGAAGTGGAACGAGGCGGTGCGGGTCAGGTCGAGGCTGAGCAGGAAGCGCCACAGCTCGGCGTAGACGCCCGGATCGCCGGCCACCACCTCGCGCACCCGCACCTCGGCGTTCGGCCCGTGGGCGCCCCAGTCGTTCTTGACCCGCCACGTCGCGTACCCGATCGGGCCGTCGGCTGTCTCGTAGAGCACCCCGCGCAGCTCGGTGCCGCCGTCGCGCTGGTCGGCGTTGTCGGTCAGCAGGTAGTCCCACACGTACTCGGGGCGGTTCGACCAGCCGACCTGATGCACGCGCAGCCCGTCGAGCAGGGCGGTCAGCGCGGCCTGCTCCTGTTTCGGATCGACCAGGCGCAGGCGGCCGGCCGGGGCGGCGGGGCCGGTGATCCGCACCTCACGGTTGAGGACCTCGAAGCGCAGGCGGCTCGCGGCCGGGCCGTACCCGAAGCGCGGGTAGATCGCTGTCTCGCTGGCCCACAGCACGGCCAGCGGCTCGCGCCCGGCCTGGGCGATCTCGGTGAGCTGGTGACGCATCATCGCGGTCAGGATGCCGCGGCGGCGGTGGGTGGGTGAGACACCGACCCCGGTCACGTGGGCGGCCGGCACGACCGCGCCGGGCACGGTCAGGTCACGGGTCTGTGCCGTCGCGTGACCGACCACCAGGCCCGCGTCGTCGGCCACCACTCCGCGGCCCGGCTCCAGGATCATCTTTTCGAGCGCGCGGGACTCGTCGGTCGCGTGCTCGTGGAAAACGTGGAGCAGCAGATCGGCGATCGCCCGCCGGTCGTCGTCGGTGGCGGCACGCAGGCGCACGGGTTGGTCCATGGGCACTTGTGTAACGGAATGCGGCCGCGAGGGCCAACGATTTGTCGGCTCGCTACTCTCGATGAGGTGGGTGGGACAAACCGCCGACCGGAGGGGGAGTCGATGCCTGAGCAACCGCAGTGGTCTGAGCGGACGCTCGACATGCCGCCGCAGGACCCGTGGGCCGAAGCGCCCACCACGCCGACGCAGGGGCCGCCGCCCCCGACGGCGCAGTTCCCGGCGGCCGAGCCGCAGGTGCCGTTCAACCAGGGCCGCGCCCAGGTCAACGCGCGTCCCCGCCAGCCGTACGCGGAACACGAGCCGACCGGCACGGGCTGGCCCGGCGCCGAGGCGCCCCCCGCTCACCCGCCGATGAGCTGGAAGTGGAGTGAGCTGCGCCTGGGCGGCGAGTGGACCAGCGCCGCGGTGCTGTTCGCGTTCGTCTGCTGGGGCATCTGGGCGCTCTCCGGCGACGGCCCGTTCGGCACGCCCACGATCGTGCTGGTCGTGACGCTCGCGGTCGCCGTCGGCGTCTTCTGCCTGGCCCGGCTCGTCGGTCACCTGGTGCTGGAACGGCAGATGGGCCGTGTCCGGCGCACCGCACGCGGATCGCACCTGGTCACGGCCCTGTTCCTGGCCGGTGTCGGCGTCGCCTGGCTTCAGCAGACGGAGTGGGTCGTCGACGCCTTCAACTGGGTCACCGGGCTGTTCAGCTGACCGGTTTCCCCCCGGTCACACCGAGCACCTCGCCGGTGGTGTAGCTCGACTCGTGACTGGCGAAGTACACGTACGCTCCGGCGAGCTCGGCCGGCTGGCCGGGCCGCCCGAGCGGCGTGTCCGACCCGAAGCTCTCGACCTTCTTCTCGGTCATGGTCGCCGGGATCAGCGGCGTCCAGATCGGGCCGGGCGCGACCGCGTTGACCCGGATGCCCTGCTCGGCCAGGTCCTCCGCCAGCGCCTTGGTGAACGCGACGATCCCGCCCTTGGTGGTGGCGTAGTCGAGCAGGTGGGCCGACGACTGGTAGGCCTGGATCGACGCCGTGTTGATGATCGTCGAACCCGGTGCCATGTGCGGCACGGCCGCGCGGCAGAGCCAGAACATGGCGTACAGGTTGGTCTTCATCACCCGGTCGAACTGCTCGTCGGTGATCTCGGTGATCCCGCCGGGCTGGGACATCTGGTAAGCCGCGTTGTTCACCAGGATGTCGACGCCGCCGAGCTCGGACAGCGCCCGGTCGATGACGGCCCGGCAGTGCGCCTCGTCGCGGATGTCGCCGGGCACCCGTACGGCCTTCTGTCCCGCCTTCTCGATCAGCTGGGCGGTGTCGGTCGCGTCCTGCTCCTCGTCCGGCAGGTAGGAGATGAGCACGTCGGCGCCCTCACGTGCGAACGCGATGGCCACGGCCCGGCCGATGCCCGAGTCGCCACCGGTGATGACGGCCTTGCGGCCGGAGAGGCGCCCGGAACCCTTGTAGCTCTCCTCACCGTGGTCGGGCCGGTCCGGCATCGCCTCGGTCGATCCGGGCGGCTGCTGGTCGCCGCCGTCGAGTGGTGCCTCCGGGTATCTGCTGCGCGGGTCCACGCGTGGCCTCCTTCTGCGGGTGTCGGACCAGAAAGGTATGCCCGGAACCCGCCCGGATATGCGGGGCGCCGCCTTCGATCAGCCCGGCGGCGGGAGCGGCTCGGAGACGTGGGCGGCCACGATGCGCCACCCCTCGGGCAGCCGCACCCACGTCTGCGACTGCCGGCCCAGCACCTCACGGCCGGGATATCCGAACCGGGTGTTCACCACGACAACCTCTTCCCCGTACGCCTGCATGATCGTGTCCCGCAGGAAGCGGCCGACCGGCAACGGAGGCTGAGCGAGCCGCCACCGTCGCTGCTCCTCCAGCCCGACCTGCTGATCGGCCAGGCCGTAGCGGACGGCGTCCTCGGCGAAAAATCCGAGCATCGCCTCGACGTCGTTACTGACCAGGGCTTTCTCGTACGCCTCGAAGGCCGCGGCCACCTCGTGCTGCATCTCGCTCCTGTCGTCGGTGCGGTGGCGGCCCGGCTCGGCAACGCCGGACCGCCACGCTGATATCTAGGCCGCCTTGACCGGGACGCCACCCTCCGGCGCCTCGGTGAAGAGGTTCCCCTCGAGCTCGTCCCCGCCGGGTTCACGCGGCGCCGGCTTGCTCAGCGCGAACAGCACGCACACCGCCGCGAGGAACAGGTAACCCAGCGACACCTGCCCGTCCGCGTTCCACTGCACCTTCTCGGCGTGGATCAGGCCGATGAAGCTGAGCACCGCCCCCGAGCCCGCGAAGACCGCCGCGTGCCAGAAGCGTTTGTCGATGATGAAGGCGACGATCGCGCCGAGCACCAGGCCGGCCAGGATCGCCCCCTCACCGAGCGTCTTCAGCCCGTCGTAGACCACGCCCGCGCCGGCCAGCGCGCCGATCCCCACCTCGGAGGCTGTCGTGCCCGCGGCGGCCAGCGCGTTGTCCATCTGCCCGGTCGCCCACTGCGCGATGTTCGGGATGAGGGCCGCGACCACCGCCGCCGCGTGCGCCCGGGGTGTCGCCTGGAACGCCTGGGCGCCGATCAGCAACCCGATGTAGAGCAGGATCGGCACGATCGCCGGGGTCGGGAAGATCGCGCCGAGCAGCCCGAACAACCCGAAGAAGCAGAGCAGGGCGATCACGATCCCGGTCGCCATCGAATAGCCCGTACGGCCGCCGGCCCCCTTCCAGCCCGGGTGCCCGACATAGACGGCGGGTGGGAACGGCGACCCGAGGCAGGAGCCGATCACCGCGCCGGCGCCGTCGGCCAGCAGCACGCTGCGCAGGTTGTACCGGTCGCCCGCGGTGGCCGCGCTCTCCACGTTGGTCATCGCCTCGGTGAAGTTGTAGACGCCGAGCGGGATGGCCGTGGCCAGCAGCGGCGCCATGTCGCCCAGCCCGTCGACCAGCAGGTCGAGCTTGAGGTGCGGGAAGGCGAACGCGATGTCCCGCGCGGCCGCTGTCACGTCGGGCACCGACATGGCCCCGCCGGCCCAGCCGATCGCGGTGCCGACCAGCAGCGCGGCCAGCCCGATGGGGAAGTTCCAGGGCAGCTTGATGTCGGTGAGCAGGCCGATCAGCAGCAGCGCGAACACCGGCAGCGCGATCCAGGCGTAGTTCCACATGGTCGCGGCCGGGTTCATCGAGATGAACGTGATCGAGATGCCGGCCAGGGTGCCGAGCAGCGCGGCCCGCGGGGTGTACTTGCGGATGTACGGGCCCACGAACGCGCCGATCAGCACGATCACGCCGATGATGAACGCCCATGCGATGCCGGCCGTCCACGCCTGCACCGGGTTCCCGGTGCTCAGATAGATCGGCAGCATGATCACGAAGATCACGATGAACATGTGCGGCACGCTCGGCCCGTACGGCAGCGCCGTCACGTCGGAGCGGCCCTCGCGCGCGGCCAGCCGCCGGGCCAGGAACGTGTAGTAGACGTTGCCGGCGACCAGAGCGATGCCGAGCGCGGGCAGGATCACGCCGAAGACGTCCGAGGCCGGCATCCGGATGACGCCGATGCACAGCGCGGTCAGCGTGAGCACGTTGACCAGCACGTTGACGCCGAAACCGAAGAAAGCGTTGGTGTCCCCGCGCACCCAGTACGGGGTAGAGGTCGTCGTCATTTCTGCTCCTGCGACGAGAGGGCGGCCAAGAGAGTGGGGGAGTCGGCGACCCAGCCGAAGATCCCGCCCTGGGCGGCGATCATCTGCAGGCCGACGCGCTGGAATTCCGGGAAGTACGAGCCGACGCAGTCGGACAGGACGAGACAGTCGTAGCCGCGGTCGTTCGCCTCGCGGACCGTGGTGTGCACGCAGACCTCGGTCGTGACCCCCGTGACGACCAATTTCGTGACGCCGAGCTTCTCGAGGATCTCGGCCAGTTCGGTGGCGTAGAAGGCGCCCTTGCCCGGCTTGTCGACGACGATCTCGCCCTCGGCCGGCGCCAGCTCGTCGACGATGTCGTGGCCGTACTCCCCGCGTACGAGGATCCGGCCGAAGGCGCCTTTCTCCCCGATGCCCCCGCGCGCCAGCTTGGAGGGCGGGCAGTCGGACAGGTCGGGCAGATGCCCCTCGCGCGTGTGAATGATCGGCAGGCCCGCCGCTCGCCAGGCCGCCAGCAGGGCGCTCAGCGGCTCGATCGTGCGGCTGAGCTGGGACACGTCGTTGCCCAGGCTCTCGCCGAAGCCGCCCGGCAACAGGAAGTCGCGCTGCATGTCGATGACGAGCAGGGCGGTTTCCGCTGGTTCGAAGGTGAAAGGGTTCGGTAGTGCGTTGATGGAAGGCATCGGTCAGACCTCCGTTGCCGCGATCACGTCGTCCGAGGTGGCGACGCAGCCGAAGACGCCGCCCTGCATGGTGACCATGTGCAGCGCGGCGGTGTGGTTGGACGGGTCGGTGGCTCCGGTGCAGTCGCTGAGGATCAGGCACTCGTAGCCGCGGTCGTTGGCCTCGCGCATGGTGGTGTGCACGCAGACGTCAGTGGTGATCCCGGTCAGGATCAGGTGCGTGATGCCGTGCGTACGCAGCACGAGGTCGAGGTTGGTGGCGTAGAACGCGCCCTTGCCCGGCTTGTCGACGATCACCTCACCGGCCATCGGCGCGACCTCGGGCACGATCTCCCAGCCCGGCTCGCCCTTGATCAGGATCCGGCCGCAGGGCCCGTCGCTGCCGATCTCGGCCCCGATCCGCGCCGAGCGCCAGCGCTTGTTGGGCGGCAGGTCGGACAGGTCGGGGTCATGGCCCTCGCGCGTGTGGATCACGAGCATGCCGTTCTTCCGGGCGTGGTCGAGCAGCCGGGCGGTGGCCGGCAGCCCGGCCCGGGTCAGTTCGATGTCGTAACCCATCGAGTCGACGTATCCGCCCTTGCCGCAGAAGTCGGTCTGCCAGTCGATGCAGAGCAGCGCCGTCTTGGACACGGGCACCGAGCCGTCGTACGGCCAGAGGTAGGGGTTCGCTTTCACCGGGCCGATGCGTGCGGTCATGAGCGCTGTCCTTCCGAGCGGTAGTTCCGCCAGCCGCCGCCGGCGGTGATGTCGGGAGCGTCGGTCACCGCGTACGCCTCGCAGAGGAACCCGGTGACCTCGGTGCCGTCCTGCAGGGCGACGCGACCCAGCGACAGGGGCGCCGCGATGCCGGTCAGGAACCCGCCGACCTGCGCGACGGGCAGTTGCCAGAGCTCGACCTCGATGGCGGCTCCGCCCTCGCCGCGCACCAGGCCCGGCGCGCCCGAGGGCAGCAGGTGCAGGCGGTAACAGGGCGCCGTGCGGGTGACGCCGAGCAGGGTGGCGCCGCGTTCGAGCAGTTCGTGGTTGCGCGGCTCGCCGCTGAGGTGCAGCCCGGCGACGGCGAGCGTCATGGTGTCGTTCTTGGTTCTCTCCCACTGCGACGCGGCGAGCAGCGCCAGCGTGTCGTCGCTGAAGGCCGGCCCGAACAGGGTGATCGAGGCGGGCCGCCCGTCCTCGGTGAACCCGTGCGGGACGGTCACCGCGGCCATGTCGAGCAGGTTCGCGAACTGGGTGTACCGGCCCAGGATGAGATTGCGCCCGATCGGGTCCTCGGCGATCTCGGCGTGCGTCCAGGTCGTGCCGATCGTCGGCAGCACAAGCACGTCGACCTGCTCCCACATGCGGTCGGCCGCGTGCTTGAGCTCCTGCAACCGGTGCTGGGCCCGGAACGCGTCGGCCGCCGTGAACCCGCGACCGGTCTCCAGCACGGCCCGCGTCACCGGCAGCACCGACTCGGGGTGCGCGGCCAGGAAGTCACCGAGGTCGGCCAGCCGCTCGGCCACCCACGGACCCCGATAGAGCAGGTCACCGGCCTCCAGCAGCGGTCCGATGTCGACAGCGGCATCCCCGCCGAACCGCGCGAAGGCCTTCTCCTGCCCCGCGTCGGAGAAAAAATCAAGCGTTTCCGGTACGCCGACACGGGGCCGGGCGATCAGCGGCCGGTTCCCTTCCCGCGACCACGGATCCTCCCGTACGCGTCCCCGCGCGACCCGCGTCACCCGTTCGGCCGTCGTCACGTCGCGGGCGAACACCGAGACGCAGTCCAGCGAGCGGCAGGCCGGCACCACCCCGAGCGTGCTCAGAAGCCCACGCGTCGGCTTGACCCCCACGATCCCGTTGAGCGCCGCCGGCACCCGCCCCGACCCCGCCGTGTCGGTGCCGAGCGAGAACGCCACGGTCCCGTCCGCCACCGCCACAGCCGACCCGGAACTGGACCCGCCCGAGATGAGCCCGCCGCCGAAAACACTTTCCGGATTCCCGTACGGGGATCTCGCGCCGGTCAGTCCCGTGGCGAACTGGTCCAGGTTGGTCTTGCCGACCACGACCGCTCCCGCGTCGACCAGCCGCTGTACGACCGGGGCGTTCCGATCAGGGGTGTACGCGAAGTCCGGGCAGCCCGCCGTGGTCGGCAGCCCTGCCACGTCGATGTTGTCCTTCACCGCGAACGGCATCCCCGCCAGCGGCAGCCCCGGATCGACCGCCGCGGCACGTTCCCGCAGCTCGTCCGGGCCGACCAGCGAGATCCACACCCCGTCGGCCGCCCGCGCCCGCTCCACCACCGCATCGACATCCACATCGTCGATTGTCGACAATTCTGTTTCGCCCAAGGCGACGCTTTGTAACGGCCCGATTTCGCCCCGCTCACCAATCCGCCCGGCCCGCCCCTCGCTTGGCCGCCCTTCCCCCGGCTTTCCTCGTCTCGACCTGGGCTTTGCTCGACGCGCTGGGCCGGGGCGGCGGGCGGGTTGGGGCGTGCTGGCACACTTCAGGCGTGAGCAACGGGGAGCTGCGGTCGTACAGCCTCGTGGAGCTTGCCGTCGAGCGGCTCAGCCACGAGATCCTGAGCGGGCGCGCCGAGCCAGGGGAACGGCTCGTCGAGGAGCAGCTCACCCGGCGGCTCGGCATCAGCCGGGCGCCGCTGCGGGAAGCCATGCGGCTGCTCGCCCAGCAGGGCCTCGTCGAGCACATTCCGCGGCGCGGCGCCCGGGTGGCCACGCTCTCGGCCGACGACGTGCGCGAGCTCTACGACGTCCGTGACGTCTTGGAGCGGCATGCCGTCGCGACCATGCCGGCCAACCCCGACCTGACGGCGTTACGGGCGGCGCTGGAGGTGATGCGCAAAGCCACCGAGGCCGACGACCGCCTGGAACTGGCCAACGCGCACCGCCGGTTCCACACCGAGGTGGTGGCCCTCGGCGGCAACCGCCAGCTGGCCGACCTGTACGGCTCGGTGCTGGTGCGCATCCAGCTCTACATGGCCGTCAACATGCGCCGCGAGGCCGAAGCAGCCCGCGCCGAGGACGGCGTCCTCCGCCACGAACGCCTCTTCGCCGCCGTCTCCGCCAACGACGCCGCGGAGATCCTCGCCGCGTTGAGCAGTCACGGCGCCCGGACCTACCTCAGCTGAACGCGTCGCCCTGAGTGACGGCAAGTTACCCACACGGTGTGATTTAAGGGTCCGCTAATAGACGCTCATCTACACACAGGCTAGTTTTTCGGGCGGGTATCTGGACTGAATCCACTCCAGAAGCTCCCGGCCGCGGCACCACCGGCCGAGACGCGCGGCGCCGGGTGGCGGCCCGGCGCCGCGCCCCCGGCGCTCCAGCGTGCCCCGCGGTTCGCCTGCGCTTCTTGAGTGTGGCCCGCGGTTCGCCCGCGCCTCTTTCGGCGCGTCCTTGCGCTGCGCCCACATCCCCTTCCGGCCTGCCCCGCGTGTCACTTGCCAGCGCTTCCAGTGCATCTCCCCGGTGCCGTCCAGCCGGCTTCCCGGCCGCCCGAGGACGAACACGCCGCACCCCCGCTCGCGGGCGCTCGTGTGGTCGGGCCCCTGCCCGCACCCCGCCTCACCCGGCGGCGTCAGATGTGGACTCGCCTCACCCGTCGGCCGCCACGTTCTGTGGCGGCGCTCTTCTGCCGGACCACCGGGTAACGTCCCGGCGCTCGCGCTACGGCCGTGACCCACCGGCCACGTCGCGAGGAACCCCGAGGACTGGCCGCTTGCGGTTGCCGGTCTCGACGAGGCGTACGGAGGAAGGGTTGGCTCGTCGTTTCTACAACATAGCTGTACAGTTCTGCTGTGCAAGTACAGCGGAAGGAATAACGATGCGGCTCACGAAGCACGCCCACGCCACGGTTGTCATCGAGGACGCCGGGCAGCGGATCCTGATCGACCCGGGCACCTTCACGCCGGATGCCGCGGAACTGCTCGCCTCGGCGACGAGCGTGCTGGTCACTCACGAACACTTCGACCACTTCGCCGTCGATGATGTTCGAGCGGCCCTCGCTGCCCGCCCTGACCTGCGAGTTTGGGGTCCCGCGCCGGTGGCGGCGGCGCTCGGGGAAACCGGCGACGGACGCGTGGCGACCGTGACCAGCGGCGACGTCCTGGACGTGGCCGGCATCGAGGTGCGTGTCTTCGGCGGCGACCACGCCCAGATCCACGACGGCATCACGGTCCCGCACAACGTGGGCTACCTCGTCGGTGGACGCGTGTTCCACCCGGGGGATTCCTACGCGGTGCCGCCGGCGCCGGTGGACACGTTGCTCGTGCCGGCCGGCGGTCCGTGGGTGAAGGTCGGGGAGGCCATCGACTTCATCGCGGCTGTCGCGCCGCGCCGGACCGTGCAGATTCACGACGTCATGCTGAGCGAGATCGGCCGTGCGTCGACCGCGATGTTCCTGGGCGAGAAGGGGCTCACCGGAACGCCGATGCTCGTGCTCGGATCCGGCGAATCCGTCGAGATCTGACCCGCTTGCTCCTCGCCGGCCGGCCCGCTACCCGTCGCTGCGGCTTGTTTCGCGCGGGCCGCCGTTCCTGGCCGTTGGTCGTGGTTTCTCGCCGATGCCGGCGGCTGCTTCCGTCATCCGCCGGACGACAAGCGGTCGAGCAGGGTCGGCACGGCGTTGAGCATCTCGCGCTCGGCGGGAGTCAACCGTGTCCCGATCGCCTCGGCGACCCACTGGCGGCGCGCGAGCCGATTGGCCTCCAGCGCGGCGGTTCCGGCCTCGGTGAGGGTGATGAGGAAGGCCCGGCGATCATCCGGACTGGCCTCGCGCCCCACCAGGCCCAGCGCTTCGAGTTCCGCGACTGTCCGGCTCATGCTCTGGTGTTTCACGCCGCGGTGGGCGGCCAGTTGAGCGATCGTCTGGGGACCCTCGCGTTGCAGGGTGCTGAGCGTCTCGGCCCGGGTCGGCGGCAGGGTGTCGGCCTGTGTACGGACACGGCGAACGAAACGGCCGACAGATTGCCGGAGCCGCTCGGCGATCTCCTCGTCCGGATCCGATGCCATCGGCTCAATCTACAGCGACGCTGTGGATGTGGGCGCTGAGCAGCGCCATGTGGAGCGGGCGACGAGAATCGAACTCGCGTAATCAGTTTGGAAGACTGAGGCTCTACCATTGAGCTACGCCCGCGTAAACCCCGCCCTGAGGCGGGGTCGCCGGGGATAGCTTACTTAATCAACTCCCGCCGACGCGAACCGGATACGCCACGAGGTGACTCCAGCGCACGCGGGCGGAAGCGGACCGCATACACTGGCCGTCGCCACGGGGTGTGGCGCAGCTTGGTAGCGCACTCGCTTTGGGAGCGAGGGGCCGTGGGTTCAAATCCCGCCACCCCGACTGATACCAACTGTCGCAGCAACAAGGAGTACGCCTGTGAAGAGCACCGTCGAGACTCTGAGCCCGACCAGGGTGAAGCTCGCCATCGAGGTGCCGTTCGACGAGCTCAAGCCGAGCCTGCAGAAGGCGTACCGGGAGATCGGCGCGCAGGTGCAGGTGCCGGGCTTCCGTCGCGGCAAGATCCCGGCAGCGGTCATCGACCAGCGTGTCGGGCGTGGCGCGGTCCTGAACGAGGCGGTTCAGGAAGCGATCCCGCAGCAGATCCTGGCCGCCGTGCGTGAGCACGACGTGAAGACGCTGGGTCGTCCCGAGGTCGAGATCACCGAGTTCGCCGACAACGAGCCGTTGAGGTTCACGGCCGAGGTCGACGTCCGGCCCGAGATCACCGTGCCCGACCTGAAGACCATTTCGGTGACGGTTCCGGCGGTCGAGATCGGCGACAACGAGATCGACGAGCAGATCAACGGCCTGCGTGAGCGTTTCGCCACGCTGAAGACCGTCGACCGGCCGGCCGCCGAGGGCGACTACGTGCAGCTCGACCTGAAGGCGACGGTCGACGGCCAGGAGGTTCCGGGCGGCTCGGCGACCAACATCTCGCACGAGGTGGGCAGCAAGCAGCTGCTCCCGGGTCTCGACGAGGTGCTGGTGGGCCTGGTCGCGGACGCCGATGCCCAGTTCACCACGCAGCTGGTGGGTGGCGATTTCGCGGGGCGGGACGCCGAGGTCGAGGTCAAGGTCCGCAGCGTCAAGGACAAGCAGCTGCCCGAGGTCGACGACGACTTCGCGCAGATGGCCAGCGAGTTCGACACGCTGGAGGAGCTGCGTAACGACCTGCGCGAGCGGCTGACCAAGGTCAAGAAGGTCGAGCAGATCTACGCGGCCCGTGACGAGGCGCTCAAGCAGCTGGTCGAGGCGGCCGACATCCCGGCGCCCGAGGGCGTCGTGAAGGACGAGGTCGAGGGCCGCAAGCAGGCCATGACCGACCAGCTGGAGCGGATCGGCGCGACCCTGCAGGACTACCTGACCTCGGAGGACAAGACCGAGGAGCAGATCGACCAGGAGCTGACCGAGGCCGCCGTCGAGGGCGTCCGCATTCAGCTGCTGCTCGACACGATCGCCGACGCCGAGGACGTTCAGGTCTCCGACGACGAGTTCGGTCACGAGATCGTGCACCGGGCGCAGCGGGCGCAGATGCAGCCGCAGCAGTACTACGACCAGCTCGTGCAGTCGGGCGCGGCGGCCGCCGTGTTCGGCGACGTGCGCCGTGGCAAGGCACTGGCCTCGGTCATGGAGCAGGTCGAGATGAAGGACTCCGAGGGCACGGTCCTCACGCTCGACGACCTGCGGGCCGCCTCCGAGGACGACCACACCGGCCACAACCACTGAATCTCCGGACCGCGATCGCCTCCCGGGGCGATCGCGGTCTTTTGGTTTTCCTGGAGCGCCCTGCGCTGTCAGCGAACACCTGCCCGAGCGGGAAGCTGATGCGCAATCGACCGGTTAGGTTGGTCGTACGACGGACAACTTGCCGGCCGCGGACACCGGGCCGGCACAGTCAGCTGTGAAGGGCTGCCATGACCGATCTTCATCTTCCCGCGAGCCCCGCGCTGCGCGGTGAATCCCTCAGTGGCAACCTCGACGACTCGGTCTTCAACCGCCTGCTGCGTGAGCGCATCATCTTCCTCGGCAGCGAGGTGACCGACTCGGTGGCCAACCGCATCTGCGCTCAGCTGCTGCTGCTTTCCGCCGAGGACCCCGAGCGCGACATTCACCTCTGGATCAACTCGCCCGGTGGCTCGGTCTACTCGGGCATGGCGATCTACGACACCATGCAGTTCATCGATAACGACGTGCAGACCGTAGCCATGGGTATGGCCGCGTCGATGGGACAGCTGCTGCTCTGCGCCGGCGCCCCCGGCAAGCGCTTCTCGCTGCCGCACGCGCGGATCATGATGCACCAGCCCTCGGGCGGCATGGGCGGCACGGCCGCCGACATCGCCATCCAGGCCGAGCAGATGCTGTACACCAAGCGCATGTTCCAGGAGCGAGTCGCCTTCCACACCGGGCAGACTCAGGAGCAGATCGAGCGTGACTCCGACCGTGACCGCTGGTTCACGGCGGAGGAAGCCAAGGACTACGGCTTCATCGACAAGGTGATCACCGGGGCCATGCAGGTCTCCGACGGCGCCGGAACGCTGAACTGAGGAGCTGAACAATGACTGACCTGACCTTGCCCTCCGGGTTCGCGCCGGTGCACAACCGCTACGTGCTGCCCTCCTTCGTCGAGCGTTCCTCGAACGGGATGATGAAGGAGACGAACCCGTACAACAAGATGTTCGAGGACCGGATCATCTTCCTCGGCGTGCAGGTGGACGACGCGTCGGCCAACGACGTGATGGCCCAGCTGCTCACGCTGGAGAGCTCGGATCCCGACCGCGACATCCTCATGTACATCAACTCGCCGGGCGGCTCCTTCACCGCCATGACGGCGATCTACGACACGATGCAGTACGTCCGCCCCGACATCTCGACGGTCTGCCTGGGGCAGGCGGCCAGCGCGGCCGCCGTCCTGCTGGCCGGCGGCACGGCGGGCAAGCGGATGGCCCTGCCGCACTCGCGGGTTCTGATCCACCAGCCGGCCACCGAGGGTGGCTACGGCCAGGGGTCGGACATCGAGATCCAGGCCCGCGAGATCCTCCGCATGCGTACGCAGATGGAGGAGATGATCTCGCGTCACTCCGGCCGCACGCCGGAGCAGGTCCGCAAGGACGTCGATCGCGACAAGATCATGACGGCCGAGGAGGCCAAGGAGTACGGTCTGGTCGACGTCGTGCTCGCGAGCCGCAAGAAGAGCCTGCAGTCGGTGGGCTGAGGCATCATGTCGGGGGCCGGCCGGGCGCAATAAACTGGCCGACCCCTGACACGCCCGTTTTGGGGGGTCGGAGAACGGCACCTTTGCGGGTAACGTCGAGCATGCAGCCTCAGTTACGCGGTTCCGCAGACGATGAGATGGCAACGAGGCAATCAGTCCTCGTGATCAGGGCCGGTGTGAGTCGGCCGATGAGCTCAAGGAGAACGTAGGTGGCACGGATCGGCGACGGCGGCGACCTACTGAAGTGCTCCTTCTGTGGGAAGTCGCAGAAGCAGGTCAAGAAGCTCATCGCGGGCCCTGGGGTCTACATCTGCGACGAGTGCATCGACCTCTGCAACGAGATCATCGAGGAAGAGCTGGCCGAGACCGGCGAGGTGAAGTGGGAAGAGCTTCCCAAGCCGATGGAGATCTGCCAGTTCCTTGACCAGTACGTGGTGGGTCAGGAACAGGCGAAGAAGGCGCTCTCGGTCGCCGTCTACAACCACTACAAGCGGATTCAGGCCGAGTCGAGCGGCGCTCCCGGTGCGGGCAGCGACGTCGAGGTGGCCAAGTCCAACATCATGCTCATCGGCCCCACCGGCTGCGGCAAGACTCACCTGGCGCAGACGTTGGCCCGCATGCTCAACGTGCCGTTCGCGATCGCGGACGCCACGGCGCTCACCGAGGCCGGCTATGTGGGCGAGGATGTCGAGAACATCCTGCTCAAGCTCATCCAGGCCGCCGATTACGACGTGAAACGCGCCGAGCAGGGAATCATCTACATCGACGAGGTCGACAAGATCGCCCGCAAGAGCGAGAACCCGTCGATCACCCGGGACGTCTCCGGTGAGGGTGTCCAGCAGGCGTTGCTGAAGATCCTCGAGGGTACGGTGGCAAACGTTCCGCCGCAGGGCGGCCGTAAGCACCCGCATCAGGAGTTCATCCAGATCGACACCACCAACGTGCTGTTCATCGTGGGTGGCGCGTTCGCCGGGCTGGACCGCATCATCGAGTCCCGCGTCGGTCATGGCGGTGTCGGCTTCGGCGCTCACCTGCGGTCGATCTCCGAGCGGAACACCGATGACATCTTCAGCCGGGTGATGCCCGAGGACATGCTGAAGTTCGGCCTGATCCCCGAGTTCATCGGTCGTCTGCCCGTCATCACCACGGTGCGTAACCTCGACCGCGAGGCTCTGATCAAGATCTTGACCGAGCCGCGGAACGCGTACGTGAAGCAGTACCAGCGTCTCTTCGAGCTGGACGGCGTCGAGCTGGAGTTCGACTACGGCGCGCTCGAGGCCATCGCCGACCAGGCCATGCTGCGCGGCACGGGCGCCCGCGGTCTCCGCGCGATCATGGAGGAAGTGTTGCTCTCCGTGATGTACGAGGTGCCCAGCAACCCCGACGCCGCTCGTGTGGTCATCACGCGCGAGGTCGTGCTGGAAAACGTGAACCCGACGATCGTCCCGCGCGAGTTCGTGGGCCGCCGGCGCCGCGAGCGCGAGGAAAAGTCGGCCTGACCCATCCCGTACGCGGGTGTGTCGTCACCAGACGCACCCGCGCGCGTGGCATATGGTCCGACCCGCGCTACGCCGCGGTGATCGCCGGCCCAGCCGTGCCACGTGATCACTCGGCCTCGGGCTGCGCTTTCTGCCGCCGGGTGAGCGTCTCGATCACCGTGGCCGCCCAGCGGATGTTCAACTGCTCGTACATCCGCCCGGCCATGAGCGTGAGGTACGGGCCCACTTCGTCGCTGTCGCGCAGGTATTCGTCTTCGCTGCGCCCGTCGAGCAGTCGATCCCGCAGTTGGTCGTAGCGGGCCAGCTTCTCCCTCGATCGGGTTTCTCGCGCCCGCGCCGCCTCGACGAGGGTGGCCGGTTCACCGGTCCGGTCGGCGGCTTGCAGCTTGACGAGCAGTTCGTCGCGCATGGCCGGGGGCTTGGACGGCCGGCGCCCGAATGCGCGCAGTTCGTCGAGTCCTTTTTCCGTCATGGTGAACACACGTTTGTTGGGCCGCCGGGTTTGTTCGACGACGCGCGCCTCGACCAGACCGTCCCGCTCGAGCCGTTCCAGGTCCCGGTACAGCTGCTGGGGCGTGGCCGTCCAGTAGTCCGCGACCGCCACGTCGAACCGCTTGGCCAACTCGTACCCGGACGCCTCGCCCTGAGACAGGGCGGCCAGCAAGGCATGGCGCAGTGACATCTGGACTTCCTTCCGCGCGGCCAGTTAAGTTAATCCGCACCTAATCAATTTGTTGAGTATAGGGGCCGCGCCGTGCACCCGTTCCGAGCCGCCATCGAGTCCCGTGACGTGGAGGCCGCCCTGGCTCTCCTGCACGAGGACGTCGTCTTCCGAAGCCCAGTCGTCTACACCCCCTACCGCGGCCGCTTTGCCGTGGCCCCGATCCTCCGTGCCGTGATCCACGTCTTCGAGGACTTCGAATACACCCACGAGCTCGACGACGCCCCGTCCCACGCGCTCCTCTTCAAGGCCCGCATAGGCGACAAGCACCTCGAAGGCTGCGACTTCCTCCACGCCGGCCCCGACGGCCAGATCACCGAGTTCACCGTGATGATCCGCCCCCTGAAGGGCATCCAGGCCCTTGCCGAAGCCATGCAGTCCCGCCTGACATGACCACCGTCAGCGAGATCGACCCGGCGCCTGCGCTCGTGACCCTTGCTGACCTCACCCCCGTCCACTACCGCGAGTCCTTCACCCTCCCCATCACGTCGCCGTCCTCGGCCCTCCCCATCACGTCGCCGTCCTCGGCCAGCCCCATCACGTCGACGTCCGGGGTGGGCCCGGCGCGCACAGCCGAGCAGTGGGCCCGCCTCGTCCTCGAGCGCGCCCCCTGGAAAGCTCGAGCCCAGATGCTGACCGCCTGGACCCTCCTGGGCATCCCGCTCGCTCCGCCGTGGTCACGCACTCAGGTGCTGGGCTGGCGCATCGTCCGCAACACGCCGGCCGCGATCGTCCTCGAGTCCCGCGCCGCCCTCGGCATCACCGCACGTCTGGTCTTCCATACCTCCGGAACGCACCTGACACAGGTGATGTTGGTCCGCTACGACCACCGGCCCGGTCGTCTCGTCTGGTCTCGGCTGGCCCCCGGACATCGTCGGTTCATCCGCTCCCTGCTGTCTCGTCTCTGACCCTTCATCACTGCCCCTCCTGACCGTCCGCTGCCCCTCCGGCCGTCGGCTGCGCTGCCCCTTCGGCCGTCCGCTGCGCCTCGTAACCATCCGCTGCCCCTTTCTGACCATCGCTGCCCCTTCCTGACCTGAGTCGCACCGCCTCGGTCACCTGCGCCTCGCAATCCTGACCCTGGCACGGAGCTGTGCCCAGATACTTCGGTACTGGGTCGAGGGGCTACTTCCGGCGGTTGGCCGACGGTGGCTCCGCTCGTAGGCTTCCTTCATGCGAGTAGCGGTGTGTCAGGTGAATTCACGGGCCGATCGGGAGCACAACCTGCAGGTTGCCCGGGGTCTGCTCGACCGTGCCGCGGCCGCCGGCGCCGAGCTGGCCGTGCTTCCGGAATACGTCGACTACCTGGGCCCCGGCAAGACAGCGCCCAAGCCGGAAGGCATCGACGGCGAGTTCGCGCAGTTCTTCGCCACCGCGGCGCGCGAGCTGGGCATCTGGGTGCACGCCGGCTCCTTCCACGAGGCCGGCCCCGACGAGCACCGCACCTACAACACCTCGCTGGTCTTCGATCCGCGCGGCGAGCTCATCACCGTCTACCGCAAGATCCACCTGTACGACGTGGAGATCGCGGGCCGAGTCTCCTACCAGGAGTCCCGCTCGGTCGCTTCCGGCGACAAAACCGTCTCGGCTGACATCGCCGGGGTCCGCACCGGCCTGTCCATCTGCTACGACCTGCGATTCCCCGAGCTCTACAGGCGCCTGGCCGTCGACGGCGGAGCTCGCATCCTGATCGTGCCGGCCGCGTTCATGCTGCACACGGGCCGCGACCACTGGGAGGTCCTGCTGCGGGCGCGCGCGATCGAAAACCAGTGCTACGTCGTGGCCGCCGGCCAAATCGGAGACCACGACCCATCCCGTACGTGTTTCGGCCGAAGCATGATCGTCGACCCCTGGGGCACGGTCCTTGCCCAGGCCCCCGACACCGTAGGCATCGTCACCGCCGACCTCGACCTCGCGCGCCTCGACCACATCCGCTCCGAACTGCCCAGCCTCGCCAACCGCCGCCTCTAGCCCCGCGCCACCTCGCCAAGCACGCCCGTGCTGATCGGCGTAGTGGGTGCTATTGGTTGCTGATCGGTCCGTTGGCTGTGCGCCGGTTGGTCGAGTGCGGCTGTGCTGCTCCGGTTGGTGGCGAGTGTGGCTGGCTACCCGGTCGGTTGGTTGGCTGTGCGCTGCTTGTCAAGCGTGGCCGGGTCGGTGGCTGCGCGGACGCGATGAACGCTGTTGATCCGGGTCGTGGCGTGGCTGCCAGTCGGTCCGTTGGCTGTGCGCCGGCTGGTCGAGTGTGGTGTTGCTCTGGGTGGTGCGTGGGGCTGGTCGATCCTGCTGGGTATGCGCTGGCTGGTCGAGTGTGGCGGTGCTGCTCCGGGTGGTGCGTGAGGCTGGTCGATCCTGCTGGGTATGCGCTGGCTGGTCGAGTGTGGTGTTGCTCCGAGTGGTGCGTGGGGCTGGTCGATCGCTGCTGGTATGCGCTGGCTGGTGGACAGCGGCTGTGCTGCTGCGGGTGGTGTGCGTGGGCTGGTCGATTCCGCTGGCTGTGCGCTGGCTGGTGGAGTGTGGCTGTGCTGCTGCGGGTGGTGCGTGGGCTGGTCGACCCCGGT